>JBLNCA010000032.1:0-41259 GCA_050260375.1 Burkholderiales bacterium | reverse complement strand
CATACAAGGATTCCTTTCTCTCTGATGTTGTTTTCTTTGCAGTTACAACTTTATCAGATTTTTGGAATCCTTGCTTTTTTCTTTACCTCTTTTTGTTACACATCATTGTACAACCTACACTGTTTATGCTATTATCATTTTTACGCGCGCAATAAATGCTTACATTTAATTATCGTACACGTTGCTTTTTGAAATAAACCGGGTTATATTCTTCTAAATACAGGTGTTTTCGGGAGGATATGATTATGCAGGGATGGATAATCTATCGTGAGACGGAAACGGACTTAAAGCCCGAAAATTACGAGATACAGTGTTTTCTGGACGTCGCAAAGGAACAGAACATAACGCTGCGCGTTATAAAGCCCGAGCAGTTCGACATCATAGTGACGCGGGAGGATCGCAAAAGCATATTCGTGGACGGCAGCCCCGTTCCTCTCCCCGACTTCGTACTGCCCCGCATGGGCGCCGGCACGTCGTATTTCGCGCTTTCCATACTGCGCCACCTTGAAAAGCTGGGCGTTCCCTGCATTAATTCCTCGCTCGGCATAGAGACTGTAAAAGACAAGCTGTTCACGCACCAGATACTCGCCGAGAAAAACCTGCCGGTGCCCAAGACGATGCTTATGAAACTGCCTGTTGATTCGGAGCTCGTGGAAAAACAGATAGGCTTCCCGGTCGTAATAAAGGCAATCTCCGGCTCTCAGGGCAAGGGCGTGTTCCTTGCCGAAAAGAAATCGCAGCTTACAGACCTTATACAGCTTATAGAGCTTACCAACCCCAAATTCAACCTGATACTTCAGGAGTTCGTAAAATCAAGCTTCGGGCGGGATTTAAGGGTGTTCGTAATAGGCGGGCGGGTAATAGGATGCATGGAAAGAACTGCGGCGGATACCGGCTTCAAGGCAAATTTTTCCGCCGGAGGCAAGGTAACGCGGTACGAGGTAACGCCGGAAATCGAATGGCTGGCCACCGAGGCCACAAGGATATTGGGGCTCGATATAGCGGGCGTAGACCTTCTGTTCGACGAAAATCATTTCAAGATATGCGAGGTGAATTCCTCTCCGGGCTTTGAGGGACTGCAATCCTGCTGCAACGTCAATATTCCCAAGAAATTTATCACTACGTAAGGATACGTTTCGGAATGTTCTTTTAATGTTACTTAGCGTTGGCCGGTTCGGCCGCGTAATCCGGTTTAAGCACTTTTTTAATGAATATTTCTACAACTTCAGCGTCAAACTGCGTGCCCGATTTGGCGCGGAGTTCTTCAATGGCTCCCGTTTCGGGCATGCCCTCCTTATACGCGCGTTCATTAGTCATAGCGGCGTACGCATCGGCCACGGCGACAATCCTTGATTCGAGCGGAATTTTATCCCCGCTTATTCCGTTGGGATAGCCTTTGCCGTCGATACGCTCATGGTGCTTAAGCACGTATTCGGCTATATACGCCATATCGGTGGACGAGCTTAATATCCTGTATCCTATTTCGGGATGCCGTTTTAATTCGCTCCATTCTTTCGCTGTCAGCGTGCCCTTCTTGTTGAGCACCCTGTCGCTTATAGCTATCTTGCCTATGTCGTGCATCATGCCTATGAGCTCCATCTGGTTTATCTCCCGCGTAGTCATGCCCATGGCCTTTGCTATTTTTACGCAGTATTCGCTCACTTTAACGGAGTGCTGCTGTTCCCTCGGGTTCTTCTCGTGCAGCGCAGTAAGTATGGTGTTTATCGTCTTTCCGCGCAGGCTTGAGCTTTCCAAATATTTTTTGCGGTACATATACTGTTCCGCGCTCTTTAACACTTCTTCTATTTGCTGCTCGGGGCTTGCCTTTGTTTCATGCCCCAGCGATATAGAAAAGTTCACGTCCGCCATCTTTACCTTTGCGCAGTTAGACTTTATCCTCTCGCAGACCCTCTCTGCCGATTTCTCGTTAGTCCTGGGCAGCAGTATTATGAATTCGTCGCCGCCCCACCGCGCAATTATGTCTTCCTTGCGGCACGCCTTTTTTATTGCCCGCGCCATTTCGCGCAGCAGCTCGTCGCCTACGTCGTGGCCGAACGCGTCGTTTGTAAGCTTTAAGCCGTTCACGTCGCCTATTATTATTGAGATAGGCAGATTTCTGTGGGTATCGAGCCTCTTTAGCTCCTCATCGAAAAAGCCGCGGTTATAAAGCCCCGTTAGGCTGTCGTGATAGCTTAAATACTTTATCTGTTCCTGCTTTTTGCGCTCCTCGGTCACATCCCGGAAGACGAAAACCACTCCAATTAAATTCCCCTGGTCGTCCTTTATGGGCGCGGCGCTGTCTTCTATGACCTTCTTTGTGCCGTCGCGGCAAACCAGCACCGTATGGTTCGCTATGCCTACCGTATGCCCGGTCTCAATAACTTTTGCCACCGGATCGCTCACAGGCTCGCCCGTCTCTTCGTGTTCAAGCTTCAGTACGGCGCTTATAGGTTCGCCCACCACGTTATTAGAGCAGCCCGCTATATCCTGCGCCGTCTTGTTTATCAGCGTTATAACGCCGTCTTTATCCGTCGAAATAACGCCGTCGCCTACCGAAAGCAGCGTTACTTTGAGCCTTTCTTCTCTCTCCTCAAGCTGCAGCCGTATATTGACGCGGTCAATCTGCTTGAATAACAGCATGCCAAGCACAGCCGTAGCGACGGGGTAGACAAGCATCACGGGCAGCGATATGCTGCGAAGCACCATTACCGCGTCCTGCCATGGAAGCACCATCATCGCAGCAAGCATGAATAGATGAATTATGACGCCTACGATATATAATTCGATAAATCTTTTAGACTTTTCGGCGACGGCTTTTTCAAACCGGAAACGATGCCACAGCAGCCCTATAACAGCAGATATGATTATAACTATTATGCCCGGCACGGCTCCGCTTCCTCCGGAAAACACTCTGAATGCTATCGTCACAGCGGCGGCGACGGATACTGGCACAGGCCCCATAAACATGGCCGTAACGCCTATAAGCACTGACCTTACATCAAAAACGATGCCCGTGGCAAGCACATGCGGGTTAATCATTATCGCTATACCTAAAAGTCCGAGTATAAAGCCCATTAAAAGGCTGGATTTTTTCGTCATCTTTATTGATCTGGGCTCGAAAATGGCGTATGACAAGCTGAGCGCCAGCAGCAGCGCGGTATTATATATGATGTTAATGACAAGCTTTAAGTCCATCTATATATAACTCCATTAGACTTGCGCATTATTATATACAATGCCGTTCTATTTTTTATACCCACAAAATTAACGCCCGAAACAACCCAAAACAGTTTAAAATACAGTTTTGTACGATAAATACTGCCTAAAAGGCGTTTGCACACCCCAGTAAGCCTCACGTCTTGCTGGGGACCCCGTTATTCACACCCCGGCAAGCCTCACGTCTTGCTGGGGACCCCGTTATTCAAATAAAAACCGACTGGAGTCAAAACTTTACTGAAGATGCCTTAAAAAGCCAGCCAGCGTAAAGAATATCATAAACGCGCGGATTATTCAATTATCGCCTCAAAAATCCATGGTATTTTCCGCTTGCCCCGATACGAATCATAAACGTATATGCGCCCCTGTTTTTACAGTCGTTACTCCGGATTACTACCCAACAAGTTTCACAACTTGTTGGGGGCCCCGTTTTCACACCCCAGCAAGCCTCACGTCTTGCCGGGGACCCCGCATTAAAAAGAGCCTGCATTGGCTCTTTTGTTATGCGTTATTTTATAAATTCGAGCTTAACGCTTCCTCTTATGTCTTTTTCCAGCTTTACAATATCAAAAGGATATGTGAGCGCTTGCGTAACCATCTCGCCCTGCGCAGGAACCGTCTCCCTTACGGTGACCCGCGTTTCTCCTCCTTCGGACGTTATCGCGGTTATATTGACAGCATACCCGCCCCGTTGGGCGCTCACCCGCGTACACCACGAGGTAAAAGCCATTGTCCGACTGAAGTATGTCGTAACCTTGCTCCGCTCTGTCAGGCCGCACGCTGTTTCTTATATCGCCGCTCAAATCCTCCAATGCGGCTTTTTGAAACGCAATCGCTCCGGTTTCCGTTCCTTGGTCCGAAGCCTCATCGGGCTGGTCCGACAAAAGGCCGCCCGAATTTACACACGCATACATACCCGCCAGTACAGCCAGGCAAAGCAAGCTGATAAGTATTCTTTTCATACCACCGCCTCCAACCCCTATAACGTTAGACGCGTATGAATATGAAAAGTTCCCCTTCCGGACGTAAAAGACTTGAAAAACTTCGCGCGCATGTTATGCGTCTATTTTTTATATAGCCCTTTAAGAGTTACGGTGCTCAGCGTATGGCCGCTAACCGCAGCGGTAAATTCCTCCTTGGTAAACCCCTCTGAAAGCGAAAGCTCGGCGTCAAGCGCAAACACCGTTATCTCATATGTATGGTCCTTATCGGGCGGAGCAGGGCCGCCGTATCCCGTTTTGCCGAAATCATTTTTACCCTGCACGGTGGTCTCGCCCGCCTGTCTGCTGAAATCTTCCGGTATATCGCTTGCGCTTATATTTACCGCCATCCAATGCACGAACCTGTAGCCGCAGACGGGCACCGCGTCGGGGTCGTCCATGTATATCGCAAAACACGCCGTATCTTCGGGCGCGCCCTCTATGCTGAGCGGCAGCGACAACTCCGAGTGCCCATACTTTTGGTCTATTACGCCGTCCGTAATGCCGCTGCTTGTAACAGTCATCTCTATTTCGGGCCGCTCAGCCGCGGCGCTCGCTGTGTCTATTGGATGCTCAGCCGCGGCGGTTGAGTCGCCTGCCGGCTGCTCAGTCAGCTTGCTTTCGACGCTTGCTTTGGGCGGTTGAGAGGTTTCAGCATTGCCCTGATTATCGTTTTTTGCGGGCGCGCACCCGACAAGTAAAAGAGCCGCCAATACGGCGCAGATTATTACTTTTTTCATTGCTTCCTCCGAATGATTGTTTAAAGACATTAGACATTATACATTATATCCGCAGCCCATTCTACAAATACCTGGGCATTTTGCCGCCATTATGTTTTTACCCCGGTATAAAAAACGCCCCGCATACAGCGGAGCGCCCAGACTTTCAAATAACCCCCCATATGTCATTCCGAACGTAAGTGAGAATCTTAAAACTTTGTTCTTAAGATTCGTCAGTCGCTACGCTCCTTCTGAATGATAAAAGGAATTATCGAAAACCTGAACGCCCCGCATACTGCGGGGCGTTCGGTTCCGTTTATCTTAAGTTTTTCGGTATTATCGCCCCGTCAAGTCACGGCTTGCCCGGGACCCCTTTGTATTGCCCCGTCAAGTCACGGCTTGACGGGAACTTCCTTATAAAACGGGTAAAGAACGCCTTTACCCGGAAACAGATTAAAAAGCCGCCCGTAAGCCTTTTGTTACCACCAGAAGCCCCTGCAGCAGCCTCCCCTGAACGGATGGAAACAGCAGCCTCTTCCAAACCATCTTCCGCAGCAGCCTCTTCCAAACCAGCCGTCAAATCCGCAACACATGTTTTATACCTCCCTTGAGAGAGAATTCAGCCCATAAAGTATCCGCAAAGGATACAACTGGGATGCCTAAAATAAAGCTCAACTGGCTGTTACATTATATTTATATGTATGTGATGATACAATTGTGATAGGAGAAAATAGCTAAGGTTTATTATGACGTGGCCCCCAGCTAGACGTAAGGCTTGCCGGGGTGTGTATATTTCATTCTTCGACGGCTATTATGTTGTCCTTGCCTTTCTTCTTTGCCTGATACATAGAACGGTCGGCGCGGTGTATAAGCTCGGCAAGGCTCATGTTTTCTCTCATGCTCGCTATGCCGAAGCTGCACGACACGGCTACGCCATTGCTGAATTTATGCTTTTGTATAGAGCTTCTTATTCTCTCGGCCAGCGTTTTTGCCTCTTCTATACCCGTATGGGGCAGCAGCAATATGAATTCGTCGCCGCCCCACCTTATGCAAACGTCACTCTGCCTTAGCTGGGCGCGCATTATATCGGCTATCTCGTACAGCACGGTATCGCCCAGCAGGTGGCCGTATTCGTCGTTAATCAGCTTTAAGTTGTCAACGTCGATGAGCATCAGCGAAATCTCAAGGCCGTGCCTTGTGCAATACGCTATCCATTTTTGCGCTTCGTTCTCCAGCTTCACCCTGTTGCCGATTTTCGTAAGCGGGTCGGTGTCGTATATCCTCTGCAGCTCGGCGCGCGCGGCGAACTCCCCGCGCTTATACTTGTTAAAGTAATACGCAAATATTGCGCACAGCGCTATCTCTATCGCGAGATATGTGCTCGCTGCAACGAAAAGAGAGGCGCTGAGCCGTGCTGAACCCACGCCCAGCCGAATATATGAATATATAAGGAAACCTGCCGCTATCACTATAGAGAGCGAAAGCATATAGCTCCAGATGTTAGGTATAAGGAAAACGGCGATTATTATTATGAACACGCCGAGCAGCTGTATGATAAAATCCGGGTCCGGATACAGCGCCAGCACAAAGAAAAATATAAAAACCGCGGCAATCTCATAAATAGTGAGCACCATGGCCAGTTTTCTGAAAGTCCTTATCCTGTTAGCGTATATAAACAACAGGCCCGCCGCCAGCGCGAATGCGATTCTCAGCACAAGCATGAGTACGCGCGCGACAGTATCCGTAAGGTTTATGAAGTCGGGTATTATCAGAAAAATATGCAAAAACCCTATCAGTAATGCAATGCCCTTAATAAGATTGAGCGACGTTAACAGAAGATAATCGTGAAACGCTACATTTTCGTTTTTATTTTTTACTGCAGGGTCTTTAGTCATGACCGCGTGTCATCGTCCTTATAATGGTCTAAAAAGCATTTTACAGTATATGCGCATATATGTAAATGTTTTGGACGAAATATGACGGTTGAATAAACGAAATCAGCCAAAAACACCGCTTAAAGTGCGGTGGAAAACCCTTTCTTATTCGGCGCAGCCGTTTTTCGCATACAGATAATTGAAAAGCCCGAGATGGCGAAGCTCGTCGGTTATTATCTCAGCCATCATGTTTATATGCCTCCTGTCCCTCATCGCGAAAAATATCTTTTGGTATCTCGCCGCTGCGGCTTGCTTGCTCATCAGCGCTTTTTGCAATGCCGCGCGATAAGACATGGGATTTTCAAACTCGCCGTATCCGCAGCTCCATAAAGCCTCGGAGTTTGCAAAAGCGTTCGTATTAAGAGCGGCTCCGGTTATTTCGTAATAAATCTGTTCGAACATGCGGTAATGTTTCATCTCGTCGTCCCTTATTCCCGCTATTATCTGCTTATCCTGCGCGCATGAAGCCGCTTTTATGAGGTTATGGTAAAACAGCCTGTCTTCCGCCTCCTGCGCCGCCGCGTTCTCTATGAGCCTTAATGCCTCGGGCAGGTTCGAATATATATCATAAGGGTCTTGCGTATATAACAGCGCTTCGGAAGAACCCGAGCGTTGGTTACTCAGCGTATAGTTGCAGTAGCCGGGATCCTGGTACATAGTATGTATTCCCCCTTTCGCTATATAGTATGCCGCAGTGTTTTTGCGTGCCAAAATTGTTGAATATATAATTTTTGACATCGTACGCCAGGAATGATACTATATACAAAATTTGCGTTTATGCAAAGGTAGTTATGGCACAGATATTTTTCTCGGCGCTGGCTGTGGGGTTTTCGGGGGCTATGATGCCCGGCCCGCTGCTCACGTACACAATAAAACGGTCATTATCCTCCGGGCCCAAAGCAGGGGTGATGATTACGCTTGGCCACGCGCTGCTGGAAATAGCGCTGATAATACTGATATTCCTTGGCCTTGACCTCGTGCTCAAATCGGACGCGGCGCAGATAACAGTCGGCATAGCGGGCGGACTTGTGCTCGCTTACATGGGCTTGAATATGATAGTTCAGTCGGTAAAAAACAACGTGGCAGTCAACGTGGACGAAAAGCCCGAAGCGTCCCGAGGCATGGTGCTGTCAAGCGCGGTCATATGCGCTACAAATCCCGGATTCCTGCTTTGGTGGGCGGTTGTCGGCCTCGGGTTCCTTATGCAGGCGTATATCGCGCTGGGCGTTATTGGCGTAATAGTCTACTTCATTGGCCATTTCTGCGCCGATTTCATATGGTACGGCTTTGTGTCTCTTGCTGTAGGCAAAACCCGCAGGTTTATAAAACAAACGCCCTACCGCGTAATAATAGCGATCTTGGGCGCTTTGCTCGTGTTCTTCGGCGGCAACTTCGTATGGGGCGCGGTAGATAAGCTTTTATAGTACTATTTTCCGTTCAGTATCTTGTCCGCTATATACAGCCCGTTCGCGGCCGCATGTGAAAGTGACCTGGTGAATCCCGCGCCGTCACCCGCGGCGTATATGCGCTTGCAGCCTTCCAGCTCGAAATCATTAGCCGCAGGCCTCGCGGAATAATATTTGCATTCCACGCCGTAAAGCAGCGTGTCAAAGTTCGCGGTGCCCGGCGCCACCCTGTCCAGCGCATGCAGCGTCTCGATTATGTTGTCGAGCTGGCGCTTGGGCATGCAGAGGCTGAGGTCCCCCGGCACTACGTTAAGCGTAGGCCTCGTAGTAGCGTCGCGAAGGCGCAGTTCGTTTGTACGCCTGCCCGCTTCCAGGTCGCCCAGCCGCTGTACGAGCACGCTGCCGCCGCTTATAAGGTTTGCAAGCGACGCCACGTAACGCGCGTACTCAATAGGGTTGTCAAACGGCTGCGTGAACATAGTAGTGCTCAACAGAGCAAAGTTCGAGTTTTCCGTTTTCCTCGCTTCGTCCTTGTAGGCATGGCCGTTTACGGTAAGCACGCCGTCTGTGTTTTCCATTACGACGCTGCCCCGCTCGTTGAAGCAGAACATCCTCGTAACGTCGCCGTAACGCTTGCTCCTGTACCAAATCTTCGGCTCGTATATCTTCTTGGAAAAGTGGTCCCATACAAGCGCCGGGAGCTCTACGCGCACGCCTATGTCCACCTGATTGTTGGACATGCGTATGCCGTTCTTTCTGCACCAATCGCCGAACCACCGGCTGCCCACCCGGCCTATCGCGAGCAATATTACGTCGGCGGCAATCTCTCCGTCCGGCGTTATCAGTATATGGGCGTCCTTGTCAATATCCACGACTTCCGTCTGCGTCAATATCTCTACGCGCTTTGCGACTTCCTCGATCATGCGCTTCATAGTTTTGTAATTCGAGTCGGTGCCGAGGTGTTTAAGCTCGGCCTGCTGCATGTGCAGGTCGTTCTGCAGGCAAAGCGTTTTAAGCTCGTTGTCGGGGTAATACCGCTCGGCGGACGCGCCGAAGCCCACGAGTATGTCGTCCGCCTGCTCTATGTAATCCAATACTACGTCCCGGTCAAGTATGTCGGTGAGCCATCCGCCGTACTCGGTGGAAATAACGTATTTGCCGTCGCTGAACGCGCCTGCGCCGGCCATGCCCTCCATAATTGCGCAGTGCAGGCACTTTAAGCACACGCTCGACTTCCCCTTTACGAGCGGGCAGTTGCGCGATTCGAGCGGCAGCCCTTTCTCCACAAGTATAATCTTCAGACCCGGGTTTCCCTTGCTCAGCCGCAAAGCCGCCATAAGGCCGCTTATTCCGCCCCCCACTATCGCGACGTCGTACCTTGACATACTGCTTTTCATACGCTTTCCCTTCGTTTGTTGTTTTTGACTATAATATTATAACACAGAAGTCAAGAACGGAAACACGCGTATTATCAAGGCGACGGACACACGCTTAGAATATGGTTTTTTACGATAATAAAAAAAGACAGCCGGAAATTTTCCAGCCGTCCTTTGCCGCCCATAATTTTATTTATCCTTCGGTTTTTCCGCCGAGGTAATCCGCGAAGAACCGTTCCATCTCAGAATAAAATTTCAATCTGTCCGTGTCCGTGTTGAACCCGTGGCCGGTATCCTCAAACAGCATGTAATCCACGGGAATGCCGGCTTCTTTTAGCGCCTGCACCATCTGGTCCGATTCCTTCTGGGGCACGCGCGGGTCGTTGTCTCCCTGCGCTATCAGCAGAGGTATCTTAATATCCGCGGCATAATACAGCGGCGAACGCGACTTCATGAACTCCGCGTCCTTTTCGGGGTCGCCTATAGACTTTATCAGGCTGGCGCGTTCCGTCGACCATTGGGGCGGTATCGACTCTATGAACGTTAAAAGGCTAGACGGACCGAACGCGTCTACTGCGCACTTGAACACGTCTGAGGAAAATGCTGCGGATATAAGCGCTTCATAGCCGCCATACGACGCTCCGTAAACGCCCACCCTGTCAGGGTCGGTCCACCCTTGAGCGACTGCGTATTCCACCGCGTCCAGTATGTCCTGGTGCATCAGTCCGCCCCATTCCATATCTCCCGCTTTCATGAAAGCCTTGCCGTAGCCCGACGATCCCCTGTAGTTGACCTGCAGCACAAGGTATCCCCTGTTGGCGAGGAACTGCACCTCCGAATTGTATTCCCATTTGTCCCTAGTCCACGGGCCGCCGTGCACTAGCATCACGGTGGGCAGGTCCTTTTTCTCGACGCCCGCCGGAAACGTTGCGTATCCTTCTATTTTAAGGCCGTCGTCGGCGGTGTACGAGAACGGCTCCATAGGGGCGAAGTCGTATTGCTGCAAATCGGGCTGCGCGTTGTAGAGCCCTCTTAGCTCGTGGTTGGCCATATCGTAGAGGTAATAATCCGTTTCCTGCACGTCGCTTATGTATGCCACTATCCAGTATTCGTCGTTTTCGCTCGAGTCAATTACCTCAAAATTGTCGCCCACCGTAACGAGCACGTCATAGTCGTCCTGAAAAGCCGGATCGAGCACATGACACTCGTTCTTCTGTCCGTATACAGCGACCGCGGTCACCTTGCCAAGCTCTAGGTCCGTCCACGTGCCGGCGATGTCGTAATCGGGGTCGTTGAAAATTTCGGTCGTCTCGCCGGTGCTCATATCATATTCGTACAGCGTGGTGGTATTGCTGCCCGAGGAATCTATGTAAAGCAGCCTGTTACCGTCCGGCGTCAGCGCCCACGCGCCGCTCGAATCGGCGTCCTCGTAGCCCCAGCTGAGTATCTCCTGCCATTCGTACTGCCTGAATTCCGTAGTATTAAAGCTGAAACCTTTATTGATAAATACGTGCTGCCCCGCGTTTGAGTCCGTCGTGGTAATCAGCTTAAGATTACCTGAGTCGTCGAACATATAGCCGGTAATATCGCCGGGGTTTGTCATCACGAGCTTTTTCTCGCCCGTTTCGTAATTAATGAGATAAAGATCAAATAGCGACCTTGTAAAATCCATTATTTCAACATATATCTGCTTATCGTTGTTGGGGTCTTCCGCTACGTAATAGCAGTTGTTGGCGCCTCCGGGCAGTATAGTTTTCGTCTCCCCCGTTTTTATGTTGGACGTATAAAGCCCGTAGTTCTCGTCGCCCATGTTGTCCACAAAAAAGAGCACGGTTTCACCGTCGGGCGCCCAGCAAAAGCTGGGTATGCCAGCCGCCTCGCCCGGCCACGTGACGGACGTTTCATTGCCAGTCGCAAGGTTCTTTGCCACAATTTCGTCCGTCATGCCTTTTACGTGGCGAAAAAGTATGGTTTTGCCGTCGTCCGATATGTCGGGCGGCGTATATTCTATGTATGTCGTAAATACTTCTATCGGTATTAAATCGGCGCCTTTGTTGGGAAGCGTAGGCAGATCGCCGGGCGTCTCGGTAGCCGGGGCGGATTGGGACGCGCTCGTTCCCGGCGAATCCTTGACATATTGACGCAGCTGTATGCAGCCCGTAAGCGCGGACATGACGAGCGCTGCGCATATAAAAACAACCAAAAGCCTCTTTGGCATATATTCCTCCTTGAGACGCAAATGATTACTCATCAATTGTATCAGAAAGAATATGAACAAACAATAAATTCTGGCATCCGGACTGCGCTTTGGCTTTTAAATAATCATCCGCGCCTTCAAGATATGGCTGTCATAATTGGGGGACGAATCGTTAGATTTGATGAGGAATACTCTTATTAAACCGAGCCTCTTGCCACTATGCTCGGCTCGAAAATTACGTTCTTAATGTTGCCGCCAGTCTTAATCCTCTCTATAAGCAGCCTTGCGGCCTCCCTGCCCATTTCGCGCATAGGCTGTGCCACCGTGGAAAGCCCCGGCTGCACCACGCTGCATATCTCTATGTTGTCAAAGCCGAGCACTGCCACGTCGCCGGGTATATCATACCCCGCTTCTTTTAAGCTGCGTATCGCGCCTATTGCCTGCATATCCGAAGCGAAGAATATCGCCGTCGGCTTTTGCTCGAGCCGCATAAGCTCGAGCGCTGCGCGTCCGCCTCCTTCAAAGCTTAAGTCAGCGCGCGTAAGCAGCGCGCCGTCCTGCTCTATCCCGGCTTCGGCTGCGGCTTTTAAGAAGCCTTCCAGCCTGTCGGCGTTGTACTTGCCTTTGCTTTCGGTGCCTACAAAAGCAATGCGCCTATGGCCGCGTTCAATCAGAAAGCGCGCTCCAATATAGCCGCCCTTTACGTTATCCACCGAAACGAACGGCACGGGCGCTCCGGCGTTGTATACGGAACACTGCACGACGGGATGCCTGCTTTCAAGCGACAGAAGCATATCGTCCTTTGCGGTAGTCTCCATTATTATCGCGCCGTCGGCTATGCGGTTTTTTACCTTGAGAAGGCCTTCTATCTGCCGCCTTGTATCCTGCTGCGTCTCCATAAGCAGTATGTCGTAGCCGTTTTCGTACGCATATTCGCTTATGCCGTGCACGGTTTCCATGTAATATAAATTGGAGATGCTGGTTACCATTACGAGCAGCGACCTGCTCTCGGCCGTGCGGAAATTGCGCGCGAGCATGTTGGGCACGTAATTCAGCGACTTTATCGCTTCCTCCACCTTCATCCTCGTTCCGGGCGATACCTTGTCGCTGTTATTTATAACTCTTGACACAGTCGCTACCGAAACGCCGGCGAGCTGTGCAACTTTTTGTATATTCGTCATACTTAGAATATATCCGTTTTTTATTTATTGTTCAACGGCGTATTATGGTTTAATCGCTCGCTTCACATTACCGCCGTCCCGCCAAAACACTTCAGAAGCAAGCCGCGCGAGGTCTCCCCCGCGCAGCTTACAAGAGCTGTGAAAAAAGAATACTTCTTAGGGCGGTTACCTCACCTCCCCATCCGCCGATATTACAGTTTTTGTTCAAATGATTTGATAAACTCGAACCCTGCTTTCTGGCGCCTGTCTATCTCCTCTATTCCCGGCAGCTTGTGGCCCGGCATCAGGAACGGAGCGCACTGCTCGTACGCGAAGTACCCTTCATAGCCGATATCCCGGCAAGCCCTGAAGAACGGCAGCCAGTTCTCAATGCCGTCGCCCGGCACGACCTCTTCGGACGCGTATATCATGCCGCCGGGGCCGGTCTTGTTTATTACGCCCAGCGTATGCGAATGTATCATCCTCTTGCCGATTTTCTTTACCATGTTGTAGACGTATTCGTCGTCCTGCCGGTCAAAAAGCGGCAAATCGACGCCCATCTTCACGTTGGGCATGTTTATCTCTTCCACCATGTCTATCATGTCCTGCACGCAGTTGATTATAGGAGGATGCCCCTGAACGGCGAGCTGAACGTCGTAGTCCGAAGCTATCTTTGCCGCCTCGATTATGCCGCTGCGCACCGCCTCCCATTCGACCAGATAGTCTTTTAGCTGCGATACTTCCAGCGTCCTTGAATGCATTGCGGTGTTGCCGTACCCCATATTCCAGTACTCGTGATAGAAATAGCCTATAAATGCGGGCAATATGCGTATGACGGGCACCTCGAGGTCTTTTGCGAACTCGCAGCATTCCTTTACGTAGAGCAGCTCTTTGTCGAGCTTGGGAACAAGCGCGTGGTCCGTGCGCATGAAGTTGGAGCTTAAGTCTATTGTCGCGAATTTGATGTTCCTCGACTTTGCGAAATCGAGCAGCCTTTTCTTTGCGTCCTTGCTGAAATCCAGCGGGAACCCTACCGGCCTGTACGGCCAGATATCGACCGCCTCATAACCGAAATCCGCCGCTCTTTGCACTATCTCTTCCATTGTAAGCGGCCTGCCGTCGTAAAAATACGCTCCGTAGTTTACGGCGTCAAGGCTCTGTTTGATTTTATACATGGCTGTCATCTCCTTTTTTATAAGCAATCTGCTGCTTAGGCTTTAATGTAATTGATTACATTTCTCATTATAGCATATAAATTAATTTAATCAATAGTTTCTATAAAAAATTATTGTAATTGATTACATACTGTTGCGGCGTAATTGCATATGTCTGTACAATCTGGTATTATAACGGTAACATTTAAGCTTGCTTATTTTACATTGTTGTGCGCATAATAAAGCGCGTAATATACCGCCTTAGCAAAGGGCCTTTGTATTCATAAATTAAAAAAGAACTAAAAAGAAGGAGTAGCACATGTTCAAAGAGATAGATATCAGCGAACTTAATATGAATCCGTTTACGAAGATAGGCAACGAATGGGCGCTGCTTGCTGCCGGCAACGAGAGCGGCTACAACATGATGACAGCCAGCTGGGCGGGGTTCGGCATGTTCTGGAACAAGAACGTCGTTACCGTTTATATACGCGAGAGCCGCTTCACGCGCAAGTTTTTCGATGAGAACAGCCTGTTTACCGTGTCGTTCTATGACGAAGCGTACCGCGACGCGCTCAACAAATGCGGGTATCTGCACGGCAACAAATGCGACAAGGCAAAGGAGTCAGGCATCACGCCCTATTTCTTTGGCGGAACGACGGCATTTAAGGAAGCTAATCTTATATTCCTCTGCCGCAAACTTTTGCACGCCGACGTAACCAAAGAATCTGCCGACGCTCCCGAGGTTTTTTCCGCCATATATCCGAGCGGCGACCTGCACAGGATTTACATAGGCGAGATATTAAGCGTGCTGAAAAAATAAAAGCCTGCCGATAAAACAGGCTTTTAGTAACCGCATATCACTTTATGCAAGGCTCCTGTATATGTCCTCCACCGCCTTCTTATCGAGGTCCAGAAAGCCTTTGAGTATGCCCTCGTCGTTGCACCTGCAAAACTTCACCATTTCGGGTATATCCTCCGCAGGTATGCCGAGGTCCGCGAAACTAAGAGGCATGCCTATGCTTTTTAGCCATGCGCGAAACCTTCTTATGCCCTCAAGCGCCACGCCTTTGGTATCCTGCATGTCGGGCTGAACGCCGAATACCATCACTGCAAACTGGGCTATACGCCCCAGCCTCTCGTTTCCGCCGTTTTGTACAACGTAATCGAGCCATGCGGGCATAAGCATGGAAAGCCCCGCGCCGTGCGCGTTGTCGTAATGGCCGCTTAAGTACATCTCCATGCCGTGCACCTGCATCGCCTGGCCGCTTCTGCCTATGCCGGTTATATCGTTATGCGACATCGACGCCGCCAGCATCAGTTCGGCTCGCGCTTCGTAGTCGTCAGGTTTTTCAATGGCAACCGGCGCGTACTTTACGACCGTGCGCAGCACGCCCGCCGCAAACTCGTCGCCCAGAAAGCTTGCGCTGTCCACGAAAAACCTCTCGAACGTGTGCGAGAATATATCTACGGCGCCCGCAGCCGTCTGATAGGCCGGCACCGAATACGTAAGCTCCGGGTCCATAATGGCGAACTTAGGCCTCAGCACGTCCGGGTACATCATACCCTTTTTTTGCTTTAAGCCCATGTCGTCCACAAGCACAGTCGAGCCGCTTGTCTCGCTTCCCGCCGCCGCTATCGTGTTCACAGCGCCCACGCTTCTCATGCTCTTGGGCACCGCCTTGCCCGAATAGAAATCCCATATGTCGCCTTCGTAATCAAGCCCAATAGCTATCGCCTTGGCGGTGTCTATTACGCTGCCCCCGCCCACTCCCAGCAAAAAATCCACGTTTTCCTTCTTCGCGAGCTCCAGAGCTTTGTATGCCTCGCTGCGGTACGGGTTGGCGCGCACGCCCCCGAACTCCACATAAGGTATGCCTTCGCTGTTAAGCGCCCCTGTCACAATATCAAACAGCCCCGACTTCTTTATGCTTCCTTCGCCGTACACTAGCATTACTTTGCTTCCGCCGTGCTGCCTGACTTTCTGCGCGACCTTACTTGCCGTGCCTTTGCCGAACAATATGTCCGTATACATGTTAAGCTTGAAATTCGTGAACTTTTTCATGCGCCGTACCTGCCTTTGCCGTTTATGCTGTAAATACAATACCACACAAAGCGCTTTTAAGCCAGCCTGTACTGTTTTACGGGTTTAACGACTTAAAATCTACCGCCTTTTGCATGGCGGCAAGCCCGCTGTGCGCGTTGCGTGACAAAACTGTCATGCAAAAACCGCAAATTACGGCTGCTTTACGGGCTGCCAATAAGCGTTGCGATAGCGTATCTGCTGTTCCGCGTGCAGCGCTCCGTGCTCGAAACGCCATTTACGCTGCCCTGAATGAGCTGCGCCGTAGCAATCGCGATGATACTCATTATAGTGCTCGTTACTATGTGGTACGCAAGCTCCAAAATAAAAAAGGAAAACATAATGGACGCGCTGAAAGAAGAGAATACGTAATCTGCTAAAGGTCTAATTAGCACAGAAAAGAACGGCCGCTTTGTCTGCAGCGGCCGTTTTGTTTTACATTAATCCCGAGTCTTCCCTCCCGCTTTTCGCTTCTGCGGCTCCCGTAATACTTCCTCCCGAGTTCCAACCATTCTCAGCAGGTATAAAAAGCATGAAGATTATTATCACGGATGCATTGAATGGCGAACTGTATTAACTTATTAACCAAGACTATTACCCCCAGATGTTTTGTTTTTATTTTATACATGCAGTTCGAATAAACATCTGTATATATTTTGATACTTTATTTTGACATTATTTATAAAGATTCTTATAATATTGTCATGGCTAATCCATCCGATAGACGAGTGTTTATTAATAATGGCGATAAGTTTTATCAAATCTACAGTTTTTCACAAAGCGTAGACGGTTCAATTTATTGCAGCTCTCCGGATTTTGCAACTGCAAAGTGGTTTGGCATCACCCCTGAAAATAGCGAGTATAATTTACAATTTGCTGATAATATAGGTGACGGCAAGATAAGTATTCACGGCAGCGGAATTGCTTCAATAAGACCTCATTTAGATCCCCATAATCGCCAAATAATTATCAAAGGCAATAAGCTACTAAACCAAGAGAAAAACGAACGAGGAGTGCGTCATTTATTTACATCTTTCATTAAAGAACCTTCATATATACCTCTTAATTCGCCAGTATTTAACCGCCTAAGTGATTTTATAATGAAATATAACGGAGAGCTTAGACCATTTGTACTTGTCTTTCTTGCAATACCTCAAACTAATTTGGAGCTTAGTTTTCAGATAAGCATTGATATAGACTTTCTTAACAGAATACCAGATGATATGTTTTTAGGCCATGCTAATATCAGCTTAAGATATCATAATGTTTATTGTTATGCATATAGAACAATAAACATGGAAAAATGGCCCAAATATAGTCACTATGTCTATTCTGATGGTTATGTATTTCCGATTTTTATTGGTATAGAACCAAATCTCTTGATTGTTGATGCTCGAATGCCTACATACCAAATTGAACAGAATATTTTGTCAATAGAAGTCTAGCCGCTATGTCAAGCCCTGCATTGCTTATTACAATTAAAATTATGCCTATCGCAAGAAACTTTGGAGCGCGGCCGCTTTGTCTGCAGCGGCCGTTTTTCATTAATTCCGAGTCTTATCCTCGGGCGCTGCCGCGGCTTTTTTCTTTATAAAGCCGCTCGCTATATACAACGCGGAAAGCGCGGCGCCTATAATGAACGGCCAGCTGAGCGTCCACCTCAGCGAAAAAAGCACAAGCCCCGCAATGTTTATCACAACGAATATAATGCCCATCGCAAGGAACTTAGGGGCGCGCTGCCCCGACTGGCTTATTATTACCCCCCCTTCTGTAACTATGCCTAAAGATATTAGTATCACCGGCAGCAGCGAGTGCACGCCCGCCCTGACCTGAGGAAGAAGGAAGTATACAAGAAAGCCGCCGTATAGTATAAAGAGCACGCCCACAGCCCAAAACAACATTTTTCCGAAATCCTTTGGTTTTTCCGGTTTCAAATCCGCCATAAAAAAACCTCCGCCCTAGGCCCCCGGCAAGACGAAGACTTGCTGGGGTGTTTATATGCAGGGTAAGTAACTTTTAGGCCTTTTGCACAGATGAAACTTTGAAGAAAAAAGAATTGACTTATGCTGTGAGTAGATATTATCAGCACACAAAGGCATTGTCAACCGGCTAAAAAAGTGGTGAAACGCGGATTTTTATCCCCAAACCGTTTGTCAAAAAAGCAGTTTGAATATAGAATAAAGAAAAGCTATTTAAAAGGATGTTTATCATGTATATTGAAGACTGGCTGTTGAAAAACTCTAAATACATTTCTTCCCGGCTGGCGGAAAATAACGCGTACAGCATGCCCGGCTCGATATTGAACTACACGACGCGCGCGCAGGTGATAGCGGTATTAAAAGAGCTGCGCAGCCTGATACTGCCGGGCGTGTATGAGACGCGGCCCATAGACGGCTCACTGGAAGCGCATCTTGAAAAAAAGTTTCAGTCCGCGGCGCATAGCCTGTGCGGCGTTATAAACAGCGCGTTCGTTTACGAGCGAAAAGACGGCGACGCTGACGAATGCGCCGAAAAAGCGCAGCTGCTTACGGCGGAGATTTTAGGCAGCCTGCCCGACTTAAGAAGCGTTATCAACACGGACATACGCGCCGCTTTTGAGGGCGACCCCGCTGCCAAATCGTATGAAGAAGTGATACTCAGCTACCCTTCGCTTGAGGCTGTAAGCATATACCGCATAGCACACCTTATAGAGAGCCTCGGCGTGCCTATAATACCGCGCATAATGACGGAGTACGCGCATAAGAACACCGGCATAGACATACATCCGGGCGCGACCATAGGGAAAAGCTTTTTTATAGACCACGGCACGGGCGTAGTAATAGGCGAGACGTGCACGATAGGCAACAACGTAAAGCTGTATCAGGGAGTTACGCTGGGCGCCAAGAGCTTTCCTCTCGACGAGCACGGCAACCCTATAAAGGGCGTAAAGCGGCACCCGGATATTGAAGACAACGTGATAATTTACGCGGGCGCCACTATACTGGGCGGCGATACGCGCATCGGGCACGATTCAGTAATCGGCGGCAACGTCTGGCTCACTGAATCCGTGCCGCCATATTCTACAGTGTTCAACGCCGAGCCCTCGCCCGTAATAAAACAAAAATAGGGATTACCACTCGTCGTCTTCTATATAAAAAGTTCTGTAGTTCATTATTTCGTCCATCTTTCGTATGTCCGCCGATTCAACGGTGGAGTAGCGGCTGCCGCGTTTTAATGCGCCCAGAAAAAGCGCCAGGCTGGTTTCGTCGCCTTCGGCGTCTATCTCCACGCTTCCGTCCAGCCTGTTTCTCACCCAGCCCTTAACGCCGAATGCAAGCGCGTTTTTCTGCGTATAATACCGAAAGCCCACGCCCTGCACGTCGCCGCGTATTACGATATGATAGCGCAACATATACCGGTATCCTTTTGCTCAAACGTCGGTGTTTTTAGGGTATTTGCTTAAGTCAGCCTCTTTTACCAGCGACGCAGGTTTCTCTTTTTTATTGGCAGCCGGAGGCGTTTGAGTGGCCGCCTGCTTTTCCTCCGTTTGCGCCGGGGGCTGTTTTTCCTCCGTTTGCGGCACAGGAGGCGTCTGCGGCGCGGAAGAATCCTGACTCTCTTTTGCCTTGGCTTCCATCCTCTCCTTCATGCGCTGCGCCCGCCTGCGCGCGCTGCGTATGCGCCTTCTTATATAGAGCGTGGCGAAAACTGCCGCGGCAGCCAGCATCAATGCTGCGCCTATCAACAGCGCCATGAAAAGCGTGCGGTCTATCTCAATGTTCGAATCGTCCCCTACTTCCGGGGCTTCGCCCGAAACGGGTTTGGCCGTGGGCTCCTTTTCAGGCGAGGCTGTCGCCGCGGCTGCGGGCTGCGGCACATCCGCATAGCGCTGCACGGATTCGTCCTCAATATTGAACAGATAAAAGCCCGTTTCACCCTTTGAATTGCGCGCGTATACGAGATATACGATATCTGAGTCCGGAACGCTCCACGCGGGCAGCACCTTTTCGTTCCATTCAAGCGTAGTCTTACTAAACCCGTCGGGCGCGGTTACCGTATCGTCCGGCCATATTATCGTAAAGTTTGCGAGCTTCGACGTTATCGTTATATACGGGTCGAGCGTGTTCTTCTGCTCGTTGTATATATAATACCCCGCGTTCTCCCCCGCCGCTTCGGAAAGATAAAGCAGTATAAGGTCGTCCCTGTCGGGTATCGCCGCTCCGCCGACGTATTCGCCGGCATACATCACCTGCCTGTCGGCAAACCCCGAGGGCAGTGTCAGGCTGCCAAGATCGCGCCATACGTACATCTGCGCCGTAGCGCCCGTAACGTTCTGGGCGGGTACGCCCGTCTGTGCAAGGTTTACCGTAGGTGCGCTTTGCGCCTCGCCGCTCGTCTGCGGCGGAGCGTCCGAAGCCGCGATGGTTATGCTGACGCCCGCCTCGCCCTTATCAAGCGGCTGTCCGTCATAGTTCAAAACATTGTCCATCACGACGTTAACGACAGCGGTGCCTTCTGCCTTGGCGACGAATTTTATAACCACGGAAAGGGAAGCTGAGCCGCCCTTCTCCGCCGAGACTATGCTGATATACCCGTCCGATGCTCCTCCGTCGCTGCTCACATATGTAAGCAGCGCGGGGTCGTATGTAAAGCTGCCGCCGGCGACGCCTATATGCTCGGCCTTAACTATTACCGTGAGCGTAACGGTGTCTCCCGCCTTGACCGAGGTCGAATCTGCCGTAACCGAAACGTCAGTCGCAAAGGCAGCCATCGGTACCGCCAGCATTACCAGAGCCGCTATTATAAACGCAACCGCGCTTCGCGCCGCATGCACTTTTCTCATCTTTTACCCCCTGTTTGTTCTATCGAATACGCGCCCATTATGTGCTTTGCCAGCAGCAGTACGTCAAGGCTGTCCGCTTTGCCGTCGTGGCTTAAATCCGCCGCCTCAAGGTACGGTCCCGTAAGCTTTGTTATATTTAAAACGTGCAGGCACAGCGCGTCAAGATCGCTTTTGGTTATGCTTCCGTTTCCGTCCGTATCGCCGTAAAGCACTACGGGAAGGTCGAAATACGAAGTGCCGTCGCCGTACACCGTCCTTACAAAATCGCCCGTGGCCATAACGCCGCTTGTCTTTGCCGAGCCGTCCGACGATATAATGCTGAGCATGCCGCCGTCCGACGCAAGGTTTGAAAGTAGCTCAGCAGGAGCGGTACCAAGGGTTATGCCGCTTAAACCGGTTTTGCTGATGCTGTATTTATCGCTTTTAAGCGCGGGCGCCGTTTCAAAAGTGCCTATAGTGCAAAGCTGCGTATCGGCGTAGTAGAATGCGAGTATTTCGTTGTACGCCTGCCCGTCCGTCGCGCGCTGCTGCGCGCCGCGCTGCGACAGGCCAATGCCGTGCCCGTAGCGGCGGTTAGTTAAGAACCACCCTTCGTATTCTCCGCTTCTCGTTTTCAGCGCGCCGCGTTCGGCGCCGCGCATGCGCAGCGTCGTCCTTCCGGTGTTGAATATGCCAACGAGGTTTTCTTCCGAATACACGAGGTCGCCAAGCGGCAGCGTCACGGTAAGCTGCCCTATTTTGCCGCTCGCGTTTGAAACCATAAGCACTACGTCCGCCTTTGTGTACATGCGGCTGGGCGGGTCGTAGCTCGCGGTGTGGGCTTTTACGCGCACCGTGGAAACAAGATTCACCTGCTCCCCGGCGGCAGCGTTCGCACCCTCCGTCAGTTTCCTGAGCACAAGCGCGTCCATCAGCGGCAGCGTTTCTTCATTGAATTCAGAAGGTATGAACGACTTTTCCTCGAGGCTATCTGGGTTAACCAGGTCGTATATATCGTCTTTCTGCACGTAGTACGGCAGGTTGCTCTTCCAGACGTTGCCGGTAAGCTCTGTCTGCCCGCCGTTCGACGCGGAGTAGTACGCCTGTATGATGTCGCCGCCGTAAGTAAGCACCTGCCCCGCCGTCTCGTCCACCGCAATCTTCGCGCGGTTATATTTGCTGGCATACCCGTGATACACCTGATCAGCCGACGTGTCGAGTATGTCATATGCCCGCAGGCGGAACTTGGAGCAGTTGGCTACGGCGTAGCCTCTCGCGCATACCGCCTGCGCTTTGAGCGATTCTATAGGGAACGTGTTGCTCATCTCGTGCGGCACTACGCCGTATAGGTAACTCTCTATAGGCAGCGTGTTTATCACGCGTATCGCGCCTTCCTCTACGTCAAACGAAATGTCGCCCAGGTATGTGCAGACGCCGTACTTTGAGTTTGTCATCCTGATATACGCGGACGTGCCGTTGTAGTCGCCGCTCGCAAGCGTTATCGTAGACGCGGTAAACTCTGCGTCGCCCGATTTAAGCACCGGCCTGTTGCCTACAATCGATACCGTCATTTTATCCGACTTAAACTCAAACGACGGGTCTTCTTTTAATTTATATTCTCCGATAACAGTAAAATCTACGGGTTTCGTGCCGTCAATGGAAAGCAGCACGCGAATGTCAGTATGAAATGCGGCGGCATAAGCAGTGTCAGCGCCCAGCGCCGCCGAAAGCGCCAGTACAAGAATAAATATGAACGCAAAGTATCTCGTGCATTTCTTCACAGTATATTCCTATCCCCACCACCTGAAAACCGGAACCGGCCTGACTTGCGAAAACTATCTTTAAGATATGATACAATGTAATTCAAACTATGTCAACGCCTGCCAGCGCTATTTATCGCCCATATAATGCCGTACTTGGCGGGCCAGAATCCATTTTTATTACGTCGGATCTATGTCTATCACCTTTACGCCTTCTATCTTCCCAAGCGTTTCGCGGATGCCGTCAATATCGTTTTTGCTTTGCAGAGACGTATACAGCGAAAAATCCAGCCATTTGTCGTTTATATCACGTATGTTTATGCTGTGTATTGAAAGCCCGATGGAATTAATCGAGCTCAAAACCTTCATTATCTGCTCGGACGAGTTTTTAATATTCAGGTCTATCTGCGTTCTGTTCTTTCTCCTTAAGAATTTTTCTTCAATTATCTTCAAAAACGTGAGCGTCAGCACCACTAAAATCGTTCCGGCTATTGCGATAACGTAAAGCCCCGCCCCGACAGCTATTCCTAAGCAAGCCACTACCCAAAGGCCGGCGGCAGTCGTAAGGCCCTGAATCCTGAATCCGCTCTTTATTATGCTGCCCGCTCCCAAAAAGCCGATTCCGCTTATTACATAGCTGCCCATACGCGCAATATCCATATTGGACATAGGCGAATATGTCTTAAAAAGGTATTCGTTTACTACCATCGCAATACAGGCGCCGACCGCCACGAGAGTATGCGTACGAAATCCCGCGGAGGTTTTCTTAAATTCCCTCTGCGCGCCTACCAGCCCGCCGATAACCATTGACACAACCAGGCGTACAATGATTTCCCAATCTATCATGACATGCCTCCTTAATTAAGGCCTGCGGATAATAAGTTTATATTATCAATATGCTAATCTCTGCCCCGTTAAACCGCAGCATATGTTTTTTCCTTTTTAATTATAGCATACTAACACCCCAGAAAGTCTCACGACTTGTCGGGGACCCCGATATTACCCCAAAAAGTCTCCGACTTTTAGGGGACCCCGATTTTTACACCCCGTAAAGTCGCTCATTTATTGAATTCTTCCAGGCATTATTATGGTATCAATTTACAAAAGAATTGTTGCTTTATCTAAAGAAATGCGATATAATCATAACAAACACGTGAGCGGTTGCTCACGTCAGGCCGGAGCGCGGTATGCTGAAAAAACTAACTGACGAGAAGATAACCCGGATACTTGAAACCGGTATAGCGGAGTTTGCGGCAAACGGCCTTGACAGGGCGAATATAAACGTCATTGCAAAGAAGTCGGGCGTCAGCGTAGGCGTGCTTTACAAGTACTACAAGGATAAAGAGGATTTCTTCCTTGCGTGCCTTGCGCACAGCCTTGAAACTCTCCGTAAAGAAATAAGCGACGCGGTTTCGGGCGATTATAAACTGCTTAAAAGAGCGGAAAAGCTCATACGCGCAGTACAGCGCACAGCCAGGGAACACAGCATATACAATATTATGTACAACGAGATAACTGCCGGGGCAAGCCAGAAATACGCCCGGCTTCTCGCTAAAGAAATCGAAGGCATTTCATCCGACGTATACACAAGGTTTATCGAGCAGGCGAAAGCATCAGGCGAGATAAGGGAAGATATAGACCCTAAGATGTTCGCATTTTTCTTCGACAACCTTCTGCTCATGCTTCAATTTTCATACAGCTGCGACTACTACAGAGAAAGGTTCAAGATATTCTGCGGAGAGGATATTTTAGACGATGACGAAAAGGTTGTGTCCGAGCTTCTGAAATTCATAGAATCCGCCTTTACTTTCAAACAGTCGGAAATAAAACATAAAGGGTGATGGTTAGTGTGACTTATGTTATCGCATACGACGTCGGCACTACGGGAATAAAAACCTGCTTGTTTGGTATAGGCAGGAATATTGAGCTTATCGCGTCCGCGCAGCAGGGATACAACCTTTATGTTCTTGACAACGGCGGCGTAGAGCAGAATGCGGACGAATGGTGGGACGCGATGTGCCTTACCACCAGAAAGCTGTTCACGATTGCAGACATTAAACCCGAAAATATCGCGGGGATTTCCTTCTGCTCCCAGATGCAGGGTATGGTGCTCGCAGACAGGGAGGGAAGAGCCGTCAGAAGGCCTATGAGCTACATGGACCAGCGGGCGCGGCAGGAGATTAAGGAAGTAATGGCGCACGGCTTGCAGATTGCAGGAGTAAATATAATCAATCTTATAAAAAGCATCGCAATAACTGGCGCGGTTTCATCGAGCGTGAAAGACCCTGTATGGAAATACAGGTGGGTAAAGAACAACGAACCGGAAAACTTTAAAAAAGCCTATAAGTGGCTGGATGTAAAAGAATATCTTATATGCCGCTGCACCGGCGAATTCGTAATGACGGAGGACACCGCATTTTCAACATTGCTCTATGATACCCGCAAGGGTAGAAAAGGCTGGAGCAAGTCTCTATGCAAAATGTGCGGCGTGGATATCAACCACATGCCGGCGATAATAAAATCTACGGACAAAGCGGGCGAGCTGACGGCGAAAGCTGCCGCCGAGCTGGGGCTTGACGAAGGAACGCCGGTGTTCGGCGGCGGCGGGGACGCAACGCTTATTGGAATAGGCGCAGGCTGCGGCAACTTGGGCGACACCCATATATATTCCGGTACTTCCGGTTGGGTATCAACTATTGTAGACAAACAGATAGTTGATATAAACTGCATGATTGCATCGATAGTGGGAGCACAGGAAGGCAGATACAACTACTTTGCGGAGATGGAAACGGCGGGCAAATGCCTTGAGTGGGTAAAAGACCACCTTGCTCTTGACGAGATAGGCATATATCTCGAGAAGAAAAATATAACCGAAAGCCAGGAAGCCGTGTACTCCAGCCTGTATGAATACATGATGGAAACTATAAAGCACGTTGCTCCGGGAGCGGGCGGGGTGATATTCACGCCGTGGCTTCACGGAAACAGATGCCCGTTTGAAGACCCGAACTCCGCCGGTATGTTCTTCAATATACGTATGCACACGGGCAAGACAGAGCTTATACGCGCCGTACTGGAAGGCGTATGCTATCACTTAAGGTGGATGCTGGAGTGCCAGGACAGGAAGATAAAGACGTCGGATCCGATAAGGTTCGTAGGCGGAGGCGCGCTTTCGGACGTTACATGCCAGATACTTGCCGATATAACGGGGCGTACGATAGAAACGGTATCATCGCCCCAGAACGTAGGCGCGGTAGGTGCGGCGGCAGTCGTCGGCGTGGCGCTGGGCATTATAGGCGGCATCGACGCCGTAGGCGAATTCATACCGGCGGTCAAAACATTTGTTCCGGATACGACGAAAAAGCCAGCTTACGACAGGAACTATAAAGTATTCAAAAAACTTTACAAATCAAACAAGGCTAACTTTAAAATTCTCAACGCAATTAATAGCCGACATAAGGAGGATGCATTATGAATACCCCATACAGGTACGTTGACTCAAAGGCCGTAACGGCAAAACTCGACGAGCTGATAAAAAAGCCGGTCCACGGCATTAAGAAAGAAGCTTTGCAGAAATACGTCGATGAATACTACGGCGGGAAATGCAGGAAATCAAGAGAGATGATAAATAAAGCCATAGACGCGATACCGGGAGGCGTACAGCACAACCTTGCTTTCAACTATCCATTTCCGCTGGTATTTACAAAGGCGGAGGGCTGCAAGCTGTACGATATAGACGGGAACGAATACCTTGATTTTCTCCAGGCGGGAGGCCCTACCGTTCTCGGGTCAAATCCGCCCGCAGTGCGCGAGAAAGTGATAGAGCTGCTTGAAACATGCGGCCCTTCAACCGGCCTTTTCCACGAGTATGAATATAAAATCGCGGAGAAGATAAAAGAGCTGGTGCCTTCCGTCAGCAAATTAAGGATGTTCGGCAGCGGTACCGAAGCGTGCATGGGCGCTATCCGCGTAGCGCGGCTTGCCACCAAGAAAAAGAACATCGTAAAGATGGGCGGAGCGTATCACGGATGGAGCGACCAGCTCGCATACGGCATACGCATACCGGGCACTCGCGGGCTGCAATCGCAGGGCGTGCCGGGCTTTGTGTTCAAGCATACTCAGGAGTTCTTTCCTAACGACCTTAATTCGTTGGAGCACGTGTTAAAGCTGAATAAGCTAAGGGGAGGCACTGCCGCCGTATTGCTAGAGCCGATAGGTCCGGAGAGCGGCACGCGGCCTGTGGATTTCGATTTTCCCGCGGGCTGCCGCGAACTGTGCGACAAATATGGAGCGCTGCTCATTTTTGACGAAGTAGTTACCGGCTTCAGGATGGGGCCGGGCGGCGCCCAAGAGTATTTCGGCATTACTCCCGACCTTACTATTTTCGGCAAAGTTCTTGCAGGAGGTTACCCGGGCGCAGGCGGCATCGGCGGCAAAGCGGAATATATGAAATTCTTGGGCGCGGGCCTTGACGAGCACGGCGGCAAAAAAGCCCTTGTAGGCGGAACGCTGTCTGCAACGCCGCTTAGCTGCTGCGCGGGTTATTACGCAATATGCGAAATAGAGCGCACGCGCGCATGGGAGAAAGCCGCCAAAATGGGCGACAGGCTCACGGACGGGCTCAACGCCATAATAGATAAAAGAGGGCTGCCTTTTGTGGCGTATAACGTGGGTTCCATCTGCCATCTCGATACGGTGGGCACCATGCACTTTGCGATACAATGGAAGAAGCCGTGGCAAATACCGAATATACTTAAAGAGACTTCAAAACGCAAAGCAGAGATGCAGCACATAGGCGCGGCGTATATGGCCGAAGGGCTGGTGACGCTTGCCGGCAACAGGATGTATACCAGCGCGGCTTATACCGAAGAAGATATAGACAAAGCTTTAGCAGCCTTCGAGAGGGTGTTTGACAACATAGAGGTGATTGAATGATGGATATTGTGGGAGCAAAGCAGCTGACGGCCGAATCGGGCAGGCTGCTGCTTAAAGAAAAGCTGGCTGCCCGCACATGGGGCAATATCAGCTGCCGCACCGGTGAAAAGTCTATGGTAATAACGCCGAGCGGCCTTGCGTATGACGGCATGCAGCCGGACGATATAGTATCTGTGGATTTGGAGACGGGAGAATGGGCGGGGTCAAGAAAGCCGTCTTCGGAAAAAGGCATACATATATCGGCATACCGCCAGTTTCCGGACGCCGGATTCGTTATGCATACGCATCAGACGTATGCGTCCGCAATAGGCATGGCAGGGTTTGATACGCTTAATCTTTCAGAGGAGGAAAAAGAAAGGCTCGGAGGCATAGCGCTGGCGGAATACGGCCTGTCCAGCACGAAGAAGCTAGCAAGAAACGTAGCGGCAGCTTTCAAAAGCGGAGCGCATACGGTGCTGATGGTTCACCACGGCGCCGTTATCGTAGGAAAAGACCGCGAAGAGGCGTTTGAAAGGGCTATTCTGTTGGAAAACGTCTGCCGTCGCGCATGCAAGGGGCAGCCCGATACGGTTCCCATATTCGATGAAGCGCTGGCTGAAAGCCTGATAGCCTCTTTAAAGCAAGAGTTCAAGTACGTATCGTATACCTCCGCGCCGCCTGTGCTGGCTTGCGCTTCTTACGGTAAAGCCATTCCGGCGCAGCTTGACGACATGGCGCAGATGATAGGCCCAAAGCTCATATGCGTAAAACCCGAAGAAAGCGCCGTGGCGAATGCTCTTAAAAAACATGAAGCGGTTTTTGTTCCGGGCGTCGGAGCCATTGGCCGTGCGTTAACGCAGGAAGACCTTGACGCTTTTCACCTGCTTGTCGAAAAGTCCTGCATATGCTGGCTTCACACGCAGGCTTTTGGCGTAAATGCAAAGCTGTCGCCGTTTGAAATATGGCTTATGCATAAAATTTATATTATGAAATACTCAAAGAAGATAGCAGGCTGAAGTCCAGAGCCCGTCACTTGTGGTCGTCTTTGTGGTTTCATAGTCAATATCTGGGTTTTTACCGGAAAGGAAGTACCATGGGCAAGAAAGAACACAAAGAGTTATGGCGTACAATCAAATTTGCGCTGTTCTCCATAAGCGCCGGGCTGATACAAATAAGCAGCTTTGCTCTTCTGTATGACCTGCTGCACATCAGATACTGGGTAAGCTATCTCACTGCGCTGGTTTTATCCGTGTTGTGGAACTTTACGTTCAACCGGCGCTATACGTTTAAGTCTGCGGCAAACGTACCTATAGCAATGCTCAAGGTGTTCGGCTATTATTGCGTTTTCACGCCGCTGACCATTTTACTGGGGGAATATCTTGAAGGTACTCTGGGCTGGGACGGCAATATCGTAACGCTGATTAACATGGCGCTCAACCTTATTACCGAGTATCTTTTTCAAAAGTATGTGGTCTACCGCAAAACAATAGATACAAACGATATTGCACGAAAAGAGCCTCAAAAATAGAACGGCACATATCGGTACGCCGTTCAGAGCGTCGATATACCTTATGTTTCGATTTCAAACTTCTCCCACGGAATATTGACAGGCGCGTTTTGATTGATTATTTCATCCACATGCAAAAGTAGCGGATAGTCTTCTTTCCTGGCTTTCCCCGCATCTATCAGCTTGCGAACCGCACTGGCCGTACGCGTTGCGATGACTATGGATTCCAACGTCACGCCGTCCAGTTGTCTCATCACATCGTCGAAACTAAGCCCGCGTCCCAAAAGCGTTCCTATTTTACGGGTTCTGCCTCCGAACACTGTTACATACAGGTCTCCCGCGCCGTATACGATATTCTCGTCCTTTCCGCCGACGAGGCGCAGCAATGCTCTCATTTCGCGTACGCTCTGCCCGAACAACGCCGCCTGCGAGTTGTAGTGCTCTTTTCCGCCGATACCTTCTATTCGCTCCGATAAGCCGACAGCCAATGTGGCCGCAAGCGCATAGGCGTTTTTCATCGCCACGGCGCATTCCACTCCTACGACGTCGGTTGAGAGGCATATATGATAATAAGAAGTCTGAAAATACTTCTTTATTTCCCTTAGCGTACTTAAGTCTTCCCCGCAGAAGCATACCAGCGTCTGATCGTGGTTCGCAAGCTCATAGCTGGTGCACGGCCCGCCGACAGCGTTTATTGAAATCTTTCTTTCGCCCAGGCGGCGTTGGTACAAATGCGGGTAGGGTATCAATTCTCCGGCTTCCGTGTCCTGCATCCCTTTTGTTACACTTAAAACGGGCAGCCCGTCCGGAATAACCGGCAGTACGTTCTCTAAGAACCATTCCACTCCGAAGCTGCTGACGCCGCTTACCAATAAATCCGCTCCGAGCAGCGCCTCTTTTAGCTGCTCGATATGGTAATACTGATAGCTATTTGGCAGCTTTCTTTCCAGAGTAAGGTGCCGGCCTGTTTTTCTTGCATATTCAATGATTTCCCGGTCCAACGGCGTTCCCACCAAACGCACTTGATGATTGTTCTCCGCGGCGGGTATTCCGATAGCCGACCCCATCATGCCGGCGCCCACAATTGTTATAACGCCCATCAGACGGCCCTCCTGTTACTTATACTTTTTTTATCACCCCATCAACTATACCCAGCATAACAGATAGGCATAGCCAGCGCAAACCTTTTGCTTAAGATAATTAAAAGCCCGACCAAGCTGGATATCAAGTCAAGGCAGATTGTATTGAAGCCTCAAATAATCATACGGGATTCAGCGTGAGCCTGTAAAGGTCAATTCGCACGCCATATTACTGTTCCGCTAACCGCATTGGGCTAAGATTCTTCGTTCCTTCGGTCCTCCGAATGACATATGAACTTATATTAATAAAAGCCTGTTTTACTTTGTAAGTTACTTCTGTCATTCCGAGCCTGCGAGGAATCTTTAATACCAGAGACCCAGCAAGAGGTGAGGCTTGTTGGGGTGTAAATTTGTTTGAACTGTGTTCTCCTCATTATATATCTTATATTTCTGCTTGTAATAAAAAACCAGCACATGAATATGTGCTGGGGAAGCAAAGCGGACTTTACTTCAAGTAATCTGCCCCCGCAAAGCCCTGAGCTTTGAGGGAAAGAGGAGGAGCAGGGAAGGTGGACAAAGTTTAAAACTGCTCCCTTATCCAATTAATTAATTCTGATAACCGCTTTGACAACATCTTTTGCGTTGGCGGATACGAAATCGAACGCTTCCTTCACATGATCGAAATCGAACTCATGGCTGACGATGCCCTTTACGTCTATCGCGCCGCTCGCTATCGCATTGATCGCTACCGGATACAGGTTCCGATAACGGAATATTGTTTTCAGCTGGCCTTCCTTGCCCATAAGCTTCATAAAGTTAAAGCACGTCTCATCGTTGGGCGTCATACCCACCAGCACGATAGTGCCGCCGCGCGATACTGCGTCCGCCGTCTGCTTTAACGTAATCTCGGAGCCCGCCGTCTCTATCACCACGTCCGCTCCCTGTCCGTCGGTCAGCTCGGCAATCCTAGCCAATGCGTCGCATTCTTTAGCATTGATTGTTTCCGTCGCTCCCAGCTTATTCGCTGTCTCCAAGCGGTTCTCCAGTATATCAACTACGAACACCTTTGAAGCGCCTCTTGCTTTGCAGGACAGCAGCGTTACGAGGCCTATGCAGCCTGCGCCGAATATAACCACGGTGTCGCCCAGCTTCACATCGCCCGTGCCGGACGCATGCAGTCCCACCGCCAGCGGCTCCACCAGCGCTCCTTCCAGGTTGGACACGTTTTCCGGCAACTTAAAGCACATATCTTCCGGATGCGTCACATAGTTCGTGAACACGCCGTGATAAGGCGGCGTAGCGAAAAACTCAACGTCCGGGCACAGGTTGTACCGCCCCGTCTTGCAGTATTTGCACTTGCCGCAGGTCTTTCCCGGCTCTAATGCCACGCGGTCGCCCACAGCCAGCTTTTTAACCTCGCTGCCCACCCCGACTACTTCGCCCGCGCATTCGTGGCCCAGTATAAAGTCGCCGTTCACGACGAAGTCGCCAATGCGCCCATGCTGGTAGTAGTGCACGTCCGAGCCGCAGATACCCACAACGTCTATCCTGATAAGCACGTCCTTGCTGCCCGGCACTGGCATCGGCACCTCTTTTGTGATCATATTATTGGTTCCGCTCATAAAAACGGCTTTATTTTTCATGTTTAATCCTCCGCGTCTTACCTCTGATTTTTACTGTGACCCAAAAAACAATTAATGCCAATGTACGCCGCAGCACGCGGCGTACATTAAGCATGTATCCCTACTTTGCGGCCTTATTTGATAGCGCCGGCCCTCTTGTGCATTTCAATATACTGGTCCACGTTGTCCTTCGTTATCAGCGGGCAGTCGATATCCGTATCGATCTGCGTCTCCTGGCCCGTCAGCAGCTTGTCAAGCGTTGAGAGTATCTTTTCGGCAAGGTCGTACGCGCTCTGCAGGCTGGTGGCGGTCATTTTGCCCTCTTTTATCAGCAGGCAGGCCTCAGCCGTACCGTCAACGCCGTAAGCCAGTATGTTTGCAAAGGCTTCCTTGTCCTTTATGGCTTCCAGCGCGCCGGCAGCCATGTTGTCGTTCATCGATATGATCGCGTCTATCCTGTCGTTCGCCTGAACCCATGTTTCCATCGCGTTCATGGCTTCGTCTTTGTTCCAGTTAGCAATTTCTTCGCCAACGATAGTCACGTCGGGACGCTTGTCGAAGAATTCAGCCTGCCAGCTCTTCCTTCTCTCGTCAGCGTGGAAGTTCCCCGGAGGTCCGTTAAGCACAACCACTTTGGCGTTCTCGGGAATCTGCTCGAGAGCCAGTACTGCGTTCACGGCAGCCTGTGCGTACGGGTCCGCGTCAACAGAAGAAGCGCCTTTTACACCCGCGATTCTCGCGTTGGTTGTTATGGTGACTATTCCCGCCGCAACAGCCTTCTCGGCATACGGCCTCTGAGCTTCGCCGTTGTTCGGCTGAATCACTATCGCGTCGTATTTGTTGGTGATTGCGTTCTCGATCAGCGAGTTCTCCTTGTCGTCAGAAGCTTGCCCGTCGAACACGTCTATCGTGATGTTGTCATATTTCTCGGCTTCTTCCACTATCGAGTTGGCGAGCCATGCCGCGAACGAGTCAGCCTGAGCGCGGGCTATGTATGCGACTCTGAATGTCTGCTGCCCTTTTTCCGGCGCAGTGCTCTCCTGTGTTGCGGCGCCGGGTTTTTCATTAGTTGCAGCCGCTTGTTCCTGGGGAGCGGCACAACCAACAAATGCTATCGCCAGCAGCGCAACCGCTAAAACCAGTGATAAGATCTTCTTCATATTCATCCTCCTTTTTATTTTGGAGCGGCGCGCGTTTTGCAACGCGCACGCTCAAATCTATTGTCAGGCTTTGATAGAGCCCAGTTTTCTCTTGGTTCTTCTGTTCTTTGCGTATATGTCGTAGGCTACCGCGAGCGTTATTATGCCGCCGCGTACGATCTCCTGCAGATATGAGTTCACGCCGGAGAGCACCATTATGTTGTCGAGGAAACCTACTATGAATGCGCCGGCCACCGTACCCGCCGCCGAGCCTATGCCGCCCGACATGCTGGTGCCGCCTATCACCGCGGCCGTAAGCGCCGTGAACTCATATCCTATAGCTCCGTTGGGCAACCCCACATTGTTTCTGGACATGAACAGCACGCCCGCCACGCCCACATACACGCCGTTGATGATATACGCAATTATCTTGTTGGCCTTTACGTTTATGCCCGAGGCTATAGCCGCCTCCTCATTGCCGCCTATAGCGTAAATGGAGCGCCCGAAACGCGTATGCCGGAGCAGATACCACGTGATCACCAGTATAACGGCAAGGAATATGACCGGAGTCGGTATGCCGAGTATGTACCCTTGGCCGAACACCGTATAGTCGCCTATCTGGTATATGTTCTGGCCGTTTGTGTAAAGCAGCGCCGCGCCTCTCGCCATAGCCATCATGGACAGCGTCGCTATGAATGTGGGCACGTTATACCGCGTCACGATTATCGCCGTTATAATGTTGCACACCACCGAAACCGCGATACCCACGAAAAAAGCCACCAGCAGCGAGCGCGTCATAAGATACACCGATACCGACAGCACGCCGGAGAAAGCAAGCACGGATGCCGACGACAAGTCGAGCATGCCTGAGATAATAAGTATTGTCTCGCCAAACGCCAATATCGTGCCCACCGAGATCTGCCTTGATATATTGGTCAGGTTCTCAAACGAAACAAAGTTTTTATTCGCTAACCAACAGATGAAAAACATGACTACCAGCACTATGTAAATGCTGTATTTTGATTTGACCTTGCCCCAAATGTCCTTTACATTCATTGAATCTCACTCCAAATTATTATTTTTGAGCTGTTGCCAGCGTCATGATGCGCTCCTGCGTGAACTCGTCGCGCGACGAGAGTTCGCCCATTATGCGCCCGCGTGACATCACGTAAATGCGGTCGCACATGCCTATAAGCTCGGGAAGTTCGGAGGAAACCATGACTATGGCCTTTCTCTGCTTAACCAGATCTATCATCAGCTTGTATATTTCATACTTGGCCCCTACGTCTATGCCGCGCGTGGCCTCGTCCATTATCAGTATGTCGGGGTTAGTAAGCATCCATTTCGCCAGAACCACCTTCTGCTGGTTTCCGCCGCTGAGGGCGTCCACCGTGGTGTCAAGCGACGGCGTTTTCACATTCATGCGGCCGCAGTAATCGAGTATCGTTTTGTTTTCCTTCTTCACATGCAGCCGGCCGCCGTATATGAACTGCTTTAAGCTCGACAGCGATACGTTCTCGCGCACGCTGCGAATAGGCACTATGCCATAGCGCCTTCTGTCCTCTGAAAGCATCACCATGTTCTGTTCGATGCTGTTCTTCACTTTTTTGATTTTCACTTTCCTGCCTTTTATCGTAATCTCGCCCGAGTAATACGGGTCAAGCCCGAACAGGCTGCGCATTACTTCCGTCCGGCCCGCGCCCATCAGCCCGGCAAAGCCCACTATCTCGCCTTCGCGTACGTTAAAGCTTATGTCCTGAAACGCTTCCCCTGTGAGGCCTTTAACATCCAGCACGACTTTGCCTATTTCCACCTTCTCCTTAGGGAAGTTGTCGTCCAGCTTGCGGCCCACCATCTGCGCTATTACGGTCTTCATGTCGTAATCCTTGACAGGCCGCGAATCCACCACTGTGCCGTCACGGAACACGGTGATTTCATCGGCGATGCGGAATATCTCCTCCATCCTGTGCGAGATATAGATTATCGCCACGCCCCGGCTTTTTAGCTCGTTTATCTTTTTGAACAGCGCGTCCACTTCCTTGAGCGTGATAGCGGAAGTAGGTTCGTCCATGATAATGATTTCCGAACTATACGAGATCGCCTTTATTATCTCGAGTATCTGCACATCGGAGACGGTCAAGTCCTTAAGCTTGGTGTCGGGGTCGTAGGACAGCCCTTCTTCCTTTAGCAGTTCAACAGTGCGTTTTCTTATTTCGCGCCAGTTAACCTTGCCCAACTTGCCGACCGGCCAGTTGCCTACGCACAGGCTCTCTGCAATAGTCTGTTCAGGTATGTAGTTTAATTCCTGAAATATCATTGATATGCCGAACTGCCGCGCCTGTATCGGGTTTTTTATTTCCACTTCCTTTTCGTCGATCAATATCTTGCCGGCGTCCGGCTTGTAAATGCCGTTGATAATCTTCATCAGCGTCGATTTGCCGGCTCCGTTTTCGCCGCATATCACGTGCACCGTTCCTCTTTTGACCGTAAAGTTGACTTTATTAAGCGCTTTAACGCCCGGGAACGATTTTTCTATATCGACAACTCTGAGTTTTACATCCGAAGCTGTGTAACCCATCTCTTCTCCTTACATATAAACGGTTCTTTTTAGCTGACTTTTGTATATCGTGTTGCATTTTAAGAGGCATGTTTGATAAGCTGTCTGTAAACCGAATTGTATATTAGCGGGCTGAATAACATAATGGCTCAGATTATCTGGTTTTTATACTATTTTGCTTTAATAAGTAATTTTGCTTTGCCGCGAGTTCTTTTTAAACAATATTGCTTTCGGTTTATACTTTTTTACTTATACCCCATAAAGCATTTGCTTTATGGGGTATAAAAAACCTCCGTTCGTTGTCGGAGGTTTTATGCGGGCTACATTATTTTCTAATGTTTTCAAATCATTTGGTATTTATCCTGTCCCTGTATTCCAGAACCGTCATGCCGGTAAATTTCTTGAACACTTTGCTGAAATACTGCTGATTTGAATATCCCACTTCGTCGTAAATCTCCTTGCACTTAATATCCGGCTTGTGCAGCAGCATCTTTGCCTTCTCGATGCGCAGCTTGTTGATATAATGGGATACGTTGTCTCCAGTCTCCTTTTTGAATATGCTGCAAAGATAATGTTTGGACAGATTTAAGTTTTCCGCGACGTCCTTAAGCGATATCTTCCTGTCGTAATTCTGCTGTATAAAGCTTAAGGCCTGGCTGGTAAGCAGCTTTGCATTGTTGTGTACATACCGTTCCATCTGTTCGATAAAGTTAAGCAGCAGGTTCTCCATAATGCCGCACGCTTCCGATAATGAAGCCGCATTTATGATTTTAAAATGATACTGCTCGTAATCCATATTCTGCGTGTCTTCTATCAGCTGGGCATACTGGTCGAAAAGGTGGTTGATAAGCTCTGTCAAAAACAGCCTAACGCTGTTAGGAGGGGCCAGCTTATTCTTAAAGTATTTATACAGCTCGCCGACAAACTCCGTTGCCCCCGATCTGTTCTCATGCATTATCGTATCGATCATAAGCATCTGGCTGTACTTCTTTTTCAGTTCAAACGCGTTAAGCTCTTCAAAACGTATTTCGCTTACGTTTTTCATATAAAACGCAGGTTCGTCGATGTAAAACAATACTTCCGCCTTGCCAATAAAATCGTTATACAGGCTGCCCAGCTCTGCGGCGTCGTCCAAAACGCCGGTATACACGATGCGCAGATGCTTGTCAAAATACTGCTGCGCGCCTTGGTTGGCCGCAACAAACATCCTTTTTATATCCGTCTCGCCAAGCGAGGAAGCCGCCAGCAGAAAGTGGTGCTGATTTTTGACTGTCTGATAGAGGTATCCTATCTCCCTGTCTTCAAGCAGATTGGAGAACAGGTTGATTACGACTTTGCTGACCCGCTGCGCGTTTTCTTCATCCTTTTCCGCTTCCGACGATATTGACACGCTCACGAACATGAAGCGCGAGTCTTGATACGGCATGTTGAGCACCTCAAAGCGGCTTTTCAAACTGTCGCTTATCTGGAAATTCGCCTTGGCGAGGTCATTAAACAGCACCCGCCGGATATCGTTCTTGCTTATGCTGGCCGACTGGCTTATCGCTTTTTCGCTGTTTTGCTTGTCGAGCTTCTTTTTAACCTTATTAAGAATGTTAATAAGGTCTTCGTCCTCCACTTCGGACTTCAATATATAGTCGTCCGCGCCTGCTTTAAGCGCGTTCCGCGCATACGAGAACTCGTCAAGGCACGTCAGCAGCAGTATAGGTATATGCGGATCCTCCTTGCGGATCATCTCCACCAGCCACAGCCCGTCCTTCTTTGGCATGCGGATATCGGTGATTACCACGTCCGGTTCGTACCTTTTGTACTGTTCATAGCCTTGTTCACCGTTGGCAGCCTCCGCCACTATCGTAAACCCCGCCTGTTCCCAGTTTATCGTAGTCTTCAGCCCCGCTCTTAACAGAACTTCGTCGTCCACAATCAATACCTTGTACATACTTCACCTTCAACTCGCCGGAATTTTCACGATAACCTTGGTACCCACCCCCAGCTTCGTTTCGATGCTGAGGCCGTATTCGGCGCCGTAGTAGAGTTTTAAGCGCTGATTGATATTATTGAGCCCCACCTTGCTGAACCTGTTCCTGTCCGACGCCGTGCGCAGTATTTCCTCCACGGTTTCCTGGTGTATGCCCGGCCCGTCGTCTGTTATTTCAATGAACAGATTCCCGGACCGGATAAACGCAGATATGTCGATGTTGATGTCCTTGTGGTCCTCCGTAATGCCGTAAATAATCGAGTTTTCTACAATAGGCTGCAATATCAGCTTGGGCATCATCACCTCCAGGCATTTATCTTCGATGTTATGCTTTACGTTGATTGCTTCGTTGTATTTAAGCTTCTGTATCAGCACGTAGTTGTCCACATACTCCAGCTCTTCGCGCAGCGAAATCGTGTCTTTGCCAAGATTGGTGCTGACGCGCAGCAGCTTTATCAGCACTACTATTGCGCGGCTCACGCTGGTATTGCCCTGAATCTTAGCCATCCACTTTATAGTTGTCAGCGTGTTGTACAGAAAGTGGGGGTTAATTTGCGCATGCAGCGCCTCGAGCTCCAATTCCTTTTTCTCCTGCTCCTCCTTTATGAGGCAGTCAATCAGGTCCTGCATTTTTGCGATCATGTTGTTAAGGCTGCGCCCCAATTGGCCCACCTCGTCGTTGGAGGATATCTCCGTACGCGCCGAAAGGTCGCCCTGCTCCACCCTCTTGATGACGTTCATCATTTTCATCATAGGGCTTGTATACCGCACGGAGAAAATTATCATGAATATTAGTATCGCAACGCTGTACACTGCGGAGAACACCAAAAAGTCGCTCTGTATAATATTAACTTCCTTGTACAGGTAGCTCGTGGGCACCGTCTTGATAATTTTCCACCTGTTGCTGGATATTGTCGAATATATGGCTACCTTCTCGACGTCCTCGAAGAACTGAAAATACCCTTTAGGAGTTTCAGTGTTCAGTATGCTCTCGGCATACGGCTTGAACTTTATCGTACTGCCTATTTTCTTTTTATCGGTATGGCTGATAATCGTACCGTTGTCGTCGCAAATGTAGATATCCTCAAAATCGTTGTCCAGCAAGCTCTTGTACGCCTGCTCAAGCACCACCTCTTCCATGTTGATCATAAGATATCCGAGGTCGACCAGCGTGTTGTAGTTGATTATCTTGCGACCCAGCGTGAAATAGTTCTTGTGGAACTTGCCCGACAGTATCTCAATCACGTAGTTTTGCGTTTCAAGCCACACCGGCTGGCCGGAGGACTCCTGCAGCTTTTTGTCAATAGTGAACCTTGTATCGATAATGTTTGCGCCTATTGAATAGACGTCGTCGCCCAGCACAACGTCTATCACCTCAATATCGTCGCGGGACAGTATGAAGGTTCGCAATAGCGCATTGAACTGGTCCTTGCTGTAGTTCTCCGGATGCTCCGCCATTTGCAGCAGTTCCGTGCTTGAAATGATTATAGTAGAGAATTCCTCCACGTCCTGAAGTATGAAATCGATTTGCTCGCCCGCCTCGTATACGGACTGCGTAGCCGTTTCGGTATACTTCTTGGATATTATATCCTTGAAAGTTCTCGTGTATGTAAACGAAATCGCCAGCAACGGGATCGATATCAGTATCACCGCGATGATGCCCAGCTTTAAGCGCAGAGAAGGATAGATTTTCGGCCTTTTCATTATGCTCCCCCGACCCCTTTGCTTCTGATGTCCACAAGCTCCTGAAAGATGCGTTGGCTGACTTCGCGGCTGTCAAGATTATTCGTCACGAAATTATGCAGGTTCTCGTTCAGCACCCGCTCGATGAAATAGAAATTGGACACTTTTGGCCTTAAGTACTGGTTCTCCGGCTCCCAGGCTTTAAGCACGGTGCTGACCAGTTCTTTGTTTAAGAGTTCCCCAGTACTGGATGGGTCCTCAAGCTCCTTTTTTATATCCGGTTCATTGTAGACGGACATACGCGACGGCAGATTACCGCCCTCGGGGTTTATCAGTATCTCGCGCTGCATCTCCTTAGACGTCGCCCATACGATGAAAAGCCATGCCGCTTCCTTCTCTTCCTCCGACGCATATTTGTTTATGCCAATGCCGGAGCCGCCGAATATGTTGGCGCTCCTTACGCTGCCGCGCGGCAAAATGGCGCAGCCCACCTTGCCGTATACCTTTGAGTATTCGGGGTCTTCGAGATACGGGTAGTTCTCGTCCCAGTTAAGCATCATAGCGGTTTGGCCTTCGCGAAAAGCGTCCGCGGCGTCCGTCCAGTTCCAGTTGACGCTTTCGGGAGCCGCCGCATCTATTATCTGCTTGTAAACGTCCAGCGCTTTAACAAAGATATCGTCCGTTACGTTGATGTTCTCAAACGTTTTTATACCCAGAGTGCCTACGTTCTCGTCAGTGAAATAGTCGCCGCCGTATGACGCCAGCACGTTGGAAAACTCGCAGAATATCGAATTATGCTCCTGTGCCATCGCGCCGCAGCCGTACTTCACCTCACTATCGTCCACGTTCTCATCTATCCATTTAGCAATTTCGATATACCTCTCCCATGTAAAACCCGGCAGGCCCGGCGTCCAGTCGTACCCCCTCTCTTTTTTGAACTGAGCGCCGTATTTCTCAAATATGTCCTTGCGGTAGAACATTATCATCGTCGTGCTGTCAAACGGGATAGTATAGATGTTGTTCTCGTCCTCAAAATAAGACAGGGTTTTCATCTGAAAATCCGAAAAGTCTTCCGGTAGCCCTATTATGTGCGGCATGTCGGGATTATCCTGATAGGTGTTTAATACCTCGATGCTGTCATAGAAACGGTTCAGCGTCTGATACGGGTCCACATAAACTATCTGATACTGTCCCGCCTTGGATATAAAATCGAGGTTTATTTTCTGCACGAGCGTGTCAAAATCCACGGCGACAATTTTAATGTTAATTCCGGTCAGCTCGAAAAACTCCTGGCTCTTGTTAAGCAGTATTGTGGCGTGGCGGTTGTTCTCAACGATGAAGCGCAGAGTCATGCCCTCGAACTGTCGTATATCATAATCTTTTGGCAAATCAAGTTTTTCTAAGCTTGTTCCGACAAGATTAACGGATGTGCTTTTTGGAGAAACCGGCTCGTCGCCTCTGATGGCAAATATGTATATGATAACTGCTATGGTCAAAAGAACGATCAGCAACGGGGTAATAATTTTCCTCATCACTTTCTCACCTGCTTCATTATCTCATTGCAATATTCCAATAGCACACTTTTATGCATATCATAACAAAATTTAATAGCTATAAAAAGGTCTTTTTCGACATGCACAAATTGCATATACTACCGGCATAATATTCATTCGTATCGCCTGTATTTTTATTATTTTATCGGTATGTGATGCTATTATTCAAACTCGGGCTGAGCGCTCATTTCATAGGACGATCATTAAAACATACCTCATGTTTTCTTAACGCTCGTGCTCCCGATCCCTATTCTTGGAGAGTAAATATCAAAGACGGCAGGGTGTGCATACTGATTAATCTCATATCAGAAATATTATAAAAGCAAGCAATCGAGTAGGAGGTAGGTGATTATTTCACCTACCGACCTCTCACACCACCGTACGTACCGTTCGGTATACGGCGGTTCAAATAGGAATTAGTGTACTAATAAATACCTTTCGGTTATT
>JBLNCA010000031.1:0-24210 GCA_050260375.1 Burkholderiales bacterium | reverse complement strand
GGGTTGCCGGTAACAGGCCCCATGCGGTTGGCGGAACCGTAATATGCCTTTAGGCATTGCCAGCAAGAGTCCCTTATAGGGTTCAAGAAAAACCACCCCTTGAAGGGGTGGATGATTATTGTACGCTTGTTTTATGGCAGCATGCCTTGCCTCGCGGACCCGCCGCAGAGACCCACCCCTAGGCAATAAATATTAATGCATATTATACGGAAAAACATGTATGATCGACTGCCGCTGGAAACATGTTGCGAACAAGCTTTCGCCGAACATATATACGATACCATATGTAGTATGGCTGCTTTTTAAATATACATATTTTAATAATTTTTATAAAATCCTTTTGTTTTTTAAGAAGGATTTATTAAAAAGACCACGAATATGTTTATGAGTGGGGAAAAGTGGGTAAGTATGGAGAAAAGGGGTAGCAATTGGGGTAAAAGCAGCACCGCTTCCCTGCAAAGCGCATTCCGGACCTGAGAAGCGCTAAAGTAATCCCCGGCAAGCCGTGAGGCTTGATGGAATATATACCGGGGTCCCCAAAAAGCAGTGAAGCTTTTTGGGGTGGAGTTAAGGGTAAGTTTGGGGGAAACAGTGAAAGGCTCGCTGATAGGGACATACGTTCATAACGTGGACGAAAAAGGCAGGCTCGCGGTTCCGTCGAAGATGAGGGCGGAGCTTGGCGAACCGTTTTATATCACGTGCCTTTCCAACAACTATTTAAGCGTATATTCCGAAGAAGAATGGCTTAAGTTCACCGAAAAACTCAACGCGATACCGCAGTCGGACGAAAAAGCGCAGCGCTATGTGCGCGTTATATCCGCAAACGCGTGCAAATGCGAGCCCGACAAACAGGGCAGAGTGCTGCTGCCGCAGCTGCTTCGCGAAAAAGTAGGAATAGAAAAGGAAGTCGTGACAATAGGCGCTTCAAATCGCGTGGAGATTTGGGCGAAAGATAAATGGCAGAAGTTCATCGACGAAGAGCCTGCCACCGAAAACAACGTAATGGCGGGGCTTGCGGCTTACGGTATATAACAAATGGAACATAAAACTGTACTTCTTGAAGAAACGATTGATGCATTAAAGCTGCGCCCCGGTATGACTGTTGTGGACGGTACGCTGGGCGGCGGCGGCCATGCGGAGGCGATACTTAAAGGTATAACGCCGGGCGGAAAGCTGATAGGGATTGACAAGGACGAATACGCCATAGGCAGGGCAAAGGAAAGGCTTAAGGAGTTTGGAGACAGCGTAGTTTACATCAACAAGGATTTTAAGGATATCAAAGGCATACTCGGTATGCTTGATATAGATGGTATAGATGGAGCGGTGCTTGACTTGGGGGTCTCGTCGTTCCAGCTGGACCAATGTAACAGGGGGTTTTCATATAAAAAAGATTCAAGGCTTGACATGCGCATGAATATAAAAGATAAAAAATGCGCGGCGGGCGTGGTGAACAGCTATTCCCAGCAAGACCTTGAACGGATTTTCCTGGATTACGGTGAAGAGAGATGGGCCGCCCGGATAGCGGAGTTTATTGTGAGGGAACGCCGCCTGCGGCCCATTGAGACCACCGGCCATCTCGTTGAAGTAATTAAAAAGGCTGTGCCGAGCGGCGCGCGAAAGGGCGGGCCTCATCCTGCGCGCAGGTGCTTTCAGGCGCTGCGCATAGAAGTGAACGGAGAGCTGGACGCTCTTAAAACCGCGCTTTCCGCGTTTGTAAACGCGCTGAGAAACGAAGCGCGTATAGCCGTTATCACATTCCATTCGCTCGAAGACAGGATAGTGAAACAGGAATTTAAAAGATTCGAGGATCCGTGCGAATGCCCGAAGAGCTTTCCAGTATGCGTGTGCGGCAAAAAGCCCCTCGGAAAGGTGATAACCAGAAAGCCTATACTGCCCTCGGATGAGGAAATAGCAGCGAACAGCAGGTCGAGAAGCGCTAAACTGCGCGTGTTCGAAGCGATAAAATAACAAACCCCAAAGCTTATGCTTTTTTGGGGATTGTAGGAGACAAGCAATGCAGGCAGCACAAAGAAAAATTGAATATCGCCCGTCGTCCGCTGTTCCTGAAAAAAGAATAGTAAAGAAGGACGGAAACGTCGCATATATTAAAACGGGGTCCCCGGGAAGCGCAGCTTCACGGGGTGTAAAAACGGGGTCCCCGGGAAGCGTAGCTTCACGTGGTGTAAAAGCCGGGTCCCACGGCAGAGCCGTGTCCCCGAAAGATACGATAGGCGTGCGGCATCCCGTACGCGTAGGCGGCGGCAGCGCCGCAGCGCCGAAAAAAGTTCGCGGCGGCGCGGCGCCGAAAAGCAGCTCAGTAGTACGCATAAGCACCGCGGCGAAGCAGACCGTGCACAAAGCGGCGGCCGCAAAGCAGGCAAAGCGCGTGCGTACAGGCGTTGCGTCCACTATTTTGGTGGTGTTCGTGACGTTCTGCGCATTGTCGCTCATGATATCGAGATACGCGGCCGTAAGCGCCTTAGGCTCTGAGAACAACAAGCTGAGAAAAAGCATAAACGACATTCAGACAAAGATAGAACAGCTCAAAGTAGATATGGAGCTGCAGGATAATATTGAAAACGTACGCAACACGGCTGTAAACGTACTCGGGATGACATATCCCGACGAGAGCCAGAAGGTACCGATAAATATGAGTTGATAAGTTAGCAGCAGGAAAGGAGGCCGCATGAAATTACCGACACTTAAATCAAAAAAAAGGCTTCTTTTCTTAATGGCGGCGGTAGTAGTAGCGTTTACGGCGCTGTCAGTAAGGCTCGCGGTAATAGTATTCGCGCAGGGCGATTTCCTTCGCGAAAAGGCGCTCATACAGCAGACAAGCGACCTTACCGTCTCGGCTAAAAGAGGGGACATACTGGATGTTAACGGCGCGGTGCTCGCAACGAGCGCTACCGCGCAGACCGTGGTTTTAAGGCCTGCGGAGATAAAAAACAGCGGCAGCATAGACATGATAGTAAGCGTGCTGTCCGAAAAGCTTGGAATTGACGAGGAGACCGTACGTAAAAAAGCGACGGCTGACAAATCGGACGTATGGCTTGCGAGGCAGATATCCAATGATACGGCGGATAGCCTGCGCAAGCTGAATCTTCCGGGCGTATACTTTGCGGTAGACGTAAAGCGGTACTATACAAACAGCTCGTTCCTTACGCAGACGTTAGGCTTTACCACTGTGGACGGCGTAGGGCAGGAAGGGCTGGAGGCGTATTTTGAAAAATATCTTGCGGGGCAGGACGGCAAGATCATATCCGAAACGGACAGCACCGGACAGTCGATAGCATTGGGGCAGCAGCAGTACATAAGCGCAATAGACGGCTATAACTTAAGGCTGACGGTAAACGAGGTCATACAGAGCTATCTTGAGCAGGCGTGCGAGGAAGCTTACGTCCAGCAGAACGCCAAAAACGTGTGCGGCATTGCGATGGACCCTAAAAACGGCGGCATACTGGGCATCGCAAATATACCGGACTATGACCTCAACGACCCGCCGAGAGACGATATTGCAAAACTCAACGAGCTCTCGCGCAACAGGGTAATAACCGACGTTTACGAGCCCGGCTCGACATTCAAGGTAGTGACATGCGCGTCGGCGCTTGAAAGCGGCGCTATAAGCACCGACACCACGTTCGACTGCCCGGGCAGCAAGATAGTGGACGGCCAGATGATAAAGTGCTGGAGATACCCGCGGGGGCACGGGCACCAGACGCTTTATCAGGTGGTGCAGAATTCCTGCAACGTGGCGTTTATGCAAATGGGACTCAACATGGGAACGGAAACGTTCTACGATTACATATACAAGTTTGGCTTTGGGCAAAACACGGGTATCACATTCCCTTCCGACCAGGGCGGCATAGTCATGGCGGAAAAATATGTTACAAATCGTGACCTCGCTCGAATCGCGTTCGGGCAATCTATAGCCGTTACGCCACTGCAATTGATCTCCTCAGTCAGTGCAGTGGTGAACGGTGGTTTTTTATATCAGCCTTCGTTAGTAAAAGATATAGAAGACAGCGACGGGAACATAATTAAAAGTTTCGACCCCGTCGTCGTCTCTCAGCCAATAAGCGAACAAACGTCGGCAACGATGCGCGAAATACTCGAGAGCGTTGTTAGTAAGGGCAGCGGCAAGAACTGCTATATACCGGGCTACAGGGTAGGCGGCAAAACGGGCACCGCACAGAAATACGACGAGAACCACCAGGTGATGACCGGCAAGCATATCGCATCGTTCGTTGGGTTCGCGCCCGCCGACGACCCGCAGATAGTAGTGCTTATAATAGTGGACGAACCTTCCGTAGCGGTGGATTTCGGCAGCGTAGTCGCTGCGCCTTACGTTAAAAAAGTACTGCAGGAATCGCTGCAGTATATGGGCATAAAGCCGGACTATGGTACGTCGCCGCAGCCCGAAGAGGTCGTCGTGCCAGACGTTTCGGGCCTGGACGAGGCGGCGGCGTCCGCCGCGCTCGCGGCTGTTGGCCTAGATTATCTTGCGGACGGTACGGGGAAAATAACGGGACAGCTGCCGGCGCCGCAGACAACGGTGGTAAAAGGGACGACCGTGCTGCTGTATATGGAGACAAAGACCGCGCCCGACCAGACGGAAGGCATGGTAGTAGTGCCTGATTTAAGCGGAAAGACAATAATGGAGGCTGGGCAGGCATTGGAAGAATGCAGGTTAAAGCTCGTGATAGGAGCGGGGCAGGGGAGGGCCTCCTATCAGGACCCTGCCGCAAACACGCTCGTGCCCGAGGGTACGGAGGTAAAGGTGGAATTCGGGCAGACGGGCGGATAACGGTGTCAAAAAAAGAGTAACAAAAAGCTGATGATAATACATAAGCTGTAACGGGAGGTGATGATGGGATTTCAAAAAAGCTACGCGCTTAAAAGATTTTCATTCCTCCGGTGATGTGATATAATCCTGTGAAAGGAACGTATACGGAGGGAAATGTTGAGGCTGAATGAACTTTGCCGGGACGATATGACGATACTCGGCGACGCTGCTGCAGAAATAAAAAGCATAGAATACGATTCGAGAAAAGTGTGCGCCGGCGCGCTCTTTTTCTGCATTCGCGGGTATAAAACCGACGGACATAACTACGCAGCCAGCGCCGTGGAAAACGGCGCATCCGCGCTTGTCGTTACCCGAAAGCTCGATATTAACGTGCCGCAGGTGCTGGTAAAGGACGACAGGGAAGCGATGGCTTATATAGCGCGGGAATTCTACGGGCGGCCCGACGAGCATCTGCGCATGATAGGCGTAACGGGCACTAACGGCAAAACGACGTCCACATACATGATAAAATCGGTGCTGGAAGGCTGCGGGATAAAGACGGGGCTAATAGGCACGATAACCAATATGATAGGGAGCAGCGAGCTGCCAACCGAGCACACGACGCCCGAGTCTCCCGATCTGTTCGCATTGTTAAGCCGTATGGTAAAAGAGGGGTGCGAGGCGGTAGTCATGGAGGTGTCGTCGCATTCCCTTGAATTAAAACGCGTTTTTGGCATAACGTACGATTGCGCTGTTTTTACAAATCTCACACAGGACCACCTCGATTTTCACGGCTCGTTCGAAAACTACATGGCCGCCAAAAGGAAGCTGTTTGCAGCCTCAAGGCGCGCCGCTGTAAACATAGACGACGACGCAGCGCCTTATATGACGCAGGGGCTTGATATCGAAACGTTCAAATTCGGCATTACCGAAAAGGCCCAGGTCAGCGCGCGCAACATAGAGATAACTACAAAGGGCGTAACGTACGACCTTGTTACCCCCAAGGGAGCGCTGCCCGTAAGGCTGCGCATACCCGGCATATTCAGCGTATACAATTCGCTGGGCTCTGCGGCGGCCTGCATCAGTCTCGGCATAGGGCTGGGAGCGATAAAAGCGGGGCTCGAGGCAATGCCCAGCGTTGCGGGCAGGTTTGAGGTGCTCGATACCGGAGAGCGCCCGTTTACGATAATACTCGACTACGCGCATACGCCCGACGGGTTGGAAAACACGCTTAAAACGGTGAGGGAATTTGCCCGCGGGAGGATAATAACCGTATTCGGCTGCGGCGGCGACAGGGACAAAGGGAAGCGCCCGCAAATGGGCGAGATAGCGGGCAGGCTCTCGACGTTTGCGATAATCACGTCAGACAACCCGAGAACGGAAGACCCTATGGAAATAATAAGAGCGATAGAAACCGGTATGAAAAATACAGGCTGCGAATACGTCTGCATAGAGAACCGCCGCGAGGCAATAAGGTACGCAATAGAGAACGCATTGCCCGAGGATGTTATAGTGCTTGCGGGCAAAGGCCATGAGACGTACCAGGAGATAAACGGAGTCAGGTATCCGTTCGACGAAAAAATAGTTGTAAAAGAACTGCTCGGAAAAGATAATAAATAATATTATAGAATACGGGAGATAAACTTATAATGGATCTGACTCGTATGGATACCATGATTTACGCTATTCTGGTATCGTTCATCATATCGCTTGCGGCAGGGTATGCGGGAGTTCCGCTGCTCAAAAGGCTCAAGTTCGGGCAGCAGGTAAGGGACGACGGGCCCAAAACGCACCTTTCCAAGGCGGGAACGCCTACTATGGGAGGAATTATATTCGTCATTGCTTTCTTTGCCACGACGCTCATTTTCAGCACGGGGAGCCTTCAGTTCGTTTGGTTCGCGCTGGCTGTCACGTTGGGCTTTTGCCTCATAGGTCTGATGGACGACCTGATAATTGTCGTGAGGAAACGCTCGATGGGCCTTAGGCCTTATCAGAAGCTCATAGGTCAGTTCGGCATAGGGATTATCGTCGCGTTTTTCGCGTACAACAACCCTTCTATTGGTTCAAAGCTCATTGTTCCATTTGCGGGCATAGAATGGGACTTGGGGGCTTGGTATATTCCGTTTACTACGCTGGCGGTAGTACTCATTGTCAACAGCGTGAATCTGACGGACGGGCTTGACGGGCTCGCAACCGGCGTTACTATTATCAACTCGGCGACTTTCATGATAATATTCTACGGCATACTGCAAAAGCTGGATGGACAATACCTGCTGGCGTCCGACACGAGCAACATGATGGTTTTTACCGCGGCGCTGACGGGCGCTTGCCTAGGTTTTTTGCGGTTCAACACGTACCCCGCGAAGGTGTTTATGGGCGATACCGGCGCTTTTGCATTAGGCGGAGCGCTGGCGGTGATAGTTGTGGTCTCGCGGCTCCAGCTGCTGCTCATAATCACGGGGTTCATGTTCCTCCTGTCCTCGATATCCGTCGTGCTGCAGGTGGGCTCATATAAGCTCAGAAGAAAAAGGGTGTTCAAGATGGCTCCGCTGCATCACCATTTTGAATTGAAGGGCGTACCCGAAACGAAGATAGTTGCGTTTTACATGCTGATAACGATAGTTCTGTGCATGGTGGGCATACTCTCGATAAACTGACAAAAACGGGGTTGATTGATGAAAGATAAAAGAGTAATGGTAGTGGGCATGGCAAAAAGCGGAATAGCCAGCGCCCGGCTGCTTATAGAAAAAGGCGCGTGCGTCGCGCTGTACGACGCAAAGAAACTGGAAGACTTCCCCGCGCACATGTTTGACGAGTTCGCGGGCAAAGCGGATTTTGCGTTCGGCGCAGAGCCTTTGCCTATAGCCGAAGCGGCGGACGTGCTGGTGTTAAGCCCCGGCGTGCCGCCCGGCCTTGACTTCATCAGGAAGGCAATAAGCTTGGGCAAACGCGTGATAGGCGAAATAGAACTGGGGTATATATATTCCAGAGGGGAGTTCGTCGCGATAACGGGCACTAACGGCAAGACGACCACTACCGCGCTTACCGGCGAGCTGTTCAAAAACGCAGGATACAACACGCATGTACTCGGAAATATAGGCACGCCCATAGCGGGCGAAGCCACAAAAACGAGGGAAGGCGACATCATAGTCGCGGAGACCGCCGCGCTGCAGCTTGAAACGATAGATACTTTTGCTCCCCGCGCGTGCGCAGTGCTCAACATAACCGAAGACCATCTTAACAGATATGGTACGATGGAAAAATACATAGCCGCTAAAGAGCGTGTGTTCGAAAACCAGACTGAGCGCGATTTTTGCGTGCTGAATTACGACAACGAGATTACAAGAAGCATGCAAGGCAAGCAGCGGTCAAAATTAATTTGGTTTTCGCGTAAAGTTAAGCTTGATTCCGGCGTATTTATAGATGAGGGACATATTGTGAGCCGGGAAGAAGACGGCGAGCATATAATATGCCGCGCGGACGAACTAAGGATACCGGGCGACCACAACCTTGAAAACGCGCTTGCGGCGGCGGCTCTTGGCAGGTGCTACCGTATACCCGAGCACGTGATACGCAAAACGTTCATCGAGTTCCCCGGCGTGGAGCACAGGATAGAATTCGTGCGCGAGATTGACGGCGTTAAGTACATTAACGATTCAAAAGGCACCAACCCCGACTCCACCGAAAAAGCGGCGGCGGCAATGAAGGGGCCGACGGTGATAATACTCGGCGGCTCCAGCAAAAACAATAGCTTTGTATCGATGATCAGGAGCTTTGACGAAAACATAAAGGCGCTTGTCGCGATTGGCGAGACTCAAGCCGACATACTCGCCGACGCGAAGACGGCGGGGTTTGGCAACATATATACTGCGGATACTTTAAAGGGCGCGATTGATAAGGCAAGGGAGATTGCACGGGAAGGGTGGAACATACTGCTCTCTCCGGCGTGCGCAAGTTACGACATGTTCGAGGACTACGAGCACAGGGGGAGAGTGTTTAAAGATATCGTCAATTCGCTATAGGGGGAAACAATGGCAAGGCGCTCGTTCGACTATTCGCTGCTTATCATAACGATAATACTCGTATTGTTCGGTATCGTTATGGTATTCAGCGCCAGCTACTATTACGCGGGTCACAGCGCCAATACGAATTACAACGAATACTATTACTTCTGGAAGCAGGTGTCGGGCGCGGCAATGGGCGCCATAGCGATGATTGCCGCGATGTTCTTCGACTTCAACAGGTATAAGAAGCTGCGCTTCTGGATACTGGGCGCGGGCTTCGTGCTGATGCTGCTCGTGTTCGTTCCGGGCGTAGGCATAGAGCTAAACGGTTCGCGGCGCTGGGTCAACCTGTATTTTCTCGACCTGCAATCGATAGAAGTCTGGAAATTCGCGCTTATAGTATTCACGGCGGCGGGAATATCGATAAACGCCGACAGGATGCAGCAGTATAAATACGGCATGCTGCCGTACCTCGTACTGCTCGGAATAACCGGCGTTCTGCTGTTTTTTCAGCCGAATTTCAGCGCGATAGTGACGATAGCGCTTCTTATGTTTATAATGCTTCTTGTAGGAGGCGTAAAGCTCTCGCACTTTATATTGACGGGCGCGGCGGGCCTTGCCGTGGGAGTAATAGGCATGATTGCGACAGAATACCGCATGGACAGGATATTCGCTTTCCTTGACCCGTGGAAGTATTCGTCCGACGAGAGCTATCAGCTGGTGCAGTCGCTTTACTCAATTGGTTCGGGCGGGCTTTTCGGCCTGGGGCTCGGCAACTCGCGGCAGAAGTATCTCTTTCTGCCGTACAGGGAATCGGACACGATATTCGCCATCGTGGTGGAAGAGCTCGGCTTCGTGGGCGCCATGCTCGTCATAATCGCTTTCGCGTTTCTGATATGGCGCGGCGTTCGGATAGCCCTTAGGGCTCCCAACATGTTCGGCATGCTGCTTGCGACGGGCATAACAGCCGTTATAGCTATACAGGTGCTGATAAACATAGGGGTTGTTACAGGCAGCGTACCTCCCACCGGGGTGTCACTGCCGTTTATCAGCGCGGGCAGGACGTCGCTTATCATATTCATGGGATGCATAGGCGTATTGTTAAATATTTCAAAGCAGAGCCATCCCGCCTAGCACACACCGTATGGCTGCCTGCATAAGATATTATATCGGGGCACAGCGCTAAGTTATTAAGCAAAAGAGACAGACCTTGGCGCTGCATGGTATGATATATATGCGGGGGGGCCAATATGGCAAGATTGATAATAAACGGTGGTGCGAGGCTTGAGGGGGAGCTGAGCATTCAGGGCGCAAAGAATGCGGCTCTTCCGGTGTTCGCAGCCGCTTTGCTAACCGAAGAACCGGTGACAATATATAACTGGCCGGCTATATCCGATGTATACTATATGTTATCCATACTGGAACATATAGGCGCGTATGTGGAATATGAGAAGGATAGGCTTATTATAAATACTCAGCGCGCGCTGCGCTGGGAGATGCCCGATAAGCTTGCCAAAGAGATACGTTCGTCGATATTCATGATGGGGCCGATATTGGCGCGTTTCAAGATGGCAAGGTTTACGTACCCGGGAGGGTGCGAGATTGGGACGAGACCTATAGACCTGCATTTGCAGGGGTTAAAGAGCTTAGGGGTAAACGTCACCGAAGCCGGAGGACATATAATATGCGAAGGCAGAAAGCTCCACGGAGGGGATATACATCTTGACTATCCCAGCGTGGGCGCCACGGAAAACCTGATGATGGCGGCAACGCTCGCGCCGGGCAACACGGTAATAAGAAACGCGGCCAGAGAGCCTGAGATAATAGAGCTGCAAAGCGTGCTCAATATGATGGGCAGCAACGTGAAAGGGGCTGGTACAAGCAATATCCACATAGAGGGCAGGACAAGGCTCGGAGGGTTTACTTATACGTGCATACCCGACAGGATAGTGGCGGGCACGTTTATGGTGGCCGCCGTGGTTACCGAAGGGAATATAACGCTCAAAAACGTTATACCCGAGCACCTTTTCGCAATTACCGCGAAGCTGCGCGAAGCGGGCGCTCATATAAAGGTGTATGATGACGCTCTGACAATAGCGTGCGAAGGAAGGCCGAAGGAAATGCACCTCATTGAGACAGGGCCGTATCCCGGGTTTCCGACCGACCTGCAGGCTCAGATGTGCACCGCGGCCAGCATAGCCAAAGGAACGAGCATAATTGTTGAGAGCGTATTTGACAACAGGTTTAAACACGTGAGCGAGCTTAACCGTATGGGCGCCAATATTGTGACGAAAAACAACGTCGCGATTATAAAGGGAGTGGAAAAGCTGCAAGGCGCCGAAGTCACTGCAATGGACCTGCGCGGAGGAGCCGCGCTTGTGTTGGCAGGGCTTTGCGCGGAAGGCACTACGATAGTAGATCAGGCTAAGATAATAGACAGGGGGTATGAGACGTTTGAATCTGAGCTGAAGAGCCTGGGCGCGGATATAAGAAGGGAGGAGTAAACGTTTGGGCAAAAGAAAAGCGCTGAAGATAGTATCGGCAGTATTCATTCTTTGTGCGCTTGTAATTGTCGCGTTTGAGGTGCTCCACGTAAGAAAAATAACCGTTTCCGGATGCGAGACGCGTAGCGAAGACGATATAATAGCCCTTTCCGGCCTTGAAACGGGCGTGAGCGTTTTCAGCGTAGATACTCAAAAAGCGTTGGACGCTCTCAGCCGGGACCCATACATAGAGCCTGTAGACGTTTCAATATCATACCCCGACTGCGTTAAAGTAACGATACGGGAAAGAAAAGAAGCCGCGTATATCAAAAAGGAGGATACGCTGCTTATAATAGACAGCAAAGGCTGGCTTTTAAGAATGCTTACCAATCAGGACGCGCCGCCGTATCCCGAAGTTAAAGGCGTTGTTCTGGGCGAGATCTCAGTGGGCAGGCGCGTATGCGGCGCGGATACGTTCCAGCTCGACGTGCTCGACAAAGTTTTATCGCAGGCTGGGACAAGCGAGGTAACGCTTAAAAGCGTCGACGTTAAATATGCGGCGGACGTCGTACTGGAGCTAAGCGACGGATTCGTAGTGGAAATAGGAGACGACATGAAGCTTGGGGAGAAATTTGAACTTTTAAAATCCTCGATTGCCCGGCTTAAGGAGATGGGAAAAACAGGCGGTATTATAGACGTTGCTGTTCCGCCGAACGCATATTACCGCGAAAAATGAAATAAATGTATTGTTATTTCCTGCAAACATGATATTATTATTTTGGGGTTTTGTATACTGTCGTTTCACTTTTTATGTAGGGGTTTATTATTGCGTTATGAGGAACATTACGGCTGCTATTGAGTTTGGCACGTCCAAGGTAATATGTATAATCGGACGCGCGAAGTCGATAGGGCGGTTTGAAGTTTTAAGCTCCGGCGTAGCAAGATATGAAGGCATAAAAGGTGGAAGGTGGCAGAGGCCCGAAAATGTTGAAGACGCAGTCGCAAAAGCGCTTTACATAGCGGAGAAAAAGGCAAGAAAGCGGGTAAAAGAGGCTTTTGTGAGCATACCCGGCGTATTCAGCAAAGTGGTTTGCAAGGACGGGTATGCGTTTGTTAACAGTGGATGTGTTACTGAAACGGACATTGAAAATTTCATGCAGTCTGCGGAGGAACTGTGCGACGACCCTAAGCATGCGATAGTTTCGGCAATGCCTGTTTACTTCATGCTTGACGACGGCGAGCGGTATATAGACGTCGTCGGAAGCAGGTCGAGCGAGCTGCGCGGAAAAGTATCGTTCATACTGGCAAAAAAGCAGTATATCGAGGATGTAAAGCACGTGATGGACAGCGCGGGCGTGAAAGTAAAAGGATTCATACCCGAGATTCTGGCGGAAAGCCTGTTCCTTGTTCCGCCCGAAGAGAGGGATGCAAGCGCCGTGCTGCTCAACGTAGGCTTTTATGATACGAACGTATCGGTGGTATATGGGGATGCGGTCGTTTTCAACAGGACGATACATGCGGGAGGTATGCACCTTACAAACGACCTGTCGCTTGTACTTAATATAGATATTGATATGGCCGAGCAGCTTAAGAAACAGTATTGCTTCGGTCTTGAAAATACTGGCACAAAGTTATATGATTATGCCAGGCCAAAGAACGGCAGGGTGGAGAGGTTCAGCCATACGCTGGTAACAGAAATAATAGAGGCCAGGGTGGAGCACCTGTGCGGGCTTATAAGAGAAGCGTTTGAGCACAGTCCCATATCGATAGCACGCAGAACGCGCATTTTTTTAAGCGGCGGCGGGCTTGCAATGATGAAGGGGGCAAGGGACATGCTCGAGCAGCAGCTTAAGCGTCAGGTGCGCGTGACCAAGATAGAAGCTCCGCAGCTCTCCACTCCTAATTATTACGCAGCGCTTGCGCTTTTGGATTATATTTTTGAAGGTGAGTATTTTTGTGAGGAACAAGGCGTAAAGTCGGTATTGAAACGGTTATCGGAAAAGATGTACGATTGACTGTCTATAAAAGGGGGTTAACTATGCCATTAGAAATTGACATCGAACAGGACAGTATAGCAAAAATCAAAGTTATTGGAGTAGGTGGAGCCGGCGGGAACGCTATCAACCGTATGATCGAACACGGGCTTACCGGGGCTGAGTTTTATGCCGTCAACACGGACAAGCAGGCGTTGTTATTATCGAAGTCAAAAAACAAGGTGCAGATTGGCGAAAAGCTGACGGGCGGACTTGGCGTAGGAGGAGACCCCTCAGTTGGAAGGCGCGCGGCGGAAGAGAGCATCGAGGAGCTAGCAGAGATAGTTGAAGGCGCAAACCTTGTCTATATTGCGGCCGGCCTCGGGGGAGGCACGGGCACGGGAGCGGCTCCGATTATAGCGGAGCTGGCAAGGCAAAAGGGTATACTTACTGTGGCTGTGGTAACGATGCCTTTCCTGTTTGAGGGAGCCCAGCGCATCAATCGCGCCAAAGAAGGTTACGAGACGCTGAAGGAAGCCGTCGATACCATAGTTACGATACCCAACGACAAGCTTTTGCAGGTAATAGGCAAGGGCACGTCAATGCTTGAGGCGTTCCGCGTTGCGGACGACGTGCTGCGGCAGGGCATACAGGGCATAACTGAGCTTATCGTGAAGCCTGCGCTTGTCAACCTCGACTTTGCGGACGTGCGCACCGTTATGTCCGAAAGGGGCGTGGCGCATATGGGCATAGGCGTGGGATACGGCGACAACAAGACAATGGACGCCGCCAAGCAGGCGATACAGAGCCCGCTGCTTGATACGAGCATAGAAGGCGCGCGGGGCATACTGTATAACGTTACGGGAGACCCGACGATGAGCCTGTTGGAGATAGAGGAGGCGGCCAACCTTATACGGCAGGCTGCCGACCCTGACGCCAACATATTCTTCGGAGCGGATACGGACGATACGCTTGAGGACGAAGTGCGCATAACCGTTATAGCCACGGGCTTCGACGGAGTAAAGAAACCCAAGATCGCCGTGCAGGAAGAGATAGACGTTCCTGAAAACTCTATGGACGACGACGATTTCGTGCCTGTTAAGCCCGAAAAGAAAGGGCCGATACTAGGCAGCTTCGCGGATACGAGCAACGATCTTGACATACCGCCGTTTCTGCGCAGGAAGCGCCAGAGAAGGGATTTCTAAAATAATAGCCCCAGCAAGCTTTTACGGGCTTGTTGGGGAACAACATATATACACCCCAAAAAGCCTCACGGCTTTTTGGGAACCCTGATACCCGCCATGAGCGGGTTTTTTGTTACGCTTTTACGCGCGTAACATTGGCGGCAATTGACTAAGGCCGCCCGATTATATTATAATGAGCCGAAAATAACTAAGCTCCGGAAACGAGTGCTCGTTCCGGCGCGGCAGACTGGGAGTGCCTTTCTTGAAGATCTATAATACGATGACGCGCAAAAAGGAAGAGTTTGTGCCTATAGAACCGGGCAAAGTAAAGATATACGCCTGCGGTCCTACCGTGTACAACTTCTTTCATATCGGCAACGCAAGGCCGTTTATTATATTCGACACGCTGCGGCGCTACTTTGAGTACCGCGGGTATAAAGTCACATTCGTGCAGAACTTCACCGACGTGGACGACAAGCTTATAGCCCGCGCGGCCGAAGAGCATACTACGCTTAAGGAAGTCGGAGAGCGGTTCATAAAGGAATACTTCAAGGACGCGCAGGCTCTGGGAATCCGCCCTGCGGACGTGCATCCCAAAGCGACGGAGCATATAGGCGATATAATAAAGCTCGTAAAAAAGCTTATAGAAAGCGGGCACGCTTACACGGCGGGCGGGGACGTGTATTTTGACGTTTCGAGCTTTAAAAATTACGGCAAGCTCTCCGGGCAGTCGCTCGAAGACCTTTTCGCGGGAGCAAGGGTCGAAGTATCGGACGTCAAAAGAGGCCCCGGGGATTTCGCGCTGTGGAAGGCTGCAAAGCCCGGGGAAGACAGCTGGGACAGCCCGTGGGGCAAGGGCAGGCCGGGCTGGCATATAGAGTGCAGCGCAATGTGCATGAAATATCTCGGCGACACGATAGACATACACGGGGGCGGGCAGGACCTCGTTTTCCCGCATCACGAAAACGAGATTGCCCAGTCGGAAGCTGCTACCGGCAAACCGTTTGCGAATTACTGGATGCACAACGGGTTTATCAACATCGACAACGAAAAGATGAGCAAATCGAAGGGCAACTTCTTCACCGTACGCGAAATATCCGAAAAATACGACCTTTCCGTAGTGAGGCTGTTCATGCTGTCGGCGCATTACAGAAGCCCCATCAATTTCTCGGAGGAGCTCGTGATGCAGACGGCGTCCGCGATGATGCGTATAAAGAACTTCAGGGATAACCTCATTCATATAGCCGTAAACGGCCAGGGCGCAGATATAGACGTCGCGGCGCATATCAAGACGCTGGAAGAGCGCTTTATCGAAGCGATGGACGACGACCTCAACACCGCCGGGGCGATAGGCGCCATATTTGAATACATAAAGGACATAAACATAGCGTTTGAAAGCGGTGGCTCAAAGAAGAGCGCCGAAGACGCGCTTCGCGGCCTTGACACGATGCTGGATGTACTGGGGCTCGTGCCCCGTGAGGAGAGCATACCCGACAACATTAAGGCTTTGGCGGAAAAAAGGCAGCAGGCGCGGGCGTGCAAAGATTTTAAGGAAGCGGACGCATTAAGGGACGAGATACTTTCCCTCGGGTATGAGATAAAAGATACGCCCGAAGGCGTTAAAATAAACAGAAGGGTATAGGTGTATTCGTTTGGATTATCAAAGCATGAACCAATTCATGGCGGCAATAATAGTTATCGCGGGGCTAATGTCGCTTTACTACGCAATAACCGGCAAGGGCAAAGTGTTCGAGAACGATTATCCCAAGGCGATGAAGGAAGACGCCAACAAGATGATGCGCAATTTCCTCTGGTTTATCGGGCCGTTCGCGACTGTCGCGGGCGTTCTTGAACTGTTGGGGTTCGAATGGGCTTTCTGGCTCGGATTTTTGATGCTTCCCGCCATTATAGTGTATTTCATATTGTTCCGCAGGAGGTTCAAGGAACACCTTAAAAAAATGAGGTGACCGGCAAGGCTTTAAAATATGGTTATTCGGGGGCTGCTTCATACCGGGGCAGCTTTTTAGTCCAGAAAGCTAAAAGCTTATTAATACGGGGTCCCCATAAAACCAAAAGTTTTATGGGGTAATAATAGTAAGGAGTAAGCGATGAAACCGTTTTTTACAGGGGTTTGCGCGGTGCTGGGCAGCGCTATGCTGATAGTGGCGCTGCTCATTGTGAGCATAGAGATGTTCGCATTGAACCCCGGCTTTTACGAAAGCGAATATAAAAAGCTCGATACGGCGCAAAGCATAGGAATGAGCGACGACGACCTAAAGGTTGTTACGAAAAACTTTATAGATTATGTTACGGGCGCGAGGGAAAACCTCGACATGCGGGCGGAAATTCACGGGCAGCAGCGCGAGGTGTTCATAGACAAAACCGAGAGGGACCATATGGTGGACGTTAAAGCGCTCTACTTGGGCGCTCGCGGCGTGCGCACTATATCCTTTATAGGAGCGGCGGTATTCATTATACTGGCGTTCGTGCTTGGCGGTAAATACGCTGTTAAGCGGTTATGTACGTCGTTCCTGCGGGTATCGGGCGTTTTCGTTATACTGGTAGCGGCGCTGGGGATATATGCTGCTGCCGACTTTACGAGCTTCTGGACGACGTTCCACCGCGTGTTCTTCACCAACGACCTGTGGATACTCGACCCGAGCAAAAGCATACTGATACAGATGGTGCCCGAGCAGTTTTTCTCCGATCTCGTAACAAGGATAATAATCAGGTTCGTTTCGATATTTGCGGCTCTCAATATCGCAGCGGCTTTCGGCTCTTATATTATCAGCAAAAACGACAGCAAGAAGGCGGCCGGCGCGTAGTATGGAAAGAATAATACTTGCGATAGAGACGTCGTGCGACGAGACGGCGGCAGCAGTGACCAGGGGGCGCAAGGTGCTCGGAAGCGCCGTATATACGCAAAAGGAACACGAGAAGTACGGCGGAGTTGTGCCCGAGATAGCGTCGCGCAACCATATAATGAAGCTGCCGTATGTGGTGGACGAAGCGTTAAAGAGTGCGGGCTTGGGCTTTGACGGCATAGAGGCCGTCGCGGTCACGGACGGGCCGGGGCTGATCGGAGCTCTGCTCGTTGGCGTATCTTACGCAAAGGCGCTCGCGTATTATCTCTCGCTGCCGCTTATTCCGGTGCATCATATAGAAGGGCACATATGCTCGCTGTATATATCGCATGAGCATCTCGAACCGCCGTACATCTGCCTTGTGGTGTCGGGCGGCCATACCCATATTGCGGCCGTGGAGGATTACGGGAGCTACAGGCTTTTAGGCAGGACGAGGGACGACGCCGTGGGCGAAGCGTTCGACAAGACGGCAAGGGCTTTGGGGCTGGAATATCCGGGGGGCCCGAGGCTTGAAGAGCTCGCAAAACAGGGCGAGCCGATATATGAATACACGAGGGGCTTCAAAGGCGAGGAGCATCTTGACTTCACTTTCAGCGGCTTGAAGACGGCGGTCATTAACCATATGCACAACATGCGGCAAAAAGGAGAGCCGTTTAAAGCGGCAGACATTGCGGCGAGCTTTCAGCGCGAGGCGATATCGTTCCTCGCGGACAACACTTTTGAGGCAGCAAGAAGGGAAGGAATTTCGCGCATAGGCGTCGCGGGAGGTGTTTCATCCAACGGCGCGCTGCGCGAGGAGTTTAAGCAAAGGGCGCAAAAAGAAGGCGTCGCGCTTTACCTGCCCGAAAAGCAATACTGTACGGACAACGCGGCTATGATAGGCTGCGCCGCCGCTTTTGCAAAGACAAGCCCCGATCCTTTGCGGCTTAACGCCAGCGCGTCAAAGATGCTGTTTAAAGAGGCATGCACAGTTAAACCCAAGGTGATAAAAGAGCAATAAAACAAATAATATAGATTATATAACGACGGAGGTTTCGCATGAAAAAAAGAAATCGTTATATGATCTATTTTTTAATCATATCCGCGCTTTTGTCGGCGCTGCTGCTTGTTGACCCCACAAGCGTGCAGGTAATAAGGCGAAGCAGGGGGACTATAGTCATCGACGCCGGGCACGGAGGCTTTGACGCGGGCGCGTCGGGAAAGATAACAAAGGTAAGGGAAGACGTGCTTAACCTGGCGGTCGCAAAAAAGCTGAAAAAGCTGTTCGAGGTAAACGGGTTTACCGTTGTGATGACGCGCGAAGACGACAAGGCGGTTGCGTCCACGAAAAAAGGCGACATGGCAAAGCGCGGGCAGATAATCAAAGACTCGAACCCCGACGCAGTAATATCAATACACATGAACAAGTTTGGCGATTCATCAGTATCGGGCCCTATGGCGTTCTATTACGAAGAATCGGAGGAAGGAAAGAAGCTTGCCGCTCTTGTGCAGCAGCATCTCAACGAATACTTAAAGCCTCCAAAGCCTAGAACGTTCAAGCCGGAAAACTATTTTATACTGCGCTCGGGCGATTGCCCGTGCATTCTCGTAGAGTGCGGCTTTTTATCCAACGAGAGGGAAGAGGAGCTGCTTCAGACCGACGAATACCAGGAAAAATGCGCCAAAGCGATATATAAAGGCGTCGCGGAGTATTTTGACAGCTTATTCGATGCGCCAAATACGCAGGCCGTTCAATAGAAGTAAAAGCATAATAATGTTAATAATCTTTAAACGCACTCAAATAACTGTTGCATAAAACGCAAAATGGTGTATAATATCATTAAAGGTCAAAGACAGTCAAAGCAGGTGATAATATGTCTATACTAAGCGATACTATAGAGAATTTTATAAAAGATTTGATAGGAGAGTATGAGGGCAGGATAGAGCTGCAGCGCAACGAGCTTGCGCAGCATTTCAACTGCGCGCCTTCTCAGATAAACTATGTGCTGGCAACGAGGTTTACGCCCGACAGGGGATATATAATCGAAAGCAGGCGCGGCGGCGGAGGATACATAAGGGTAGTGCGCCTCAACGTTGACGAGTCGAGCGAGCTATTAGAGCTCGTTACGGAGAGGATAGGCGACTCGATATCCGAACGCGACGCTTTGAACGTTATAAGCCGCCTTGTGGAGAGCGACGTCGTTACCGAAAAGGAAGGGGCGCTGATGGGCGCAGCCATTTCGGACAAGGCTCTCTCTATACCGGCCGTGATAAAAGACCATTTGCGGGCGAGTATAATGAAACAGTTTATACTCACGCTTTTAAGTCAGGAGTCTTAATATGCTGTGTGATGATTGTTTGAAGCAAAACGCTACTATACATATGACCACGTTCGTAAACGGCCAGGTAAAAACCGTGCATCTTTGCTCGCAGTGCGCCGCAAAGAGGAACAAGCCTTCCGTGCTTCCGGGTTTTTCGTTCAACGACCTGTTAAGCGCGTTCTATGAGGTTGAGGAAGCGGAGGAAGTGGTATGCGAGAAATGCGGCACGACGCTGGCAAGCTTCCAAAAGACGGGCAAGCTTGGGTGCGCGCAGTGCTACAGCGTGTTTGAGTCGAGCCTGCTGCCGGTATTGAAGAGCATACATATGAGCGAAAAGCATACGGGCAAGCGGCCCGGCGAACGCATCGTGGCCGACGTGGAAAAGGAAAGCGCACAGGAAAGAAGGAAGGAAGAATTAAAGCGCGAGCTTAAGCTCGCCGTCGCTTCCGAAAACTTTGAAGAGGCCGCGCGGCTGCGCGACGAGATAGCTCTTCTGGAAAAGGAGGAGAGCCAGAATGCCTGAGTGGCTGGAAGATAACGCTCCCGAGAGCGACGTCGTAGTATCAACGAGAATACGCCTCGCGAGAAACCTTGCCGACGTGCCGTTTCCTACGCGCATAACTGAAAAGGAAGACGTGGAAAAGGTGCACGAGCTCGCAAAGTCGAGCCTGCTCGTTTCTCCGCAGTTTAGGTATTTCAGGCTTTCGGATATGTCGGAGATAAGCAGGCGCGCGCTTATTGAGAAAAACATAATAAGCAGCGACCTTGCGCGCAACAACTTGGGCGGGCTTATTGCGAACAGCGACGAGAGCCTGAGCGTTATGATATTGGAGGAGGATCATTACCGGATTCAAAGCTTAAAGTCGGGGCTCGCGCTCGAGGCCGCTTACGGCGAAGCCGACCAGCTCGACAACATGCTGTCGGCGGGCGTTGATTACGCGTACGACGAAAACTTCGGGTTTCTGACGAGTTGTCCGACTAATGTGGGGACAGGCCTAAGGGCGTCGCTTATGCTGCACCTGCCGGCTCTTACGGCTGCAAAAGGCATGCCGCGCATAATCTCGATGGTGAGTAAAATAGGCATGACTGTAAGAGGCGCGTTCGGCGAAGGCAGCGCCGCTTCGGGCGCGTTCTACCAGATATCGAACCAGATAACGCTGGGCGTTTCCGAAAAGGAGATACTCTCAAGGCTTCTTTCGACTGTAAACAAGGTGATGGACTTTGAGCGCAGTACGAGGAAGGAGCTTTATAAGAACCTCGGAATAACGCTGGAAGACAGAATATGGCGCGCCTTAGGAGTGCTGCGCCACGCCAGAAGGATAAGCGACTCGGAAGCCCAGAAGCTGATATCCGACGTGGCGTTCGGCGTGTCGTTGGGCATAGTGCCACATCTTACGGCGGGCAGACTTTACAAAGTGATGATGGACACCCGCCCGGCTATAATAGCGGAGCGGCTGGACGACCCTCAGCCCCTTAAAAGGGATATAGCGAGGGCAAACATATTGCGGGAAGTTTTCAATATCGGGGCCCCCGAAAAGCCGTGAGGTTTTTTGGATACTTAAAACCTAGGACGGGGTAATACATGGAAAGGAAATAAAGTTATGGACTTTTTTGCGAAATTTACTGAAGGCGCGAAAAACGCGCTCAAACTGGCTGAAGAAAAAGCGAGAGAGCTCGGCCACAACTATATTGGCACCGAGCATCTGCTGCTTGGATTGATATGTGAAAAGCAAGGCGCCGCGGCTAACCTGTTGAGCATGTCGGGCATTTCGGAGGAGGCGGTCACGGAAAACCTGCTTTCTCTCATCGGAAAAGGCGATTACGAGTTTACCCAGGGCTTTGGATATACGCCGCGCTCAAAACAGATACTCGAGCTGAGCGTCGCGTTCTCGAAGCAGCTCAGGCAGAGCTATGTAGGCACCGAACATATACTTATGGCGCTGATAAAGGAAAAGGAGAGCGTAGCGTTCCGCATATTGAGCGACCTGGGCACCGATTTCGGCGAGATAGAACACGGCATATACAACGTTACCGGCGAAAACGTCTCGGGCGGGGAATCGGGACAGAAAAAGGACGACAGGACGCCCAAGATTGACAAGTTCGGCAGGGACTTAACGAAGGCCGCGAGGGACGGCGAACTAGACCCGGTAATTGGGCGCACGCAGGAGATAGAGCGCATAACGCAGGTGCTGTCGCGCAGGACTAAAAACAACCCCGTGCTCATAGGCGAGCCGGGCGTGGGCAAGTCCGCGATAGCGGAAGGCCTTGCGCAGCGCATCGTGGACGGCAACGTGCCCGAACTGCTTGCGGGAAAACGCGTAGTGGCTTTGGACCTTGCGAGCATGATAGCGGGCACAAAATACAGGGGAGAGTTCGAAGACAGGCTGAAAGAGGCGCTTAAGGAGCTTAAAAGCTCGGGCAGCGTGATACTGTTCATAGACGAGATACATACCATCGTGGGCGCAGGCGCGGCTGAGGGCGCGATGGACGCCGCAAATATACTCAAACCGGCGCTCGCGAGAGGCGAGATACAGGTGGTGGGCGCGACTACTTACGACGAATACAGAAAGAACATAGAAAAGGACGCCGCGCTCGAAAGGCGCTTCCAGCCGGTACCGGTGGGCGAGCCCACGCGCGAGGAGACTCTCGAGATATTAAAGGGTTTAAGAGACAGGTATGAGGCGCACCACAAGGTGAAGATAACGGACGAGGCTCTTAAGGCGGCCGTAGAGCTTTCGGCAAGGTATATATCCGACAGGTTCCTGCCCGACAAGGCGATAGACCTGATGGACGAGGCGGCTTCCAAGGTAAGGCTGAAGCTATATACCGCTCCGCCCGACATCAAGCGGCTCGAGGAAAAAGCCGAGCGTCTCCGCAAGGAAAAGGAGCAGGCGATAACGCACCAGAACTTTGAGAGGGCGGCGCAGCTCCGCGACGAGGAAAAGAACATAGAAAAACGCATCGCGGAGATGAAAAAAGAATGGGAAGCAAGCACCAAGACGCGCGAAGGCCGAGTCACCGAGACGGAGATAGCGGAGATAGTGTCGAGCTGGACTCACATACCCGTTGTAAAGCTCACGGAGGACGAGGCAAAGCGTCTGCTTAACCTTGAAGCCACGCTGCACCGGCGCGTAATAGGGCAGAATGAGGCTTGCGTCGCGGTATCGAAGGCCATACGCCGTTCGCGCGCGGGGCTTAAAGACCCTCGCCGCCCTGTGGGTTCATTCATATTCTTAGGGCCTACGGGCGTAGGCAAGACGGAGCTTTCCAAGGCGCTTGCCGAGGTGATGTTCGGGGACGAGAACTCGATGATACGGCTCGACATGTCGGAGTACATGGAAAAGCATGCCGTGTCCAAGCTGATAGGCTCGCCTCCGGGATACGTAGGATACGACGAGGGCGGACAGCTTACCGAAAAGGTGAGGAGAAACCCATACTCCGTGCTGCTGCTCGACGAGATAGAAAAGGCTCACCCGGATGTGTTCAACATGCTGCTGCAGATACTCGAGGACGGCAGGCTTACAGACTCTAAAGGCCGCGTCGTAGACTTTAAGAATACCGTCATAATAATGACGTCCAATCTCGGTGTGCGCGATATAGAGACAAAGAGGATAGGCTTTTCGGCGCCGGGGCCTGGCGACAGCGGATACGAGCAGATGAAGCAGGGACTATTGGAAGAGCTTAAAAAGTCGTTCCGTCCCGAGTTTATAAACAGGCTTGACGACATAATCGTGTTCCATAAGTTAAGCCCCGAGCACACGAGGGAGATAGTAAAGCTGATGCTGGGCAACGTAATAAAACGCCTTGAGGAGCGCGAGATAACGATGAGCTATTCGGAGGACACCGTAGATTACCTTGCCAAAGAGGGGTTCGACGAGAACTACGGCGCGCGGCCTTTGCGGCGCATGATACAGCAGCTTGTCGAAGACCAGCTCTCCGAGGAGATACTCGAGGGCAAGATAAGCATAAGCGACAACATATACATGTATATGAAAGACGGCAAGCCCGCGTTCAGAAAGAAAGAAGCCCAGGAAAGCGATACTGGCGCGGCCGCTCCGGAACTGCAAAAAGAGAATTAACATAAATCAAGGCCATGGGTACAAAAGAGTACTCATGGCCTTTTTGTTAATAACACCTCATCAGTCGCCTGTCGGCGACAGCTTCTCCTCAAGGAGAAGCCTTAAAAAGCGTGTAAATTGAAAGTAAGCCTTCCCCTTAGGGGAGCCGAAGGCGAGCGCACCCAGTGGGTGAAGAAGCGAGCCGAAGGCTCTGTGAGTAAAGGAGCATGCCGAACGATAGTGACGGCAGGCGACTATTGCGAACAGAGGAAAGTGGCGCGAAGCGCCGGATGAGGTGTTACCCACTTTGAATCTTATAGTAAGCGCTCTAAAATCGCCGATTTGCGCTTGGTTGATTTTGTATCGCATAATTGCTCGTCCCTTATCCACCTCATCAGTCAAATGCTTCGCATTTGCCAGCTTCCCCTCGAGGGGAAGCCTTTTTTGTATAAGAAAACCCCGCGTTAGACGTGGGGTTCAGTAAAGCTTAAGCGATGAGGCAAGACATAAAAACTCCTTTTGATTTAAAATGAAGTGCGGTCTGGCAACTGCACTACC
>JBLNCA010000030.1:0-70081 GCA_050260375.1 Burkholderiales bacterium | reverse complement strand
AAGGTTGATAGGCTGGAGGTGTAAGTGCAGTAATGCATTCAGCTGACCAGTACTAATAGGTCGAAAGCTTGATTTCATAAAGATTGTATATATTGATTCATCAAGCCTAAGACTTGCTTCTAATTCTTTAGCAGTTTTCAATGTGCTCTTAACATTGACAAAACAGATTAACCGTTATATATTAAATAGGGTTTACGGGATACAAAAGCAGCATGCCGTTTAACCGGTTCATCCGGGAAACGGCAACGTAAGCTCAAAGTGAGACGGTATAAGCGCCGAGCCGGTCGCGCGTTAAGCGCAGGCGAGGCAAGACCTCGAAGACAGTCGCAAGACTGGATTCGAAACAAGATAATATTTTCCGGTGGTGATAGCTAAGGGGTTCCACCTGTTCTCATCCCGAACACAGAAGTTAAGCCCTTATACGCCGATGGTACTTGGCTGGACACGGCCTGGGAGAGTAGGTAGCTGCCGGATTCAATTTTAATTTATATATATTTAATCGGGGAGCCTGTTAGCAAAGATGCTGGCAGGCTTCTTGCTTTATTATTATAATTTTACATTACTGAATATATGTGATAGAATAAATTTAATTAGACATTGCTTTAACTTAGAAGCAATAGACTTTCTGGGGTGGATATGCAAAAGACTATTTATATCTCTAACGAGATTATAGAATGGGATATGTTACAAGCTGGCGCTGAAGAAATCATAGATGAGGACTTATGGAAGCGGTCTTATGAAATATGGGACCATGCATGCAATCGAATAGAACACGCAAATACATCGCTTGATCTTGCAGATGGCATCTCAAATTTAAAAAGAAGTTTAAATCAAAGGTTAAAGTTGATTGAAAGTTTATATTCTCTTAAAGATATAAAATATAAGAATATGCCAAAGGGATACTTAGAGGTGTTAAGAGACTATAAGATTGTTCGACCATTCATTATGCAGAAACTTTTGAACATTAGAAATAATATTGAACATAATGACGCAAATCCACCTGAACTGGATAATTGTAAAGAATGGCTTGATGTAATATGGTACTTTTTAAAATCAACTGATAATATCGTTAAAACAAAAAGTATTTTAACCGACTTTATTATGTATGATGATGAAAAAGAAACTCAATATACATATGAAATAAATATTGAAAATTATAGATATCCTTTTTGTGGTATAAGAGGGCGTTTTCCTTCTTGTTTATTTTCATTGAATAAAAAATGTGGTTATATGAAAATTTATATAGAAGATTTGGAAAGTAAAGAAGAAATACAAGAAAAAAATAAAGATATTAAACATCACGATAATAAATTCGATACAGATATAAATGTATCCGGAAAAGCCGAATTAGATAGTGATACATATAGGTTCATGATGGAAAAAATATTATCAGCTTTTTAAGTAGTAGAAAAAATATGTTCCCATACCGAACACAGAAGTTAAGCCCTTACACGCCGATGGTACTTGGCTGGACACGGCCTGGAAGAGTAGGTAGTTGCCGGATTCAATTTTAATTTATATATATATTTAATCGGGGAGCCTGTTAGCAAAGACGCTGGCAGGCTTCTTGAGTTTTATTCATAGATAATTGGTTCTATTATTATAACAAATGGAAAATTTAGTGCCTGCTTTGTTTTTTAGCTGGTTTTGATTCGTTTGTTTTAAGCATTAGCTGTGCAGCGTCATCAACATTTGAAATTATATATAGAATAATATATACTTTAAGTGCCGCATAATATAAAACTTGAAGGGCCGGTATATGAAAGAGCCCATTATTAAAAAACTATTTACATCTATAACGGCGCCCTTTAAAAAGAGAGACGCATTTTGGGGAGAAAATGACCGAAAGGGTCCCATTATAATAATAAGCCTGCTGGGAGCCTGGATAGTGAGCATCCCGTATGAGGGACAGCTTTTGTATGCGCTCGCGGAGAATTTTAGGCTTAAGGGCAGCGAGATGCTCGATATATCTCTGGGCATGCAGATAATAGGGCTCGTGCTGGGCGGCATATTCATAAGAACGATCAAAGCAGCCCGGAATATTCTGAAATATGCGCTGCCCGTATGCGTACTTGGCACCGTTACTTTTTTCTTTCCCTCATATACGGTATGGATGATATCGCTTATAGTATGCTCGACGCTTGCCGGAGTGTGCATCACCGCGTCCGGCCAGTTTATCAGGATATGCATAACGTATGAAAACCGGTTCCGCACTGCGGCTCTGATGCTGATAAACATATCCGTGCTAAAAATGGTTATCAACAATATCGCGCTGCTTATATCGGTACAGGCGGCGGCCGCGTTCACAATGATAGTGCTGGCAGCGGCATGGCTGTTGACGGTAAAAGCAGGCTTTAAGGACAGCAAAACGTCCGAGAGGCAATTCAATAAAAAGTCGGGCATAAAAGCGCTCGTATTGCTGTTCCTGTTTATTGCCATCATTTCTATAGATTTTGGAATAATGACGCAGGTCGTAAACCCAAAATACGATTCTTCCGCCTTTTCGAGCTGGTACTGGCTGCTTCCTTACGTAGGCGCGGCAACCATAATGATGCGTCTGCGCAACTCGGAGGATCGCGGCACAATGCTTTATGTGGCCGTCGGTTTGATAGGCTTGGGCTTTTTGCTGTCATTAACGCTTGATTATTCGGTAATCAGCTTTCTTATAGTCAACACGGTAATGATGGGAGCGTGGGCGATCTCCGACGTGTTTTGGTGGAGCATACTTGTTGAGATGCTTGAAATGGTTAAAAACCATGCGGTCATATTGAGCGTCGGTTTCAGCGGAGTGATGATAGGAGTGCTGGCGGGAAAGCTGATCGCAGGTAACGATTTAACGATTTCAAATACCAGCCTTTCCATTGTGACAATGGCCGTGATATGCATAACGCTGATAATACTTCCGATGCTGCAAAAGCTGCTTTCGATGATGATAAAGAAAAACTCCGAAGACATCACTTCGGAATTAAACACAGAGCGGGGCGATGCTGGCTCACAAGAAAGCCCGAGGGCATACTGGGACGATAGTATGCTGAATTTCCCGAAAGACGCCGACGCTTTGACAGAACGCGAAAAACAAATAGCGGCGCTGTTGCTTAAAGGCCGCACGTATAAGCTAATAGCACAGGAACTTTTTTTAAGCGAGAACACCGTAAAGACTCACGTCAAAAACATATATTCAAAACTCGGCATAAAAAGAAAGTCCGAACTGTTCAATTTTATAATGAAATAAGCCAAAATAATAAAAGTCACCTGTTTTGGGTGAAGCTTTTATTTGCGTTGTGTATTATCATATCCAATATCGATTATAAAGTTATGCGATTTTTATTGTTGCCTTTCTTTAATACGTCTCCCCATTCGACGATTGACGCTCTGCACACAGCGGCGCTTCGGTCGTCGTTATTTTTCGCTTAGCCTCTTTCGCACCGTCTATATTTGAATACAGCTTTGATTAGTTGCGGTTTAAAGCATTAACAACGAGAAAAAGTCCATCAACCATGGAACTTTTTTAATATATATTAGCAGGAATATGCAGGCATGAGCAATTCGCTCGACAGCACATACCATTAAATGCATTATATACATAACTTCTGGTGATTTTAAAAACAAGGGGGACGGAGCCCGTACGCAAGGCTTGCGGCGTTTCAGCCCTAGATGAATATAAAGCGGACTCGTATTATGAAGGCAAAGCTGCAGCAATATGTTTGCGCTTCCGCAAAGCTCGCGTTTATAGCAACCGGCAGCGGGCTGGTAGTGATTTCGCAGGAGCTTAATAAAAGAAACAGGCGCAAAGAAACGCTCGATTACTCCTATCTGTACGTTCCGTATAAGAATATAAAGCGTGCTCGTATAGCCTCTTTTGACGAGGAGCGGGCAATAAGCATAATGGAGCTGGATACTGGCGGCATAACGTTCAGGTTCATCGTTGAAAACGGCAACGCCGGCGTTATAAAGCTGTGCAGCGCACTTGACGGTATGTGCGCGTACAAATAGCATCCGCCGGGGCTGCGCGGCTTGAAGCGTATACTTCATTTCACAGGCAAACAAGCAAAGCATTGAAAGCTTTAATAATTGATATAACTTATGCCCGCAACGGGCAGTTGACAAATCGCAAGCTGCGGTTGGTGGAAACAGTCGCCGCTTTGTTATATAATTTTCTAAGAGGTGATTGTTATGGGTTTCAGTGAAAAGCTGGCGGCGGTAAGAACTAAGCGAGGGCTGTCGCAGGAGCAGCTTGCGGAAAGCATGGGCGTATCGAGGCAGGCGGTATCCAAGTGGGAGTCGGGCGAGTCGCTGCCCGATATAGACAATCTCATAAAGCTAAGCGCGCTGCTTATGGTAAGCATAGACCGCCTGCTTAAGGATGAGAGCGGCTGCGCGGGGGGAGAGTTTGAATGCGCGGCGGATATAAACGGGGATATAAAAGCGTTTCTCTGCAGGGCGAAAAGGAACGGGTATGCGGCGAATGCTCCCGAACAGCCCTCGTCGCGGCCCGGCTCGCATGATTTAAGGTATCAGGAAGGAGAATACCTTTATATAGACACGTATCTCGGCGGAGAAAACTTTTCGGGCGAAGAGGCCGTGTGGCTGGGTGGCAAGCCGGTATGGGCTATGAATTATACAGGCCGCGTGCTGGATAAAAGCTTTTCGGGCGAATTCTTGAAGGAATCGCTTATGCTCGTGAAGGAAGATTTCCCATACAGGGGTCCGCTCGTGCATAGCAGCGGCGAACACTGCTATCATTGCACCGTAAGCGGGAGCTTTGAATGGTTCAGAGGGTATGAGGAGATATTCTGCGGCGGAACAAAGACGTACGAGTGCTATTTCCACGGAGGGGCGGTGAGATAGTTAAGCGGCTTTTTCCTTTTTGAGCATTGCGCGCGCTACGAGCCTTGAGCCAAAGTGCTGAAAAGCAAGAAGAAATGCTCCTCCCGCAAATATCAGAAGCCATATCATCCACATATCGACGCTGAAACTAAGGCCCAGCATAGACTTCAGCTGAGAGCCTAAAGTCGGCTCGTTAAGCGACAGCACGGCGGTGCAAACGCATAAAACTAGAAGCAATATGAACGAAAACAAATCTGCCATGGCGAAATCGCTCTTTATGGCGCTTTTTGGCGAGCAGCCGACTATGCCGCGCCGCAGCACGATGTAGCTTCCGAATATGCCGGCGAGGCTGCACGGCACGGGAAATCCCATAAATACGCCGTAGATTATAATGGAATAAAAGCCTTCTATTATGAACAGCGCCCAGAGCGGCAGATCATAAAGGCGCAGCAAAAACTTGCGCAGCGCGGTAACGTCCAGTATTATGCCCGCCGCGATGCCGGCAGCTATCAGAATTATAAAAACCCCTTCAATATCCTGATGCAGCAGCACGCCGCCCCACCACAGCAGCAGCGATATTATCACGGGCGCAAACAGCCCCAGTATTTTTGCCGATATTACTTTGTCGCTGGTTTTCATAATATAATTATATATCCTGTGGAATATTGTGGCAACAAAAAGCTGTCTTGTTATATTTTAATATGGTGTTCAAGTAGTGAGATTTGATGTGCGTAAATAAAAAGGCCGCATACGGGGCAACATAATGCCGGAGGTGCGTTTTTATGAAAGTAAGAGATATAATGACAAAAGAAATAGCCTGCATGAGCGCCGACGAACCGGTGGAGAAGGCGGCGGAGCTTATGAAGCAGTACAACGTGGGCTCGATACCGATATGCGAGGGCAACAAGGTGATAGGCATAGTTACGGACAGGGACATAGCATTGCGGTACGTTGCGGACAGGAAGAACACTATGTGGCAGCCGATATCCAACGTGATGACTTCTAATCCCATCGTCGGCTCGCCCGATATGGACGCGCAGGACGCGGCAAGGATGATGGGACAGCATCAGATAAGGCGGCTACCTATCGTAGAGCGGGGCACTTTGGTGGGTATAGTGGCGCTCGGCGATATATCGACGCAGCCGGAACTGCAGCACAACGCGGGGCACGCGCTTCAGGATATATCAAAGCCGGGAAGCATGACCTGATTAACGGCAGTACGAAACGCTTGTGTGAAAATACGGGCGTTTTTTGTTTGCTAAAAACGCCCGATTCCGCGATCTTTAAAATGTACTTTCCCGGGCAATAATGAGCGCGTATTAAGAATTGTAAATTAGCGGCCGCGTGAAGTTTATGGTATACTTGCATATAAATACTGTAAACGGGGTGGAATAAATGTACATATACACAGTCGACGCTTTTACCGACAGGCCTTTTAGGGGCAACCCTGCGGGCGTATGCGTGCTTGAAACCGCGAAGGACGATAAATGGATGCAGCACGTGGCGGCGGAGATGAACCATCCGGAAACGGCGTTTCTGTTAAAGGCGTCGGACGGATATATGCTGCGCTGGTTTACGCCTAAGACCGAGGTTGACCTGTGCGGGCACGCCACGCTTGCAAGCGCGCACGTATTATGGGAACAGGGGCTGACAAGCGCGCCTGAGATAAGGTTCCATACCAAGCGCTCGCTATTAAAGGCCAAAAAACACGGGTTGTGGATTGAGATGGATTTTCCCGTTGAGCCGGACGAAGAGACGGACGCGCCAAAATCTATGCGTGAAAGCCTGGGAGTGCCTATAAAGTATATCGGCAGGAACAGGATAGACTATATAGTCGAGGTTGAGGACGAGCAGACGGTAAAAAGCTTAAAGCCCGACCTTGCGCTGATGAAGAGCATAACGACGAGGGGCGTACTGGTTACGGCGAAGGCAGACGACGAGGACACCGATTTTGTGTCGCGGTGCTTTTTTCCCGCTATAGGCATAGACGAAGACCCCGTTACCGGCTCGGCTCACTGCTGCCTCGGGCCGTACTGGGCGGAAAAGCTTGGCAAAACCCAGCTTTTTGCACGGCAGATATCCGAGCGCGGCGGAGAGCTGCGGCTGAAAGTAACAGGCGAGCGCGTGCTCATATACGGGCAGGCCGTGACGGTGATAAAAGGGGAGCTTAAAGCGGACTAATCTTCCGTAATGTCTGCAAAGCTTAAGGGTATGACGCGCTCTAAAAGCCGCGGGTCAATTTCGACCTGCGCGCCCACCCTGCCGGCGTTGAATATTATGTTGTCGTAAAGAAGTGCAGTTTCGTCGATTACCGTCGCAAACTGCTTTTTCATACCTATAGGCGAGCAGCCGCCCTTTATATAGCCGGTAAGAGGCTCTATCGTCTTAACTGGTATCAGCTCTACGCTCTTTTCACCGACGGCTTTCGCTGCCTTTTTCAAGTCAAGCTCTTTGTTTACGGGCAGCACAAACACGTAATTGGTGCGGCTTTTCGCTACGGTGACTATCGTTTTAAACACCCGCTCGGGATCCTGGCCTATCATACGGGCGACGCTTACGCCGTCTATCATGTTGTCGCTCGAATCGTACTCGTATTGCCGGTAAGGTATGCCGTGCGTTTCCAAAACGCGCATTACGTTTGTCTTTTTTGCCGGTTTGGACATATATATAGCCTGCCTTTCCAGTGTTGCTTTTCATATAAAAAAATCAACCGCTTTTATTTTGCCGGCGATTGACTGAACCCCTGCAGTATAACGATTTGTGACGCAGAGCTTTAAGCGAGTTTCTTTTCCAGCACGCAGTCGTTGGGCCCGGCGCCGCCTCCGCCCATAACTCTGTCCGTTATCATGAAGCCGAGTTTTTTATATGATTCTATCGCGGCGGTATCATACCTGTTGCACGTGAGCCATACGCGCTTTATTTTGTTCTTGCGCGCATACGCGTCTATCATATCGAGCATTGCCCGGGCAATGCCCTTGCGCCGGTAACCCTGCTTTACATACATCCGGCTTAAATACAGGGCGTCCGCATCCCGTGCGACGGCGCTGTAGCCGCAGGGCACATCGTCGTAAAGCGCGATATAATACACGCAGCCGTCTTTAATATCGCGCTTAATTGCGCTTTGCGACTGGTATTTTTCAAGCATGTAGGCTACCTGGGCTTTGCCTATTATGGGAGTGTAGTGCTGCTCCCATATGTCGCGGGCAAGCGCCGCAAGAGTCTTTATATCCGCCGCTTCGGCGGGCCGTACGCGCAGTCTGCTGTTCATAAGAATACCTCTATATTCACACCAGATGCAGTTAGTACGATGATGCCGATATTATATTGATGATACTTTGTTATATTAATGATATTACACTATATAACGATTTTCAAATCATTTTTCGTATTTTACCTGTAATAAAGAGTATTACGGGTATGGCGAGCCCGAAAAAGAGGTTAAGATAAGGGGCGACGTACTTGGAAAACTTGGTAAGCTGAAATATTTCCGAGCTGAAGTACGCCGCGAAAAACAGCGCGAACCCCAGCAGAGGAGTGAGCAAAGGCACGTCGCTTTTAAGGCCGAACATGTTTTTTAAAAGCCTTGATATGCAGTAGGTGAAGAACGAAATTGATATAAACTCCGCGAGTATCCAGATGGACATGAAGAGCGAATCTATGCCCGCCGAAGAATTGAACAGCGAAATATTTTCAACCGCCGAAAAAAAGGGGAGCCGCAGCTTGCTTATTAGCTGCCAGCCCAGCATGCCTATGAGCGCGAGCATCATCAGTATATCCTTTATCGTGATATATCCGGCGATAAACAAAAGCTTGTTGCGGTTTTTCTTGTCATATGCTATCTGGTCGTTGAACACAAAAAGCGGCGTTAAATACGCAAGCAGCGTAAGCGGATAGACGCTTGATTTAACAACCGGCACTATGTCGAGCGTGCTTATCGGCGTCACGAAATCGGGGCGGAAATGCAGGAACAGAAAGAACAGTATAATGACGAATTGTGCGACCATAAGCACGAATATTATCTTGTTCATGCGCGAAATTACCTGTATGCCCCACCTGAGCATAATGCCGACTACAAATACGGCAAGAAACATGATAAGCATTTCATCCGTTCCTACGAATACCGTGGTTACGAGATTCGCTCCGGCGTATCTTAAGTAAAGGCCGAGCAATACAAAAAGCCAAAGCATATAGAGCACGCACAGCGATTTGCCAACAATATTGCCGAATATCTTGCAGAATATATCGTGAAGCGAATTGCCTTCAAATTTCTTTACTACCCCGAAAAGCATCAGAAAAAACGGTATGTATATCACAGTGCTTACTATTATCGTCAGCCACGCCGCCTGATGAGCGGTACCGGTAGTAGTGCTGGGTATATAGCGCATCGAAGCGGTGTGCCTCATCACGGCAAATAGGAGCAGCGCCTGAAGTAACGTTATTTTCTGATTACTTTTGTCCTGCATCGCTACCTCCTAGTCGGCATTGAATATATCGAGCATTATTTTTGCAAAACTCGTAAAGTCGGAAGCCAGCATTAGAAACACTCCCAACGCAACTGCGGCTGAGCCTAATATTATAAAAAGCACGGCTTCGGCTTTTTCCTTTCGTTTAAAAAGGCTCCTTACCTCGAAAAATGATATAAGTATGAATATGCATAATATAATCAGCATGCGTCAGCCACCTCCGCTGCTTACCGGCTGGCTTAGCTCGTACGTGTTTTGTATCTGCGAATTGACCCTTATGCTAAAGTTGAGCGATGAAAACAGCTCTTTCCAGTCGCTTTGCATCGCCTGCCACTTGACGGGGTCTTTATGGTAAAAAGAATCCATTATGCGGGCAGGGTCCGACCCGAGCTGCTGCATGCATTCAATCACGGTTGCTATTTCATCGCAGATAAGCCGGCTCTGCTGGTTTTCAAGGTAAACGATGTCCTGCGCGTCCAATGGATTCACACTGTGGTATTCGACCAGGTTGGATTTTACAGAGACGTTTATGCTGACGGATAGCGGATCGAAGCAGGGCTCAATTTTAGACTCGCATTTGATGATCTCGAGCCCCACGCCGCTGCCGTCCTTGTGTTTGACGGATATATCCGATTTCAGGATATTGTTTGTGAGCACATTAAGCCCGCGCGATACATCTCCGTCCAGAAATCCCGCGAGCCTGTCGCCGTCGAAAAGCGCGTAGCCGTTGAGCATTGTCAGCTGTTTCTTTTCGCCGGAATCGCCGCCGCTGCTGCTGTCGCCGCCGCTTCCGCCTTTAGAGCCTTTCGATTGCGCAGGGTTTTCTACAACCTGGAACACCGGCATATATATGCTCAGCCACGGAACCTGACTGTGTATCGCATAGTTGATGATATGTATCTCCCGCGATTTTCCGGTCTGCAGCACGGAGGAAAAAAGCGCGTCGAGATACCCGGCAAGGTCCTCTTTGCCTGTGTTGGCCTGCTCAAGATATTCGCCCGCCGTCATATCTTTTATTACCGCAAGGCGGTAGAGCAGCCTCGTTTCGTCGTCTTCGGTAAAAAAGCTGAGCAGCTTATCTACGCCCGACCTCGCGGCGTCTTCCCCGAGCAGTATATACTTCGTATGGTACCATGACGGGCGTTTCTCCATCAGCGTGTAAAGCTTATCGTACGCTTCGAACACCGTAGCCCCCCTTGTTTCAAAGAGCTTATATAATATCTTTTCTTTGCCGGGTTCGCCGCCCGAGCTTACGGCGTCGACAACCACGGTAAGCACTATATCTTTGCCCTCCACGTCTATGCCCGCTATAAGTATGTTCTGATCTTTTTCTATCGGAAAGGACTCGGGAAACGTGCACCCTGAGGCAAAGGCGAATATTGCGGCAATAATGAACAGCAGAATCTTGCGTTTAACCACTAGCGCGCCCTCCGTTTGTCTTTGGGTGCGAGGTATAACGGCCTGTGCTTAATCCAGCTTGCGGGAAACTTCACTATTGAATCGTCAAGCTGAAGCGGACGAAGCGTGGCATAAGGTGCGAGATAATTAACTCCCAGCGGCTTTAGTTTCGCGAGCAGGAAAAAGATGATAAGCAGCGTTATTACCATGCCTATAAGCCCGAGTACGGCGGAAAAAAGAGTGCATACAAGCTGGAACAGCCATAACGCCGAGTTGACTTCCTTATTGGGCACCGCCATTGAGCAGATCGAAGCCGTCGCGACTACGACTATCGTGGCAGGAGAAACTATGCCCGCCGTTATTGCCGCCTGTCCGAGCACGAGGCCGCCGACTATCGATATCGTAGCGCCTATCGCTCGGCTTATCTGCATGCTCGCCTGAATGAGCACATAGAAAGCGAATGACATTATAAGCACCTCTATTATCATGCTGAAAGGCACGCCGGTGCGCGACGCGGCTATTTTAATAGCGAGGCTGTAGGGTATCATGCCCGGATGGAACATCGTTACGGCCACGAAAAAGCCGGGCAGCGTTATGCCTATATAAAAGCACGCGTAGCGTATTATCCTGAAAAACGAAGTGACGATAAAGTTTTCGCCGTAGTCGGCAGTCGACTGAAAAAAGTCGCCAAACACTGCGGGCAGCAGCAGCGCGTAAGGCAGCTCGTCCACTATGACCGCTATCTTGCCTTCCATAAGGCTTAGGCAGCACACGTCGGGCTTCTCGGTTATTATCGCGGTGGGAAACGGCACGTACTTTTCCTTTACGACGTTTGTGTATATGTCCTGTATCGTCATTACCTTGTCCTGGTCTATTTCCGCTATGCGCTGCTTAAGCGCCGTAATAAACTCGTCGTTACATATGTTGTGCATATACGCTATAACGTAGCGCGTGCTGCTCTGCTTTCCAATGCTGTCTTCCTCGATTACAAAGTTGTGGCTCTTTATCTTCTTGCGCAATGTCGCGGTGTTGGTGCGCAGCGTTTCCACAAAGCTGTCTTTACCGCTGCGGTACGTATTCTCCTCGGTTGCTGCCGTTATGCTGCGCTTGTCTATGAAGCCTATAGTGTTTACGACAAACCCGTTTTTTATTTTATCGAACACGAGTATCGTCATGCCGACGAGCATCAGCTCTATCGCTTCCTTCAAGCTCTTTACTATTTTTATCGACGAAGCTTCGATGCCGCCGTTAATCGATAAGTCGTAAGCCTGCTGCTGCGTCGTGCAGTTCTCGTACCAGCGGCTGCGTGCGAGCGGGAAGACTATGTTGTCGCCTATTATTTTCTGGTCGGCCATGCCGTCCACAAAGAACAGCGTTACCTTAAGGTCTTCGCGGTTTTTTATAAATATATCCCTGTGGACTATGTCCGTGCTTTCCTTGAATATCTTTTTTATGTTTTCAGATGTGAATTCACCCTCGATAAGCCTATCCTTATCGTCGGTATCCTTGGTATTCTGGGTGCTCATAAAAAACCTCATGCATAGTTAATATTTGTAGTTTCTGTAAGAACGGCTCGCGATATGCATGAAAAGCAGGAGAGCATCGTCGCTCAGCACCAAACTAGAAATATTTCATCAAGAGACATAAGAGATGTATATTGCGTTTCTTATGTCTCGTGTTTTTTTAGCGTTAGAGCGATAAGTGTTCGTGATGTTTATGCAGATAAAACGGGAGGGCGCGAAAGGCCCGTCCTCTATTCGCTTCATCTTCCTCTGTTCGCTTGAAAATTCACGCTGCGCTATCGCTTGCGTTCATTAAAGCTCACAGAATCAGAACCTTGCTTTATCTGCCCCCGGCAGCGCATCGGTTCTGATTCCGCTGGCAGCGCTCACTTTCGGTTCCCTACGCTAAACAGGTGATTTTGACTCATCGTATTATCTTTCTGTCTGCTATATTGGCACTATCAAAAACGCCGGGAATCGGTACTTTCAATGCCCGCATAATAAAACTATGATGTATACTGCAGTAACTGCAATAAATTATGCGGGTGAGGTTATGGAAAATAGAGTGCTTGGAAAATCGGGAATAGAGGTAAGTGCGCTGGGGCTCGGGTGCTGGCAGATAGGCGGGCCGTTTTACAGGTGGGACGGCGCAATGACTGGTTTTGAATGGGCGGACGACGACGAATCGATAAGGGCGCTGCACGCGGCGTTCGATCACGGCATAACGCTGTTTGACACTTCAAGCCTTTACGGGTGCGGCCACAGCGAAAGGATATTGGGCAAGGCGCTCAAGGACAGAAGAAGCAAGGTAGTGTACGCTACCAAGTTCAGCAACATTTTCGACGAGGAAACGAAAATCTGGACAGGCAGCAGCGTAGAGCCGGACTTTATTAGGCAATCCTGCGAGGATTCGCTAAGGCGGCTTGATACCGACTACATTGACCTTTTCCAGTGCCATGAGTGGTATGTGCCGCTGGAAAAGGCGGGAGAAGTGTTCGAAACGCTGGACGAATTGAAGAAAGAGGGCAAGATTCGCGCTTACGGCTGGAGCACCGACCATCCCGACCTCATAGATTTCTTTGCTAAAAATACGAACGGGGCTGCGATACAGCACCAGTATAACGTGTTTATAAATGCGGACGGCATATTAAAGGTATGCGATGAATACGGCCTCGCCAGCATAAACCGCACGCCGCTGGGGATGGGAGTTTTAAGCGGGAAGTATACGCCCGGTTCCGAAGCGGTTTCGAAGGACGACATAAGAGGGTATAACATAGACTGGAATTTCTATTTCAAAGACGGCAAGGCAAACCCCGAATTGCTGGAGAAGCTCGGAGCGATAAGAGAGATGCTTGCCGTCGGCGGGCGCTCGCTGGTTCAGGGCGCGCTCGGATGGCTATGGGCCAAGAGCGGCAGGACAATACCGATACCCGGATTTCGCGATACCAAGCAGGTAACGGAACTGGCAGCCGCGATGGAATTCGGGCCGCTTACCGCTGAGCAGGTTGCCGCGATTGATTATGCAATCGACAAGATAAAACTGGCGTAACGCCAAGAACTTATATTAACCTGCAAGGGCGGCGTTAATTCCGCTTCATTGGCGGGCGAAAAAACCCTCTCCTGCAGTATTTCAGCGTTTTTTCTAGAGCCACAAATCGATATTATTCATATTACACATATATGCCGTACGTTGTATATGACGGTTGACAAAACGCCGCCGATATGATTTGCTTAGCCTAAGTAAACAGGATTTAAACCTATAAGTCAGGCAAAGGAAGTATGCTCTTATGATAGTATGGCTTAAGGAAATTGATCCCGTGTTACAGGCGTTGTTTGCCACTCTTTTTACATGGGGAGTCACTGCGCTGGGCGCGTCGCTCGTATTCTTCTTTAAAACCATAGATAAGAAAATATTGAACGGCATGCTGGGGTTTGCCTCCGGCGTGATGATAGCGGCAAGCTTCTGGTCGCTGCTTGCTCCCGCGATAGAAATGGCGGAAGGCGGACCCACTCCTCCGTGGCTCGTCGCGGCAATCGGCTTTCTGGCCGGCGGCATGTTCCTGTTTCTGGTGGACAAGATACTGCCGCATCTGCATTTGGGGCTTAACAAAAGCAAAGCCGAAGGCATAAAGACCGGCTGGCAGCGCAGCGTGCTGCTGGTGCTGGCAATCACGCTGCATAACATACCGGAAGGGCTGGCGGTAGGCGTGGCGTTCGGCGCTGCGGCGTACGGCTTGTCGTCCGCCTCAGTCGCAGGGGCGCTGGCGCTGGCAGTTGGCATAGGGCTTCAGAATTTTCCCGAAGGCGCGGCGGTATCAATACCATTGAGAAGGGAAGGTTTTTCCCGCTCAAAAGCGTTTTTATACGGCCAGGCTTCAGGTATCGTTGAGCCGCTGGCGGGCGTAACGGGCGTTTTGGCCATGCTTTCGATGCAGGCGATACTGCCATATGCGCTTGCTTTCGCGGCGGGCGCAATGATATACGTGGTAGTTGAAGAGCTTATACCCGAGGCGCAGCAGGAGGGGTCTAATACCGATATATCCACTATAGGCTGCCTCGCGGGGTTTGCGATAATGATGGTGCTTGATACCGCCCTTGGCTGAGCGCTTTATATATAGCAGTCTTTGCCTATGCGCCTTAACTCGGCTTCATCCCTTATAATATAGCCCTGCGGCGTCTTTTCCAGCACGCCCTTAGCGCATAGCTTGTTAAGAGTCCTTAGCAGGTGCCTGTAGCTCGTTCCGAGTATTTCGGCAGTGTCCGTCAGCTTTTCCCTGTAACAGCCGCCCGTATTCGTCATCGCGATATACGCGCACAACCGCTCATCAAGCGGGTGGAGTATCGTCGCGGCGCTGTTTTTGCTGGAACGGTAGAGCTTTTGCGCGAGCTCGGTGTTGACGGCTCTTAACAGCGTTACGTTGCTTTTGAGTTCGTCGCCAAATCGCGCGCGCGGTATTCCTATGCACGCAACCGGGGTTACTGCCTGTACGCTTGACGCGGCCGAGTCGCTGTCCGCCGAGAATTCGACTTCGCCTATTATGCCGCTCGATGTCTGGTAGCAATTAAGCAGCGTCCTGCCGCTTGGCACGGTGCTGAGCACCTTCATCCTGCCTTCAAGTACAAGCAGCAGATAAGGGCAAGGATACCCCTGCCGCAATATGAATTCTCCGCTGTTGTACCGGAAAACGCATATATCGGAAACGTCGATATTCCCGAGCCCGTACCGTGCCAATACGGCAATATGTTCCGGCATAAGCTTTTCTTTAACCATAAACTCAACCTTTCTTTTACAATATGGCATATGTCATATACTGAGTCAAGTCGCTGTGTTAATATAACTCTAAGGAGCAAACGCAATGTATCATGTTTTATCTGTGCTGGCTGGCATAATCGTCGCTGTAATGGTAGCCGTAAACGGCAAGCTTTCGTCGTACAGCGGCGTATATTCCTCAACGGTGGTAATACATATCGTGGGGCTGTTGACTGTGCTTTTGCTGCTGGCAATAAGGCGGGAGCGAGTATTTTCCGTAAAACGGCAGCCTTTGTATATGTACCTTGGCGGGGCGATAGGCGTTGCGTCGGTGGTATTCAGCAATATTGCATTCGGCAGCATAAGCGTATCCGCTATAATCGCGCTCAGCCTGTTGGGGCAGAGCCTGACTTCGCTGGTTTATGACCGCTGGGGTTTGTGCGGCATGCCGAAGCGCGAGTTCCACAAAATGAAGCTTATAGGCATCGCTTTTGTTGTGCTCGGCATTGCGGCTATGCTGTATGGCTCGGAGGCGCAGGCGGTTATACCGATAGCGATGTCGCTGCTTATTGGCGTTTCCACCGTCATGTCGCGGACGGTAAACGCGCTGCTCGCGCAGCGCACCAGCGTACTTGTAAGCGCTTTGTTCAACTACATCGTCGGCCTTGCCGTATCGGCCGCGGCGCTGCTCGTCGCGGGAAGGGCAGAGCCTATGATGCAGAAGTTTTCGCTGTCGCCCGACGTGTGGATATACACGGGCGGCATTTTAGGCTTATTCATAGTTGTGGCGCTCAACGCGGCCGTTTGCAGGATATCGTCGTTTTATATGACGCTGCTGCTTTTCGTCGGGCAGGTGTTTTCCGGCATTGCGGTCGATATAGTGCTGACGGGTTCGTTTTCCGTTAACAACCTTGTAGGCGGCCTGTGCATAACGGCGGGGCTCGCTCAAAACCTGTGGGTTGATAAAAGATTAGAGCGCGTACCCTGCCCGGACGCGTAAACTTTTTAGTTCAATTATGCGACTTAATTTTGCGTATAATGGCGCAATATCGGTTTGACATTATAATATACGTAGTATAAACTTAAAAGCAATAGAGATTGTGTCGGTCAATTACATCCAGGGGATTTAATTTTTTTTGGAGAGCGAGTTATAAAAAAATACAACTTGGTTTATCTCTTTTAGGAGGCGCAAATGAAGACGGGCGCGGTTATAGCGGCGGCGGGGGAATTCTCCGCAACGGGCGGTTTCAAGCCAATGATAAAGACCGGTGCGATATCGACGGTGCAGCGCATAATAGCGAATTTTCAGCAGGCCGCAGTGTTTCCTATCGTGCTCGTGACGGGCTTTAAAAGCGAGGAACTCGCAAAACATATTTCCAAATCGGGCGTCATCTGCATAAGAAACGAAGACTATACGCACACCGAGATGTTTGATTCGGCAAAGCTCGGGTTTTCTTATATCGCGGACAAGTGCGACAGGACGTTTTTTTCTCCGGTGGACGTGCCGCTTTTCACGGTGAATACTATAAAGCGGCTGATGGAATCGAAAGCGCTTGTAGCAAAGCCTGCGTGCGGCGGGCAGGAAGGGCATCCGGTGCTGTTATCCTCTAAAGTGCTGCCGCTGCTTATCGCGGCGGAATGCTGCGGAGGTTTGAAAGAGGCAATCGAGCAATGCCGTACTGGCGTTGAAACGATAGAGGTAGGCGACGAAGGCGTGCTGCGGGACGTGGACGCGCCGGGCGATTATTCGCGGCTAATTGAGCGGCACAACGAACAGCTGCTGCGCCCGTCCATAGAAATCTCGCTGCTGCGCGAAGACAAGCTGTTTGACAAAAAAGGCGCGTTGCTGCTCCACATGATCGAGTATACGGGCACCGTGAAGGGCGCGTGTGAAAAGATGCAGATATCCTACAGCAAGGCGTGGAACATGCTGTCCGAGCTGGAGGAGCACCTCGGGTTTGCGCTTATAGAGAGAAAGCCCGGCGGGGAGTACGGCGGCGGCAGCGAGCTGACGCCCGAAGGGCGCGACCTGCTTAACAGGTACGAACGGTTCGCGGAAAAGCTAAGGCGCTATGCAGATGAATGTTTCTTGGAATGCTTTAAGGGTGAACTAAAATAGTCAAATGACGCGGCGCGGGAGGACTAAATGAAGCTTATTAAAACGCAGGACGCAGTAGGGCAGGTTTTGTGCCACGACATAACGCAGATTATAAAAGGCGTTAAAAAAGACGCGGTGTTCAGAAAAGGCCACGTAATAACCGAGGAGGATATACCCGTGCTGCTGAGCCTCGGCAAGGACAGCGTTTACATATGGGAAAACGACGAAACGATGCTTCATGAGAACGATGCGGCCGAGATACTTAAAGATATATGCATGGGTAGGGGCATGCGCGCTACGGCGCCCAAGGAAGGCAAGATAGATCTTATTGCCGAAACCGACGGGCTTCTGACGGTTGACTCGGAGCGCGTTTACGCGGTAAACGCATTGGGCGACATGATGATAGCCACGCGCCACGGCGGATTTGCCGTCAAAAAAGGCGACAAGCTCGCGGGCATGCGCGTAATACCGCTGGTGATTAAAAAGGAACATATGGAGCGCGCAAAAGAGGCCGCGGGCCTTAAGCCGCTTATCAACGTCGCGCCTTTCAAAAAGAAAACGGCGGGCGTAATAACAACGGGCAACGAGGTTTATCACGGGCGTATAGCCGACACGTTTACGCCCGTCATAGCGGAGAAGCTCGCAGAATATGGCTGCGAAATAGGGCGGCACGTGATACTCGGAGACGACAGCGGGAAGATAACCGCGGCGATAAACGACATGCTCGGCGCGGGGCTGGATATGGTAATATGCACGGGCGGCATGAGCGTAGACCCCGACGACAGGACCCCGCTCGCGATAAAGAACAGCGGAGCAAGTGTGGTAAGCTACGGAGCGCCCGTACTGCCCGGCGCTATGTTTTTGCTGGCGTATACGGACGACGGACGCCCGTTGGTGGGGCTGCCCGGCTGCGTGATGTACGCAAGGCGCACGATATTCGACCTCGTGCTGCCGAGCTTAATAGCCGGGGTGCGCGTCACGGCGGAGCGGCTCGCGGGATACGGCGAGGGCGGGCTTTGCCTGGACTGCGAGGAGTGCCGCTTTCCCGACTGCCCGTTTGGAAAGTAGAAAGGACGATAAGCGTTGGATAAAAAGGATTTACATGAAGGCCGCTTTACGCATATGGACTCAAACGGAAACGCCGTAATGGTGGACGTAGGCGGCAAGGAAATAACGCAGCGCCGTGCGGTGGCGGCAGGCCGCATACGCATGAGCGCCGAGTGCTTCGCAGCGGTGCAGAGCGGCGCCGTAAAGAAAGGCGACGTGCTGGGCGTCGCGCAGGTTGCGGGCATAATGGGCGCGAAACGTACGAGCGAGCTGATACCGCTCTGCCATACGTTAAGCCTTACAGGCTGCGGCGTAGAGTTTGCAATGCTGCCCGAAACGCGAGAAATAGAGGCGCGCTGCACCGTAAAATGCGACGGCAAAACGGGCGCGGAGATGGAAGCTCTTACGGGCGTAACAACAGCGCTGCTTACCGTATACGACATGTGCAAAGCGATTGACAAGCGGATGGAGATACACAGCGTACGGCTGGTGGAGAAGTCGGGCGGCAAAAGCGGCGACGTTTGCTATCAGGAGAACGTGAAATGAAAGACGGGTCGGGTCGCCGTATCGACTACATGAGGATATCCATCACCGACAGGTGCAATCTGCGCTGCAAATACTGCATGCCCCGCCCGCTGCCTAAGTTGCCTCACAGCGACATACTCAGCTACGAGGAGATACTGCGGGTCTGCCGCGCGGCGACAACTCTTGGCATAAACAAATTCAAAGTTACGGGCGGCGAGCCGTTTGTGCGCAAAGGCGCGGCGGATTTCATTGCGAGGCTGAAGTCTCAGCCCGGCGTCGAATGCGTCACGGTGACGACGAACGGCGTTATGCTGCCTGACGTACTGCCCGAGCTTATCAAGGCAGGCGTAGACGGCGTCAATATAAGCATCGACGCGGCGGACGCCGAAAAGTATAAAGCGATAACGGGATTTGACTGCGCTGCTAAAGTGCTCGATGCCGTAGAGCAGTGCGCTGAAAGCGGCATAAATACAAAGGTCAACTGCGTGATGCTGGAGGATAACGATAGCGAGTTTGTCGCTCTGGCCGAGCTCGCGCGTGACTTGCCGGTGGACGTGCGCTTCATAGAGCTGATGCCTCTTGGCTTTGGCAGGGCGCTGAATGGGCCATATGGCGACGAGGTGCTCGGCCGGCTTCGGGCGGTTTATCCGGATTTAAGCTACGTGAACGAAAGGCGCGGTAACGGGCCGGCGGTGTATTACGCGAGCGGCAAGCTTTCAGGGCGCATAGGCTTTATTAGCGCGAACACCCACAAGTTTTGCGCCGGCTGCAACAGGATACGCTTAACCAGCACAGGCATGCTGAAGCCCTGCCTCTGCTACGATGCCGCCGCGGACTTGCGCGCGCTGCTTAGAACGGGCGCGGACGAAACGAAGCTTGCGCAGGCGATAGCTCAGGCGGTATACGCCAAGCCGCCGGCGCACTGCTTTTCTGATAGGGAGCGAATGACGGAGCATAAGATGATGAACGAGATCGGAGGATGAGCATGGCCAGAGTCGCGGCTATAGCGGTAAGCGAAAAGCGCGGCACGCAAAAAACGTGCGTCAGCAGCGCTGAGTTCATAGAGAATTGGGGCATAAAAGGCGACGCGCACGCCGGGGACTGGCACAGGCAGATAAGCCTTATATCCGCGCGCAGAATCGATGAGTTCCGCGCTAAAGGAGCAGATGTGGAGTACGGCGCGTTCGGTGAAAACCTCGTGGTTGACGATATCGACTTTCGCGCGCTGCCCGTGGGCACGCTGCTGAAGTGCGGCCAAGTGCTGCTGGAGATTACGCAGATAGGCAAGGAGTGCCATAATCATTGCACGATATACAAAGCGGCGGGCGACTGCATAATGCCGCGCGAGGGAGTTTTTGCCCGCGTGGTAAAGGGCGGTACGGTAAGCACAGGCGACGAGATGACCGTGCAGCCGCGCGAGGGAGCGCGACCTTACCGGGCCGCCGTAATTACCGTTTCCGACAGGTGCAGCTGTGGCGAGCGCGAGGACAAAAGCGGGCCGGAGATTGCCTCACGGCTTAAAGACGCGGGCTACGAGGTGGTCGAGACTTTGCTCGTACCCGACAGCAAGGAAGAGATTAAGCGGCTGCTCATACGCCTTGCGGACCAGCGGCAGCTCGATTTGATACTGACGACGGGCGGCACGGGATTCGCGCCGAGAGACGTAACGCCCGAGGCGACGATGGAAGCTGCGACTAAAAACGCGCCCGGCATCGCCGAGGCTATGAGGGCGTATTCTATGAACATCACGCGCCGCGCGATGCTTACGCGGGGCGTCAGTGTGATAAGGAACAATACGCTGATAATAAACCTTCCGGGCAGCCCGAAAGCCTGCGGGGAATGCCTTGACTTCATAATGGACACGCTTGCGCACGCGATTGATTTGTTGCGGGGCGAATCCCAAGACTGCGGACGTACGTGAGTAATAAGCGTGCTTACGCGCAGCCGAGTTGTAAAAAAATATAACGCGCTGTAAGGAGCATGGAATAATGGCAAAACGGAACATAAGAAAGACCGTAAGGTTTTTGCTGGCGCTGCTGCTGGCGCTGGCGCTTGCTGCCTGCGGACAGCCCGCGCCCTCGACTTCACAAAGCGCGGAACCCGTAGAACTGACTGTGTTTGCGGCGGCGAGCATGACGGAGACGCTCACGAAGACAGCCGAAATGTACAAGTCCGTGGCGCCGAACGTAACTCTTACGTTCAACTTCGACTCTTCAGGCACGCTTAAGACGCAGATAGAGGAAGGCGCCGAATGCGACATATTCATATCCGCCGCGCAGAAGCAGATGAACCAGCTCGATTCTTCCAAAAGCGACGTCAACCCCGACGGGCTCGATTTTGTGGAGCAGGGCACGCGCGTTAACATGCTCGAAAACAAGGTAACGCTCGCAGTTCCGGAGGGCAACCCAAAAGGCATCAAGAGCTTTGACGATTTGGCCGGGAAGCTGAAAGAGGGCGGCATACTGATGGCGATGGGCAACAGCGACGTGCCGGTGGGGCAGTACACTCAGAACATACTGGCGTACTACAAGCTTGACGAGAAAAAGCTTGCCGACGCGGGCTCGATAACGTACGGCTCCAACGTCAAGGAAGTGACTACGCAGGTAAGCGAAGCGAGCGTGGACTGCGGCGTAGTATACTGCACTGACGCTTACAGCGCGGGGCTTGAAGTAGTGGACAGCGCTACTGCCGAAATGTGCGGGCAGGTGATATATCCCGCGGCGGTGCTCAACATAAGCAAGAACAAGGAAGCCGCGCAGGCGTTCCTCGATTACCTTAAAACCGACGAATGCTTGAACGTATTCAAAGAAGTAGGCTTCAGCCCCGCGGCCTGAGCACGAGACGTAGCGCGCGCCGGCGCGGCGCAGTCAAACTTTATGCTAACGGAGAAATGAAATGGATTGGTACCCGCTTTGGAACAGCTTAAGGATAGCCGCCGTGTCGGGCGTGGTCGTGTTCTTCACTGGTATACTTTGCGCGTATTACGTGGCGCGGCTGCCCCGCGTCGTAAAAGGCATACTTGACGTAATACTTACGCTGCCTTTAGTGCTGCCGCCCACCGTATGTGGATGGTTTTTATTGCTCGTTTTCGGCCTTAAGCACCCGGTGGGGCAGTTTCTGCAGCAGTTCGGCATACAGTTCGTTATGACGTGGTACGGCGGCATACTCACGGCGTCGGTAGTCGCGTTTCCTCTGATGTACCGCACGGCGCGCGGCGCGTTTGAAAGCTTCGACGAGACGCTCGGCTGGAGCGGCAAGACGCTGGGGCTGTCTAATACGTTCATATTCTGGCGCATACGCATGCCCGCCTGCAGACAAGGCATACTGGCGGGAGCGGTGCTCGCTTTTGCGCGGGCGCTCGGCGAATACGGCGCAACGAGTATGCTTATAGGCTATACTCCCGGCAGGACGGCTACGATATCCACTACGGTATACCAGCTTTGGCGCACAAACGACGACGCGGGCGCGCTGAAGTGGGTGCTTGTAAACGTTGCGATAAGCGCGGTGGTGCTGGTTGCCGTAAACCTTTTGGAGCGCAAAAGCAAGAGGGGGAGAAGAGCGTAATGAGCCTTTACGTAAACATCAAAAAGCGGCTCGGCGATTTTACGCTCAACGTAGAGTTTGAATCGGAAAACGGCGTATTGGGGCTGCTCGGAGCTTCGGGCTGCGGCAAAACGCTTACGCTTAAATGCATAGCGGGCATAGTCACCCCCGACAGAGGCAAGATAATACTCAATGGCAACACGCTGTTTGACAGCGAAAAGCGCATAAACCTGCCGCCCCAGAAACGGCGGGTGGGGTATCTGTTTCAGAACTACGCGCTGTTTCCCAACATGACGGTGGAGCAGAACATAGCCTGCGGCCTGTATCACGAGAAGGATAAGGCTGCGCGCAGGGAGGCTGTAGCGCGCATGATGGAACGTATGCGCTTAAGCGGCCTTGGAAAGCACCGCCCGCACCAGCTCTCGGGAGGGCAGCAGCAGCGGGCCGCGCTCGCACGAATACTCGTGGGCCAGCCGGAGGCGCTATTGCTGGACGAGCCGCTGAGCGCGCTGGACAGCCATCTTAAAGACCAGCTCGCGGCGGAGCTTTGGGATATACTGAAGGCTTTTGGCAAGGACGCGCTGCTCGTTACGCACAGCCGCGACGAAGCGTATAAGCTCTGCCATACGCTCGCGATAATGGACGAGGGGCGTTTAAAGGGAGTCGGCGCGACAAAGGACATATTCGCTGACCCGCGTACGCGCGCCGGCGCGGCGCTTACGGGCTGCAAGAACATCGCGGCTGCGAGCAAGGCGGGCGATACGCTCGTATACGTGCCCGCATGGGGCGTTACGCTGGACGCCGGCAGGCCCGTGGGCGAGGGCCTCTGCGCCGTGGGCATACGCGCGCATCATTTCAGCCCGGATAAATCGGAAAACGCATTTCCAATACGCATCGTGGACGAGATAGAAGAGCCGTTCGAGTGGACGGTAAAGTTCGTGTACGACCAGAGCGGAGATCCTATATGGTGGCGCATCGCAAAGAGCGACAAGCCGGAAATAGCGCCCGCGCGGCTGGGCGTCTCGCCAAAGGATGTGCTGCTGCTGTATTCTTAAAAATACTTGCCCGCGAATTTTTACGGTCTCCCAAGGGAGGCTTTTTTTTGCGCTTTACTCTAAAGGCATATCAAAAAATCTCCTTTGCCATAATCATGTTTCTATCAAGCTGCGAATATACTTTCATCGAATGGTGTAACTTACGCTTGCGTATGAAACTGTTCAGTAAATAAAAGGTGCTTTATACAAATGAAAAACCGGTTTACCGGCCCGGTGCGCGAGATGGCGCTGTACCTTGTGTTCGGCGCGTTGACGACCGGCGTTAACTTTATAAGCTTTTTACTGTTCTCTTATGTGCTCGGCATATACTATATGGCGGCAAACCTTATCGCGTGGGTGCTGTCCGTGCTGTTCGCGTACATGACTAACAGAAAATTCGTGTTCTTAAGTTCTGCAATGGGCGTGTCCTGCATAGCGAAAGAAGCGCTGCTGTTCTTCGGCTGCCGCGCGTTTTCGGGGCTTGCCGACATGCTCTTTATGTTCCTGCTTGTTGATGTGCTGTTGCTTCCCGGCATGCTCGCTAAAATAGCAACCGACGCCGTTGTCGTAACGCTTAACTACGTATTCAGCAAGACGCTTGTGTTCAGAAAGAAGGCGCTGAAATAATGGACGTTATATCTGTCGTAGTGCCCTGCTATAACGAAGAGCAGGCCGTGCCGCTGTTTATGAGCGCGCTTTCCGCCGTAGCCGATAAAATGAGCGGGCGGGCGGAATTTGAGTTCATATTCGTAGACGACGGCTCTTGCGACGCAACGCTCAAAGTGCTGCGAAGATTAAGCGAAAAAGACAGCCGCGTAAAGTATATATCGTTTTCGCGCAACTTCGGCAAGGAAGCGGCGATGCTTGCAGGGCTGGAGTACGCGGGCGGCGACTATGTAGCCGTAATGGACGCGGACCTGCAGCATCCGCCCGAGCTTATCGAAAAGATGTACTCCATTATTAAAACGCGCGAGTATGACTGCGTCGCAGCAAAGCGCGCCCCGGGCGGCGGAGAACCGCGTATGCGGCTGTTTTTTTCGCGGGCATTTTACAGGCTGATAAACAGCATATCGAAGGTCAAATTCACGGAAGGCGCTCTTGACTACCGCCTTATGACGAGGCAGGTGGTAAGCTCGATACTGCAGATGAAAGAGCGCAGCCGCTTTTTGAAGGGTATATACTCCTGGGTAGGCTTCCGTACGAAGTGGATAGAGTGCGAGAGCCGGGAGCGCAGGGCCGGCAAGTCCGCGTGGTCGCTAGGCAAGCTTATCTGCTATTCTTTAGACGGCATAGCGTCGTTCTCTTCCGCGCCGCTTTACCTGTCTTCGGTGTTGGGCGCGCTGTTTTGCCTGCTGGCCTTTGCGCTGCTTGTCGCGGCCGTTATCGGGGCGGCGTGTTCCGGCTCGCTGCCGCGGCTTATGTCAGTGCTGTGCGCAGTGTTCTTCGTGGGCGGCGCGCAGCTTTTATGCACCGGCATACTCGGGCTGTATATAGCCAAAACGCACCTCGAGGTAAAGAGAAGGCCTATATACATAGTAAAGGAGACGAGCGTGCGATGACTAATAAGCGCAGAACGGCTCCAATTTATCTGCTCTCGTTCCTGATACCGGCTTTTATTATGACGCTCGTATGCCTCACACTTAATATATACCCGTTCGGCGGGAAAACGCTGCTTATAAGCGACATGTCCAACCAGTACGTAAGCTTCCTCTCGTATTTCCGCACGCTGTTTTCCGGCAACGACGTATTTTACACGTTCTCCAAAAGCCTCGGCGGCGATATGGCAGGGCTTCTTTCCTATTACCTCTTCAGCCCGTTTAATCTGATAACGCTGCCTTTTTCCACCGAGGCGCTGCCTCTTGCCGTAAATATCATAATTGTTTCGAAGATCGCGGCATGCGGGTTTACGTTCTGCATTTACTTAGGTAAAAGCTTCGGATTGCGCCGCTCGTCGCTGCTGTTTTCCTCAGCCTATGCGCTGATGGCGTATAACTTAGCGTATTGTTTCAACATAATGTGGCTCGACGGCGTCATACTGCTGCCGCTCATTATACTCGGCATAAACGGCATATTCGAGAGAAAAAGCGCGCTGGGCTACCTGCTCGCGCTGTCTGCCGCGCTCGTTACAAACTACTACATAGGCTTCATGCTGTGCATATTCTCGGTGCTTTACTTCATATACAGGTTTTTTGTTACATTGTCCCGCGAAAACTTAAGGCAAACGCTGAAAGCAGCAGCGCCTTACGCGCTCTCATCGATTGCCGCGGCAGGGCTCGCGGCGGTTGTGCTGATACCGGCGTTTTACTCGCTTAAGGACGGCAAAGCGTATTTTTCATTCGAGGCGCTTACGTTAACGCCGAATTTTGCGTTCACCGACGTGTTCTCCAAGCTGTTTACCGGCGCGTTCAGCTGGGATGAGGAGATTGCCGGACTTCCGAACATATTCTGCGGCATACCCGTTCTTATATTGGCGCTGCAATACTTTTTAAACGGCGCCGTGCGCTTGAGGGAGAGGATATGCTCGGCTCTGCTTGCCGCCGCGCTGCTGTTAAGCTTTTATATTACGATGTTTAACCTCGTCTGGCACGGCTTTGCTCCGCCGTCGTGGTTTTTATACAGATATTCGTTTGTGTTTAGCTTTGTTGTCATAACTCTTGCTTACAGAAACTATTTGAATTTAAGCACTCTTACCCCTTCGCGTATTATCTGCGCCGCGCTCGTATTCATCGGGTGCGCGGCGTTCGTCGCGGACAAGAACTTTGCGTTCCTTTCACACGACTTTATCTATCTCGACGTATTGCTTGCCGCCATTGCCAGCGCGCTTGTTTACGCGTGCGCGAGAATAGAGTACCGCACGGCAAAAAAGCCGGCGCCTTATATTGACCCGGCGCTTTCGCCCGTACCCGTTCTGCGAAAGAAACCCGGCAGAACGCTTCCGGTGGTGATAGCGCTGCTAGCCGTTATGCAGCTTGGAAACCTGTGGCTCAACGCGTACCATACCATCGGTAAGCTGAATGAGGTGTTCTGTGAGGACGTTTCGTATTTTACGGAATATGCGCGCAATACTGGCAAGACGATAGGCGGCGTAAAGAGCGGTGACGGCGGATTTTACCGCATCGAAAAGACGTTTATATACAACATGAACGATTCGATGCTGTTTGATTACGCCGGGATAACGCATTTCAGCTCCACTCAGAAGAATCCTATAAAAGCTTTCCTTGAAAAGCTGGGCTTCAGGAATTACTACGATTACTGGGTGTTTTACGGCTCCGGGTCCACCGTCTGGGCGGACAGCCTGCTGGGCGTAAAATACCTCATTACCGATACGGGCACAATAAAGCCCTATGAAACGGTATCCGACGAAAACGGCGTTACAGTTTTGCGCAACCCTTACGCGCTGCCTTTGGGCTTTGCCGCGCCTGCCGATGCGGGCAGCGTTGACCTCTCGGGAGAAACGAGCCTGTTTGAGGCGCAAAACAGCATTTTCCGCGGCCTTGCCCCCCAAAACACGGGCGATATATTTACGCCCGCCCCAGCCCACATATCGCTAGTAAACGCAACGGAACAGAACGTCGATGGTTGCCGCGTGTATACGAAGACGGACGCTTCCAAAGACGCGTTTGTAGATTACGAAATAAGCATAACAAGCACCGACACGCTGTATTGCTACCTCTACGCTCCCGACATACAGGACGCCGAGATTTTCGTAAACGGAGAACCGCGAGGCAGGTATTTTGATACGTACAAGTGGAACATATTCGCCGTCGGCTCGTTTGCGCCGGGCGATACGGTAACGGTGCGCGTAAAGCTGCTGGGCGAAAAGCTTTCAGTTCTGCGCGAAGAATTTTACTATGAGAGTATGGAAGCGCTGCGCCGCTGCCATGAAGCATTATCCGGCGGCTTTTGCAGCCTTGCCAAAATAAGCAGCTCGCACATAGAAGGCACAGTAAATGTCGAAGGCGAAAACAAGCTCATTGTGTTTACTATACCGTATGAGAGCGCGTGGAGCGTATATATAGACGGCGAGCCCGCTCAGGTCAGCCCTGTGTTCGGCGCATTGCTTGGCGCGCATGTTTCCCCCGGCAGCCACAGTATAGAGCTGCGCTATATTCCCGAAGGCTTTTGGCTTGGGCTTGCTGTGTCCGGAGCATCGCTGCTCGCCGTCGTTATGTATGCCGTACTGCGTATACGCGCAAAATCCCGCGAAAATAAAAAGGGAATAATGATAAGGCTTTAGTGCCTCTTGATATTCCCCGCCTATGTGATAAACTATAAGCGACAAAATTTTGCATCGAACGTCAAATATCAGAGCTCTTTAATAATTCTGCCGTGCAAAACGCAACAATTTAATATGTTGGAGGTATCCATGAACGTTCTGCTAAAAAACGGCATTGTAATGGACGGCACCGGCAACGCGCCGTATATCGGTTCGATATTTATAGCGGGCGGTGTAATACGCGATATTCTAAAGGGCGAAATAAACGAGCACCTTGACTGCGCGGAAGTTGACTGCGCCGGAAAGGTAATAGCGCCCGGCTTTATTGACGCGCATTCGCATAACGACTGGTTTGCTGCGCTGGCTGACCCCGTACCTTATTTTAAGACTTTCGCGGAGCAGGGGATAACCTCACAGGTGACGGGAAACTGCGGCATGTCTCCGTTCGGATACGAAGCGGGTTCGCCTCACCTTGCGCTGATGGGCAGCGGCATATTCAAGCTGGGTGAAAACAAAGACTATTCGTCGTTCTCCGGGTGGCAGGCCGAGGCGGCGAAACGAGCGCCCCTCAATATAATACCGCTGCAGGGGCACGGCACAATACGCCTGGGGCTCGCGGGATACGAGAACCGCCCGCTCAGTGAAGATGAAAGGGCGAAGAGAAACGCGAAGATAGAGCAGTCGTTTGACGAGGGAGTGTTCGGTCTGTCGTTTGGATTGATGTACGAGCCCGAACGGTACTCGTCCGCGGCCGAGCTCGAGGAGGCGGCAAGGCTTACCGCAAAGCGCGGCGGAATACTTACAGTGCACGCGCGGGCGTTTTCCGCAGCGTCCACATCGTACAGCCCGCCCTTAGGCGGCGAGGCGCATAACATACGCGCGCTGAAAGAGATGATAGACCTGGCGCGGCGCACCGGCGTAAAGCTGCAGTATTCCCACCTGATATTCGTGGGCACGTCCACATGGAAGACTGCGGACAAGTGCTTGGAGCTTATAAGCAAGGCGAGGGCGCAGGGAGTCGATATCATGTTTGATATGTACTCTATGACCTTCGGCGTGTCGGTGATAACCGTCGTGCTTCCGAGCTGGTATCTGTCGCTGCCCGTTGATAAGCGCAAGCGCCCGCTTGTAAGAACGAGGCTGGCGCTTGAAATAGGCATAACGAAGCGCGCTCTCGGTTTCGACTTTTCGGATATGCAGATAGCTTGGGCAGGCGAGGGAAGCGAAGGCATCTGCGGCAAACGCGTAAGCGGGATAGCGGCGGAGCAGAATACGAACGAGCTTGACGCTTACATAAAGTTAGTGGAAATGAGCGGCGGCACGGGACGCGTCAACCTTTACCGCTATTACAGCGACGCTTTGATAGAAAAGCTGGCAAAGCACGAAGCGTCGCTTTTTATGACCGACGCGTGGATAGAGGAAAAAGGCGTGCAGAATGCGGCCGCGTACTCATGCTTCCCGAAATTCCTTGCGCTCTCGCGCGATAAAAACGTAATTCCCTTAGAGAAAGCCGTGCGCAAGATGTCGGGGGCAGTGGCCGACCGTTTCGGCATACCCGGACGCGGCTACATAAGGAAAGGCTGCGCGGCCGATGTGACGGTATTCGACCCCGCCATCGTCGGCGAGGGTAGTGATCCCCTTGCACGCCCTAAAGGGGTTTGCCACGTTTTCGTAAACGGCCTGCACGTCGTGAAGAACGGCGCAGCCGACGATTCGCTGCTCAAAGGCGCGGGAAGAATAATAACAAGATAAGCGTTGGAAGCTATTAATAGTCTTCAATTAGCACCTGCATAGTGCCTCCGCAGACCATGCCTTCCTCTTCGGCAACTTCCGCGGTAAGGTCGACGGTATGCAGGCGGTAACGGCCCGTTCCTATTATCTGCCTTGCGATATCAATCACCGCGGCCTCGCTGCAGCCTCCGCCGATGCTGCCGAGCGTCTCTTTATAAGGATATACTATCATCTTGGCTCCCGCGCCCCGAGGCACGGAACCTTTAGCTGATATTACGGTGACTATTGCTTTTGGCACGTCGTCTTCTTCCGCAAGCACGCGAAGCAGCTTGTAGTCCGCATCGGAGCCTTTGTAAACATCGCCCGGCTTATCGTTTCTTTGCCGCTTGCAGGCGATAAGCTCAGCAGTTATCGATATCGCTATTTCTTCCGGCGTTACGGCGCCGATATCAATACCTATGGGGGAATGCACCCGCGAAAGCTTTTCGGCATCGCAGCCATTTTCGATGAGCAATTCTTTAACCGCTGCGACTCGCCTGCGCGAGCCTATCATGCCTATATACGCAGGCTCGGGGCCTTTCAGTATCTGTTCTAGGCATAAGGCGTCGTGCTTATGGCCGCGCGTTATTATCACAACATAGTCGCTGCCTGTGATTTTAAGCTTTTCGATGGCTTTATCGAAAGCCTCGCATAACACTACGTCCGCAAAAGGGAATCGGGCGGCATTCGCGAAAGTCGGGCGGTCGTCCGAAACCGTCACTGAAAACCCTGTCTTTTTTGCGAAGTCCGTCAGCGGGAGAGCTATATGGCCTCCGCCTAAAATGATAAGTCGCTCTTTCGGGTAAAAAGGCTCATACAGCATATTACTATCGTTACCGCTCTTAAATACCGGTATGCCCCGCTCGAGCGCGTCTTTCGCGGCAACGTCAAATTGCGGCCCGCAGTACAACTGCTTTTTAATTTCCTCCCGCTTGCCTTGCGTGCCGCCTAGCTGTACGGCCAAAACTGCGGGCTGGTCGCGCAGGCACGCAATCAATGCCCGGTAAATCTTTTGATTCAACTGTTTTCTTCCTTTGTTATTGATTTTTTATATTACATAGTCCGATGCGTTAAAATCCGCCTGCCTTATGAAAGGCGACGGCTGTTCGTTGAATACGGTTGAATATGGAGGAACGGATTGCGTAAGCCACACGTTGCCGCCGATAACGGAATGATGTCCTATCCTTATGTTGCCCAATATCGTAGCGCCCGAGTAGACAATAACGTTATCTTCGATATCGGGGTGCCGCTTTATCCCTTTTATAGGATTGCCGTGCTCGTCGAGCGGAAAGCTCTTTGCGCCCAGCGTAACGCCCTGATACAATTTCACATTATCGCCTATGGTGCACGTTTCCCCTATAACGACGCCCGTTCCGTGGTCTATAAAAAAGCTTTTGCCTATTTTCGCATTGGGGTGTATGTCGATGCCGGTGTTTTTGTGGGCGTATTCCGTCATTATGCGCGGAATCAACGGTACGCCTAAGCTTGCGAAAAGGTGCGCGATACGGTATATGCTTACCGCTTCCAGCGAAGGGTAGCTCAATATTATCTCTTCAAACGATTTTGCGGCGGGGTCTCCTTCGTAAGCGGCCAAAATATCGGCGTCCAGCAAGGCCCTTATTTCGGGCAGCCCTTCGAGTATCTTTATCGTGATATGCTCCGCTTTTTCGGCGCATTCGCTTTTTTCTTCGCATTCATGCTCAAAAATGCTCTCAATAATACCGGATAAGTTAACGGCGGCGGCTTTCAGCCTGTCTTCAATAACCGATTCGAGAACGGCCTTGTTTAAGGGCTCGCGCTCGTAAACGCCCGGAAGTATAAGCGAACGCAGCTCTTTAAGCATGCTCAGTACTTTCGCCCTTGTGGCGTTGTTCAATACATTGCCGCCAAGGAGGCTGTTTTTATTTGTTTTGGCAAGCACCGCGGAAATCTCTTTTGAATTTTGGGTTAACCAGTAGTTCAGCTGCATGGCGATTTTCCTCTCTTATAAATCTCTGTGATATCCGCTATAGTTATGCTGTCGAGTGTATCGTTTATCTCCTTTGAAATTCTCTGCCACAATGCGCGGGTTACGCATGAGCCGTATGCAGCGCAGCTGATATGAGCGCCATTAGCGCTGCATTGCGTAGGCTTAAGCTCCCCTTCCGCCGCTCTTATGACTTCGCCGGCGGTTAACAGCGACGGGGACTTGCCTAAGCGGTAGCCGCCGCCTTTTCCCCGAACGCTGGCGACGACTTCCGCCTTTTTTAAACTCAAAATTATCTGGCTAAGATAACCCTTGTTTATTCCGTGGCGCTCCGCTATATCCGCTATGCTTGAATGGCTATGCTGCATTGCAAGGTCGCAGACGCTCAATAGAGCATATTGTCCGTTCTTCGATATTTTCATATTTCTCCGTATATTTTTTTAAGGCTATTGACAAACCTTTAATATGAATATATTATAGCAGTGAAATCATAGTTATTCAATAGGAATAATGATATTTAAGGAAGTAGTGCAATGAAAAAAGAAATATATTTGGATTATGCGGCAACTACATTTTTAAGACAGGAAGCGTTTGAAGCGATGGTTCCGTATATGAGCGAAATATACGGCAACCCTTCCAGCCTGCACAATTTCGGCAGGAAGGCAAAAAGCGCGGTGGACGACGCGCGCGCAAAAATAGCGCACGTTTTTCGCGCATTGCCCGAAGAGATATACTTTACATCCGGCGGTACGGAGTCGGATAACTGGGCCGTAATCGGCGCGGCATACGCAAATAAAAAGAAGGGCAACCACGTTATAACTACGCGTATAGAACACCCGGCAGTGGCTAATGCGTTTAAAAGGCTTGCCGAGAACGGCTTTAACGTAACGTGGCTCGATGTGGACGAAGACGGCATTGTTGATCTTAATCAGTTAAAATCAAGCCTTACGCCCGAGACTACGCTCGTGAGCGTAATGTTTGCCAACAACGAGATAGGCACGATAGAGCCTGTTGAGGAGATAGGCAAAATAGTAAAAGAGAACTCAAAGGCGTATTTCCACGTAGATGCGGTGCAGGCTGCGGGCGCGGTGGATATAGCTCTGGACAAGCTCGATACTATCGACATGATGTCGTTCTCCTCGCACAAGTTTTACGGGCCCAAGGGCGTAGGAGGATTGTTCATACGAAAGGGAACGCGCGTGCAATCGTTTCAGGCGGGAGGAGCGCAGGAGCGCGGCAAACGCGCGGGCACCGAAAACGTGCCGGGGATAGTCGGCATGGCGACGGCGCTCGAGCTTGCAGCAGCCGAGATGCCGGAAGAGGCAGCGAGGCTTACGGCTTTGCGCGACCATCTTATAAACAGGGTTCTGAGCGAGATAGACGGCGTGCGACTCAACGGCCACGCTACAAAAAGGCTGCCCAATAACGCGAACTTCAGCTTTGATTATATTGAAGGAGAGTCGCTGCTTATGCGTATGAACGCATTGGGCGTCGCGGCTTCCACAGGCTCGGCCTGTTCGTCCGCGTCGCTCGAGCCGTCGCACGTGCTGCTTGCGATAGGCTTAAAACACGAGACGGCGCACGGCTCGTACCGGATAACGCTTGGCAAACGCACGACAAAAGAGGACATAGATTACACGGTGGACGCATTAAAAAGCGTCGTTAAGGACTTAAGGGAGATGTCGCCGTTGTATCAGACGAAAGGAGTATGCAATGTATAGTGAAAAAGTAATGGAGCATTTTGCTTCCCCGCACAACGTAGGGGAGCTAAAAGACGCAAACGCGATAGGCGAAGTGGGCAACGCTCAGTGCGGCGATATAATGCGAATGTATTTGAGGATTGAAGACGACGTGATAAAGGACGCTTCGTTTAAAACGTTCGGATGCTGCGCCGCGATAGCGTCGAGCAGCGTTGCGACGGATATGATAAAGGGCAAGACTATTGAGGAGGCGCTGGCGCTTAAGAACTCGGACGTCGTTGAAGCGCTGGACGGGCTGCCGCCTATAAAGATACACTGCTCGGTGCTCGCCGAGGAAGCGATAAAAAGCGCAATAGAAAACTACAGGGAAAACCAGAAAAAATGAAGCTTTCCGCGGGCAGCGAATATGGCTTAAAGGCGCTTGCCGACCTTGCGTTGAACCTTAAAGATAAACCGGTATCCGTCGCAAGCATCGCCGAGAGACAAAACATACCGTTAAAATACCTGGAGTTGGTGTTTTCGTCTTTAAGGCGGGCGGGTCTTGTCCGCTCGCTGCAGGGTACGGGCGGAGGGTACATACTTGCCCGGCCTGCCGCCGAGATACGGTTGAGCGAGATACTCAAGGTGCTTGAAGGCGACCTCTCCATTGTTGAAGAGGAAGCCGGCGACAGTAATGCGGAGAGCCTTTGCCGCTGCATCAAAGAAAACGTATGGGACGTGGTATCCGGCCGCATATACGATGTGCTCGATTCCATGTCGCTTCAGGACCTTATCGACAACAAGTGTGAAGCATAGATAAAGCGTAAAAACAACGTGATTGCTTGAAAGGATGAACTGATATGCCAATAAAGATACCCGAAAGCCTGCCTGCATACAGCGTGCTGAGCAAGGAGAATATTTTCGTAATGACGGACGAACGCGCGCTGCATCAGGACATACGCCCGCTCGAGATAGCAATACTTAACATAATGCCGGATAAGATAATGGCTGAAACGCAGCTTTTACGCCATATAGGTAATACGCCGCTGCAGGTGGACATCGTGCTGCTTAAAACGGCGACGCATACGTCTACAAACACGTCGGCCGAACACTTAGACGCGTTCTACAAAACTTTTGGCGATATAAAGGACCGCAAATTCGACGGGCTCATTATCACGGGCGCGCCCGTGGAAACGCTGGATTTTACCGAAGTGGACTATTGGGACGAGCTCACCGAAATAATGGAATGGAGCAAAACGCACGTGTTCTCCACGTTCCATATCTGCTGGGGAGCGCAGGCGGGGCTTAACTATCATTACGGAATACCGAAGTATCCTCTGCCTGAGAAGAAATTCGGAGTGTTCGCGCATACGCTCAAAGGCGACAACATAAAGCTGCTGCGCGGGTTTGACGACGTATATTACGTGCCCCATTCGCGCCATACCGAAGTAAGGCACGAGGATATACAAAAGGATAAGCGCCTTGAGATACTGTCCGAGTCGGACGAATCTGGCATATACATAGTTTCCGCGATGAACGGGAGGCAGATATTCGTGATGGGGCATCCCGAATATGACCAGTTTGCGCTGCAGCGGGAGTACGAGCGCGATATCAAAAAAGGCATGAAAATGGCGCTGCCTAAAAACTACTATCCGAATGACGACCCGACGCGGCAGCCTATGGTTACGTGGAGAAGCCATGCTAACCTGCTGTTCGCTAACTGGCTCAACTATTATGTATATCAGGAGACGCCTTACGCGCTGGAGAAGATTTAATATCGGCAGCTTTTGGGGTGTAAATTTAAAAACGCGGGTATTGCGGCGGCCAATTCATGGCTGCCGCTGTTTTTATACGGGGTCCCCAGCAAGCCGTGGGGCTTGATGGGGTGTAAATGAATAATGCGATGAAGTATAAAACCTATAGGCATAGTAGAGAATTCTGATATTTTTCAAAAGATATTACAGGAAATAAGCGCGCAGGTGCTTTATGCTGGTTTAAAAACGGTGAAGGGAGAAACGGTATGCCAAGTTTTAACGCTGCGGCTTATAAAAATCTTGACGATTTTATCTACGCAAAAGCGCTGCACCCCGTACATCTGAAGAACGGTATGACGATAGGGGGAGGGACGCTGTACCCCGAGATAAACTTCACGCTCCCGGCGATGACTATAGACGAGAGCACTATGGGCGAAGTTATTAACAACTATAAAGAGATATTAACCGGCATATGCGAGAGGGCGCGGGATCTTAGCGTGCCGGGCTTCGTTGCAGAGGTGGAAACGCTGCCTCCTATGACGTTCAATCCCCGTTGGGGCACGGACGTATGCAGTACGGTCGTCGAGACTATAAAGGAATATGCGGAAAAGTACGGCATAAAAGGAGCGGTGCGCATAACGCCCAACGACATACGCGAGGGTGAGAGCCTTATGCACATGTGGCGCGGCAGGCACTGGGACAGCATTATGGAGACTTTCGAAAGCTGTGCCCGGGCTGGCGCCGACTTGCTCTCGATAGAGTCCGTCGGAGGGAAAGAGGTGCATGACGAGGCGATCATGTATTGCGATATTGCAAAGTCCGTATTCGCGCTGTCGGTATTGGGCTGCGCTGACATGGCGAAGGTCTGGAAAGCGATAACGGATATTGCGGATAAAACGGGTACGATATCCGCAGGAGACACGGCGTGCGGCTTTGCGAACACCGCGATGGTGCTTGCGGACAGGAACTACATCCCCAAAGTGTTTGCCGCCGTAGTGCGCGTAATGTCCGCGGTAAGAAGCCTCGTGGCAATAGAATACGGAGCAAAGGGTCCGCACAAGGACTGTGGGTATGAAGGCGTGTATTTAAAGGCCATTGCCGGCATACCGATAGCGATGGAAGGTCGCACCAGCGCGTGCGCGCACCTAAGCCCGGTGGGCAACGTGGCTGCCTGCCTTGCCGATTTGTGGAGCAACGAGTCGGTGCAGAACATAAAGCTGCTGGGAGGCATGGCGCCCGTTGTTTCGTTCGAACAGCTTGCGTACGACTGCCGGCTGATGAACACGGCTTCACAGCGCGGAGCGTCGCTGCTGATGCGCGATATACTCGCGGATTCGGACAGCAGCCTTGACCCTCAGGCGTACGTGCTGCGGCCGGACGTAGTGTTCGATATATCCAAAGAGATAGTGAAGGAAGAAGGATATTACGAAATGACGAGAAAAGCGGCCGAACTTGCGCTCGAAAAAATAAAGGAAGCGAATAAAGAAGGAGAGCTTAAGCTAGACGGCAAGGAAATATTATGGCTTGAAAGGCTTAGCGAGGATGTGGCCGCGCTGCCTGGCGACGCCGAAACACTGGCGGAAAAAATGATACCGCAGTGCGAGAAGCTCGACCCGGCAAAGTACGATATGAAATAAAGTAGCGAATTTAAATCACAACCCGTTTATCGCCTGCCCAAGCTGCAGCAGCGCCTGTTTAAGCACAGACCGGGGGCAGGCGATATTTATTCTCGCGAAACCTTCGCCGCCTGCGCCAAACATTGTGCCCTCGTCCAGCCATAGCCGCGCTTTGTGCACCAACAGATTGTCCAGCTGCCCGTCGCTTAATCCAAGCTTACTAAAATCCAGCCATACGAGATATGTTCCCTGCGGCTCGACGGGCTTTACCTGCGGTATGTGCTGTTTTAAATATCCGCGGAGGAAATCAAGGTTGCCGCAGAGGTAGCTTTTCAGTTCTTCAAGCCATGCTTCGCCTTCTGCATACGCCGCTTTGCAGGCGACGAGCCCCATTATATTAAGCTGGCTGTAGCCGCTTTTTACAATCTCGCGCCTGAACCTGCTCTTTAAGCCCGCGTTGGGAATGAATATATTGGATATCTGAAGGCCTGCGAGGTTAAACGTCTTTGTCGGGGCCGTGCATGTCACCGAGAAATCCGCATACTCAGGCTTTATATCCGCGAAGACTGTATGCCGGTAGCCCGGATATACGAAGTCAGCGTGTATTTCGTCGGAGACGACGATTACGCCGTGTTTTACGCAGATATCGCCCATTGAGACAAGCTCGTCCCTCGTCCATACGCGGCCAACGGGATTATGCGGATTGCAGAGTATGAACATCTTTACGTTGTTTTCAATAATCTTTTTCTCAAAATCTTCAAAATCGATTGAATACTGCCCCGCGTCGTAAAGAAGCTGATTGACGATAAGCTTCCTGTCGTTAATTTTCACCGATTCGGAAAACGGGTAATAAACGGGCTGCTGTATGAGCACCGCGTCTCCTTTGTTTGTCAGAGCTCGTATAGCGGTGCATATCGCATATACGACGCCCGGCGTTTTGACAAGCCATCCGGGCTGTATGTCCCATCCGAACCTTGCGGAAAACCAGCTTTTTAGCACATCGAAGTAATCGCCGCGTACCTCGCTGTAACCGAATATGCCGTGGCGCGTCTTTTCCTCCAGCGCGCGGATTACGCGATCGGGCGCTTTAAAATCCATATCCGCGACCCACATCGGCAGCAGCCCTTCCGGTTTGCCTCGTTTTAATGCAAAGTCGTATTTTATAGAGTCGGTATCCTTACGTTCTATTATCTCGTCAAAGTCAAACATTAGCTTCCTCCAGCGCCTGCTTTAAGTCGGCAATGAGGTCGTCCGCACACTCGAGCCCTACGGACAGCCGCAGCAGCTTCTCGTTTATGCCCTTTGCTTCCCTTTCCTCTTTAGGAATGTCGGCGTGCGTCTGAAGCATGGGGTATGTGATCAGCGACTCGGCGCCACCGAGGCTCTCGGCGTACTGTATCACCTTAACCCGCTCCAGCAATTGAACGGCCGTTGCTTCGTCGCTCGTTTCAAACGATATCATTGCGCCGAAGCCTGACGATTGCTTTACCGAAACCGCGTAGTCAGGGTGGGAAGGAAGCCCGGCGTAGTATACGTTTTTGATTTTCGGCTGCGTACAAAGCCAGCCCGCAATCTTCATTGCGTTCTCCTGCTGCCTTTCCATGCGTACGGAAAGCGTCTTTATACCGCGGATAAGCAGCCAGCTGTCAAACGGTGAGAGGCACGCGCCCGTAGTCTTGTATATAAACCGCAGCCTTTCGCCGAGCGAAGCGTCGGAAACGACAAGAAACCCCGCAAGCGTGTCGTTGTGGCCGCCGAGGTACTTCGTGCCGCTGTGAACGACGATATCCGCCCCGAGCTTTATAGGCTGCTGGAAATACGGCGTAAGAAACGTGTTATCTACGATGAGCAGCAGCCCGTGGCGCTTTGTGATACCGGCGACAGCCGCGATGTCGGTGATTTGCATCATAGGGTTAGTGGGCGTCTCTATGAATACGGCTTTTGTCTGCGGGCGTAATAATGTCTCGATATTGCCCGCGTCGGACGTATTTGCGAAATCTACGGCTATGCCGTTTTTTTGCGATATGTGGCGGAAAAGCCGGTGCGTGCCTCCGTAAAGGTCGTCCGAGGCTATTATGTGATCGCCTGGCGAGAAAAGCTCCATCAGCGCGGTAACCGCCGCCATTCCGGTGGAAAAAGCGAGCGCGTCCGCTCCGCCTTCCAATGCAGCCATTGTTTTCTCAAGGTGCTCCCTCGTCGGGTTCTGCTGCCGGGAGTAATCGAACCCCGTGCTTTTGCCTACGCCGGGGTGGGAAAACGTTGCCGACTGGAATATGGGAACGCTTATTGCGCCGGCGGTATCATACTTTATGCTGCTGCTGTGTATGCAAACGGTTTTAATATCCATGTTAAGCTCCTTAACAATGCGTCTTAAATGAAAAACATAAGGCCCTGGTCGCTTTTATGCTTCTCGGCTTCATTAACGAGATCGTATAGCGATGTTTTTTGAAGCGCGGTTTTTACGGCGTCGTCAAGCTCGTCGAATATAAGCGCCTTCATTGCCGAGTCTATTTCAGGAGCTTTCCCGGAAACTGTTTCTTCGGTATTTTCAAAGAGAGACGACTCCACCGCCGACAGTACGTCGTAAGCCGTTATCTTCTGCGGCATTCGCGTAAGAATGTATCCGCCCTGCGCACCCTTAACGGAATTGACGAGCCCGCCCCGCTTAAGCAGCGAGAACACCTGCTCGAGGTATATTTTCGATATTCCGAGCTTTTCGGAAATACTGATGACCGTTGTATATTCGCCGCTTTCATAGTTTTGGGCAATGTTAATCATCGCGGCAAGCCCGTAACGCCCTTTCGCGGAAATCCTCATGCCTTTCCCTCCTTTTCATACCTTTTATATATGCATTTATATTATTTAAAAAGGCTGGGGTTGTCAATAGCATACTAAACATATAGAAAAAATAAAAATATTTTTAGAAATGCTATTGACAAAAAGTAAGAATTGGAATAAGCTGATACCATATTAAACATATATGAATTGTTTTAAATAATAATTTTTCAGGAGGCTTGTATTATGTCAAAGGTTTATAGGAGCTTGACCGAACTTATCGGCAGAACGCCGCTGCTTGAACTTACGAACTACGAGAAAAAACACGGACTAAAAGCGACGATAATCGGTAAGCTGGAATACTTTAATCCGGCGGGAAGCGTAAAGGACAGAATCGCAAAATCGATGATAGAGGACGCGGAAAAAAGAGGCGTATTAAAGCCCGGCTCGGTAATCATAGAACCTACGAGCGGCAACACAGGAATAGGCCTTGCGTCGGTGGCTGCGGCAAAAGGATACCGTATAATACTAACGATGCCTGAAACGTTCAGCATAGAGCGCAGGAACCTGCTTAAGGCGTATGGCGCGGAGCTTGTATTAACAGAAGGCCCGAAAGGTATGAAAGGAGCGATAGAAAAAGCTAATGAGCTCGCAAAAGAGATACCAAATTCGTTCATACCGGGGCAGTTCACGAACCCCGCAAACCCCGCAGTGCATAAAGCGACGACAGGCCCGGAAATCTGGGAAGATACCGGAGGCAAAATAGACATATTCGTTTCGGGCGCGGGCACAGGCGGAACGATTACCGGCGCGGGAGAATTTTTAAGGTCCAAGAACCCGAATATAAAGATAGTGGTGCTCGAGCCGTTTGATTCGCCGGTACTGTCGGAAGGAAAACCCGGGCCGCACAAGATACAGGGAATAGGGCCGGGGTTTGTGCCGGACGTGCTTGATACGAAAATCTTCGACGAAATCATCAAAGTGAAAAACGAGGATGCGTTCGCAGCGGGAAAAGAGATAGCAAGAACCGACGGGCTGCTGGTCGGCATTTCCTCCGGCGCGGCGATATGGGCTTCGACGGAGCTGGCAAAGCGCCCTGAAAACGCAGGTAAGACGATTGTCGCTATTCTGCCGGACACCGGAGAGCGCTATCTGTCGACTCCGCTGTTCTCGGAATGATGTAATGATTTGTGCAGGTATCTTTAAGTGAATCATTTGACGCTTTGCGGGAATTGTTTTGATATTTAAATCAAACGACCGAGCTTAATTCTGCAGTGGTTTGAACTTGATAGTATAAACGAAACGGCTAAAGGAGCCGTTTCGTTTATACAAATATACATACTATACATATATGTATTATAAAAGTCGAGAATGAAAATATGGACGTACACAATACATTTGATCTTGTCAGCATATTTGCGAACGCTTCGCTTGTGACGCTGGAGGTGGCGCTTTTATCAATACTGCTGGCTATATTTATAGGGTTTGTATCCGCCGTCATTTTGTTTTATGAGATACGGGTGCTTAAAACGCTGATTAAAGCTTACGTCGCTTTCTTAAGAAACACGCCGTCGCTGATACAAGCGTACTTCATATTTTACGGGCTGCCCAAAGTATTTTTAACGATGAGCAGCTTTATCTGCTCGGTTATAGTACTTTCGCTTCTTGGCGGAGCGTATATGTGCGAAGCAATATTATCGGGAATGAAGGCGATTACGGCAAGCCAGCGGGAGCTTGCGATGGCGCTGGGGTTATCGAGACTTGATACGATACGGTACCTTATACTGCCTCAGGCGGTATCGACTTCTATTGCCGCTATATGCAATAACGCCATGTTTCTGACAAAAGAAGTTTCGGCGATGAAACTGATACTGCTGCCGGAGATAGTCTATCAGGCCTTTGCAATAATAAGCCTGCGGCCTGACCTCATTACTGCTGTTGCCGCATTCATGATACTCTCGTATTTGATAATTCTTATACCGATGACGTATCTGTTTTCAAAATTAGAAAGGAAAATTCGCTTTGCAGAATTTGGGAGTTGACATAATAATAAAAGCCTTTCCGAGGCTGCTGGAAGGCATCGGCGAGACGCTGAAGATATCTTTGGTCGCATTGGTGCTGTCAGTAATATTCGGGGTTGTAGTCGGCGTGCTGATGACGCTAGAGAACAGGCCCCTTAAAGTGATGCTGAGGGTGCTACTGGAAGCGTTCAGGCTCGTTCATCCGCTGATATGGCTGTTCGTGTTCTTCTTTATTCCGGTCGGTTTGTTCCATATAGAGACGGACAATGTGGCTGTATCAATCATTGTATTCACATTGTGGGGGATGTTTGAAATAGGGGACTATGTAAGGGGCTTTATTACGAGCCTTTCTAAGTCGCAGTTCGATTCGAGCATCGCGCTCGGGCTTTCGAGGCCGCAGATGTATATCCATGTGCTGCTGCCACAGATAATTGTAATGATAACGCCTTCAATCGTGAACCTCGCTACGCGCCTTATCAAAACAACCACGCTGGTTCATCTTATAAGCGTTTCGGAGGTGTTGAAGGTGGCGCAGAATATCATTCAGGTGACATACCTTCGAAATCCTAACAGCTATATATCCTTTACGATGTACCTGGTGCTGCTGGTAATCTACTTTATAATCTGTTATCCGCTGTCGCTGCTCGCAAGATATCTGGAAAAAAGACTACAGGTTAATCAATAAAAAAATGAGGAATCGATAATGCTTCTGAGGGTAAAGAATCTGAAAAAAGTATTTGATAAGAACTCCGTATTAAAAAACGTAAGCTTTGACGTTAAGAAGGGTGAAGTTATCGCAATATTGGGCCGCTCCGGCTGCGGAAAATCAACGTTGCTTCGGTGCATCAACGGCCTTGAGCAAATCGAAAGCGGAGAAATATATCTGAACGATATGCTGATATCCCTGCCTATAAAAAATTACAGGCATTGGAATGAAATAAGGAAAAAGATCGGTATGGTATTTCAAAGTTACGATCTTTTCCCGCATATGAACGTGATAAACAATATAATCCTCGGTCCGATGCGAGCGGAGAAGAGAAGCAGGGAGGACGCCACAAGCCAGGCGCTGGAGCTCCTTAAGAGAGTAGGCCTGCTCGAAAAGAAATCGGCTTACCCCAGAGAACTGTCCGGTGGGCAGAAACAGAGAGTGGCCATCTGCCGGGCGCTGTGCATGAACCCGGAGATCATACTGTTCGACGAGGTCACCGCCGCGCTCGATCCGGAAATGGTAAGGGAAGTTTTGGACGTTATCCGTGACTTAAGATACCAGGGGCTGACGATGCTTATCGTTACGCATGAAATGGCGTTTGCGGAGAAGGTTGCCGATAAGATCATTTTTATGGACAACGGCAGCATTCTCGAAATAAGCACGCCTGAAAAGTTTTTTCACTTCCCGGATACCGCGGAGGCGAGAAGATTTTTGAACCTGTCCGAAGCCGACCGGATAGGCGGAGGGATATAGGCAGCAAAATGGGAAAGCAGATACATGACTTGCCGCACTGAGCCGAAAGGATACTTTTTGGGCAGTACTCCGCAGGTCAGGTATATGTCAATAATATTAAATATATAGGAGGAATTTAAAATGAAAAGGATTCTAGCATTGGCCTCAGCGTTGATACTGTTGGCAGGCTTAGCGGGCTGCACTTCGGCGCCGGCTGCTACGGCTACGCCGGCCGCATCATCGGATCCGTCCGTATCGGCTGCTGAGAGCGCACCGGCTGACGTATCCGCCACGGCAGCTCCGACGGGGCCCAGCTCGATCGCTGCGATTAAGGCCGCGGGAACAATCAGGATAGGCATCTTCGCGGACGACGCCCCGTTCTGCTATCAGGACATCGACGGGGAATTCAAGGGCTACGATGTCGAACTCGGCAAGAGGATCGCCAAAGAACTTCTCGGCGATGAAACAAAGGTCACATGGGTCGCGCTGAACCCGGCAGACAGGATTCCCTATCTGCAGACAAACAAGGTCGATTTGATGCTGGCTGATTTTACGGTCACGGAAGAGCGGGCTAAGAGCGTAGACTTCACTTTGCCTTACGAAAAGGTCTCTATCGGCGTCGTCTCCAGCGAGAAAGCTCCGATTTATTCCGTAGACGATCTTAAAGGCAAGACTCTCGTCGTCAATACGGGCACTACGGCGGACGCATACTTCACGAAGAACTTTCCGGACGTTAAATTACTTAAGACCGACGCGATTATCGATGGTTATCAGGCGTTGACTGCCGGCAGAGCCGACGCTTTCGCTCAGGATAATACGCTGCTGCTCTCGTGGGCAAAGGCGAACCCCGGCTATGTGGTCGGTATAGGCGAGCTTGGAAACAAGGATTACATAGCCGGCGCCGTTGCCAAGGGTAATAAGGAATTGCTTGACTATGTAAATAGCCTTATAACTGGCGTGCTTAAAGACGAGCAGTTTTTCCATAAGGCCTATGATGCAACTTTGAAAGACGCATTTCCGGACAATTTCACGGCTGATCAGATAGTCGTCGAAGGCGGCGTAACGGAATAGGAAGCCGAGTAATTTTTGCAGAAGATACAGGCTGCGGGCTTTAAGCCGATGCGGCCTGTATCTTTTATATAGGGTGTGTATATCGGGGTCCCCAGCAAGTCGAAAGACTTGATGGGGTGTGTATATCAGGGGATCCCCAACAAGACGAAAGGCTTGTTAGGGTGTAAATACGGGGTCCCCGGCAAACCGTCAGGTTTGATGGGGTGTGAATTAAGCGCCAGTTTGGGCAGCGGCATAATTATTTTAATCAGGCGGCCAATATGATTAATAAGCTCTGCCGTAGCCCCTTTTTCCTTGACATATAAAAGCTTAGAATCTATCATATTATTTATATATGAATTATAACCCGTCTGAAAAGTACGGATAATATTAATGAAGGGTTTGGCAAATGGAATTAAAGCTAATAAATACCGATGAAGCTCCAAAGGCTATAGGGCCTTACTCACAGGGTATTAAAACCGGAGACCTCGTTTTTACATCCGGCCAGATACCCGTTAACCCTGTCGACGGCACGGTCCCTGAGGGCATTGAGCGGCAGGCGAGGCAGGCGCTTGAAAATCTAAAAGCCGTGCTTGCCGCTGCGGGAGCGGAATTAAGCGACGTAATAAAGACGACGGTATATATAAAAGACTTAAGCGGCTTTGCACGTGTTAACGAGATTTACGCTGAGTATTTCTCAGAGCCTTATCCGGCGAGATCCTGCGTCGAGGTTTCAAGGCTGCCTAAAGACGTGTTTATAGAGATTGAAGCGATAGCAAAGACAAAATGAAAGAGTTTTCGAGAACACAGCTTTTACTCGGCAGAGAAGCAATGGCCAGGCTTAATAATTCAACGGTGGCGGTATTCGGCATAGGCGGAGTAGGCTCGTTTGCCGCGGAAGCGCTTGCCCGCTCGGGGCTTGGCGGCATAGCGCTGTTTGACGACGACAAAGTCTGCCTGACAAACATAAACCGGCAGCTTATCGCTACCCGCAAAACGATCGGCCGGAAAAAGGTCGAGGTAATGAAAGAGCGCATACTCGAAATAAACCCGAAATGCCGCGTCGAGGCCAACGAATGCTTCTATACCGCACAGAATGCTTCCGAGTATGACCTAACCAAATACGACTATATCGTGGATGCTATAGACACGGTATCGTCAAAGCTTACGCTTATAGAAGAGGCGAAAAAGGCGGGGACGCCTGTAATAAGCTGTATGGGCGCGGGAAACAAGCTTGACCCCACACGGTTCGAAGTCGCGGATATATATCAAACTTCAGTCTGTCCGCTCGCGAAAGTGATGCGGCGCGAACTAAAGGCAAGAGGCATAGAATCGCTAAAAGTCGTATACTCAAAAGAAGAGGTGCTAAAGCCAAAAGACGAGGAGGATTTAAGCTGCAAAAATAACTGCGTCTGTCCGCCGGACACGAAAAGAAAATGTACGGTAAGGCGGCAGATACCGGGCAGCATATCTTTTGTTCCGTCGGTGGCGGGGCTGATACTCGCGGCGGAAGTTATTAAAGATTTAACGGGCGTTGATTGATAGCATAGTGCAATAAAAATCATCGGCAGGAAGGTGCAGGCATGAAGATTTCGACGAGAGGGCGTTATGCGCTGAGGATGATGCTAGACTTGGCGCTTGCGCCGAAAGACGAGTATGTGACTATAAAGAGCATTGCAAACAGGCAGCAGATTTCCGAAAAGTACCTTGAACAGATTGTTACGATGTTCAGCCGTTCCGGATTCGTTAAAAGTATTCGCGGAGCGCAGGGCGGATATAAGCTTGCAAAACCCGCGGAAGAATACACGGTAGGAATGATATTGAGGCAAATCGAAGGAAGCCTTGTACCCGTCGCCTGCATGGAGGATGATCCCAATCAATGCCCGAGAAGCTCTATGTGCGTTACCCTTGACGTATGGAAGCAGATAGACGAGGCGATAAACGGCGTGGTGGACAACATTACGCTTGCCGACCTTGTGAAACAACAGCAGGAAAAGCTCGCCGCTGCAGAATAAGGATTCTTCGAATTTATTTAGTTTCGTTTTATTTTTACAGGAAATAATTAATGAATAATAGAAATTACTTGACAAGAGCAAATGGACAGTTTATATTATAGCTAATTCATACATAAATTATATGAATAATATGTTATAAGGAGCATAACCCCTATGTCAGAAGAAAGGAAGTTACGATTTGAAACTCTGCAGATACACGCAGGGCAGGAGACTCCCGATCCGGCAACAGACGCAAGGGCCGTACCGATTTACCAGACGACCTCTTATGTCTTCCCAAGTTCGGCGTCTGCCGCCGCGCGATTTGCGCTTACGGAACCCGGCAATATCTATACCCGCATAATGAACCCGACAACCGACGTTTTTGAAAAACGCATAGCAGCGCTTGAGGGCGGCGTCGGCGCTTTGGCGCTTTCGAGCGGCTCGGCGGCCGTTACGTATGCGGTACAGAACATCGCGCACTCAGGGGACCACATCGTATCGGCAAAAACATTGTACGGCGGCACGTACAACCTCTTTGCGAATACTTTCAAGGACTTCGGCATCGATGTGACGTTTGTGGACCCGGACGAGCCCGGAAGTTTTGAAAGAGCTATTCAGCCGAACACGAAGGCGCTGTTTATCGAAAGCCTCGGAAACCCTAATTCGAGCGTAATCGACGTTGAAGAAGTTGCCGATATTGCGCATAAGCATGGAATACCCCTGGTTATAGACAATACGTTCACTACGCCGTATCTTTTGCGCCCGATAGAATACGGAGCGGATATCGTCGTGCACTCTGCGACAAAGTTTATAGGCGGGCATGGCACGTCCATCGGCGGCGTAATCGTTGACGCAGGGAAGTTCGATTGGGCGGCTTCAGGCAAATTTCCTTCTCTGACCGAACCTAATCCGAGCTATCACGGCATACGCTTTTACGAGGCAGTCGGCGCGCCGGCATATATAATAAAAGCGCGCGTTACGCTGCTTCGCGACATGGGCGCGGCTTTAAGTCCGTTTAACTCGTTTTTGTTTCTTCAGGGGCTGGAAACGCTGTCTTTACGCGTTGAACGCCATGTGGAAAACGCGCTTAAAGTCGTGCAGTATTTAAGCAAACACCCGAAGGTAGAGCGCGTCAATCACCCGTCGCTGCCCGAAAGCCCGTATAACTCGCTGTATAAAAAGTATTTTCCGAAAGGCGCGGGGTCGATATTCACGTTCGAGCTGAAAGGAAGCGCTAAGGAGGCAAGGGAATTTACTGAAAAACTCAAGCTGTTCTCGCTGCTGGCCAACGTTGCCGACGTAAAGTCGCTGGTGATACATCCCGCGAGTACGACGCATTCACAGCTGAGTGAAGAAGAGCTGCTTGACCAGGGCATTAAGCCTAACACGATCCGGCTTTCCGTAGGCACGGAGCATATCGACGATATAATAGCCGACCTTGAGCAGGCGTTTAAAAATTAAGTTTGCAGATAAAAGTTATATTCTGCGGCTATCAGGCCGCCGTTTCAGCCGATGCCATTTGGACATTGGCTTTTTTATGGGGCCCCCGGCAAGTCTAAAGACATGATGGGGTGTGTATGGCGGAGAGAGTGGGATTTCAGCTTTCCGCAACTTACTGCCCGTGCAGTTTATTATTTCGAGCTTTGTAATGCCGTGGAACCCGTCTCGCTAGAAATGAGCCATAGGCTCATTTCTTTAACGCTCGCTTCGAATCCTTCTCTTAAAATTAAAAGCCAGTGGTATTAATACAAACGAATTATATTCATATATATGGCACAGGGATTCCGTAAGGTGGTTACAGCCTTTGAACTAGTCTCTTGGAATTTCAATGTTAAATCCCGTTACTTGCGGAGTCATTTCAATAAAATCCATGTGGGCATAGTCCAGAGAATTTCGCTCATAATCATCAAGATTTTCTTTACATATCAGCCAAATAAATTTCTCAGAGTCTACACTCGAACAGGCAATAACATAATCGACATTAGGACATGTTCTCATAAGCTCAATAAATTCTCTACTCCGAGCGAGAAGTACTGGTATCGAATTATTCCCGTCGTACATCAGTGTTCCTAAAGGTGATACATCTTCAATAAGAAAAACTATTTTTACCGGAGTAGTCATCTTTATCACGCCATTGTTAATTAAATTTCTCTTATAATTAGGTATTTTAAGGTAGTGGTAATTAAAAATCTCAGAAACATTCTTAATATATTGCTCGTAAGAACTCACCCCTTTTATTTCATCGTGAAAAAACACACCCTCCGGAGATGATGGCAATGCTTGTAAACCTCTGTCAATCCGAGCATCTTCAATACGATATTCACTGCCTCTACGACTATTTCTATAACAGTCAAACTCAAAGTGCTCAATGGCTATACACTTGTCATTAAATAGAATAGCCAGATCTGGGGCTTCACCTAGGTGTCTTTCACCTTGGGAGAGAGCATTTATTATTTCTTGCGCCGCTTCTCTTGCTCCAATACATTGCAGGGTTCCATCATTACCAAAATACCTCATAATCGTATCAATAATTTCGTACATATAATCTCCTTATTTTTTATATATTTAGTTAATCACAATGGTTTATACGTAATGTCAATTACACTTTTATCCTTTATAATTAGTCCCGTCACGATTAGAATATATCCCAAATGAAAATCTTGCAATGTACTTTAAACGACATACAAAAAAGAATTATTGAAGACAAATATGTGAAAGTAGACTTCTGAAAAATCTATAGATACTATGAAGTTATTTATAATAATTATCCTATACTGTTAAATTGTTGCTATTGCTAAGGTGTTCGTAAACGTTACAATTAATTATTTCTATATCAACAAAAAAGGAAATGTACATGCATTATCGAAATATTGAAAAGTCAATATAGAAAAAGCCCTGATTTAGAGCTTTTTATTTTATTTAAGTAAATATAAGGATAAGAATTGTTTAATTCTTAAGTCCTTATTTGGCGGAGAGAGTGGGTCTTCTACTTTCAGCAACTTACTGCCCGTGCAGTTTGTTTTTATGATATTTGTAATACCGTGGAACCCGTCTCGCTAGAAATGAGCCACAGGCTCATTTCTTTAACACTCGCTTCGAATCCCACTCTCAGAATTAAAAAACCGCCGCCCTTTTTGGGCGTCGGTTTTTAATGGCGGAGAGAGTGGGATTCGAACCCACGGTTGCTTGCGCAACACCGGTTTTCAAGACCGGCACTTTCAACCGCTCAGACATCTCTCCAAAGCATTGACAGTATAGCAAATCAAAAGCATTTCCGTCAAGTTGATTAAAATGCCTTGCTAAAGCCGCTTTATATGATAATATCGGCATTCGCACGGCCAGATATGCCGGATTTCATATGCCCGTAAATTTCTTCTTAAGCCCCGGGTAATCGTATATTAAATAATAGACGTTAAAAATGTACTACTGTTATTGAGCGCGCGTAATACCTGTCAAATAAGTGCAGGATATCTTAATTTCGTCGTCTTGTACACTTAATACTGTATTGGTAATGTAAGGTTAGCAGGTTTATGCGCTTTTCTGCAGCTTCATTTTTCCTGCAAAGACAAAGAGTTTTTGTGTGATACCTCCCATAACACAAAGTCAACGGAAAAGCGCGGGCGTCCCGGCGCTTTAAACATGGGGTGATAATCGGTACCCCGGCAAGCTGCGAGATCAACGTGAAAATTGTGCGGCAATAAGAAAAATTATTGAAAGGCGAAAGCGATGTTCTGCTTCAATACAGCTATGCTGAATATAAAGCGGCATAAGCAAAAAGGCATACTCGTTGTGTTTATCTCTTTGCTCGTCGTCTTTTTTGTATTTATATACGCAGGCAGTATAGTAACGAATCAAAGCCAGTATGATAACCTGCCGCGGGAACTGCCCGTCACCGCGCGCATAGAGAACCATAACGGCTCTCAGGTGGTAGGACTAATAATAAGCGAGCAGATGATTGGTAAAATCAAAAATTCGGGTTTTGCGAAAGACCTTTACTATTCTACGCGGATGGCCGCAAATTTTTCCTCTATGCCGGACGAGAAGGACGCTTTCAAAAATATTCAAATACGCTGCGTCAACGATATAAAAGCCGTTCCGAACTATAAAGACAGAAATCTAAAGCTGAAAAACACGGTCGATATAGGGTTTCTTCACGGGAAGGACGCACTGTGTATAGCGGACGAGTTATTCCTGCAGAAAAACGATCTCGTTGTCGGCGATACCATTGCCATAAACCTCTATGGCTATCAATACGACTCGTCGACCGAAACGTTCATATACGTGCCGTTGGGCTCATGCAGCCTGCTTATCGTGGGCAGCATATCTTCCTCCGCATCGGTGGAGGACTTGAGCATGACGGATATACTTTGCCCCATTGAATGGGCGAAGGAAAAATTTCTTGAGGCGGGCGAAAGCTTTTATTACGACTCAGCAAGGTTTACCGTTTCCGACCCGATGAACTTAAACGCGTTCAAGGCGGCTATGAAAAAGTGCTTTATGCTGCCCGTCGATCCGGTTTCAGATTATTCGGTTGCCGGAATAGCGCTCAGAGTGAAGGACGAGACGTTCATAAAAACGGCGACGCGTTTAAAAAGCAGCCTTACGCTGCTTTACGCGTTTGCTCCCGTAGTGTTTGCCGTTATAGCGCTTACCGGATATGCCGTGTCGTACCTTCTGATGCAAAACAGGCGGGCTGATATAGTTATTATGCGCACTTTGGGAACAAGCCGGGCAGCCTGTATCGCGATAATGTTCCTGGAATTCGCGGTTCTCGGATTAGCCGGCGCCGTGCTCGGGACGTGCTGTTCGGCAATATTTACGGGCTTTACGGATTTAAGGGCGCTGCCTGTAGCGCTGCTGTTTATTGCAAGCTTCATGCTCGGCATTACCGGCGCGGCTTTTAAAATAAGCAGACGGACGGCGATGTCGGGGCTGGTTAAAGTGGAAGTATAAGGAGGCTGTATGAGTACGATTCTTGCCGCCGAGGATGTAAGCTATACGTATATAAGCAGGTATCAGCGCGTGGAGGCGTTAAAGCATGTAAGCTGCTCTTTCGAGGAGGGAAGCTTTTACGCGATAACCGGACGCTCGGGCAGCGGAAAGAGCACGCTTCTCTCGCTGCTTGCGGGGCTCGACGTTCCCACGCAAGGCGATATATTCTATAACGGCAAAAGCCTTAAAACCATAGACCGCAACCGTTACAGGCGCGACACCGCTTCGGTAATCTACCAATCGTACAACCTGTTCCCGCTGCTCACCGCGCTGGAGAACGTAATGTACCCGATGGAGCTGCAAGGCAGGAAGCGGCGCGAAGCCGCGGCTGCGGCGGCGAAGCTGCTGTGCGAAGTAGGCATCGGAGAAGAAATGCACCGCAAGTTTCCGCAGATGCTCAGCGGAGGCGAGCAGCAGCGCGTGGCTATAGCAAGGGCAATAGGCGCGGGCGGAAAGCTGCTGCTGGCGGACGAGCCGACGGGCAATCTGGATTCCGCGAACGAAAAGATGGTGGTGGAGCTGATAAAGACGCTCGCGCACGAGCGCTCGCTGTCGGCAATAGTCGTAACGCACAACGAGTATGTGTATTCCGAGGCGGACAAAGTCTTTGTATTGAGCGACGGAGTAATGCAAGCGCAGTAGAGAAGGGAGGGCCTGTATGGTCGCTATAAGCAGCATAAAACAGCTCATGCGAACGCCAGTTAAGACGCTCTTCTTTTTCGTGCTGCTCATACTCACCGTAACCTTTCTGATGCTCGGCTTCAGCCTTTGGTCTACAGCGAATGAAAACATGCGGCGCCTTGAAAGCTCGTTCGTGACTATAGGCACGGTGGAGCAAAAAGCGACGTCGATGGAGACTTGGGGCTTATGGGACGCCGAGCTTAAAGAATATATCTACTCTACTTCTCCGCGGCAGGGAGACCCCGTTCCCATATCCGTGCTCGACTTTCCGGGAGCGAATTATATCCGCAGGCCCGAAAAGCGCCCGTATTACTGCGCGTACGACTCAAGTTACAACGTAGTCACAGATATTCTTACCGCAGGAACATTAGAAGACTACTTCCTTATAGCCGAGATACAGCCAAAAAAGGACTGCGAAACGGGCGATCCTGTACTCGTAACGATAACGAAAGTATTGATGGGCCGTCAGATGCTCGTCGGCCACGAAATTATGTTTTGCAACCATAACGAAGAAAAGACGTATAAGCTTTATGCGGGTAAAAAGTATATCGTCGGCTTGTCGTTGTATAAATCGCATAAAGGATACGAAGAGTACCTCGAATATACTCCGTGGGGTGTCCAAATATCGCAGCGGTCTAAAGACGGAAAACGCATCGAAAGCGCGATAGATACGCAAATCCCGTGGGACGAAGTGACAGACGGTTTTTATGATACGCCCAAGGGCAAGGCCTGGCTCGAATTTATAAGCTTCTTTATAAGCTTCTGTAAAAAGTCGTTATGGCACACCATTCCCGTCATACCGACAAACTTCACTAAGCTGCTGATGCCGTTCTTCAACGGCGATGCGCGGGTGATAGAAGGACGGGATATAACAGACGAAGAATATGCAAACGGCGAGTATGTCTGCCTCGTATCCAAAGATTTTGCGGAAAAGAACGGTCTTGCTATCGGCTCTCAGCTGCGTCTTCCGCTTATATATGCGGATTACAGCGCCCCGTCCAGTACGTTTTTTAATCCAGACGGACAATCCGGCAGCCATAGAGTCTGTCTCAATGCCAAAGGCGAAGCATATTCTGTGTTTGCAAACGACGTTTACAGTATAGTCGGCATATACGACGTCACTGCGGCGTACGAATACTCGCCGTATACGCTGGGAGGGAACGCCGTTATCATACCGTCGGCGTCCGTAAGGAACAGCGACGAAAACAATATTATGTTTGCCAGTCCTTATATGGAGGGACACTCCACCTCGTTCCAGATACCCAACGGCACGATAGACAAATTCATGGCGGCGTGGGAAGCGCAGGGCGTGGACGATCTGGAGATAAAGTTTTACGACAGGGGCTATTCAAAGATAAAGGCCGGGCTTGACGAGATGAAAAGCATGGCGATACTCATGTTCACTGTCGGGGCGGTGACTACGCTGTTCGTGATAATGCTGTTCTGCAACCTGTTCATTACCAGGCAGCGCAGGCGCACAGCCATTGAGCGCTCGCTCGGTTTAAGCAAAGCGCTGTGCACCATATCTTTGCTCTTGGGGATACTCGTGATAGTCATACCCGCTTATATTGCGGGCGCCGCCGCAAGCAACGCTCTTACCGGCTGGGCAGTCAGGGCCATGAATGCGCCGCGAGCGGAGGAGGCGTTCGACACTACATACAGCGATTGGGCAAACACCGCCGACGACAACCTTGAAGCTGCTGCCGAGATTTCGGCGGCCGCGGGACCAACATACCTTGTCGGCGCCTGCGTAATACCGGTCGCACATATAATAGCGTTTGCGGCAATACGCGGCAACCTTAAGGAAGAGCCGCTGAAATTGCTGAGCGAAAAAGAACATTAGTTACAGACGGCAGCTTTTTCGTTTTTCCTCTCGTAAAAGCAGGCGGATGCCGAACGGTAGTGAGGCAGGCGACTATTATGGGCAGAGGAAGCGGTGCGAAGCGAATGAAATATAGCCTTCCCCTTGAGGAGAAGGTGGCGCGTAGCGCCGGATGAGGTGTAACAAACATACCCTGCACACTCCGTTTCTGGCGGTCAAAGACCGCCCCTACGTGTGCAGACGCTTTTTACATATCGTAGGGGCGGGTTTCCGCACGCGCCCGCTGCTTAACCTATCAGCGGCTTTGGACACCCTTCAGTCGCCTGCGGCGACAGCTCCCCTAACAGGGGAGCCTATATCAGATGTAATACCGGTATAAGCGCCCAAAGGTGTGATTAAATCAATGCTTCCCCTTTTACCCACCCCAGCGAACTATGTTCGCCGGGACCCCGGTAGGGGAAGTGGCGCAAAGCGCCGATAGGGTGTTTTTGCCCTTCTGCTCCACATTCGAACGACCACAGGTCACCCCTACACGTGCTGACGTTTCTTTCATATCGTTGGGGTGTCCTTTGGACGCCCGCACATTGATTAAACTCGAGAGGCGTGCATTCCTTCGAGAGGGCATGGATGCATTGCGGGAGGGCGTGGAAGACCACCCCTACACACGCAGATATTGCTATTCCGTTCGTAGGGGCGGGTCTCCGCACCCGCCCGCTGATGTCTTTTCTCGGGAGGGCACATACCCTTTTGGAATACAAGGAGGCCGTTCCCTACAAATATTAACTTGATGCATGGGGGGCATATTGGCTCAGACGATGGATTTGAATAGCATTATCATGCCCAGCACGCAAAGAGGTATGGCTGCGCCGGCGATAAACTGCGCATTCGTGTGGCGCTTCATATATACGCTGGAAATCCACGCGGCGGCGAGCACGGGCAATCCTATAATATATCCGCAGCTATGCCCGAAGTACACGAGCAGAGCGAAAGGCCCCGTTATGCCGCAGGCGTGGCCGCTCGCCTTAAAATGCAGCAGCTTGTTGACAAGCATTATAAAAGCTCCGGACAGCAGGTATGACACATATATTGTTAGCACGTTTTCAGGCGCGCTTAATACAGCCGCGAATATGCAGCCGAGCACGTATCCCGATACGGCAAATATCATCGCGAGCGTGCGCTGCCCGTCGCGTCCCTTATCTTTATAAGGCTTTATCAGCGGTTGCAGCGGATAAGCGAGCAGCGGCAGCACGACGAGAAAAAACGCCATCAGTATTAACTCAACCGCGTCGCCGAAGAATCCCGGATCGCGAAAGTGCAGCACGAGCAGCATTACTAGCGCCATAAACGGCGCGACCGTTATAATACGGATGAAAAAGGCGAGTTTTTTAAGCATGATGCCTCACTTCCTTTTGTCGCCGACGAAAAACAGCGCAAGCGTGCCGGGGCCGGTGTGAGAACCTATAACTGTTCCCACGCTGTTAATAAGCACTTTTCCGTTAAGACGGGGAAACGCGGCCTCTACCATGCGGGCGACAGTTTCGGCGTCTTCGCGGCACGCGGAGTTGGATATGAAGCACTTGCCGCTGTAATCAGAGCCGCCTTGTGCATGCAGGCGCATCTTTTCCACTATTTCCTGTATGACTTTCTTTTTTGAGCGTATTTTCTCGCGCGGCACTAATCGGCCTGCCGCGTCCATGTTAAGAAGCGGGCATATCTTTAACAGCGTGCCTGCTAGCCCCGCCGCTTTGGATATCCTGCCTCCCTTTATGTATGAGGTAAGGTTCGTGGAAAAGAACCAGTGGTGTATGTTAAGCTTGTTATCTTCCGCCCACTTAAACGCCTGTTCGTAAGCAGCGCCGCTGTCGCGCACGTCGGCAAGCATGTCCACGAGCAGCCCGTAACCCGAGGAAGCGCCGAGAGAATCTACTATGTTTATACGTCGGCCGGGATATTCGGCCAGCAATTCCCGCCGCGCGGCGCAGGCGGAATTATACGCTCCAGATATGCCCGAGGAAAGGCTTATATGGAGTACGTCCTTTCCTTCTTTGAGAAACGGCTCGAAGAAATCCTTGAATTCCTGGGTGTTGACTTGCGACGTGGTAGGCTGTGCGCCTTGGCGCATTCTTTCGTAGAACTCGTCCGGCGGCATGGACCTGCCTAAGTCGTCCGCGTAAGTTTTTCCGTCCATATGGAAATGAAAGCACACATAAGAGATAGAGCGCTTTTTAAAATATTCTTCCGTCATATCCGCTGTGGAGCAGCAGGTAATAACATAATCGTACATAGTATTCTCCTGTATATGTTTATTGCAGCCGCAGCAGGGCCAAAGCATTCAAATGCTTGCAATCACCTTACAGCTTTGGGGCGCTTTAGTCACCCTAGCTTTAGGGGTATGCGGCTCTATGTGTCGTTTACGGGGGTGTAGAGAAAAACAGCGGCAATTCTACCAACGGTAGAGTCAAATACTGCAGGTTTGATTGTTGCCTCGGCATATGGTATACTTTACTAAAACGCTCTGGGGGTTGTTTTTGGCGTTATGGTGGAACTTAAGTCTGTTGTCGCGATGAATATCACATTATTGCGCAAAGGCAGAAACTGGACGCAGACGGAGCTTGCGGAGAAACTGAATTATTCGGACAAGGCGGTTTCCAAATGGGAGCGCGGGGAATCAATACCCGACGTGACCGTTTTAAAAAGAATTGCGGATTTATTCGGCGTCACTGTAGACTATCTGCTGGAGGCGGAGCATAAGGTCAAAATCATACCCGTACCGAAACAAAAAAAGCGCAACCGCCTGATAATAGCGCTGCTGTCCGCTTCATCGGTGTTTCTGGTAGCGACAGTGCTTTTCGTGTTTTCGGGCATACTTCCGGCGGCGCTTATAGAACCCGCATGGATGATATACATATATGCGCTGCCCGTAGCGCTCATTGTGCTGCTTGTGTTCAATTCGATTTGGGGGAAGCGCGCCGTCAACATAGCGATAATTACGCTGCTTGTCTGGAGCGCGCTGCTTGCAGTTTATCTTTCTTTTCGTGCGGACAACATCTGGCTTATATTTGTAATAGGCGTGCCCGCGCAGGTGATCATATTGCTTTCTTCAGGGCTTAAGCCCGCGCAGGTAAAACACCTGCTGTCAGGAAAACGCGGGGCATAAAGTTTAATAACGGGGTCCCCAAAAAGTCGTGAGACTTTTTGGGGTGTAAATACGGGGTCCCCAAAAAGCCGTGAGACTTTTTGGGGTGTAAATGCGGGGTCCCCAAAAAGCCGTGAGACTTTTTGGGGTGTAAATTGCGTATAAAAAAAGAAGGAGCGAAGCCGCTCCCGTAAAGTTCCAACAGGGGGTTTAGTGTTTGGTTGATAATCTGTTGGCTTTTTTCTCACTATAAGCATATGATATAACGTTGCGTGTACAAAAATGCGTACTTTTACTGGCGGGAGGCGGACGTTTTTACGATATAGCAGCTCAGATAATACAAGTATTGCATCGATTATTATTATGATATATTATGACTGAAAACAGGAGAAAATATGGAAGACTTTTTAACAAACATACTGGCGCATCCAAGCATTTGGGTATACCTGTTTGTATTCTTCGGCAAGATCGTTGAAGTTACCGTGTCGACGATAAGGATTGTGCTTATAAACCGCGGCGAGAGGCTGATGGGGTCTATCACCGCTTTCTTTGAGATAACGCTGTGGCTTATAGTCACCGGTACAGTGCTAGTGGGCTTTCAGCAGGACATACTAAGGTGCATAGTGTTCGCGCTCGCGTTCGCGTGCGGAAACTGGCTGGGCTCATGGCTGGAAGGAAAGCTCGCTTTCGGTTTGAGCTCGCTGCAGGTAATTGTGCCTACAGACGACGACGCGAACAGCCTTGTGGAAGAACTGAGAAGCCACAACTTCGCCGTAACGGTGATGGAGGGCGAGGGCAAGGACGGAAAGAGGGAAGTGCTGGTGCTGCACCTTAAGCGCAAGCGCATACCCGCCGCGCTGTCCATAATAAAGTCGAAGCTGAAGCACGCGGTAGTAACGGTGAACGACGTAAGGGTAGTAAGCGGAGGATATATAAAGAAGTAGGCGATATCGGAGGAGCGTTTGAGCGTTTATTTTATAGCGAATATACGTATACACGATCAGGAAGAGTACGGGAAATACTTAAAGGACGCAGACGAAGTGTTCGCAAAATTCGAAGGCGAATACCTCGCGGTGGACGAAAAACCCTGGGTGCTCGAAGGCGGTTGGGATTACACAAAGACAGTGCTCATACGGTTCCCGAGCAAGGAAGAATTTAAACGCTGGTACAATTCGGACGAGTACCGGCGCATACTCAGGCACAGGCTTTCCTCTTCTGAATGCGACACAATAGTGGTTGAGGGCAAATAGTTTAATTTAAGGCGGCGGGAAAATGAAAGCTATAGTAACGGTATCGGGAAAAGACAAGACAGGCATAATAGCGGGCGTATCGGCTGCGCTGAGCAAACGCGGAGTTAACATACTGGATATTAGCCAGACGGTGCTACAGGATTACTTCGCTATGATAATGCTGGTGGACCTTGAAGGTTGCACCGAGTCGTTTGCGGCGCTTTCCGACGAGCTAACTAGCGTGGGCAAAGAGATGTGCATGGACATTCGTATAATGCGCGAAGAGATATTCGACGCGATGCACAGGATATAGCGGGCAAGCATGGGCAGCATAAAAACAGGCGCACTATGTGCGCCCTTTAATATTAACGGATAATGAATTATCCCATTATGAGTATCCTCTGGCCCTGCTGCAGATTGTCTTCGATGTCGGGGTTGAAACGCCTTACGCTTTCAAGCGTCGTTGAATAGCGCTTTGCAATGTCCCACAGGTTTTCGCCGCCGTCCGCGAAGTAGATTGTGATGCCCTTTTTATGCGGCGCCATTTCCTCCGTCTCCTCGATATCCGAAACGAGCTTAAAGCCGCTTCTTGAAAACGCCATTATCTGCACATCCATCATGAACTTTACGCTTATGTCCCTGCCCGCGCCTTCATACGAGCAATATTCGACTTCGGCGGATACGTCCACGTCGTGAGAGGGTAAAAGGCCGTCCATCTGAGCTTCTGACTCGAACGGTATCTCCCCGGAATAGCTGCGCATTCCTTCGGACGACGCGTAGCATATAGTGAACATCATAAGCCCCTCCAAGTATACCCGATCGGTGTTGGGCGTGGCGGATATTATTACCGGCGACGCCTTCATGCAGACTATCCTTGAAACGCTGGGCTCGTAAGGCGGTATCGTTATAGCGCTGCGCGCGAACGCCTTTACGCTGCCCGCAAGGTGGGCAGACTTAAAGCAGCAGTCGCCGTAGCGTATATTCAGCCTGTTCTTCAGAGAATACGCGTCCTCCATGTATTCGATATCGTTATGCGTGTTTACCGTGCACATCACGTTTATCTTCGCGCTTATGCGAAGTATGTCGCCCCCCTCTTCGGCGACGTCCACGCCAAGGTCGTAAAGGTCGGCGTTGGCCAGCACTACGTCGTCTATTGCCGCGTTCTCGGACGCGAGCATGCTTCCGAAAGGCAGCGAGTCGTAGAAATATTGAAGCGGCGCGTTCTTGTCTTCAGAAAGGTACAGCACCATGAGCTTTATATCGCCCTCGACGATTATCTTCATATCCTCCGACTTTACCGATTTTACAACCGCGTACGCGTCGGAGTACAGCACTTTTTCGGCCTTGGGCATGCTCTGCGGTATCCGTATATCCTCGCGCATCGTCGCCGTGTCCCGCTTGTGCTCCCTGGCGACCGGTATGCGATGCCTTAACGACCTTACCTGTATATCGGGCGAATCCGCGCCGACGACCGCTTCGTGCGTGTCTTCAACGCTGCCGTTTATGCTGAGTGCGACTACGCCCTTTACGTATATCGTACGGTCGTCTTCAACGTTGAATTCTATCTCCTTTACGCTGCCTTTGGCGTATACGTTCATGTTCGCGCCTGCGTTTTCGACGTTTTCGGTGTGCCTGAACGGAGAGGACGATTCAAAGGAATCTATGCTGCCTTCAAAACCCATATATACAACGCTGAACTTCACGGTTCCTTCCATAAAAACCTTACCGTCGCCAGGCTCCGCGCTAACGTGCACCTTGCCCTGCACGAGCAGTATGCGCCCTATGTCCGCTTTGTCGGCGGGCACCGTAAGCTTTCCTTCGACAAGGCTCTCGACGGGTTTGCTTCCAAGCGCCGTCTCCGTTTTGAAGGATGTTTTCTGTATTTTCATATTCTTAAACCTCTCTTTTCGAAGATAGTTCTCTTTAACATATATACATATAAATTAAAGGAAATATGACCGGCCGAAAGCAAAATACACAAATTCACAGATAATTTACACCGGTATAATTGCCTCTTTGATATAATTATTCTGCAATATATAGGTTATTCTTCCGGGAGGATGTTTTTTTGGTAGAGCTTAATGCCGTGTATAAAAAAACTGGCGCGGATTATACGCTTACAAACGTTACGCTGTCTATTGCAAAAGGCGAGGCGGCGGCTATCATTGGCCGTAGGGCGTCGGGCAAGACGGCGCTTGCCGATATAATGTCCGGCTGCGCTTACGCGACGCAGGGCAGCGTAACTTTGGGCGGATACGATATGCAAAAACGCCCGCTTTTAGCGAAGCGCTCGGTAGGATATGTGCCTCAGCGTTCGATGCTTTACCCGGAGATGACGGTTGACGAATACATATCGTTTGTATGCTCGCTGAAAAGCGTAGCACGGAAAGAAGCTAAAGAGCATGCCGCGCGCGCTCTTTTGAAAGCGGGAGCGTCGGAATACGGCGGGCAGCTGATACGCAGCGCGCCGAGAATAGCGCTTCAGCGCGCAGCATTGGCGGGGGCGCTCTGCGGGGACCCTCAGGCGCTTATACTCGACGAGCCGTTTTCAGGGCTCAGCCCGGACGAAGCGGAGGGCTTCCGTGAAACCATAAAATCGCTGAGAGGCGAATATTCGATAGCGCTGCTGACTCGCAGCATACGCGAGGCGGCTTTAATTTGCGACAGCATAATAGTACTGAGCAAGGGAGCGGTGGCAGCAAGGCAGTCCACCGAGAGCCTTTTAAGAACGGCGGGCTCACAGAAGCGCTTGAAAGTACGGCTGAAAACCGGAAGGGAAAAGGGGCTTGAGCTGCTGCGCGGCATAGAGGGCGTGGAGTATGCGGAGGCTTTGGGATGCAATGAAAGCGGCACGTGCGATTTCGCGGTTGAGTCGGATATTGACGTGCGCGAGGGCATATTCCGCGCTGCGGCGCGGTCGGATATAGCTCTACTAAGCTTAAGCAGCTTAAAGCTCACGCTTGAAGATATATTTTCCGAATTGGCGGGTGGTGAAGAAACGGACAATGAGAGCCGTATATTGTAAAGAGCTGAAGTCGTATTTCAATACGCTTTCCGCTTATTTGTTCATATCGTCCGTGCTGTTTGTAGGAGGCGCCGCGTTTGCGACCGTCAACATTGGCGGCGAGAATACAAGTATGAACTCGGTGTTCGACAGCATACAGTATGCGCTTTTCGCAGCGGTTCCGTTACTTACTATGAGGCCCGCGGGCGGCGACAGGACGCTGCTTTCGGCGCCCGTGCGCATAGGGGCTATTATCGCCGGAAAGCACTTCGCGGCTCTCACCGTGCTTGCGGCGGCGCTCGGGGCTTTGCTCATATACCCGCTTATACTGGTGTTCCTAGGCGATCCTTCGTGGAGCGAGACAGGCTCCGGGCTATTAGGCTTGCTGCTGCTCGGCGCGCTGCTTATATCGCTCGGGCAGTTTGCGTCCTCGTTCACTACGAAGCGGGCGGTTGCCGGGGCGCTCAGCCTGTGCGCAATGCTATTAGTGCTGCTCATACAGGCGCTGCTGCCCGGCATGAAAGGTATCGGGGACGCGCTTGTAAAGGCTACTCCTTCCTATCATCTGAACGCGTTTCTTTCAGGCGTTGTGGGGATTTCCGATATAATATATTTTATTAGCGCAAGCGCGCTGCTGTTGTACGCTTCGGCGCGCATGACGGCGCATAATATGCGTACAAAGTAGACGATGGTATTATGAGAGGATTTACGGGAAAAAGATATATAGCGGCAATAGCTGCGGCGGCACTGGCGCTGGGGGCCTACATACTGGCGTATTGGCTGGAGGACGGCTATAACCTGCGGCTCGACGCGACGCGCGAGCAGTATACTGTGCTCTCGGAAGGCACGAAGCAGGCGCTAGGCGGGCTGCAGAAAAAAGTGTACGTATATTACGTAGAGGGCGAGGAGAGGGACTTAACGTACGCACTTCTTAAAAGCTATGCCTCCGCGTCGGAAAACTTAAGCGTTGGAACCGTAGGCGCCGACTCGAAGGAAGCGGCGGCGCTGGGCGCGGCGCAGCGCTCGGTGATAGTATCCGACACGGATATTATGTCGGCTTCGCAAAGCAAAAGGACGGCGGTACTGTCGGCAAGCGACCTGTATCAGGATTCGGGCAGGACGGGCATATCGCCGGGCGTTAAGTATTTCAGGGGCGAGCAGAGGATAACATCCGCGATAAAATACGTGGCGCAGGAAAAAGCAGGCAGGGTCGTCTTTCTGTCCGGACAAGGGGAAAGCAAGCCGTGCGACAGGCTTATTGCCGATATAGAGGATATGTATTACGGCGCTGGGTTCATCACCGCGGAAGCGCCGCTTGACCCTGCTTCGAATATACTCGCCGTGATAGGCCCGAAAGAGGACGTAAGCGATGCGGGATACCGCAACATAAAGGCGTTTCTCGACTCGGGCGGCCGCGCCGTGTTCTTTATGGACAGCATGAGCGCGGATGAAGAGACGGGCGAGACCGAATACCTCGGCGACAGGCTTAATAATTTCAAGGCGCTGATATCAGGATACGGCATCAGTATAGGCAGCAACGTAATAATAGGGGGTAACCCCGCGCAGACGTATAAGTCGCCCGTTAACGTAATGCCTGCGGTGACGGAGGAAGGCGCGGAAGCGCTGTACATATCCGGTAAGCCGTTGCGGCCTGTGCTCTCGTACGCGGGCGTTATAGAGCTGTCGCAGGCGGAGGGAGTACAAACCGTGCCGCTGCTCTCAACGGACATATCGTGCCGCGCAGTAAACGCGCGCGAGCCGCTTAACCTCGGCGGCGAGTCGGGAACCGCGGGTTCGTTTATTGCGGGAGCGCTGGCAAAGAAGGACGAGACGTCCATTGTAGTTTTTTCGTCGTCGTCGTTTATTACCTCGTCTGCGGACTACTCTTACAAGGGCAATTCTGATTTGTTTTTAAACACGATAAAGTTTTTGGGCAGCAGCCAGGGGCCGGTGTACATACCCGCAAAGAAGCTTTACGACGAGGCCGACGCCGCCTACAGGCTCAGCTTAAACCAGGACATGAAACCGTTGCTTATGGCGGCCGCGGCTGGCGTGCCCGCGCTGGCGGTGTTCCTTTGCGGGCTTTCAAGGTGGGCAAAGCGCAGGAGGCTTTAAGTCTTTAAACATCTTTTCAATATATAAGGGGCTGTGCAGAGATACATTTTCGTAAACGACACAGGGGATCGTTTCCTAAAACATATGGTATATAATCGCATACATGGCCGTGCATGTAGGGGCGATCTTTGATCGCCCGCCTGTTTCTTGACAGCCTTTTATAATTCTATATGACCTGAACAAAGCCGTCGTCGCCGCGGCGTTTTCCGTAGTCGAAAAGCACAGTTTTTCCCGGGAATAATTCGCTGAAAGTATGGGCAAAGCAGCGCCTTGCTATCTCGCCAGGCGAGAGGCGGGCGTATGCGGGCAGGTACGCGCTTATGTTGCCTGGATCGCTTAAAAATCCGCGCAGCCGCTCGCGTCCCGATTCTGCCCAAGACTCGAGAAATTCCGGCCAGGCCCCCGGCTTTTCAATGCACAGCCAGTCAAACGCGAGCGCTTCCCTAATCTCGCCGCCGGGGCAGCCGTTTAAAGACGCGAACGAATAAAGCTTCTCGAACAGCGCCTTTGTTTTGTGGGACTGCGAGAACCAGCCCTCGCCGTCAAGGAACAGCGCGAACGCTTCAAAAAAAGCGAACGGGGATTCAAAATACGGTATTATATGCTCGAGCGCCGTAAGGCAGAGCCCCGAGTTATAGAGCATGCCGAGCGCCTTTTCTATAAGGTGCAGCGTGGATAATTCCTCAAATGATATGTCGTTTGTAAATAGTACCTCGTAAGGCGCGTATTCCGCATAAACTATGCCGTAATCGGCGGCGCTTGCTCGCAGCGGCGAGCCTTTCAGCAGCTTTAAAAAGCCTAGCTGCAACTCCTCGGGCTTTAAGTTATACGCGTCGTTGAACGAATTTGCAAACGTCTTGTAGCTCTCGTAAAGCAGGCCGGCTATCAGGTCGGCATGCACGCGTATGTTATCCATAAGGCAGAGCTCTTTTAGGTTTTCAAGCGCAGCCCGCTTGAGCGAGCCGCGGTTTACCGCGCGCAGCGTTTCCGGATGGGTGGACTGTATGCCCGCTTCGATGCGAATAAGGCCTTTTTTTGCCGAGCGCAGCAATGCAAGCGTTTCGCCGTCCAGCAGCGACGCAGTAATCTCGAAATGGAAGTTTGTCTGCGAATCCGGGTATTTTTCGGAAAGCGATATTAGCGCCTTTAATATCTCTTTAGCGCGGGCGGGAGGGTAATTAAAAGTCCTGTCCACCAGCTTTACCTGCCGCACGCCCGACTTTATGAAATACTCCAGCTCTTGTTTGACGCGCTCTGTGGACAGAAACGATACCCCGGTACCTGCGGAAAGGCAGTAGGCGCAGGCAAAGGGGCAGCCGCGGCTTGTCTCGTAGTATATTATCCTGTTTTTGAAACGCCCGAGGTCGCCGTATAAAAACGGCGCGTCGTTCATGTCGTAACCGGGCGCGGGTGCGGTGGTTATTATATTTTCGCCCGAACGAACGCAGGCGGACGGCGTATCTGTAAGGCTGCCGCCCGTATTGAAATTCCGCATGAAGCGGGCGAACGGTATCTCGCCGGGCCCGGAGATTATCATATCGATAAACGGGTTTGCACGCATCAGCTGCTCGCGCTCATACGATACTTCGGGGCCGCCGAGCAGTATGAAGCAGCCGGGCAGTATGCGCTTTATAGAGGACGCGGCGCGCAGCACGATATCTATGTTCCATATGTAGCAGGAAAAACAGACGGCGTCGGGCCGCCTTGCCGCTATCGCGCGGACTATAGAGGCAACGCCGTCGTTTATTGTGAACTCGAGCGTATCCGGCCTGTATTCGGACGCGTGCTCCAGGCAGAGCAGCGACAGGCTGCTGTGATAATATGCGGCGTTAACGGCGCAGAGTACGACATGCTTCATAACCCGAGTATAACGCCGGAATAAGCAAGGCGCAATATGAGCGCTTACAGCTCTATGTCGCGGCCGGTGCCCCAGCGCTTGCGCCCGCGGGTACGCCTTGGTTCGGGCATGTAATCCTTTGGCGTATAATCAGCTTCGGGCTTGTAATCATATTCGGGTTTATAGTCATATTCGGGCTCGTAGTCGTCCTCCGGCACTGCGTCTTCGGGCTCAGGCTCTTCTATGGGCGCTTTTGCTTCCTCAAACGCGGCGCGCCTGTAATCTGCTTTCGGCATCGACTTGTCGCGAGGGTTGTAATCCGCGAGCCCGTAAGCGTCTTCCGAGTCCTCTTCGGGCTCGTACTCGCCCGCCAGCAGCGACGTGGACTGCACGAGGTACAACAGCAAAAGCATTACGTATACGGCCCACTGTATTATCGCGCCGGGCAGTACGTCCGCTCTTTGCTCGTACGCCGCGCCCGCCTGGAATATCTTGTTAAGGCCGCCGGTAAATATAAGTACGGAGGAAAAAGCGCCCGCGGCTCCGGCAATAAACGCGAAAATAAGAGCGGTAATGCTGGAATCCGAATAGCGCACCTGCGCTATAACGGTAAAAAGGCACATGAAGAATACAGCCGCGAAGAACACGCCGGATATAAGCAGGTGGGTTTTTGAGTAATTAAGCGTAACAAGTCCCTGAAGGGATATGAGTACGCCCGCAATTATGCCGAAGAAGCTTGCCGCGGTGTCGAGCGGCGTGTTTTTTCGTATGCCATGCATAACGGCGAATATGCAAAGCAGCAGCCCGGATATTACCATGCCAATGTTGAATATTAACGCGGGGGACATAACAAAATAACCGCGCTCATAGTATCCAAGCTCGGTTAAAAAGCGGTTTGCCGGTGAGAACGGCCCGCCCTCGTATGCCGCGGCGCCGATAACCGCGCAGATCAAAAGCACTACAACCCCTGCGATGCCGAATATGCCGGCCTTGCGACTTGAGTCCATAATAGACCTCCTACCCCAAAACATCTTTTCCCGACGCCGTAAAGCAGCCAGCTGCACTGGGATAACAAAATTAAAGCATATTGTGTAATATTCGCCGGATGCGGCAATAATCCTTCCGTTATATGGGAGAGCAGTGATAAAATTCGTCATATACCGCGGTTTGTTACATCGCATACGGCTTGTTGCGTCCACATAATATTGTTATAATATAAGGCGGAAGTGGATATATATGGACAGGTTTTTTTCGTTTATTATCAGGCGGAAAATCATAGTCATTGTTTTTTTTATACTGCTTTGCGTTCCCGCCGTTTTCGGCATAGGCCTTGCGAAGACGAGCTTTGAAATCTCCTCGTTTCTTCCCAAAGACGCTAATTCCATAATGGGCACCGAGATAGAGCGGCAAGAATTTACCTCGGGCGATCAGGCGTACGTGCTGCTGGAAGGCAAGGAAACCTGGCAGGCCGTAAAGCTGAAAGGAGATATTGAAAGCGTACCCGGCGTGGAAAGCGTGGAGTGGATGGACGACATACTCGACATATACAAGCCGGAGGAGTTTTTGTCGCAGCAGGCGCTGGAGCAATATAAAAAGGGCGACTCGACGATAATGATAATAACGTTTAGCGCAGGCGTGGGAGACTTGGCCGTCGACGAGGCCGTAAAGCAGATATCGGGCATGATAGAGCAGGGCGAATATTTCGGAGGCATGCCTGTTATAGTTAACGAGCTGCGCACCATGCTTAACCGCGAACAGTCGGTTTATTTGGGCATAGCGGGCGGCATACTGATACTGATACTCGCGGTGTCGCTGTCGTCTTATATAGCGCCGCTTTTGTGCCTTATAAACATAGGCATAGCGATACTTTTAAACTATGGAACCAACTTTATTGTAATGAGCCGCGTATCGTTTTTAACGGTGGCTATCGCCGCGGTGCTTCAGCTCGCGATATCGATGGACTTTTCTATATTCCTGATACACAGGTTTGAAGAGGACTTAAAATCGGCAAACGGCGATACCAATAAGGCTATGGTTTCGGCGCTGCATACGACTCTCGTTACGATATCGTCGAGCGCGCTTACGGACTGCGCGGGATTCATAGCGTTGATGTTCATGCAGAACCAGATAGGCGCGGATTTAGGCATAGTGCTGTGCAAGGGCGTGCTGTTCAGTCTGATAACAAGCCTTACGCTGCTGCCCTGCCTGATACTCGCGACTTACAGGCTGGGTAAACGCAGGCACAGGGCGCTGCTGCCCGATTTTAAAAAGCTCTCGGGGCCTATTGTCAACCTAAGATACGTGCTGCTCGCCGTTGCGGTGGTTGTGTTCGTGCCGACTTTTATAGGCAGCGCGAACCAGCAATACTATTACACGTCGGAAAACTTCATGCCCGACAACACGGACCCCATCATAGCGGCAAACAAGATAAGCTCCGTATTCGGCACAACGGATAAAGTGAGCGTGCTTTACGACAAGAATAATGCGATTTATGAACGGTACGCAATGGACGCGATAAAGCGGCTTGATAACATACGCGAGGTGAGCGGGCTCTCTTCGAGTGCGGGAGCGGGTATACCCGAAAGCTTCCTGCCCCAGAAGCTTAAGGACGCGTTTGCGGGCGGCGATTACCGCAGGTTTTACGTGACGCTTGAAGGCAGCCTTGGCAACGACGCGCTGTTTTCCGCGATAGACGGCATAAAGAGCACGGCGGAGCAGTACTTGGGGGACGTGTATGTAACAGGCTCGCACGCCGTGGCGGCGGACATGGATTCGACGGCGGACTCAGACAATTTACGGGTAGACCTTATTTCAATAATATTCATATTTATTATCGTGGCGGTATCTTTTAAGTCGCTGCTCGTGCCGCTGTTTTTGGTGATGGTAATAAAGGGCGCAATATTCATAAACGTCGGGCTGAATTACTTCATGGGCGAGGAGATGATATTTTTAACGCCCGTGTTTGTGGGCGCGATACAGCTCGGGTGCACGGTGGACTACGCTATATTGTTTACGTCGCGGTATTTCGAGTTCCGTCATAATACGCTGGACCCGAAAGCTGCCGTGCGGCAGGCGATTGTAGCGTCCACGCGGCCGCTGCTTACCAGCATGCTTACGTTCTTCTTCGCGACGCTTTCGATAACGCTGATAAGCTCCATAAAGGCGACAAGAGAGATAGCTACAGTGGTGGGCAGGGGCGCGCTGGTAAGCTATATTGTTATCATGTTCGCGCTGCCCGCGCTGTTTGTGCTGTTTGACAAGCCGCTGCTTGCTACTACATGGGAGTTCAGGAAGCATAAGAATAGACCGGATCAGAACGAGGGGATGATGATTTCATGAATATAAGTATTTTAAAATACAGAAAGCATTTCGGGCGCGCGGGGCTGCTGGTGCTGGCGGCGGTTCTTGCCGCGGTGCAGCCCGGCTCTGCGGCGGTGGCCGAGGCAAACGGCAAAACCAAAAGCGAGACGGTATACGCCGTGCTGGAGAACGACGGCAGCTACTCGGGCGCAACGGTAGTGAACTGCTTTTTAAACGGCGGGGATATTACCGATTACGGCCGGTACGACTCGATAAAGAATATAAGCGGCCCGGAGGAACCCGTTGTGGAAGGCGACAGCATATCGTGGTCCGCCAAAGCGGGGGAGCCGTTCTATTACGAGGGCGAGACCAAAAAGCCCCTGCCTTTAAGCGTGCGCATAACGTATTACCTGAACGGCGAGCAGGTAAAAGCCGAAGATATACCCGGCAAATCGGGGGAGCTAAAGATAGAGTTTACGCTTCGCAACGAGACGGGTACGGGGGAAATGGACGAATCCGTGGAAAGGGAGGTGCTTGTGCCTCTCGCGGCGAGCGTATCGTTAACTTTAGATAACGACAGGTTTACCGTGCTCGATGTGCCGGATAACGGCACGTCTGTGCTCGCGGGTTCGGAGTATACGCTGTCTTACGCGTCGTTCCCGCTGCCTGAAGATACCTTCTCGTTTACTGTGTTCGGCGAGGATATAAAGCTTGACCCCATTAACATCGTGGTGCTGCCCAAAAGCCCGCCGGGGCTCGACTCATACGGCGATTATGTGGACGTTGACGGGCTTTCCGAGGGCGCCGACGATATGATAAGCGGCGCTGACGATATGGAGGGCGGCACGGGCGACTTGCTTAATGCATTGCGCGATTTAAAGAAAGGCGTAGTTAAACTTGAAAGCGCGATGGGAGATTTGAGCGGCGGCGCGAAAAAGCTCTCGGGCGGCACGGACAGCCTGTATTCCGGCGTAAAGCAGCTTAAAGCCTCGGCAAACGCGTTCTACTCGGGTATGTCGGAATTCGCCGCTGGCTTTGCCGCGTTCAACGAAGGAATGGGACAGCTCGGCACAAACGTCTCAGGGCTGGCCTCCCAGCTTGCGGGGCTGAAGGACTCGGCTGCTCAGCTCGACGCGGGCGTCAAAGGGATAGGCGACGGTATCGATGGAATAAAAGCCTCAAACAGCAACCTTGCGGCTTTGGCACAAAGCATGTCCGCTGACCCTGCAAACGATCCGCTTGTACAAGGACTTTTAACACAGCAGTCGGTAATAGACGGACTTGTGTCCGTTTGCTCCGACCTCAAAACGCTGTCAAAGGGGGTAAGCGCGGGCGCCAGCGATTTTTACACGGCGTTTTCGACTACGTTCGCGGCGAGCGCCCAGCAGCTCAGCGCCTCGAGCGGGCAGCTTTACTCTTCGTGCCTTGAACTGCTCAGCGGCGCGTATGCTATCGACCAGGGGTGCGCTCAGCTTGCGGACGCGGTAAAAGAGCTCTTGCGCGGCGCGGACGGCCTCTCAGGCGGCGCGGCGGAGATAGCGAAGAAGCTGCCCGTTATGGCGGACGGCATAGACGAAATGATATCGGGCGTCGAGGACTTAAAGGACGGAATAGCCAAGCTTAATGACGACGGTTTGAAGGAGCTCAAAGGAAAGTTCGACGGCCTTAAAGGCTACCTTGATAAGCTCTCCGAAAAGGCGGCGGACTACGGTTCGTTTATCGACGAACGCAACTCCGAATACAGCACGGTGCAGTTCGTGCTGAAGACCAGGGGCATAGGGGAGGAGAGTTAATTAAAGTATTTCTCATTCTGAAGAGCGCAACAATCTTTTGGATAATAAAAAGCCCCGAAAAAGCTATTTTCGGGGCTTTTGGCGTGTGCGCGCGGCATGCGCGCGACCTTGACGGTGAAAGTCCGTTACGGGGGTTGATAGCACCAACCGTTAGCCAAAGGCAAGGGTGTCCATCGTGAGGTGGAATCTGAAGGAAGCCGGAG
>JBLNCA010000029.1:0-22585 GCA_050260375.1 Burkholderiales bacterium | reverse complement strand
GTCCCCAAAAAAGACGTGAGGCTTTTTGGGGTGTAAATACGGGGTCCCCAAAAAAGACGTGAGGCTTTTTGGGGTGTAAATACGGGGTCCCCAAAAAAGACGTGAGGCTTTTTGGGGTGTAAATACGGGGTCCCCCAAAAAGACGTGAGGCTTTTTGGGGTGAAAATGAAAACGGCTTGCAGGGGAGCGATTAAGCGCCGCCGCGATTGGCAAACATCACATTACCTGATATAATCGATATAATGGAGTTACGGCACGCGACATATAATTTGAATGGGGTGGGGTTTTGTTGAGCAGAATACCTTGGAACGTACCTAACATACTAACGATGGTCAGGTTTTTACTTATACCTGTGGCGACGGTGCTAGTGTATTTCGGCATCACGATACCGGCGCTTATAGTATTTCTCACGGCATGCATAACCGACCTTCTCGACGGCTATATCGCCCGCATGTACGACCTTAAGACAAACGAAGGCGCGCTGCTCGACCCTCTCGCCGACAAGCTTATGGCGATATTCGTTGTTGTGGCGTTTACGGTAACGGGCGTCGTTCCTTTGTATATACTCATAATACTTCTGGTTAAAGAGCTGCTGATGATAGGCGGCGGCATATTCCTTTACTTCCGCAACATCGTGGCGCCCGCCAACATAGTAGGCAAGATAGCGGCTTTTACATTAAACACCGCGATAGCGTTTACGTTCCTGCATGAATACGTCGCGCCATGGCACATCTACTTTCTCTGCTTCGCGCTCGGCCTTATGATATTCGCGCTGCTGCAATACGCATACCTTAATATGTATAAGAAGCTTAAAGACAGCAAAGGCGCGGATAACTTAAAATCCGCATAATTACCGCACTTGGTATAATATAAAAGGGCTGCCGTGCAGCCCTTTGTTTATATCTGTTATTATATCTTCAGTCAATATCCGGCTCTATGAGTCCTAAATCGCCGTCCTGCCTCCTGTAAAGTACGTTTATCTCGTTCGTCTTGTCGTTCCTGAAAACGAAGAACTCGTGGTCCAAAAGCTCCATCTGCATCTGAGCTTCTTCCAGGTCCATAGGCTTTAATGCAAACCGCTTCGTGCGGACGATCCTGGGGTTTTTTTCGTCCATCGCGTCGTCGATGTACTCATAGCCTTCCTTGGAGAACGCGCCCTCGCGCAGCCTCCGTTTCAGAGCCGTACGGTGTTTGTGGATCTGCTTTTCCAGCTTTTCGAGAACACCGTCTATGGAAGCATACATGTCCCCCGTGGCCTGCTCGCCGCGAAGGACTACACCATCGAAAGGAATTGTCACCTCCACAATATGTCTTGACTTCTGAATAGACATCGTTATGTGCGCCTCGGTCTCCTCCCCAAAATACCTTTGGAGCTTTTTGACCTTCTTCGTCACCATATCCTTTAAGTAGTCGGAGACTTCCATCCCCTTGCCTGTAATAACGACGCGCATAATTTTGCCCCCTTTCTATGTATTTTTAGCCCAATGAATTGAGCAATACTATTCTATATATTACCTCCTTTAAGGGATTATAATCAGTCTGCTCTTATTATTATCTTATTCTCCGGCGCGGCTTCGTTTTCCTGCAAATAAAAAAGCGTTTAAAGAATCGTTACAAATTTCTTATCCGGCAGCGGATGTTTCTGAAAGAAAACAATCACGAACCGCGTATTAGTAAAAAAGCCTTTACGTTACCGTAAAAGCTTATATTTTAGCGCTCAATGGTTTTAACGCCGCTTGCTTCAGAGCAGACTTATCTCATGGACCCGAACCCGCTTTAAAACGCTTTTGTTATAGTATAGTTTAAGCGTGCCTTTCACAAGCGCGGTAAACAGCGCGCCTCCGAACAGCGTAAACGACACTACGTCGCTGAAAAAGCCCGCAACAACAGCCCCAAGGCGAGGCCTCCTACCGCTATGTTGATTGCCGCGCCTCCGGTTTTTGAAACGATAAACCTGTGGCGCTCATCGGTTTCCTCTATATAGAGGCGCTTTAAGCTTTCCTCGTTTTTCATTGCAAGCGCATACTTGCGCAGCAGGAAAATAACCAGCGCCAGCGTCCCAACGCACGCCCCGAGCGTAAAGCTCAGCGCGTTTGTTTCAATTTCCTCAACGATCCAAAAAACGTCGATTATCAAAACAGCCGCTACCAAGAGAGCGTAAAGCTTCATTGCCACGGAAATAATGGTATGTGTCTTGAATAATCTTACGACCTAAATTACTTGTGCTAGTATGAATTATATGGCACTGATTGTCAGGCGTCTATATGGTTTACAACGCCAACACATAAATAAAAACCTTTACGATTTATATAAATAGCTTCACATTAAATGGTGCTTTAAAATATAAATCCCTTGGGCAAGACGGGCTTTGATTTACCCCAAATTCGCGCAGCCCACACCATGCCCACCCCAAAAATAGTTTTCGGGGGCCCCGTATTTACACCCCATCAAGCCTCTCGTCTTGCTGGGGACCCCGTTTAAAAGACGTAAGACCGTAAGATCTTACGCCAAAATTAAAAGCCGTGCACCCGGAGATCGAAATAGCGTTACAAGAGGTATCACAGCAGGTTGCTCTGAGCAGACTTATCCGAGGCACACATCCAAAACCGCTTACTGCTGCTACCGTCAGGTCCTGACAGGGTTCACGGCTGTCCGTTGCACGGGGCCCACTCTTCAACGCCCCTTACCGTTTCCATGCCTTACAACGCTATGCCTCAAACCGGGGATCAAACCCTGCTATAGCGGATTGCAGGTTCAGGGCACCGCTGGCTCCCCGTCTGGCACGGCAAACTTATAAACTTATTTTATTGTAATTATATTGTACCCAAAAAGTATGGCGTTTGCTACAAATTATTTTTAACAATTGTGTATCTTTATTGCAACTCGTATTTCGGGCTGAATGCTGCGGTTTAAACGAAATATTCCTGCCGCACGATGCATTGCGCCCTCTCGGCGCCCACGCCTATCATGCCTACTTTTACGCCCGTCTCGCTCTCTATGAACTCAACGTAATCCCTCGCTGCTTTCGGAAGGTCCTCAAACCTGCGCACGTGTGATATATCGCCGCTCCATCCGGACATCTCTGCGTAAACGGGCTTTGCCTTGGCTATATCGTCGAGCGACGCCGGATAGTTTTTGGTTATGCGGCCGTCGATATCGTATCCTGTGCACACCTTTACCGTGTCAAGGCCGCCTAAAGTGTCCATGCGCGAGAGCGCTATGGACGTTATGCCGTTTATGCGCACCGCGAACCCTACGATAACGAGGTCGAGCCAGCCGCAGCGGCGCGGCCTGCCCGTAGTCGTGCCGTACTCGTGGCCCCGCTCGCGTATGTAGTCGCCCGTCTCGTCAAACAGCTCGGTAACAAACGGCCCCTTGCCGACTCGCGTGGTGTACGCCTTTACCACGCCTACTGCTTCCGTTATAGCCTGCGGCGGAAGGCCGGTGCCTATGCTTATGCCTCCCGTGGTGGGATGCGACGATGTGACAAATGGGTACGTTCCGAAGTCAATGTCGAGAAGCATGCCCTGCGCGCCCTCAAACAGCAGCTTTTTCCCCTGCTTGTAGAAGTCGTAGCACACGGCCGACGTGTCGCATATGTAAGGCGCAAGCCTTTCCTTGTATACTAAAAACTTTTTAAGTATTTCGTTATAATCAAGCGGCTCTTTATTGTAGATCTTCGTAATAATCTCGTTTTTCTGCTCGAGTATGCACTTAAGCTTTCCGGCGAAGTTGCCGGAAAGAAGGTCGCACATCCTGAGGCCCAGCCTCGCGGATTTATCCGAATAGCACGGGCCGATGCCGCGCTTCGTCGTGCCTATCATCGCGTCGCCCGCGCCGTCTTCGCTTAAGCTGTCAAGCAGGTTGTGGTACGGCATCACCATATGCGCCCTGTCGGATATCATAAGGTTCTTAAGGCTCGCGCCCTTTGATTTGAGTTCGTCCATCTCCTCAAGCAGAGCGCCAGGGTCTATGACAACGCCGTTGCCTATTACGCAAGGCTTAGAGTCGTACAGCAGCCCGGAAGGTATAAGATGGAGCTTATACACAACGCCGTCCACTATTATGGTATGCCCCGCGTTGTTGCCTCCCTGGTACCTTATTACAACGTCGGCCTCGCGCGCAAGAAAATCGACGAACCTTCCCTTACCTTCGTCCCCCCACTGAGCGCCAAATACTGATACACCCGGCATCGCTTTTCTCCTTACATCACCCGGGTTAACGCACATCGCCTATTTGCGGGCGCTTTTAACCCCGGGTTCCTCTTAAAGATTTACACCCCAAAAAGTCTTACGGCTTTTTGGGGACCCCGAATTTAAAAAAGCAGGGGCAAACCCCGCTTTTGTCCTACATCATACTAGCAGATAATACCGCGCGAGTCAACACATTAATTGCCTTTATCCGCCGTATGTGCCTTTTGCAACCTCGTCCATTATTTCCACTATAAAATCCTTTGGCAAAAGCCCCGCAAATCCCGTAACGACCGCGCCGTTTGCATCGAATATTATCTGGCTGGGGTATGCGGTTACGCCAAAATCGCTTATTATCTGCCAGTCCTCGTCTATCAGCACGGTAAGGTTTTCAAGCCCCTGCTCTTTGTACCACTCAATAAAATCCTCCTTGCTTAACTCGCCTGACGCTCCGGGCGAGACTACGCTTAATACCGCAAAGTCATGAGGTTCTCCGGCGAATTCGTCAAGATCGGGCAGCGACGAAACGCATACGCCGCACCACGTTCCCCATATCTCAAGGAACACTGGTTTCCCCGCGTAGTCAGACAGTTTGTGCAATTTTCCGTTTACATCTTCAAATTCAAAGCTGTATGCGGGCGCCTGGGTCTGCTCGCTTTCCGTACTTTGCGGAGCGGCCGTCTGAGATTTGGCCGCCTCGCTTTGTGACGGCGCACTTGCAGTGACGGGCGGCTGGGTATTCGAGCATGCCGCAAGCGCCAAAACTAATATAGCCGAGAATATTATCAATAAAGATCTTTTCATATCTCCTCCTTACCGCGCGACGCCCGAGAACAGGTACAGGCTGTCTGTGAGCAAAAACACGCCCATTATTATTATGATTACGCCGCCGATTATTTTTAAAACATGCAGGTACTTGTATATGCCCTTTATGCTGTTTGTAAGCAGCTGCGAAAAAACCGTAAACACAAGAAACGGTACAAGCAGCCCCAGCGAATACACCGCCATATAAAGCATTCCGGTGACTGCCCCTCCCCTGCTCGCGGTGATCGCCAACACGGAAGCGAGTATAGGCCCCACGCACGGCGTCCACCCGAAGCTGAAAGTAAAGCCCAGTAAAAACGAGCCGAATAAGCCGCTCCCCCGCTTCGTTTCCAGCTTCTTTTCGCGCATCAGAAACGGTATTTTGACGAGTCCTGTCTGATATATGCCCAGCAGTATGACGATAACGCCGCAGACGGTAAGAAACACTTTGGAATTAATAATCCTGCCCAGCGCGCCGAAAGCGAGGCCGAGTATCACAAAGCTCGCCGAGAGTCCCAGCACGAAAAGCGCCACGTTGCCAAGAGGCCTTAAATATACGCGCATCCTGCCCAGCTTAAGCTCTTTTCCCTGTCCCGCGCTGCCCAGCAGAGTTGAAATAAACACGGGAATAACGGGCAATATGCACGGCGAAAAGAACGACAACGCGCCCGCCAGCAGCACTCCTCCTATTTCTATACCCTGCATAATACCGCTCCAATTCGCTTTTTAGTTATTATACATTATACCGGCAGATGGTTATGTATCAAAGTCACAATAACTTATCCTGTACAAATAATATGCTTTTTAGTAGAATGGTTTTATTCAGATATAAAAATTCGCATATTTTTTTGTTTGTAGGGGTGGGCATGTATTACCTTATATTCAATCCTGCCGCGGGGGCGGGGCGTTCGCGCAAGGCGCTCGAAATCGTAGAACGGATATTAAAGGAAAACCACAAGGAATACATCATAAAAACAACGGAATACAGGGAACACGCCACGGTTTTAGCGCGCGAAGCTGTTGGCAAGGGTTATGAGGGCATAATAAGCGTGGGCGGCGACGGCACGCTGCACGAGGTCGCCTGCGGCCTGCAGGACACGGACGAGATAATGGGCGTGATACCTGCAGGCACGGGCAACGATTTCCGCGATGCGATAGGAATAAGTTCCGACCCGGCGGAAGCGATGAACGTTATACTCGCCGGCCATTCGCGAAGCACGGACATCGGGCTGATTAGCAACGGAAAAAGCTTCATAAACGTGGCGGGTACCGGCTTTGACGTATGCGTGCTGAAAAACACAAATAAAGTTCGCAGGGTGTTTACGGGCGGCGTTGCATATTTGCTTGGAATAATAATGTCGCTATTAGGCTATAAGAGCATAGACATAGACATAACGATGGACGGCAGGCATATGAAAAGGACGGTGCTGCTGATAGCCGTGGCCAACGGAACATGCTTCGGCGGCGGGCTTCGCATATCGCCAGATTCGGACGTTGAGGACAGGCTTTTCAACGTAATTATATTAAACAAAATTGCGAGGCCGCGCATACTTTTCGAGCTGCCTAAGCTGAAAAAAGGCAGGCTCGATAGGATATCCATAGCCGAGCAGCATAAATGCCGCGAAATTACGGTAAGCTGCGAAACGAATCAGGCGCTCGAGGTAGACGGCGAGATCGCAGGCGAGACTCCCGTTACGTTTACAATAAAGCCTCGCGCGCTTAGGGTTTTCTGTCCGGAAAAGCCCACAATTTGTTAACTTTTTTCGCATCAGTCACAAAACGCGGCAAGGTTATGGTATAATATATGTCGTAAATCGACGCATAAGGGTCTTATCAATAGGGTTGAGGTGCAGTGTGTACTTAAACGCAAAAACAAAAAAGCGGATCCCAAGACGGACCGTTTTGTTTTTATCAATAATACTGGTCGTTGTAATAGTGTTCATAACGGGCCTGGTGATGATACTTACGAGAGGAAAAGAGATAAAGGATACTCTCGTGCAGATGCCTTTTAGCAGCGCCGATACATACTTCACCGTGGGCGGCAACACAGTATACGCGAAAAACGGGCTGCTTACATGCGTCGACGCGTCCAATAAAGACTTATGGAAGGTGCAACTCGACTCGGGCGATTGGAAATTCACTTCGGACGGTACGCTTGCGGCTGCTTCGGGCACCGACGTTATGACCGTTATAAGCGCCAAGGGAGAAAACCTTTTCTCGGCGCGCATTGACGGTACAATACAATCTGTGCGGCTCGGCAAAAACAAGGTGGCCGTGTGCGCCAGCCAGACGCTTACCGACAAGACGCTTTCGTATATCGTTATATTCGATCTTTCCGGCAACAGCCTTTATCAGATAGATATTACGGGCAAGTACATGCTCGACTACGGGTTCGATTATGCCGGAGACCAGCTCTATATACTCGAGCTCGACGTCTCCGGCTCGGCGCCGCTCTCAAGAATATCTACCTACAGGCCGGAAACGCAGGCCATGACCGGCATAAAGGAAATAAAGGACCAGCTCGTTGAAAGCGTATATTTCAGCGAAGATTCCGTGTTCACGCTGGGCACGAACAGCCTTGCTCGGTATTCGTCGCTGAATTCCACGCCTACCGAAGTGCTCGTTTACGGCTGGGTATTGGAGGATATATGCAGCGACAAAGACCCAAAGTTTGTATACGTGCCGGGCAATGCCGGCAATACTTACGATATCGCCCGCGTGATTAAAGCGTCGGGCGGCGAGACGAAGATAAACCTTCCCCCCGGCGTGTTTAAAATAATACACACGGGAGAAAAAATATATTGCTTTGCAACAAACAATATTTTCGTTTATACTAGTGACGGCAAATATTCGCGCAGCCATTCGATTCCGCTGGCTATAGACGGAGCGAAAAGAGCGTTTGGCAATTATGTGTTTTTAACTGCGGGCGAGACTGTTTACCTCTTGCCGCTGCCTTAATACTAGGAGGAACCTGGTGAACCTTGTAAACGTACTGCTGATTATATTGATACTTATCGCGGTCTTTGAGGGCATATACAGAGGCTTCCTTCACTCTGCGCTTAGCCTCGGCGCGCTGTTTCTTTCAACGTTAACGTCGTACATATTCTATCCCGCCGTATCAGCGGCGGTTAAGGCGAGCCCTTCGCTTTTTAAGTTTTTGACTTACTACACCGAGGGCGCGGAAAAGATTACAAACTTCGAGCACGCCTCGCTTCTTGTAAACAGCCTTTCGCCCGATAAGCTTAATGAAATAGTTTCGACCTCTACGGCGTCCGAACCGTTCAGAACTCTGATTGTTCAAAACGTGCAGACGCAGGCGTTCCATTCTCAGGGCCTTACGACAATAGGCGAGTACTTCAACATGACAATAGTCTGCACCACGCTTAATATACTCTCCTTTTTGCTCGTGTTCATTATAGCAAGGATACTTTTCGCGTTCGTACTGGGCGCCGTGAACTATACGGTGCAGTTTCCGGAGCTTAAGCGCTACGACAGAACTACCGGCGCGCTGTTCGGGGCGACGCGGGGCGTATACATATGCTTTGTTATAGTGACCATAGTTCCTGTTTTGTTCCTTGTGATGCCGGTGGACAAAATAACAGAGTACTTCCAGAGCTCTTCTTTGGGCATGTTCTTTTTAAACAACAACTTCCTGATGAGCCTTATAAGAGGTATAGTATAGCCTTTTCTCTACATGTACAATATATTGTTTCACGTGAAACATTTTTTAAATTTGCGTGAAACATACGATATTTCCTCGGTAATCTTCATATAACAAATTGTAATTTTTAAATAAAACAAAGCCTTTACGATATTTCGCAAAGGCCGATACAACTTAAAGTTCGTATGACTTGTTTCACGTGAAACAACTTTTTTATCTGCTGGACATAAGGAAGTCGTAAAGGCTCTGAAGCTGTTCCTGATTGTAATAGGAGAGCACTATCTTTCCGCGGCGCATATCCCCCGTTATCTGCACCTTCGTGCCCAGCGCTGAGGAAAGAGCGCTCTGTGCGGATTCTATCTCGGGTATGCTTCGCTTCTGCAAATTCGGCTTGCGCTGCGCTTTAGTGTTTAAGTTCTTTATAAGCTCTTCGGTGGCGCGCACCGAAAGCCCGAGCTCCACTATCTTTTTTGCTATCCTTATTTTTTCTTCGTCGCTTGCAAGCACTACAAGGCAGCGCGCGTGGCCGCTTGTTATCTCGCCGGATATTACGAGTTCTCTTACGTCGGCAGGCAGCGACAACAGCCTTAATGTGTTAGCAATCGCGCTCCTCGAGATTCCAAGCCGCCCTGAAAGGTCCTCCTGCTTTAATTTGTATTCGTCCATCAGCATGCGCATGGCTTCCGCTTCTTCTATCGGGTTAAGATCCTCTCTCTGCAGGTTTTCGACGAGCGATACTTCCATGAACGCCTGGCGGGAGTATTCCTTTACGACTGCGGGCACGGTCTCCATCCCGGCGAGCCTGGCCGCGCGGTAACGGCGCTCGCCCGCTATTATCATGTACCTGTCCCCGTTGCGCTGCACTATTATCGGCTGCACAATGCCGTATGTTTTTATTGACTGCGCGAGTTCATTAAGGCTATCGTCATCAAACTTCTTTCTCGGCTGGTTCATGTTGGGGTCTATATCGTATACGCTTAGTTCCAGCACGCTGTCTCCCGCGGGGGCGGGCTGCGTTTCTTCCCCAATAAGCGCGCCGAGGCCCTTTCCCAGTCTCTGCTGTTTCATACGCTCTCTCCTTCGTTGTATTCTATTACCTCGCTCGCGAGCTCGTTATAGCACTGCGCCCCGAGACATGCCGCGTCGTATTTTATTACCGGCAGCCCGAAGCTCGGCGCTTCGCCCAGCCGCACGTTGCGGGGTATTATCGTCCTGTATACCTTGTTTTTGAAATACTTCTTCACTTCGTCGACGACCTGTATTGAGAGATTCGTGCGGCCGTCGAACATCGTGAGCACTACTCCCTCAACCTCAAGGCCGGGGTTTAAGTTCGTTTTGACAAGCTTAATGGTGTTTATCAATTGCGACAAGCCCTCCAGCGCGTAATATTCGCACTGTATAGGCACGAGTATCTTATCAGCGGCGGTAAGCGCATTGACGGTAATAAGCCCAAGCGACGGCGGGCAGTCCATAAATATATAATCGTAATCGTCCTTTATTTCCTTAAGCGCCCGCTTCAGTATCTGCTCGCGCGCCATCCTCGCTACAAGCTCTACTTCTGCGCCAACGAGGTCTATATTGGCGGGTACCACGTCAAGCGTATCTATCATCGTATGGACTATTGCCTGCCGCGGGCTTACACCGTTGATGAATATATCGTAAGACGACGTTTTCAGCGTGTGCTTGTCTATGCCAAGGCCGCTTGTCGAGTTGCCCTGCGGGTCAACGTCTATAAGTAGAACTTTTCTTCCTTTTTCGGCGATGCATGCGCTTAAGTTTACCGCAGTCGTAGTCTTGCCCACGCCGCCCTTCTGATTAGCTATGGCTATGATTTTTGCCATGTGTACCCCCAATAAACATAATGTCAATTTTCATTATAAATCAAAAGATTAATATTTGAAAGATATAAAGTTGCCCCAAAATTCACATATAGTTTATATTTGGAACGTTGCTTTGCAAAAGCTCAAATGCTATTATCACATCATATATCAACAAAATTCCCGCATACCCTGTGTTTAAAAACGGCGCCTCCGCGCAATGCTAGATATGACGGAATTAAAGGAAGTGGCTGTATGCAAAAGATACTCGTGGTGGGCGATTCGCTCTCGAAAGGCGTAGCGCTGGATGAAAACAAGAAAAGGTATAAGCTGATTGACGGCTGCTTTTTCAACCTGCTCGCCAAAAACCTTAACGCCGAAATGTACAATGCGTCGCGTTTCGGCTCTACAATACTGCAGGGGCAAAAACAGCTTGAGAGCAAATTCGACAAGATAGATCCGGATATTGTCGTGCTGGAGTTCGGAGGCAACGACTGCGATTTCGCATGGGACGAGATAGCAATGAACCCTAGCGCTGACCATATACCCAAAACGCCGCTCGACGTTTTCGAGAACGTATTAGGCTCAATGATAGATTACATAAAGGGCAAGGGTAAAAAGGCCGTTGTTACTACGCTGCCTCCGCTTTATGCGGACAGCTACTTTAAATGGTTTACAGACAACGACCGGGAAAAGGGCCTGAATATATTGAAGTGGCTCAAGGACGTATGGCACATATACTGGTGGCACGAGCGATATTCCAACTGCGTGCAGTACGTCGCCCGTGAACGTAACATAAGCTGCATAGACATAAGGCGCGAATTCTTAAAGCGCAAGGATTTTGCGCAGTACATATGCTCAGACGGCATACATCCCAACGAAGCAGGCCATAGGCTCATATTCGACGCGGCGATACGATATATAAAAGATCACGCTTCTTACCTGCTCCCTTCTTGCACCCGCGCCTGACCCCCAAGTGATACTTTCGGGCTGACAGCTTTACAACATATAAGTTATTTGCCATATTTTCCATTTGTTGTTATTTTGGTCTAATACGTCAGAGAAACCATTACTGAAAGCGACAAAAAACCGGCCAGAGAGCCGGTTTTTCTTGTCTATGTTTGTATGTCTTTGATTATTACGGCACCTTTATGTGCCATACTACGTCGCCCGCGTCGCTGGCGCTGTCCGTTATGTCATACCACAGCACGTCCTTGCCGTTTGCTCCTATCAGCACGGCCTTCGTCGTGTCGCTCGACAGCGTGCCTGTCGAACCGTCCTTGAAGTAATAGATGTGCACCACTTCGTCTTTAGTATACACAACGAACCCGTCGCCAATGTGGTAATTTAATACGTCCTTGGCTATCTCGACGGGCTGAGACAGGCTGTCTCCTTGCCTTTTCATGTAAATCAGCGAGCTGTTTTCATCGCCGGCGCCGTTCAAAAACACTATGTCGTCGCCGTCTATCATCGGGTTATATACGTTCATGCCGGGCAAAAACGTCGCGCGCTGCGTGTCGCCGTTGTTAACAAGAGGAATTATGCTTAACTGCGCGTTAAGCGACGCAGACGAGCCTTTCAGTATCTGGCTCTCGCCTTCGGGCTGTACGTATATTATCGCTTCGTCGGACATATACGGAGCGCTTATCGAGAACGGAGTGTTAATAAACTCCTCTATTGTTACTACCTCTTTTGTTTCGAGGTTATAAAGGTACAGCTTGTCCGTGCCCGAACCCGTCTGCTGCATCCACAACGCGTAGTTGCCCGACAACGTAACCTTAGGCTTGCCGAATAGATACTCCCTTATTACAAACTGCGTGCCCGCCGCCCGGTCGTATCCGCACACCGTGCCGCCGTTCTCCATTTTACAATCGAGAAAAACGATATATTTATCGTTCATTTTGGGCTCAAACAGGCTGTCATTCTTTTTTGTGATGCCCGGAACCTCTGTTAACTGCCCCGTCGTCATATCAAAAATGACCAGTTTGTTTATTTCGGGAGCCGTCTCCGCTTCGTTCCCCGTCGTAAACACTACTTCCGTTCCATATACAAACGGGTCGTTTATCGACTTGGGAGTTATCTGAAGCTGCGCAGCTTTATCCGAAATGCTGCCTGAAATAATGGGCGTAGGGCTCGGTGTGGGCGTAAGCGATACTTCGGGAGTCGGCTCAGGCTTATTGCCGACAAACAGCGGCACTATTACGAAGATTATAAGCACCGCGAGCACGCCGGCAGCGAGCAGCGCCAGCCCCCCTATTTTAAGTATAGGGCTGTAATCGCGCAAGAGAGACCTTCTGCGCCCTCGGCCTCTTAAGCTTCTCCTTCTTCTGAATCTTCTTCTTGAAATCACTGGATTAACCTCCAAGTGGCGTTTTATACTGAAATGCAGGTTTGCGGGGCTTTTTAGCTCAACAAATCGGTTTTATTATTACCAAACTTTATTATATCAAAAATCTGTTAATAATCAACCAACTCCCGCCGGTATCTTCTGCTCAGTACCGGTATCTCCTCCTCTGCCCGGGCTTTCAGGAACTCTCCCGACTCGGCGTTGAACTTTGTATATTTCTCTTCGTGCACCAGATGGCCGCAGTTTCTTATCCGTATATGCTTTGAGCCGGGTATTCCGGTATACGCACGCGCGGAGCTTATATCGTGTATCCTGTCTTCCGTGCCCGAGAAAACAAGCGTTTCACTCTTTACGCTTTTAAGCAGCGACAGCGCGTACTCGTCATTGAAATGCTTCATGCAGGAAATAAGCGTCTCCCGCACCTCTTTGCTGCGCAGCGGCGCGTAATAGCCTTCCACTACCTCTTTCGTCATCTGCGTGGCGTCAAAGTACGCGCGCTGCAATACGCTTCGCAGTGAAGATTCGCTGAAATACAGTTTAAAAGCCGCGCCGCCCAGCGATGTGGCGAGCAGCCTTAAGCCAAGCGGGTAGCCCGGGTTGGGCGAGCCCGGCGAAACGAGCACAAGCTTTCCAACTCGCTCCGGATAAGCCGCCGCGAAGCATACCGCAACAGCGCAGCCCGTAGAGCAGGCCGCGATATGCGCCCTTTTTATATTCAGCGCGTCCAAAAACGCTTTTAATATCAATGCATATTCTTCGGCGGTGTAGTATATATTGGGGTGACCGCTGTAACCGAAACCCGCAAGGTCAACAGCTATGACCCTGTAGCCTTCGCTTATAAAGTAATCAACGTTTCTGCGCCACGTATATAACGACTGGCCAATGCCATGTACCAGCAGCAACGGTTCGCCTTCGCCTATATCGACATAATGTATGTCTGTCTCAAAAAAGATTTTTTCCCTGCCGAGTTCGGTGTGCCCTGTTATCTGAAAGCTGACGCTGATATACGAACCTAAATCCCTGCCGTTCCTGAACCGCCGTAGCATGCTGCGCCTGTTCACGTTACCACCTCCAACAGTGCGCCGCAGCACATGTTATGTTTTTTCAACACAAACAAGTGTTGTACGGTTATAATACTACGGTTATTTTCACATTACAAGTAAAAATTAATATTTCCGAAATATATGTAATATTACGGTAACAGGTCGGAATGCTTAAGGGCAAGGCTTTTAAGTTTTTGCGGTGTGTTGTATTCGGGGCGGGCGACGCATTCGCGCCACAACATATCGAGTATTTTGCCTACGGCAGGCGAGGGCGGTATATTTAACAGCTCCATAATATCGCCGCCGGAAATATTGAGCTCCTTAACGCTCCACGGCACATTCGTTTCTATCATCCGTTCATATTCTTTCTGCCAGCTGTCGGCGGATTTAACAGGCCCTTCGTGCAGCCCAGAACCCCAAAAGTCCGCCCTTCGCAGTTCAATAAGCAGCGGGAAAAGTCTTTTGCCCAACATTATCGCGCGGCGGCGTATAGCCTTTGGCTTTGCCCTGCCTTCAAGGTCGAACATATGGTTTCGTACGAGCGGGGGCACGACTGCTTTTATGCTGTTCTCAAACCGCAGCCGCTCAAGCTCTTCTGCCGCCAGCGTCTCGCCTATTATCTCGTGCCGGTACATATTGCCGCCCGTGCGCAGCGCAGCGGGCTTTCCTATATCGTGCAGCAACGCGGCGAGTCGCAGCTCTAAAACGGCAGGCGCGCACGCGCACGCATGCATGCCGTGTCCCAGCACGTCGTATTTATGATATTTTTCTGACTGGGCGACGCCGTTTCCTTCCCAAAGCCGAGGCAATATAAAAGGTATCGCGCCCGCTTCGCGCAGTATCTGAAGGCCTTTTTCGGGAGCATCTTCATATTTAAGCGCTTCATACTTAACGTCGGCAAGCAGTATCCTTTTCAGCTCGTCCCTCTTGCGCTCGGCGGATATATCGGCAAGAAGCCCCGCCCTTGCTTTGGCTGCCATCATCAGATCCTCGCTTACCGAAAACCCCAGCTCGGCGGCGAAACGCGCCATACGCATTATTCTTAAGCCGTCGTCGCGTATCGTTATATCAGGGTCTTCGGCGGCGGCGCGTATAACCCTTTGCTTTGCATCCTCAAGCCCGCGCCCTGTCGGGTCCACAGTTTCCCCTGTCTCTAAGTCGAGGTAAAGCGCGTTCACCGTAAAATCGCGGCGCGCCGCGTCCTCCCTCATATCGCTTGTGAACTCGACGCTTTTCGGCCTGTGCTCGCCGCCCGGCGGGTAAAAATCCCTGCGAAAAGTGGTATGCTCGAATACATACTTCTTCCCTCCTTGCGTTATATGCACCTCTATCGTACCCAGCTCGGGCGCCTTTTCTATCACGGTAAACCCTTCGGCGCGCAAAAAAAGCGCGGCCGCCTCGGGCAGCGCGCGCGAACACACGTCGAAGTCCCCTCCCGAAAGGGAAAGAACCATATTTCTCACGTATCCGCCTACGAGGTACAGCTTGTACCCGTTGGCGGCAAATATATTTGAAAGCTTAAATACGCTTTCGGGCAGGCCATTCATACGCAGAGCTTCGCCGTATACACGCAGGCCGCAGGCCCCGTCATCATAACCCGTCCGTCCTCGAGGCACTCTATCAGCAGCTCGCCGCCCTTTAAGTGCACCTTGCACTTCGCGTCGACGAGGCCTTTTTTATACAGCAGCGCCGCGCTACCGCTTGCGCCCGTGCCGCACGCCAATGTCGGGCCTGCGCCGCGCTCCCAGACGCGGTTCTTTATATTCTGCCTGTCCAGTATCTGCACGAAGTCGACATTAGTTTTCCTGGGGAAAATCTCGTGCTTTTCTATCGCCGGCCCGAGTGTTTCAAAATCTATCGCTTCCGTATCGTCAACCAGTACTACCGTATGCGGCACGCCCATAAGCACCGACGAAACGGTAACTTTTTGGCCCGCGGCTACGATTTCCACATCAAACGGGCTGCCTTCGCCCTTCATCGGTATTTCGGAGCGCTCAAACGACGGCTTGCCCATATCCACCCTTACGCCCGTGACGATGCCGTCCTGCACATAAAGCCTCGGGTGCATGATCCCCGCAAGCGTTTCTACGGAAAGGTTGGTCTTGCAGGCTATGCCTTTTTCATATACATACTTGGCAAAACAACGTATTCCGTTGCCGCACATTTCCGCTTCGCTGCCATCCGCGTTTATTATTCGCATTTTAAGGTCGGCCACCTCGGAGGGAAGCACTACGAGTATTCCGTCAGCGCCGACGGACAAACCCCTTTGGCAAAGCTGCTTCGCCAGTGCGTTCCAGTCCCTGTCCGTGTCGTCGTCCTCGAATATCAGAAAGTCGTTTCCAAGCCCATGCATCTTGGTGAATTCCATAACAATCCTCCAATCGTTCTTCTACTGCCATTATACTTGCCCGTCAGCGCAACTGCAACCTTCCCAGGGTTTTTTTGGCGTATTATTTGACGCGCGCCGCTTTGTGGTATATATTTCTGCTGTGGCTAAAAATATAATTTTTAGGAGGTGCGCTCCATGCGGATGTACGACGTTATACTTAAAAAACGCAGCGGTGGCAGGCTCTCGCGCGAAGAGATAGAATTCTTTATATCCGGTTATGTAGGCGGCGATATTCCCGATTATCAGGCGTCGGCATTCATGATGGCCGTATATTTTCGCGGCATGGACGACGAGGAGACGTTTTATCTTACCGACGCGATGGCGCGTTCGGGCGATACCGCGGACCTCTCCTCTTTGGGAACCGTGGCGGACAAGCACTCCACGGGCGGAGTCGCGGATACCACTACGCTTATCGTTGTTCCTCTCGTCGCCGCGTGCGGACTCAAAGTCGCCAAGATGTCGGGTCGCGGGCTCGGGCATACCGGCGGTACGCTGGATAAGCTTGAATCGATACCCGGCATGAACATATCGCTTACTATGGAAGCGTTTATAAAACAGATAAACTCGGTGGGCGCGGCGGTTATGGGACAGACAATGAAGCTCTGCCCCGCCGATAAGATGCTGTATTCGCTGCGCGACGTAACGGCTACGGTGGAGAGCATACCTCTTATTGCGAGCAGCATAATGAGCAAGAAGATAGCTTCGGGCGCGAACATAATAATGCTGGACGTCAAGACGGGCAGCGGCGCCTTTATGGGCAGCTTTGAGGATTCAAAGGCGCTCGCCGAAAAGATGGTCGCCATAGGAAAGCGATCGGGAAGAAACACCGCGGCGCTGATTACCGATATGAGCCAGCCTCTCGGCAATGCCGTGGGAAATGCCCTTGAAGTCCAAGAAGCGATAGAGATACTTCAGGGAAAATACAAGGGCGACCTTTTAACGGTAGCGATGGCGCTCGCTTCGGGCATGCTGAGGCTCTCAGGTATTGCAAAAGACGAAAGCGCTGCGCAAAAGATGCTTGAAGACACGCTATCGTCGGGCAAGGCGCTTGATAAGCTCGGCGAGATAATAAGCACGCAAGGGGGTAACGCCGGAGTGGTGCACAACGTATCGCTGCTGCCTCGCGCGTCGCTTGTTGATCATGTGTACGCCGGCAAATACGGGTATTTAAGCGAAGTGGATTGCCGGGGTTTAGGCACAGCTGCCAGCCTGCTGGGCGCGGGACGCATCAAAAAGGACGACAGCATTGATTTGTCCGTTGGGTTTATAATGAAGAAGCGCATAGGCGACTGCATAATCAAGGGCGACGAGCTATGCGAGATACACGCAAACGACAAAGATAAGCTCGAGCAGGCAAAGCTGAATATATCCAATTGTCTAACGATAGCGGACTCGGCGGCTAGACCTGTGCTTATATATGAGCAAATAATATGATTCAGGGGGGCATGTTTTGTGGATAACGTGGACAGTTTAGTGGATAACATTGCGTTTGAACGTGCATAACCGCCATAATACCCTATTTTTCGCCAAAAAAACGCACGGCCGGCTGCCAACTCAACTCATATGGTAATTTAAGCTTTATAAGGGCTAAAACAGCCGGCCATTGTTTTTATGTTTTTTGTACGCAACACTAACGAAAAATCAAGAAAAACGGACATAAACCTATAAATATTAATATTTATTTAATATTTCCGTAATAAACTAAACAGATTATTCATTTCGGCGCTTTTCGGGTATGTATACTAATTGATAACATGCCAAAGTAAGGTTTATACTTGAACCATACTGTAAAAAGGGGCTGCTATGAGCAAAAGGCTGGTAACGTGCTTTCTGTCGATTCTCGTTGCGCTGATTCTTTTTCCTGCCAGCGCGTTAGCTACCGATAGATACGAGATACTAAAACTTGGCGATCAGGACGAATATGTTGAGCAGCTTCAGGAACGGCTTCTGGAGCTTGGATATATGACCGGCAAAGCGACCGGTTATTTTGGCACGGTTACGCAGCGCGCCGTAATGGACTATCAAAGAGACAAAGGCCTCACGGTCGACGGCAAGGCTGGCCCCGAAACATTGTCTTCACTGATGGGCAAAGGCTTTTCGCTGCCGTCCGACAGGTTTGTCACGCAAAGCCCAAGCGAGCTGGGACCTGGCGACAGAGGCGACGAAGTGGCAAAAATACAGCAGCGCCTTAAAGAACTCGAATATTACGAATATCCGAGCATAACGGGATTTTACGGGCCGGTTACCGAGCAAGCGATCGCGCGGTTCCAGCGCACGAACGGCCTTAACAAGACGGGCGTAGCGGACAAAAAGACCTGCTCGCTTCTTTTCTCGCAGGACGCAAAATACTTCTGCATATACCCGGGCGATAAGGGCGACGACGTTTCGGCGCTGCAGAAGCGGCTTTCGGAGCTTGGGTATTACACTTTCGGCAGCATAACGGGATATTTCGGGCCGGTAACGGAAGAGGCGTTAATGGAATTTCAGGCGCAGAGCGGCATTGCCGTGGACGCCAAGGCGGGCAAGAACACCCGGTCGCTTCTCTTTTCAAGCTCCGCCGCGCCATGGGACGGCAAGGACAGGGTGGCGGGCAAACATTCAACCGAAAAGTCTGAAGAATCCGTAAACAGGATGCTGGATTTTGCAAAACAGCAGCTCGGCAAAAAGTATTCTTACTCCTCGGAAGGCCCAACGGCTTTCGACTGCTCGGGGCTTGTGTATTACGTGCTCAAGTATATGGGAGTATCTACGGCAAGGCTCAGCGCGAGCGGCTTTTCCGGAGTGGACAGCTGGATAAAGATATCGAATAAAAAGGCGCTGCAGCCGGGGGACCTTTTATTCTTCAAGTCCGACGGCAGCGAACGTATTTCCCACACCGGCATATATTTGAGCGACGGCAAGTTCATCAATGCGAGCTCGAGCGACGGCAAAGTCAAGATAAGCTCGCTCGAAGGATATTACGACAGGAATTTCATGCTGGCAAGAAGGGTAAGCTTTAATTAAAAATTGCATTCTTACCTTTAAAATTATTTTTGATTCAAAAAAACTTCAATTAATAAACCCACTTTTTAAATTTTTTAATCCACAAAATATACACATTAGTGTAATCGTTTAAAGTTTGCACGCAAACTCGCGCGGCTAAAAGCATGAGTAAATATTAGCCTTGCCGGTATAAATATCATCAATTTTCTTGTGGACAACGTGTGGATTTGGATGATGTGGAAAGCGCGATACCAATAAAAAATTAACCGCTGCGGATAAAGTTTGTGGCGTTGATGCTATTGTTAGGGCAGAATTATTGTGATAGAATATACGAAGTTAGGGGTGATATGTTTATCCGTGTCCGGATAGCTTCGCGGAAACAGCGGAAGAACGTGCTTTAAAGAAAGCTAAAACGGCAATTCTTTCGCTTTTCACATTTTACAGCAACAGCATATTTTCCGCTAAATATTTCTGAGGTGCTTTTTTGGTGGATACATTTTTAATACTTTGGGAAAAAGCTTTAGAAATACTGAAGCAAGACCTGGTCAGCGTGAGGTACGACACGTGGATAAAAACACTTTCTCCGGTGAAGAAATCCGACGGAATCTACTACTTTCAAACGCTCAATCCGATACATAAAGAGCTCGTCGAAAAGAGCTACCGCAACATAATAATACACGCGATGGACATAGCGATGCAGTCACTGGGGCTCGACGTTGAAAACATCAGCGTCGTGTTTCTCGACAGCGAAGAAGCGGCGAAAATAAAGCAACAGCAGTCTTTAAGCGATTCTTCGTCGGTAAAAACTACGCTCAATCCCGCATACACTTTCGACACGTTTGTAGTAGGCTCGTCAAATGAGTTTGCGCACGCGGCGGCCGTGGCGGTCGCGGAAAACCCCGGGCGAACGTACAATCCGCTTTTTATATACGGCAAGACGGGACTTGGCAAAACGCACTTGATGCAGGCAATAGCAAACTATATTTCCGAAAACAAAGACGGCTACACGGTGATGTTCGTAAAGAGCGAGCCGTTTTTAAACGACCTGATACATGCGATAAGAACATCAAAGACCGAAGAGTTCCGCAGGCGGTACAGAAAAGCTGACGTGCTGCTTATTGACGACATACAGTTCATAGCGGGCAAGGAGAGCACGCAGGAGGAATTTTTCCATACTTTCAACGACCTGCATGAGAACAACAAGCAGATAATACTCTCGTCCGACAAGCCGCCGAAAGAAATACCGCTGTTGGAAGAGCGTCTTCAGTCGCGGTTTGAGGGCGGGCTTATAGCCGACATACAGCCGCCAAACTACGAAACGAAGCTTGCGATACTGATTAAAAAAGCAAAGGATTATGCCGTACGCGACGGTTTTAAGTATGAAATAAGCCACGAAATACTCGACCTTATTGCGACGAAGGTGTCCTCGAATATACGCTCGCTTGAAGGCGCGCTTAACAAGATAATAGCCTATACCGTATTGAACGGCAGGACGCCCAACCTTGTTGAAGCGGAAATAGCGATACGCGATTTTCTGACCACTACGACTACCAAGAAGATTACGGCAAAGCAGATACTACAGCTGGTGTGCGAGTATTACGAAATATCCGAAGACGAGATAACGAGCAGCAAGAAGAATCAGAACATAGCTTACCCGCGGCAGATAGCCATGTATCTTACCCGCAAGCTGATGGACATGTCGTACAAGGCCATAGCCGAGATGTACGGCAAGAGCGACCATACGACGGTAAAGCACGCGTACGACAAGATTGAAAAAGAGCTTAAGAAAAATATTGAAGTAAGGACGCTTGTGGATGACTTTATCGCAAAGCTGCGCGAATAGTGGACAGGCTGTTTACAAAGGTGGATTAAAAAATTTAAGCCAAAGTAAGTAATGCACGCGCATTTAAAGCATCATGCACCGCGCGTGCAAATATCAGGCGCGGCGGAAATCAAAGAAAGATCTTTAACAATGCGGCTTAAAAGGGTTGTCCATGCTATGTACATTACTACTATTACTGTTACTACTTAATTAACTAGTGCAAAATAAATTTTGCGTTAACGAACTTACTTTCAAGGAGAATGGAATGAAACTGGTCTGTGAAAAGAACGAACTTCAGAAAAGCGTAAATATAGTGACAAAGGCCGTAGCGCCCAAGTCTCCCGTATATGTGCTGGAAGGCGTATATATAAAAGCCGAAGATAAAAGGATAACGATGTTTGGCAGCGACGGCACGCTTTCGATAAAATGTTCGATGGAGGCGACCGTGCTTGAGCCGGGAGAAATAGTGCTGCCCGCAAGGCTGCTTGCCGAGATACTCGCAAAGTTTGAAGACTGCGAAATATCTATGTACACGGAAGGCAACAACATGATAATGCAGTGCGGCCATTCCACGACGACGCTGTGCTATATGGACCCGTCCTCCTACCCCGCTTTTCCGGCCTGCGACAGGACAAAGGGTATTACGGCGTTTTCCAACCAGATAGTATCGATGATAGACCAGACTGTGTTTGCAACGTCGGTGAGCGAAGATAAGCCGATATTAACTGGAATACTGCTTGAATTCGAGAGCGAAAAGCTGAGAATGGTTGCGCTCGACGGATACCGGCTTGCGATAAGGCAGGAAAGAATACAGTCGGGTACGGACTCGGGCGAAGTCGTAGTGCCCTCAAGGTCCATGCGCGAGATAGCGCGTATACTGCCCGAGGAAGAGGAGACGGTAAGAATTTACGCGGGAGAGAGCCTTGTTACTGTCGTCTGCGGCGATATAGAAATAGCGACGAGAGTATTGCAGGGCGACTATGTCAAATATAAAAACATACTGCCTACCGAGCACACCACGAGGGTAATTATAAACACGCTTAGCTTCTTAAACAGCCTCGAGCGCGCGAGCATACTCGCAAGGCAGTCGAAAACCAACCTTGTCAACCTCTCGATGGAGGGGTCGCTGATGACGATAACGTCGGATTCCGAGATAGGCAAGGCGCGCGAAGAGGTGGACATTACTCTTACAGGCAAGAGCCTCGACATATCGTTCAACTCGCGGTATTTGCTGGACGTATTAAAAGAGGTAAACGACGAAGAAATTGTGCTTGATATGAACACAAATATAAGCCCGTGCATGATACATCCTTTGCAGGGCGACAGCTTTTTGTACCTCGTGCTGCCTGTAAAAACGAGCAACAATTAAGAACACAAAAAAACGCGGCTGCAATGCGGCCGTTTTTTATTGTCATGTGCGCGCGGCATGCGCGCGACCTTGACGGTGAAAGTCCGTTACGGGGGTTGATAGCACCAACCGTTAGCCAAAGGCAAGGGTGTCCATCGTGAGGTGGAATCTGAAGGAAGCCG
>JBLNCA010000028.1:0-17313 GCA_050260375.1 Burkholderiales bacterium | reverse complement strand
CATAACGCCATAATATATATGGCGCTACCCCTGCAATAATAGCTACATTGCTATACGTCCTTAATGGACAAAGAGTGGTGCTGCAGCAGGGGTAATTTCAGATTCAGAGTCGACCTCAATGTGACAATGACATGCGAACTCTTGCCATATCTCCATTATAGCCGGATAGTGCATAGATGGAAGTTGTTTTCGTTTATTGTGGTGCGTATAGCACATGATGATTCAGAACGCGAGTAACGAATCTTTCGAAAAACAGCCAGGTTTAAGATTCCTCGCAGGCTCGGAATGACATTAGTAGCACATCTCTGCATTCGCCTTCTTGCGCACTCCGTTTCTTGGCGGTCAAAGGTCGCCCCTACACACGCCAATGTTTTTTTCTATCGTTGGGCGTCCTTTGCGCCCGCCCCTTTTTCCTTTGCATCTTTTAAACCTTTCCAAATTTTCATAATACCCCTTGCATTTCAAACGCCGATGTGTTATATTCTATTCACTACTGAATAAAATATAGTAGTGGACAATAATCACAAGGAGACGCAATGAACGCGCAGTTCAAAAAAGGCGTGCTCGAGATGTGCGTGCTTACTCAGCTGAAAAAGCGCGACGCGTACGGCTACGAGCTCGCGGAGAAGATATCGCGGACGATACAGATAGCGCAGGGCACGCTGTATCCGCTTTTGCGGAAGCTCAAAGCGGACGGCTACTGCGATACGTATCTTTCGGACGCGTCGGGCGGCCCTCCGAGAAAATACTATACGCTTACCGAAAAGGGCAGGCTTGCGGAGCGCGAGCTTCGCGCCGACTGGCTTGAATTTACGGGCGCTGTAGCCAAGCTCATGGAAGATGAAGATGAATGAGTTTTTAGCCGTGTTTTCCGCATCGCTGAAACACATGCGGGCGGACGAAAAGGAAGAAATACTTAAGGACTTCCGCGAACATTTCGAGATAGGCATAGAGTCGGGCAAGAGCGAACAGGAGATAGCCTCAGAGCTCGGCGGCCCGCGCTTGCTCGCGCTTTGGAAGCTGACTATTGTAAGGCTGCCGCTGGCCGCGCAAAAAATGATGCGCATGCGCAAGTCCTCTCCGGAAGGAAGCATATAAAATGAACAGTAAGACGAAGCTCTTGTGGATAGGCCTAGCGATAGGCTTTATCGGCTGCGCGGCGACGCTGGGCGTAATAATAGGCACCGGTACTTTGATGTCCCGCGAAGCCGAAAAGGCGTATGCGATAACGGAGCCGTTTGAATCAATAGAGCTTTCAGGACCGCACCGCGATATAACGCTGCTGCCGTCGAAGAACGGCTCCAGCGTGAACGCATACGCCAAAGCGTGGCGCCCCGAGCCTATAGACCTCGACGCAATGCTTAGCTTCAGCGTACAGGACGGAGCGCTGCATATAGCCGAAACGCCGTTCCCTGACAATTTCTTAGGGTTTTTCCCCCAGCCGTACGAGCTGAGACTAACGATATACGTCCCGGAAGATTACTTTGAGCAGCATACAGGAGGTGCGAAATGAAGACAGCGGTTATTACCGGCGCTACGTCGGGCATAGGCTACGCAGCCGCGAAAGCGCTGTTGGAGCGCGGCTGGCGCATTATAGGCGTAGGCCGCACAAAAGATCACAGCGACGAGGCTTTGGCGGAACTGAAAAAAGCCGTGCCGGGCGCCGATATTGCGTTCGTATGCGCCGACCTCGCCCAGCAGAGCTGCGTAAACCGCGCCGCTGACGAGTTGTGTTCAATGCTCGACGAGTACGGCGGCAGGCTCGACGCGTTTATAAGCAACGCGGGCGGCGTAAGAAACTGGTACACGACCACCGAGCAGGGATACGAGCTGCAGTTCGCACTCAACTACCTCGCGGGCTTTTTGCTCACGCACCGGCTGCTCAAGTACCTGAAAGCCGCGGGCGGCAAAGTGATACTGACGTGCAGCAACTCGCACAAGCACGCGAAGATGCGCTGGAACGACATAATGCTGGAGAAGCGTTACAACCCGCTCAGCGCGTATAAACAGTCAAAATTCGCGCAGGTGCTGTTCGCCTGCGAGTTCAACCGCTGGTACCGCAAAGAGGGCGTGCGCGCGTATGTGGCCGACCCCGGCCTTGTGAACACCGGCATAGGCTCCAAGCAGACGGGCGGCATAACGAAGGCGTTTTGGGAATTGCGAAGGCGCAGAGGCGCAATGCCCGAAAAGGCCGCGCAGACGTACGTATACCTCTGCGAAAACGAACCCGTCGGGCTGTATTTTCGCGATAAGCGCGCGTGCCGCTACGATAAGCGCGCTGACAACCCGGAGTACGGAAAGCGGCTGTTCGAGCTAAGCGAAAGGCTCTGCGGCATAACGTTCGGCGGAGGAGATAATGGCAGATGACAGCACTCGTTACTGGCGCGGCGGGAGGCCTCGGGCGCGCGATTGCTTGCGAATGCGCGCGGCGCGGCTACAGCCTGTACCTCACTGATATAAGCGAAGCGGCTCTTGTTAACATAAAGGAAGGCATAACGAGGCGTTACGGCGTGGACGTGCATATAAAGGCGTGCGACCTTACGGACCCCGTTTCATGGACGCTATGCTTGCGCATATGGACTCTTTCGGCATAATCCCCCGCATGCTGCTGAATATCGCGGGCGTCGACCTTGAAGGCAGCTTTTCAGGGCGCGAGCGGCGGCGCATAGACGACATAGTGCAGCTCAACATAGCGGCTACGCTGCGCTTAACTCACGCCGCGCTCGAGAGAAAACCTAAAGATGTGCCGCTGTATATAGTCAACGTATCCAGCCTCGCGTCTATGTACCCGATACCCTTAAAGGCCACGTACGCCGCGTCGAAGCGGTTTTTATTCGATTTTTCGATAGCGCTGGGCCAAAAGCTCAAAGACGACAACGTAAAGGTGCTCGCGCTTTGCCCGGGAGGCCTTGCCGCCACCAAGGAAGCCATAGCGGGAATAACGTCCCAAGGGTTCTGGGGCAGCGTCACCGCCAACAAGCTGGAAAAGGTGGCGCGCCGCACGATAACAAGAGCGCTGCATGGCAGGCGCGTATATATACCCGGCGCGCTTAACCGGATTCTGAGCGTCACGGGCAGGCTCGTGCCCGGAACGTGGGTGGCAAGCCTGCTGCACGGCCGCTGGAGCGCCGCACAGAAAAAATGGCTGGAAGGCGCTTAGTGCATTCTTACCCGGCAATAAAACAGCTTTTAAAACTGCCAAGGGATCTCAAAGCCTTCGGCAGTTTTTCTTATATACAACATTTTTCTTTTTTCCTTTACACTGCAAAAAAAAGAAGTATAATGAATGGTATAATTATTTGTATCTAATGGTATAATATTGCGGAAAATGAAGTACAGATTACACATGCTGAAAAACAGAATCGTATACTGGTTTAAAACGATGACTGTAAAGAAGGCGCTTAAGCTTTCTTTGTTTGCGGTGATTACTGCTGCGCTCATTATTGTCGGACTTTTCATATACCGCACCGTCATAAATCCCAAAGCAGCGTTTAATACTCAGGCTGCTTCCCACGTGACGGCAACGCCGCCCGCGGGGCCTGGGTCTACGCCCGTTAAAACTACCCAGCCCAGCCTGCGCGACGAATTCAGGACCGACCGCGTCAACATACTCGTGCTTGGCATGGACAGCAACACCGAACGTGAAGAAGACGGCACAAGAGAGGATTTTCGCACCGATACCATGCTGCTCGTCAGTATCGACTTTGACAAAAAAAGAGTCGATATGATAACGGTGCCGCGTGACAGCTACGTTACGGTCACCAACGCTACGGGCAAGCTTTACAAGGTCAATTCCGCGGCGTATTTCGGCGGAGGCATGTGCCACAATGGCTTTTTGAACGCCTGCGATACTATAAGCGGCGTTTTCGGCGGACTGCCCGTAAACTATTACGTGGCCGTTGACATGGACGGTTTAAAAGCGCTCGTCGACGCCATCGGCGGCGTGTATTATGATGTGGACGTAAGCGCGTCGCTTGACGGCATCACGTTAAATAAGGGGTACCAGCTTCTGAACGGCGAGCAGGTGCTGACCTACTGCCGCCTGCGAAAAGGCATCGGCAACAGCAAGGATGTGGAACGCCAGGAGCGCCAGCAGCGGATGCTGGTAGCGGTGCTGAAAACGCTTAAGCAAAACGGCAAGATAGAGAACATAGGCCCGATATACGATTCGCTAAAGGATATGGTGTATACCAACCTGACGTTTGAGCAGATATGCGCGCTCGGCATATTCTTCTCGGGCTTTGACGACTTAGACAATATCCACAGGCACGTGCTCAAAGGCGAATACCACTGGGCGTACGGCGTATACTTCTATTTGCTGGACCAGCAGGCAAAGGCCGATCTTGTAAAAGAGATATTCGGCGAGGATATAGAAATAGACAAAAAGCACGATATAAAATACGTTCTTGCCCACACCCCGCCGCAGGACACGGGCAAAGATAAGGATAAAGATTCCGACCCGGAAGATGCGCCGGAACCCGATGGCGAGGGGTTAAATAACCCCGGGCCGCAAGAAAGCCCTCAGACTTCGCCCGCAAATTCCGAAGCTCTGGCATCTGCGCCTGTGGAAAATCCCGAAAGCCCGGCTCCTGCTTCTGTATCTCCCATCACGCCGGAAAGCCCGTCCCCCTAAGCTTAACGGTTTCCTCGCATGCCGGGAAAAATGCTGTTCGATTTTTAATTAGCAACGATAGCCCAAGCCACATGACTTTGGACATATGGCTTCCCCTTTATCCACCCCAACGAACTTTGTTCGCCAGGGGACCCCAGACGAGGAAGCTGTCGCCAGTAGGCGACTGATGAGGTGCTGCCATGGGTAAGCTTGCCACCTCATCCGCCCCGCACCAATTTGCTTGGCTTATATTAGAGGCTGACAGCTTAGTGCGGGCCACCTTCTCCTCGAGGAGAAGGCCTTTATTGCTCACAGTTTATAAAGCACATATCTACGCCCTACAAGCCTCGAGACTTGCCATAAAATTCTGTTATGAATATAGCTTCCCCTTTACCCACCCCAACGAACTTTGTTCGCCGGGGACCCCAGGGCGGTGAAGCTGTCGCCGATAGGCGACTGATGAGGTGTTACCATGATTTGCTTACCACCTACACGTATTATGCCCTATCAAGCTCACGGCTTGCCGAAAGCCCCGTATTAATACGTTATAATGTGCGGGAGGCGCTCCGCTTCTTCCCTCCCGCCGCGCGCAATGATATAATGGTTTATCGGAAAAAATATGTATTGAGGTGTTATTATGGAACTCGTTATCAAACCTCTTTCCCCTGAGCTTGCGGACGATTTCCTTGCGTTCTTTGACGGCCCCGCGTTTTCGGACAATCCCGATTGGGCAGGCTGCTACTGCTGTTTTTTCTATATCGACAGCTCCGAGTGGTTGGCGCGCACGCCTTCCATGAACCGCGAGTACGCAAAACGGGCTATAGAGAGCGGCAGAATGCGCGGGTATATTGCGTACCTCGGCGGCGAGGCCGTAGGTTGGGTTAACGCAGGGCCGCGCGAAAACTATATGCGTCATATAAGGCAAGGAGAGCCGGGCGTATGCTCCGTCGTCTGCTTCACCATAGCGCACGCCTATCGCGGCAAGGGCATAGCCACCCGCCTTCTGCAAGCTGTTATAGACAGCGCAAAGGGAAAGTACGACTATATAGAAGCGTACCCTCTCAAAGGCGAGCAAACATGCGCAATGCATTACCACGGCCCGCTCGATATGTACTTAAAGGCCGGGTTTGAGATAGCGGATGAATTTGATATACCGGAAGAAAACGAAGAGTTCTACGTGGTGAGGTTATACCTGTAATTCCATCCGCTTTAGCAAGAAGGCTTCAGCCTGAAGCTCCCCTACCTAAGTGCCATTCCGTCCCCTTTGTGTGAAGGCTTTAGCCTGACGGCTTGCAAAGAAATCCCCCGTATTTTGCTGTTATCCCTCCACTATAGCGAAAACCTCGCGATTCTTCGGGGCGTTACCCTTCCTCAGTATGACAGCAACAAAAAGACGCATATCCGCAATGATACGCGTCTTTATATAAGCATTAATAAGCCCGGCAAATCAGGCTACCATCTGATAGACCTTTCCTGCCAGCCGCTCAAGGTTCCTGAAAAGCGTCATGCGCTTCCGTTTCTTTTCACGCATCCCCACCCGTTTATACTTACGCATGCTCTACCCCCCAGATTTCGTTTCTATGATATATATCGGTCAAATCCGGGGAATGCATTAGAAAAACAAACGCTGTATCCGGCGGCGGAGTTTTTCACGCCGCGCACCCGCGCCGTCATACGTAGCCGCTTTTGAGAGGCAGCCAGCTTATCGCGCGCTCCATATTCGGGCCAAAATAATCCCAGTCGTGCGTACCCGGGTGTTCCTCGTAGCATAAGTCCACGCCCAGCGCTTTAAGCTTGTCACGCGCGCCGGTGTTGACGTGATACAAAAAGTCCTCGGTGCCGCAGCTTATAAACATCTTCGGCAGCGGCCGGCCCTCGCTTTTAAGCGTTTTTATCAGGTGATATATGTCTGCGTCCGTGCCCTCAAGGCGGTTCGGGTCTTCGAATATGTCCCACGGGCGGAACGGGTCCGCTTCCTCTCCCATGCGTGTATACTTAAACAACTCCGCGACGTCCAGCGCACCCGATATGCTGATGGCGCACGAGAACTGCTCGGGCTTTGTAAGCGCAACTTTAAGCGCTCCGTAACCGCCCATAGAAAGCCCGCCCGTAAAGCTGTCCTCCCGCTTAGTAGACAGCGGAAACACCGTCTGCGCGAAGGCTATAAGCTCTTCCGTCACATATGTTAGATACCTCTCGCCTCTGCTCATATCCTGATAAAAGCTGTTGCCGACGCTTGGCATTACCACGGCGAGCTTGTTCTTCTGCGCCCAACGCTCGATGTTGCTCTTAAACAGCCAGTCGGACCACCCGCCGTACGCCCCGTGAAAAGCGTACAGCGTCTGGAACTTTACGCCCAGCCTGAAATATTCTTCTCCCGCTTCGGGCGACGGTATAAGCACCCCTATGTCCGTCATCGTCTTTAACGACTGCGAATAAAAGTTACAATGCATAAATGCCATTTTATATCTCTCCTGTTAACGTATATACATTTCTCAGCCCGCCCATATGCCGGATATCACGAGCCCGCCCGCAATAGCAGTAATAAAGCTCAGCAGTGTACCCACAAGGTAGTATTCCGCGTAGTTTTGCTTGTCGAGGTTGCGGTGCCTCGCTATCGACTTCGCGGTAAGCAGCAGCCCCACCGCAGCCCATTGCCCAAGCGGTATCAGTATTATTAGCGTCATGCGCTCGAGCATGCCTATCCACTTGCCCGCGTGTGCGGCTTTTGGGTCCTGCGAAGCGTCCGCAAGGTCGATATTCAGGTCGCTGAGCAGCAGCCGTATCACGTGTGCGCCTCCCCATACGCAGGCTATAGCAGTCGCCGCCGTCCATACCGCTTTATCCGCTTCAGCGCTCCAGCCGGGCAAGGCAAGCGGCGATTTTAAGGCGTCGTAATACCCGGGCGCGTCCGCATACTGCGATACTATCAGTGCCGCGGCCGCTATTGCCGCGAGGTGCAGCAGCTGGTCCAGTACGAACGCAGCCGTGCGGTGCTTTTTAATGTCTATACTGCCCTTGAGAACGTCGACGCCAAGGTGCGAGGCCGCAATGAACGCCGCACCCGCGAGCGGCAGCCAGCCTCCGCTGCGCAAATACAGCGCAGCCGCAGCCAAAACAAACGTTAGCGCGGTATGCGCAAGCAGCGCGCACCACGCGCCTTTTTCTTTAATGTCTTCTTTTTTTCGCGCCATGCGGTCGGTCTGCAAAAGGAAATCGCTGACAATATGCGCCGTCAGCGCCAGTGCGAACACCGATACAAACATTATTTACCCCCGTATTAATACCCCAAAAAACCTCACGTCTTTTTGGGGACCCCGTGTTTTCACCCCATAAAGCCTCACGTCTTTTTGGGGACCCCGTGTTTTCACCCCATAAAGCTTCGGCTTTATGGGGGCCCCAATAAGCCGTTTTCGGCTACATCACAGTTTTGCAACCGTTTTCGGCTACGTCGCAAATATACAACCGTATTCGGTTGCATATATGCATTGCAACCGTTTTTGGCTGTTTCGCACCGATCATGCTCGTGTTTATCTGCCGCCGGCCGCGCTCACGGCATCGGCAAGCTCCGCCATCCTCCGCGCCATCCACGCTTCGCAATCGCTCACGGCGTCCCATCTCGCCCTGCCCAGCGAGCGCTGCACGCTCTGGTACAGCCTGCCGAGCCTGTCCGCCGCGCCGGATATAACGCCCTGTCTTTCGTATTCCATCACGGCGTCCCACTGAGCGTCGTTCCACCGCCCGAGCACGCTGCAATACAGCCTCAGCACCATGTTCCAAGTTTCAATGTCCGCGCCGCTTCCTGCGCCCTGCACGCACAGCGCAATCGTTTCCTGCTCCCCTTTCGAGCCATTTATGCTGTCAAGCGCTTTTCTTGCCGCGAAAAACGCTTCGCCGTTCAGCGCAAACGGGTCGTCCGGTAGCGCTCCTTCAGTGTCCAGCGTGCCGAGCCCCAGCCCCATGCGCAACTTAAGAGGGCGCAGGCGGTATTTCAGTGTGCGCACGGCCTTTACAAAGCCGCCCGAATCCAGCACGGCCTCTATCTCGTCGCCTCTCAGGCACTTGAACGGCACGAGCAGCCCGCTTTGCGCTTCGCCGTTCACAACGCGCAAACGTTCGCTTATATCCGCCTTGTCCCTTAAGATGCGCGAGTTTATTACGTCCGCTATTACAACCAGAAAAACGCTCATATTTATGTCCCTCTCTAAAGTATCCGTCACAACTTAAAGCAAAGCCGCTATTATAGCGCAGCGCACAATGCCTCCACCGTTTTGGCTGCCTGCTCCTCGCGCGCCGTTTCATTCTTCCAGTGTACTATGCCTGTCGCGGCGACCTCGGCCCCCTTGTCCTTGAGCGCCGCGCTCATAATCCTTATAGCACGGCTGCCTCCCATCCAGTCATACGGCAGCCCCTGCGTAACAAAGCACCCGGCCTTTTTGCCCTTAAGATCGGGAAGCTGCTTTAAATACTGTTTCATTACGGGGCAAAGCGAAAACGCCATCACCGGCGACGCGAATACGAGCGCGTCGTATTTCGCAGCGTCGGGCGCTGACGTTATTATTATAGGCTCGTTCGTCAGTTTTTCGCCCTCGATAGTCACCCGCTCGACCGCGGCTTGCAGCCCTTTTGCTTCCAGCGCGTCTTTTAGCCTCTTTGCTACTGAAAGCGTGTTGCCCGTCTGTGAATACACTATTATACCTACGTTCACCGTTGCCTCTTTCCGCCCCGAAAAGCCTCGCAGCCTCACTGGGGCCTAAAGTTTATGCTGCCATATTATGATAGTTATTGCATATGTTAAATATATAATCAAACGCATAATATTACAAGCGCTGCAGGAAATATATAAGAAACCTTTTCCTTTGCCTTTGGGCACAAAGCGAACGAGGCATAACAAGCCCCTTCATTCTTCCCGACAAACTATAGGGGCGGGTCCCCGCGCCCGCCTTGTAAAAAAATAATAATACAGCAGATTTATGGTGTGATATATCTCATCCATTATCGCATTGTTTTGACTTTGAGTATCCTGGTTCATTGCCACATCACTCCAGAGTATTTATAAAATATATTCCAGAATAAAAAGCGTTATGTTAATGGATTCTAATCCGGGCTATGGCATAATTTCTGATATTATATAAGAATCATCGGTATCTATACACTTATCAATAGTAAACCATGGCTCGAACCAACACTTTTCTTTATCTGTTCCAGCCTTTTTATTCTTTAAAATGAACAGAGTTGATCGTTTTTCTTCCCATGTTATGCAACTATAAATTAACCCCCGCTTGTATAATTCACATAAGACTTTAAAACAGGAATGTTTGTTGAAATCATTCCTGCATTAGCCCTTCAATCTTCTTTATGATAAGATTTTATTGAAATTTAAGCGTATTAATCACTGCATCCGTTTTTAGCATATAGATAATTGTACAAACCTAAATGCCTGAGTTCGTCAGTTACTATCCCTATCAATATGTTTATATCCCTTCTATCCCGCATCGCGTATAATATCCTCCTGTACCTCGTAACCGCACTTTGTTCTCCAAACAATGCCTTATAAAGCCCTGCGCAGTACGAGGCGGGTCTTTCGAATTCCATGCTCTGAATGTTTGGCAAAGCATTACCTGTCAGTCTTTGATAAAGCTCTCTAAAGAGCGAATAATGCCTCATTTCGTCGTCTCTTATTCCGGCTATTATTTCTTTATCTCGGGGCGAAGGAGCTGTGTCGATTAAATATTGATAGAAAAGTCTATCCTCTGTTTCACCTTTAACCGCGTCTTCAATCAATTTAAGAGCTTCAGGCATGTTGGTATTTATATCATATTCGTCTTCTCTATTAACCTGCGGAAGGCTAAAAGTTTCCCACGGTCTGCTTACTGCATAGTTCCCATAGCTCGGGTCATAGTACATAATAACATCTCCCTTAAGTATAGTTTTTTAGTATAGTATATGAGCGCGTAAGCTGTTCGGTGTTTACTTGTATACGGAATCCCTGATAGTTACTATATAGGCTCAGATACCTTTAATTACAAAATTATGTATTTAGCGTAGTAGTATTACAACCTCTTCTTGACTGTAATTTTTTTATCACGGATCTTATTCCGACAAATAAATAAGGTTCAAAAATGGTAATAAAGCCTCCTGCCCAAAACAGAACTATAAGTGGCTTTGAAAAGCAAGGGATCACATAAAAACCGTTCGAAACAACGGAATTGGAAGTTTGTAAAATAGTATCACCCCAAAATGAATGCATAAAAGTTGTGTTTCTATTTAACAGATCCGAAAGCAGATAATTTGAATTGCCTATGTTAACAAAAGGTGAGGCTTGGTCTGCCAATATATAAGTTTCCTTGCCAAATCCGGAGGAAGCGACCGCGCCGATAATAAGCAGAAGGAAACCGATATGAACCAAATAATATTTAAGGTTTTGAGTTTTAAATCCGCTGCATATCCATAACGATAAAGGCATAAGGCATATCCACATAAGTATGATCATTTCAAGGTTAAAACAATCTGTTAATAAAGCTATTCCTATTGCCCCCAATGTGCTAATAATTAGCATAAAAAGGCTTCTCTTTTTGAGCATTTCCAAGTCCCTTAATAGCAGCATAACACAATATGATACGGCAAAAGCAATACTTATGATCGTGAAATAACCAGTTGAAACTACTATTCCAAAGATCAAGGGAAGAAGCGTTCCCGAAGCAATCAGGAACGCGTACAGATAAATTATATAAATAAAGATTTGTTTTTTATCCTTTAACATTCCAAAATGAATTGATGCTTCTCCCCTTCTGTTTTTAAGCTTTAATAAAACCAGGAAGCCTGAAATAACAACTAAAAACGAAACGAGTATAACCGTAATCAGTATATTACCATCTGTGTATGCATGCGAAGATTGGTCTTGCAGCAAACCGCTGCGGACAAGAAATGTCCCCACGCATGCGGCTATAAAAGGAATAACGCATTTTATCCTGCTGATTTTATCTTTATTGTGAATATACGCGCACAGTATCAACCAGGGAACCAGTGCGGCGTTTTCAACCGGATCCCATGCCCAATACCCTCCCCAGCCCAATGCGCGGTAAGCCCATATGCTTCCTGAAAAATTCCTAAGCCAAGCATTACCCAGCAGAATAAAGTCCATTTTTGCATTCTTTGAACCGAATTATCCTCAGCAATATCAACGGACAGCGAAGCTAACACCCCCATAGCGCTGTAAGCTATAAAAACCAGCGGCGGATGAACCACCATCCAAGGGTCCTTAAGAGCCTCAGCCATACCCAATCCGTCCGAAGGTACAACGGTTTGCTTGGCAAAGGGTTGCGAAACGCAGCACATCAGAAAAATAACAAAACTTATAGCCGAAAAAATTCCGAAGGATTTGCTCCTTTTGGAAGCCATAGAAGCAAAGCCGGTTACAGCCATTACGGCTGCCCAAAGTAAAAATGAGCCTTCCTGACCTGACCACAGGGCAGATATTCTATAAATAACGGGCAGGCTTTTGCTTATATGATTGTATACGTAGAGGTAATCGAACCTGCATCCTATCAGGTAGTAAATCAATAATATCAAATCGGTCAGTACAAAAACGGCCGCGGCTGACCAGAGTATTTTTGGTACAGTCTTGTTAAACTTTTAAGAAAGGATGATATCGAGGCGAATGCGCATAAAACTGCAGCTGCTAAAAGAAATAAACTTTCCATGTATTTGACCTCCGTGTTAAAAAACTTATTACTATCCGGGTTTTTGGTGAACTGTTCCCCTCCCTTCGTGGCATACTGAGCACTTTTTTATATAATCTGCAAACCCCTGCAGACTTATAGGAAGCAAGTTGTCTTTATCCAGCGAAGACTTCCATATAGCATGAGGGCTATTATGGCAGGACTCACACTGTATTATTCCGTTCATTTCCTTGCTCGGCGCATTCATAAGATACGAGTTCCGATATAGCGTATCAGGGTTAGCACCATATGCCGCGCCGTGACAAGCCGAGCACTCGGGTTCCTGAAGCCAGGCTTCCCTTCCTTCGGCCTGAGTCTTTGCTATATTCTCCATATCACCGTGGCAATTCGGGTCGTAACAGGTTATGCCGGCTATAAACATCCTTCCCCTGTAGCATTTAGTTACGGGCCCAGGATGGCATGTGCTGCATAGCGGGGTTATATTGCTTAATTCCATTTTATCTGCATGGAAGCCGTGCATAGCCTCTGAAAGCGGAAGCACGCCCGGTTTACCTGCCATCCCTAACACATTATCTTTATGACAGTCTGAACACTTATATCTTTTGCCCTTTGCGAGATCCCCGACAAGGTTGGTTTTTGATAGCTTGTCATGGGCTTTCAGTATATTGGCATCTGTGTTCTCTGTTCCATGGCATACGCTGCACGACATCTCGTCAGAAACAGGTACGACTATTTTATCGGTTTGAGCAAGTACCTTCCCTGTGTTAGCCTCTTTAACCGTTATCCGGGCCATTTGATAAGGCTCCAATTTTGTACTGCCGTCTAAAAAAGGAGTAACCGGAATAAATGTTACCTCATAATATTTTTTATCGGCTGACAGCTTTAACGATCCCTTAAGCCCGTTACCCGTAATTCCTATGTTGGGAGGAACGTCATATCCGTAATCCTTAGCATATTCCCAAAAGTTAGTCTTACTGGCTGATTCGGTATTGTTTATTATCTCGTAAGTTAACACAATGCCCGAAGTTACAAGTTCAGCGGTTTTACCTTCATTCTTAAAGACCTGAACTTTTATTGTATTCCCAGGAGGTAATATTAAAAAACTTGAAAAATCCTCCCGGTAACAATGCATACCAAGGTCATTCATGCCAAATATCACATAGGACGAATTTTCATTCGTTGCCGTAATGCTTCTATCATTATCGGTTAAAAGCCCTGAAAAAATAATAATAGCGGCGAGACAAACGATAAACCCCGCTAAACCCAGTACCAAATTCTTTTTCTTTATGACAATCAGACTTACTTTTTTCATTTACGTCTTTTTGCAGATAACACAGGATTTCTGGACATTGCAGGGAAGACTTTTCAGAAAATTGTTATCATATTGTTTTACTGTCTGCGAGTCCATTTATCGCTCCTTTATAAGAAATATTTCTTAAATGTGTTCATTATTCGTGAGTGTCAAAAAAATCTCATGATTCCTCACAATAAACCTTAATAACATTTTTCACGTTCAGAGAATGTATATGAATACAAAAGGTGACGGGTGTATATTGTATTGAAATCTCTAATTATTGTGAATGGATGGTAGTAACCTGAGGTCGTAAAGTTTATAATCAGCCTAAAATGCTATCTTCCAGTTCCTTTATTTGTTTTTTCAAATCTCTTATTTGCTTTAGTTTATCCTGTTTCGTTTCGCACGAGGATCTTTGTGCGGCCATGGCTAAAAGAAGCCCACCAACAGCGACAATGAAATTTCCGATTACGTTTAGCTGATCCGCATTTTTTCCTTTAGAAATTGAAATTGCAAGGAAATTAGCGAAAAGCGAGAGTTGCTCAGCACTTTTTTCGCACCCCAAAGCGCTAAGTGTATCAGCACATTGATTAATGGTTTCTTCGTCAGTCATAGAATCTCTCCAACGATGATAAAACTCGTTGTATCCTATTCTGACGTCAACAATTCTGACACTATCATATCTTGGATTCCCTATTTTAATAATATTAAATCAAATAGTGGAAATCGTATTGGTTAAGGATGGATTTGCTATGGATTTTCTTAATGTGATATTAACCTCTGTTGGCTCAGTGATTGCGCTGTTTATATTGACTAAGATAATGGGAAATAAACAAATGTCACAGCTAAGCATGTTTGATTACATAGTCGGAATATCAATAGGATCAATTGCTGCAGAAATGGCTACAGAACTTGAGGAGATGCATAAGGCTTTGCGATTTTCTGGAGAGTGTCAATACGCATTAAAAGGCCCTACAGCTTCTCGGCGGGTGCACAGAATACGGATGAAACTGATATTTTAACCTCCACTTCATTTCTCCTTTCATTTCTTTTTCTTAATTGCTGAACCAGTATATACAAGCTATAGATGCCGCAGATCAATAAAATGATATCCTCAAACGCATTGAAAAAGAAAGATTTTATGCCTGTTAAGCCCCATACTGCCATCAATGCGAGCAGTATTTTGTTTTGATGTTCATAACAGGTATATACCACTATGCTGAGGCTGATCAGCGGGCATGGCATGATATACAGCACCATCTGCGGAAAAGAATGTCCAAGCAACAATGACGCCAAAGGATATAAGGCGACAAGGAAAAGTAGTAACCACTGCACCTTATTGAAATGCCGAAAAGCGCTTTTGCGGAATTTGAAAGCTTCCCAAATAAACAGCAAACCGACCCCAACAAAAAGCGGAGCCGCGAAGTATGTCTGTATAGGCTCAGTTCCATAGATAAGGAAAAACGCCGAACCCATGAACAGGTTCGTTATGCCGAGCGCAGCCTTAGGAAGCCATGTTGCTTTTCCGAAGTACGCAAGAACAACTCCCGTCATAATAACAGCGAACAGCACACACTGTCCTATCCATGTTGCTTGGTTATATTCTCCGATCACGCTCCAAAAAATCTGAGCATCCATGGTTTCCTCCTATTTTTCTACTTACTTCGCAGTTGATCAATTGCAGGAGTTCTCAGGCCGCTTTTTGCAATCAATTCATCAAATTCAGCCTGAAGGAACAAAAGTTCCTGCTTGGCCGCAATACAATGCTTTGCCATTGTGATTTCTGCCAATTTAGTCCCCATGATCATCTTGAAGATGCTGCCCGTCATCCAAACCGGAAGCTTAAGATACCAAAGCTTGAATGGTGTTGTACTGTAGCCAAGCTTGTTTAGCACCAAAAAACCTTCCTTGATGCCTTTCATCATAAGCTTCACATCAGCAAATGATTTTGCGAGGCGATAATTATTGCAGTCAAACCGATAGAGCGCGCTCGCGATACTTGTGACCATGGCAACATGAGTCTTCTGCCATGCGTCCATATCGGCGCAGAAAACAGACGGTATTCCCGCACGCTTAAAAGCCTTAATCAGCAATCGGACGCGATCCGTTTTTCTGCCGGTGTAATCGCCGAAAGTGGTGGTCTGAAACAGGCGCATCATTCCTTTGCCTATGAAATAGCTGACCTTGCCGTTAGCCCTTTCTCCGCCCGCCGACGGGAACCCAAGCATCAATCGTTCACGACCGACAGCCTGCGCCCATTTTTCATACCCTCCGGCGGTGTTAACAACGAAGACGATATTCATGGATTGGTTATCGGCTAATATGGGCAAAACGCTATCAATCTGCGTTCGCTGCATAGTGACAATGATATAGTCGTATAAATCATCAGCGGCAAGATTATCGGATACCTTTACAGCTAAAGTCTCTTCTTTCTTGCCCGGAACGAAAAGAGTTATCCCATTTTTTCGAATCTCCTCCGCCCGATTACCTCGTGCCAATACAGTCACGTCATGCCCGGAAGCAGCAAGTTTCCCCGCGAAAATGCTTCCGATAACTCCGGCTCCGTATATTAATATTTTCATACCCGTTTCTCCTCTGATTGAACCTGCCGAATCGCTTATGCAATCGCCATTAGCCGGTGGCCATCCGGTAACAGTAGGGTGCATTTTCTTCTCTCCCTACATATTTGAGCGCACACCCAGTGCGTTCCTTTTATATGCTTGTGGTGTGACTTAAGGATTGTTCTAACGCGGCCGGGATGACAGGAATTGTACCTGCCATCTTTTAGTCCCGAACTATTAATTGCATTTATTTTCTAGTCGTATCTGTGGTATTAAGTAGGTTCTTATTCGGTTTTAAGGGGGGTAGTTGTATATATTTTTATGCGGTTATAATCTGTGTTATAAGGATAGTTAAAAAGAATATAATACAATCTATATTACTGGTAATATTTTGCAAGAAGCCGTTTAGTCTCATCGTACGACAAAATCTCAAAACCAATGTCTTTAAATTCTGATCTAAAAACTTTATTAACAACCATATATGCTATTATTTCATATTCTTCTTGATTTAAGCTAATAGCCTTTAGTATACTCGAATAATGTTCTTTAAGATATTCTATTCTTCTTTGAAATTTTTCGTCATACTTATGCTGTTCGAAAAAGCTCATTTGCTGCATTCTGTTTTCATATATTGAACCAATTTTCTTTAATACTTTACATTCAAAATACCATATAATTTTTTTCTTTTCATCAAGAGCAAGAACGTCATAATCACCAATATCCTCAGGGTGGTGTCCTGCTGGGTCAAGTTTATAAAGTTCTTTATCATAAAAAACATTGATAACTCCATAAGCTTTAAGCTCGTTTGCAAGGTCAATTACCATTAAATCCTCATAGAATTTTTTCCAGTCCTCAAGTGATTTCATTGTAGCAGGGAGACCTAGTTCATATGGTGGATAAAAATCTAGAAAACCATTCTGCCATCTCATTTGTAAGTCATAGGCTAATACTGGAGAGAAAATAATACTACCATCAAATTCTATTAAAGGTCTAACATCAAATCGATTACTCCTCTTTTCTCTTTCCCAAATCGGTAGTACTGGTGACCTGATCCCCAAAAACTTCGTCAATAGGAATGTTAGTCACAATATGATAAAATACAAAAAATAGGAGTGATTAACATGAAGAAGCGGTTTACAGAGGAACAGATCATCAGGGTTTTGA
>JBLNCA010000027.1:0-45374 GCA_050260375.1 Burkholderiales bacterium | reverse complement strand
CAATAACCGAAAGGTATTTATTAGTACACTAATTCCTATTTGAACCGCCGTATACCGAACGGTACGTACGGTGGTGTGAGAGGTCGGTAGGTGAAATAATCACCTACCTCCTACTCGATTACTGATTCCCAGGGCAAATTGTAAGGCTTTATGGGGTGTAAATAGGGTGCAGATAACTGATCCCCCGGATTCTTCGCTTGCGCTCTGAATGACAAAAGCAACTAATACCGTAAAACCGGTTTTTATAGACAAAAGCTCATGTGTCATTCAGAGGACCGAAGGACGAAGAATCTTAACCCTGTGCGGTTGGCGGAATCTTAATACGCCGCAAGGCTTTTTATGGTGACAATAGGAGTAATAACAAAACAGGCCGTACGGTTACGGCCTGTCATTCGAGTCATAGCAACTATTTAAGCTGATCCATATACTCCTTGAACTGGGAAAACGCTATGCCCGGCTCTTCCAGCGAAAGGTCCCAGCGCTTTACCCATTCGAGAGAGTAAAAGCCGTCGTAACCCGAAGATTTGAGCGCCTTTACCGCCGCCTCTATGGGTACGTTGCCTTCGCCTAGCATCTTGTAGCGCACGTTTTTGCCTTCCATTACCGAGTCTTTTATATGCACGTGCTTTATGTACTGCCCTATGTTATTCAATGTGTAAGCCGGGCTTTCGCCGAAGAAGCGGTAGGGGTGGTGTATATCCCACAGCACGCCCACGCTGCCCTGGCCGATTTCCTTAATAAGCGCCGCGAGAACGCGCGTCTTTGCAAAAAAGCCGTTTGTCTCGACAAGCGGCATTACGCCCTTGGATTTAGCGTAATCGGCGATATCGGCAAGGTTGGGTATTATGACCTTCATGCTTACGCCGCCGTCGGGTGCAGGCGCCGCGTCGCCCAGCAGCCGCAGGTACGGCGCTCCTATCGCGCTCGCGGTATCGATATACGCTTTGGCAGCCTCGAGAACGTTCTCGTCGTTTAAGTTGCATGAAGACGTAAGGCACGGGATAGCAAGACCCAGCGACTTAAGCCGCTGCTTTGTAGACTCTATCTTGGCGGGTGAAAGCTCGTCTATCGCCGGAACGAACAGCTCGTTCATTATTCCCCGTATCTCTATTCCGTCAAACCCCAAGTCGGAAGCAAAGGTGATTATTTCGGTGAACGACCATTCAGGACATCCCAATGTAGAAAAGCATATCTTCATATGGACCCTCCTATACAGACCTCTTAAGCGCTTGTTCGTTTACACGTTCATTACGCTTTTAAACTCGTCAAGCGTCTTTTTAAACTCGCTCATGCAGCTCTTCACCGGCGCGCCGCCCGAAAAGTCGACGCCCGCTTTTTTTAATAGCTCCAGCGGGTAGTCGCTGCCCCCGCTCTTTAAGAATTCTTTGTACGCCTCCAATTGTCCTTGTTTTTTGTCGTAAATATTTGAGGCTATCATTACGGCGGCGGAAAAACCCGTCGCATATTTATATACGTAAAATGCGTTGTAAAAGTGCGGAATCCTCGCCCACTCTACCGCTATGTTCTCGTCCGTGTCTATTTCGGGGCCGTAATAAAGGCGGTTTAAATCGGCATACGCCTTTGAGAGGCTTTCGCGCGTAAGCGGCTCGCCCGACTCGCACATCGCGTGCGATATCTTCTCGAACTCGGCGAACATCGTCTGGCGCAGCACCGTCGTGCGGAACTGGTCGAGATAGTGGTTGAGCACGTACTTTTTAAGCTCGCCGTCTGAATGGTCAAGCAGGTATTTCGTAAGCAGCACTTCGTTGACGGTGGAGGCGACCTCCGCGACGAATATCGTATAGCCCGCGAGAGGATACGGCTGATTCTGCTGGGAATACCACGTGTGCATTGCGTGGCCTAATTCATGCGCTATCGTGTATACGCTGTCAAGGTCGCCGCGGTGGTTAAGCAGCACATACGGGTGTACGCCGTAAGCGCCCCAGGAATACGCGCCGCTCGTCTTGCCCTCGTTTTCAAACACATCTATCCAGCGCTCGTTAAGCGCCCTGTCGAGCAGGCCCGAGTACTCTTCGCCCAATGGGGCGAGCGCCTGTTTGGTCATTTGCATTGCTTTTTCGTAGCTGTATTTTTCATCGGTCTTTCCCGCGAGAGGCACGTATATGTCGTACATCGCCATGTCGGAAAGCCCAAGCAGTTTTTTGCGCGTCTCTATGTAGTCGTACATCACATGAAGGTTGTCGTGCACGCTGCTAATAAGCCCGTCGTAAAGCGACTCGGGCACGTTGTCGGCAAACAGCGCCTTATTAAGCGCGCTGGTATATTTTCTCGCCTTCGAGTAGAACACGTCCTTTTTAACGCTCGTGGAATATGACGCCGCTATCGTGTTGAGGCTGCCTTTGTACGCTCCGTAGTACGTTTCGTAAGCGCTGCGCCGCACGTTCCTGTCTCTGTGCTGCATTAATTCTATGTATTTGCCGTGCGTCAACTGCACGCTTCCTTCCGGGGTATCTACTGCTCCGAACTTTAAGTCCGCGTTGTTGAGCATAGTGAATATATCCCTTGCGCCCGAAGAGAAGTCGGAGCTGAGCGACAGCAGCAGCTCTTCGTTTTCGGAAAGCACATGGCTTTTCTGGCGTATCGTGTCCTTTATCATGAACGCGTAAGGCGCGATTCGCTTTTCCTCGTCAATGAAACCTAAAAGCGTTTCTTCGTCCTTGGCAAGCAGCGCGGGCGCCACAAAAGACGTCTCGCCCGAAAGAGCTACGAGAAGGCTCATTGCCCTGTCCGCCATCGCCTGGTACTTTGAGTCGGCGTTGTTCTGGTCGCGGCTCATCTTCGCGTAAACATACAGCCGCTCTGCCAGCATCCCCGCTTCGTCCATTTTTGAGAGCGCGGAAGCGAGATTCTGCGCCGTATCCGCGAAGCCTTCCTTTAAGCCCTTTATATCAGGCAGCATGTTTTTCAGCTTGGTAAAGTCGCGCTCCCAATCCTCGTCCGAGGCGTAAAGCGTGCTCAAATCCCATTTGTATTTTTCGTCTATTTCGCTGCGTTTCATATATCCTCCAAGAGTGCGTGCTTTATATAATTATGCCCCCAATACGCCGCTTAAAGACTCGTTAGTATCTTATATCTTTGCCGGACAGCAGTATTTTAAGCGACGCGTTTTTGTCCATCAGCCGCGAATGTATGCGCTCGCCGTACCTGTCCTTTAATACATTGAACGTAAGGTTAGTCACTATAATCGTATGAAGCCCGTTTCGTTCGTTAATGAGGTCAAAAAGGTATTCTTTCGTTACGTTGCGCGTCATGGGCTCGGTGCCAAGATCGTCTATGACGAGCAGCGGCACCTCGAATATCGGAGAGATGTCTACGTCTTCGCCCAGCCTGTGCTGGTGAAATATAGAAAACAGCCGGTAAGCCGTATAAAAAGCAGCCATATACCCGCGCTCCATTACGCGGCGCATTACGCACTTTGAAAGGTACGTCTTGCCAAGCCCCGTGCCTCCCGATATCAGGAATATCGGAGGGGAGGCGGGCAATTCGTTCGCATACGCCTCGGCAATTTTCTTATACTGCGCCATATAATCGCGCTGCGTTCTGCCGTTATTGAGGGGCGTATCGTCAAACACATTCAAATCGAACTTCTCGAAGCTTACGCCTGCGTCGTTAAGCCGCGCCTCTGAAAGCTTATCCTCCAGCACTCTTTTCCTGAAGCATTCGCAGCGCCCGCCGTCCTCAAGGAACCCGGTGTCGCAGCAGCGCCCGCAGGAATATATCGGGTCTAGGTAATGTATGTCGTACCCCGCGTCCGCGAGCAGCTTTCGCTCCGTTTCCTTTAATTCTTTTATAAGGGCCTCATAATGTGCATTGTCGCCGAAAGCGTTCAGTATACGCTGCCGCTGAGCCTCCCTGAGTTTGCGGCGAGCCTCTTCAAACCCGGGTACATTCGCCAGCACTTCCTTGAGCCGCCGGCTCTCTTCTATGCTGTTTTTTTCGCGGATGCGCTCGAACTCCGCAATCACCTGTGATATGCCCAAGTCTTAAGCTCCTTCGTCCGCGAACGGGTCTATTGCGAGATGGTCGTAGTTTTCGGTGGGGCGCTCAAAGCTCTCATCGGCGGCGTGGCTTACGCTGTACTTTTTGGTCTCGCGCTGGGCGTCTTTTACCGTGTGCACGCCGGCGTTGTGCCAGTTGGTAAGTATCGTGTTAAGATACCTGTACGGATTATCCACAAGCATGCTTATTTCGGCGGCTATAAGTATTGCGTCGTGGCTTATGCCCCATTCCTTTGTCCATTTTAAGTACGCCCGGCGGTGCGCGTCCGTTATGCCGCGCGTTATGCCCGCCTCTTTGAACACCGCCTCAATGCGCTTGTCAAGAGCCCGCTGCTCCGCGATGTAGCTGTCGGCGTCCTCCGGGGTGGTAATACGGTTGTTATACCAGTCGGTCAGTATGGCGTCCACGTAAGGCAGCGGCTTTCTGCCTCGCGTGCTCAAAAACTTCGCCGCTTTGGTGAGCATGTCCATGTTATAGCCGTATACGTTGGTCCATTTATAATACAGGCTCTCGTATTCGAGTGGCGGCTTTAAGCTCAGCTCGCCCAAAATGCGCATAAGCTCCTGTATGTTTTTAAGCGACCGCTCGGCGTGCGCCTTGCTCTCGGATATCTTTCTCGACGTCGTGCTGCCCTGCGCATGAAGCCGTTCGAGTATGCGGTCCAGGTATTTAAAGCTGGGCTCGCGTGCGGCCGTGGTGTGCGAGCAAGCCGTAAGTATGGCTTCCAATGTAAAGCTCCATTCGCCCGTCCACTTTGCAAACAGCTCTTCCTCGTCCTTCGTGGGCTCTCTGCCCGATATGCCGAGTTGCTTAAGTACCCGCATTATGCCCGAAGAAGCCGTCTTGAAAGCCGCTATCTTTTCGCTAGCTTTTTCTACCGTATCTATGCGCTCTTCCTCCGCCCAGGATTTTGCGACCTTGTCCATGTACGCTATCGATACGCGCTTTCCTTTGAGCAGCACGCAGTACTGCGCGAGCATAAGCACGACTTTTTTGGGCAGCCGGAACGTGTCGGTGTAGTCGTATATCTTTAAATATTCGTGGGGCGAGAGCTGGCGTGAGCCGAATATCGTCTGAAGCTGCTGGTTGAACTCTCGCTCGGTATAAAGGTCGTCCTCAGGGCTGCAAAAATCGCCGAGCTCCAAGCCTATGCGGTTGTTGGTGTTTACGATGCGCGCAAGGCCTTTATCCTGCCAGTATTCAAACACGTCCATCACTTCGCGCTGGTCGAGCCCGAGCCGCGCGCAAAGCATGTCAAAATCGCAGACCTCGTTGCAGCAGGAGTACATCAGCGTATAAAGATATGATTCCGTGTATCGTGCGGGAGCATTAAGACAGCATTCTATGAACCTGTTGGGAACAGCAGTGCTCTTTGAATTGTTCTTAAGCTGAAGCTGCATACATTACTCCTTTTTGCAGTTACCAAATAAACCCTGATTGCATAGAGAGCGTAAATGTATAATATCACAACTCGAGCGTTTTTGGCATATTATATATGATTTTTTATTAAAAAAACAGCGAGGAGACGATAAACTCAAGCAATATGCATTTCCAATAATTAAGGTTGCCCTAAACAGTATAACCTGTTATACTCTGTAACAGAAAATGTGGAGGTCAGCGCTTTTTTGCGCGTTTTATAATGAGAGAAAAACTTGTTATACGGGGCGGGAAACCGCTTAAAGGCAGCGTCAGCGTCAGCGGCGCAAAAAATGCTGCCGTAGCAATATTGCCTGCCGCGCTGCTTTGCGAAGGCGTATGCGAAATAGACAACCTGCCGAACATAGCCGACGTTCATCTGCTGAACGACGTGCTTTGCAGCATGGGCGCAAAGACTGAAGTTTTAAACAAATCGGTAACGATAGATTCCAGCGGCGTAACGGATTATAAGATTAATAACGAAGCGGTAAAACAGATGCGCGCTTCTTATTATTTTCTGGGGTCTCTGCTCGGGCGTTTCGGCAGGGCGGAGGTATTGCTGCCCGGAGGATGCGCGATAGGGCTTCGCCCCATAGACCAGCACGTAAAGGGCATGCAGGCTATGGGCGCAACAGTCAAGACGGAATACGGCATGCTAAAAGCCGAAGCGCCGAACGGCCTTGTAGGCAACGACATATACCTCGACATTGTTTCGGTGGGCGCAACCATAAACATAATGCTCGCGGCGGTAAAAGCGAAGGGTAAGACGACTATAGTCAACGCCGCCAAAGAGCCGCACGTAGTGGACGTAGCGAACTTTTTAAACTGCATGGGAGCAAAGGTAAAAGGAGCGGGCACGGACATAATACGCATAACGGGCGTCGAGAAGCTGCACGGCTGCAGCTATTCGATAATACCCGACCAGATAGAGACGGGCACGCTAATGATAGCCGCCGCGGCTACCGGAGGCGACGTTACGATAAAAGGTGCGATACCCACCCACGTGGAGGCGCTTTCCGCAAAGCTGATGGAGATGGGCGTTAAGGTGGAAGAGGGCGACGATTCGATACGCGTGACAAGCAAGGGAAGATTGAAGCACGTCAACATAAAGACGCTGCCGTATCCCGGGTTTCCCACCGACCTGCAGCAGCCGGCGACGGTGCTGCTTAGCACCGCGGAAGGTGCGAGCATAATAGTCGAAAACATATTCGAGTCGCGCTTTAAGCACATAAACGAGATAAGGCGGATGGGCGCCAACGTTTCGATAGACGGGCGGGTCTGCGTCGTGGAAGGCGTGGAAAGGCTCACAGGCGCGCCGGTGAGGGCTACCGACCTGCGCGCGGGCGCGGCGTTGGTAATAGCCGGGCTGATGGCGGACGGAGTGACGGAGATAACGGGAGTAAAATACATAGACCGCGGATACGACCACATCGAGGATAAGCTAAAGCAGTTAGGCGCCGACATACACAGGGAAGAGTATGTCGAAGACGACGATTATTAAGCGAAAGGCGACGGCCCCGTAAAGCTTTTACGGGGTTTTTTGCTTTATACGTGCAGGCGCTTTTTGAGCTCCTGCTTGACGCGCTTGTTGTGGTCTAAAAGCAGCAGCAATGCTGCGACGGATAAGCAGGGGGCGATTATGAACCACGACCACGTAAGCGTTACCGCCGACGACGAGGCGAGGTCGAGAAGCACTTCCAAAAATATAACCATCACGCCTATCGCGAGCGCGTAAGAGCTGCCTATCGCGAGCCGGCGAAGCAGCTTTTTCTTTGTCAGCCACAATATGAGCAGCCAGGCAAGATAGCAGTATACGACGAGCGGCAGAGCTATCTCCAGCAGCCACCCCTTGGCGGGCGAGAGCAGTTCGAGAAAAAAAAGCCCAATAAGCACTCCCGCCATGTCGGCAGAGACCATTTTTATGTAGCTGAACGTTTTAAATAGGAACGGGGATATCGAAAACGCCCAGAGTATCTCAACGCCCGCGACGACGTAGAGCGACCATGTAAGGCTTTCGTTGTAAAGCATGTCGCATATGAGGCACGTGGCTATGGGCACGACTACGAGCAGCGATATGAAATTAATCCAGAACACCCTGTCAACCTTCCTGTATTCGTCGCGTATCTCGGGGAGGCTGCGCTTCTCTGGGGGCGCTTCCTCTTTCTTCGGGTTTATTACCTCCGTGCCGCAGAGCGGGCAGCTTTTGAGCGCCGCTTCGAGCTCCACGCCGCAGTTAACGCAATACGACATCATATCCTCCTGTTGCTTTCTATCCGGACATGCAAGCCGGATTTAACGAGAAACGTAAAAAACGCCCTCTCAACTTCTGTTTCTTTTATTATGCTCGAAAAGCAGACGCTGAGCGCGTCTTTGTATGTGCAGGCGGTACAGTTTATCCTGTTGAGCCGCGGCGCTCCCAGCATTACGTCGAAGCTGTCGATATGTTCCGCCATCTCGTCCGGCACATCGAGCACTCCTACGTTGGAGAGCGTGCTTGTAATCCTGCTCTCGCCGGCGATGCGATATATGAGGTGTATCAGCGGATTCTTCAAAACGAGCGGCGTTACGCGCACTAATATGTTCTTTTCGGGCTTTACGTTTTTGGACATCTTTGAAAGCAGTGTCTTTTTCGTAAATTCCGACCTTAGGCAATGGTGCACGGTATGCAGCACTTCCTCAAACGTGTAGTCTCCCCAGTTGGCGTTTATCTCGGGATTCACGTAGGACGAAAAGTTGCGCAGCGTGCTTGTCGGGAAAAATGCGCGCAGGTTGACAGGAACGGATACCTTTATAGGAAGTATTCTTTTTGGCCGCTCCTCTTTCTGCACGGTATAAAGCGCGTACATGTATGCCGCCACAAGAAATTCGGTGACGGTGACGCCCAGCGATTTAGCTTTGGCCTTTACCTGCGACGCGGACAGTATGCCGTTTATCACGTTGAGCGTATGCCCGCTCTCCACCGTGCCGCTTATTCTGTAAGCCCGTGTCTCCCTCCACGGCCTGACAGCATTTTTGTTGTAGTAGCGCAAAAATGCGTCCTCCGTCTCTTCGGGGGAAGGGGCGGCGAAGCAGTCAAGTACGCCGCGGGTACACGGTATGTCATGGCCTAAAAGCCGCAGGTATTGCGCGATGAGCGTTTTTATGAACGTTATGCCGCCGAAGCCGTCGGACACCGAATGGAACACCTCAAGCGACACGCGCCGCTCAAACGTGCGCACGCGAAACAGATATCCGTTATTTTCTTTGGTATACAGCCGTATGCATGGGTTTACCGCATCTTCGGAAAGCAAAGCACGCTTATGGTTTTTTTCGAAATAGTACCAGAAAAGGCCCGCTCGCAGCCTGCACCCGAACACCTCCATGCGGCTTACCGTTAAGTCGAGCGCCTGCTGAAGCAGCCCGCGGTCAACGGGTTGTTTTAACTTTATCGACACGCGGTATATAGCCGTCCACCGGCGGCTTTTAATGGCGGGATATAGCTTTGCGGCGTTATCAAGCCGGAACCATTTCTTTTGTGCAGTCTCCATCCGTTAATAATACTACCGTTTGAATAATACTACAATATTTTACTTTTATATTCAAAGATTATTCGCGTTCTGCCGCCAGATAAACGCATGTCAAACGGCTTTTTAAGCTTCGGAGCGGTATCAAAAAAAAGGGCGGAACATCCTTGGGGTTTGTGCCCGCGGGTGCCGCCAATAGTAGGGGTATTGGGGACTAAGTATAAACCGGCTATTTGGCCAGTTCGATGCTTATGGAAACTTTGTCTTTGCTTTCGCTCGCCTGGTAGCTTACCTTGACTCCGGACTTCTTTATACGCGAAAGCGCTTTCTTTATCGTATTGATATAAATACGGTAATCGCGCATTATACAGACTACGTTTTGCCTGCTTAAGTCGGCGGGTTCCTCGCCGTATATCCGCGAGAGCATCTTTTCGACGAGGTCCTCAGTAAGTTTTACCGAGAGGTTCTTCTGCTTTATGTCGCGCAGCACTTTCAACTGGGCTTCCTCGTTGTGCAGCCGCAGCAGCGCACGCGCGTGCCGCTCGGAAAGCCTGTATGCGGTCACAAGTTCTTTGACGGAGGCGGGAAGCTTGAGTATCCTCATCTTGTTCGCGACGGTGCTCTGGTTCATGCCGAGCCGCCGTGCAAGCTCTTCCTGCGTAAGCCCGTGCTCCTTCATAAGGCTCTGGTACCCTTCGGCCTCTTCAAAGAAATGCAGGTCTTCGCGCTGCAGGTTTTCAATCAGCGCTATCAATGCGCTGTCCTCGTCCACCGCAGGCTGTACGACAGCTTTGATATGCGTAAAGCCCGCTTTGCAGACCGCGCGCCACCTGCGCTCTCCCGCTATGATCTCGTAATAGTTATGGCTGAGCTTTCTTACAGTTATAGGCTGAAGAAGGCCGTATTGCTTTATTGATTGTGCAAGTTCGTTAAGGCTTTCCTCGGAAAACACCCTTCTGGGCTGGTATGGGTTGGGCCGGATATAGTCCACAGGTATTATCTCAAGCGTGTTCGCCTGACTTTTATCCATACTGAATTTACGCACGGTGTCTGCGTCTGTCTTCTGGAACTTCAACAATATTAAAACACTCCTTTACAAAAGCGCTTTGGGCGCAAATCAAAAACTTATCGTGATTATCTTTTAGCGGCAGTTTTTATATATCTAAATGCACAGATTCGGCATAAACAAGCAATTACCTTCCCGGCTGGCAATACTTCCTAATATACGACATAAATAGTGGACGGCACGCGAAAAATGTCTTGATATATGGGAGAAAACAGGGTAAAGGCGGAATTATTATGCGGCGTTCATTTTTTGTGCTGAACGCTGTTAATGCGGCATGCTTTGTCTGTTAACGGCGGCGTACTGCTTGCCGCCACGTCGGATAAAGAAGCCTATTTATGGTATGTGCGTCCGGAAGATATCATAAGCGCGCGGTATATCTGCTCGAGCAGCACTATGCGGAAAAGCTGATGGGGCATCGTCATCGCCGAGAACGATATTACGCGGTCGGCTTTTTTCTTAAGCTCGGCGCTCAGGCCGTACGAGCCGCCCACGGCAAACGTTACGTCGCCCGTATCAAGACGGCTTTTAACAAGCGACGCGAACGCTTCGGAGCTCATGCTTTCGCCGTCGGGGGAAAGCGCAATCAGCGTGCCGCAAGCGGATTCGTAAAGCGACTCGCTCTCGAGCGCGACGGCTTTTTCTATTAGCGGCGGCGACGCGTCTTTGGGCAGCGGGCTTTCTTTCTTTTCTATAACGGCTGCGCGGCAGAATGCGGATATGCGCTTTAAATATTCCGCCTCGGCTTCCTTGAAATACTTCTCCTTCAGCTTACCTATACAGACGATGTTTATACTAGGCATATATTCTCCTTGCGCGCAAGCGTTAAAAGCGCGGCTTACAAACTGCAGACAGCCTTGCCATTGCGCTTGAACGGCCGCCCGTGCGCAGGGCACACCCAATCGAACTCAAGCTTTTCGACGCTTCTTATGCTTTCGAGCAGCGCTTCGGGGTCCATTGTCCACGGAGCGGGATAAGGCATGACAACGCCCTTTTTGTTCTCGACGAGGTCGCCCGCGAACAACACGCCGTCATACAGGAAGCATACGTGTCCCGGAGTATGCCCGGGCGTGGCGACGACGGTTACGCCGGCAATGCTCTGTCCTTCGAAAAGCGCGTTTATTGCGGCGGGCTTTTTTACGCGCATTACCCGGCTAATGGTTCCCTTGAAGCCCGGCCTTCGCGTTTCGCCAGTGATATAAGGTATATCTGCCGCGGACGCCCAGACTTTAGCGCCCGTGCGCTGCTGAAGCGGTACGAGGTTGCCCACATGGTCGAGGTCGTGATGAGTTATCAGTATATGCTTTATGCTGTCCGCGACGCCCATGCGCTCGAGCTCGCTAATCAGCGCCCCGCATTTAAATGGAAGGCCGGTATCGATAAGCACGGGCTCGTCGCTTTCCAGGTAATACACATAGCTTCCTTTTGTGCTTTCAAGCAGATAAACGTTATTTTTGATTTTCATTGTTTCCCTCCCCAAGTTCGGCGATACATTCATCCGCCCAGTCAATAGAGGCCTCAAGCAGGCGACGCGCTTTTTTCAATATGAACCGCCAATACATCTCCTCGTTGCCGAACAGCGAAAGCTTTTGCATATAATCACCGGTCATGCGGTCAAGCGCTTCGATTTGTTTAAGGTTGGTCTGCTTTTGATCTTTGAAACGATAAAACTCCGTCAACAGATCCCGCCTGTCGATGCTGCTGCCGAAGAACAGGCGCAGTGAGAATTCGTCGCGCGTACGCTTAAGCGGCTGCTCGGGAAAGTTTTTGAGCCAGCGCTCAAACTCGGTCCTGCCTTCCGGCGTGACATTGTAAACGCGCCTGTCCGGCTTGTCCTGCTGATGGCAGACCTTTGACGTAAGCAGCCCTTCAGCCTCGAGCGCATTAAGTTCGCGGTATATCTGGCTCATGCTCGCATGCCAGAAATGATCTATAGACTCTCCGAACAACTTGTTTAAGTCGTAGCCGCTCATCGGGCTGTAGCCAAGCAGCCCCAGCACCGCATACCGTAAAGCCATTTTGCATCTCCTATGCCGCTCGTTCAGTGCAGATTATAAATACGAATATTCTACCTATAGAATATTACACAAGTAGAATATAGTCAACATGTTTTTTGAAAATAATAACACCGCGCAGCAGCCGCGCGGTGTTGATATGTCAATAAAATCCGTTTTCCGAAATTAAATGTTGTATTTTTGATATGCTATTTTATATCGAATACGCCGGTGACCCTGTCGCGGAACGCTATGCCCAACGCAACGTCGCGGCCGGGCGCTATGCCGCTTTCGAGCAGCGCGTCGGTTACTGTGCGGTAGGCGAGCTGTTCGGAGTTGTTCTCGCGGCTCAAGTGCCCGAGCAGTATCGACGTGACGCCCGCGCAGACCAGCTTTACCGCGGCGTCGGCGGCGTCGTCGTTAGAAAGGTGGCCGCGGCGCGATTTTATTCGCTGCTTTAGCATATAAGGGTAACTGCCGTTTACGAGCATCTGCAGGTCGTGGTTGGACTCGAGCAGCACGAGGTCGCAGGACTGCAGCTTAAACTCTACCTTCTGCGGGAAATAGCCCAGGTCAGTCGCGACGGCGGCTTTGCGCGAGCCCGACGAGACGCAGTAACCTACCGGGTCGGCGGCGTCGTGCGGCAGCTCGAAAGGTTCAATTAAAAGGTCGTCAATATAAAACTCCGACTTTGATACCACCCTTGAAAGCCGCGGGCTTATGCTGAGCTTCGAAGAACAGGCGAGCCACGTAGGCTCCGTCATGAATACGGGTATCGAATGTTTTCTTGAGAACACTTCCGCGCCCGCTATATGGTCGCTGTGTTCATGAGTTATCAGTATTGCCTTTATATCGGCGGCGTCCGTGCCTACGGCTTTGAGCGCCTGCTCTATCCTTCTGCACGACACGCCGGCGTCTATGAGTATTTTTGTTCTTTCCGAGCCAATCAGCACCGCGTTGCCCGAAGACCCGGAAAACAGAGGCGACAGTGAGAGCGACATGTTACTTCCTTTCTTCCGACACATTATATCATACGGCATGTTGTATATGCCAGATTGATTAACTGCCGTTTTGATGATATTCTCATAAACAGAGGAAAGATTATGAAGACATCGTACGTACAGGTGTATACGGGCGGCGGAAAAGGCAAAACGACTGCAGCCGTCGGGCTCGCGGCCCGGGCTGCGGGGCAGGGGCTTTCCGTTAAGTTCGTGCAGTTTCTGAAAGGAAGGGAAACTGGCGAGATAGCCGCGCTCAAGTGCATGGGAAACATAGAGATACTGCGCGTATCGAAAACCAGCAAGTTTTTCGGCGAGCTTTCGGAGCGCGAGAAGGAGGAACTGCGCATCGAAGCGATAAGTGCGTTAACGGCTATAATGTGCTGGCTTGGTAACGCGGACCTAATCGTGCTCGACGAGGCGCTGGGCGCTCTGCACTGCGGCATAATTAAAAAGGAAGAGCTTTTGCGGCTAATCAAGGCAAGGGGCGGCACGGAGATAGTATTGACGGGCAGGAACGCGCCTAAAGAAATATTGGAATGCGCCCATCTCGTTACCGAGATGAAGGAGATAAAGCATTATTATAATGAAGGGGTGCCCGCGAGGCGTGGCATTGAATACTGATAAGGCGCCATAGTACCGCAAAACGGCGCACTTAAACTGCGGGAGGCAGGCGTTAAATATTAGCACAATGCGACAAAAAACATTCTTTGACAAACTTAAAAGGCGATATATAATATAAGCGGGGATTAAGTTCAGGCAAGAGGAGCGAAAAATGGGCAATTCTATCAACGACATCCATATTGAGGATTTTCAGAACGTCGTAAGCGACCTTCTCATCAGGAACAGGAGCATACTCGACACGCTTTCAAAAATTCAGACGAGCGCGGGGCGCGTGAACCGCAGCGTGATAAAGGCGGTGACGCATTGCGGATGCATTCAGATCGAGGGAAAGAAGCAGACGTTTCCGGGCGAAGCCAACATGAGCGATTTGAAGGGGCTGTTGTCCACGCAGGTAAGCGGAAAGCTGTGCCCGGATTGTCTGACAACGGTGGTGGACGAGATAGGCGGAGTGCTGTTTTATCTTGCCGCGCTGTGCAACGCGCTGGATATCAGCCTTTACGACGTGATACTCAAGCAGAAAGAGGCATTGAGTACGCTGGGGAGCTACAGCTTGAAGTAACTGCTGGCATAAAGATTTAAGGCGGTCTTACGGCCGCTTTTTTGTCCGCATAAGTAAGTAAGCGGCAATAAGCGGTAGGGTATTAAAGCTTTTTTGCCGGCATACTTATAAGCATATATCGTCATTGCTTCATTATATATAGGCGGCATATATACGCGGCGCGAGAGCAGCGTAAAAAGTGCTTTTTATCATTAAATAAAGGCGTGTTTTTCGCGCATTATGCTTGCTTAATCCGCGTATGTTTGTCCGTATATCCGCGGCATAAAAAACTTATGCATATTTGACAAAAAAACTCTTGCTTTTGACAAAGGCTTATTATATAATCTTCACGTTGCGCATTTTATGATGCGCAAAACGCAGGTTTGAAGCCTTAAAGCAAAGTTTAAGGCGACGATGCGGGAGGTTGCCGGAAAAAAGCGCTTTCCGGGTAATTTCCGCGGACTGCGAGTCCAATCATATAAGGACGGCGTCTTTAGCGGCACAGCAAGTGCCGCGGATAATAAAAAGCGACACACACGGCTGAGTGTATGCCGCAAGGCCCCATAAACAGGGCGCTCAAAGACGCTAGCGTAAGGAGGAGAAAAATGAGTAGTCAGAAGATCAGGATCAAGCTGAAGGCGTATGATTACAACCTTATCGACCAGTCGGCTATGAAGATCGTCGATACGGCGAAGCGCACAGGCGCGAAAGTCTCGGGGCCTATACCGCTGCCGACGCAGAAGGAAGTAGTAACGATACTGCGCGCCCCGCACAAGTATAAGGATTCGCGGGAACAGTTTGAGATAAAGACGCACAAGAGGCTTATCGATATACTGGAAGCAACGTCGAAGACAACGGACGCTTTGATGAGGCTTGATTTGCCCTCCGGCGTAGACATAGAGATAAAGCTCTAGGAGGATAGCAATGGTTAAAGCATTAATGGGTAAAAAACTGGGAATGACGCAAGTATTCCTTGAAGACGGCACGGTGGTTCCCGTCACGGTGGTGGAAGCGGGCCCGTGCGTCGTTACGCAGAAGAAGACAGCCGAAACGGACGGATACAACGCTATTCAGATAGGGTACGGCGCTATCAGGGAATCGCTCGTGACAAAGCCGCTGACGGGGCATTTCAAAAAAGCGGGCGTCGCCGTAAAGCGGCACCTTCATGAATATCATGTGGACGATATAGCTTCTTATGAGCTCGGGCAGGAACTGAAAGTCGACGTGTTCGAAAAGGGCGATTTCGTTGACGTTCAGGGCACATCCAGGGGCAAAGGCTTTCAGGGCAAGATAAAGAGGCACGGCGGCAACAGAGGGCCCATGACTCACGGCTCGAAGAGCAAGAGAAGGCCGGGCAGCGGCGGCGCAAGCTCGTTCCCTTCGAAGGTCATTAAGGGCAAGGCCATGCCGGGGCATATGGGCGTTGAGACGGTCACCGTTCAGAACCTTGAAGTGGTCGGGGTAGACGTTGACAAGAACGTTCTGCTTATAAAGGGCGCTGTTCCGGGCGCCCGGGGCGGACTGCTCTCTATCACGAAAGCCGTAAAGCAAGCTTAATGCCCAAAAAACCAAAGGTTTAAGTGGCCAAAGAAAAGGAGTGAGAACGAATGCCCAAAGTAGCGGTATTTAAAAAAGACGGCACGCAAGCCGGTGAAATAAACTTAAAAGACGAAGTGTTCGGCGTAGAAGTCAACGAAGCTGCCATTCACCAGGTGGTAGTGGCGCAGCTTGCGAACAGGCGTCAGGGCACGCAGAGCGCGCTTACGAGAGCCGAAGTAAGCGGCGGCGGCATCAAGCCGTGGAGGCAGAAAGGCACGGGCCGCGCAAGAGCCGGCTCAACGCGTTCGCCGATATGGAGAAAGGGCGGCATGATATTCGCGGTTAAGCCGAGGGACTATACGCAGAAAGTCAACAAGAAGATGCGCAGAGCAGCAATACAGAGCGCTCTTTCGATGAAGGTAAACGAAAAGAACATAATAGTGCTTGAAGACCTCGCGATAGAGGAGCCCAAGACCAAGCTTATGGCCGCAGTGCTCGGCAAGTTTGAAGCGGACAAGGCGCTCGTTGTCACGGCGGGCAAAGACGAAAAAGTCGTGCGCGCGTCGAATAACATAAAAGGCGTCAAAACGCTGGAAGCCGACAACATAAACGTATACGACATTATGAATTACGACAAGCTCGTGATAACGAAAGACGCCGTAAAAAGGGTCGAGGAGGTTTTTGCGTAATGGAAGCGAGAGACATCATTATAAAGCCGATATTGACCGAAAAAAGCTATGACGATTTAGCGGCCAAAAAGTACACTTTCATGGTGGATATAAGAGCTAATAAGACCGAAGTTAAAAAAGCGGTTGAAGAGATATTCGGCGTCAAGGTGAGCAAGGTGAACACCCTGCGCCAGATGGGTAAGGTAAAGCGTCAGGGCTACACTTCGGGCAGAAGGCCTGAATACAAGAAAGCGTTCGTGACGCTGACAAAAGATTCGAAGACGATAGAATTCTTCGATTCTCTGTCGCAGTAGTGTTAGGAGGAAAGCAGCATGGCGATTAAGAAGTATAAACCGACCTCACCGGGCAGACGCGGTATGACAGTCTCGACGTTTGAGGAGATCACATGCACGGCGCCCGAAAAGTCGCTTCTTGAAACGGTTAAGAAGACGGCTGGCCGCAACGCACAGGGCAGGATAACGGTGCGCCACAGGGGCGGCGGCGTAAAGAGAAAGTACAGGATAATAGATTTCAAGCGCGATAAGGACGGCATACCTGCCAAAGTCGCAACGATAGAATACGATCCCAACAGGACTGCTAACATTGCGCTGCTTAATTACGAGGACGGCGAAAAGAGATATATAATAGCTCCTTTGGGGCTTGCAGTGGGCGACACGGTTATGTCGGGCGAGAACGCCGACATAAAGCCGGGCAACACGCTGTATTTAAAGGATATACCGTTAGGAACGCTCGTGCACAACATTGAGCTCAAGCCGGGCAGGGGCGGGCAGATGGTGCGCGCGGCGGGCAACGCGGCGCAGCTTATGGCCAAAGAAGGCGCTTACGCGCAGCTCAGGCTCCCGTCGGGCGAAGTGCGCATGGTGCTATTGGAATGCAGGGCGACGATAGGCCAGGTAGGCAACATAGACCAGGAGATTATCAACTTAGGAAAAGCGGGCAGGAAGCGCCATATGGGCATAAGGCCGACGGTAAGAGGTTCGGTAATGAACCCGGTGGACCATCCGCACGGCGGCGGCGAAGGCAAATCGCCTATCGGACGCCCGGGGCCGCTGACTCCGTGGGGCAAGCCTGCGCTCGGATACAAGACGCGTAAGAAGAAGAATCCTTCGAGCAAATATATCGTCCACCGCAGGGGCAACTAACCAGGACAAAAAGTTAAAGCTTTTTGTGTGAAAGTAAGGAGAAAATATATGAGCAGATCGGTTAAAAAAGGACCGTATGTCAACGAGAGGCTTCTTAATAAGATTCGCGAGATGAACGAGAAGAACGAAAAGAAAGTGATTAAAACATGGTCGAGGGCTTCGACCATATTCCCGGACATGGTAGGCCACACGCTGGCCGTACATGACGGCAGGAAGTTCGTTCCTGTATATTTGACGGAGGACATGGTGGGGCACAAGCTTGGCGAGTTCGCCCCGACAAGGACTTTCCGCGGACACGCGGGCGATAAAAAGTCCGGCTCCAAATAGGTCCGGAGGGAGAACGTGACTTTTGGGGCTATGCAAGGGTCCCCAAACGAGCTCCACTGGTGTTTGGGGCTGTTATAGAGAGGAGTTAGGCAAATGGCAACCCGACAGAGAGAAAAATCTCAAAAAAGACAGCAGGAAGCTGATAAAAGGCCCAGGGCGCGTGCGAGGTACATACGCATGTCCTCGACGAAGCTCGGCCAGATAGCCGCTCTTATACGCGGCAAGAGCGTTGCGGAAGCAACGGCGCTGCTTAAGAACACGCCGAAAGCGGCAGGCCCGGTGGTAGAAAAAGTACTGAACTCGGCGGTAGCGAATGCGGAAAACAACTTGGGGCTGCTGCGCGACGACCTTATTGTAGCCGAAGCGTATGCGGACCAGGGTCCCACATTGAAGCGCATAAGGCCTAGAGCTCAGGGACGGGCTTACAGGATACGCAAGAGAACGAGCCATGTTACCGTGATACTCGATAAGGCTAAGGAGGAATAGTATGGGCCAGAAAGTCAATCCCCACGGGATGCGCGTAGGCGTAATCAAAGACTGGAATGCTCGTTGGTTTGCAAAGAAAGGCGATTTTGCTGCCAACATCAAAGAAGACAACGAAATAAGGAAGCAGCTTAAAAAGCAGCTATTTGCCGCCGGCATTTCAAAGATAGAAACGGAAAGAGCGGCCAACAAGCTGTCCGTCAACATATATACCGCCAAGCCGGGCATAGTCATAGGCAAGGGCGGACAGGGCGTGGAAGTCCTTAAAAAACAGCTCTCGCAGCAGACGGGCAAGAACGTAATACTCAACATCATCGAGATAAAGCGCCCCGACATTGAGGCGCAGCTTGTTGCGGAAAACATTGCCCAGCAGCTCGAGAGGCGTATATCTTTTCGCCGCGCGATGAAGCAGTGCATAAGCCGCGCGATGAAGAGCGGAGCGTTCGGCATAAAGACGATGTGCTCGGGACGCCTCGGCGGCGCTGAAATCGCCAGAAGCGAGAAATATCACGAAGGGTCGATACCGCTGCAGACGATAAGGGCGGACATCGATTACGGTTTCGCGGAAGCGAGCACGACATACGGAAAGATAGGCTGCAAAGTCTGGATATATAAAGGCGAGATATTTGGAAACCCGCTCCGGGATAAGTTCAAGACCGCAGCAGCGCCGGAAGGAGGCAGCAAAAATGTTAATGCCAAAAAGGGTTAAGTACAGAAGAGTTCACCGCGGCCGCATGAAGGGCAGAGCCAACAAGGGCAACGCAATTACTTACGGCGAATATGGCCTTGAAGCTCTGGAGCCCGCATGGATAACGAGCAACCAGATTGAGGCGGCTCGTATCGCGATGACAAGATATATAAAGAGGGGTGGGCACGTCTGGATAAAGATATTCCCGCACAAGCCGGTAACGGAGAAACCCGCCGAAACCCGCATGGGAAGCGGCAAAGGCTCTCCCGAATACTGGGTGGCGGTAGTAAAGCCCGGCAGGATAATGTTCGAGATAGCGGGCGTCGCCGAGGAACAGGCAAGGGAAGCGCTCCGGCTCGCGGCATACAAGCTGCCGATAAAATGCAAGATAGTGAAGAACGAAGCCTTTGACGCAGAAGCGTTCTCGAAGATGTCGTTCAAGTCTCATGAGGAGCAGCCGCAGGAGGCTGAACTCGAAGAAGGAACAGGTGGTGAGCAGGTTGAAAGCTAGCAAACTGCACGAGATGACAAATGACGAGCTGACTGAGCAGCTTAAGAATTTAAAGCAGGAGCTCTTTAATCTGCGTTTTCAGAGCGCAACGGGGCAGCTTGGCGATGTGATGGTAATCAGGAAGACCAAGAAGGATATAGCACGCGTCAAGACGATCTTAAGGGAGCGCGAACTGAAGAGCGCTATGCAGAGCTAAGGAGAAAAGCTTATGTCAGAAAGAGGAATCCGTAAAACAAGAGTCGGTATTGTCGTTAGCGATAAGATGCAGAAGACCATTGTGGTCGCAATAGTCCGCAAGGCGAAACATCCGCTTTATGGCAAGATCGTGAATTATACTAAGAAATATAAGGTTCATGACGAAGAGAACAAAGCCAAGGTCGGAGACAAGGTGCTTATTACCGAAACCCGTCCTTTGAGCAAAGACAAGAGATGGAGACTTGTAGAGGTTGTTGAGGCCGCCAAGTAGCCAATGAGTATTTAGGGAGGCGTGACATGATACAAGCGCAAACATACCTGAAAGTGGCCGACAACTCGGGCGCCAAGGAGATACAGTGCATCAAGGTGCTCGGCGGTTCGAAACGGGTCACTGCAAATATAGGAGACGTTATAATCGCGTCGGTTAAATCGGCGACTCCGGGCGGAGTTGTCAAAAAGAAGGACGTCGTCCGCGCCGTCATAGTGAGAAGCGTTGCGGGCATAAGGCGCCCTGACGGTTCTTACATCAAATTTGACGACAACGCGGCGGTCATAATAGATACGCAGAAACAGCCCAAAGGCACGCGTATATTCGGGCCTGTGGCAAGGGAACTGAGGGAAAAGGAATATATGAAGATCATCTCCCTCGCGCCTGAAGTGCTGTAGGAAGGTAGGCTGATATGGCAAGAATGCATATAAAAAAAGACGATAGAGTCGTCGTTATATCCGGCAAGGATAAGGGCAAAAAGGGCAAAGTACTGGTTGCGTATCCTTCCGAGCGCAAGGTAGTGGTCGAGAAGGTAAACATGGTGACAAAGCACCAAAAGCCCAAAGGCCAGGGCAATCTTGGCGGCATAATCCATCAGGAAGCCCCCATTTACGCAAGCAAAGTCATGCTTTTGTGCGGCAAATGCAACGAAGCTACGCGCATAGCTTTCAAGGTGCTGGAGAACGGCGACAAGGTGCGCGTATGCAAGAAGTGCGGCGCGCTGTTCGAGAAATAGGGAGGATTGACTGATGCCTAGGCTAAAGGATGCTTATGTCAGCGAAGTGGTTCCGGCGCTGATGAAAAAGTTTAATTATAAGAATATAATGCAGGTCCCCAAACTTGAAAAAATAGTGATAAACATGGGACTCGGAGACACGAAGGACAACCCCAAAGGGTTGGAATCGGCGGTTGCGGATCTTACGGTTATCACGGGACAGAAGCCGGTAGTGACGAAAGCCAAAAAGAGCGTCGCGAACTTCAAGGTAAGGGCGGGCATGAAAGTAGGCGCAAAGGTGACGCTGCGCGGCGACAGGATGTATGAGTTTGCCGACAGGCTGATGAACATAGCCCTTCCGCGCGTGAGAGACTTCCGCGGCGTGCCCGATACGTCTTTTGACGGCAGGGGAAATTTCGCGCTGGGCCTTAAAGAACAGCTTGTCTTTCCCGAGATAGTCTACGACAACGTGGACAAGATACGCGGCATGGATATAATAATGGTCACAACCGCTAAGACGGACGAGGAAGCAAGGGAATTGCTCTCCCTGCTCGGAATGCCTTTCAAGCGCTAAGGACGGAGGTTCAAAGTGGCAAAGAAATCGATGATAAATAAACAGCAAAGAGGCTCAAAGTTCAGCACCAGGAACTATACGCGGTGCAGTATATGCGGGAGGCCGCACGCGGTCTTGCGCAAATACGGCGTATGCCGCATATGCTTCAGGGAGCTTGCCTACAGGGGCGAGATACCCGGCGTCAGAAAATCGAGCTGGTAGCGCTTGCTTGGCCCCGGGCGCATATGCGTCCCGGCGCGTATCGATAAATTAAGGAGGTAAGAAGATGCCTGTAACTGATCCAGTAGCGGATATGCTGACCCGCATACGCAATGCTTTAAGCGCAAAGCATGAAGTGATAGATATACCCGCTTCAAAGACGAAAAAGGCGATAGCCGGCATACTTTTGAAAGAGGGTTTCATAAAGGGATATGAATACAAGGAAGAGGGCCCGCAGGGCGTAATACGCATAACGCTCAAATACGGCCCCAAGGATACGTCGATAATAACCGGGCTTAAGAAGATAAGCAAGCCTGGCCTTAGAGTCTATGCAGGCAAGGATGAAGTGCCTAAAGTTTTGGGCGGACTGGGAATCGCCATTATATCTACGTCCAAGGGTATAATGACGGACAAGGAAGCGCGTGAAAACGGCGTAGGCGGCGAGGTCATCGCGTACGTCTGGTAACGAAGACAACGCAATTGCGGAGGAGATAAGATGTCTAGAATTGGTAAGATGCCCGTTGAGATTCCCCAAGGCGTAACGGTCACTACGGAAGAGGGAAACGTAATAAGGGTAAAAAGCAATAAGGGCGAATTAACCGAAAAACTGCCGCCCGAAGTAAGCGTAAGCATCGAAAACGGCGTTATCAGCGTGAGCCGCAAGTCCGAAAACAAGAGGGACAGGGCGATGCACGGCCTCTCAAGGGCGCTCATAGCCAACATGATAACCGGCGTAACGAAGGGGTTCACGAAGACGCTGGAAGTCGTGGGCGTAGGATACAGGGTGCAGAAGAGCGGCAACAAGATAGTTCTTAACGTAGGGTATTCGCATCCGGTTGAGATAAACGAGACAAAGGACATAAAGCTCGACGTGGAAGGCACCAATATAATAAAAGTTTCCGGCGTTTCAAAGCAGGCCGTCGGACAGTTTGCCGCCGAGATTCGCGGCGTACGCCCGCCGGAGCCTTATAAAGGCAAGGGCATACGGTATCAGGGCGAGCAGGTCGCCATCAAAGTCGGAAAGACCGGAATGTAGAGAGGTGGTAAAGCGTGATAAACAAAGCAGATAAAAACGCGGTAAGAAAAGGCCGGCACATAAGGGTGCGCAACAAGATAACGGGCACGGCCGAGAAGCCGAGGCTGAATGTGTTCCGCAGCACGTCGCACATCTATGCGCAGATAATAGACGACACAAAAGGCGTTACGCTGGCGAGTTCTTCTACGCTTTCCGGAGCGCTTAAAAAGGATATAGAGGGCAAGACCAAGAGCGAAGCGGCAAAGATTGTCGGGCTCGCGATAGGAAAACAGGCTCTCGCAAACGGCATTACTCAGGTGGTGTTCGACCGTGGGGGATACCTCTACACGGGAAGGGTGCAAAAGCTGGCAGACGGCGCCAGGGAAGCCGGGCTCAAGTTTTAAAAGGAGGTTTGTCTGGTGCAGAAAAACGACGCATTTTCAAAAGGTGACAATAGAGTAGAATCAAAAGAGCAGCGCGGTTCGCGCAGGCCGTTCCGCAAGGAAGAAGAACCCGAATTCAAGGAGAAGCTCGTTTACGTCAACCGCGTTGCAAAAGTCGTAAAAGGCGGACGCAACTTCAGGTTTACGGCGCTCGTTGTAGTGGGCGATGAAAAAGGAAAGGTCGGCGCAGGCCTCGGCAAAGCTGCCGAGATACCCGAAGCTATCGCCAAGGCGGTGCAGAAGGCAAAGCGCAGCATGATAAACGTGCCCATAGTAGGTACGACGATACCTCACGAGGTAATAGGCGTGTTCGGGCGCGGCAAGGTGCTGCTGCTGCCGGCAAGCGAAGGAACAGGCGTTATCGCGGGCGGCCCCGCGCGCGCGGTTCTGGAGCTCGCGGGCGTAAAGGATATAAAGACGAAGTCCCAGGGGTCAAACACGCCCACAAACTGCGTGAGAGCCACGATAGAGGGCTTAAAGGCCTTAAAGACTGCGGAAGAATACGCAAGGCTTCGCGGCATAAGCGTCGAGCAGCTTAGGTAGGAGGGTCAGGAATGGCGAAGATTAAGATACAGCTTGTAAAAAGCCCCATAGGCTGCCCCAAAGACCAGAAGGCGACAGTAACAGCTCTGGGCCTTGGCAAGTTGAATTCTGTCGCAGAGCATGAGGACAACGATTGCATACGGGGAATGATAAACAAAGTTTCGCACCTTGTTAAGGTGCTGGACGCTAAGGAGGGCAAATAATCGTGAAATTGAACGAATTAAAGCCGGCTCCGGGCGCCAGGAAGGAAAAAAAGCGCGTTGGCAGGGGCATAGGCTCCGGCATGGGCAAGACTTCCACGCGCGGCCAGACGGGGCAGAACAGCAGAAGCGGCGGCGGTAAAGGCCCGGGATTCGAAGGCGGACAGATGCCGCTTTCAAGACGACTCCCGAAAAGAGGCTTTACAAATATATTTGCAAAAGAATACTCGATAGTAAACGTAGGGGACTTGAACCGCTTCGAGGACGGCACCGAAGTAACTGCCGAGCTGCTTAAAAAAGAGAGGCTCGTGCGGCAGGTATTGGACGGCGTCAAGATACTCGGAAACGGCGAGTTGACTAAAAAACTTACTGTAAAAGCCGCGAAATTCACGAAGACAGCCACTGAAAAAATAGTGGCGGCCGGTGGAACGGCAGAGGTGGTAGAGTAATGTTCAGTACGCTCCGAAACGCATGGAAGGTCCCGGATATCAGGAAAAAGATGCTCTATACGGTCATGATGCTTCTTGTTTACAGAGTAGGAGCGCATGTACCTGTACCGGGCATAGACGCCTCGATAGTAGGCGAGACGATAGGGGCAAGCACGTTCGGGCAGTTTCTTAACCTGTTCAGCGGCGGCCTTTCGAACTTTTCGTTGTTTGCATTGGGCATAACGCCGTACATCACGGCGCAGATCATAGTGCAGCTTTTGACGATGGCCATTCCGGCGCTCGAGAGGATGCAGAAGGAAGGGCCTGAGGGCAGGAAAAAGCTCGCGTCCATCACCCGCTACGCGGGCGTGGGGCTGGGCCTTGTGCAGGCGATAAGCATGATGCTGTGGTTCGGCAACAGGGCAATAATAAAGACCGGCACGCCGTTGATACTGACGCAGATTACTATAGTTATGTGCCTTACGGCCGGCACGGCGCTTATAATGTGGATAGGCGAGAAGATAACGGAAAACGGCGTGGGCAACGGAGTGTCGCTGCTGATCTATATAAGCATAATTTCTGCAATTCCAGGCGCGGGCGCAAGGCTCATCGCGGCCGCCGGCGTTGAAGGAAGCGGCACGACATATTTGACGCCCGTAATACTGCTCATAGCTGCGGTAGCGGTTATAACGGCTATTACGTTCATCGATATGGGCGAGCGCAGGATACCAGTTCAGTACGCCAAGCGCGTAATAGGCCGCAAGATATACGGCGGTCAGTCGACGCATATACCGATGAAGATCAACCAGTCGGGAGTGCTGCCGCTTATATTTGCGTTGACGCTGCTGCAGTTCCCGCAGATGATAGTGCAGCTTATAAACGGCGCAGACAAGGCAAAAAATGCTGCCTACGAAGCCGTAATGGGGCCCAATACCGTGCTGTATATTATATTAAACGCGCTGCTTATATTCTTCTTCACGTTCTTCTATTCGCAGGTGTCGTTCAACACCGTTGAAATAGCAAAGAACATGCAGCAGAACGGCGGGTTCATACCGGGAATACGCGCGGGCAAATCCACGACGGAATACCTGCAGAAGATACTCATGCGTATCACGCTCTTCGGTGCGATATTCCTGGCGCTTATAGCGGCGGTACCCATGGGGCTGAGCGCGATAGCCAATTTCCCTTTGGGATTCGGCGCTACAAGTTTGCTAATTATGGTGAACGTTGCGCTTGAAACGACGAAACAGCTGGAGTCGCATCTTATGATGAGGCACTACAAGGGCTTTTTGAAATAAGGGGTAGTTATGAAACTAATGTTTGTCGGACCGCCGGGAGCGGGAAAGGGAACGCAGGCTGCAAGGATAGCTGCGAGATATGGAATACCTCACATATCCACCGGCGACATGCTGAGGGAAGAGGTAAAGAACCTGACGCCGCTGGGCAAAGAGGCCAAGAAGTACATGGACGCAGGCGCATATGTGCCTGACGACGTAATAATCGCTATGGTGAAGGAGCGCGTTTCCAAGCCGGACGCAAAGAACGGGTTCATACTCGACGGTTTTCCGAGAACGGACGTTCAGGCCGAAGCTCTCGAAAAGTTCGCATCGCTTGACGCGGTTATCAACATAGTTGTGCCCGACGACAAACTGATACACAGGATGTGCGGGCGCAGGGTATGCAGCAAGTGCGGCGCGACGTACCACGAGTCGATGCTTGAGGATATAAACAAATGCCCGCGCTGCTCAGGCGCTCTGTATGTGCGCGACGACGACAAGGAAGAGACGGTCAAAAAGCGCATTGCCGTCTACAAGGAAAAGACGCAGCCGCTTATTGACTACTACACCAAAAAAGGCATACTGCACGACATAGTGGGGTCGGGTGGTATAGACGATATAACCGAAACGATAATTGCCGTACTGAATGAGGAGCCCCAGCCAAGCGGCGAGGCTTGAGCGGGTAAAGGGTAAATGATAATTCTGAAATCGGCGCGTGAGATTGAGTCAATGAAAGCTGCGGGAGCCATAGCGGCCGAATGCCACAAGCTGGTAGGAGAGGCGATTCGCCCCGGCGTTACCACGGCCGAGCTCGACAGGATTGTACGCAGGCATATCGAGAAGAGCGGGGCCGAGCCGTCGTTCTTGGGATACATGGGCTATCCCGCGACGATAAACGCTTCGGTAAACGACGAGGTCGTACACGGCATACCGGGGGAGCGCGAGCTCAAAGAGGGCGATATAGTAAGCATCGACCTGGGCTGCAAGTATAAGGGTTATCACAGCGACTGCGCGAAAACGTACGCGGTAGGCAAAATAACTCCGGAAGCGCAGCGGCTCATAGACGTGACGAAAGCGTCGTTCTTTGCAGGCGTAAAGCAGTTCCAGCAGGGAAAGCGGCTCTGCAGCATATCGGCTGCGGTGCAGCAGACGGCTGAAGCCGCGGGGTTTTCGGTAGTACGCGAGCTGGTGGGGCACGGAATAGGCCAGAAGCTTCATGAAGAGCCCAATGTGCCCAATTTCGTAAGCCGGTACAAGGGCCCAAGGCTGGAAGTGGGCATGGTGCTTGCGATAGAGCCGATGATAAACTACGGCGCGAAAGAGACGTACACGAAATTAGACGGTTGGACGGTCTGCACAAAGGACGGGAGCCTTTCGGCGCATTACGAGCACACCGTCGCGTTGACGGAAAACGGCCCGGAGATCCTTACAAGGGTCTAGACGGAAAGGGGAAAAAAACATGGTTGAGTATCCCGTGGAAGTCGGCAGGCTGGCCGAGTCGAAGGCCGGCAGGGACAAAGGTAAGATATTCATGATATTGGATATAATAGATGAACAGTATGTACACATAACCGACGGCAAATTGAGGCCGAAAGACAGGCCGAAGAAAAAGAAGCTGAAGCACTTAAAGCTTTTGCCCGAGGTGCTGGAGGGGATCGCGGGCAAGCTGAAAGAGGGAACAAAGGTCTTTGATGCGGAGATACGCAGTGCGATAAAATCTAGCAATAGCTGTGACGGCGCGTAAAGGGGGAAGCGATTTGTCAAAAGGCGACGTGATAGAGATGGAAGGCAGGGTTACGGAAGCGTATCCGAATGCCGTGTTCGAGGTGGAGCTTGAAAACGGGCATAAAGTGCTCGCGCATATATCCGGGAAGCTAAGGATGCACTACATCAGGATACTTCCGGGAGATAAAGTTACGGTTGAGATTTCTCCCTACGATTTGAAACGCGGCCGCATTACATGGCGCGGCAAGAGCTGATAAAAATGGCGTACCCGGCATGAGGGGTATACTAAGGAGGTATAGCAAAATGAAAGTAAGGCCATCGGTAAAACCGATATGTGAAAAATGCAAGGTTATCAAGAGAGACGGCAAGGTAATGGTTATCTGCAAAAACCCCAAGCATAAGCAGACCCAGGGTTAATGTTATAATTGGATGCCTGTACGGATGCGGCTGGCCGGGAAAACCCGGAATCCGTACTTCTATATAAAATTATTCGGAGGTAAAATAAGTGGCACGTATATCCGGCGTTGATTTGCCAAGAGAGAAAAGGGTCGAGATCGGCCTGACGTATATATACGGCATCGGGCTCAAGACTTCCCAGAGCATTTTGGAAGCGACTGGCATCAACCCCGACACGAGGGTTAAAGATCTTACCGAGTCGGAAGTCAGCAAGCTGAGAGAATATATCGATAAAAACATGAAGGTGGAAGGCGACCTGCGGCGCGACACGACGATGAACATCAAAAGGCTCATCGAAATAGGTTGCTATCGCGGCATACGCCACCGCAAAGGTCTGCCCGTAAGAGGACAGAACACTAAACAGAACGCACGCACAAGAAAAGGCCCGAAGCGTACCGCGGGCGGCAAGAGAAAGTGAGGATAGCCGATGGCTTCACCAAAAAAGATAGTCAGAAAACGCAGGGAAAAGAAGAACATCGAACGCGGCCAGGCGCATATCCGCGCTTCGTTTAACAACACGCTTGTAACGGTAACCGACACGGCCGGCAACGCGATATCGTGGGCGAGCGCAGGCGGCCTCGGTTTCAGGGGCTCGAGAAAGAGCACGCCGTTTGCCGCTCAGATGGCGGCCGAAAAGGCAGCCACCGCCGCAATGGAACACGGGCTCAGGTTCGTCGACGTTTATGTAAAGGGGCCGGGCGCTGGACGTGAAGCCGCGATACGCGCTTTGCAGACCGCAGGGCTTGAGATCAGCCTCATAAAAGACGTGACGCCCATTCCGCACAACGGATGCCGTCCGCCCAAACGCAGGAGAGTATAAGGAGGATTTATATATATGGCTAGATATACAGGCTCCGTTTGCCGTCTGTGCCGCAGGGAAGGCTGCAAGCTGTTCTTAAAAGGCGACAGATGCTATTCGGGAAAATGCTCGGTTATAAAGCGCCCCACGCCGCCGGGAGAAGCGGCCAAAGGCAGGAAGAAGACATCCGAGTACGGGTTGCAGCTCCGTGAAAAGCAGAAGGTTAAAAGGCTTTACGGTATGCTCGAATCCCAGTTTGAGAAATATTACAACATTGCCGAGCGCATGAAGGGCAAGACGGGCGAAAACCTGCTCCGGCTCTGCGAGTCGAGGCTCGACAACGTAGTATACCGCTTGGGGCTTGGGGATTCGCGTGCTCAGGCGAGGCAGATAGTGCTGCACGGTCATATACTCGTAAACGGCAAGAAGGTAGACATTCCGTCCTACCAGGTTGCGGAAGGCGACGAGATAACCGTTAAGAAATCGTCCGCCGACACAGAAAGGTTCAAGGAGATAAGGGAGAGCGAACCGCGCCCGATGCCCAGCTGGCTTACTATGGATAACGCAAACCTTACAGGCAGAGTCGTCGCAGTTCCGTCAAGAGAGGATATCGACCTGACTATAGAAGAGCACCTCATCGTCGAGTACTATTCGAAGTAACAGGCTTAAAAGCGGTTGCCCTCGATTCTATAAGACTATAACGGGAGGGTTATATATGTTAGAGATAGAAAAGCCAAACATACAGTGCGTTGAAAAGTCGCCCGATAATAAATATGCCAAGTTCGTGATGGAGCCGCTGGAGCGCGGCTTCGGGTCTACGCTTGGCAACAGCTTAAGGCGCGTGCTGCTTTCGTGCCTGCCCGGCGCGGCGGTTACGAGGGTAAGGATAGACGGCGTGCTGCACGAGTTTTCCACGATAGAAGGCGTAACCGAAGACGTCGTGAACATCGTGCTCAACTTAAAGCAGCTTGCGGTGAAGATGTACGTCAATGAACCCAAGACGCTTATCATTGACGCACACGGGCCTAAAGAAGTTACCGCGGCGGATATATCGCTGGATTCGGACGTTGAGATATTAAACCCCGAGCTGCATATAGCCACATTGGACAAGGGCGCAAGCATTTATATGGAGATTACGGTGGAAAGAGGGCGTGGCTACGTGCTGGCGGAAAGGAACAAGCTGCCCGACATGCCGATAGGCGTAATACCCGTAGACTCGCTGTTCACGCCGGTAAGGAAGGTAAACTTCAACGTCGAGAGCACGCGCGTAGGCCAGTCCATCGACTACGACAAGCTGGCAATTGAATTATGGACCAACGGCACGATATCGCCCGACGAGGCGGTGTCGCTTGCGGCAAAGATAATAAGCGAGCATCTTGCTCAGTTCGTGGCGTTAACCGACCACGTGCAGAACGTGGAGATTATGGTGGAGCCCGAGGAAGACAAGAAGGAAAAGGTGCTCGAGATAACGATAGAAGAGCTCGACCTCTCGGTGCGTTCTTACAACTGCTTGAAGCGCGCTGGGATAAACACGGTAGAAGAGCTCATAAAGCGCAACGAAGAAGAGATGATGAAGGTAAGAAACTTGGGGCGCAAGTCGCTCGAAGAAGTGCAGCAGAAGCTCGCAACCTTAGGGCTCTCGCTGCGCATGGACGACTAAAAGCACGCCCCCTAAACGCTGTGGTTTTGGGGTGCGAATCAGGAGGCTAAAATGGCTGAATACAGAAAGCTTAACATGAAAAACGATCAAAGGCAGGCGGCGCTGAGGAGCCTTGTCTCCAGCCTGTTATGGCACGGCAGAATAGAGACGACCGAAGCGCGGGCTAAAGAGGCAAGGCGTATCGCCGAAAAGCTTATTACGCTTGCCGTCAGAGAATATGCGAATGACTTAAAGGTAGTCAAAAAGGTCGCCGACGGAGACGCCAAGGTAAAGAAGGAGTTTACGAACGACTCGCCTTCCAAGCTCGCCGCCAGAAGGCGCATAATGAAGTACGTTTACGATATACCCGAGCCGAAGCAGGAAAAGGAAAGCAAATACAACTACAAGAAGCGCACGGCCGAGGTCAACCATCCTCTCGTGGAGAAGATGTTCCGCGAGTACGGCCCCAAGTACTACAAGCGCGCGCAGGATTTAGGCCAGGGCGGCGGATATACGCGTATCATAAAGAAAGGCCCGAGGCGCGGAGACGCGGCGGAGATCGTCATATTGGAGCTCGTATAAAAAGTTTACAAATAATTAAGCGCATTAAAAAGGCTCTGTAAGTTGTTTTCAGAGCCTTTTAGTGTATAATGGGGGAAAAAGCAAAAAGAAAGAAGGCAACAATGGGTATAGTTGAGGCCGAAGACGTAAAGTATACGTATACCGGCGAGAACTCAATAAGCCTTGCGCTGGCGGGAGTGACGCTCTCGGTCGAGAAAGGGGAGTTTGTCGCGATAATCGGGCATAACGGCTCGGGCAAGTCTACTTTCGCGCGCCTTATCAACGCGCTTTACCTGCCCGAATCTGGCACGCTTAAGGTCAACGGAATGGACACAAAGGATGAAGGCAGCGTGTGGGACATAAGAAAGTGCTGCGGCATGGTGTTCCAGAACCCCGACAACCAGATCGTAGCGACTCTTGTGGAGGAGGACGTGGCATTCGGCCCCGAGAACCTGGGCGTTCCGCCAAAGGAGATACGCGAGCGTGTGGCCGCGGCGCTGGAGCAGGTAGGCATGAGCGATTACAAGGAGCGCGCGCCGCATATGCTCTCCGGCGGGCAGAAGCAGAGGGTGGCTATTGCGGGCGTGCTCGCTATGCAGCCCGATATCATAGTGTTCGACGAGCCTACGGCGATGCTCGACCCGGAGGGCAGGGCGGAGGTTCTCGAAACGATAAAGGCACTTAGCGCGCAAGGCAAGACGATAATATATATAACGCATTACATGGAAGAGGCGCTGCTGGCGGACCGCGTGTGCGTAATGACGGGCGGGCGGATAACGCTTTCGGGAACGCCGCGCGAAGTGTTTGCAAACGAGCAGGCAATAAAAGAGGCGGGGCTGGATTTTCCGCCGCATATAGAGCTTTACCACAGGCTGAAGGCGCGCGGGTTCGAACTGGGCGAATGCCCTATGACTGTGGAGGAACTGGTGAAAAAGCTATGCCGATAGAACTTAACAACTTAAAATATACATATATGCCGGGAACGCCTTTCGAGACGACGGCAATAGAGGGCTTGAGCCTTAGAATAGAGGACGGCGAGTTTCTGGGGCTTATTGGCCAGACGGGCTCGGGCAAGACTACACTTATAGGCCTGATGGCAGGGCTGCTTAAACCGACGGAAGGAACCGTGATTATAAACGGCGAGGACATAAACAAAAAGGGCTACGACAGGAAAGCTTTGAGGCGGCACATAGGAGTCGTGTTCCAGTACCCCGAGCACCAGCTGTTTGAAGAGACGGTTTATAAGGACATAGCTTTCGGCCCAATTAAGACGGGCGTGCACGAAGACGAGATAGAGCAAAGGGTTAAGCGCTCCATGGAGCTTATGGAGCTGGACTATGAGGGCATAAAGGACTTGTCGCCTTTTGAGCTCTCGGGCGGGCAGAAGAGAAGGGTAGCCATTGCGGGCGTGCTCGCCGTGAACCCGAAAGTGCTCATACTTGACGAGCCGGTGGCGGGGCTCGACCCTAAAGGCAGGCAGCACCTTATGCAGCTTATAGGCAGGCTCAACGCCGAGGGCGTGACTATTATAATGATAACGCACTCGATGGACGACCTCGCGGAGAACGCCAAAAGGGTAGTCGTGCTTTCCGGAGCGAACGTAATCATGGACGATAAGCCGAGCAGCATATTCCTGCGTAAGAAAGAGATAAAGGAAGCCGGGCTCGCTCTGCCCGCGGTGGCCGAAATTGCGTCGCAGCTCCGCGCAAAAGGCTGGGAGATACCGAAAGAGGTAATAAAGCTCTCTGAGCTGGAGGAATGCCTGGTGAGGATAGCGGGGAAAAACCAATGATAAAGAACATAACGCTGGGGCAGTACTTCCCGGGAGATTCCGTAATACACAGGATGGACCCAAGGGTAAAGCTTTTGCTCGTAATAGCCATAATAGTGCTCATATTCCTGATAGATACGCTTATCGGCAACATCGTAGTGTTTGCGTTTCTGCTGTTTATTATAATAGTATCGCGCGTTAGCTTTAAGCTGGTGCTTCGCAGCTTGAAGCCGCTGTGGTTTATAATACTGCTGGCGATAGTACTCAACACGTTTTTCTACTCTGGCGGCACGGAGCTGTTTTCATGGTGGATAATCCGCGTATCGAAGGAAGGGCTGATAAACGCTGCGCGGCTCGCGGCGAGGCTTATATTCCTGATAACGGCGACCACGATGCTGACACTCACTACATCGCCGATATCGCTTACGGACGCTTTGGAGCGGCTTATGCGGCCGCTTAAAGTAGTGCGCTTTCCCGTGCACGAGCTCGCTATGATGATGACGATAGCGATGCGCTTTATACCTACGCTTCTTGAGGAGACCGACAAGATAATGAAGGCGCAGACGGCGAGGGGCGCGGAGTTTGACAGCGGCAGCATATTAAAGCGCGCGGCGGGAATGGTGCCTATACTTGTGCCGCTGTTTGTAAGCGCATTCCGGCGCGCCGACGAGCTTGCTTTTGCTATGGAATCGCGCTGCTACCACGGCGGCGAGGGCAGGACTCGGATGAAGGTGATGCATATGCATGCAAGGGACGCCATAGCTTCGGTAATAGTCGCGGGGCTTTTAGTGTTCGCGGCGCTGGGCTATTAATAGTCAGCATATTGCAATACGGCAAATAAGCATTACGGCGCCGTTTCCGGCGCCCTTTCATTTACTGTCGGACTGGTGTAAAATAAAAACAGCAATCGTTAGCTTAAGCTGCTTGCGTTGAGGAAGCGAGGCGGCGAACTCGCAGTGCGGTGCATAAAGGGCGAATGGGCGGGGCCATGAATACATAACGCTTTTGGTAACAGTGAAGGAGCAGGTCTCCTAAAGGGAGGCGGATATGCGCGTCAAGCTGATAATAGAATACGAAGGCACTAACTATTCAGGCTGGCAGCGCCAGACGAACGGCGTTTCCGTACAGGAAATGCTGGAGCAGGCGTTTTTTAAAGCGTCGGGCGAAAGAGTCACTATACACGGCGCGGGCAGGACGGACGCGGGAGTGCACGCGGAAGCGCAGGTGGCGCATCTTGACACGAACTGCACCATACCGGCAAATAAGATAAGCTACGCTATGAACATGCTGCTTCCCGCCGACATACGCGTTAAGCAGTCTATGGAAGTGGGCGAGGATTTCCACGCCAGGTTTTCGGCCAAGGCGAAGACATACAGGTACACGTTTTACAACGACACGCACGCGTCGGCAATTTACCGCAACATTACGACGCACGTACACGGCAAGCTCGACATACCGGCGATGAAGGCGGCCGCGGCGTTCATACGGGGCACGCACGACTTTGCATGCTTCTGCTCGAGCGGCAGCGAAGTGAAGGACACCGTGCGCACTATACACAGGCTCGAGATAACCTATAAGGAGCCGTTCCTGTATATAGACGTTACGGGTTCGGGATTCCTTTACAACATGGTGCGCATAATAGCGGGCACGCTTATTGACGTGGGGCTAAAAAAGATATCTCCGGAGTACGTGAAAGAGATAGTGAGCGGCAAAGACAGAACTCTTGCAAGCGCGACAGCGCCCGCAAGAGGCCTTACGCTGAAGGAAGTATATTATACGCCGTTTCCCAGCATCATGGCATGACTTCGCACGAAGGGAATATTATCTCTCCGCCTCTGTTCTTGAACGTAACATAGTCGAAGGTTGACTTCGTAATGAATACCGCCGAGTCGATTATTATCTTTACTCCGGGGTAGACGCATTTTGTCGCATTTACGCGTCCGCCGCTCGCGTGTGAGAGTATTTCCTCGTACGAGGCCAGTTCATCGATTGCTTCGTTATACTGCTGTTCAATCTGTTCCCTTGAATCGAGCACCTTCTGCCGCATCGCAAGCCTTTCGGGCGAGAGCCCCGAAGAAGGCAGGCGAGCCAAGCTGTCTATCTTCATCAGCTGCGCTTTAAGCTGTGTGCGCCGCGCATCGGCTTCCGCGTATTTTGCACGTATCTCGGGAGCGACGCCGAGCTCTATTACCATCGGGTCGTACGACGGCGAGCCTATCATGTTAGCCGTTACTTCCCTGCCGGCCCGTATATAACCGCCGATTATCTTTCCCCATTTGCCCTTCATCGTAATGGAGCCGCCCGCGAGCATGTTGCAGTGCACGATATAATCGGATACTATATTGCCTCTGGCCTCTGCGGTGCAGTTTTCCATGAACTTGGCTATTATGTTGCCGCCGGCTATAAGCTTGCCTACGTCCTGTCCCTTAATGCCGTTTTTAAGTATTATATCCTTGGAGGAAATCAGCGTCGCGCCTTCAACGTAACCGCTTACTTCAATAGAGCCCGACGCCTGTACCGTAAGCCCGGTGATAACGTTGCCGCGTATAATGACATCGCCCTCAAACTTTATGTTTCCGACGCTCATGTCCACGTCGCCCGGTATCTTGTATATGTCGGATATTTCCACTCTTCCTTTTATATAGTCTATCCTGCCGCTCTTTGCCGCCAGCAAGGTCTGCCCGTCTTCGGAAACGCGGGTGTTTTTGCCCGCGGGAAGCTTCGGCTCCAGGCCCGGCTTTGCGGGTATTGTTTCGCCCTTTACCGTACAGCCGTCTTCGCCCGGTTCGGGCGGCACCTTGACAACGACGGGCGCGCCTTCCGTCACGTTCTCAAACAGGTCGAGCTGCTTGTAATCAGCGCTGCCGTCCGGCCCTATAGTGGGCGTATGGCTGTGCTCCTTTTTGAACAGGAAATTAAGATATCCGTCGGCGCCCTTTTTCGCGGGTTTGCCCGAGGCTATCAATATTGGCTTAAAATACGCGCCGCTCTCTATGGCTCTTTGCACTGCGGCTTCGTCAATACCGTATACCACGCCCCACTGCTCTTTTATCTTCTGCATTATCTCATCGAAGCTTAATTGCTTTCCCGACGAGGAAGGGGGCAGCAGCGTCATGTGAGCGGACATCGCGTCTTTTGATATGACTACTACGACGTCGGAATCGACAGTGTTCTCATCCTGTTTTTCCGCTATCTTGAAAAGGTTTTCGCGCCTGCGTATGTGCACGAATACATTGCTTATGTCTATGCCCGCTATGTTCCTGCGATTCAAGTCGTATGTCACAATAGAAGGGTTCAGCGGAGTGCCCGCGCCCACCTCTTCCAGAAATTGCAGGTACACGCCGTCTTCCTGGTACGATATCTCATAGGAAGCGTCCCGCGAGAAATACTGAACAACCTCGAACGGCTTCGATTGAGCCGCTGTAAAAAGCTCATTTCCTGAACCGAACCCTGAATCCTTGTTTTCTCCCATACAGCACTCCTCCTATAGATATACTTTCAATTATTATATCGGATTTTTTAATGTAAAATGAATGGGTAAACAGCGTAAAAAACGTTCAATTTATAAAATATTTTATTGACATTTACGGCTTTTTTACCGTATACTGTACGAAGTTCCATTTGGAGTGCATTTTTATGGGCGCAGAGCCCGCAAGACGAGATGAGACGAGACATGTGTTATTCCGCGTGGAGCTAATAACATTATTAGAGGAGAAGAGATCATGAGTAAAGCCATTCCCAACAGAGTATTTTTGACTGAGGACGAATTGCCAAGGCAGTATTATAATATTGCCGCGGACATGCCGAATAAGCCGGCTCCTTATCTGCATCCTGCAACGCTGAAGCCGGTCGGCCCGTCAGACTTGGAAGCGCTGTTTCCCAAAGCGCTTATCGAGCAGGAAATGTCTACAGAGAGGTATATCGACATACCAAAAGAGGTGCGCGATATATACGCCACGTTCAGGCCGTCGCCGTTAATTCGCGCGTACAGGCTGGAAAAGTTTTTAGGCACCCCGGCAAAGATATACTATAAGTATGAGGGCACCAACCCTTCGGGCAGCCACAAGCTCAATACTGCGGTGGCGCAGGCTTTTTACAACAAGGCTGAGGGCATAAAGCGCATATCGACGGAAACAGGCGCGGGCCAGTGGGGCACGGCGCTTTCTATAGCGTGCTCGATGTTCGATATCGAGTGCATAGTCTATATGGTGCGCGTGTCGTACGAGCAAAAGCCGTACCGAAAAATACTGATACAGACGTACGGCGCGGATATAGTGGCGAGCCCGTCCACAAGAACTAACGCGGGCCGTGCGATACTCGCAAAAGACCCGAATTCATTAGGCAGTCTCGGCATAGCGATATCCGAGGCGGTGGAAGACGCGGCGATGAGGGACGATACTCATTACGCGCTTGGCAGCGTGCTGAATCACGTGATACTGCACCAGTCTATAATAGGCCAGGAAGCTAAAAAGCAGTTTGAAAAGATAGACGAATATCCGGATATAATAATAGGCTGCAACGGCGGCGGCTCGAACTTCTCGGGATGCGCGTTCCCGTTCGTGCACGACGTGCTTAAAAACGGCGCGATAATCGAGTTTATAGCCGTCGAGCCCGCGGCTTGCCCGAAGCTGACTAAGGGCGAGTTCCGCTACGACTACGGCGACACGGCGAAGATGGCGCCCGTGGCTATGATGTACACGCTTGGCCACGATTTCGTGCCCGCGGGCATACACGCCGGAGGCCTCAGGTATCACGGCGATTCGCCGCTGCTCTCGCAGCTTTACAAAGACGGCATAGTAAAGGCCAAGGCCGTGCAGCAGAGTAAGGTATTCAAGTCGGCGGTGGATTTTGCGAGGGTGGAGGGCATACTGCCCGCTCCCGAGTCGGCGCACGCGATACTCGTCGCGATGGAAAAAGCGCTGGAATGCAAAGAGACAGGCGAGGCAAAGACGATATTCTTCAACCTCTCGGGCCACGGCGACTTCGATCTCGCGGCTTACGATGCTTACCACTCCGGCCTGCTTGAAGACTATGAGTACACCGACAAGATGCACGACGAGGGCATGGCCACCGTGCCTGACGTGGGATAAGGGAAGACAATAAAGGCGGCTGAAAAAGCCGCCTTTTGTCCGATGACAAACGTATGTTTGTCATCGGGTCTTGCCCATTCTACCGCCCCAAAAAGATTTATCTTTTTGGGGGCCCCGGTTGTACTCCGGTACGGGGCGGCTGGGCGTTTCTGCGAGAATTTCATGAATTAACGTTCGCCCTTCACTGGCAGAGTCCAGATGGCCATGTTAATATTCGAATTTTAGTTTTATTTTTCGTTTTTCAGAAAGGAACTTTTGTCAGCAAGCTAAAGACTGCTGAAAAGCTGCTTTTTCTATAAAATGACCACACTAAAAAGGCGGATCCCTTTATCAGAACCGATAGTTGACTTACATAAAGGAGGGTTTTCATGCAAGGATATGCAGAAGAAGCTTCAAACGAAGGGTATGTAAGCGCGCTCCCCGGCATAGAGCGCAAAACTTTAGTCCACGGCGGCGCCACGCTATTGACCGAGTTCAGGCTAAAGGGCGGGTGCACGCTGCCGAACCACAGTCACCCGCAGGAGCAGACGGGGTATCTTGTATCGGGGCATATAAAATTAAATATCGGCGGTATTGAATACGACGTAAGGGAAGGCGGCGCGTGGATAATACCCGCAGGCGCGGAGCACGGCGCGAGTATAATGGAAGATTCGGTAGCAATAGAGGTGTTTTCGCCGGTCAGGGAGGATTACCTTTAATCGGTCAGGCGGGATTGTGGAAACAGTATGCGTTTTTGCCGCTGCGCTTAATCTTGTACATGGCTTTGTCGGCAAGGTCGATAAGCGCGTCTATCGAGTCGGCGTCGTCGGGGTACACTGCGATGCCTATGCTGGCCGATATGCAAAGCTTATCGTTGCCTACAAAAAAAGGCTTTCTGATTAAATCCATTATCTTGTCCGTAAGTCGGGCGATATCGTCAGGGTTTTTTATATCCGGGAGCGCTATTAAAAACTCGTCGCCGCCCATACGGGCTATTACGTCGCAGCGCCTTTTCCTGCCGTGCCGCGTATTGCTGTTCAGCCTGCCCGCGACATGCTCGAGTAGCGCGTCGCCCACGATATGCCCATATGTATCGTTTACCTTCTTAAAGCAGTCGATGTCTATAAACAGCAGCGCCAGCTTTCCGTTGTTCTCTTTGATTCTGTCTATGAGCTTCTGTACTTCGGCCTTCATCGCGCTGCGATTAAGCAGACCGGTTAGATGGTCGTATTTTGCTATTTCCCTTGCCGCGCGCTCGGCCGCCTTTACTGATTTGTAGCCCTCGCTCAGCTTGTTGTTGAGGTCGCGCAGCTTGCGCTCGTTCGTCGTATGCTCGGTTATGTCCGCAATATGCAAAAACGCGTACTCGACGCTGTTGTGGTTCCATATTGGCTCTACAACAAGGTTTTGGCGCACTATATCGGCGTCTTTTGAATTGCTTTTAGGCAGCACGAAATGTTTGTGCAGAGCGCACGAACAAAAACGGCTCTGGCCCGCGACAAAAACGTTTTTGAGTATGTCCTGGTACCTGCTTTCCGCGAACTTGGGGCAGATGCGGTGAAGCTCTCTGCCTACGGCGTCGCCCGACGTTATCTCGCTCAGCCGCTCCATTTCCTTGTTCCAGTATATTACGCGCTGTGAAGAATCCACGACGATTATACCGGTGCCTATGTTGTCAAGCACCTGCTGTTTCCAGTCGATCATACGATATCCTTCAACATAACGTTTATTTTATCAAGAAGCATGTCAAATGACGACGCAGACAGCGCTACGAATATTACTCCTCTTATCTGGCTTTTGGTCAGCAGGAACGAAGTGTAAAGCATTAAAACGTGCGAGTTTTCGGGTATAAACTTGTGGTTGTCAAGCCCGTCCGCAGAGTAGTTCAGCTCGAAAGACGTATATTCCAGCTTCGTGCCGAGAAGATTGCCGAACTCGCCGACTATCGAGTTCAGTATTATGTTGGATATCTCTTTTATCACGTCGGCGTCGAGGCTTGTAAGCCCGGCGCCTGCGCCGCCGTCCGTCTGTTCGCCAAGGCACGCTTTTACGAGCACGGTAGCTTTGTCCTGCGGGAAGACAATAAGCGCGTTGCCCTGAAATTCCTTGCCGAACGCTACCGACGTTATCACATAATTGCCGGCGTCAAACAGCCCGCCTTTTTTAAGAACGGAGGAGTTTAATTCCGCCCCTTTTTTCAAATCCACTTCGGGAACGGAAAGTATAATCTTCTGGCCTACCATTTCGGAGAGCAGGCAGGAAGACATTCCGAGCTGTACGTTAAGTATCTCAGTAAGAGCGTCTTTTTCAAGAGGAGAAAGCATCTATTTACCTCCCAAAAGCGCTATAAGGAATTTGCCGTTGTCTGCAGTAAGCGGCTTGTTTATGAAATAAAGCGCTCCGAGCTTTGCTATCTCTTCCTTTACCGCGCGCTGTATATCGGAGGACAGCACAATTATCTTGCTCATACGGTCCGCCTTGCGGATACGCTCTATCATCGCTTTTCCGCCTATACCCGGCATCAGCAGATCTGTAATAACGTAATCGGGCCTCGAATTTATGTATGCCTCGTAGCCTTGCTCACCGCTGCTTGCGAAAATAAGTTCCGCATGTGGGAAGGCGTCAAGTATTACTTTTTTTGTAAAATGCTGTGCGAAAGAAGAATCGTCCACAATTAATATCCGCATACTACCACCATTATTAATATTGTTTTACACATGGATGCCAACTCAAATGCAGTTATAAGATGTGTCTAAAGAATTATGTACATTTTTTATAAACACATTGAATATATATGAAACCGGTTATTTAGCCAAAAATCATTGTTTTTATGTATGTTTTGGCATGAAGCTATAAATATGCTATATGCACGTATAAAATGTGCTATAATAACATATAACCAGAAAGTTTATATGGAATATAACCTGAAAAATATGAAGATGCTGGCCTTCGGAGCACAGGCGGAAATCTATGAGATAGATGAAAGCAAAGTGCTGCGGGCGCTTCGTAATCCGGAAGACCGGGCGCTTCTGCAAACGGAGATTGATGTAACGAAAGCGCTAAAAGAAGCCGGAGTCGATGTGCCGCAAGTGTTCGAGTATGTTGAAGCCGAGGGCAGAGAGGCTGGCACAGCTGCATTGCGCGATACTGGCGCTGGAAGCTGCAGAGGAATTTGTTGATGTAAAAAAGCGCGCGGCAGCGTTTATCATGCGGTGCCTAGGGGATGCCGATATAAAGCGCTGGCACAGGCACCTCTCGTAAGAAGGCGCTTGCTTGCTTCAAGCCCCGCTGCCTTTCGATGCTTTAAGCGTTTTACGATCTCTATCGGCTGAACGGCGTAAATAAATACGCTTTTGCCGATTCAATAGATTTCAGTTTTAAGTATATATATTTTACCGTACATATGGCAGTAAATGTAAAAGGCCTGCTTTTATATGAAAAGCGGTCATGTTTTCTATTTCATTGATAAGCGGGTGAAGTGATGTTTACGGTAGGCATAGGGCAAAGCGAAGACCCGCTGGCAAGCGCAGCCGTAGAGGATGTAATAGACCAGGTAAAAAGAGCCTTAGGCGACGCAAAACCGCAGGCAGGTTTACTTTTCTGCTCGCCTGACTTTGATCATGCGTATATACTTTTAAATATCAGGGAAGCGTTTCCCGGAATACAGATAGCGGGATGTACAACCGACGGCGAGATATCCTCCGTATACGGCTTTACCGAAGACTCGGTAGTTTTGATGGCGTTCGCTTCGGATACCGCCGAGATAAGCGCGGGAGCCGGAAGGGAAATGAGCCGCAACGGTAAAAGCGCGGGCCGCAGCGCAGCGCGGAGCGCTCTGGAAAGCCTAAGTAAATGCGCCGGTGAAGAACGCTTTGCGATAATAATATCAGACCCGCTTAACGCCGGCGTTTCGGACGTGAGCTCGGGGATGGAGGAAGTGCTGGGAGAGAGCTTTCCGCTTATAGGCGCGGCTTCGGCGGCGCATTCAAAGCTTAGGACTACATACCAGTTCTTCAACGACGAAGTGCTGACGGACAGCGTCGTGCTGCTGCTGTTCGCGGGCGCCGTCGAGTATTCGTTCGGCGTACTGGGAGGGCACGCCCCTATGGGCGAAAAGGAAAGGATAACGTCCTCGAAAAAGAACGTGATATACCGTATAGGAGGCAAACCGGCGCTCGATTATTTTCGAAGATATATAGGCGATAAACATAGCTTGTTCCTCAACTATTGCCTTGCGATATACGAAGAAGGCCGCGAGGGCTTTTATGTGAGGAGCGCTCCCTTCAGCGACGAGCATACGGGCAGCGTAACGCTCAACGGCGTTGTCGAAAAAGGGGCGATGGTGCAGATAGGAACGGCGGATAGGAACAGCTGCGTGGATTCCTGCACGAAATCGATACTCGCGGCCGTCGAGAGCTTTCCCGGAAAGCCTTGCGCGGCGCTGTTCTTCTCCTGCGCAGGGCGAAAAATGATAATGGGGCGGCAAGTCGTAAAAGAAACGAAAACGGCGAAGCGTATGCTTGATAACATCCCGTTTTGCGGTTTTTATTCGTACGGCGAGTTTTGCCCTCTTAAAAGAGGCGGCAAGCCGTTGTTTCATGGTACAACATTCGTTACATTGCTTATAGGAGGTCGTTGACGGCTGTAAAATGGACATATCAGAGTACGAAATGCGCATAGCCGAGCTGGAACGGGAAAACCGCATATTGAAACAAAAGCTGGCAAGAGCCGAAGACAACAGGGCGATATTGGAAGAAGCGCTGGAGACGCATTCAAACGCGCTTAAAGTGAGAAACTCGGAGCTTGAGCGGTCAAGGGAGCTGATACGGGAATCCGAGACGCGATACCGCAACCTCGCGCACCACGATATATTGACCGGGCTCAAGAACAGGATATTTCTGTATGAGCAGATGGAGCGGGTGCTGGCGGAAGGCAGGCGAAAAACTGCAGGCGGAGCGCTTATATATGCCGATCTTGACGACTTCAAACCGATAAACGACAGATTCGGGCATGAAGCGGGCGACACAGTGCTCAAGGAAACCGCCAAGCGGCTTCTTTCCTGTGTCAGGAAAGACGATATCGTTGCACGAATAGGTGGCGACGAATTCGCGATACTGATACCCGGCATCAGCGATCATTCCGAGCTCGCGCTCATAGCTGAAAAAATCATCTCCGTTATGAAAAGATCCATTGTTATTAAAGGAAGGTATTATAAGACAGGCGTCAGCATAGGCATAAGCGTCTACCCGGCTGACGGCGACGACCCGGAAAAGCTACTTCAGAAATCCGACCTTGCGATGTACAATGTAAAGAAAAGCAGATCTAGCGGCTATTGCTTTTACAGCGATATAGCGTAAATACATAATCAGCCGGGCGTATAGCCGTATTTTTGATGCGGCTGCCGATTTCCCTAAAGGGCCTCGCAGCGCTTCATCATCCCCTGTTCGCAATAGGGCTCGTGCTTCACAACGTTCGCTCTCGCCCTTAGCTCACAGAACCTACGGTTCGCTTCATCATCCTCTGTTCGCAATAGGGCTCGTGCTTCACACGTTCGCTCTCGCCCTTTGCTCACAGAACCTACGGTTCGCTTCATCGCCCACTGGGCGCGCTCACCTCCGGTTCCACTGGCGCGCTCACCTCCGGTTCCACTGGCAGCGGCATTCAGCTAAAAACGCCATACAGATGGCGTTTTCTTAACGCTTCATGCACTTCAAATCCCTTCAGTCACAATAATATACAAAAGGGACTGTGACAAGCACAGCCCCTTTTGTATATGGTGCGGTCGATGGGACTTCCCTCCGGGCCGTCTCGCAGCGCTTCATCATCCTCTGTTCGCAGTAGGGCTCGTGCTTCACAACGTTCGCTCTCGCCCTTTGCTCACAGAACCCACGGTTCGCTTCATCGCCCACTGGGCGCGCTCACCTCCGGTTCCACTGGCGCGCGTTGCTCGCTTCAAGTCCCTTCAGTCACAATAATATACAAAAGGGACTGTGACAAGCACAGCCCCTTTTGTATATGGTGCGGTCGCCGACTTCCTTTCAGGCCGTCTCGCCCTCCTTCATCTGCCACTGGCAGCGGAGGGCTCGCTTCAAGTCCCATACTATCACAATAAAAATTCAGGCAGTCATACTACGTATGACCACCTGAATTTATGGTGCGGTCGATGGGACTTGAACCCATACGGTATTACCATACGCCCCTCAAACGTACGCGTCTGCCAGTTCCGCCACGACCGCATGTATGATTTTTACGTGACGCAAATGTAATTATAACATTGTATCCTTAAAAGTCAAGAATGCAAATAATAGATATAATAAAAATGCAAATGTCCAAATACAAGACAGTAAAGACTTTAATTGTTACATTGAACCGCAAGGCTTTTCTATGCTGCGCTTATAAAGCCCGCACTGATTGCATAACGTTTGTTTTTCATATACAATGATTCAGACTACGCTGCAGTTTAAAAAAGCATATAATACGGCTTTATCAGAAAAAGGAAGCATCATGGACATACGGCATAAGCTCATTATACCCGCCGCGTATACTATAATAGGTATGTGCGGCTTCTATCTCTCAATATACCAGATCTCGCTGCTGAGCATATCGCAGACGCTTAAGCTGTCCAGCTTTATGATGGGCGCGATAGTTGCGCTGCAGTTTGCGGGGCTTTGCCTGCCTCCGCTGTTTTTGGGCACATTGTGCGAAAAGATAGGACGGCGGGGCGTTGTTATGATATCGATGCCGCTTATAATATTCGGTACTTTTCTTGTAAGCGTGACGCAAGGGCTTGCCTTTTTCATAATAGGTATTGTGTTTATAGGAGCAGGATTCAGCGTTACCGAAGGCACGCTGACGGCAACGCTGGGCGTGGAATTCAGCGAGCATTCGACATTGCATCTTGGCATGTCGCAAGCCGCGTTCAGCCTTGGCGCAGTCGCTTCGCCGTTTTTATGCCAGGCGCTCATGGACGCGGGCTGGAAATACAACGCGCTGTTCGGTATGGTTTCCAGTATATTTTTCGTGCTGTTTATGCTTTTCATTGCAGCGAAACAGCTAAAAGACGTAAAGGGTGTAAAAGAAGCGGGCGCTGGCGCAGCACTTAAGTTCTTCAAACACGGGGTTTTCGTTTTTATGTCGGTGGCTATAGCTATGTATGTGGCCACCGAAGAGCTGGTATCGTTCTTTACCGACAGCTTTTTCAAGCTTACGCTTAATGCGCCCGAATACAGCGCGCTGTCTTTAAGCCTCTTCTGGGCGGGCATGATACCTACGAGGATGCTGCTTGGCGTTATAAAACGCAGGCATAAGGAAGTAATAATAGGCTGTGCAGCCGGTATCGCGGCTAGTGTTGGCGTTGCGCTGCTCGTTCCTGCAACGCCCATTAAAACGGCCGCTTTTTGCGCGCTGGGAGTGTTCTGCGGGCCGTGCTGGCCGCTTATTATGGACACATGGCAGCTAAAAGGTATCCGCATAGCGCAGGCACCGTATCCAACGTGATGATATCCGTAGGAGGGATTGGCGGCGCTGTAATGCCGATAGTCGCAGGAGCATTTATAACCGGCGCGGACTTTACTCCGGTGTTTTTGGTAGCTGTGGCTTGTGCCGCCACAATGGCAGGAATGCTTTTCCTTAAAGACAGGCGGGAGCGCGGCGCTCAACAAAACACTTGAAATCGCAATGGCGATACATTATAATAACACTCGCAGTGTCTTTGAAAAGGCGCTGATATGCCGCTATAGCTCAGCAGGTAGAGCACATCCATGGTAAGGATGGGGTCAACGGTTCGAATCCGTTTAGCGGCTCCAAAGTCCGCTTGGCAAGGGAGCCTTGCGGACTTTTTACTTTTGTGCGCGCGGCATGCGCGCGACCTTGACGGTGAAAGTCCGTTACGGGGGTTGATAGCACCAACCGTTAGCCAAAGGCAAGGGTGTCCATCGTGAGGTGGAATCTGAAGGAAGCCGGA
>JBLNCA010000026.1:0-8859 GCA_050260375.1 Burkholderiales bacterium | reverse complement strand
TCATACAAGGATTCCTTTCTCTCTGATGTTGTTTTCTTTGCAGTTACAACTTTATCAGATTTTTGGAATCCTTGCTTTTTTCTTTACCTCTTTTTGTTACACATCATTGTACAACCTACACAGCATTTGACTGCCGTCATGTTTTTGTGCATTTTTGCAGGGAAAACACGCATATATTTTATTTTTAAGTATGTAAACTCTTTGTAAATACAGCTGCATTTTAAGCGCGAGAATATAGATAATTGGAAATGTAACCAATCTAAACAGTTGCTTATGGATATCGTGAATGGTAGAATGTAGTCGTGTATTTTTAAAGACGCAGAAGGACCAAAAGGGGCAAAAGCAAAAGAGCCCGAAGCGGCAATATAACGCTTACCATAAAGCATAAGATGAAAATAATTAGGAGACGGGTAACAGGAAAGTATTATGGGATTTTTAAAAGAAATAATCGGCGGAAGCAACGAATCGAAACTTAAAAAGTTAAGAAAGATTGCGGACGCCGTCATCGCGCTCGAAGACGAATTCAAAGAGCTCAGCGACTCGGAGCTTAAGACGAAAACAAACGAATACAGGCAAAGATATCAAAACGGCGAGAGCCTTGACGATTTACTGCCCGAGGTGTTCGCGCAGGTCAGGGAGGCTTCCGACCGCGTGCTGGGCATGCGCCATTTTTATGTGCAGGTAATCGGCGGCATCGTGCTGCATCAGGGCAGGATAGCCGAGATGAAAACGGGCGAAGGCAAGACGCTCGCGGCTACGCTTGCCGTCTGCCTTAACGCGCTTACCGGCAAGGGGGTTCACGTAGTAACGGTCAACGACTACCTCGCAAAGCGCGACTCGGAGTGGATGGGCAAACTGTATACGTATTTGGGGTTTACGGTAGGGCTCATAATACACGACATACCCCCCGAGGAGAGGCGCAGAAGCTATCGCTGCGATATAGTATACGGCACGAACAACGAGTTCGGGTTCGACTACCTGCGCGACAATATGGTAATACAGAAAGAGCACATGGTGCAGCGCGAGCTCGAGTTTGCGGTCGTAGACGAGGTGGACAGCATACTCATTGACGAAGCGAGGACTCCTCTCATAATATCGGGCCCGGGCGACAAGAGCACCGACATGTACGTCACCGTCGACAGGTTCGTAAAGACGCTGAAGCTCGATGAAGACTTTACGATTGACGAAAAGCTTAAAGCGATAAACTTAACGGAGGAAGGCATCGCTAAGTCGGAGCGGTATTTTAAAGTCGAGAACCTTGCGGACATAGAGAATACCGAGCTAAACCATCATATAAACCAGGCGCTCAAAGCCAACAATATAATGAAGCGGGACATAGATTACGTCGTCAAAAACGGCGAGGTAATAATTGTCGACGAGTTCACGGGCAGGCTGATGATTGGCAGGCGGTACTCCGAAGGGCTGCATCAGGCCATAGAGGCGAAGGAAAACGTCAAGGTGGAGCGCGAGACAAGGACGCTCGCGACGATAACGTTCCAGAACTATTTCAGGATGTACAAGAAGCTCTCCGGCATGACCGGCACGGCCAAGACGGAAGAAGACGAATTCCAGGGCATATATAACCTCGACGTCGTGCAGATACCCACCAACAAGCCGATGATAAGGGTGGACCAGAACGATGTCATATACGCGACGGAAAAAGGCAAATTCCGGGCGATTGTGGACGAGATAGCGCGCGTGCACGCGACGGGCAGGCCGGTGCTGGTGGGCACGATTTCGGTGGAAAAGTCCGAAAGGCTGTCCGATATGCTCACAAGGGCGGGCATAAAGCACAACGTTTTAAACGCAAAGCATCATGAAAAAGAAGCGATGATAGTGGCGCAGGCGGGCAAAAAGGGTGCAGTCACGATAGCGACGAACATGGCGGGCAGAGGCACGGACATAATACTCGGCGGCAACCCCGATTTTTCGGCGAGAGGCGACATGCGCATGGAGAATTACCCCGAAGAGATGATCGAGCAGGCCGTCAGCCACGCGCCCACCGACGACCCTGAGGTTTTAGCCGCGAGAAAGCACTACAACGAGCTGCTGGAAAAGTATAAAAAGTCTATGCAGACGGAGCACGACGAGGTCGTGGCGCTCGGCGGGCTTCATATAATCGGCACGGAAAGGCACGAAGCGCGGCGCATAGACAACCAACTGCGCGGCCGAAGCGGCAGGCAGGGAGACCCGGGCTCGTCCGTGTTTTTCATATCGCTTGAGGACGACCTGATGCGCCGTTTCGGAGGCGACAGGGTGCAGGGGCTTGTTGCGTCGGTAAGCCAGGACGACGACATACCGCTTGCGTTCGGTCTGCTCACAAAGCAGATAGAAGCGGCGCAGAAGCGTATAGAATACAGAAACTTTGAGATAAGAAAAGACGTTCTGCAGTTCGACGACGTAATGAACAAGCAGCGCGAGATAATATACTCTCAGCGCAGGGAAGTGCTGATGGGCGCCGACGTAAAGCAGGCTATTATGGATATGCTCGACTCGATAATAGACGAGGTGTTCCCGGTGTTCTGCCCCGAAGGCACGCTGCCCGAAGAGTGGGATATAGCGGGCTTGAGCGAGTACTTCAACAAGATATTCCTGCCGAGAGGCCATAGCCTGTTCAAGGGCGCCGAGATTGAAGAGCTTACGCACGACTCCGCCAAAGAGATGATAAAGGAGCTGGCGAGAAAGTATTACCGCGCGAAAGAGGAAGAGATAGAAGCGGCAGGCCAGAGCATGCGCGAGATAGAAAGGATACTGCTGCTGCGCGCCGTCGACCAGAAATGGATGGCGCACATCGACGCGATGGACCAGCTACGCCAGGGCATAGGCTTAAGGGCGCTGGGGCAAAAAGACCCGATAATAGAGTACAGGCGCGAAGGCTTTGATATGTTTGAAGAGATGGTTCGCGAAATACAGCAGGACACGGTAACTATGCTGTTCCATGTAAAGATAACATCGCGCCCGCAGCGGAGCGAAGCGCCCAAAGCGGTGGAGCCGCCTAAGAAGATGGTGGATTCCGCAGGAAGAAAGCTCGGGAGGAATTCGCCCTGCCCGTGCGGAAGCGGGAAGAAATACAAAAACTGCTGCGGCAAAGAATGACCGCTTAAAAATGACTACAAGAGAACGACTACTGTGTATAGGAGACAAACGTGTTTAACATAGAAGATGCAAAGATAAAGCTGACGGAAATCAAAAAGCTTGCGGGAGAGACGGAAGCCGCGCTGGGCGTGGAGCAGCTCAAAAGCGAGATGGCGGAGCTGAAACAAAGCATGGAATCTCCCGAAGTCTGGAACAACGCCGAGGAAGCAAAGAAAATAGGCAAGAAGCTTCGTCCCATCGAGGACAAGCTTTCACAATTCGACAAGATGATGAAAAGAATAGACGACGCGGAGGTTATGGTGGAGCTGCTCGAGGAAGAGCCTGACGAGGATACTGCCGCCGAGCTTTCTGACGAGCTTTTGGCGCTCACTAAGGATGCGGAAGACCTGAAGCTAAAAGCCCTGCTCCGCGGCCAATACGACGCCAACGGAGCGATACTCTCGCTGCACGCGGGCGCGGGCGGCACGGAGGCTCAGGACTGGGTCGAGATGCTTTACCGCATGTACACCCGCTGGTGCGAGCGCAAGAAGTATACTATGAAGGTGTTCGATTTGCTGGTCGGGGACGAAGCGGGCATAAAGAGCGTAACGTTCGGCGTTTCGGGGTTGAATGCTTACGGGTATCTCAAGGCCGAAAAGGGCGTGCACAGGCTGGTTCGCATATCGCCCTTTGACGCGAACGCGCGCAGGCACACGTCATTTGCATCGCTCGACGTGATGCCGGATATTGAGGACGACGACACCGACATAGAGATAAACCCTGACGAGATAAGGGTGGATACGTACCGTTCGTCGGGCGCGGGCGGTCAGCACGTCAATAAGACGGACTCCGCAATAAGGATAACGCATCTCCCGACAGGCATCGTGGTACAGTGCCAGAACGAACGCTCGCAGATACAGAATCGCGAGACAGCAATGCGCATGCTCAAATCGAAGCTTATAGAGAGGCACGAGGCCGAGAGGATGCAGGAGATGATGGAGCTGAAAGGCGAGATGAAAAAGATAGAATGGGGAAGCCAGATACGCTCGTATGTGTTCCATCCGTATACGCTTGTAAAGGACCACCGTACAGGCGTGGAAACGGGCAACATAGGCGCGGTAATGGACGGAGACATAGACGCGTTTATAAACGCATACCTTATGGGGTCATAGCATAATGTACAAATCAGTCATATTCTATTTCAGCGGAACGGGTAATACGTGGTGGGTTGCGGACAGGATAAAAAAGCAGCTCGACGCTAAAAACATCAACGCGGACGCCGTGTCCATAGATAAGCTCGACGCTAAAAAAGCCAACTGGTGGATAAAGACCGCCGACCTTGTGTTTTTCGGGTGGCCTGTGTATTTCTCCGACGCGCCCGAGCCTATGAAGCGTTTTATAAACAACCTGTTGCCTATAAAAAAGGGCAAGCATATACATACGTTCTGCACGCAGGCGTTTTTTTCGGGGGACGGTGCGTGGTGCTGCCACAAGCTGCTTGAGCAAAAGGGGCTTATAGTGGACAGCACGCAGCATTTTATTATGCCTTCGAATAAAAAAATCTATCGCGGAGAAGCGGGGGATGCTAAGGCGCTTGCCATAATGGCCGCATGCGACAAACAGGTGGAGCGTTACATAGAAGACCTGCTCCTTGGCAAGTCGCGGCTGGTAGGAAAGCATTCGTACGCTCTCGGGATGTTGCAGCGCGCGCCGTTTGCGCTCCTTGCTAAAGCGTATAAGCGGATGGGCGCCGACAAGACGAAATGCACGCGCTGCGGGCTGTGCGCGCAGCTCTGCCCTTCGGGCAATATAAGCATGGCCGGTTTTCCGGAATTTGCGGACAAGTGCTCCCATTGCATGCGCTGCTACGCGTTATGTCCGGCAAGCGCCATTACAATCAACGGCAGATCGTTGAATGACAAAAAACCGGGCAGGCCGTACGTCGTTCACGACAAAAGGTTCAAGCCGTCCGTTTTAAAATAGCCTTCCCGCCTTTTCATATTTAACATTAAGTATACATAACTGTTTGCCGGCATATATTTTACTGTTCCATATTATCCAAAGAAGGGCGAAAGTTATGTATATAGACGAACCAAAAGAGATACCTTTAAGCAAAACGCCGCATAAAGTCGTGATAGATTCGCGGGAAAAAGTAATAATTACCGGCGTCGAGGATGTGGACAGCTTCAATGAAAACGAGGTAATAATGCTTACCAACCGCGGCTTTATTACGGTAACCGGCGAAGATCTTCATATCAGCAAGCTGAATCTTGACGAAGCGCAGCTCGTAGTGACGGGAATGATACAAAGCGTCGATTACGCGGACCATGAGGAAGAAAGAGCCAAAAAAGGCGTCTTTTCCAAGATGTTCAGGTAACGCTTATGTCAACGACGGATTCTCAGGCGTATATCTTTATGATAACGCTTTACGGCGGCATGCTGGTAGGGCTGGCTTACGACTTTTACCGCTTTCTGCGCTTTGCAATAAAGAGCGGCAAATGGCTGACGGCTGTTCTCGATACGCTGTTCATAATAACGCTTGGATTGATAGTCGTTTTTGTAATGTACATGGCGAATCAGGGAGAACTGCGTCTTTACACATTCATTGGGTTCGTGCTGGGCTTTATATTGTATATGGCGGGCATATCGCCGTTTGTTCAGTTCATCGCAAAAAAGATATCCGAAGCGTTCAAAAAGCGAAAGGGCAAGTAAACTTTTACATCACAGGCAGGAGATACGCACTGCCGCGTCGAATAAAAATAAGATATTATATAAATCGGAGCGCTTAAAAAAGCAAACTTTTTTTGGGCGACATACCGAAACATCCAACAGGCGGCGGCTTTTTGGGTATTATTTTGTGAGGTTATATGAGGGTCAAAAAGAAAAGGAAGATAGGGCTTAAGTTTAAGCTTATAATTCTTGCCTGTTTTCTGGTTTATGTGGGTGTGGCTGTATATATACAGCAAACGAATATAAGCTATCTGAATAAAGAAAGAGAATCGCTTGAGCAGCAGTACAAACAGGCCGAAGCGGACTTAAGCAGGCTTCAGCATAAAAGCCAATACATGAGCACTGAAAAATACGCGGAGGACGCCGCGAGAGAAAAGTTCGGGCTGACATATGACGGGGAACTGATATTGGAACCGCGGCAATAATTTTTATTAAGGTTAAAAACGCGTGCAGAGCGCGTTTTTTATGTGCGGATGAACAACGGAGATAATGCAAAGAAAAAGGAGAGTATATGAATTACGCTGTAGTCGATATGGGAACCAACTCCGCGAGGCTGATGATAGCGCACGTTTCGGACGGAAATGTAGTGTCGGACTTTAAGACGCTGCGCACTATACGTATCGGCGAGGGCATGACCGACAAAAAGGTGATACTCGATACCGCTATGCAGCGCGCGAAAAACGCTATTGAAGAGTTTAAAAGCATAAGCAAAGCGCATAACGCAGAGCGCTTCTTCTGTTTTGCGACGAGCGCCGTGAGGGAAGCGGAAAACAAAGAAGAGTTCCTTGAATACATAAGTGGGCAGTGCGGCGTCGATATAGAAGTGATATCGGGCGACATGGAAGCGTACTTAGGGTTTGCGGGCAGCGTGGGAGGCTACGGCGGCATGCTGGATATTGGCGGCGGCAGCACGGAGGTAATGCTGGGAAGCTTAAAAGACGCCAGCTATAAGCATAGCTTTAAAATAGGCACCGTCAAGTTCCTTCAGCTTTTTCCGGGCGGGGACGAAGCCGACCCGGCGGCGTTTTCAAAGGCGCATGAGCTTGCGCGCAAAACGTTTTCGGTATTGCCGGACAGCGACGGCGTAGTGTGTACAGGCATTGGCGGTGCCGCGACGGCGCTGGCGGCCATAGATTTGGGGCTGGAAGAATATTCCGCCGGGAAAGTGCAGGGCCATGTTATCACGCTTGAAAGAGCAAAAGAGCTTTGTACTATGCTGGAAGGCAAAACGAAGAAGCAAAGGGAAGAGCTTATCGGCCTAGATAAGAACAGGGCTGACGTGATAGTTTTCGGGGCAATAATACTGCTCGAATTCATGTTCGCCTCCGGCTCGGATCGCATAATAGTAAGCGACAGGGACAATCAGGAGGGTTACCTTGCGTTGAAACTGAACCTTTTACCACTATATTAATGTAGAAATTGCATAGTGGGATATGATAAAATCAATTATTATATGCATAGTTGCATTGCCCGGACAATATTTGCAGGCTGCCTGAAAACAGTAAGGGTTAGTTATTTTAAGGCGGGAAGCGACAAGCGCAGCAGGATTTGGTATAATACGTAATGGCTGCGAGCTTGCTTAAGCGGACGTGCGGCGCGGATGGCTGGCCTTAAGGCTTGAAACCGGGCGCTGAATGCGCGGTTTATAAAAAAATAGGAAGGATAATGTAAAGGGGGACGCATATGGCCAAAACATTGGGAATTGCATTCGGCGGGAGCGGAGCTGAAGGCATTGCCTGCGTTGCGTACATAAAGGCGCTTGAAGAAGCTGGTATAAAGCCGGACGTCGTTTCGGGTACGGGCATAGGCGGTGTTGCCGCCGCGATGTACGCTTCGGGCATGACGTCGGGCGACATCATGAGCTTTATCGAGGAGATAGAGTTTCCGGGGACGAAGAGGCCGATTAACATATTCAAAGTCAAGGACGCGCGCATGGGTATACTCGACGATATGGGCCTTGAGGAGTATTTCAAGATGGTGATGCCCATTAAGGTATTCGACCGCCTGTATTTTCCGCTCAAAATTGTAGCCGCGGATTACGAGACGGGCAGCGAGGTAGTATTTTCAAGCGGCGACGTCGGCCACGCGGTGCGCGCTGGTGCGGCCGTGCCGGGCATATTGTCTCCGTATGAAAAGAACGGAGTGATATACATCGACGGGTCATGCGTCAACCCCGTGCCTTTCGATATAATACGCGGCGAGTGCGACGTGCTTGTTGCGATAGACCCCGATACCGATCAGGAAGCAGACGGCGACAGGGATATAAGCGTGTTCCAGGCTATGCTGAGCTCGTACGCAAATACAAGAAAGTCGCTTTCAAGGGAGAAGCAAAAAGCATGCAAGGTAGATTTATATGAGCACGTGACGATCCCTGGAATAACGACTTTCGACTTTTGCAGATATGACGAAATAATATCATATGCGGGAGAAAATGCAGGCAGTTTTATAGCCGAATTGCAGGATTTGCTGTAAATTGGTGGTAAAATATAGTCAGAAATCAATGTTTTATTGTAAATAATGTATTTTTTTATCAATAAATTTCAAAAAAACTGTTGACAAATCGCATATATAAAGTGTATAGTAATTCCAAACTTAATATATACAATAACATTTACAGCAATTATTCATACCAATTTTTAGTGAAAGGCAAACTCGTACGAAAGTCGGGGACGCAAAGCTAAGAAGTCTAAAGCGTAATTACGCCATGATAGTTCAGCCGCCTCGTTTGTTGAGAGCGGCTTTTTTAATTGAGACGTATAAGTGAAGCCAAACAGTGGTGTGAATAGGTAATACGTAATGGAACTAATTAGTGAAAGGCAAACCCGTACGAAAGTCGGGGACGCAAAGCACGAAGTCTAACCCCAGCACCAATTCAGCACTGGTATTAGGTACTGGATATGATGGTTCGGCCGCCTCAAATGATTTGAGACGGCTTTTATTATCGTAAAAAAAACCACACGCTAAGCGTGTGGAGGAACGGATAGCTTTAGCGTTTTGAAAAGAAGAACCTCCAAAAGTAGAATAGAAAAGGTTTCGCCGACCGTTTCTAAAACT
>JBLNCA010000025.1:0-133307 GCA_050260375.1 Burkholderiales bacterium | reverse complement strand
CTCCGGCTTCCTTCAGATTCCACCTCACGATGGACACCCTTGCCTTTGGCTAACGGTTGGTGCTATCAACCCCCGTAACGGACTTTCACCGTCAAGGTCGCGCGCATGCCGCGCGCACACGTAAAAGGACGGCCATGCAGCCGTCCTTTATAATACGCAAACCTTTTAATACCTCCACCCAAGTATGCCGGCTATTACGTTCATCGCAATTTACCACTCGCACTGTATGAAGTTGGGCCCCCATTATTATATTTTGAGCCGGTCAATGCTGTCGACGACGCCTATTTCAATTTGCACGCCTTTCTTTTCTCCCGGCTTTAAAAATATAATCTGCCCGTCTTTTCTCGCCTGCGCCCGGCCTTCCGGGTAAGCTGTGCCTGGCTCTAAGCCGATAACATATTCGCCTTCGCCCACCTGTTTCCATTCGCACATCAGCGGAAGCTGGTTCTTGTTGAAACGCACATAGGCGCCCAGGCCGTTTTCGCCCAAGTTCTTATTGAACAGACATGCCGTAACAAATCCGTCCGCGTCCGGCTCCATATCATGATAGAATACCTGTTCTTTGTAATCCGGTACAGGGTCGCTGAAAACGTTGAAAGTGTCGATGCCTTTTTGAGCCTCTTCATCGCGCGCTTTTACGTTTGTTTTCGACTGAACGAGAACGGTGTCCCTGTCAACAATCGGATACCCGAAATTGATGTGATATAACAGCATAAGCGGCTGTACGGAAAAGCCGCAGTTTTCAACGGTGTCGCGAATTGTAAGGCTGTCGCTTAAAAGCCGCGTTTCAATCTCGCGCGTAAGCGTCAGGTTTTCACCGAAAACGCGGCTCTGCCTCATCTTGCCGCGTATGCGCATCACATAATCGTCGCCTTCCCACTCCGCATAAACGGATTCGTTTTCAGCGGGTATGTTGCTTATACGGCCATGTAGCCCTAGCTCTTCGCCCGCGTCCCTGCACGGCGCTCCGAAGCTTGTCAGGCCGCACGTCGTTAAAAGGCCCGCGGTAAAATTGCGCAAAAAGCCTTTTCCGGGCTCCTCAAACAGGAAAGGCGAGCAAACGCCGGTATTAGATATGTAAGAGATCGGCGTGCCCTTGTAATCCGCCCACGCGATGTCCATGCCTCTGTCCATAAGCACAGTGAAATTCAGCGCCTGCGTGCGTACGTCGACGGCTTTCACGCCTTCCGCGCGCCCTTCGCGCAGCGTGTATGTGCGCACCCCGGCCACCTGCGAAATATCCCCTATCCTTTTCATCAGCGATTCTTTGCTTATCTCGTTGCCGAACAGCTTTTTCATTGCGTCTTTCCTTTCGTTAATCGTTGTTCATCATAGCTGCAATAGTTTCAGGGCTGATATCGCCCTCCATCGGCCCCTGCTTCATTGCGCCCAGCGCCCCTGCCGCCGACGCCATCCTTCCTGCGTCGCGCAGAGACCTGCCTTCTATAAGCGCGCACAGCAGCGCCGCGTCAAAGCAGTCGCCCGCGCCGGTAGGATCGACCTGCTCTATCTTATACGCGTCAACGTCCACCTTTTCGTTCCGGCTGTAAAGCGTGCACCCCCTGCTGCCTTTTTTCAGAGCCACCACTTCCATCGCTTTATATGAAAACAGCGCCTTTATTCCGTCTTCCACGGTATCTTTGCCGGTCAGCATTTTAAGCTCTTCCACACCGGGCATCACTACGGAGCAGCGGTCAAGCAATCCGCCGAGCACCTCGTCAGCGGTGCGCTGTCCAAGCAGCTCGGGGCGTATGTTCGGGTCCAGCGAGAGCTTGGCCCCTCTGTCCAAAAACTGCCGCGCAGCGTCCAATATCTTTTCTTTGAAGCTGTCGCTTGCCATCAGCGAGCAGCCCATTATATGAAAATACTTCGCATCCCCTACCTCGTTCATAGAAAAAGGCTTTGGATGCACCGCGGGCGTGTTGCCGATGTGGTATATGAACTTGCGCGAGCCGTCTTCAAAATAAGTAACAAACGCGACCGCGGTAGAATTTTCATCCGATTCATTTACAAAGCGGACATCGACGCCGTCTTTTTTCAGCCTGTCCAATATATTTTTGCCGAAATCATCCTTGCCTACGCCGCCGAATATGCCCGACGAATGCCCCAAGCGCGCCACCGTGTCGATAAATATCGCGGGTGCTCCGCTCGGATACGGGCCCAGGAATTCTCCTGTTTCGTAAAGCTCCATGCCTGCCTTGGGGCGCATTATCTCTACGAGCATTTCGCCCATTGTCCATACTTCTGCCATACACAGCTCCTTTATAATTCCAGATTGCCTGCGGCTTGGGAAATGTCAAGGCTGCTGCGCAGCATGCCGCACCCCGCCGCATCATATAAAAACGCATTAAACCAGTCGGTATTGAACATAACGGCATCGGCATCTTCGAGAAAGGCCTGACACACTTCCTCGAAGCTGCGACGCCGCCCAATACCCACTGCTATGTCCATGTTTACCAGGAACCTGCCAAATGCGGCCGAGAAAAACCCATGCGGCGCTTCAAATACCATGACGCGCTCGTTCGTCTTTCTCCTCTCTCCTATAAGGCTGCCGACGCTTATGCCAAAGTATTTTCTTGGTTTTGGGTCAACGCCCGAAGAGACAAACCGGGAGCCGGAACATTCGAGATAGCCGTCCAAATCACGGTCGAAACGCGGCCCGGTACGCATATTCGTATCTATATACACGGTTATATCGTCATTTAACCCGCGCAGTACGGCGTCTAAAAGGCGGCAGCGGTACTCGGCTCTTTGGCGCACCTTGCTGTAGTCTACGCATGTATCCCCGGTGTGTTTATTTTTCTCAACGCGCACCTTCATGAGATGCAAAATCTCCTAAAACTCATACCAGTCGAATACCTTTTTGTTGACCGCTTCCTTTAAATCGATATACACATATTTCCCGCCCTGATAGGCGATATACTTGTTCTTAATGCCTTCATGTACCGCCTTCACGGCATATTTTGCGAAAGCCGCCGCATGCAGCCTTTCCGTTGCGGTAGGCACGCCGCCGCGCTGCTGATAACCCAGCAGATTGCATTTGACAGAGCAGTTAAGTTTCTTACGCACATATTCCGCGGTGTCAAACATCCTGTATGTGCCTTCCGCAAATGTGATAAGCGAAAAACGTTTTTTCGCAAGCGCGGCCTGCACGATGTCCGCAATCTCATCGTCCGTCACTTCGCGTTCCACAAGCACGCTGTAGTCGGCCATGCCCATCAGCGTGGAGCTCATCGCAAGATAGCCGTCCCACGCGCCCAGGGTTTCCACAAAAAAAACGCGGTCGGGCAGCGACAGCGCTGTATCCATAATGTCGTCTATATACGCCATCTGCTTGTTAAGAGCCGTATCAAACCCCAAAGTGTATTCGCTCTTATAAATGTTGTTATCTATCGTGCAAGGAACGCCTATGTAGTTGATAGAAGGGTCAAGCGAGTATAAAACCTCCGCCCCCTTAAACGAGCCGTCTCCGCCCAGCACTATAAGCGCGTTTATGCCGTTGCCGTGCAGCACGTCTATCAGTTCCTGCTGAACTCCCCGCTCCTTAAGCTCGGGCAAACGTCCCGTCTTTAAAATCGTTCCGCCCATTTTATATATGCCGTGAACGTCTTCCAGGCCAAGTTTGCGTATCCTGTTTTCCCGTATGCCCACAAACCCGTACTCAAACGCGCAGACTTCGTAGCCGAATGCAAGAGCGTTTTTAACGATGCCCGCAATGCATGGATTCATGCCGGGCGAATCGCCGCCGCTCGTGATGATACCTATTTTCATTTATTATCCCCTGTTAGCACATCCAAATATGTCTATTTTCTCCTGTACAACTTCGCTGCATCTGTCTTTGACTGCGCCCATGAACTTGCGGGGGTCTATCTCGTTGGGTTTAGCCGCAAGGGATTCACGAACAGCTTTGGCGTAAGTCGCTTTGAGCTCCGTACCCACGTTTATCTTGCTCATTCCAAGCTTGATGGCCTTTTTAAAGTCCTCAACAGGCACGCCCGTGCCGCCGTGCAGCACCAGCGGAACATCGGTTACTTTAGCTATTGCCGCCAGCTTTTCAAAGTCGAGCTTCGGTTCGCTCTTATAAAACCCGTGAACCGTGCCTATCGCAATAGCCAAAGCATCCAGCCCCGTCTCCCGCACAAAGCGCGGCACGTCCGCCGGATCGGTAAAAGCGGCTTCGGGCTCGTCGGTGTCCACGTTGTCTTCCTTGCCGCCTACTTTTCCGAGTTCCGCTTCAACCGAACAGCCGAATTTTGAGGCATACTCCACTACCGACGACGTTTCGGCTATGTTCTCCTCATAGCTCTTCATCGACGCGTCTATCATCACCGATGTGAAACCCGCGTTTATGCACGCTTTTATCATATCATGATCCGTAGCGTGGTCAAGATGCAGGCAAACAGGAATATCAACCGATTCCGCCATGCCTTTGATCATATATGCCGTTGTTTTCAATCCTATGTATTTTACCGCACCCATGCTGGCCATAACGATTACGGGCGCTTTCTTGGCTACCGCGCCGTTAATTATGCCTTGGGCGTCCTCATAGCTGTTGAAGTTGAAAGCGCCCACGGCATAGCCGTTTTCCCTTGTACCTTTGAGTACCTCCTTTAACGTAACCAGTGGCATATTAGTCCCCTCTTTCTACGAATTCTTTTATCAGGTGATAAGCGCCGTAAATAACCACACGGTCGCACATCTGCGAATATACTATCTGTTCGTCTGAGACGTGGATTATGCTTCTGCTTTTTACTGTGCGCAAAAGCTCGTCATGGAAAAAGCGGTGGCTTTTTGAAACGCCTCCGCCGATAACGACCATATCGGGATCAAACAGGTTGAACACATTTGTAAGCGCAAAGCCGAGCGTCCGCCCTACCCTGTTATAAAGCTCAATAGAGTAGCTATCGCCCCTGCCGGCAGCTTCGGCGAGCAGCTTGCCGTCAAGCTTGCTTTCGTCGCCGCCTGCCATATCAAATACCAGCGCCTTGACGCCCTTTTTCGCGTCTTCGGCGAGTATTTGCTTGATAGCCGTTCCCGAACAGTAAAGCTCAAGGCAGCCGCGGTTGCCGCAGGGGCACTGTTTACCGTTCTCTTCGATGGACATATGCCCGAGCTCTCCGGCGCTGTCCGATTTGCCGTGGTATATCTCCCCGTTTATAACGATGCCGGCGCCTACGCCAGTGCTGACAGTGATGTATATTACGTCTTTAAAGCCCTTTGCCAAACCGCTGCGCTGTTCGGCAAGCGCGCCCAGATTACAGTCGTTATCCAATGCTACAGGCTTATTGAAATCTTTTTTCAGCCTCTCCGTCAGCGGAAAGTTCTTCCACCGCATAAGCGGCGCGTGGACGATAACGCCGCGCTTTGTATCTAGCGGCCCCGGGCAACCTACGCCGATGCCCAGTACATCGTCCATCGACACATTAAACCTGTCAATAATATGAACAATGGCATCCCGTGAGTTTTCATATACCGCGTCTTCCCCGCTGTACGTCTTTGAGTCGCGCGTATACACATAATCGTCCACAATAACGCCGTCTTGTGTCATAAGTGCTGTGGAGGTTTTTGTGCCGCCTATATCTATAATCAAGTAATATAACATGACCTTCACTCAACCCATATAATACGATTGTTATTATAAACCTTTTAACAACATAACTCCAGCATGCGGCACAGCTTATGATAAATTGGAAAGAGCGATTCCTGCGCCTTATGTCAGCCGTTTTTCAGGCGTCAATCGCAATATCACAAAGGCCGCCGAGCAATCCATGCTCCCATAAGCCTAATAGTTATGATAACATGCGTTTAATCAGCTTCCCATCAAAAATCAATCCGGCTCCAAGGCCGGTCGTAAAAAGTCAAATATCATATGTCGGCCTTTTTGGCCCTGGCTTCTTAACTTTTGTATTCCGCAGCCGCTCAATGGGGAAAAATCCCCATTGAGCACCCGCGTTTTTATGTCTTATTCAGCTACGTAGAACCACTTGCTGATTTCAGGATCCTTCATGTTCTCAGTTGTAGCCACAACGTTATCGATCATTATGTTTTCGAACTTGGTCTCGCCGACAAAATACTTTTTGGCAACTTCTACAGCCCTGGAGCCGATTTCGTACGGCTTCTGGCAAACTGTCGCGTCGATAACGCCTTTTCCAAGATATTCTATCTGAGCAGGACCCGCGTCGTAGCTGAATACCGGGATGTCTACGCCGGCAGATTCGAGGCCTTGAGCGCTGCCTAAAGCCGAGTACAGGTTAACTCCGAATACGCCCGCGATTTTAGGATTCTTAAGAACCGCAGCCTGTATTATCGAAGCCGCTTTTTCTGCCTCGTCTTCGCAGTATTCGTCGGAGACTATCTTGATGTCGGGATACTTCGCAGCTATCTGGTCTTTGAATCCCTTTGCTCTCGCTTCTGTCGTTGTCACGCCGACGTTTGTGTTCATTACGGCAACTTCGCCTTTGCCGCCGATCATCTCAGCCAGCATGTCGGCTGCGATTTCGCCGCCCTGATGGTTGTCCGAAGTAATGTTGCAAAGCGCGATAGAGTCGTCGTTTATATTCGTGTCAACCGTAATAATGGGAACGCCTGCATCTTTAAGCTTCTTCATCGGCGCTATCAATGAATCGGAGTGAACGGGAGCCATGATAACCATATCGATTTCACTGGCTTTTGCCACCAGCGACTCAACGATAGGAGTCTGCAGCGTGTAGTCCCACTTCGGAGCGCCCAGAATCTCAAGCGTATACCCAGCCTCGTCGCACGCAGCCTTGATGCCTTTGCCCATCGTGATGTAGAACTCGTCGCCGGCAACGCCCTGGATGAAAACGATGTGTTTTGTTTCCTTGGCAGCCTCGGTAGGCGCTTCGCTGGGAGCTTCGGTAGCCTGAGAGGCCTGCTCTGACGGTTTTGCCGGAGCCTGCGATTCGGCAGCCGGTGCTGGTGCACATCCTGCAAACGCCGTTACTACCAACATCACCAGAGACAGTATCAGCACTATTGTTTTCTTCATATCTTTTCCTCCGTTTATTATTTTATTGGCTGCAACAGCCAAATCTTTTCCTTATGTATTAAACAGTTATATCGCGGCGCCGGCGCCACTGGTCGGAATATACCGCAAATATGATGATTAAGCCTGTTGCCACCTGCTGCCAGTAGGTCTGAACGCCCAGCATAACCAGACCTGTAACGAGTATAGAGATTATCAGCGACCCTATTAGCGTGCCTATCATTTTGCCCGTACCGCCCATAACGGAAGTACCGCCGATAACGCATGCCGCAATTGCATACAGCGTTACGTTTTGCCCCGCGATGGGAGAACCTGTTTTAAACCGGAACATCAAAGTCATGCCCGCAAGCGCCGCGAGAACAGAGCAGAGCATATATACGCGTATAAGGTGCTTTGTCGAGTCTATGCCGACTCTCTTTGTACTCTCGGCGTTACTGCCGTAAGCGTAGGTATGAACGCCAAAGCGCGTCGTTCTGAGTATAACGCCAAACACGGCGCACACCAGGAATGCCACCAGCGTCGTTGTGCCAAGAAATCCGAAAAGCTGGTATGTGCCTATGTATGATATTTCGTTGGGCAGGCCGACGACCTCAAGCCCGTTGCAGAACACATAGCCAAGGCCTGTCAGTATGACGCTCATGCCCAGCGTGGCAATGAAAGGCGCCAATTTCAGCTTAGTGATAACGAGCGCGTTTATAAGGCCTATAAGCGCACCCGTCAACAGCGCGATTAATACGCCGCAGACAATAGCGAGCCCGGCGCCGATGGACGGCACCAGCGCCTTTATCGCCAGAGCCGCAAGCACGTTGACGCATCCTTCGACCGGCCCGATGGACAAATCTATACCGCCTGTAATTACGACAAACATAACGCCCACGGCCAAAATAAGCACTTCGGACATATAGTTGAATGTCGAGGACCAGAAAGGCAGTGAAAAACAAAGCGGCTCCAATATAACGAATATCAGGTAGATGGCCAGAAACACGAACACTATCCAGAGTTCGCTTATCATACGGCTTAATTTCGATTTTTCCTTTATCTCGTTAGACATAACTTAGGCCCCCTTAACATTTTGAGCCAGTAATATACTGGACGACTTCTTCGTATGTGGTATCCTTTGTATTGAGATGCACCACGGATTCACCCAGCCTTAATACGTGTATCTTATCCGTGACTTCCATTACGTGCGGTATCGTATGGCTGATGAATATTACCGACACGCCGTGGGCTTTTATGTCTTTTATCAAGTCGAGTACCTGACGCGATTCTTTTACGCCCAAAGCAGCCGTAGGTTCGTCCATTATAACCACTTCTTTGCCCCAGCCTATCGCACGGGTAATGGCGACGGCCTGCCTCTGACCGCCTGACAGCGTGCCCACCAGCTGGTCCACATGGTTAAGGTGCGACTTAATCCTTGCGAGCCTTTCCTTAACCTCTTTACGCATAGCGTCCTTGTCTACAACGCCCAGCTTTCCCAATATGCCCTTCTTCATGATCTCGCGGCCCAAGAACATGTTGGCGTAAATGGGCAGCTGCGGCGCCAGCGCAAGGTCCTGATACACGGTTTCTATGCCGGCGTCCATTGCCTCTTTAGGCGATTTAAAATCAATATGTTTTCCCTTGAAGATAATGTCGCCCCCGTCGCGCCTGTAAACTCCGGAGAGCACTTTGATAAAAGTGCTTTTACCTGCGCCGTTGTCCCCGACAAGGCCCATGACTTCCCCGGCATTAAGTTCAAAGCTGATAGAACTTAACGCAACAACACTGCCGAAGCTTTTGCTTACTCCTATTGCCTTTAAAATAGGTTCTGCCATGCCTGTACATTCCTTCCACTAATCTATTTTTTCATGCTTACAGCACAAATCAGTTAACCAGATTCGATATTAAAGCTATTTTTTTGGCAACACTAAACTAACCCTGGTATCAATACCAAGTTTTTGATTTTGTTATGCAGAGATGTGTGCAAAGATGTGTATTAAAGAAACTAAAAGTTCAAAACTGCTCTATAACCATTTATCGTACTCGTTGCAAAGCGGAAGCAGAGCTTCTTCGTCTTCCTCGACGTCGCCGAATCTCGGCAGCTTGTCAAGAAAGTGGTTATCGACGTTGTCGTCGTTAACCGAAGATACTTCCCCGCATACGAGGTCTCCCTCGCCCTCGAGCGCCCAAAACGTATGATACATGTACGGCGTAAGCGTTATGCTCCCGCCCGGCATTATTTTTACTGTCTCGCCCGGAGCAAACGTTTTTTTGATGCAGTCGCAGTAAACTTCAACAGGCGTTTCCAAATCAAGCCCGCGGTCAGGCAGTGCGTTATAGAGCTTTAACGCCAAAACGCCGCCCGCCCTGTTTATAATATCCTCGGTCTTTGTAAAATGAAAATGCATCGGCAGCCCCTGGCCGTCCTTTAACAGTATGTATTTCTCAGCATAAGGAACGCCAATGGACTTATCCTTCTGATCCCCGTTTCTTACGGTAAACAATACGCCGCCTGTTTTGTCGTAGTTATTTAGGCCGTAATCGGTGATATCCCAGCCCAGCATAACCTTCCTGATAACGTCGAGCTTGTCTTTGTTAGCTTTCCAGTCTGCAAACTTCCAATAGCCGAACTCGGGAAGACGTATGTTGTTTTTATCCAATAACGATAATGCCCACTTAATTGCATTGTTTATTTCGCTTCTTTTCAATGTCTTACTCCTTTGACTCAATTATTTATTTAAAAACATTAATTACGCTATCGAAAAGATGGACTTCAAAACCATCGCAACGGCCCCGCGCGCGCCGCTTTCTTTGCCCGATGTCGAATGAAATATCTCAATGTCCGCGTCAATAAATGGATATGTTCTTTCACTCGCAAATTTGACTGTTTCGTCAAATAACAGCCGGCTTTGGTCTATAAACTCGCCGCCTATGAATATTACGTCGGGCGCAAGTATGGATATCAGGCTAGATATCGCGTTGCCTAAATATTTAGCGCACGTTTTTATTGACGCGATGCATGCTTCGTCGCCCTCGCTTGCGCCTTTTATGATGTCGGCAAGGCTTGGATTTAGGGGCGACTTAATCTGCGTAGCCATGCCTTCCGCCACATAATTTTTATAGTACTCTACGGCCGCGCGTCCGTCGGCCATTCTTTCAAGGCATCCCTTTTTGCCGCATACGCATGCCGGCCCGTCCGGCTGCACCGTCATATGTCCGATTTCCAGCCCGCCGTCGTTGTGCCCATGAAATATCCCTCTGTCCAGCGCCATGCCGCCGCCTATACCGAGCGCAAAAACGTTGACGCATAAAATCCGCTTATATTTTTTTGCTTTATCCTGCCATGCTTCATTGAGCGCAAAAGCAGCGGTTTCTTTTTCCATATACACCGGTATGCCGGTTTTTTCCCGAAACAGGTCGGCTACCCTTACGTTGCGCCATTTCGGGAAATTAGGCGTCTGCACGATTATTCCGTTTAAATGATCGCAAGGGCCTACAGTTGCGAAACCGGCGCCGAATATATCTTCGTTTGTAAGCCCCTTTTCATCCGTCATTTCTTTTGCCGTATCCGCGATTTTGTCTATCAGCGCTTCCGCTTCCACGTCGGGGTCTATATGGAAGTAACGCTTTGCAATTATGTTCTCCTTAAAGTCCGTGAGAATGCATATTACTTCTTTCGCGTTTATCTCTATTCCGATGATATAACCGGCTTCTTCGTTAAGCTCGATTAGTTTGGGGCGCCTTCCTCCCTGCGAAGTGCCGGAGCCTACCTCTATTAAATAACCGTCCTCAATTCCCAGATTAACCAGGTTTGTTATGGTAGCCGGAGTCAAACCGACCAAAGGCGCAAGGTCCGCCCGGGAAATCTGCCCGTGCTCCCTGACCGCGCTTATAACAAGCGCAAAATTGGATGCACGCATCTTTATGTTGTTTAAGTTTTTCTTTGCTGTCTGTGTTTTCATTGAAATTCCTTGATGATTACTTAAATACTTTGTTAAATGCTTTAATTATCTGTTAATATTATTCGACGTTTATACAGGAATTCCTTCTTACTTCAAAAAATATTTTTTTCTGTTAATAAAGCCCATAAAGAGGAATAGCTGAGAGCAGTCACGATATTTAATGTATGACTAAAGTTTGATTACTTGAAAAGTCTGCTGTCTTTAATAATTATTCTGACTTGAGCAAAAAATCATCGTTAATAAGCCTTGCCGGAATCCTTATGACTGTATTCCCTAAGCCGTTTGCCCGTCAGCCCGCAATATGCGCGCTAGGAATACTTCTCGATTAGCTGTTTGATTTCCGCAAGGCTTTTCATGCCGTCGATAGAATTAAGCTCCGAAAGGTTGCAGGCTGCTGCGCCCGCACCTATTTTCAACGTGTATTCCATATCATATCCCTGATAGAGGGAGTATAATACGCCTGCGCAGAATGCGTCACCCGCTCCCACCGTTCCTTTGATATACCCCGCGGGGAGCTTTAAAGAAGGCACAAAGGTAAACCTGCCGCCCGAATCCATCGCGCAGGCCGCTTCCGGCGCATGAATAACCACGCATTCATTGACGCCTTTTCCTATAAGATCAACGCAAACGCTTTTTAAGCCCTCTTTGTCAAGCTCGCCGTTCTTCCTCACCGGAAAACCGCTTATCATTGAAGCTTCCACCTCGTTGATGATAAGGCAGTCGCAATATTTCAGGCTGGGCGTCACCACTTTGGAAAACCTGTTGCTGTTCTCGCTTACCACATCCATCGACGTCTTCATTCCATGCTGCTTGGCAGTATAAAGCGTTTTCGCCATTACAGTGCCGTAATTCTCGTCGGGGGCGTCAAACCTATCCAAAAGAAGCGCGTAACCGATGTGAAAAAACCTCGCGTTCAACTCCGAAAAGTCGATGTCATTATAATCAAAAACCGCGTTGGCGCCTCTGGCGTGAAAGAACGTTCTCGACTTATCCTTTACAGACGTCATTACGTCGGTAAACGATGTTATTGCGTCTTTGTTTATTTTCACTCCGCGCGTGTTGATATTATGCCGCTTCAAGGTATCGAGCAGATATGCCCCGCTGTCGTCGTCGCCCACCATCCCCAAGGCAAAAAGGTCCAAAGACGCGTCTATCTTGGCAAGGTCGATAATAGTGTTTGCAAGGCACCCGCCTACGCTTTTTTGCACGCTCAATATATTGCAGAGCATGCCTTGCTCCGGGTAAGAATCCACTTCCTTGCAAATATCGACAATCAAATTGCCTGCAACCGCGATACCCTTTTTCATACTGTTTTCCTCTCGATTATCTATAGCGTTTATACTGCTAACCGTGATATTCTTAAAGCAAACTGATATGTTATATTATAGAATATAACCAAACGAATAGCCATAGGTTTCATTAAGATTATCCGTGACGGTATGTAGGCACAGTTTCTTTATAACGGTTAATTCATGTTTTGTGAATGCTCTCTGTTCGCAATCGTCGCCTGTCTTCGCTTCCGCTTGCCATGCTCCCTTGCTTACAGAACCCCCATCTCGCTTCATCGCCCACCGGGCGCGCTTGATTTCCTTCCTCTGTTCGCAATCGTCGCCTGTCTTCGCTTCCGCTTGCCATGCTCCCTTGCTCACAGAACCTCCATCTCGCTTCATCGCCCACCGGGCGCGCTCGATTCCGGTTCCTTCGATTCTCCTTGACAATAGACAATAAAAAATACCACCATGCGGTGGTATTTTTTATTGGTACCTCCTAGGGGAATCGCTCTGTTCGCTTACGCTCACTATCACGCCGCCTCGCCCGCCTTCATCATCCTCTGTTAGCTATGGGCTCGCATTTCGCTTTCGCTGCCCTTGCCTCATGCTCACAGATAACCTCACTCCCTTCATCTGCCACTGGCAGCGGTCGCTCGGTTATCCACTGGCAGCGGCGGGCTCGTGTTCGATTCTCTGGAATTATTATCAAAACAAAAAGCCATACACAGGGTATGGCTTTTTGTTTTGGTACCTCCTAGGGGGAATTCATCGGCTATGTTTATACGTGGCCGCGCCGTTTCTTTTATACCGTTGTGCTAGTACCATCAAGCCGGGTCGGGATAAACGTGCCACTGGCACGTTTATTATTCCCTCCCTTCGATTCCCCTCGAATATATATAATAAAAAATACCACCATGCGGTGGTATTTTTTATTGGTACCTCCTAGGGGAATCGAACCCCTGTTACCGCCGTGAGAGGGCGGTGTCTTGACCGCTTGACCAAGGAGGCGCTTCGAGGAGTTTATTTTAACAGAAAAATTTCAATATATCAACCCCCAAATATGAGAATTACATACGATTAATAAATCAAAATACAGCAAAAAACGCCATTGACATTCAGCACGTCTATGTTATATATTTATAACATAATGTGATGTATTTCTAACATCGAAAGGGTGATAATATGAAAAACAAGCTTGGCTTTTTAGGGCTTCTCGGTTTATTGGGAATACTCGGCATTGTCACCGATAACAGATACTTTCTTTGCTTCTTTGCGTTCCTTGTATTCTTGCGCTACTTTTTTGTGATACCCGATGAATTGTTTATGCAGAACGTCCGGCGTGCCGCGACGCCCGCGTTTTTTACCTGCATTGGAGTTCAGGCGGTAACATTATCAGTAACCGCGTTCACCAAAAGCAATGAGCAGCTGATAACCGGTTTTGCGTTGAGTTTTTCGGTTTCAATGATGCTGTTTATTATACTTTTGGTTATTGCTGAGTTCAAAGAACAGAGAAATCGCTGATATGGCTATAATTACAAAAATAAAAGAATACAGGGCCAGGTACGGCATGACGCAGGAAGAGCTCGCCCGCAAGGTAGGCGTCAGGCGCGAAACGATAGTGCATCTTGAAAACGGCAGATACAACCCTTCTTTAAAGCTCGCTTCAGACATAGCGAAAGCGCTTCACTCCACCATCGACGATATATTTACGGTTACGGATGACTGACATATTTTTCCGCATAAAAATGGGCCGGTGTCGTTTTCAACTCCGGCCCTGAAGGAGAAAGGTTCAAGAAAGATTCCGCAGCTTATCAAGCGCCCTTTTGTCCGCGATGTTCATTGACTGCCAGCCAAGGCTTTGAGCATCCGCGTACTGATAATATTTTTCCTGCATTGCCGCCTTTGCTTCGTCGTCATACACTTCGGGATGCGCCTTTATAAAATCGCATGTTTCCGATATCGCGTCGCCCGAAAGCATAAACAGATATGCGGCATCTATTTTACCCGTGCTCTCATACCTCCGGATGTTGCTTCCCGCAACATAAAGTTCCGGGTTTACCGCAACAAGCGCGCAGAAGTAAAGCAACGCGGCAATTGCAAAACATTTGATTACTTTTATGCTGTCGATGTATATGCGGGCCAGCATTATTACGTTCAGTATCACGAGCAGCAGCATGAACGAGTGGGATACAAACCGGGAGACGGTATATCCGTATGATAGTTCGTAATACGCAAGGCGCATATGCGAAGACGCCATTATCACGAAATTGAACGCTATCAGTATAGTATACAACACCTTCAGGCTGGTTTGCGTTTTTCCGTCCTTCTGTCTTGTGAACCTGAGCGCCAGCGCGATTATCAGGAAGTTAAGGCATGTTACAAACAGCAGCTCTCTAAAGCCGCTCACCGCGTATGCCGAGCTTGTCAGCCCGAGCTGTCTGGCCATAGTCTCACTCGTTTCGAAGAAGTAGCCAAATTGCACCGCCCCGAACAATATATATACTACGCTTACCATTGAGAGCGCCACCAGCATTGTCACGCTCTGCACCGGCCTTTTGCCCGCGATATCCCAAGCCTGCCTTTTGCCCGTATACTCGGCCCTTCCCGCCGTAGCAATCGGCGCGGCGGCCGCAGACGCGGCGAGGAGGAACATGAATATATAGAGTAGCGCGTCGCTTAAGTCGAGCTGCGCAAACAGCAGGCTAACATAAGCCGCTATCTGCCGGTCCGCGATAAGCAACAGCGGTACTATGATTATCAGCAGCACGGCGCCTATGAGTATGCCGGCTATCACTCCCCTCTTTTTTTCAGATTGTCTCTTGAATATGCCGTTTACGGAGCCCGCGACAAACTGCCCCAGTCCCAGCAGCATACGGTTGATGCCGGCAAATATTATGTCTATGAAAAACAGCGGTTCATACCAGCTGTAAACAGCGTTGTCCGAAAGCACGATGTACTGCACGAACATCACAAACAGTATCACGGGCACGCTTAAGTAGTTTAAAAACGTGCTGCCGACAAACGCATATGCCGCAAGGAATATAACGGGCAGCGAAAAGAGCGTTACGAGCATCTCCTGCCGAAACGTCTTTTTCATAAACTGCGCTCTGTTTATCAGCGCAAAGCCATATAGCAGCAGCACGAACAGCAGCAGATTGACGCCGAGACTCTGGTTGGTGAACAGGTATGAAAACAGCACGCCGAATGCAGCCGCGCTAAGCAGCAGTTTAGCCGGGGTTTTAGCCTTCTCCCTGGCTCCTTCCTGCCGCGGTACGCCCGATAATCCTTCGGATTCGCCTGATTCATGCATGTTTACTGCCCTCTGCGCATTTCGTTTCTCTCTTGTCTTGCGCCGCATCGCCTTTCTTTTCTTTTTTGTGTTTCTTTGTTTTATCGTCAGGGCTTTTATTTGCAAAGTATTCATACAAGTAGCTCGTATCGGTCATATGCATACCTCCCTGGTTTTTTAAAATCATAAAACAAAATTTATGGTTTGTCAATTATTATTTTTTGTTTATCGATAATTTATTCATGTTCTTCGTGTTTGTTGCATGACAGCGGTATAATAATCATCCACCCCTTCAAAGTGTGATTTTTCTTGAACCCTAAACTCTTACTGGCAACCAAATTGGGCTAAGATTTTTCGTCCCTTCGGTCCTCTGAATGACATATGTACTTATGTCAAAAAAAGCCTGTTTTATGGTATTAGTAACTTTGGTCATTCTGAGCGCAAGCGAAGAATCTTTAATACGGGGCCCCCAAAAAGTCGTAAGCTTTTTGGGGTGGAAATACGGGGCCCCAGAAAGACGTAAGGCTTTTGGGGTGTAAATACGGGGCCCCAAAAAAGTCGTAGGCTTTTTGGGGTGGAAATATGGGGTCCCCAGCAAGTCGTAAGACTTGATAGGGTGTTGTACGCAAAAAGAGCCCGCAATAAACGGACTCTTTTAGGTGATATTGTCTTGCAATCATGTTTTGCGTTTGGGCTTCTGCGTATAATCGCTCATTACTTCCTTGAGTATCTCCACGGTCTCCTTTGAATCGTTGAGCTCCTGCTTAAGCCTGTTTATTTCCGCCTCCAGCGCCATCACTCTTACTGACTCCATATCCTCGCGCACACGGCTCGCGGCTTTCGCGCTAGGCTCCTTCTTTTTGCGTTCCGTTTTGCTCTTCGTATGTTCCGACATGGGTTCCACCTCGCTCTTCACATAATCATAGTCCAGCAATTCGTTGAACCTGCCGCGCTTTGTGTAGCGCGTATGCAGAAGTTCATGGGATATATGGCTTCCCGGAAATTCCAGGTACTCCGCATAAAGATGCTTTATAGAGGGGTTCTCGTGCGATTTGCGTATAACCTTTGCCTCGTCTTCATCGTATATGCCGCGAAGCCGCTTTATACGCACGTCCGGGTCTTTGGACCTCGGCTGACCGCCGCCCATTATGCATCCGTTCGGGCATCCCATAACCTCTATGAAATGATACGGCGATTCGCCTTTCTTGACCTGTTCCATCAATACCTTTGCGCCTGCAAGCCCGCTCGTTACCGCGACCTTTACGACAACGCCGTCCAAAAACTTGTATTCGGGCAACGGGTCCTCAATAGTTATGTCCGCCGTCTTTATCTGTTCGAGCCCGACAATGGGCGTTACATGCAGCCCTTCAAACGGCAGCTCGCGGCCTGTCACGAGCTCGTATACGGTGCGCAGCGCGGCTTCCATCACGCCGCCCGTAACACCGAATATATCGGCGGCGCCCGTAGACATGCCGAGCGGGTTGTCAAAGCTGCTATCCGGCAGCAGCTCAAAATCGATGCCCGCCTCTCTTATCATCTGCCCGAGTTCCCTTGTTGTCAGCACCGCGTCCACGTTGGGATAGCCGCCGTTTTTCATCTCGCGCCGGTTGATCTCGAATTTTTTGGCAGTGCAAGGCATCACGGACACTACGAACATATCCTTGGGATCGACGCTTATCTGTTCGGCATAGAACGACTTAGCGAGCGCTCCCAGCATCGTGTGCGGGGATTTGCATGTAGACAGGTGGTCCAGCTCTCCGGGGTACGCATGCTCAACATATTTTATCCAGCCCGGGCTGCACGACGTTATCATAGGAAGCACGGCTTCCCCGCCCGAAAGCGCCTTTGTAAGCCTTGTGAGCAGCTCCGTGCCTTCTTCCATTATTGTAAGGTCGGCGGTGAAATCCGTATCGAATATATCGTCGAACCCTAAAGTCCTGAGCGCCTGCGCAAGCTTGCCCGTCACCCGTGTTCCCGGCTCGAGCCCGAATTCCTCGCCTATTGCGACTCTTATCGCGGGAGCCACCTGCACTACGCACCTCTTGCCGGGGTCGCTTAAAGCCTCCCATACGCTCTTTGTAGCGTCCGTTTCCTTGAGAGCTCCTACGGGGCATACTACCGTGCACTGCCCGCAGAACGCGCAGTTTACGCTGCCCAGCGGCAAATCCATCGCGGGGCCTATTATCGTGTCAAAGCCCCTGTGCTGAGCGTTTAGTACGCCTACGCCCTGCACGTCGTTGCATGCGGTGACGCAGCGGCGGCAGAGCACGCACTTCGACATGTTCCGCGTAATGGCCACCGACGATTCTATGTTATACTCGGAATGCTCCCCTTCAAACCTCGTTGCGTCCACGCCCAGCGTTTTGCCGAGTTCCTGCAGCTCGCACGTCTGGTTGCGGGTACAGCTCAGGCAGTCCTTGTCGTGGTCGGACAGCAGCAGCTCGTATAATACTCTGCGCGCCTTGCGTACCTTATCGGTATTCGTATTCACCACCATGCCATCGGACACCTTGGTGATGCACGACGCCTGCAGCGTTTTGGCGCCCTCGACTTCCACGACGCATATTCTGCATGAGCCGAACTGGTGGATTCTGCTGAGCGTGCACAGCCCGGGTATGTTTATACCTATCGTTTTCGCCGCTTCCATAATGGTATAATCGTCCGGTACGGTAACGCTGTTCCCGTTTATCGTTATATTAACCATTAAAGCTACCTCCTTTCGCAGTGCAGGCAGCGCATTGCCTCTGCCATCGCGTTAAGTTTGTGATACCCCTGTACGACCTCGTCGAACGAATTTTTGCGTGTTTCGGGATCGAGCATCTCCAACGGGAACCGCTTATGTGCGACTATTTCGTCGTCGTCGGCTATCTTTGGTATGTCTATAGGCTCGCCCTTGTTGAGCTTGCCCTTGCCGCCGAGATACTTGTCGATGGATATAGCAGCCCTCTTGCCGTCCGCTATCGCGCGTATCACCTCGTCGGGGCCTCGCGTTACGTCGCCACCCGCGAAAACGCCTTCCATAGTGGTCATCTGCGTGTCGCCCTGCAGCACGAACGTCCCCCAGGGAGTTAAGGCTATCTCGTCCTTGCCTATGAACGGGAAGTCCGCGTACTGGCTTACCGCCGGAATTACCATATCGGTATCAATCATGAAGTTCGAGCCTTCGACGAGTACGGATTTGCGCCTGCCCGACGCGTCAAACTCGCCGAGCTCCATCCTTACGCACTCTATCTTTGCCACCCTGCCGTCGCTGCCCGCTATGAAGCGTACCGGAGCGGCAAGTTCGACGAGCTTGATGCCCTCTTCGAGCGCCTCGTTTATCTCCGTCTCGTAAGCCGGCATCATGCCTCTCGTCCTTCTGTACAATATCGTTACGTTATCAGCGCCGAGCCGCAGCGCTGTCCTTGCGGAGTCTATGGCCGTGTTGCCTCCGCCTATTACCACTACATTTTTGCCCATGTCTATCGGCTGGTGCGTATTCGCTTTTTTAAGGAACTTTATGCCGTGTATAACGCCCGGCAGGCTTTCGCCCGGTATGTTTACCTTCTGGGGCAGCTGCGTGCCGGTGGCGATGTATATCGAATCGTACCGCGCTTTGAGCTCGCCGAACAGTATATCCTTGCCTACCTCGGTATTTAAGTGTATCTTCACGCCTTCCTGCTCTATGAGCTTTACTTCATGCGCAAGAATATCATTGGGCAGCCGGTATTCGGGTATGCCGTAAGCGAGCACGCCGCCCGCCGTGTCGTGCGACTCGTATACGTCCACGTCATAGCCTATCCTTGCAAGGTAATACGCGCACGTCAACCCGGAAGCGCCTGCGCCTATTACCGCGACGCTCTTGCCGTTCTTCGGGAATACGATATCCCTCGTATAAGCCTTTTCGTTATGCATAGCGTAATCGGCAACGAACCTCTTTAGGTCGCATATCGCTACGGCTTCGTCCACCGTCCTTCTGCGGCACTTGCTCTCGCACGGCCGCGTACATATCCTTCCGCAGACCGCCGGGAACGGGTTCTCCTGCCGTATCAGGCGGTACGCGTCCATAAACCGGCCTGCCGCCACAAGCGACATATAACCCGGAACGTTTACGTTTGCGGGGCAGGTATTCTCGCACGGCGATATGAAAAGCTCCGAGCAGACGCCCGCCCGGCAGTATTTGTTCCTTATATGCTCGTCGTATTCCTCCCTGAAATACTTAATCGTGCTGAGTACCGGGTTGGGCGCCGTCTGGCCAAGGCCGCACATAGCGGTCTCCTGTATCGTCTCGCCGAGCTCTATTAGCAGCTCAACGTCGCCTTCCTCGCCTTCGCCGCGCGTGATGCGCTCCAAAATTTCGAGCATACGCTTCGTTCCTATGCGGCACGCCGTGCATTTGCCGCACGACTCGTCGCGTATGAAATCCATGAAATAGCGGGCGGTATCGACCATGCACGTATCCTCGTTCATTACAATAAGGCCGCCGCTGCCCATTATCGCGCCCACTTTCTTGATGGTCTCGTAATCCGTAGCAACATTGAGGTTCTCGGTCGTCACGCATCCGCCCGAAGGCCCGCCTATCTGCGCGGACTTGAATTTCTTCTTATTGGGAGTTCCGCCGCCGATCTCGAATATTATGTCTCCGAGCGGCATGCCGATGGGCACTTCCACAATGCCCGTGTTTACCACGTCGCCCGCGAGCGCAAATACCTTAGTGCCCTTGCTGGTTTTCGTGCCGAACTGGGTGTACCACTCTCCGCCCCGGTTTATTATTTCGGGCACGCTCGCATAGGTCTCTACGTTGTTTATTATCGTCGGCTTGCCGAACAGCCCTCTCTGGAACGGGAACGGCGGTTTCTGCTTCGGCTCGCCCCTGTGCCCTTCTATCGAAGACATCAGCGCGGTCTCTTCGCCGCATACGAACGCTCCCGCGCCTATCCTTATCTCGATATCAAACGAGAACTTGCTGCCGAGTATGTTCCTGCCCAGCAATCCGCGCTCCCTTGCCTCGGCAAGCGCCGCCTTCATCCTTTCTACCGCTATCGGGTATTCCGCACGAATATATATGAACCCCTGGTTTGCGCCTATCGCGTACCCGCCTATTATTAGCCCTTCTATTATCGAATGCGGGTCGCCCTCAATAAGGCTCCTGTCCATGAACGCTCCCGGGTCGCCCTCATCCGCGTTGCAGACTATATATTTTTCGTCGCTCTCCTGCTTAAGGCCCGACTCCCATTTTACGCCCGTCGGGAAGCCGGCGCCGCCCCTGCCCTTGAGCCCGGATTTTTTGACTTCGTCCACAACGGCCTGAGGGGTCATCTCGTTTAAAGCCTTATACGCGGCAAAATATCCGCCGTTTGCTATATACGCTTCTATTTTGCCGTACTCTATCGAGCCGCAGTTGCGAAGCGCTATTTTTACCTGCCTCTTAAAGAAGTTGATGTCGTCTATGCAAGGCACGTGCCTCGCGAGCGAATAGTCGTAAAAAGTATACTGCTCGAGCACCTTGCCGCGCAGTATATGCGATCTTATTATCTCCTTTACTTTCTGTTCGTCCAGTTCCGTATAGAATATCCTGTCGGGCAGCACGAGCATCACGGGGCCAACTGCGCACGTGCCCATACAGCCCGTCTCGTATACGCTTACGGAATCCTTAAGGCCTGCCTCTTCTATCTCGCTTATCGCGGCGTCTCTTACCGCTGCGCAGTTTGACGATATGCAGCCGGCGCCCGCGCAGACGTATATTCTGTATTTATACTTCTGAAGATTATCGTTATAGCTTTTCCGTATCTCTTCAAGCCTTTCCAGCGTTTTGATCTTATCGCTCATACTGCCGCCTCCTATTCATTCTCGTACCTGGCAAGAATAGAGTTCAGCTTGTCTACGTTGACCTGTTTGTATACCACGTCGTCTATCATCATCGCGGGCGCAAGGCCGCACGAGCCTATGCAGCGCGCAACTTCAAACGTAAACTTGCCGTCGCCCGTAGTTTCTCCCACATCTATTCCGAGCCGGTCCTTCAAGCCTTCCACTATCTTTTTGCCGCCGCGCACATAGCACGCGGTTCCAAGGCATACCCTAATCGTATGTTTGCCTCTCGGCTTCGTGGAAAAGAACGAGTAAAACGTAACGACGCCCGACACTTCCGACAACGGGATTCCCATCCTGTCAGCGATAAACACCTGCAGGTCAAGCGGCAGATATCCGTTTATCTCCTGAGCAAGATGCAGTACCTGTATCAGGCTGCCTTCCCTGTCTTTGTACAGGTCGATGATGTTGGCGATTTCAGCATATTTCTGCTGCCCGCACCCGTCACAATGCTCCGCCGTTTTATTTGCGCCCATCATATACCTCCTAACGTGTGATTTTTTTAACAAACTTGTTGTTATTGTAATCATAACAAACAGATGTGATAGAATTATAAAGGTCTGTTAAGAATTTCATAAAGTTTCCGCATAATTCCGCATAATTTTCATCATTTTCAGCGATTTCTATAACAGTATTATCACATTTGTTAATATATTCCACATACACATGTATTATCACTTGATTAATGAGAAAATATCTATTATTATATAATTACTGCTTATATTCTCATCTTTATGCGTTAACGTATCTCTGTAAAAACTTGAAAATTGAGGCTTGACATGGGCGATATACGAATACTTATCGCCGGACCGGACGCCGAGACAAGAGCGAGAATCAAGACTCATGCCACGTTTGAGGGGTTGATCGCCGACGAAGCTGGCGACGGTATTGCAGTATTAAAACTGTTCAGGCGAAACGAATACCACATTATCATTATTGACGCAAACATTACGGAGCTGGACGCCTGGAACGTTTGCCGCCAGATACGCAAAAGCTCGAATACTCCGGTAATAATAATATCGGATAGCGACGACGAGGAAGAAAAGCTTTCGTTCTTCGAACTTGGCGCGGACGATTTCGTAGTAAAGCCGTTTTCCGGCAAGGTAATGATGGCTCGGATACACGTGATACTTCGGCACAGTCTGGGCAGCGGCAAATACGAGCCAAGGCGCCTGATATTCGACGGGCTGTGCATAGACTCCGTATCGCGCACTGTGTATATAGACGGGGAAATCGTCGAGCTAACACCCAAAGAGTATAAGCTGCTGCTTTTCTTCGCCCGAAACCCGCATGTAGCGCTGTCGCGCGAAAGGATATTGCGCAGCGTATGGGGCGAAGACTTTTTCGGCACCGACCGTACAGTCGATACGCACGTAAAAATGCTGCGCGAGCATATAAAGCCGTACGGCAGGTTAATAGACACCGTCTGGGGCTTAGGCTATATATTCAAATGATTTAACCGAACAAAGAGTCTCTGCGCATCGGGCAGCCGGTGCTTTTTTTATGCATATTTGCTTTTTTCAACGCAGAAACTAAAACGGATTATAAACAATCCGGAGGTATTACGATGCAGAATTTCCCGCCGCAGCACCAGCCGTTCCAAGGCAGGGAAGCAAATATGAACCCAAGGCCGCAGTACGACGACCCGTTATATTTCGGCAGCGAAAAGTTAAAGGATAAAGTAGCGATAATCACGGGCGGAGACAGCGGCATCGGCCGCGCCGTAGCCGTAGCTTTCGCAAAGGAAGGCGCCGACGTTGTAATAGCGTACCTCGTTGCCAACTCGGACGCCAATGAGACAAAAGCGGCGGTAGAGCATTACGGCAGAAAATGCCTGCCTATACGCGCTGACCTGCGCACCGAGGAAGCGGCGCGGAAAGTCGTTTCGGACACGCTCGCCGCCTTTTCCCGTATAGACGTACTGGTAAACAACGTCGGCATGCAGATACCGCAGAACAGCATACTCGATATAACTTCCGAACAGCTCGAAAATACTTTTAAAACGAATTTATTCTCGTATTTCTATATGACGAAGGCCGCGCTCCCCCATCTTAAGCCCGGAGCCAGCATAATAAACACCGCGTCTGTCACCGCGTACCGGGGAGCGGAGGATTTGATTGACTATTCCTCCTCAAAGGGCGCGATAGTTTCATTCACGAGGTCTATGTCACAGTCGCTGATGAAAAACGGCATACGCGTCAACGCCGTCGCTCCCGGCCCCGTATGGACGCCGCTGATACCGTCGAGCTTTTCGCCAGAAAAGGTCGCCTCGTTCGGCAGCTCGGTGCCCGCGCAGTACGCGGCCCAGCCGTTCCAGATAGCGCCCGCATACGTATACCTCGCATCAGAAGCGGGCAGTTATGTTTCCGGCCAGGTGCTGCACGTAAACGGCGGCGCGATAGTGGAATCATAAAAGCGCTTAAAACAGCTTTTTAAACGCTTCGAGAAATTCTTGTTTTACCTGTTCAAATGGCTTTTGCGAAAAATCAAGCCCCGCCGATATATGCGGGCGGGTTTTGCTTACTATAGCGCCGGTAAGCGCCTTGAATTCATAATACAGCATGGCGTTGTCTATATCGCGCACCGCTTCTGCTTCGTCTTCGGATAAATCGGAGAGCCCGAACGCAGCGAATACGGCGTCCGAAACGCGCTGCTCTATTAATTCATAGCCCTCCAGCCTGTATTTAACCGGCCTCGGGACATCGGCGACATAGCACTCGGCGGCATCGTGCAGCAGGCACGCGAGCTGTACGCGGCGGCTTAAGCTCCTGTTTTTCGCCTCGGCCGCGCAGTTCAAGCAATGCTGCGCTATCGAAAAGAAGCTGTTAAGATGGCCGTTCGCCCTTACCATCATCGACAGGGAATGCGCTATATCCTCTATATTCACCTGCTCCGGTGTTATTTCAAACGGGTCCATCCTTATACCCGTATATGTTCTTATCTCGTTAGCTTTGAATTCCACTGCATTTCACCGCCCGCTTTTGCGTCCATTTTAACACTTAATATGAGATGTTGCCAAGCAGACAATACCTCATCCGGCGCATTGCGCCACTTCCCACCTGCAATGGGCAATACCCTATCGCTTCGCGCCACCTTCCTCTGTTCGCAATAGTCGCCTGCCGTCACTACCGTTCGGCATTCTCCTTTGCTCTCAGAGCCTCCGGCTCGCTTCATCACCCACTGGGTGCGCTTGCCTTCAGCTCCTCTGTTCGCAATAGTCGCCTGCCGTCACTACCGTTCGGCATTCTCCTTTGCTCACAGAGCCTTCGGCTCACTTTTTCGCTCACTGAGCATGCTCGCCTTCGGCTCCTCTTGGGGAAGGCTTTATTGCTAATTTATACGCGCTTGCATCTCCTTACCCACCCCTACGAACTTTGTTCGTCGGGGCCCCAGGAGGAGAGGCTGTCGCCGACAGGCGACTGATGAGGTGTTTCTTTATACAGAGAATTTCCCCTCATCCGGCGCTTTATTGCCGCTCCATCAAGTCTGCGATACACACCCCAAAAAGCCTTACGTCTTTTTGGGGACCCCGCATATTTAAAAAGGATGCGTTTTTCAGCATCCTTATCGTTTTTATATTATACCGAACTCCAAGAACACTTTCTTTATTATCTCCGCCGCCTCGTCCATCTGAGAGCGCGTATGCGTGGCGGTATAGCTCGTGCGCAGCATGCATTCGCCCTCCTTTACCGCCGGGGGAATCACCGGGTTGACGTATACGCCCTCCTCAAATAGCCGCTTTGTTATCATAAACGTCTTTTCCATCGTGTACGTGAATATCGGTATTATCGCCGTCTCGCCTTCAATTATCGGTATGCCCGCGTCCTTTAACTTTGCGCGCATGTAGTTCGATATGTCTATTAGGGCTTTCTGGCGTTCGGGTTCGCTCCGCATTATACGCAGCGCCTCAAGCGCCGCCGCCGCGTTGCCGGGCGGTATCGACGCGCTGAATATGAACGGGCGCGATTTATGCCGCACATAGTCTATTACGAGCGCATTGGCCGCGACGCAGCCTCCGAGCGAAGCGAACGACTTTGAGAACGTCGTCATTATTATATCCACGTCGTCTTCGAGCCCGAAGTAATTCGCCGTGCCTCTTCCGCAATCACCCAGCATGCCTACGCCGTGCGCGTCGTCCACCATTACACGCGCGCCGTACTTCTTCGCCAGCTCCACTATCTTGGGCAGGTCGGCTATGTCGCCGCTCATGCTGAACACGCCGTCGGTAACAATAAGCTTTCCAGCTTCCTCGGGCAGCCGGGCAAGCACGCTTTCGAGATCGTTCATGTCGTTGTGATTATACCGCAGCACGTTTTTCGCAAAGCTTAACCTGCACGCGTCCACTATACTGGCGTGGTTCTCGGTATCGTTGAGTATATAGTCGTGCCGGCCCACCACGCCGGTTATTATGCCGAGGTTCGTCTGGAAACCTGTGCTGAACGTCATGGCCGCGTCTTTATGGAAGAAGTCCGCGAGCTCCTTTTCAAGCTGCTCATGCAGCACCAGCGTGCCGTTCAAGAACCTCGAGCCTGAACAGCCCGTGCCGTATAGTTCCGTCGCGTCGTTTGCCGCTTTTTTCGTCCTCGGGTCGTTTGTAAGGCCCATGTAGTTATTCGAGCCTATCATGATTATGCGCCTGCCGTCCATCACGACTTCGGTATCCTGCGCGGTATGCAATGCATGAAAATAAGGGTAAATCCCCGAAGCCCTTGCGTCCCTGGCTTCCGTCCATTTAAAACATTTTTCGAATATATCCACTTAGTTCTCCTGCTAATGTTATTCTGCCTTCGTACAGTTATTTCGAGTATACATTCAATACATCACACAAACAAGTTTTTTTGCCCGCTGTCATACATATTTAATATATTTAGTAGTACTAACTACCTTTTTTCTTAACAAACGTCATTTTTCCTCAACAGTTGCCTTCGTATACGTATTTTAGGTTTTCCCGCGCGATATCCGCCAGCGAATATACCGTATCCACTGGCGTCGCATCAGCGCCCGCCATTTTGTATCGCGGGAAAAAGCGCGTAACGTGCAGCGGAATTTCCACATCCACGCCCGCGAGCCATGCCGACAGAGCGCGCATCTCTTCGGGCGTATCGTTTTCGCCCGGCACTATAAGCGTCGTCACCTCCACGTGGCATTGCTTTGAAGCTATCGCAATCGCCTGCTTTACCGGCTCGATATGCCCGCCAAGCTTACTGTAAAACTCCTCGGTAAACGCCTTTAAGTCTATGTTCATCGCGTCTATAAGCGGCAGCAGGTCTTTAAGCGGCTGCTCGTTCACATATCCGTTGGTAACGAGCACGGTTTTTAGCCCGAGCTGTTTCGCCGCCTCGGCGCAGTCGCGCACATACTCATAGCCTATAAGCGGCTCGTTATACGTAAACGCTACACCTATGTTGCCGCGCGGTTTAAGCTTTTGCGCGTATTCCATAAGCTGCGCGGGCGATATATACTCGGTGCCAACCCTCGCTTTATCCGCCATCGAAATTCCGTAGTTCTGGCAGAACGGGCATCTTAAGTTGCATCCGTAGCTGCCCACCGAGAGTATATAGCTTCCGGGATGGAAGCGGTAAAGCGGCTTTTTTTCTATCGGGTCGAGCGCCATAGACGTAACAAGGCCGTAATTGTCCGCTACTACCTTCCCGCCGACAGCTCGCCTCGCCCTGCAAAGACCTACGTGCCCCTCTTCAATTACGCAGCCATGCGGGCATATGCCGCACTTTACCCTGCTTTTGCCCCCTGTAGCCTCCGGCTTTTCGGATACGCTGCTCATTTGTGGCGCACCACCTCAAACCGTTCCATGCTGTATTTTTCATATGCGGGTATTCCGGCTTTCTGCAGCGCTATTGCCACCTGCTGCTCCGGCGTATCCACGCCCTCGAGATTGGGCAGCAGCAGCCCCCGGCGGAACCCCTTGGTCACTATAACACCGTAGCGTTTTGCGTCAAGCTCGTCCATTGACTCTATCGGCTCGGGCTCTCCCAGCACGTCCACGCTATAGACGAGCGAATCGAGCTCATCCTCCTCTACGGGGTCGAACCGCGGGTCGCCCGTTCCGGCGCTTACGGCGTTTCGTATTATCTCCTCCGCTATCGAGGGCTCGACGGGAGATATAGTGCCTATGCAGCCCCTTAGCCTGCCGTCCTTTTTAAGCGATACGAACACGCCGGCCCTGTTGTTCAGCATTTCGGCGGGCAGATCGGGGGGGAGCTTTGCGTACTTCCCTGTTTTAATGTATGTCTCCAGCGAGAGCCGCGCGAGCTTTACATACTCGTCCTCTCCGCGCTTTGTTTCGGCGAGGCTCCTTCTTCTTTCCTCTTCATAAATATGCGCGAACCGGCGGCGTTCGTCGCTGCCCGTCACGGTATACGCGCACACGGCGTAGCCCACTCCGAACGGGCCTTCGTAAGACATGAATTCGGTCTTCAGCGCTTTGCCGTCCAACGCGCCCGCCATCTCAATAAACGAACGCAGCCCGCATTCCGCCGCGGCCTCGCAGAACTCTTCGTTGAAGCTGAGAAGCTTTAGAAAATCCGCCGCCTTCATAGCCTCCGTAATTTGGCTGTCGAACTCGGGGCCTTCCTTCGCAAAGCCGTAAGGCCCGTCAGTTGTAAGCTTATGCGACAGGTCTCCGCTTGCGACGAACACAGCCCTGCGCCCAAGCTTCTCCGCAACACTCGCCGCGCACCGCCCAAACCTGTAATGCTCGAGCGCCGTAAGCCCCGATATCGACAGGCGCACAAGCCGGTAATCGCGGTAATGCTTCTCAATAAAATATAGCGGTACGAGTACGCCGTGGTCGAGCGACTTTTCCCTCTGTCCCAGTGTACCAGCAGATATGCCCGCTTTTCCCGCCTCCTTGCATAATTCGTCCACGAACTCCGTGTCATACGCCTTGCTTATCGAAACGTGCGGAGCGCCGAACCTTCCGAAATCGCCTTCGGCGCCCTCTCCGGGAGCGATATGAATATAATCGCCGTACATCACCGAATGAGGCGAGGCCACTATTACGGTATCAGGCTTAAAGTCCGCTATCATTCGCGCCGCCTTTTCATACGCTTCTACGGTATCCCTTATCTTTCTTTCCTCTCCCCTGCCTATATCGGGAACTATAAGCGGAGGATGGGGAACTATTAATGCCATATCTACAGACACAACGCTCACCCCCTTAAAGACTTTTTATTATTATACCACGCCGCATTGGCAAAATGCAGTAAAAAGGCTTTTACAAAGCAAAAAGCCCGGACTTGCCGGACTCTGTTACCCTGTTGCTTAATTACTTTTTTGTACGAATACTAGATATTGAAGAGCTCCACATTTTCTATCCAGCTTTTTATATCGCCGTAAGGCACCTTTGTTTTTCCGAACCCGCAATGCTTGCCGTGTTGATGAAAGTCGCTTCCGCCGCTTATAAATAGGCCTTTTTCCTTCGCCGTCCGGTACAAAAAGCCGGCAGCCTGCTTATCCGCCGAATAATGGTATACCTCGATGCCGTCGATGTCGTTATCGACCGCGTTTTCAATATAACTTGCCCATTCCGCTTGTTCTTTTGAATACGCGCAAGGATGCGCCAGAAACGCAAGCCCTCCCGCTTCGTGAATGACCCCGATCACCTCGCCTATCGAAGGCAGGTCAAACGATTCGTCTACAAAAAAATCCGATTCCCTGTTTGAATAATAATACCTGTAAAAATCCGCGACGTTCGCTAAAAACCCGTATTTCTCTATATTCTCGGGATATTTCATAAGCGAATTGTATATAACTACGTACGCCTCGCTTTTGTTTCCGCTTACAACCTCAATATCCTCGTCAAACTTAAGCCCTTTCTTCCGGAACGCTTCCTTCGCTTTCTCAAGGCAGATCTGCTGCTTTTTTAACCTTTCCGACTGCGGGTATCTCTTTTCCAAAAATTCATTTACCATGCCGACGTCTATGCCGTAACCGAGTATGTCCCTTAACTCGTTATTATACCGGTAGCATAACTCCACGCCCGGTACTATGGCCTTATCCTTTAGGTCCTCGTTACGCATCGCCAGTAAATCATAGTAGCATTGCACGCTGTCGTGATCGGTAAAAGATATTATTTCGTACTTTTTGAATCTTTGCAGCAGTTCGGGCGTTGTCTCCCCGCCGTCCGAATTCTTTGAATGAATGTGCAGATCGATATTTGTATCATTGCCATATTTCTTATTTGCCGTGTCAGAAAGATTCATTCATTCCCCTGAAACATTTATACCTACCGTTTGGCCGGCGCATGCGCCGGCCAAATACAGTAGGCATTCGGTTTGATGTGTTGAGCATTGCAGTGCTGATGTCACACTTAAAGCCGCTATTTCTTATTGAATATAAACTCCGGAGTATCCCCTTTGAGATAATCGCTTATGCCCCGTGCCGCCTCGTAAGCAACGCGCGACGAGCATTCCTTCGTAAGCGCTGCGCTGTGCGGAGTAAGTATCACGTTTTTAAGCGCAAGCAGCGGGTTGTCCGCGGCCGGAGGCTCCGATTCAAATACATCGAGCGCCGCTCCCGCAATCTCCTCGCTCTTCAGCTTTTCGGCCAGCGCGTATTCGTCGATTATGCCGCCTCTTGACGTATTGATTATATATGCCGTCGGCTTCATCAGCGACAGCAGCTTTTCGCCTACAAGGTTGCGCGTTTCGTCCGTGAGCGGAAGGTGCAGCGATATGTAATCGGCGCGCTTGAATACTTCCTCTGCTTCTTTATAAAGCGTGATGCCGTCAAGCTTTGTGATATACGGGTCATAGCCTATCACCTGCATATTGAAAGCCGCCTGGCATTTTTCGGCCACGAATCTGCCTATTCTTCCGCAGCCTATCAGACCGAGCGTTTTGCCGTCTACGTCGACGCTTTTATTCAGGCGCCTTATCTGGAAATTGCCGCTGCGGACCGCATCGTCGTACATGACAAGCTGCTTTGAAATGGCTATTATGAGCGCTACCGTATGCTCTGCGACGGACAGCGAATTGGCCTGCGGAGTATTAAGCACCAATATGCCGCGCTCCGTAGCTGCTCCTACGTCGACATTATCCACCCCTACGCCCGTTCTGCTTATAACCTTAAGCTTTTCGGCGCTTTGTATTACGTCGCGCGTCATCTTATAGGCCGTGCTCAGCAGTATCGCCTCCGCGTCGCGGATATGATTCTGAAAAGCGGCCGGGTCGTTATCCGATATTGTTACGAGCTCAATGTCCGGAATACCCTTAAAAAGGGCGGCATTCTTTTCATTGAGTTTTTTGGTTAACAGTATTTTTCTCATTCCTAGCGCTTTAACCCTTTCCGATATTATATCATGTTTTCGTTCTTCAGCAGAGTACAAATCTTCTCCTTGTTTTCTTCGGGAAGTGGCAGCAGCGGCAGCCTCGGGTCGCCGCCGTTAAGGCCGGCAAGATCCATCGCATACTTGACCGCGGCCACGCCGCCTGCGCCGGAAACGCCTTTGTTGAGGCGCAGCACTTTCTCGTTAAGCACAAACGCTTCTTCGTATTTCTTGGCCAAAATAAGCTGATACAAATCGTTGACTATCCCCGGGAATATATTGGCGAGAGATACGACGCCGCCCGATCCGCCCATTATCACGGTGGACATGAAGAAGTTCGCGGACCCCGCCATTACGTTCATAACGTCCCTCGCGCCGAACAAAAAGCTCTCTATATTGCCCGTCGAAGAGTCTTTGAGGCCCACTATTTTGGGGTTCTTTGCGCACTCCTGCACCAGCTTTACGGACAATGTCGTCCCGCCGCAAAACTGCGGCGCGTTATACAGCAGGCAGGGCGTATCCACCGCGTTCGCCACATCGTTGAAGTACTTAATGAGCACAGCGTCGGTCATTTGCTTTTTGAAATATGACGGGGGCAGCAGCGTCAAAAAGTCCGCGCCCAGCTTTTCAAACTTTTTCGCATATATTATAGTCTCGTAGGTCGATTCGAATATGCAGCCCGCCATTACCGACTGGTCCTTGCCCTTGTTGTCAATGATGACCTTGAGCACGTTCTCTTTTTCGTCGTTTGTCAGGCTCTTGTTTTCGCCGTTGGAGCCGAGGGCAAGATAGCCCTGTATGCCCGATTTGGCGTAAAACTCCATGTTCTTTTCGAGCGCCGCATAATCCACTTTGCCGTCCTTTGTAAACGGCGTCGTTATAGGCGCGAATACGCCCATTAACTTTTTGTCCATTGTTTATTCCTCCTTTATTTTGCGCCCTGTACAGCGTTCATGAATCTTCTCTGGTACGATACGACCTGGTTTGCCGAAGAGAACCTTGCCAGGTATCCCGGCTCCGCGGTAATTACCAGGCGGTCAATCACGTCCGCAAACTCGGGGTCGGTCACGAGCTTATCGATGTCCGGATAGTTGTACGGGCCTTCCATGCTGCAGATAATAAGGCGCGTATCCGGAAGGTTGTTGAGCTTCAACATGCGAAGGTTGTGCCTTGCCATATCCAGGCCGTCCCCGCCTTCCTTATCGTTGAAATGACGGTAGCGCAGCATATCCTCAGCAAAGCGCTTCACATCGATAAGGTCTTTTTCCGCCTCGTTCTTGCTGAGCATATCGGAATTAAGCATAAGCGTTCTTAAATCCTCGAGGTGCTTCTTGTCTCTGGATATTTCATAGAACGCGAGCAGGTTCCTCATCTTTTCGGACTGCATGAGCCTGTGCCGTACAAACGTGTTGATAAATGCGGGCTTCGCCTGCAGTGCCAGCGCAGTCTGATGCGGTTCAAACATCAGCGTATAGTTGATCCTGTAGCCATGCTCCCTGAGCCTTAAAGCCAGGTTATGGCTGCGGAAAGCGTCCTCGGTTAAGGGCTCGTCATACCTCTTGCTGAATTTCTTATCCCCGCTCAGCAGCTCGTTTACGTTTTCGCCGTTGACAGGCCCCATATGCGGTACTTTAACGACCAGCCTGTATTCGGTCAGTATGGCTTTAAACTTTTCGCATTCGTCGAGAATTTTGTTGAAGTCTTTTTCGAACGGGTTATTGAGCTCCACGCTGATATCGCAGCCCGGCCCAAGTATGCTGCCGATCTCCGTCATTACTTCTTCAAGTGTTTTAAACTTGTTTCCGACGTTTGCTTTGGGGTTGTTGATAAACAGGTCATACACTATGCCCGGGTTGCACGTCAGATTCCCGAGCAGCGCCGATATCGGCGCGATTTCGTACGGGTTTGCCGAATCCGCCGAAAACACCATTTTCGTCGGCCTCTTGATGCCGTTTTTATCATAGCTGATATCGCGAACCAGATCAACCGTAAGCACTCCGCCCGGTTCCAGATAGCACTCGATTCTGAATCCGGCAGGCGTTTCGCCTTCGGGCACGTTAAACGTTTTAATAACGTCCTCAAACCGGGGCGTAAAGCCGATAAACTTAACCAGACCTTTGAGTTCCCTGTACTCGTCAAAGCTGATGGCCTTGTTCATCACCCTGCCGAACGACTCTTCCTGACCTCTCACCGCCGACGCTCCCAGTGAACGCAGCGTGAAATTGACACCCGCTCTTCCAAAACAATTCTGTGAGTAATTAACTGTCATACTACCTCAATCCTTTGCTAGTTTTTTTAATTTTTTCAGCTATCTTCTCACCCGTAAGCCCGTAGTGGTCCAACAGCTCTTCGTACGGTCCCGTATTCTTTGCCTTCTCCCTGACGCCGATAATATGAACAGGCGGCGTATTCGGCAAGGGAGCGAGGCATGCTGCCACCGCGCATCCAAACCCGCCTACAACGGAGTGTTCCTCCACCGTAAATATCATCTTTACGTCTTTCGCATACGCCTTTACGGCTTCTTCGTCCAGCGGCTTGACGGTCATAAACCCGAGCACGGCGGCGTCTATTCCTTCGCGCTGAAGCATTTCGGCGGCTTTCTGGGCTTCCTCCACCATAGGCCCGGTCGCAAATATCGCCACGTCTTTGCCGTCTTTTAACACCTCCGCTTTTCCTAAGCACAGGCTGCGCTTTTCCGCCTTTACCTCGCGCGCCTGCCTTGGCATTCTGATGTAAACCGGCCCTTTTACCTCTGCCGCCATTTTAAGCGCCGCTTTTATATCGTAGGCGTCGCAGGGAGACAGTATCGTCATGTTGGGTATGGTCTGCATAAGCGCTATGTCCTCAACCGCCTGATGCGTTGACCCGAGCGTTGAATACGCAAGGCCGCCGCCCGAACCGACGAGCTTGACGTTCATGTTCATATAGCCCACGTCGTCCCTTACCTGCTCGTAAGCTCTCATTGTGATAAACGGCGTAATAACCACGATAAAGGGTATCAAGCCCTGCTTGGCAAGAGCCGCGCATATTCCTATCGCATTCTGCTCGCTTATTCCCGTTTCCACCGTTCTTTCGGGATAGGCTTGAAAAAAGCTCTTCATCCCTCCGCCCGACGCGGAATCGCACGAAACGGCTACTATATTCTTGTTTTCCCCGCCCATCTCAAAAAACGTCTCTTCAAATGCTTTCCTTGGATCCATCCTGCTCATTTTACCCACCTTTTTTCAGCCTGTTCTATCTCCTTAAGCGCTTTTTCCGCTTCTTCCTTATTCGGATGCCAATGATGATAGGCAACGTTATCCTCCATGAAGGAAATGCCGCGCCCCTTCCTCGTTTTTGCCACTATCATCGACGGCTTGCCGGCTTCAAAAGGCACGGCTTTGAGCACATCATACAATGCGCCCACATCATGTCCATCGACCGACTTAACGCTCCATCCGAACGCCGAGTAGCGCTCTTCAAAGCTGCTGGGCTTGCATATTTGCGCCGTTCTGCCGTTTATCTGCAGCCCGTTTTCGTCGATTATCGCGATGAGATTGTCAAGCTTGTTGTGCGCGGCAAACGAAGCGGCTTCCCAGTTGGAGCCTTCGCCCTGCTCTCCGTCTCCCATAAGCACGTACGTCTTGTAGCCAAGCCCTTTCATTTTGGCGGCTACGGCAAACCCGCAGCCCAGCGGCAGGCCATGTCCAAGAGAACCCGTGCTGAATTCTACGCCCGGAAGCTTTGTCGCGTCGGGATGCCCGGGCACCGGCGAATTCAGCATGTTGTATGTATCGAGTACAGAGCGGTCTATAATTCCCTTTTCTACCAGCGCGGCGTATATGGCAAGGCATTTATGCCCGGCGCTCAGTATGAATTTGTCGTTGTTTATGTCGCCCGGGTTGTCCTTATCGATATTCATTATTCCAAGGTATAATACCGAGAGTATGTCGGCGCATGAGAGCGCTGGCCCGCCGTGGCCTTCCCCGTTATTTACGATGGTGTTGACGATATGCTTTCTGATGTTATGGGCGCCCCTTTCCAGAACACTTAGGTCACTTTGCAGCATGCTTTCCCCCCTGTTCCGCTTCGATGGCATATATCTCCTGTACTTTGGGGTATGAGCGGCTGTTCGGGTCAAACTTTAAATCGAGCCACAGGCCGACCAGCGACTCTACGGTTTTCGGCCCGACAACAAGCGCGCCTATGCACATGGTGTTGCAGTTGTTGCTGAGTATAGAGCGTTCCGTCGAGTAGACGTCATGGCAGACAGCGGCGTAAGCGCCTTCTATTTTGTTTGCCGTAAGCGCCATGCCTATGCCCGTACCGCAGATCAGTATGCACCTGTCGCAGGCTTTTTCTTTCATTTGACGTATGGCCTTATAAGCAACCGTGGGGTAGTTTATTTTTTCCCCTTCAGAAACTCCCGCGTCGAGGAATTCATGGCCTTTCTTCGAAAAGGTATCTATTATCATTTGCTTGTAGGCAATACCCAGTTCGTCACATCCTATCGATATCTTCATAGCTTTTTTCAACTCCCTTTTCAATCTCGTATGCTTTTCTGATTTCCTGTTTTTGCGCGTCTGTCAGCGGCAGCAGAGGCAGCCTCGGCTCTCCTCCGAAGAATCCCGCAAGGTCCATCGCATATTTCACGCCCGGCACGCCATACTTTGATACTCCCAAGCGATTGATCATTTTGATGCTTTCGCTGAGTTGCTCGGCCTCGCTTGTCCTGCCCATAATGTAAAGGCGGTAAAGCTGTATGCATATTTGCGGCCAGTAAATCGCCATAGACAGCGTAGCCCCTACGGCGCCCTGTGTAAGGTCTCTGTAGCAGGTTTGCGATTTTCCCGCGTGGTAATAGAATTCCTGCCCTTGCGACGCGGCCGTGTATATCGAGAGCTCCTTGCCGGACGAGTTCTTCATTCCGACGATATTTTCGTGCTTGCTCAGTACGGAGATGACGTGCGGCGAAACTTCCACCCCCGCCGCGTACTCGGGAGAGTTGTATATCAATATCGGTATTGGCGACTCGTCCGCTACTTTCAAATAATAAGCAATCAAATTTTCGTCCTTCATATGCCTTGCAAAGTAATAAGGTGTGATTACGCTTGCGATGTCTATGCCATACTTTGCAAGGCTTTTGATGAAGCGGACGGTCGCCTCTGCCGACTCTCTCCCCACTCCTGCCACTATCGGTCTGTCGGCTTTCTTGTTCTCAACAATTGTCTCTACAACTCTGTATGTCTCTTTTTCTGTCAAGCCCAGATATTCGCCGTTGCCCCCCAATACCATATAGCCGCCCAGACCGAACTCGTTGTATTTTCTGATATTTGACGCGAGGCAGGAAATACTCACTTCTCCCTTGATAAATGGCGTTGTAATAGACGGGAAGATGCCGCTCAATATGCTTTTGTAATCACTTTTCATTCTCGTCATCCTTCCTTAAGGCTTTGAGTACGCAGCGTTTCTGTCCCATTATTACATTAATCTTCCAATATGCCCATGCTGTATCTACTAGTATGAAGCGTTTTATACTTGTATATATAAGCTTGCGCATAAAAACGCCCGACTAATGCACGTGCCCCTGCCCCCATTGGCAGACCGGTATGCATTGCAGTTTACATGTATATAACTCCCGGCCTAAATTTTTTAGCCGTTGCCATTCTGCCCGTGTTCCAAGCGGAGCTTGATCTTGTCCCCTCTGAAAACAACCTTGGAATACTCGATGGGCACCTGGTTGGAATTATATACGCGATTCTCGAGCAGCAGCAGCGGAAACGAAGTGCTTACCCCCAAAAGCTCCGCCTCTTCCGCAGACGCGGTGATGGACTCGAGCGTTTCCACCTGCCTTGCTATACGGCAGTTGTATTCATCCGTCAATATGTCGCAAAGCTGCTTCCCTTCAAGGTCCTGCAGCTCCAGATCCGGAGATACCTCCTGGGGTATATAAGAAGTATGGACGCTCAGCGGAACCCCTTTTACATAACGTATCCGCTTGACAAGATATGCGGTTGCTCCCGGCTTAATCTCCAGCAGCCTCAATATACGCGCAGACGGCGAAACGAGTTCGGCCGTAAGCAGCTTGGTCTCCGTCTCGTAACCCATCCTTTCAAGCTGCTCGCGTATACCCATCCAGGAAAGCGGACTGCTCTCTATCTTCGCTTCCGACACATACGTACCTTTCCCCGGAACTCGATACAGCAGGCCCGCCATGACCAGCCGGTTCAGAACTGAGCGGACCGTCATCCTGCTGATGCCGTAAGTCCTGCTCAGTTCATTCTCCGAAGGTATCATGGAATTCAGCGGCCATTCTTCATTTTCAATTTTGTGTCTGACACTCTCTTCAAACTGAACGTATAGTGGCGTAGGGCTATTTTTATCCAGCATACAGATTCCCCTTCATACTTAATGGCATATTATACATATTATATTAATTATATAGCAGCACATTATATTTGTCTAATGTATCATATTTATTCAATTATATAACACTTCACCCACCGGATGTATAGCCCTGTTACAAAATATCGCCCAGATACAAAATCATTCCGATATACGGTCAAACAACGTCTTCATTACCGGTACGGTATCGGCGTATATCCCATAGAGCTCGTCATAGATAGCCTTATTCTTCATTTGAGGCTCGTTGACCGTCTCAGTCTTAAGATTATTGCATGCTTCTTTCAAGCTGCTCCATATCCCTGCGCCGACGCCCGCCACCATGCACGCGCCGTATGCTCCGCCTTCGCTTGCGCCGCTTACGGTATAAACCGGCAGCTGGAAAATGTCGCTGAGTATCTGCCGCCAAAGGTCCGCTTTGCTGCCTCCGCCCGACACGATAATCTTTTCCATCTTCATCGGCTTAAGCTTTAGTATGCTTTCACTTATAAGCCGCATGCCGTAGGTGACGCCCTCCATTACCGAACGGCTTATATCGCCTTTTCCGTGGCCTTGAGTCAGCCCAATAAAGCACGCCCTCAAATTCGGGTCGGAGTACGGGCAGCGTTCCCCTGAAAGGTACGGCAGATATATAAGCCGCCTTGCGCCCGCCGGCGACTGTTTTGCCGCCACGTTCATTATCTGGTAAGGATCCACCCCCTTTTGCTTCGCAAGGCTCATCTCGCTTTCGCAAAGCGTGTTCCGGTACCATTGATAGCTTCCGCCGCCTGCCAGCATCACGCCCATTATGTGATAAAGGTCCTTCTGATTGTTGCAGAAAAATTGCAGCGTTCCGCCGTTGTTTTCCAGGTACTGCGACATGCCCATCGCGACAATACCGGCCGTACCTATAGTAAGCCCCAGTATGCCTTCCTCGATAAGGCCCATGCCCGTCGTCTGTATAACGCTGTCTCCGCCGCCGCCCACCACGAGCGTACCCTCGGCCAGTCCCGTAAGCGCTGCCGCCTCGGCTTGTACCGTGCCGGTGACGACGTCGGATTCCACCACCTCCGGGAAGATATCGCGAGGCAGCCCGAGGATGTCCAGCAGCTCATACGACCACTGGCGTTTTTTGACGTCGAAAAACCCTGTGCCCGACGCGTCCGAAACGTCAGTATAGAAGTTGCCGGAGAGCTTAAAGCGAATATAGTCTTTGGGCAATATCGCTCTTACCATCGCGGCGTAATTCTCAGGCTCGACTTCGCGAAGCCATAATATCTTGCCGCCCTGATAGCCCGGAAGCAGGTTGTTGTTAGTATACTTTACCAACCCGTCAATGCCGCCGAGCTTATCCAGTACATCCTGGCATTGCTTTGCGCAGCGCTGGTCGTTCCAAAGGAATGCGCGGCGTATTACGTTGTTGTCCTTATCCATCGCTACCAGCCCATGCATCTGCCCGGAGAGGCTTACGGCCTTAATCTCGTTGCTCTTAAGGCCGCTTTTCTGTATAGCCTTCCTCATGCTGGTATACGCCCCGCGCCACCAGTCCTCCGGGTCCTGTTCGTTCCAGCCAGGCTTCGGAGAATATAGAGGGTATTCCTCGGTAACGGCGGATACCACAGCGCCGTTTTCATCCACTATGATAGACTTGCATCCGCTCGTGCCAATGTCCATAGCAGCGACATATTGTTTCATTTTGCTACCTCACTGATACTATATAATCCTGAGACGCACATGCTTTAAATGAAAATACTCGCGAAGCCCTTCCGGACCGTGCTCATGTCCGAATCCCGATTCCTTCCAGCCGCCGTACGGCGCGTTGATAACGCCCGCGTCGACGTTGTTTATCGCAACGTTGCCCGACTCCAGCTTAAGCGCGCATGTGTGGGCGGTGGTAAGATTCTGCGTAAAAACTATGGAAGCAAGCCCGTACACGCAATCGTTGGCAAGCTTTAAAGCTTCGTCGAGATCTTTAAAAGGCATAACGCCTACCGCGGGCCCGAACGTCTCTTCGGTCATTATCTTCATATTGTGATTAACGTCCGCGAGTATTGTCGGCTTATACCAGTATCCGTTTTCAAAGCCGGGAATAATCGGCGCCTCTCCGCCTGTCAGCAATCTCGCGCCCTTTTCAAGCGCGTCGCTCACATGCTCGCTTACCGTGCGCAGGCCGGCCACCGTGCACATGGGCCCTAAGTTAACGTCCTCGTTAAGCCCATCGCCGATTGTGAGCTTCTCGGTCTCTTCCTTGAATCTTTTGAGGAACTCCTCATATATGTCCTGTTCGACGTATATGCGGTTAATAGCTATGCATATCTGCCCCATGTTCCTGAACGAGCGACGCACCGCTCCTTTTACGGCAGCGTTCAGGTCGCAGTCCTTGAACACCAGCATGGGCAGGCTGCCGCCCAGTTCCATAGAGCTCTTGCGCAGCGTTTCCACGCACGAACCGAACACCGTTTTTCCGACTCTGGTCGAACCCGTGAAAGCTACCTTTCTAATCTTCGGGTTTTCGAGCAGCCAGCTGCCCATCTCGCGGCCTGCGCCTGTAAGCGCGTTGAGAACGCCCGCGGGTACACCCGCCTTCATGACGCAGTCAAGGAACATCAAGGGGCTCAGCGGCGTCTCGGAAGGCAGCTTGCATACAAGCGTGCACCCTGAAACCAGCGCCGCGCCCACCTTCCAGGCGAGCAGCTCTATGGGATAATTCCATGGGGATATCGCGGCGCATACGCCGATAGGCTGGTATATCACCATGCTTGTGGTGTTTTCGTCCTCGTTCGCTATTATTCTTCCGTATACGCGCTCTCCCTCTTCCGCGTAATAGCGAAGTATATCGGCGCCCTTTTGCACCTCGCCTATCGCTTCGGCAGCAGGTTTGCCCTGCTCCCGGCTCATCGTTCTACCTATGGCTTCCTTATTTTCCTGAACTATGAGGCTGGCCTTTCTCAGTATTGCCGAGCGCTTGAATACATTAAGCTCGGACCAGCTTTTAAACGCGCTTTCAGCCGCGTTTACAGCGTCCTCGACATCCTTCTTGGTTGCCTTGGGCACTTTGGAGAAAGGCTGGGCTGTCCGGGGATCGATAACGGGAAACGTCTGGCCGTCAGCAGCTTCCCTCCACTCCCCGTTTATCAGCATTTTTTCGATCATTACTTATTACCTCCCGCGGGGACCTCGTCGCCGTCCACCTTGCAGGTGTTCCAGACGAATACGAGCGGCAAAATTCCTGTCTGAATCGTCGTATGGTATTCACCCGGCGGAACATACAGGCAGTCGCCCGCTTTTACCGGGAACTCGTCTTCGCCGACAATCATTATCCCTTCGCCGGAGATGAAGTAATAGATCTCCTCCATATCGTCATGAGCGTGACCCGTCGTCGAGCCTGTCGGGTAAACTGTCGTATAGCCGCATGTCAGCCTAAGAGACGGGCCTTTTTTCTGATCGATGAGATAATAAGTATCCCTCAGCACCTTTGCATCTCTCGGTTCCACGCGAGCGCGCAGACTTCTTGGATCGGTATCCGGTTCGCGTCCATGTGCAACATTTACAACGTGTTTCATTTTTGTACCCCTTCTTTGATGTATATAATTTATTTAAAATCTACGATAACCTTACACGCATTCATATCCGAAAACGCAGTGTTCAACGCTTCATCAACGCCTTTAAGCGAGAACGGTATCCTGTGAGTAATAGCTCCTTTTAACTTGTCCTTGTTCATTGCTATGAGCTGCAGAGCCTGTGCGTAAGAGTTCGCGTACCTGAATGACGGAACCAGCATTATCTCACGGCAGACGAATTCTACAAGCGGCAGCGTCTGCGTATCGGCGCCCAATCCGAGCAATGAAACCTTCGAGCCCGACTTCATGCATTTCGCAAGGTGCGCAAGGCACGCGTCGGCGCCTGTAGCCTCATAGCCCACGTCAAAAGCTTGATGCGGAACCTCGTCCGTTTTGAGGTTGATTACCTTGTCCGCGCCCAGTTCGACAGCTTTTTTAAGCCTGTCTTCGCGTATGTCCGCTATCGTAACCGACGTGCATCCCACAGCTTTTGCGGCCAGCATGCAGGCTATGCCTATTATGCCGGCGCCGAATACTACCGCGTTGTCTCCCAGCTTGGGCTGTATGCGCTTTGTGGCAAAAACGCCGACCGCGAGAGGCTCCACCATCGTGGCCAGCCCGAAATCGTCTATGCTGTCCGGTATCTTAAACACCAGGCTTGAGTCGAACGCCACATATTCCACGAGCGATCCGTCTACCGGCGGGGTCGCAAAAAACCGCATTTGCGGGCACAGATTGTACCTGCCGCCCATGCAATATTCGCATTTATAGCACGGTACGCCCGGCTCTATTACAACCCTGTCTCCGGCTTTGAGTCCGCTTACCTTGCTTCCCGTCTCCTCTACAACGCCTGCGCATTCGTGGCCGAGTATCATCGGCTCGTTAACTACGAATGAACCGATTTTGCCCTTATGCCAGTAGTGGACGTCCGAGCCGCATATGCCGACAGCTTTCATCTTGACCAGCACCTGGTCCGGTTTCGGTTTGGGAATGGGCAGTTCGCGTTCCGACAGCTTTCGTATGCTGTCCAAATAAATCGCCTTCATATTGACACCCCTTTACCTTACCGCTAGGACCGGCTCTGATAACGTATACGCATCGAGTCTATAAGCACGGCAAGCATTATTATGAGGCCTGTCGCCATCTGTACGTAGTACGAGTCCAGGCCGAATACCTGCAGGCCTACCTGCACAAAGTTAAGGAGCATAACGCCGCCGAGAACGCCGGACACTCTTCCTATGCCGCCCGACAGCGACGTGCCGCCGATAACCGCAGCGGCTATAGTGTCCATCGAGTATGTGGAACCGAACACGCTGTTTATGGAACCCATTTTTGAGGAAAGCATAACGCCGGCAAGGCCCGCGAGCAGCCCTGAAATGGTGAACGTCGCAATTCGTATTCTGTCTACGTTTATACCCGAAACCCTCGCGCAGCTTGCGTTGCCGCCTACTGCAAACATGCTGCGTCCAAGAGCCGTCTTTCTCCATACGTAATACATGATTATATATACTACGATGAGCACGATGACAAGGTAGGGTATAAATCCGAACAGCTTACCCTGGCCAATGCCGGTGTATGCAGGTTCGGCTACCGTTATCGTCCGTCCTCTTGTGATAGCAAGCACCACGCCGGCAAGCGTCGTATTCATAGCCAGCGTTTCGATAAGCGCAACCGTTTTGAGTTTGGCAATCAGCACGCCGTTGATGAACCCTAAGAGCGCTCCCATGGCAAGTATTATAAGCATCGCCAATATTGCCGGTATCCCGGCCGTTTTAAAGAGCAAAACGCCGACAGTCGCCGAAACGGCCATTATGCCGACCGTAGAAAGGTCGATATCGCCAAGCAGTATCGTACCCGCAAGGCCAATTGTCATTACGCCAATAACCGCGGCCTGCATCGGTATATTGAGATAAAGCTCTGGGTTCGCAATTGGATTGAAGAAATTCGGGCGCAATATTATGAACACTATTACGCCAAAAAGCAACAGCACCCACACAATGTTATCGATTAGCGCCTTAACCAGTCTGTTCTCTCCGGAACTATTTATTTTACCACTCATACCGCTACTCCACCTTTATTATCTCTAATTTCAATAACTTCTTCCGGCGTAATGCCGTCGTTTACAACATCTCCCACAATTCTTCCCTTGTTGAATATCACAACGCGGTCTGCAATGCGCAAGAGTTCATCAAAGTCGTTTGTTACATAGATAACCGACAGACCCATCGCGGTAAGGTTTTGAATCAGCTTCATTATCTCTTCGCGACTCTTTATATCTATACCTATCGTTGGTTCGTCGAGTATCAGCAGTTCGGGGTCGCAGGCCAAAACTTTAGCGAGCACCACTTTTTGCTGGTTGCCGCCCGACAGACTGGCCGCGGTATCATCTATCGTCCGGGCTTTAATCTTAAGCGCCTGCAACGAATGCTGTGCAATGCTTTCTTCTTTTTTCAGGTTCAGCATGCCAAACTTGCTTTTGAGCTTATATTTTAACGAGGAAAGCCCTATGTTTTCCCTGATGGTCATTATAGGCACTATGCCGTAGGCATGCCTGTCGTCCGGCAGATAGCAGATCCTGTTTTTCAGCGCGTCGTTTGCTTCTCTTATCTCGATCTCCTTGCCGTGCATCTTTATCGTTCCGCCGTGCTTCTTTGTCAGGCCATATATGGTTGTGCATATCTCGCGCGCGCCGGAACCCGGGAAACCCACAAAACCGACAATCTCGCCTTTTCTGATCTTCAAAGATGTAGGCTCCAAAAATCTTGCGCTTAAATCTATACACTCGAGGACTACATTCTCGTCAATAACCTTATTAGGATCGCGCATTGTCAGTTCGACTTCTTCACCGGCAACCAGGTTTGCAAGGTCCTGCTGCGAATTGCATTTGGAGCCCGTATACGCCTCGCCGTCGCGGACAACCGTAATCTCGTCTGAAACGCGAAGTACTTCTTCAAGGTAGTGTGAAATAAATATAAATGTTATGCCGCTCTTTACCTGCTCCTTGACGAAGTGGAACAGATTCTCGCGATCCTCAACCGACAGCGATGTAGTCGGTTCGTCGAGTATTATAAGCTTTCCGCCGCCGAAGAGAGCGCGAATTATATTAACTTTGCGCTGGTCGACAGGCGATAACTCCCTTAGCTTTTTATATGGGTCAACTTTGAGGCCGAATTCGTCCATCACTTCAACGGCCCGTTTGTGCATACCCTTCCAATCTATAAACCTTGCCTTGTTTTTTGGCCATAACCCTAAAGATATATTTTCAGCAACATCCATATCCGGTACGATACTTGCGTGCTGCGTCACAAGGCGTATGCCCATATCCTGTCTCTCTTTAAGCCTCAAATGGGATATATCCTTACCCTCAAACATGACGCTGCCTTTATCCTGTCTATAAACACCCGCAATAATATTGACCATAGTGCTTTTTCCCGCACCGTTACGCCCTACGAGCGAGTGGATCGTTCCTTTTTTAATTTTTAAGTTTACATTCTTCAGGGCATGCGTGGTACTGAAGCTTTTGCTTACATTTTGGACTTCCAGTAATATATCCTGTTCCACCATGCTTCTCCTTTCATATCGAAAATATACATCTCTGCCGCCTGGTCCCAACACACAAATACCGTTTTTAAGGGCTTTGAGCAGGCCGGCTTTTTAAGAAACCGCTTAATACGCCGGCCTGCCAAAGTCTATGTTCGTTATGCGTCTAATTTATGACGATAACTTTTTTCCGTTAACCCTCTATCGCGGACATGTCATACTTAAGGTTCAATTCCTGCTCAGCAACAATACCCCAGTGTCTCGGGTCTGTGCAGTTTTCGGGATTGATTTCGTATGCAGGAACCTTTACGTACGGGCCAGCATCGGATTCGATGATTTCGCAGTTTTCCCAATAATACTTGTCGTTGGAGTAAGGTCCAAGAGGAACATCCTTGCCCTTGAACGAGTATTTTTCGAGCATTTCAATGGCTATTGCCGAGTAGGAATATCCGTCCTGAGCGATGCTGTAATCGTAGTATCCCTCTTCGATGAACTTGTTCGCTATAGGCTCGCCGTCGATAGTGACAACTATAACGTGATTCGGGTCGTCGCGCTTTGTCCATTTATCCTGCATCTTAAGAGCGGATACCAGGCCCATGCCGGGGTTGTCCGAAGGCGTATGCAGAGCGTCAATTTTCACGCCAGCCGCAAACTGGTTCAATACAGCGTCCTGTGTTTTGCTGATTTCGCCTTCGCACGGCAGCGCTATATAATTGATGTTGGGATATTCAGCAAACGTTGCATCCATGCCTTCCTTACGCAGACGCCATGCAAACGAGCTCATAGCGCCGTAAGCATTGACTACCGTTCCCTTGGCTTCGCCATATCTGGCTTCAAGAGCCTTAATAATAGCCTTGGCAGCCAGTACGCCGGCGTCATAGTTGTCGAACGCAACGGATACAGCGATGTCGCCGCCGGTAAGCGGTGTGTCAACGATAGCAACGGGGATACCGGCCGCTACAGCCTGATCAGCCGCCGCGATGAGGCCTTCGGAGTCGATCGGGTCGGACAGTATCGCGTTGGGCTTCTTGTTGATGAAGTTTACGAACTGGTCGAACTGTTTCGCAGCGTCCAGCTTAGCGTCGGAAGCTTCAAACTTCCAGCCGCGGTCTTCGCATTCCTTCTGAGCCGCAACCTGGCATACTGTCCAGAAGTAGTAGTCAAGGCCTTTGTTGGCATAAGCAACAAACACATCGCCTTCTCCGGCCGGAGCTTCTTCGGCCGGAGCCTCTTCGGAAGGAGCGACGGACGTATCAGCAGGAGCCTCAGCGCTCGGCTGCGTATCCGCGCTGGGATCGGGAGTTTCAGCTCCGGCGCAACCGCTGACAATCATTGCAAGCGCCAGAACACATATCAATAGTGTCACCAAATGTTTCTTCATTCTCTTTCCTCCTATAAGTTTTGGGTAATAATGAATGGGGCTAAATCATTCATTTTTTGTTTGCTGAATCCATGGCGTTTTTATTTGTATTTTTGATCTGCTTAAACCATAAAACCCAAACAGCCCTTTGCTTATTCCCCCCTTTCCAAGCAATGAATTTCATGGTTTTAACGCCGTGTTTCAGCCTTATATTGTTCCTTCCACATCTTTGATTTTTGATATGAAAGCTTTAATTTCATCGGTTTTCAGAACGCCCAGCGCACCGTTTCCGTAATCGACGCTTACAAATCCGGGGCGGCCTTTTACTTCTCTGAAAGTCAGCAGTTCTTCATAGGGAGCAGACAGACGCTTGAATAAGAACACGCCTACTTCATCCCCCAATTCCGATTCATCCAGGGGCTCCATGTCCCACTTTATATCCTGCAACGCCGCCGCTATCGTATGGTAATCGGCGCTTGGTATGGACGCGCCGTCCGCAACGAACCTTTGTTCCTGTTTGCCCGTCGTCTCATCCTTAACCCATACCGCCTGCAGCGAATGCCTGTCTTCTCCGAACGTTATTGCGCATTCCGTGACCGACGCTACCTCAAAGTAGTAAAGTGTCGGGTCGATTATCTCTTTGGCGTTTATGTCAAATACGTTTAATATCTTTTTGTCAATCAGGTAGACTCCGTCAAGGCCGCTTATTTTGCAGTACACCTTATCGCCTTGCGCATCCCCCACCGTTATCTTTAGCTCGCGGTCGAACGAGTCGTATAACGTAAATACTCTCGACTCTGCGTCCAGCCCGTACTCGCTGTCCTGCCTGGCTCCTTTAACCTCTTTTACCCACTCGATGCTTTCAATATGGTCGATTATCTCCTGTATGCCGTCGGTGCTGGCATTGCAGGTATAAGGCATTGCCATCCTCCAGTAGAAATCCCCCCGCGACCTTGGCGCCTCGGACTGATTGCATCTTATTTCGCCCTTTTCCGGAGACTTAATGGTGACGCCTACGATCTTGTTGAAATTGACCTGGTTAAGTGGTATTTCCATTATCACCTTCGAAGAGGTCAGCAGCACATCGGCTCTCATCTCGTCTAACAGGTATATAGAATTATCATCCTGCACTTGCATGTATGTACCGGTGTTTGCATAAGAATCCCCCAGCATATACCTCTGCCTGCCGCCGTTTTTAAGCTCAACGCTTATCACCACGCGGGGGTCGTCCAGCGCGTATTGCGCCATATTCTCCCTGTCTTCAACCTTGTAAGCCGCTTTCATATAGCCCAGCGTTGCAAGCAGCGGAGCCATCTTCTCCTGCTCCACGGCAACACCGTCCATGTTCCACTCCCCGTTTTCATACTTGACGGCGAGCGCGTTATCCGACTCCCTGTCCTCTATCTGTATGGAGACAATATCCTGTACGGGCGTTCTTGAAAGCCATATGCCCGCAGCTTTCTTCCCCAGGGACGAGACTAATACCATTACTCCAGCCAGCAGCACCAAAACCGCCGTCAAGCTTATTAAAACAAGCTTCTTCGTCCGTGTCATCAGCGCCTTACCCTTCGTCTCCAAACTACAATGCCCGAGACTATAACTGCCGCCGGCAGCACAACCGCAACCAATGCTATTAAAAACAGGCTTTGCGATTGGCTGGACACTTCCAGCTTCGGATTAACCAGCGACTTGGGTTTGATAACCACCGAAGCGCCTTTTCCGCTGGACCATGATACGGCGCCCATGAACGCGGTCAGGTTGCCTGCGAATTTCGCATTATCCAGCGACGATACAAAATCAGTGCTTCCGTAGAGCACGACGCGCGCGCCGGTGCGGGTGTTCTCCGCGGCTGCGGCCAGCACAAACGGGCCGTCAGTATCCCCTTCCTCGCGGTCGAGCGTTTCGGTAAGCGGGTTAACTTTACCGTAGCTCTGGCTTGTCGTCATAAGCAGCGGATATGTCTTCACATCCTCGACTTCGCTGATGCCTACGCTCCGGCAGCGCGACATCACAACGCTCGAGCCGGCTTCCTTTACCATCGAAATTGCGTCTGCGTCAAGTATATCCGGGCGCAGTATAACGGGGTTGTTATGGTAGTGCGACGAGTCCCCCTCGACAATCATGTCCCTGCCTAAAGAAAGCCCAAATTCGCTCAGCACTTTTTCAAAATTCGGAAGTTCGGGAGCCATCGGGTTGATCATAAACACAGCTCTCCCGCCGTTGTTCAGGAATTCTCTGAGTATGCCGTATTCCTCATCTGTGAGGTCGGAGAGCGGCGCTATAAACAGCAGGCAATCCCCTTCTTCAAGATGCTTGTCGTTGTATACGAGATGATACGAGTCGACGTCGTATTCGTCGTTATCAAGCGTTCCCTTAAGGTAGAAAAGCGTGTCTATATCCATCTCTTTATGGCCTTCCATAAAGTAGGCGACGTGTTGTTTGCCACCCATAAGCGACACTATGGCGGACGTTATGCGCTGCTCGGCCACCAAGCCGGTCGCATAGAGCTTGTCCTCGTCAAGATTCCATTCGTAAAGGTTTTCCGCCTTGATCACACGGAAATTGGTTTCATCGTCCGCGAGCGTTACAATTATATCGTTGTTCCCGATCTCTTCGTCTTCGCTTTCAAACTGGTTCAGAAACAGCGGAGTACTTATGGGGTCGATGTTTTTAACTTCAATAAAGCCGGAGGCCATCTTATAATACTTTAGCAATTCGCCTATGGTCCTGTCTTCCTCGCCCTGCGGATAAACGGTATATATATTGATGCGCTTATCGAGCGCGGCCAGCGACGATTTTGTCGCGTCTCCTATGGAGTATACCTGATTGGAAGTCAGATCCCAGTGCAGGCCAAGGGTGTCCTCAAGCTGTTCGGTAATCAGCGTAACCATGACTCCGAGGCTGACGACGAGCAGTATAATCAGTATCCATATGCTGTTCTTTTTCAGCATGCCCGTTTTTACGGATTTTGTTATATTCATATACTGCTCCACCTCCTGCGCTCAAGCATCATAGTGCTCAGGCTTACAAATACAGCGCTGAACGCAATGTAATATATCGTTGAAGATATGCTGAAAGTTCCGAACTGGTAAGGTTCAAACCGGCGGAACAATGAGAACCATTGCAGCACCGTATTTATAAATGGGCTGCGCACCTGCGCTATCAAAAAGTCGAGCGTCAGGAACAGCAGCAGTATGCCGTATGTGGCGACGGCTGCAGACAACTGGTTTTCCGTAAGTGTGGATATCAACACGCCCACAGCGATAAACGCCGCGCCTATCAGGAAAAAGCCCAAATATCCGTTTATAATCATCAATACAGGAGGATTACCCAACATAAGCAGTATAATCGGATAAACCAGTGTGAAGCAAAGCGTGATAGCGAACACGCAAACCGCCGCCAAATATTTGCCAAGTATTATGGCCGGCAGTGTCAGGCTGGATGTCAGCAACAGCTGGTCGCGCTTGGTTTTCTTTTCTTCCGCTATTAGACGCATCGTTAAAAGCGGAACAACAAGCATAAACACATATATGCAGTCATTAAGCGTGGTGTTGAATTCGGCGTTCAGCGCCAGTATGTTGTTGACCGTAAACAGTATGCCGGACAAGAACAGGAACGAGCCAATGAAAACATATCCCAGCATCGTATTGAAATAGTCTTTTAGTTCCCTGTGAAAGACAGCGCTCATACCGTTTCTTCTCCTATCAGCCCTGTTGCCCCTTCTTCCGCTGTAAGCTGAAGGAACATGCTTTCTATATCGGTCTTAAGCGGACTTAATTCAAACAGCTTCATTCCGCCGTTAACAACAGCGTCAAACATGCGCCCGCGGAAGCCAGTATCGCTTTGCGAGTATTCTATCTCCCAATCGCTTGTGCCCTTCTCGAATACTCCCGCATGCGCGTATTTCTTTATGCCTTCGATAGATTCGATTACAGGTTTGAACGCTTCGGCTGCGCATGAAACCCTGATTCGTATGCGCGCCGAGCCGGCGGAATCCAGCTGCGTCGTTTTGCGGTCCGCGACAAGCCTGCCGTCGCGTATAACGATAACCCTGTCGCATATCTCGGCTATCTCGGACAGTATATGCGAGCTTATCATTACCGTCCTGTTTCTGCCGAACTCCTTTATTACCGAACGAATTTCAACTATCTGCTTTGGGTCAAGGCCAACGGTCGGCTCGTCGAGTATTAATATGTCAGGGTTTCCAATCATCGCCTGCGCCATGCCCACGCGCTGCCGGTAGCCTTTTGACAGATTGCGTATCAGCCTGTTTCTTTCCGACGTCAATCCTATGCTTTCGCATACCTCGTCGATCTGCTTTTTCAGCTCGCTGCCCTGAACGCATTTAATCTTTCCGGCGAACGCCAAATACTCCTCTACAGTCATCGTATCGTAAAGCGGCGGCTGCTCGGGCAGATAACCTATGTGCCTTTTGGCCTTGTGCGGTTCCTTGGCCATATCAATGCCCGCGATCGACACCGTTCCCTCATTCCAGGGCAGATAGCCGGTGAGTATGTTCATAATAGTGCTTTTACCGGCGCCGTTTCTGCCCAGAAGTCCGACGACTTCCCCGGAATCTATCTGGAACGATATGTTATCTAGCGCAAGCTTTTTAGCATATTTTTTTGTGATGTTGGTCATCTGCAGCAAGTCAATTACACCGCCTTACCATCACGTAAGATTTATTTTCTACCAGATCGTATATCCGCCGTCTATTACGACTATCGATCCTGTCATGAAGCTGCTGGCGTCGCTGGCGAGATAAACTGCAAGCGGCCCCAGTTCCTCCGGTCTCCCCGCGCGCTTCATAGGCGTAAGCTCCATCCATTTTCTTGCCCACGGGCCGTCTTCTACCAGCGTTTTGTGTACAAGATCGGTATCCATGTATCCGGGAGCTATGGAATTGACGCGTATGTTGTAGTCCACCCATTCGGCTGCCAGCGAACGCGTCATGTGTATAACGCCCGCCTTGGAAGCGTTATAGGACACCTGCCCCTGAGGCGTGTTTACAATATATCCGGACATCGACGACAGGTTGATTATGTTGCCGCCTTTTTGCTTAATCATTATCCTGCCGACTATCTGCGACATATACCATACGCCGTTCATATTGATGTCTATAACCTTCGTCCAGTCCTCAAGAGACATATCCTGAGCATCGACGTTGATGCATATTCCGGCGTTGTTGAGCAGTATGTCTATATGTCCCCATTCTTCCATCACCGCGTCGCAGGCCTGCTGGCACGAATCATATTTTGCAACGTCCACATAAAAGGCCTTCGACTTGACGCCGTATTTGGATTGTATATGATCTGCCGTGGCTTTTGCCGTCTCTATGTCAATATCGAGCACCGCAATATCCGCGCCGCAATCCGCCATAGCCTCGGACATCGCTTTGCCGAGTCCGCGCGCCGATCCGGTAACAACCGCCGTTTTGCCTTTCAAACTGAACAAATCCAAAACTCTCATTGTATTAACTCCTTTTCGCTGAATCTTATAATGTAAACCGTTCAATTTGCTGTAATTGTTTGAATGTCCCGGCCCAGCCAGGTGTTCCCCTCCGCACGCCGCAATGTCTCATATCCTTCAAAAGGCAGCGTTATTACGTCTCCGGGCTGAAAATTCTTTGATTCTGCCGCCTTAAACCCAACCTCCAGCGACGCGAGCGTGAGATTCTCCTCATTCCAGTAATAGAGAATGTCAATTGTCCCGTTTTCCAGCTCGTCGGTCAGTAAATCCTTATCTCCCAGCCCTACTGCAGAGAGTTTCTTGTTTTTCTCCTGCTGCCAGGCGGACACGCCTATGCCTTCCTGCGTGGAAAAGAACAAAACGCCGTTTATCTGAAAATCGGCATAAGCCTTGTCCACAAGCTGCTTTGCCTTGTCTGCTTTTCCCTCCGACTGCTCAAGCCTCGAAGCGGCAAACATATCCACATATTTGGTTCTTTGCTCTTCAAATGCGGCTAACTCAATCTCCAGCGTGTCGGCGGCCTTTTCTGCAGACACCATTGTCAAATACATGCCATGGCCGTCCATAAGTTCGCTTAAGCTGCCCATCATCTGTCTCCCCATCTCCTCGTTCGAAAACGGCTTGATGTTGTAATCGGCGCTCTTTATATCGCTTTTTATAGAAACGACAATGGTCCCCTTGTCATGAACATATTCGAGTAACGGCGCGAGTTCTGTTTCTCCCAAAGGTTCTATGCAGATTATGTCCCATTCTTCATCAATATATTGCTCTAATACCTTCTGCTGTTCGTATGCGGTAGGCAGCGACGGAGCCGCCACAGTTAAGCTGACTTTACGGCTGTCCGCCCACTTTTGGGCTGCAGCTTCCATCGCCGGGTATTTTATATCCAGCGACGACGGCATGATTATGAGGCATTTTATTGCATCCTGCTGACAGCCGCTTAAAAGAAGTGTTATTATTATAGCTATACACAGCAATCTGCCTGCCCGTTTTAACATAATACCTGCTCCCGCATTATTGACATATCTCTTGCTCATGCTGTGTAGTATCTGTTAATTTCATACTTTTATACCCTGTCTTGAGTATAAACCTTTTTGCGTAATGCATTCGATTTCTCAAAACCTATGGATGTAGTATAACTCAACGGATATACATATGTCAACTTGTATTTACATGTTATCTCCTGGATAAATACATTAATACATATTTACATCAATTAGCGTTTTTATGGTTAGTCTGCACCGAAATGAGCGATGTTTTCGATTGTTTTTTATGATTTCCGCAAAAAAACTCTGGTTTTTTGAATACCCAGATATTATGGGCGTATATACGGGGACCCAACAGCAAAAAACGTCCGGATATACCGGACGTTTTAATACGGGGTCCCCGACAAGACGTGAGGCTTGGCGGGGTGTAAATATGAGCTAAAAAAATTGCCGCGAGGCTGCTATTCATTTACCACGCTGATATTCAGCTTTGATTTTATATCCATCGAGTACGGAACATTTTTGATCATCGACTGTATGTCTTCGTCCGTATCGAGCACCTCAAGGAACGCGTCGACAACTTCCTTGTTAAATTGAGTGCCCGCTCCTCCTATGAGCTGCCGCCTGGTTTCTTCAAGCGAGAGATGCCTCCTGTAATGGCGGTCGCTCATCATTGCGTCAAACGCGTCCGCCACGGATATTATCGACGCGCTCAATGATATCTCGTCGCCCTTTAATCCGTCCGGATAGCCCGAGCCGTCGTAGTGCTCATGATGGTGCTTAACAATAGGAACGATATCCTGGAACATCGAAACCGCCGAAAGTATCATCGCGCCTTTAATGGGATGCTGTTTTATTTCCTCATATTCCAATGCATTGAGGCTCTCGTTTTTGAGGAGTATATCGTCCGCAGTGCCTATTTTGCCTATATCGTGGAATATGCCCGCAATGCGCAGATGTTCCAGCTCTTTGGGATCCAGGCCGAACTTTTCGCCTATCTTCGTAGCGTAATACGCGACTCTGTCCGAATGCCCGCGGGTATACTCGTCCTTGGCGTCGACCGCAAGCCTTAACACCTCTATTGTGTCCATATACCTTATTTTAAGCTGAGCGTAAGTGCTGTTAAGCTCTTCGTTCTTAGTGTTGACGAGGGAATGCAGAAATGCGTTGTTTATCGAAGACGCCGCCTGGCTTGCATATATCTGCAGCAGTTTTATGCCTTCGTCGGCGTTAAAGCTGCTTACGTAAATAGCGCCGATTGACGCGTTCGATTCGTCGCCCAGCGGTACAATTACGCCGTCGGGCACGTTTACAACTTTCATGCTGGTGCGCGCCCGCCCTATAGCCTCCATCAGTTCGTGGTCGAGCAGTTCGGGAAACTCTTCTATATTTACGTTGTATTTGCCTATTCCTTTGTATATGCTCTTCTTTTCGCTTTCACCCTTTGACTGCTCTATGCTCGGTATATCGTCAACAAGTATGAACGCGTCCTCGCTGTTTGCCATGGGCAATAGCTGTACCAGTATCTCCTCGAGTATATTTCCTATTGGCTGAAGCTGGTATATTTTAGGCACCGAGCCGAGTATGCTCTGCAGCCCGTCGCGGAACTTCTGTATCGTGCGCATCTGCGATATGGATTTTATACCCGATTCAATAAGCAGCTGCAGCTGGTCAAGCCGGTCGCTCTTTTCGCAGTACGCTTGTATGTCCAGCGATTTTATAGTACTTATGGGCGGCGCGAGGTCTTTATGCCCCGTAAGCAGCAGTATATAGAGCTCAGAATTCGTTTTGCGTATCTGCGCAACTACTTCTTCCCCGTGTATCGGCTGCATGAAATAATCGAGCACAAGCAGATCGTAATGATTCTTCTTTAACTCTTCGAGCCCGTCGAGCGGATTGGAGAACCCTCTGCACCAGTAGCCGTTTCTTGTGAGCATGGCCTGTATGCTGTCGAGTATCCCCTCTTCGTCGTCTATTACCATTATTCTATATTCTTCCGACACTTCAATTTGGCGATTTTTACGCATACTGTCCGACCTCCGTTAGCTGTTCTTCATGAATGGGAAGCTGTATATAGAATTTCGTCCCTTTCCCGGGAGTAGACTCGAACCACATGTTGCCCCTGAACATGCCCTTTACCGTGCTGTAGGACATGTAGAGCCCGAGCCCTGTACCATGCTTTCCTTTTGTCGTTACCATCTCTTTAAACAGCCTGTCCTTTACCTTTTCGTCAATGCCCGACGCAAAGTCGCAAATCGTAAACAGCAACTTATCCTCATTCTGGGTTATTTTAAGTATTATTTCCCCGCCTTTGCTGCCGTAAGCCTGTATGGCGTTGACGATAATGTTGTCCAAAATCTGGACCATGCTGTTTATGTCTCCATCTATTCTAACGCCTGAGTTGACAAGAATGTTCTGTTTATATACACATTTATTCTTTATCAGCTCGTGCTGCATCAGTATCTTGACCCTTTTGAGCAGTTCGTCTACGGTAAACCACGTTTTGCCCGGGTTGTTAAACTTCGAGGCCTGGTCTTTAACCGTAGAAATTATATCGGACATATATCCCATATGCATCTTCATCTTGCCCAGCCATTGCTGCATCTCGGCTGCTATCTCTTTATGGTCGTCAACCGTTACCTCGGGGTCGTCTATCGACGCCGCATATTCCTTCGCAAGCCATTGAAGCTGGTCTATACCGCCCGCAACAGACATTATAGGAGTCTTTAAGTTGTGCGCTATGCCGCCTATAAGCTGTCCCAGTGAAGCGAGACGCTCCCTTTCCAGCAGTATCGCGGTGTTTTCCTGTATCTTCTCCATGTCCCTGACATGCTGAGATATATTCTTAAACAGCAGTATAACGCCAATAGACGTTCCACGCTGCACGATGGGCGTAAATTCTACCGTATAGTACTGCTTTTGGCCGTCAACTTCGTTTTCAATGTCCTTTTCCAGCGTCACGTTCTTGCTGGCGGCTTCCATTATCATATCACGGAACTGCTGCGCGTCAATGTTGAAACTGTTTGAATCATCGAGTATTCTGTAAAAATTTTCCCCTTTCCGCAAGGCAGAAAAGTAATGAAAATTATCTATAAACGGCTTGTTGTAGTCTATAATGTTAAGCTCGGTGTCCACAACGATAAAACTGTCGGATATTCGGTTAATAACTGTCTGAAGAGCTATCGGCGTAACTTTAAGAAGATTGAAGCGGAACATGCCCAGCAGGTACATAGCAAGCGTAAATGTAAACGCGATAGGCGTTGAATACACATCGCCCCAGACCTTTAAAGTATATAATGCATTCACCGCTGTAGGAATAATGCTCCCCACAAGTATTAATAACGCTTGAGCGGACAAAATGCCTGAATTTTTAATCGCAAAATAACTTAAGTATATAAACGCTACAATAAGGCAGATATACGAATAAGCGGCGTGAACAAAAAAATATGGACCGGGTATATTTTCTTTAATATCCCCCCAGGCATATTCCACATAAAACAGTTTGTTAAAACCGCTCCACACCATGAACATTGTTATCAGCGGGATGATATACAGCAGGTATTGCTTTTTAGAAAAGGCTTTGTCGGGCTGCGCATATGCCTTACCTAAGAAGATAAGGCTTACAGGCATGAATGCCGACCCTACATAGCTCATATTTTCCCAAAATATAAACTGCGCTTCGCTTTTACTGAAGAGCCCCTGTGCCAAAACGGCGATAGTCGTAATTAATATCTCAACTATTAATACCAGAAATGTGTAGTGCAATGCACGCTTATTTTTTCTGGTAAGAATATAAATCGACATTAATATAAGAACCAGACATGTCGCACCCATCAGATAGAAAGGTTCCATATGCTAAATCTCCTTAGACTGTCTGCTGTTTATCGAGCTAATAAACCGCGCCATGTAATCGGCGTTAATTTCAGGCCAGGCGAACCCTGTGCGCTCAAGCAATTCTCTTGTAGCTTTGCATGTGATCGTGATATTAGCCGTTTCCTTAGAGTTCAAGTCGTCAACAAGACCGGTCAGCGCAGAGATCTCCCCTTTTCTGCTTAATAGCGTCATTCTGCGCATGAATTCGCTGTCTGATAAAACTTCAATAACATAACCGCACTGTTCAAGCAATGCCACAACGTTTCCCAACGTCATCCTGTTGTCGTTATATACATGGAAAACCGGGTGCTTTGACTCCGTTTTGGCAAGCTTCACTATTGCTTCCGCACAGGCTTCAACCGGCGTCATCTCTACTCTCGCGCCGAGCATGCCGATTGGCACGCATCCTGCCTCGCACAGCGCCCGTATCCGGTTAGCGAATGCGTTCTTTTCCGGCTTCATCTGGAACTGCCCGCCGACAGTGCCGGTAAGCAGCCCTACCCTGAATATGCGCGCATTGAGCCCTTTATCCAGCGCCTCCAGCACAGCCTCTTCAGCCTGGAATTTGCTCTTTACATATACGTTATCCGCATAGTTTTGCCCCACATAAAGGCAGCTTTCATCGAACTCCCCTTTTTGGGCAGGAGAGTCTATATAATATGTACCCGAAACGCTGCATGTTGAAACATGCAGCATAGCCGCTCCCGCAGCCTGCGCAAGCTCTATCGCGCGCTTTGTGCCCTCAACGTTTGTTCTGTAAAAATCCTCGTAGCGGCCGACATGGTCCGTGATGGCCGCGCAGTGCAGCAAAGTATCGATATCAAGCTTGCCCGGATATTTAATGCCCAGGTATGGTTCCGATATATCGCCCTTAATTATGGTTAAGCGCTTCATCATACGCGAACAATCTTCCATACCGAAATAAAACGCAAGCACTTCCTTTAGGTATCTCTCACATGCTTTTTTATCTTTTCCTCTCACAAGGCAGTATATATGCGTCTCCTTCTCACTGCACAGCTGTTCGAGAATATGCGCTCCAAGGTATCCCGTAACGCCGGTAAGCAGCACGTTTTTAAGCCGCGCTTTTTTGATATGGGCATATTCAGGTATATAAACGTTTTCCGTTTTTTCTTTAAGCGCCTTTGATGCGGGCTTTGCATTCTGCTGGTTTATGCGCCCGCACAGGTCCCGCAATGTTTCGCATTCATAAAAGTCCTTTGTCCTAACCGTCCACCCGTATTGCAGTATGTGCGCCTGCACTTTAATTACGCCCAGCGAGTCTCCTCCCAGCGCGAAAAAGTTGTCTTCCGGCCCTATGTTTCCCGTTTTAAGCACGCGGGCCCATGCCTTTGCCATTTTACGCTCAGTCTCGCTCATGCCGCTGGTACTGACTCGTTTTTTCGCGGCGCTCTCCCTGTCCGGCTCCAAGAGTTCTTTACGGTTTACCTTACCATTGGGAGTCGTAGGCAGCTCTTTCATGCCGATAAAAAACGACGGAACCATATATGCCGGCAGCCTGCTGGCAAGGTACTCCCTTATCGTTTCCGGTTCCACGTTCCGGCTCATCGCATAGTACGCGCATAGGTATCTGTTCGCTCCTTCGCCCCAGTCCTTTACCACGGCTTCTTTTACGCCCTTTACTGTGCGGATTGCAGCCTCTATCTCGCCGAGCTCTATTCTCATGCCCCTTATTTTGACCTGAAAATCAACCCGGCCGCGGATTTCCATCTCGCCGTTAGGCATGAACGCGCATATATCGCCGGTCGCATACATCACATGTCCCGGCCAGAACGGGTCGGGAAGGTATTTCTTTCTGTTCAGTTCTTCGCGGTTGATATATCCGTTGGCAACGCACGCTCCGCTTATAAAAACCTCTCCCAGCACGCCTATAGGCACAGGCCTCAGGTACTTGTCGAGTATATACATCCTGGTATTTATTATAGGCTTGCCGATAGTTATATGCGACGTATTTGAAAGGTCCTTGGATGTACAAAAAACCGTAGTCTCCGCCGGCCCGTATACGCTTATTATCTTGGCTTTGGTGTATTTTTTAAGCATATTCAGCAGTGAGAGCGTAAACTCCTCGCCGCCTAAAATGATCTTCTTTACATATTTGGCTGCGGCGGAGCGGAATGAAGCGTCCCCCATCAATATCCGCATCCTTGTAGGCGTCGTCTGCAAGAAGCTGTCGCCTACCGATTCTATACGCGCCGCTAGCAAGTGAGGCTGGCGCAGTTCTTCTTCCGTGCATATTGCCACGGTGCAGCCAATCATCAGCGGCAGCACCGCGTCCATTATAAATATATCGAAGGAAATCGTTGTAATAGATACGCTGACATGATCCGGGTCATATGCTACCGAAGTCTTTGTGCCCTCATAAAGATTGATAAGTCCTGATCTTAACAGCACCGTTCCTTTTGGAGTGCCTGTAGAGCCCGAGGTGTATATAACGTATGCCGCGTCTTCCGGTTTGTCTATCGTGGGCAGATTATCACACGGCCCTATATCCTTTATCTCACGCAAATCGATTTCCACGCCCGGGGAATGGAAATCAGCGCTTCCATCCGTCAGCAATACTTTTGCGCCGCTGTCGGACAGCATGAATCCCAAACGTTTAAGCGGATATGTGGGATCCAGCGGCAGGAATCCTCCTCCGGCCTTAAGCACCCCAAGAATCCCCGCCATTAAATCAAACGATCTTCTTATGCACAGTCCAACAATTGTGTTTCGACCGACGCCGCTTTCTCTGAGTTTTAAAGCTATTCTGTTGGCGCGTTTATTCAGCTCGCTGAACGTCATTTTTTCGTCGCCAACTATTAAAGCGGTTTTATCGCCCTGTGATATGGCAAGATCTTCAAATATCGACTGTATCGTCTTGTTTGCATCAAGAGGCGCGTCTGTTCTGTTAAAGCCCTGCGTGACCTGCCACAGTTCTTCCTGCGAAAGCACCGAAACATCGCAGAGCCTTATATTCGGCTCGTTTACCAGTATTTCAAACAGGCGGCTTAGATGGCGGACTATGCGCTTTATCGTCGACTTGCGGAACAGCCGGGTGTTATATTCGAGCTGGCACGACAGACCGCCGTCCTGCTCATAGAGTTCGAGCGTTAAGTCAAGCTTCGCTATACCCGGGTCAAACGGGTAATACGCGCATTCAAGCCCTTCAAGGCTTAAACCGAAAACATCCTTCGTATACGCGATCATCGTGTCGAATAACGGGTTCCGGCTCATGTCCCTCGGCAGAGCGAGGTCTGAGATTATCCTTTCAAGCGGGTACTCGGAATGCGTGAACGCGGCGACCGTGTTTTGGCATACCTCGTCAAAAAATTCGGAAAAGCTTAATTCCCCTCTCGGAAAGCTGCGCAGCGGTACGGTGTTGATAAACACGCCGGCAACGTCCTCAATCTCTTCGCGCTTTCTGCCCGACACCGGCGTGCCGACAATTATATCCTCCTGCCCGGTGTACTTTGAAAGAAGCACGTTATACACTGCGAGCGCGGCCATAAACAGCGTAGCTCCCCTTTGCTTTGCAAACGTGCGCAGCTTGTCGGTAATGTCGGCGCTTATGTTGAAAGCAAGCCTTGCGCCTTCAAACCGCTGCACGGCCGGGCGCTGCCTGTCGGTGTGCAGATTCAGCAGCGGCAATTCGCCCGAAAGCGCGCCCTGCCAATAATCGCGCTGCACCGCCATGCTTTTGGATTCCATGAATTCCTGCTGCCATACTGCATAATCCTTATATTCGAATTCATTGCGCTTTGGAGTTTTCCCCTTGTATATATCCGCAAGGTCTTTTAGCAGTATATCCATAGTGCGCGCGTCGCTTATTATGTGATGCATGTCGATGAACAGCACATGCTCATCGTCGCCTGTTTCGATAACCGCCGCGCGCATCAGAGGAGCGCGCTCCAAATCAAACGGCTGTATTAGGCCTTTGAGCGTGCGGCCGAGTTCTTCTTTTGCGCATTTTATATCTGCAAGCTCAAACGGAACGCTGCTGTTTATTATCTGCCGCAGCTCCGAATCCTTCAATACAAAGCTGGTGCGCAGCGCGTCATGCCGGTCTATAAGCGCTTTAAAAGCGCGGCCGAGCTTTGCTTTATTAAGCTTTCCGCGTAACGAAAACGCGACGGGTATGTTGTAAGCCTTGGAATCGGGCATCCCCTGCATAAGCACCCACATACGCTGCTGCGCCGAAGATACCGGATAATCCGCCGCCTTGGGCGCGGGCTTAAGCGGCAGGTACGACGTCTGTTCCGCGGCGTCAATGAGCGCGGCAAGGTCGGCAAGTCGCGGGCAGCGGTATACCTCTTCAAGCGATACATCCACATGGAATTTCTGCTTCACCTTTACCATTACGCTCACTATCGTAAGCGAGTCTCCGCCTATGTCAAAGAAGCTGTCTTCGCGCCCTATCGGCCCGGTTTTGAGCACGTCGCTCCAAATATCCGCGAGTATCTGTTCCGTCGCGCTCTCGGGAGCGGCATAGTCCTCCTTCAGCGCTATGATGTCTACACCGGGGTCGGGAAGGCTGTCCCTGTCCACCTTGCCGCTGGAGTTAAACGGCAGCGAATCTATCTTTACAAAATAGGAAGGTATCATATATGCGGGCAGGTTGCGCATAAGCTCCGCCCTTACCTCGGACAGCTTGGGCGGGTTACCGCACAGATACGCGCATAAAAACTTGCGCCCCGAAGCGTCGGTGCGATCAGTCACGGCGCACGCGGTAACGCCCGGCACCTGCATCAGCAGGTTTTCAATCTCGCCAAGCTCTATGCGGTATCCGCGTATCTTTACCTGTTTGTCTATCCTGCCCAGGAACTCAATCTCGCCAAGCGGATACCACCTTGCAAGGTCTCCCGTCCTGTACAGCTTCTGGCCGGGTATAAACGGACTGTCTATAAACCTTTCGGCAGTCAGCTCGGGCTTGTTTATATACCCGCGCGACAGGCCGAAGCCTCCTATGTACAGCTCTCCCGGCACGCCTATAGGCACGGGGTTTCTGTGCTCGTCCAGTATGTAAGTCTTGACGTTGGGCATCGGTTTGCCTATGCTGGGCACCCTTGCCTTTGTAACATTCGTGCATGTGGCGCAAACCGTTATTTCCGTAGGCCCGTAAAAGTTCGTTATGCGCGCCCTCGTGCACTCTTGAACTCTTTCGAGCAGCTTTTCTGTAAGCACGTCGCCGCCAAGGCCTATCTCACGGAAATCCCTAAGGCACTCCGCTCCTTGCTTGTCGGAAAGCAGCAGTTCCATGCGGCCCGGCGTCACTACCATCATATTTACGCCTTCGGCTTTTATCAGCCGCGCCATGTTCTTCGGTATGTTTACCTCATGCTCCTGCGCAAGCACAAGCGTCGCTCCGTTCATGAACGCGAGCACCACTTCCATTACGCTTATGTCAAATGAGATGGAAGCGGCGCAAAGCAGCTTCGCCCCCGGAGCAAATTCCCATATCTTGTCCATTGAATACACGAAGTGAACTATCGAGCGATGCTCAATCTGCACGCCTTTAGGCTGGCCCGTAGAGCCGGAAGTGTATATCACATATGCAAGGTTGGAAGGCGTGCAGTCCGGTATCGGCCGCTCTTTGCACGGCTTAAGCGGCTCGTCTGTTTTTATGGTCAGCAGGTTAAATCCCTGGCACCTTGGCTCAAGCTCAGGCGATACGAGCGCTACCTTAACACCGCTGTCCGTAAGCATATACGCTATGCGGTCGTGCGGAAGTTCGGCGTCCAGCGGCAAAAACGCGCCGCCCGCTTTCAGTATCGCGAGCAGCGAAACACAGTAGTCCGCCGTACGGTTGACATACAGCCCCACAACGCTGTCCGCCGTAACGCCATGCTTTTTAAGATATGCCGCAAGCGCGGTTGAGCGCTTTTCCAGTTCTCCGTATGTCATGGGTTTGCCGCCGCATACTATCGCAACGGCTTCTTTGGGCGTGCACGCTAATCGCTTGTACCACAAATCGACCAGCGTCTCGCCCTGCGGGAACGCGGTATCGGTATCGTTGAAGCGCTCAAGTATCCTCTCGCGCTCCTCGCTGCTCATCAGTTCAATCATGAAGAGCGGCTTATTCTTATGCTCTATGACATCCGTCAGTATATTTATCATATGGGAGTGGAAATACTCTATTTCCTTCTCCGAAAAGAACGGCGTCTGGTGGTCGTAATCCACTATGAACCTGCCGTTGTTCTCACGGTCGTTGACGTGGATGGAGAGCGAGTTCGTCAGGTACCCGCTGAAATGCCAGCGGCCTTCATAAGTGAACTGCTCGGTGTTCTTCTGGAACTTGCCTATCTGATAGGAAAGCGTTACGTCATATAGCGACTCTAAGCCTTTGTGCTGTTTTCTCAGCTCCTGCATCAGCAGATTATACGGGTATTTCTGATGCTTCAGCACGGAAAACCACTGGTTGGATACGAGCTGCGCGAACTCAATGAACGGAAGCTCGTCCATTATCTCGATGCGTATAGGCACGGTGGATACGAACATTCCAAAAGCGCCCTTTGCGTGCAGCGACGTCCTGTTCGCGACCGGCGCGCCTATTATGATATCCTTTTTGCCGGTTATGCGGTTAATATGTACGGCGAGCACCGAAAGGAACAGCGAAAAGGGCGATATGCCGGCTTCGCTGCAGAATGAACGTATCTGCGACGACAGCTTTGTCGGTATAACGTACGCCTTGCGCTCCGCCTTTGTGCTGAAGTAGTTAGTCTTCTTTTGTTTGATCACCGTGGGCTCGGGAAGCTCCTTAAACCTTTTTAGCCAATACTGCTGGTCGTACTCAAATCTTTTTGATTTAAGGTAATCCTGTTCTTCACTGATATACTCGATGTATGAGCGCAGCTTGAACTCAGGGCATTCCTTCCCGCTGAGAAGGCTCTGATAGTTTTCCATCACCTGATTGCCGAAATCTATTATGGCGAGCCCGTCCGAGATGATATGGTGGAACTTGACGTACAGCCATCCTTCGTTCTCACCCAGCTTAATCATTGCGAAATAATAAAGATTGCTGTCTATAAGCGGCATAGGAGCCTGCGTCTGCAACCTGTCCCATATGTAAAGGTTCTTTACGCCGCGATCCGTAAAGTCGAGACAGTCTATCTTATAGTATTCGTAATCGGCAACATACTGGTAAGGCACGCCGTCCTCAACGCCTACCCTAAGCCGGGCAGACTCGTTATCACGCAAAAAGATGTTTACGGCGCGTTCCAGCAGAGCGTAGTCCAGCTTGCCTTTTATTTTGAGCGTGCCGGCATTGTTCCACATTCCCGTGCCCGGGTGCAGCTTTTCCGTGAACCATATTCTTTGCTGCGGATGAGTAAGAGCGTAATGCTTTTGTTTTTCACTCATAAGTGCGTTCCTAACCACCGATCCGATATTTAATGCCTTTTTAAATCTCGGCAAATGCTATCCTATATTACTCACAAAATTTTTCTTGGCATTCATATCAGCCCAAAGCTCTTCGGTTACGCGCTCCAAAGTAAATTCCGCCGTTTGCGCGCATACTGCGGCCTCATATCCCAGAATACCGTCTATCGAAGCAAACTCGCAGCCTTTGGCGTTTGTTACTATACCGTCTTTTGTCGGATAAACGGTTATGCTGTCAAGCGCGCTTATCCCGAAGCCTGTAAACTTAAGATAAGCTTCCTTAAGCGTCCATATCTTGAAGAACAGCCTATTTCTGTCCTGTGCGGAAGCGAGAGCCTCCTTCTCTTCCGCAGACATTATACGCCTTATTATGCTGTCGGAGAAAGGCCTTACCATTTCTACGTCTACGCCTACCGGCCCGTCGTTTACAGCGCACATGGCGATACGCCCCGAATGGCTTATATTGAAATGAATGTCATTGGCGTTTTTAAGGTACGGCTTGCCGTTTTGCCCGGCGCCCCAGTCCTCGGCCTCGGGCTCTATTCCGTATGTGCGTTTCAGAGCATAACACAACAGGCGATGCGCTGTAAGCGCCGCCTGCGCGTCTTTTTTATGGCGCATACGCAGTATTCTTGCGCGTTTTTCCGGGCTCATCGGCGGCCAGTCTTCGGCAGGCGCGTCCCCCGCAACCTCAGCAAAAAACACCTTCATCCATTATTTTCCAAATAGTTTATTATATCTTTAACCTTTGAAAACTTTCTGATATCCTTTTCGGGCACCTCTACATTAAAAGCGACCTCAAAAGCGCATACAAGCTCCACGAGATCGAGAGAATTAATATTGAGGTCCGTCAGCAGCTCCGTATCGGGAGTTATATCCACGCCTTTACAGTCGATATTTTCTTCAATTATCCCCTTTACTTTTTCAAACATCTGCAATGCATTCCTCCGCCACTTTATAACGAATAATCTTCTTAGTCGAAGTTTTAGGAAATTCTCTGTCGCGCAGCTCGAACTTTCGCACCTTTTTGTAGTATATAAGCTTCTTATTCACTTTGTCTATCTCTTCCTGAACGGCTTTTTTAAGCGCGTCTTTATCCATGCCTTTGCTTGCCTCAGGGTCGGGGTATACAAGCGCCATAAGCATGTCTCCCGGCGCCTCTTTCACCATAGCCTCGGCTATCAACGGGCTCTTGCAAAGCAGCTCCTCTATCTCTTCGGGCATTACGTTTTTCCCGTTCTGCAGCACAATAAGGTCCTTGCACCTGCCGGTTACGTAAAGGAAGCCGTCGCTGTCCAGATACCCGAGGTCTCCCGTCTTATACCACCCGTCCTCGAACGCCTCTGCGGTAGCTTCTTCATCGTCGAGGTATCCTGCCATTACGTTTTCGCCCTTTACGAGTATCTGCCCCTCTTCGCTTATGCGTACGCTGCAGCATGACAACACAGGCCCTACCGACTTATCCTTATAGCATTCGTTGCGGTTTGCCGCTATTATCGGGGAACATTCCGTCGTGCCATAGCCCTGGAGCACCTTTATGCCAATATCGCGAAAACCCTTAACAAGCGCCGGGTCAAGATGCGCCCCTCCGCATATTATGAGTTTAAGCCTGCCACCGAAGAACGCGTGTATCTCGTGAAACAGCTTGTGCTTGACGTCTATTCCCACCGCGGAAAGCGCGTTGCCCAGCGCGATACCTATTTTGAGCTTTCTTTCCTTGCCCTGCTTTTTTGCGTTTTCCCATATCCTCTTATGGAAGGTGTCAAGGTACAGAGGCACAAGCACCATAACGGTGGGCTTAAACGCGGCAAAGCAGGGCTGAAGCTTCTTTACGCTTGGACAGAACGCAACGGTGCACCCCCGCAATATCGGCGAGAATATCCCCCCCACGCCTTCATACGAATGATGTATCGGAAGCACCGACAGCAGCGTGTCCTCTTCCTTATAGAGTATGTTTTCGCACGCGGCCACGATGTTTGAAGCTATGCAGCGGTGCGTAAGCATAACGCCCTTGCTCGCTCCCGTAGTGCCCGACGTAAAGAGTATAGAGCAGGCTCGCTCCCGGTCGATCTCTATGCCAGAATAAAGATCCCGTCCGGCGCTTACCGCCTCTCTGCCGAGCCTTAAAAGTTCGCCCAGCGTTTTCTTCCCTGAGCCTTTGTCAGTGAACGAAACCGTGAGTATTTCAGGCAGCGACTCGGAAACGAATGCAGCTTCTTCTTTGTAAGTGTCTGAGAAAATAAAAGTGCCGGCGCCGGAGCGCTTAATAAAGTAAAGTATATCATCCTTGCCGAGTTCTTTATCCAGAGGAACCACGGTAGTATTGCTGTTTACTATTGCAAAATAGCAAAGCACCCATTGATATGAGTTTTCGCCGATCAGCGCTATGCGGGTGCCAGAAAGCCCAAGCCCAATAAGAGCGTTACTGAGTGCGCATAAATCACCGCCGAACTGAGCGTAAGTGACTGCCTCGCATTTCGAATTATCCGTCAAAGTCTTAAACGCATCTTTTTTCCCGTAAAGACGGGCACTTCTGTCCGTAAGCTCTTTCAGATCACGGATGTGTTCCGTAACATACAAGGGATATTTCCTCACAAACATGCCCCCCATCCGATATTCTGCTGTACTTCAACAGTTTAGCATATATTTTCCTAGCTTTCAACAAAAACCACAAATTATGCTATGCGCATATGCATATTCATGTAGTTTTTTTTCATGTTTGTTATCGTTTTTTGTATAAAAATAAAACGACTTGCCTAGCGTTTTACGGAAGCCGGATTCCGGTATTTTTCGCACTTGCGAAGAAAATGTTCTATGCTTTTAAGCTCTTCATCGATGATTTGCTGCGTAAGCCCGCCCCTGCCCAAGCGGTCGCAAAAGCACAGCAGCGCCACTTCACTGGCGTCAGCTTCCTTTACCATGCTCTTTAAGTCCGCAAACGGAAGGTGCTTTGTCACATACAGCAGCTGCATATGCCAGCGCACCAAAGCGCTGACGCTCTTAATCAAAGCTTCGTCCCCGGTGCACGCCTTTAAAAAATCGCGTGCCAGCGCTTCGCCCGCGGCGTCGTGCTCGTAAGCGGTTATCCTGCCGTTTCTTATTTTGGTGTTCGTTATCTTTCCCAAATCGTGCAGCAGAGCGGCCCACATAAGCGCGCGGGGGTCACGGCTTAACGCCCTTCTTTCGGCGGCGTTGTCTACAACGAGCATTGTATGGTTCCACACGTTCCCTTCGGGGTGATGCACGGGCGACTGGGGAATCTCTTTCAACCGCGCAAGCAGCGTAAACGGATAGCCGTCCGGGAACCGCCCGCTTTCCACAAGGGCATTGAAATAAACCGAGGGCTTATCGTCCCCGGTCAGATGTTTTTCGAATTCCGAGAAAACTTTTGACGCATCCATGTCACAAATATTATCGTTTGCACGCGTGCTGTTTATTCGCAGCAACTAAAACAAAAAGGAGCCCGCAGGCTCCGGCAGCGCGATTACTGCTTTACGTCTTCGCTTTCGCCCGCATTGTTTTCTCTCTCCTTTGCCGCGACTTTCACTATGTTCATTATTATGGCCGATATGGGTACCAGCAGGAATACGAGCCACGCTATCCGCCAGGCGTCCAGCAGGGTGCCCAGCAGTATGAACGCTACGGTCGCAAGCAAAGCCGCGAGCCCTGTTACAGAATTGGTTAATTCCTTCTTCTTGAACATGTCGAGTATTATCGCGGCAATAGGTATCGCGAGGAATATGAGCCATCCGGGATGCCATTTATGGAAGCCAAAGCCGAGAGCGAAAAACGCGGCCGACGCAAATATCGCGACAAACCCGATAACGGCCCCGGAAAAATCCTTATTCTTATCTTTGATATCCATCACTATCGCGGTCAAAGGCACCGCAAGAAATACAAGCCACGCGTAGGGCCAGCTGTCGGGTATCAAAAAGCCGAGCAGAAAGAAGCAGGCTGCGGCGAGTATCGCTACAAGCCCGGTCACCAGCCCGGGCAGCTCGTTTTTCTTTGACATGCAAAAAACTCCTCACTTAATATATTGATAAATGCTGTTATTTGTTTATATCATATTACCATCTTTATGCAGCGTCGTCAAAATATATCGAGCTCTACGGGGCAGTGGTCCGAGCCGTATATGTCGCTTAAAATCTTAACGTCCCTAAGCTCACTTTTAAGGCGCTCGGATATGCATCCATAATCAAGACGCCATCCTACGTTCCTCGCACGCGCGTTGGAGAAAAACGACCAGTATGTATACGCGTCCTTCGCGTCGGGGTAAAGCGTTCTGAACGAGTCGAGGAACCCCGAATCAAGCAGCTCGGAGAAACTTTCCCTCTCCTCGTCGGTAAATCCGGCGTGCCTGCGGTTGGAGGAAGCGTTTTTTATATCTATAGGCTTGTGCGCGACGTTGAAGTCGCCCACCGCTATCACCGGCTTGCGGGCGTCAAGCGACTTAAGGTAATCTCTGAAGCGCTTGTCCCATTCGAGCCTGTATTCAAGGCGCTTCAGCCCTTCTCCCGAGTTGGGAACGTATACGTTAACGAGGAAGAAGTCTTTATAGTCGAGCGTAATAACCCGCCCCTCGGTATCTGCGTCCTCTTCGCCCATGCCGTACGATACGCTTACCGGCTCCCGGCGCGAAAATGCCGCCGTGCCGGAATAGCCTTTTTTCTCCGCGTCGTTCCAGAACTCCTTATATCCTTCGGCGATCGCGCCTTCCCCCTGCTGCATCTTTGTTTCCTGTATGCAGAACACATCCGCCTGCGAGTCGCGGAAGAAGTCCTTAAACCCCTTGTCCATGCATGAACGCAGGCCGTTTACGTTCCACGTTATTATCTTCACGGCTCTCCTCCTTTGAAAAGCTTCAGATATTCGCCGTAGCCTTCCTTTTCAAGGTCTTCTTTGGGTATGAACCTAAGCGCCGCCGAGTTGATGCAGTACCTTGTGCCCAGCGGCAGCGGCCCGTCTTCGAACACATGCCCGAGATGCGAATCCGAGTTCTTAGCCCTTACCTCCGTTCTTACCATGCCGAAGCTTCTGTCCTCGTTATAGCTGACAGCATCTTTGCCTATCGGCTTTGTGAAGCTCGGCCATCCGCACCCCGAATCGAATTTGTCCTCGGACATAAACAGCGGCTCCCCCGTCACGACATCCACATAGAGCCCTTCTTTCTTGTTGTCCCAGTATTCGTTCTTAAACGGCGGCTCGGTGTAGCCCTCCTGCGTTACCTTGTACTGCATAGGCGTTAATCTTTCAAGCTTTTCGCCTCCCCAATGCCCGCGCTTATATGCCTCGCGCGTTGCCGAAGACAGCTTGTAGCGCTGCGGGTTTTTCGCGTAAAACCTGCAATGGTATTCCTCCGCCCTGTAGAACGGCGCCGCGGGAAGTATCTTCGTCTTAACAGGCTGCCCAACGAGGCGCTCCATCTGCGCTTTTGATTCCTCCGCCTCTTTCTTCTGCTGCTCGTCGGCGTAGAATATGGCGGTCTCATACTGCCTTCCCCTGTTCTCGAACTGCCCGAAAGCGTCCGTCGGGTCTATCTGCCGCCAGTAAACGTCCAGAAGCTGTTTATAAGAGACAACTTCAGGGTCGTACGTTATTTCGACGGCTTCATAATGCCCCGTCGTGCCGCTGCAAACCTCTTCATATGTAGGGTTCTCCTTGTGCCCGCCCGTGTAGCCGGGAAATACCTGCTTCACTCCCGGAAGCTCAAACGGATGCTCCATACACCAGAAACACCCGCCTGCAAATATCGCCGTTTTTATATCGTCCACATCCTTTCAAGAATATTGCTGCTTAGATTATTTCCCATGCCTTAAGCTATGATTCGCGGCAGTACATAAAAGAAAAACCGGAAAGCCCGGCTGTATGTCCGTATAATAACTTTATTCGACAGTTTTTGGGGTTTTCCTCTAAACAAGCGGTTATTTCGCCGGGTCGTAAGTACGGATAAGGTGGTTTAAGCTTTTGAAAGTATAACCCATGTTCTTCCATTCGGTAATCACGCGGTCTAGTATCTCGGCGTTGGTTTTTGACGTGGCGTGCAACAGTGCTATCTCACCCGGATGCGTACGGGAGATTATCGTTTTAAACGCGGATTCGTGGTCGGGCTGGTTGTCCGTATACCAGTCCTTATAGGCAAAGCTCCAGAACACCGTCGTATAGCCAAGCTGCTGCGCGTATTTTAGGCATCTCTCGCTGAACTTGCCTTCGGGCGGCCGGAAATACTTAGGCATTATCTTTCCCGTCACCCCGAAAAATGCCTCTTCGTTGTCCGAAAGCTCTTTTTTGAACGCCTCAATGTCGGACATAGCCGCCATATCCTTATGGTTGGCGGAATGGTTGCATACGAGATGCCCCTCCGCCGCCATACGGCTTACAAGCTCGGGGCTGGATTTGATATAGTGTTTTACCACAAAGAACGCTGCGGGAACATTATGGGCTTTGAGTGTGTCGAGTATCTTTGGCGTATACCCGTTTTCATACCCTGCGTCGAACGTAAGATATATTATCTTTTCTTCGGGGCTGCCCGCCGAATACGCGTTGTAATTGTATACGAATTCAAACTCTTTTTCCACGGCGGGCTGTATGCCGTCGGTGCGCGGCTTATAGTACCAGCTGTATACCGTGCCTTCGCTATGCGCGGCCTGAAAGTAAAAGACTTCCACGGCATAACCTGTTATCACAATAAAGATTATTGCCGCGATATCTATATATGCAATTAGCAGCAAAACGAGTTTTTTTATGCGCATAAGTACTCCCGCCGGATTAGCTTTAATCCTTTGTTTATCCTTATGCGCCCTTCTTTGGCTATATGAACGCTTAAATGTACGCGCGCGGCAAATACGCCGATGATGCAATCATAAAAGCGGCTGCTGTAAAGCAAATACTGCTAAGTAAAAGCTCCGTCCGGTTATCCCGCGCCTTCATAAGCATTACGCTTACCCGAATATCGTCACAAACCTTATCGAATATAGGTCGCACATCAGAAGGTCGTCGGTAAGCAATGGCTGTAATACGATGTAGCTCGCTCCCACTTCAAGCAGCGTGCCTACCCTGTCGTTTACTGCACCGGCGGTTCCGATAATGAACTCCACCCTGACGTTTCTCCCTATGAAGTTTCTTAGGAACCCCGCCGTATAATACGGGCTCGCAACGGTTACCGGAGTCTGCGGCCCGTCAGGCGTCCTCGGCATAGCACCTGCCAGCGGCGTTATTTGCTGCGTGGCGGTCGGTACCATTCCGGCAAGCGACGTCAGCGGCAGCGTAGGCACTTCGCTAGGCCTCGCAGGCGTTGTACGTACAGGCGGCATTGTCCTTAAGTCTGTCTGCATCTGAGCCGGCGCCTGGCGCTGCGTCTGCATCGGCGTCTGACTTGGCTGCTGCATCCTGTACCGGTCGTTTTGCATGTAAGTATCTCTTTGAGCTCCGCTCATATCGGCAGAGATGTTTCCCTGGTTATTCTGATTGTACGGGTAATTATATGAATTTGACATGTTATCCTCCCCCTGGTTTACCCTTAAAGCTTAGAGTCGTGTTTAAGTCTGCGCATACAATGCCGTAGGCGTATAGAAGCAGTGCTCGTTTACCCTGTTGAACTGCACTCCCGTCCTGTTATACGGGAAATATGGAGGGCAATCCGGCCGGAAGGGGTTCATGTACCACAACGTATCCGCGGCCCCGGGAAACACGTTGCCGGCAAGCGCCCAATCCGCTATATCGTAATGCTCCTGCAGCGCCGGAATATTGAAAATATTCTGCGGATTTTCCTGGCCGCCGATCGTAGTCATATAGCATGTAAATTGGTACGGCTGCTGCAATATCCTGCGCAGGTCCCCCTGCCCTATTCTCTGGTACTCTCCGTACCCTATGTGCACCCTGTTCATTATCGTCGTCCCTACGGCTTTCATTCCATGTTCGCCTTCGCCTTCGGCTTCACACCGTATCATTCTTGCGAACATTTCTCTTGTCGACATCTCCATTTTTTTCACCATAAATATCAATCTCTGACGCGGCGCGGGAGCGCCTATCAGCATTCATTACAGTATATTGATGCAAGCAGAATTTTGATAAAGATTTGCGCGATATATTTTTGGGGGTTTTTATGAACGTAAGTAAAAAGCGCAAATATAATAAATTAGCATGCAAAAAAAATAAGGGAAGTGAAGAAAATTGAACATATACGTAGTAAAACCGGGCGACTCGCTTTACAGCATCGGGCAGCAATTCGGAGTCAACCCGGACGAGATATTCACCGCCAACCAGCTTGGGGACATACCTTTCCTGGTCGTGGGCCAGGCTCTCGTTATACCTTCCGCTGAAGTCTCATATACGGTACAGTCGGGGGATACTCTTTGGAGCATAGCAAGAAGGTTCGGTTCCACCGCCGAAGGAATAATATCGCTGAACAATATAACCGACCCGCAGCGCCTGATGCCGGGAACGGTGCTGCGCATACCGCAGAGAGCGGATAATTACGGATTTATCGAAGTAAACGGATATATCGAGCCGGCCACCCCGGAAGCGGATACTTCAAGGGTTAATGAAGTTGGGCAGTATCTTACCTATATCGCTCCGTTCAGCTATCAGGCCACGGCGACGGGCGCTCTTACGCCCATAAACGACAGCGCGATACTCTCCGCGTCGAGAAATTTCAGGATAGCGCCGCTTATGGTGGTTACCAATTTCGCCAACGGCAATTTCAGCACCGATCTCGTCGATACGATACTGCAAAGCGACGCTGTACAGACGACGCTGATAAACAACATACTGAATACGCTGAGAACGAAAGGATACTACGGAGTCAACATAGATTTCGAAAGGATATCGCCTCAGAACAGGCAGCTCTATAACAACTTCCTGCGCAAGCTTGTTGCGGCGCTCAGGCCTGCGAATTTTCCGGTATCTACATCTCTTGCTCCCAAATCGTCCGACGTACTTACGGGCGCGTGGCACGGAGCGCATGATTACCGCGCTCATGGCGAGATAGTCGATTTTGTTATACTGATGACGTATGAGTGGGGATGGTCGGGCGGGCCGCCTTATGCCGTCGCTCCCGTGGATTTGGTGGAAGACGTCATAAAATACGCGGCTTCGGTGATACCGAGCAGGAAGATATTGATGGGCATGCCGCTGTATGGATACGACTGGACTCTGCCGTTTTCGCCCGACAGGTGGGCAAGGCGTGTAAGCCCGCAGCAGGCAATTAGGCTCGCCGCCGAACACGGGGCCGAGATACGCTTCGACGAGCAGACACAGTCGCCAACGTTCAATTATTATGATTCAAACGGCGCGCAGCATGAAGTCTGGTTTGAAGACGCAAGAAGCGTGCGCTCTAAGCTGCTGCTTGTAAACAAGTACGACCTGCGCGGCGTAAGTTACTGGGTGCTCGGCGTATCGTTCCCGCAGAACTGGCTTGTGCTTGATAATATGTACAACATCGTAAAGGTGATACCTCAATAGAATTTATGTCAAATCGCGCTTTAGATCATGTTACGCCCCGCATGGCCGCCCCGAAACAGTAATACTGACGGCCGGCGGAGCATTCTGTTTCATGCTCTTGCTTAAACGGCGGTATGCTTATAATAATCAATCGAGTATGCGCCAGCCCGATTTTTGCGCCTTGTCCTTTAATCCCTTATCGGGCCTGACCGCTACCGGGCGGCCTACTATGCTGAGCAAATGTATGTCGGAGTAGCTGTCGGCATAGGCGCTGCTCTCGTCCCACTCCACCTGCTTGCCGTGAAATACGGCTTGAAGCCTCAGCACCTTTTCAGCTGAATATACGACTTCGAGCGGGCGCCTGTAATCGACCCGTCCCTCTTTATAAAATATACTTGTGCCTATCACCGTGTCGATATTCAAAAGCGCTGCTACCTTTTTGAGCAGGTACTCAAAACACCCCGAGAGCAGCACCGTATGAAAGCCCGCAGCCTTTGCCGCCGTTACTTCCTCGACGACTGAGCTGTTAAGCCGCGTTATTATAACGTCGGCGCAGCGGTCAAAGAACTCTTCAATTTCCGCCCTTTGCATTCCGGCGAATATGCGCAGGAATTTGCGCATTACGGCTCGAGAGCTTTTGTCGCTGTGCACGCCCAGCTTATGCATAACATAAAGCCTTGCGAGCGAAGCGTACACAATGCCGAGCTTTAATTTCGAATACCCGAATTTTGCCCATTGCTTCAATAAAAACGGCAGCGTGTCCTCTAAAAACAGCGTTCCGTCAAAATCAAAAATCGCAAGCTTCACGTCACGTTCCCCCTATTAAGCTTGCTATCTCTTTAACAAGGCGCTCCCGCAGCTCTAAAAGCTCGTATATGTTGACGCCCAGAGTTTTCATTATTTCCTCTTCCGCATCCGTCGCGGAATCTGGCTCCTGCGGCAGGCCGAGCAGGCTTGTCGGCACGCCGTACAGCGGGAACTTCATCGAGCACCTGTAAGCGTGCCTGATTATGCCCTCGCACTTATAAAGCTTTATAAGGCTGCCTAATAGCCCGTCCGTTTCGGTGCTTACCGTCATTTCTTCTACCCTTTGCGCGAAAGCCGCATCTTTTAAAGCGTAGCTCTCAACGTCCCCGAACGCAGACTCCGACGCGGCGTCTATCGCATTGGCGGCTTCCGTTACCGCGCTGACGGTCTCTTCATCCGTTTCTTCGTCAAGAAGGTCTTCACACTTTTCTATCTCAACCTCCAGCGCCTTGGCGTAGTAAAGCCTTAAAAGCGCCGCCTGAACATCCTCCGGTATATCGTCGTCGATGCTCCTGTCAATTTCCAAACCGGCCAGTTCTTCCGCCAGTTGTTTATATTTATTTGCGTTTTCAATTATTTCCTGTTCCACATAATCACGCCCTTTTCTTATTATGCGGCGCACTTGCCGTTTGATGTTTTTACACACCCCACCAAGCCTCACGTCTTGTTGGGGACCCCGTATTTAAAGCGGCGCAAACGCCTCCAATATGCTGACCCGACATTTTCCTGGCTACCATACTATCATATTAATTACAAAAATTTCAACGAGAGTATTTTATTTTGCTGCAAAAATTAATGTTAGAAACGTTTATTTTGCGCCTGCATAAATTATATTGAACGCGGAAAAAGGGTTGTGATGTTTATTGAATATACTGGTTGGAATTGAAGATAAAGGGCTAATCTTGAGGCCGCTGATTGTGAACAGGATGCACGATGCGGTCTTTAACGGGTGCGTAGTCAGCACAAGCGAGGTCGACGATACGGAAAGCCGCATGGCCAGCGTTACCGTTTCCGATTGCGATCACGACGCTGAAAAAGAGAGCAACATGCTTTGCGCGATACTCGCGGATATAATTGTGGAAAATCTGCAGATACGCCACATGGTCAAACTTTTGAAGCAGGAGTATTGCTTTCTTTCCGAAAAGGAACAGTGCGATATATTGGTGCACGTACTGAAGAAGCTGTGGTACGGCACCTCGGGCCAGAAAAACGAAATAGCGGCCTGCAAAAACGATATACGCCAGCGGCTGCACGCGGCTATAACGGAAAATGACACGAATACGATAATACTCGAAGGTTTTATGCGCTTTCGAATGAAAGACTACCTCGAAGCGTGGGAGAAAGAGCTTGCTTCGTGCGTGCAGGATTACGTGCGCAGGAAGGAGTACGCGGAGTTTGTGGAAATACTGCGGCTGTTCATAAAGATACGCATACCCCGAGCGCGGAAGGTGCATATCTGCGTGGGCGGCGACGGAGACTATCTGCTGCTCGACGAGCGGCTCTGCCTGTTAAAATGCAAATTTTTAGGCACAAACGCGGATAAGGACGACGCGCTGCTTTCGGCGCTTGTCAACATCGCGCCGCAGAGCATAGTAGTCCACAACAAGGACAGGTTTTGGGATACGCGTATACTCGAGACAATAAAAGACGTCTTCGGCCAGCGCGTCGAGTTTTCCGAGGATATGATATAATAATTTGATCTATATTGCTTTATTAAGACTTTTTACAAGTCTGTTTTTTTATGCCCCCGTTTTAGGGGCCGTTTGTTAAAATTGTTGATTATTTGATAATTTCCTTATTTTATAGTAGAATTATCCGCTGTAAGGTTACTCTATAAACGGAGATAAATATGATAATAGACTTTCATGCGCACTGCTTTGCGGACAAGATAGCTTCAAGGGCTATAGGCGTGCTCGAAGAGAAAAGCGGACTTAAAACGATACACGACGGAACGGCGCAAGGTATAAAAAACTATATGCGTTCGTGCGGCGTAGACAAAAGCGTAATACTGCCCGTCGCGACAAGCCCCTCTCAGGTGCCTATAATCAACACATGGGCAAAGGAAAGCGCGGACGACGAGCTATATTTTTTCGGAGCCGTGCATCCCGACGACGCCGATTTTTACGGCACCGTCGAGAAACTCAAAAGCGAAGGTTTTATAGGCGTCAAGATGCACCCGGATTACCAGCTCTTTTACGCGGACGAAAAAAGGATGATGCCTCTTTATGAAGCGCTGCGCGATGCGGGGCTTATACTCGCGCTGCACTGCGGCCTTGACAACGTATACCCCGTACCCATTCACTGCACGCCCATTATGATACGCAAGATAATAGACAATGTTCCGGGCATTAAGATGATACTTGCCCATATGGGCAGCCACGCGCTTTGGCGCGACGCCGAACAGCTGCTCATAGGATTGCCCGTATATATAGACACATGCTATTCGCAGTACGCTCTGCCGCCTTCGGACATGGAGCGTATGATAAAAAAGCACGGCTCGGAGCGCGTGCTGTTCGGCACCGATTCGCCGTGGAAGAGAGCGGACGACGAGATACAAAGGATACGCGCGCTTAACCTTGCGCAAAGCGATATAGACAACATATTGTATAAGAACGCGCTTGCGCTTATCGGGTAGCGGCGCTGTTGATAAACAGGCGGGGTTGGAGTAAAATATAGAAAAATACTCCATCACTAAAAGCCCGCAGACAAACCTGAACGGAGACGGTATATGGTCATAGATTTCCACGCCCACTGCTTCCCCGATTCGCTCGCGGGAAAGGCGATAGCGGGGCTTGAGAAGAGCTGCGGCATCAAGGCAGTGCACGACGGTACGATAAGCGGACTTAAAAGCTATATGAAAGCGTGCGGCGTCGATAAAAGCGTGGTACTGCCCGTTGCAACGAAGCCCTCTCAGGTAAAGACTATAAACGAGTGGGCTAAAAAAAGCGGCGACGAATATCTTCATTTTTTCGGAGCCGTGCATCCCGACGACGCCGATTTTTACGGCGTTGTAAGCCAGCTTAAAAAAGACGGCTTTCGCGGCGTCAAGCTGCATCCCGATTACCAGTGTTTCTTCGCGGACGAGAAAAGGATGATGCCGCTTTACGAGGCGCTGCGCGACGCGGGGCTTTTGGTCGTGTTTCACGCGGGCCTCGATATCGGCCTGCCTTCGCCCGTGCACTGCACTCCGCTGATGATTAGGAACATACTCAAATCGATAAAAGGCATACGCATTGTTGCCGCCCACATGGGCTCCCACGCTCTTTGGCGCGACACCGAAGAGCTGCTTTGCGGCCTGCCTTTGTATCTTGATACGTCGTATTCGCAGTATATGCTTGATAAGGAATGCATGGAGCGCATGATTAATAAGCACGGCGCGGAAAACGTACTGTTCGGCACGGATTCGCCGTGGACAAGCGCGGGCGTTGAGATCGAAAAAATTACTTCTCTTGGCCTTCCGCAAAGCGATATCGATAAATTGCTGTATTTGAACGCTTTATCTCTCATCTCTTAGGCTGACACGTTTCGCCGTTTGGTCATATTATATTAATGGAGACCAACAGAGTATATGCGGGGTGAAGTATGATAGAGCGAGGAGATATATACTATGCGGATTTAAACCCCGTCACCGGATCGGAACAGGGCGGCATACGGCCCGTGCTGGTGATACAAAACGATACCGGCAACAGGTTCAGCCCTACGGTAATAGTAGCCGCAATAACGTCCAATCTGGGAAAAGCGCGTTTGCCTACGCATATCGTCATTGAAGAAGATGCGCTGTCTGAAAAAAGCGTTGTTCTGCTGGAACAGATAAGAACAATCGACAAAACAAGACTGATAAAGAAATTGGGACGGCTTAGCGAAAAGGATATGCTTCGCATCGACGAGGCGATATCGGTAAGCATGGGGTTTGATAAAACCAAGTAATTTGGCAAAACTATGGGCGGAAGATATATTCTTCCGCCTCACAATTACACCTGAGGCGCCGCCCGGATTTGGGCAGCCGCAAACAAAAAGGCGGCAGGGAGGCATATGAAACAAAAGGTAAAAGACTACGTTATTATGACTATAGGCGTAGGCATTGCGGTTGCGGGACTCAATCTTTTTCTTGTGCCTAACAAGATAGCCGCGGGAGGCATAAGCGGTATAGCCATCATATTTTATTACACATTCAAACTTCCCTTGGGCGTTACCATAGCCGCGCTCAATGTGCCGCTTTTTATATTCGGAGTTAAAATCGTCGGGAAAACGTTCGCGATAAGGACCGCTTATTCTCTGATACTCTACTCGGTGCTCGCGGAGGTGATACCGATACCCGACAGCCACGACATATTCTTAGGCTGCGTTTACGGCGGCGTGCTGATGGGCGCAGGCATTGGGCTCGTAGTGCGGGCAGGCGGAAGCACGGGCGGCACGGATATGGCGGCAAGGATGCTCAGCGCCGCAACAAAGAACATTAGCATAGCCGCGTGCATGTTTGCTCTGGATTTTGTAGTTATAGCCGCGGCGGGCGCATTGTTCGAGCCTACGGCGGCTTTGTATGCGATAGCGTCACTTTATGTGTCCGCAAAGCTGATAGACTTCTTGACGGTGGGCCTTAGCGAAGCGAAAGCTTTTTACATAATCTCCGATAAGAGCGACGAGATAGCGGAGGCTATAATGAAGCAGATGGACAGGGGCGTTACGTCTCTTAAAGCCAAAGGAGTTTACAGCGGCAAGGATAGGAACGTGCTGCTGTGTGTACTGCAATGGCGCACAGAAGGCCCGAGGCTCAAGCGGCTTGTCAAGAGCATAGACGAAAAGGCTTTCGTTATCGTCGCCGATGTAAAGGAAGTGCTCGGCGAAGGCTTTTAGCAATTCCGTAAACTTTTTGTAGCATGTATTCTAAAAAACGCACAAAAAGATAAAAATTTTAATTATTATTTATTGTTCTATAAGCGGGTTTGGTGGTATTATCAATTATAACCAATATAACATCAGGGAAGAGAGGAGTTCAATGAGATCAGGTCAAAAAGGCGCTTCATGGTTGTTTGATATCGTAATTGGCGTTCTTATTATCGCAGCGGGTATATACTTGCTCGTGTCCCCTTCAAACGGGAACAACGTGCTGAGTACTCTCGTGGGCATCGGTGTATTGATTTATTGTATATACAACATATTCAAAGCGATACAGTCCAAGAATGACAACCGGCTTTTTATACCGTATCTCGCGCAAGGCCTGCTTGACATCGTACTGCTGCTTCTTTTGATAACAATACCGAACACGCCGCAGCTCGTAGGCATAATAATCGCCTGCTGGCTCATAGTTTTCGGGTTCTTTGAGATAATACATGCCAGGAGGAGCGAGGAGAGCAGACGCCGCTTAAGAAACGGAACGCTGCTGATACTTGCAGGCATAGGGGTGCTTGTGATACCGCTGCTGCTCCAGCTGCATTCGGTGATATTCATCGGTATAGTCGCTCTTATAATAGGCGTAGTTAAAACGGTGCAGGGGCTGCTTTACAAGGTAAAAGCAGACGAGCGTACGTCGGGCGGAAGGTCCAATCTGTTTTAAGTCTGATTGACATAGCCGAAACGGCGTCATATAATTCATAATGATATTTGCGCTGGGACAAGTAACCGGGCTTAAATACGCGTCTATAAGAGACGGACACACCATATTGGCTGCAAGTGTGCCGGGCGCGATGCAGCGGCGAAACCACCCTGCGCTTTACGGGTTAAGCCTCCTTACCGGCTTACAGAGTTGCCGTCGTTTGACGGAATATGGGTGGAACCGCGGTAGAAAATCGTCCCATGTGCTTTTGGCACATGGGTTTTTATTTTAGTATAGTTTGGGTTAAAGGAGAAAACAAATGAAAATAACGTTGGCTGACGGGGCGGTCAGAGAATTTCCGGGCGGCATGAGCGCTATGGATATAGCGGGCGAAATATCAGGCAAGCTCGCAAAAAAAGCTCTCGCCGCAAAGATAAACGATAAGGTGCGCGACCTTGATACCGTAATCGACGGCGATGCAAAGCTCGAGATTTTAACATTCAGCGACGAGGAAGGCAAGAAAGCGCTATGGCATACCGCTTCGCATGTAATGGCGCAGGCGGTAAAGCGCCTTTATCCGGACACAAAGCTCGCGATAGGCCCTGCGATAGATACCGGGTTTTATTACGATTTCGACGTAGAGACGCCTTTTACTCCCGAAGATCTCGAGCGTATCGAAAAAGAAATGCGCAAGATTGTCGAGGAAGACTTAAAAGTCAAAAGGTTCGAGCTTGAGCGCGGCAAGGCGCTGGAGTTGATGAAAGACGAGCCGTACAAGCAGGAATTGGTACGCGATCTGCCCGAGGGCGAGACCATAAGCTTCTACAAACAGGGAGAGTTTACGGACCTCTGCGCTGGCCCGCATGTCCCTTCTACGGGTAAGGTCAAGTCGTTTAAGCTCCTGAATCTCGCGGGCGCATACTGGCGCGGCAACGAGAAGAACAAGATGCTCACAAGGATATACGGAACCGCTTTTGAAAAGCAGGCGGAGCTTGAGGAATACCTCTTCAGGCTGGAGGAAGCCAAAAAGCGCGACCACCGCAAGCTGGGGCGCGAACTCGATTTATTCAGCCTGCATGAAGAAGGCCCGGGATTTCCCTTTTATCATCCCAAGGGCATGGTGCTGATGAACTGCCTTATAGATTTCTGGCGCGAAGAGCATATAAGAAGGGGTTATCAGGAGATAAAAACGCCGATAATACTCGACCGCGAGCTTTGGCTTCGTTCCGGCCACTGGGACCATTACAAAGAGAACATGTATTTTACAAAGATAGACGAACGCGATTTCGCGGTAAAGCCTATGAACTGCCCGGGCGGAATGCTGCTGTTCAAAAGAAAGATATACAGCTACCGTGATCTCCCCGTTAAGCTCGCGGAGCTCGGGCTGGTACACAGGCACGAGATTTCCGGCGCGCTGCACGGGCTAATGCGGGTGCGCTGCTTTACCCAGGACGACGCGCACATATTTATGACCCGCGAGCAGATAAAGCAGGAAGTATTGAATGTAATGGAGCTTACCGACTACTTCTATAAGGTGTTCGGGTACAAGTATCACCTTGAGCTCTCCACAAGGCCGGAGAACAGCATGGGCTCCGACGAGGATTGGGAATTGGCCACCAACGCGTTAAAGGAAGTATTGACCGAGCAGGGCTTTGATTTTAAGATCAACGAAGGCGACGGAGCGTTTTACGGGCCGAAGATAGACTTCCATCTCGAAGATTCCATAGGGCGCACGTGGCAGTGCGGCACAATACAGCTCGATTTCCAGATGCCCGAACGTTTTGATTTAAGCTATGTCGGCGAAGACGGTGAAAAGCACCGTCCCGTTATGATACACCGCGTCGTTTTCGGAAGCATAGACCGCTTCATAGGTATACTGACGGAGCACTGCGCAGGCGCTTTCCCCCTCTGGTGCGCTCCCGTACAGGTAATCGTAATGTCGTTAACCGGCAGGACCGAAGAGCAAGCGAAAAGCATAAGCGACCAGCTTACCGTGCTTGGGTTCCGCTGCGAGTGCGATATACGCAATGAGAAGATAGGGTTTAAAATCAGGGAAGCGCAAAACCAGAAGATTCCCTATATGCTTATTATCGGCGACAAGGAAGTAGAAGATAACGTCGTAGCGGTCCGCAAGAGGAAGCAGGGGGATATCGGCAAAATGGAGCTTTCGGCTTTTGTTGAAATGCTGAACAAGCAGATCAAAGAAAAGTCCAACGAATAGTAAGCTGTCTGTTTGCAGTAAGGGCGCGGTGATCGCGCCCTTTAGAGCGTCGATAAACCCCCATTGTCATTACTATAAATTCAAAAATAGAGATAATCTGTAGTAGGGAACGTCCCTGCCGTGTGCTCGAAGGGGTATGCCGTTCCGGTTTTTTAGATGTACAATCTCAGGGCGCGATACCGCGCCCTGTTTTTATTTATAAGAATATAATTGTATTTTTTGGTAAATGATATATAGAAACTACACCCTATATTAAGGAGGGAAAAAGAATGGATAATAAGAAAACCACTGTACTGCTTTGCGTTACACTTACGCTTGCTGCGATTACGCTTGGGGTTTTGTTTATCTCGGGCAGCGCAAAAGCCGTTACCGCTACTTCGGCCGGAACAGCCGGCGACCCCGCAGAAGACTCGGTTACCGTTTTCGGGCAGGGCATCGTATATATCAAGCCGGATATAGCCTATATAACGCTTGGCTTCGAGAACCTGGACACGGACCCCAAAAAAGCTCAGGATGACAGCAGCGCGCAGATGGACAAGATAATAAAGGCGGTAAAAGACGCAGGCATAGAAGACGCTGATATACAGACTTCCCGGTACAATGTCAATCAGGATTACGACTATGTCAACGATAAAAGAGAAATAATAGGCTACAGGGTAACCAACACGATATGCGTAACGGTCAAAGACGTCGCCAAGGCGGGAGACGTCATAAAGGCGGCGTACGACGCGGGCTCAAATCTTTTCGACGGTATATCGTTCGACATAATAAAGAGGCAGGAAGCGTATCTTGAGGCCTTGGACATAGCGATGGAAAGAGCCAAAGAAAAGGCGGAAAAGCTCGCCCGGGGCTCGGGTCGCAGCATCACGGGCGTAATAAACGTCGTCGAATACTCTCAGGCTTATTCCCCGTATTACACGTTATCGAACTTCGCGTATGCAGAGACGGCGGCCGCGGCCGATAATGCGGGAGGCGCGATATCGTCCGGCGAACTGCAGATATCCGCGACGGTAAACGTGACTTACCGTTTAAACTGACAGATATGAAGCATATAAAAAAGGACGCATACGCGCCTGTTTTTTTAGGCTGTCAAAGAAGCACTTTAGTGTCATTCAGAAGGAGCGAAACGAGTGAAGAATCCTTTTAGAGATACTTACTATAAGATTCCTCACTACGTTCGGAATGACGAAAGGAGATTAGACGGCCACCCTTCAGTCGCCATGCGTCACAACTTGTGTCATTCAGAACGAGCGGAGCGAGTGAAGAATCTTTTCAATAAACTCAATTTAAGATTTCTCATTTACATTTGGGATGACAAATAGAGGGTTTTTAGACACACTAAAAAGGACGCTTGCGCGTCCTTTATTGCTTTATCGTTAAAATGTATCCTGCGACTCGTTTGCCGCCCGCTTGACCATCTTTAGGTCTTCCTTGTCTACAAACCCGAACACGTCGGACGTGCAGCCGTAGAAATACAGCGTAGTATGGCCCGCCATGGTATTATCCGATATCGTGTCTGCCCCGCTCGGATTTCCGAACAGCGACGCCGCGTAATTGGTGTCGCCTATCGTTACCACTACGGAGCGCTTTTCCCAGTTCGTCGCGCCTCCGAAGCATTCGAGATATTTATTGTAGTCTTCGGTGGTGGGCGTCTCGACGGTTGCAAGGTTTGTACCGCCCGTACGCGTCATGTTGAACGTTATTTCCGGCTTGTTCACGTCCGTTACCTTTACCGTCGTACCCACGGGAAACGCAGCGTTTATAGTCGCCCAATCGCTCAATATTCCGAATGTCGTCGGGTTATCGTTAACCGGGCCGGATACTATGGATCCCGCGGCGGAAGGGCTAAGCGGCTTTCTTACTACGCCTTCCATGGCGAACAGCTTGGCATATGTCTGCTCGCCCACCCGTCCGTCCGGGTCGACTCCGTTGTTCGTCTGAAAGTCCTTAACCGCCTGCTGGGTCTTGCCGAAGAATTTCCCGGTAGCCCTGTAGTTGAAATACCCAAGGTCTCTTAAACGCATCTGCACCCTTATCACATTAGGCCCTTCGTCGTTGAGCTTCAGCATCTGGAACCCCGTCGGCGCATTGGGGTCTGCGCTGTCCGTCGGCTGCGTGCTGTCCGTCGGTTGCGTGCTCTCCTCGGGTGACGTGCTTGGCGAAGGCGAAGCGTTATCCGATGGCGACGGGCTGGGTGAAACGCCCAAGGCCGTAGGTATCATCGCCGTAAAAACAAGCGCAAGCACGAACACTATAGCAAGTATACGTTTTATCATCGCCGTTTTCATACAAGACCTCTTGAGCTTTTTTTCTATACTACCACAACCGGCCGAAAAAGTATAGGTATTTACTATTTGTTTACATTTGACGCAAACGTATTCTCCTCATATGTAACCGCCATTCCGTCTTTTAGCTGCACAATCCTGTCCGCAACATTGCTTATAAACTCGCGGTCGTGGGATACGAACAGCACCGCCCCCGGGTATGCCTTAAGCACGGCTTCGAGCGCCGAGCGCGACTCTATATCGAGATAGTTGGTAGGCTCGTCGAGCATTAGCAGGTTAAAATCGCTGAGCATTATCTTTGCCAGCGACAGCTTCAGCCTCTCTCCCCCGCTTATCACTCCCGCTTTGTTGCCTATTTCGTCTCTGCTGAATAAAAGCCTTGAGAGTATCGTCCTTGTAAACTGCTGTCCGTATATCGAGCTTTCCAGAGCGTTTTCCAGCACGCTTTTTTCCATATCAATATCGCTCATATCCTGCCGGAAGTAGCCGATTCTAAGGGCGCGGCACTTATCAATGCCTTCCCCGCCCGAATATATCATGTTGAGCAGCGTCGTTTTGCCCGCTCCGTTATCCCCAACAAGCGCCGTCTTTTTGTTGTTTCGCACGACAAAGCTGCAATGGGAAAGCACGCTTTTTCCATCGAACGAAACTGATACGTCCTCTACGCTTACTAGCACCGGGTTATACACCGCGCCCGGCATTACGTCGAATACTATATCCTTCTGCTTCCACGGCTTCTCCACTTTCTCAAGCTGCTCAAGGCGCGTAAGCGCAGCTTTCGCGCTGCGGTCAAGCTTCTCCTTCGCTTTCTGCCCGCCCATCCTGTGCAACCTTGCCTCCGAATTGCCCATACGCTTCGGCGGGCGCTTTATGCTTGATGATTTCTGCATCTTTTCCGCCGCGACACGTTTAAGCCGGTCGCGTTCCGCCGCGTACCGCTCGTACCGCTCCTCGTGCGTTGCTCTTTCAAGCTCTTTTTGCGCAACGTACTCCGAATACCCGCAGCTATACAGCCTGCAAACGCCGCGCTCTATCTCCAGCACCTTGTTGCATACGTTTTTCAGCAGCGTCCTGTCATGCGACACAATAACAAGGCCGCCTTTGAACCCTTTTAAAAGCTCTTCAAGGCAGCGTATGCCCGTTATGTCGAGGTTGGAAGTCGGCTCGTCCGCGAGCATTATGCCGGCGGGCTGCGAAAACGCTCTCGCTATTCTCTGTTTTACCTTCTCTCCCCCGCTTACCTTGCCGCTGCCCAGCCCCAGCTTTCCCGCTATGCGCTGGTCGCAATCACCATTTGCCTCTTCGTCCAGCTGGGGTATTACCGCGATGCCGCACCGCGAGTTAACGCTTCCCGAGTCGGGCTTAAGCTCGCCCGATATGAGTTTTAAAAGCGTAGTCTTGCCCGCTCCGTTCCTGCCCACTACCGCCACCTTGTCGCCTTCGTACAGCGCGAACGTCTTTAATTCTACTATCTTTCTGTCTCCGTAATATTTCGTTAAATTCTTTATTTCAAGCAACAAAAAAATCCACTCCTTTTGGAGAGGATCACTGCACGGCGCGCAAAGCCGCGCTCCACATTAAAATTGTGATCTTAAGGAAATATATATACTAGCAAATCTTAAGACTTGCCGGGGAACGTACAGTAATCCTCAAACAGCCTTTCGGCATCAAATGATAATTATGTTTTTGGATTACTGCAGCTTCATCTATATAATCGCTCCTTAAGTTTTTTTACAGCATACAATATTCCGCAGTCCTAGTCAAGCGCCGGCTGCTTTCATTATTTCGTCGAGCGCAGGGCTGCCTTCGTTATCCCTAAGCAGCTTATCAAACATGTCGCCCTTTTGCCGGAGCCGCTCCGCCGCGTTTTTCAGCGTAAAATCGCAAGGGTTTATGCCCGCCGCAAGCTCGTCCCAGCCGACCGGCATCGATACGGCGCCGCAGGGTACGGCGCGCGGCGAGTATACGGAAATTATGTTCTTTCCTCTGTACATCTGCAAGTAATCGAAATACAGCTTCCGCCCGCGGTTTTTGACCTGGCGCTCTATCGTCATAATGCTTTTATATTTCTCCGCGAAGTATTTCCCGAAGAATTCGTTTATTTTGCGCCCCTGCTCAAACGTTAATTTCCCTGACGGTATGTATATCTGCAGTCCCGAAGCGCCCGAGGTTTTTACAAGGCTCTCTATGCCGAGCGACACAAGCGTCTCGTTGACTTTTAAAGCGCATGCCGCGGCGTCCGAAAACGTCTGACCTTCCGAGGGGTCAAGGTCGAATACGAGCGAATGCAGAAGCCCGTCGGTAAACATGCAAAAGGGCGTATGGAACTCTATTACCGCGAGGTTCCCCAGCCACAGCAGCGTGGGCAGGCTGTTTAAGTTGATAAAAGCGTCCCCTTCAATATTCACTATGCTTACCCATTCGGGAGACTTGGCGGGCGGCCGCTTATGATAAAACGATTTGCCTCCCACGCCGTGCGGAAACCTTATCGCGGTAAGCGCCCTGTTCGTAGTGTGGGGCAGCATATAGGGCGCAAGCTCCGCAAGCGCCTTTAAGTAATCTATCTTGCGTATGCCCGCCTCAGGCCATAGCGGCTTTTCCGGGTTGCTGATGTTTATCTGTTTGCCCTCCACCTCTATGCCGCTCACAGCACTACCTCCTCCCCCGTCGCCTCCGAAGCGCCGCTGTCGTTGAAGCCCAGCAGCACCGGATGGCGCAGCGTCATATGGTCCGTCCATTCCGCAAACCTTACCCAGCAGGTAAGAGTAGGGCGTACCCATACAACGTCCTTTTCCTCGCCCGTTTTTTCCTTTTGCATAAAATCTCTTATCAGCGCCCAGTCGCTCTGTTTGAGCCCGGCCGAAACCGCACCCACCGCCGTAAGCTCGCCTTCGCGGTACACTCCGAGCGAAAGCGATGCGGGCAGCGAGTTTTTCAATTGCACGCCCGTCACAACGCAAAGCAGCTTTTTCGATATCTTGGTCTTGAACCAGTCGCTGTGCCTCTTGCCCGGAACGTAGCGGCTTTCCAGCCTTTTGGAGACTATGCCCTCCATGTTCTTGCGCTTCATAAGCGCAAACAGCGCTTCCCCGTCTTCAAAGCTGTCGTTAAGCGCAGCTGACGGGCTGTTTGTAAAACGCTCGCTCATTATGCGCTGCCTTTCGGCAAGCGGCCTGCCTCTTAAATCTTCGCCGTCCAGAGACAATATATCAAAAACTATATATTTAACGGGAATCTGCGAAGCAAGGCGCTTTATACCCGCTTCGCTGCGCGTAAAGCCCCTTCTTAATACGTGGTAAAAAGAAGGCCGCCCTTCAACGAATACTACGAGTTCGCCGTCCAGCACGGCCTGCTTCGCGTCGACTTGCCCGGGCAGCGCTTTTAATTCCGGATACGCCGCCGTGCAAACGCCGCCCTTCTTTGTAAACAGCGTTATTTCCCCGTCTTCAATAACCGAAACGCAGCGTATGCCGTCCCACTTCACCTGATGTATAAACCCTGGCTTTTTAACGACTTTGGGTACGCTTACGGGCTCCATGCATTTTATTATCACGGCTAACCTTGGGCGCGCTTCCTGGCGGGCGTTTTCTTTGGCGCTTTCTCCTTCTGCGTTTTTTCTATGCTGGCCTTCAACGCCTCCATCAGGTCTATTACGTTGCTTTCAGGCGCCTCGGGCTGCGCGACGACTTCCCTGCCCGCTATCTTCGCCTCGATTATGCCTCTTAAGGCTTCGCGGTATTCGTCCGTGTACTTCGCCGCGTCAAACTTTGCCGTAAGGTTGTCTATCAGCTGCTTTGCTATCTCCATTTCCCTCGCGTCCGCCTTTATCTCGCCGGGCAGCGCGGGCACTTCTGATACCGGGCGTATTTCGTCGGGGTAGTATATCGTTTCGAGCGCCATAACGTTGTTGTATACCCTGAGAACGCAGAGCGTCTGTTTGTTGCGTATCGTTATCCTGGCTACCGCAATTCGTCCCGATTCGTTCATAGCGTCGCGCAGCAGCGCATACGCTTTGGCGCTGGATGCCACCTCGGGCTGCGGCGCGAGGTAATACGTTTTTTCATAATATATGGGGTCTATTTCGGCAAGGTTCACAAAATCGACTATCTCTATAGTCCTCGCCTGCACCTCCGTTTTCGCTTTTTCAAGGTCTTCGTCGGTCACTATCACAAATTTGCCCGGCTCGTATTCAAAGCCCTTTACTATATCGTCGGGCGGCACCTCCTCGTTGCAGAGCGGACACATCTTTTTATACTTGATAGGCGTATGGCATTTCTTATGGAGCGAGCGGAACCTTACGTCCTTTTCCTCGGTAGCGGTAAACATCTTTATCGGTATATTGACAAGCCCGAAGCTTATCGCTCCTTTAAACATCGTCTGCATAACGTTACCCTCCGGCATGCTTGATATTTTTAATATCTCCAATAGCGTTTCAAGTATGCCGCGCGGGTTTATATTAGAATAATTCTGGAACTATTTTGAAATTTATGCCGTCTAAAAATAAAAAGGAGGGTATGCAACATGAAGAATATAGCCTGCATTATACTATCTCTACTATTATTAGCATCAGCTCTCGCGGGGTGTGCGGCCGGGTCAGCCGAAAAAGTATACGGCAAAGGCGATAAGGATATTACCGTAAGCGTCGGCGGAACGTTCGTAATACAGCTTGAATCAAACCCGACTACGGGCTACGAATGGACGCTTAATATCAGCGACGAGTCGATAGTAAAGCTGGAAAACCGGGAGTACAAACAGCAGCCCCACACTGAAGGCGTAACAGGCGCCGGAGGCGTCGATGTGCTTAAGTTCAAGGGATTAAAGGCCGGCGAAGCTGAAATTACGCTTGTATATGAGCGCACCTTCGAGGAGGATTCAGCCGTGGAAACGCTTGTTTACAAAGTAACGGTTCAATGATTTCGGTATTGGGAAAAGCGCTTTAAGCTTAATTACACCCCATCAAGCCTCACGTCTTGCTGGGGACCCCGTATTTACACCCCATCAAGCCTCACGTCTTGCTGGGGACCCCGTATGACAGCGGGCGCTTTTTTTATGCCCGCGGATAAGCCGAATAAGCCTTATGTGCGGCAAATATGATTTTTCAGCATCGCGACCGAAATCATTACTATGAACCCATAGCAAAGTCTGATAAAATAAAGGGCGAATGTACAGTCTCGTTTCGGGGGGAATCATTTGGATATTGAAAAATTTCAAAACGAATACTTTTCCCAGATAAACTTTGACAGCCATCTTTTGGCGCTGTTCGACAACATTGACGGCCTCTGTTTCTTTGTCAAGAATACGGACTTCGAGCTTGTATACGTAAACGATAACCTGCTCGAAATGTATAAGCTCAAAGATCTAAAAGATATTATCGGAAAAACGGACTATGATATACTCGATACATACCTCGCCGATAAATACCGTCTCGACGATATCAAGGTCATGAAGACCGGCGTTGCGGCGCTCAATATGATCGAGCTGGTGCTGAGCCAAAGCGGCATACCCGATTGGTTCATTACGAATAAGATTCCGCTGTATTCAAAAAGCGGACAGATATTCGGATTGATGGGCACAATGAAGCATATAACCGTGTCCCAGTACGATAGCGGCGAAACGAATAAATACTCATTCATATATAACGTACTCGATTATATCGCGGTCCATATCGAAGATAAACTCACCGTCAAAAAGATCGCCTCCCACTTCAATGTATCTGAAAGGTGCCTTGAGAAAAGATTCAATGTATATCTCAATATGACTCCCGGAAATTTTCTTATCAAATACAGGATTCTTAAAGCATGCGATTTTTTATTAAAAAGCGGGGATATTGCGCAGGCCGCATTAAAATACGGATTTTTCGATCAAAGCGCGTTTACAAAGCAATTCAAAAGGCATATGCATATGACGCCGCTGCAATATTTAAAAAAATACAGGTAAACGGCCTTTGATTCACGTAAGGTTTGGGGCCGCCGACGCTGTTTTATCATCCGGCCGAAGCACTTCTTCCATTCGCATTTTTACCAAAAACATTTGATAATAACCTATAAACAACTTATTAAAACATCTAACATGATACTATAAATAAACACAAGGGAGTGATGAATGTTGAACAGGAAATTCAATGTGGCTATTGTTGGCTTGAGTTTTGGCGTCGAGTTTATACCCATTTATCAAAGACATCCCGATTCAAATCTAGTCGCGATCTGCCAGAGGAACAAAGACAATCTAGTTAGGCTGGGCAAAATATGGGGCATTGATAAGCTGTATACGGATTACCAGGCTCTTCTTCAGGATAAAAGCATAGATATCGTTCACATCAATACGCCGCCCGAGCTACACGCGGACATGGTGGTTCAGGGCCTTGAAGCCGGAAAGCATGTCGCGTGTACTATTCCGATGGCTCTGACAGTTGAAGACTGCCACAGAATCGTCAAGGCGCAAAAGGCGACGGGCCTTAAATACATGATGATGGAGACAGTGATATACAGCAGGGAGTTTCTGTTTCTCAAAGAGCAGTATGAGAAAGGCGAACTGGGCAAGCTGCAGTTTTTAAGAGGCTCTCATCAGCAGGATATGATGGCGTGGCCCGAATACTGGTACGGATTCCCGCCTATGCTCAACGCGACGCACGCCATTTCCCCGGTACTCAGTATCGGCAACGACCAGGCGGAGTATGTGTCCTGCCTTGGGTCGGGCACAATCGACAAAAGCATGCACAAGAACTACGGCTGCCCGTTTTCTATCGAAACCACCCACATCAAATTTAAGGATTCAGATCTTGGCGCGGAAGTCACACGTTCGCTGTTCGGCGTCGCGAGACAGTACAGGGAGAGCTTCGACGTTTACGGATCCAAAAAGAGCTTTGAGTGGACGCAGATAGAAGGAAAGCACCACATCTTCCATGTGGGGGAAAATCCGTTCGAAATCGCGGAGATACCCGATTACGCTTATTTGCTGCCCGAGGAGATACGCGACTTTACTCAAAAGGGCGTTTATGACAACGCCGATAACGAACACCTTTCGTTTAAGCAGGGAGGCGGCCACGGCGGTTCTCATCCGCATCTGGTGCATGAATTCCTGTCGGCCGTCAGGGAAGACAGGGAACCGGTGCCCAACGCGGTCCGGGCGGCCAACATCACCTGCAGCGGTATACTGTCCAATCAATCAGCGCTTAAGAACGGGGAAAAGATATATCTTCCCGAATGGACTCTTACCTGAAGTCAAGCAAGGAGTACTATATGAAATTCGGTATCAGTACGTTTGTCTGGTGTTCGCCTTTTACTACGGCTTCATTTGACATCATACCGAAAGTCAAAGAAATAGGTTATGATGTGTTTGAAGTGGCGGCGGAAGAACTGGATCAGGTTGACTGGCGCCTGCTCAAAAAAATGTGCGACGATCTGGGGCTGGATATCACACTGAGCGGTGCGTTCGGGCTCACAAGGGATATTTCCAGCGGCGATGCTTCCGTCAGGAAAGCCGGAATGGACTATATCAGCGACTGTTTGAATATCTGTGAGATACTGGGCTCTACCAAATTTGGAGGGCCTGTCTATTCTGCCGTCGGCAAGACGCGGTTCTTAACCGAAGAGGAAAAAAAGGCGGAGCGGGAAAGATGCGTTCAAAGCCTTAATGTCGTTGCCAGTCAGGCACGGGACAGCGGCGTGGTCATTGGCTTAGAGCCGATTAACCGGTTTGAAAACGACATGATCAATACGGTGGATCAGGCGCTTTCGCTGATCAGTGAGGTCAATTCAAAGAATATACGGCTGCTCATTGATACTTTTCACGCCAACATCGAAGAGAAGAGTATTCCGGCAGCGATACGAAAGGCCGGCGCGAGCCTTTGCCATATCCATGGCAACGAAAACGACAGAGGCACGCCGGGTACGGGCCATACTGACTGGGCTGGCATAAAGAGCGCTTTGAATGAGACGGGTTATGATGACATAATCGTGATAGAAACGTTTGGCGCGATATCAAAAGAGATCGCGAGGGCTGCGTCCATATGGAGGCCTTTGGCCGAGAGTCCGTACGCGCTGGCAAAGGAAGGCCTTGAGTTCTTCAAGCATTTGTTCCAATCGCCGTAAGTTTCGTTATGTACATGGGTAGAACGCATATGAATGCGGCTTTAAAGAAGGCCCTGCATTGTAAACGCCCGTTTACAACATAACGGTTAATGATTCTGATATCAGAAAAAGCGCTTAAAGCTTAATAGCGGGCGCTTTTTTTGTGCCCGCCGTCAGTACTTAAAGCGCCGTCAGCCGATTGCGTTCACAAAGCCGAATATGCATATGCTGCTCCGAATATCATGTAAAAGAGGTGATGCGGCAATGGATCAGGATGTGCATATAAAGAACCGTGTGCTATCGGCGGACATGTATTACAAAAACACGCTGGTGCTCAAATATATAATTAACTACCCGTGGCTCGAATCGACGGAGTTCTTTCAGCAGGCCGTCAAAATAAACCAGCATTACGCGACAAAATCGATAGCGTACCAGCAGTACTGCGAACTTAGCCTTTACCAGTCGGCGGCGGAGGAATACGACAACTCGGTCAAAAACGGCTATCCCGTAAGGGTGTTTGAAGCGAACGCAGACTACGCGCTCACATACAACAGAAACTGCGCGCTAAGTATGTATTTTGACAGCTATGAATTCACGGGAGGAGCGCACGGCAGCACGGTACGCTATTCGGACACATGGAACCTTAAGGACGCCCGCCGCATGAGCCTTGCCGAAATTTACCCCTCGTACAAAGACCATATAACGGATGAGATAAGCAGCATTATATCGGCACAAATAGCCGGAGGAAATAAAACTTACTTTGACAATTACAATGAAAACGTCGCGCAGTATTTCAACCCCGAAAGCTTTTATATCAATTACAGGGGAGTCGTAGTCTATTTCCAGCAGTATGAGATAGCGCCGTACTCCAGCGGCCTGCCCGAATTTACGATACCGTATTCAAACAACGTTCGCCGCCCGAAATGCAGGTAAGCTTTTTCAGGATTGTATGAGCGGCTCGAGCTTGCTTAAAAATTTGCCTACTGATAATCCGTCCTTTAAATCGCTGCCGGGCGTAATATGAATAACGCTCCATTCCTCGGTATGTTCGAGCGACTCCCCGGGCGCAACCGATTTCAGCGGGGAGAGCGTTTCCATCTCCGTCGTGTAATTGCATGTATACGTCTCGTAAGATACGTTGTTGTCGGGGTATTTTTCCTCTTCGATATAGCGGTATCTTTTTATGAACACGTTCTGGCCGTTTACGTAAGCCGCCCAGCCGCTTTTGTTGTCCACGCCTATCTTAAACGGAGCCTTAACAGACGAGTCGTGCGTGAGTACTATATGGTCTTTTAGCCATTTTACCCTGCTGTCGTTCATATCGGTATACGGCCAGACGGACACATTGCGGTTATTGGTTAGCCCCGTGTCCGGTCCGGTAAACGGTATTATCTCTATGCCGCCGGGCGCCATCATCGAAACAGCCGCCACGGCAAATTCGATTGGATGATCGTTCCTGTTGGTTATGCTGTGCAGCACATTTACCTTGTTGTCGGATATCGTAAATTCCAGCCGCTTAGCTATATTTGCCCACCCGTCAAGCGGCTGGGTCAATATTACCGTATCGTTTTTAATCTCATAGCTGATTGGCAGGTCGTCGGGAAAATACGTCTTCGGCATCTCCTCCGGGCTTAAGCATAGCCTGTGGCCACCGTAAGCGGACCATTCGGCTTCTCCCGCCCGAACCTTGACGCCGGGCGCAAGGCAGAACACGTTGTCCATACCGGCAAGCCCGAAATGCAGTATCCTTATGCCGAAACCCAGCGCCGCTATTATATCGACCTTGCCGTTAGTAACCTTCAAACATTCGCCAAATTCGCTGTAGTAATACTTTTGAACAGAAATACTCATATTTGTTACCTCTCGTTTTATGACTGTATGCTGCGATTTATGCGGGTCTTTTATGTTATTATTGGTATATGTGTTGTTATTTGCTATTCCAGAGTATATCAAATTATACCATATAAGTAAAGCTGTTGACATCACGTGTTGTTTATGCTATTCCATATGTCGAAAGAAGGTATTATTATGTATGGTTTTTCACCCGGCCGTGAGTACGCCTGGGCTACGCTAAACGAATATATGCATTCGGAAAATCTGCTGCGCCACTCGCTTGCCGTTGAGGCGGTTATGAGGCATTTTGCTTCCGTTTACAACGAGGACGCGGAAAAATGGGGCGTTGTAGGGCTGCTGCACGACATAGACTACGAGATGTACCCCGAACAGCACTGCACAAAGGCAAGGGAACTGCTGGAGAAGCACGGCTACCCCGAAGAGTACATACGCGCCGTGCAGAGCCACGGGTACAAATTCGTAAACGACATAAAGCCGGAATCCACTATGGAGAAGGTGTTGTACGCCGTCGACGAGCTAACAGGCCTTATAGCCGCGGTTGCGCTGATGCGTCCGAGCAGGAGCGTGCTCGACTTAGGGCTGAGCTCGGTAAAAAAGAAGTGGAACCAAAAATCGTTTGCCGCGGGCGTGAGCCGGGAAGCTATCGAAGAAGGAGCAAATATGCTTGGTATGGAGCTTGGCGAGCTTATCGAGCACACTATAACCGGGATGCGCAGCGTTGCAAATGAAACAGGGCTCAAAGGGAATCTTTAACGCCCCTTAAGCCCTGTATTTATACGCTTATTTTAAAAACATTCTCAACATCTTTTCTTTTTGCTTCGTGAACGGAGCGTAACGCACGGGCAGGTCTATCCACGTCTTTTTATCGACTATGCTCTTGTAGTGCGTGAAAGTATCAAAGCTTAATTTGCCGTGATACGCGCCCATGCCGCTCTCTCCCACGCCGCCGAAGCCCATATGATGGGTCGCCAGATGTATTATCGTATCGTTCACGCAGCCGCCGCCGAACGGCACCTCGCGCAGCACGCGTTTCTGCAATGCTTTGTTTTTAGTGAAAAGATACAGCGCGAGAGGCTTGGGGTGCGCTTTTATCGTCTTTATCGTCTCGTCAATATCGGTGTATGTGAGCACCGGCAGCAGCGGCCCGAACACCTCCTGCCCCATTATCGGCGAATCCCATGTAATGCCGGTAAGCACAGTAGGCTCTATCTTTAAAGTTTCGCGGCTGCTCCGCCCGCCTATGGCGACCTGTTCCCCCTCAATTAGTCCCAGCAGGCGGTCAAAAGCTTCCTCGTCCACTATCTTGGGCAGATTCGGGTCTTCCAGCCCGCCGGGATAAAATTCGTTTATAGCTTTCCTTAATTCGCTTACGAGTTCGTCCTGTTTGCTCTGATGCACGTAAACGTGGTCAGGCGCTACGCACGTCTGGCCTGCGTTTATATACTTGCCGAATGCGAGCCGCTTTGCGGTCAGCGGTATGTCCGCAGTTTCGTCGACTATCACCGGGCTCTTTCCTCCGAGCTCCAAGCTTACGGGCGTCAGGTTCTTCGCTGCGGCTTCCATAACGGTCCTGCCGGCGCTCACGCTGCCGGTAAAGAACATATAGTCGTACTTATAATCGAGCAGGTCGGCGTTTTCCTTGCGGCTGCCGAGAATAACGCTCACAAACTCGGGCGGGAATATCCCCGCTATCATCTCGGCAAGCACGCGCGACGTTTCGGGCGACTTGTTGGAAGGCTTGAGCATCACGCAGTTTCCGGCGGCAATAGCTCCCGCGAGCGGGTCTATAGACAGCAGCACCGGGTAGTTCCACGGCGATATAATAAGCGCCACGCCGAAAGGCTCGGGCACCACGAAGCTGTGCGCCGCGAACTGCGCGAGAGGCGTTGCTACGGTGCGCGGCTTCGCCCATCTTCTTAGGTTTTTGATAAGAAAGCGAAGCTCGTCCCTGCACATGCCTATCTCGGTCATATACCCTTCGCAGTCAGATTTGCCGAGGTCTGAGTGCAGCGCGTCAAGCAGCCTGCGTTCGTTGGCTTCAAGAGCGTCGAGCAGCTTTTTAAGAGCGTCCGCACGGTATGATACGTCAAGCGTCGCTCCGGTGTCAAAGAACTTCCTTTGCGCGTTAAGTATCTCGATTTTGTTCATATTAGCCTCCATTACCCGCCCCACTATGGCGGAAATCTCAGATTCCCCGAATATCCTCGGTACCGGATACCACGGGTTGCCTTCTTTTACAGCCCACTCCACTATACGGGGTACGTCCACGCTGTTAACACACTTCAGCTTATCGGGTATGCCCATGCTGCGGTTCAGCTCCCGTATCGCCGATATGAACTCCAGCGCGGCCTCGCGTTCGCTCTTGTCTTTTACGTCCAGCCCCGCCGCCTCCGACAGGCGGGCAAGCTGCGCGTATATGCTGCTGCCGAACGCTTCCAGCACATACGGCAGTATTACTGCGTTTGCTCGCCCGTGCGGTTCGTTGTAAAGCCCGCCCAGCGTATGGGCTATCGGGTGCACGTACGTAAGCCCTGCCCGTGTAAACGAATCTCCGGCATAGAATGAAGCGAGCAGCATGTTCTGTCTCGCTTCGATGTCGTCCCCGTTGTCGTACGCCCGTTTGATGTTGGCGAATATAAGCCTGACGGCGTCTTCCGAAAGCTTTTTGCAGCGTTTGGTAACGCCTCGCGTAATATAAGCCTCCACGGCGTGCGTCAGAGCGTCCATGCCGGTATTTGCGGTAACTACGGGCGGAAGCCCTTTAGTCAGTTCAGGATCGAGCGCGCAGCATACCGGTATCAGCACAGGGTCGCTTACAGCGTACTTATGATGCGTGCTGCTGTCCGTCACAACGGCCGCTATCGTCACCTCCGAGCCGGTACCCGCCGTGGTGGGCACTGCGAACACCGGCGGCAGCCTGCGCCTTACTTTCAAAAAGCCTCCCATTTCGGGTATCGTGCGTTTCGGCCTTGCTATCCTCGCGGCCGCAGCCTTGGCGGAGTCTATTACCGAGCCTCCCCCGAAAGCGATAAAACCGCCGCATGCGCCGTCGATATACGCCTTGCGCGTTTCTTCAATTACGTCAATCGTAGGGTTCTCCATTATACGGTCGAAAATGGTATAGGCAATACCCGCGTCGTCAAGCGCTGCAAGCAGGCGGTCAGGCAGGCCCAGCCCCATTATCGTGCTGTCAGTCACAAACAGCACGCGGCTTACGCCGAATCGCGCTATTTCCTCCGGCAGCTTTAGCGCGCTGCCCGCGCCGCGCAATACCACAGGCGTCCGCCATTTCAAAAAATGCGATGCGTTGTAGAATACAAATTGGAAGATACGGTAGCCAGCCTTCTTTAACCGGTTCATGTTTTTTCCTCCATATTCAATATGGATTCGTTATTAAGCTGCCCGCCTGACTATGTTTTCGAACCCTTACTGTAACTGTTGGCGCAGCGCCGTCTTTTGCACGGCTTTTTGGCTGTTCTGTTATATAATATATGCTGTCACTATTTATATTAATATTTTTTGGTAAACTGTCAATCAGATATTGGATATGAAAAAAAGCAGCGTATATATACCCCATCAAGCCTCACGGCTTGCCGGGGACCCCGTATTTACACCCCAAAAAGCCTCACGGCTTTTTGGCCCCGTATAAGCAATAAGGCGCATTGCTGCGCCTCATTGCTTATGATTATTATTAGTTAAACCTGCTTCCAGCTGTCGGACTTTGCCGACTCCACTATTCTTTCGCAGAGCTCAAGTTCCCTTAACCCAGCCTCAAACGTCGGGAATTCAATATCGCCCTTCCTGCCGCCAAGTATGTAAGAATACATCTTTTTAAACAGCTGCTTCGACGTGTCGGGGAAGCCTTCGTTATGCCCGCCGGGGAAACTCGTTATCGAACGCGCCGGCTCAAGCAGCAGCGACGGGTCTTTTAACAGCAGCTCGTTGTTGCCGTCGCGACGCCCTATCCAAAGCTCGTTGTTGCGCTCGGTGTCTAATGCGACCGCTTTTTTGCTGCCGTATATCTCTATATAGCACCTGTTCTTCCTGCCTGCGGCCACCTGGTTCACCGTAAGCGAGCCGTGCGCTTTGCCGCCAAAACGCAGTAGCACCGTCGCGTAGTCCTCGGTATTTATATTTACATCGCCGTAATCTTCGGGCGTAAGTATCTTTCCCGAATACGTCTCAACGGGCTTAAGCGGCTTCTTGCGCACCGGGTAGAATGTGGCGAAATCCGCGCACACGCTTTTAACTTTGAGCCCCGTTACGTATTCGACAAGGTCGAGCCAATGAGAGCCTATATCGGCTATCGCCCTTGACGCTCCGCTGTACTCCGGCTCAAGCCTCCAGTTGTAGTCTGTTTCGTAGAACAGCCAGTCCTGCTGGTAAGAACCGTTTACCGCGAATATCTCGCCCAGCTCGCCGCTGTCTATCATCGCTTTCACATGGCGCACCACAGGATAAAAGCGCAGGTTGAAATGTATCGCGTTTACCACGCCCTTTTGTTTCGCTATTTCCACAAGCTCGCGCGCTTCGCATGAGTTCATCGAAAGCGGCTTTTCGCAGACTACGTGTTTGCCCGCTTCCATGGCCTCCTTTGACATCTTATAATGCAGGTGGTTGGGCGTACAAATGTGAACGACGTCAATATCCGGCCTTGATATGAGCTGCTTGTAGTCTCCGTAATAGTCCGGAATGGACAGCTCTTCGGCCTTGAACTTAGCTACGGTTTCGTTAACGTCCGCAAGCGCAACAACGTCCGCAAGCCCCGTCCTGCGCAGCGCCTCGATGTGCGCGGGTCCTATAAACCCTGTGCCGATTACTCCAACATTTAACCTTTTCATATTATCCCTCCTTGTTCTTATCCAAATTTCCGTCAGCCCACGATTCAATAAAACGTATTAGTTCGTTAAATCCCGGGCTTCTCGCGTTCCTTACATAAAAGCCCGAAACAGCCATGCCGAGCAGCAGCGACTTTTCAGCGCCTGCCCCGAGGCAGAACCCGAGCAGGAACCCCGCGTTGAAATTGTCTCCCGCGCCCGTCGTAAGCGCGGGGCTGCTGCAGTACGCGCCCTGCCGCTCGCAGAAGCCGTCATCCGAAAGGCAGCACGACTCTTTGAGCGGGTGTATCACAAGCGTGCCCACATTGACGTTGCGCTTAATAAACTGGGCTATTTTCTGTAGATTATAGTCTGAATATCCGAAGCTTGCGCCGTAGGCGTTCGCCACCTGCACCGCCTCGCGCAGGTTGAGCCCGAGTATTACGTTGAACCTGCCCGAAAAGCCGCTTATCGTTTCCAGCGCGGCACGCAGGTCCTTTACCGGCCTCAACGCCGGGTCAGCGATGTCGAAGAACAATACCTTGTCTCTCGTTTCTTCCTTGCAGAGCGGCAGCACTTCGTTGTATATGCCCTTCCATATCTGCTCGGAGTAAGCCACCAATGACCAGTTCTCAAAGCCTATAAGGCTGCACTCGTCTATAAGGCGGGCGAGCACCTCAAGCCCCGTGCGCTGCTTTACTGCGTCGAAGTTAAGTTCCAGAAACGGCGAGAGCTTTGAGCGTATTATCTTGCCGTCCTCAAACTCCATCGCGTCGGTTGAGCTCGGGTTGGATACGTTATATACGCTCTCACACCGCTTTGCCATGTCCTCAAACACCGGATGTATTGAAGGGTAGCCAATCGCGCCGATATACGACATGCGCGCGCCCAGCTCGATAAGCGCGTTTGCGAGTATCGGGCCGTTGCCGCCCAGCTTCTTTGAAACGGTGGCTATCTCGACGTTGGACGACAGCCCCGACGTCGAGGCTATCCTTTGGCCGTATTCGGTGAGCGTCTTTACCCTTGTATAATTGAGCGGGTCTATTCTCTTGTCCACAACGTGAACGACTTCGTCGACAAACCCGTCGAAGCCTATACAGGCGCGAATGTCCGACGGTTCTTTGCCGCAAAGCCACTTCGCAAGTCCCTTTAGTTCTTTCGCTTGCTCGGTATCCATTTCAGCCTCCCGACGTTGCTGCCTCAGACTAAAATTCCTCGATTACATCCGGCAGCTTCAACGTGCCTTCTGCTTCGCGCTGCCTTGCTTCTTCCAATATCTTCTTTGTCGCCGTGGCACCGAATCTCGTGCCGCCTACCGCGCGGACGGCAAGCGCCGCGTCCAGAGTCCTCACTCCGCCGGCAGCCTTTACCTGCACGCTTGGTGAGCACGCCTCTCTCATAAGCTTTAAGTCGTGTATTGTAGCGCCGCCTTCGGCGTAGCCCGTGGACGTCTTAACCCACGCAGCGCCCGCACGTTCGGCTATCTTGCACGCCTTTATTTTCTCTTCATCCGTGAGATAATAGTTTTCAAGTATTACTTTTACTTTAACGCCGCGCCGCCTCGCTGCGTCGCAAACGGCTTTGATATCCTTCTCCACATATTCGTAATCCCCGGATTTGAGCCTTCCTATGTTAAGCACCATGTCAAGCTCCTTGCATCCCTGGTCTATGGCTATCTCCGCCTCCATCACCTTGACCTCGGTAAGATTGACGCCATGAGGAAAACCGACAACGGTGGTAACAATTACGTCGCTGCCCTTCAATATGCCGTAAGCCGTTTCAACGTCGCACGGCTTCACGCACACGGTCGCGCAGTCGTACTCCTTCGCGAGTTCGCAGCCCTCAATAACTTCCTTTGTTGACATCTGGGGCTTTAAAAGAGAGTGGTCAATCATCTTTGCAATGTCCCTCGCGGTGACCGTCTTTGAAATGCCGTCCATAATAACACCTGCCTTAACTTAGCTTTTTGATTTGTTTAAATTGTTTTTTGTATGATGTGAAATTGTAACCGCAACTATTATATCATTTTTTTATTGACAGGTATATACCAATAAAGGATTTTTAATTGCTGTAAATTAATTATGATAATAAATACCCTGCATGCTGCGGATAATAAGCAGGGAGGTGAATTGTTTGAAACTATTATTGATACTGTTTATTGTTATGATAATGTTTTTAGCGGCGGTTTTTGCCGGGTGCTCCCAGAACGACCAGGCCCCGGGCACTGCGAGCCCGACGTCAGTGCCGTACCCCGACGCGGAAGATAATATAAACAATTACAACAACGGGCTCGCCTTGGAAGAAAACTGTTAAAGCGGCGGGTACTGATTTTTGCGGTGAAAAGCCGCTTTTTTATATTGGGGTCGGTCGCTTCAGCGACGGATGGCAAGTCGTGAGACTTGATGGGGCGGTAAGATATACAAAATATTAAATGAAGGCGAGCAAAAATGGCTGATTTGAATATTAAGCTTAAACGTTCTATGCCTTACGCTTTATGGTGCTCCCGTGTCAAATCTTTTAAAGAAACCTTCTCCATCGGAATCTTTATTTCCCCTACTCTCGTTTTTCCAAATACGCCATGACAATCCGACCCTGCAGTAATAAGTAAGTCCTTTTCCACACAAATATTCAGACACGCCTGTGTTACTGATTCGGAATGGGTGGGATAATAGCATTCAATACCGTCAAGTCCCAATGAAATAATTCGCCTCAATTCCGCTGAAAAGGCTGCCATATCCGACGAATCCAACAGTTCGCCGGGATGCGCAAGCACGGCATATCCGCCCGCTTTTTTTATTCTGTAACATACGGAACTGATAGAAGGAAAACCTGATTTATCATAAGTGATATCATACCTGGAATAGAATGGTATCCCTTCTTTTAGCGTGGATGTAAGGCCTTTGTATTTTAAGTAATGAAGCGCTTTCCATCCGCCCAGATTTCTATCGTAGTCAAATTTCATGTACTCAGATAACGTTATGCCTGAATTATCTTTTTGCATTGTTTCTATCAGTTTTATACTGAATTCATCAAGCAAAAAACGCACATGTTTTAAAAATTGGCTGAATTCCCGATCATTTATATCAAAGTTGTAGGCAAGTATATGAAAGTTAGTCTTTTTCTCCAGCGTATCCACTTCTACGGCAGGGATATAGACTATATCATGTTGTTTACATAAGCTTTTTATTCTTGCACTTCCTTCTGTGACATTATGATCCGCAACAGCCAACACGCCAATTTCATTCTTCAGTGCAGCGTTAACTATTTCGTCAGGAGTCATGCTTCCGTCCGAATAACAAGAATGAATATGCAAATCAACGTAGCGTCCAGTCATTATCCACCTCCTGTAAACGTGTTGTATTAGTAAGTATTATCAGTATAATTTAACAATGCTCCCGAAGTTCCAGCTTAACAGTATCTTTACGGCTTTGCTTCGAGTCCTGTATGTTATATGCAACGATGGTGGCTATAGCTATAACTCCGCCTATAAGCGCCCACACTCCCGGCGCCTCCCCCGTCAGCAGCAGCACCCATATGGGATTGAGCAGAGGCTCGAGCGCAGCTATCAATGAAGCGGATACGGGCTGCGTGTACTTTATGCCTATTGAGAACAGCACATACGCAAGCCCAAGCTGGAATATGCCGAGAAGCGCTACCGCACCCCAGGCGGCGGGCTCAAACGTAACGTTCCCTACGGCAAACGGTATGCCTATAGCGGCGCTTATAATGTGTCCCAGCAGCACGGCTTCTTCGGGCTTTGCGTTCGGCGACTTGTTCGCCAAAAATACGCCCGCAAACGTTATGCCCGACAGGCAGGCGAGTATGTTCCCGAGCATTGCGTCGGCGCGCAGCTGGTCGAAGAAAAAAAGCGCCATTCCTATGAAAACCGCGAATACCGCGGCGAAGTCAAGAGGCCTCGGGCGTTTCTTTAAGAATATTATAGACATTATCACGACAAATATCGGAGCGGTATACTGAAGCACAATAGCGTTAGCCGCCGTCGTCAGCTTGTTGGCAAACACAAAAAGCACCGCCGTTCCCGCCATTGAGAGCCCGCCCGTTATTACCGGCAGCGAGAATGTGATGTGAAACCTGCGCATATAGATTATCATAACAAGCGCCGAAAATACTGAACGTATACCGACTATGGTCATCGCGTCCCAGGGTATGAGCTTTATGAGCAGCCCTCCGAAGCTCCATAGTATCGCCGTGCAAACAATAAGCAGGGGGCCTTTTACATTGCTTCTCATATGTCATACATCTCCGTACGCGAAATATCGAAGCCTATATTATCACACAGTACAGACGCGGGTCAATGCAATAACCGGCATACGTTTGGCTTACGGAATATTATGTTGTATTACGCTTATGCTGCAGCTGTTTTCTGCAAATTGTGATGCTTATTTTTCCACCCAGTCCCTGGCGCGAAGCACGGCCTTTTTCCATCCGGCATAAAGCTGCCGCCTTCTGCTTTCCGTCATAGCGGGCTTAAAGCTTCTTTCGAGCACCCAATCGCTTTTTATTTCATCAAGGCCGCTCCAGACGCCCACTGCAAGCCCCGCAAGATATATGGCGCCCATCGCCGTGCTTTCCCTGATGCTCGGCCGCAGCACTTCGCAGTTAAGAATATCGGCTTGAAACTGCATTAGCACGTCGGACGCGCTCGCTCCCCCGTCAACCTTAAGCTCGCGAAGCTCCAAGCCGCTGTCCAGCTTCATTGCCTCGAATACGTCCCGCGACTGGTACGCTATGCTCTCTATTGCCGCGCGCAGCAAATGGTTCCTTCCCGCTCCGCGCGTAAGCCCGACTATTGTGCCTCTGGCGTACATGTCCCAGTACGGCGCGCCTAGCCCGGTAAACGCCGGCACTATATACACGCCGCCGGAGTCGGGCGTCTGCTCGGCCGCCTCGTCGATCTCGCGCACATGTTTAACCATCTTAAGCTCGTCCCTTATCCACTGCAGTACGGCGCCCGCTATGAAAACGCTTCCTTCCAGCGCATAGCATACGCTTTTTTCCTTTAAACCCCACGCTATCGTGGTAAGAAGGCTGTTCTTCGACTCAATAGGCGTTTCGCCGGTGTTCATCAGTATGAAGCAGCCTGTGCCGTATGTGTTCTTGGCGCTGCCCTTCGCTGTGCAGTTCTGCCCGAACAGCGCGGCGTGCTGGTCTCCGGCGATGCCGCCTATCGGTATGCCCGCGCCCATAAATTCGTCCGTAATCCCAGCGACGCCGGAAGACGGGAGAACCTTGGGCAGCATGCTTGCCGGTACCCCGAACATATCAAGCAGCTCTTCGTCCCATTCCAAAGTATGTATGTTAAAAAGCATAGTGCGCGACGCGTTTGTGTAATCCGTGACATGCACGCGCCCGCCCGTCATTTTCCATACGAGCCACGAGTCCATTGTGCCCGCAAGCAGTTCCCCTTTTTTGGCCTTCTCTTTTGCGCCCGGTATGTTGTCCAGTATCCATTTTATTTTGCTTGCCGAGAAATACGCGTCTATTACAAGCCCTGTTTTGCCGCGTATCACCGCGGCTTCTTCCCCGCTTTTCAGCCTGTCGCATATGTCCGCTGTCCTGCGGCACTGCCAGACTATCGCGTTGCATACCGGCTTGCCCGTTTGCTTTTCCCACACAACCACCGTCTCGCGCTGGTTCGTTATGCCTATTGCGGCTATGTCCCCGACAGATAAGTCGGCCTCTTTAACAGCGTCGCGGTAGGTTGAAAGCTGGCAGTCCCAAATCTCTTCCGCGTCGTGCTCTACCCAGCCCGGCTTGGGATACTTCTGGGAAAACTCCTTTTGTGAGACGGCGATTATTTTCTTGCTTTCCGCATCGTAAACGAGCGTGCGGCAGGACGTAGTGCCCTGGTCAAACGCAACCAATATCCGCTTATTCATCATCGCGCTCCTTTATGGATATAATGTGATAACATATACAATCATTGTATATGCTTTTTATGGAATGTTCAAATATTAACGCAGCAAAGTATGCTTTATTACACGATGTGAACGGCCGCAAAATCAGAAGCGGCTCACCGTTGTTTACCGAATACATGACTTGCTGAGATATTTAAGTAATAAGTCGCACATCATGTAAGACAAATTTATAAATTCTCATATACCTGCCTCTAGTTGCTATATAGTTTTTTTAACTCCATTAAATCCATACCCCATAAAAGCAGTAATAATACATAAAACACCTACAATAAAAATCAGCCACCATAGCCATCTTGTGATTTTACCATTTTTTTGAAATCTATTATTATTTATAATAGAATAATAATTAGTACAGGCATTCCATATACCATTAAAAACGCACAATATTCCTAAAGTCATTCTTGATGCTATTCCAATATAATATACTTGAATCCTGTTAGTAAGAAAAATTGCTGTAATAACTAAAATCAAGAATGTGACAATTATCACAATGTTAGCAGAAAGATATAGCCTTTTAAATCTTGTTAATTCCATTTACTCAACCTCAAACACTAATTCTTATATAGAATTATATTCCAATTATAACACAAAAGCACTCAATATTGTTCACTTGTGAACCTCACTTATGGTACGGTTCACCGTTGTTTACCAAATACATGACTCATTTTGCAAATATCCCTTTAACATCTCTCGATAATCTTTTTGATGTTATATGTATTACCAATTCTTCAACCGCAGAAATACTTGCAATAGCACATATTATTGACGCTGAATATTTCATGTTAATAGAGTTATATAAGTAAGGAAAGCAAAATAAAAGAATTCCTGTTGCTTTATTAGAGTATGTATGAAGAATAGCAAAGACGCGGTATTTACAATACCCTACAAACATAGATACAACTCTAACCAAGGCAATCAATATTATCCATATCAATATTCCCTTAGAAATTGATATTATTGGTATAAAAACTACAATCGCAGCACTAATAAAAGCAATATCCGCAATGCTGTCAAGTATCGCTCCGAGCATGCTGGTTGAATTAGTTTTCCTTGCAATATAACCATCAATGATATCACTTATCCCACATAAGGAATATATAATCCAAAATACCGTGCTGAGCGGTTTTAAAAAAAGCAGAATCGCGGATAGCAAAATTCTTACTACAGTTATGGTATTCGGTATATTTTTCATTCAGTTACCTCACAAAAAGTTCATGCGTTATACTATTGTTATGAGGAGTAGTTTCTTCTCATTTATGGTAAACTTCGTCATACCATGTCATGATATTATGTAACGATATTACCGGCCCATACGGCTGCTTTAGCCTTTTGCGGGTTCGCCCTTTTTCCTGCGCGCCGTCCATTGCCTGAAACGCTGCATGCTGGCCAAAAACTCCGCCTCTCCCTCAAGCGACCCGTGGTTCTTCCTGTATATCCAGTTTTTAATCAATATGCGCAGCACTCCGAACAGCGGCGCGGCAATCAGCATACCCAGTACTCCGAACAGCGCTCCCATAACGATTATCGAGAACATTACCCAGAAACCGTTAAGCCCCATCGATTCGCCAAGCACACGCGGCCCTAAGATGTTGCCGTCGACGAACTGAAGTCCTATTATGATAATAATCATATAGAGCGCATAAACTGGCGCCGTCATCAGCGAAAGAAGTATTGCGGGTATAGCTCCGATGAACGGCCCGAACGTAGGTATCATGTTTGTCACCGCTATTATAAGGCTTATAAGCGGGCTGTATTTGAATCCGAGCAGCAGGCATATCAAAAATGTAAGTATGCCTACGGCCAGCGAACATATGCCTTTGCCCACTATGAACCTATAGAACATGTCGTCTGTAATATCGACTATAAACATCAGCCTGTAATGCCAGCTGCGGAACACGCTTTTCGACACGGTTCTGAGCTGCGCTTTCAGTTCGTCTTTAAAAAGCAGCATATATATCGAGAAGAACAAACCGAGCACCAGGTTATAAAGGAACAGCCCTGTGTTGACCAGAAATCCAAATATATACCCCGTAGCATTCTGTACAAACGCGGCTATGTCCGTCCAAAACCTCGATATTATAGAGCTGATAGAGCTCGTTTGCGCCGGGTCTATGCCGACAAACCTAAGCACCTGAGAAACGCTCTCGTTCCTGCTTAAATCGCCAAGCAAGCCGTCCACAGACTGTGCATAGTTCGGTATCTCCTGCGTTATACTGCCTACGCTCTCGATAACGCCCGGCACCATAATATACAAAAACAGCACTATAAGCGCCACGAATATGATGAACGCCAGAAAAACGCCTATGCCGTGAGCGGCTTTTCTTCGCTTCTCGAAAAACTTTATGCGCATTATAAGGCGTTCGAAGAAATCGGACGGCCGGGAGAGCAGAAACGCTATTACAAACCCTATGAGCACAGGTGAAAGCACCCGCAGCACGAAGGAAACCGCGGCGCACACGCTTTCATAAACAAGCCCTATGTTGTCTATGATGCTCATTATCGCGTACAGTACCGCCCCGGCAACAACGACGGTTACCGCGATTTTAATATGCCTGTTCTGAATCTTTCTCACCGCGTTTCCTCTCCATTATAGTTTTCTATTGCAGCCTTGTAATATTCTACAGTGTACAGTAAAAAATGCCCAACGGCAATAACGTAAAACGAGTGGAAAGAAAAAACCGCCTCAAACGAGCGGTTCTCATAATTCTTGTTATATTACTCTCATTCCGTCGGATCGGGCGTGGGCGGGACGGTAGGCTCAGGCGTGGGCGGGACGGTAGGCTCGGGCGTAGGCGGAGCCGTTGGTTCGGGCGTCGGCGGAGCGGTAGGCTCGGGCGTCGGCGGAACGGTAGGCTCGGGCGTAGGTGGAGCCGTAGGCTGCGGCGTTGGCATTGGCGTAGGCGCTGCCGTCGGCGTTGCCGTTGGCTGCGGCGTAACCGTGGGTTTCGGCGTAACCGTAGGCTGCGGCGTTTGTGTAGCCGTAGGCTGCGGCGTAGGCGTTGCCGTCATCGACGGAGTCGGCGACGCCTGCGACGTCACATCAAGCGTCGGCGTCGGCAAAACCGGGACTCCTGCCAGCGGCGTTCTTTCGGCCTGCGGTTCCAAGGTCGCCGTAGCGGTTGCCGTTGGGCTGGAAGTTGGAGCCTGCATACCCGAAAACTTCGGTTTTTCATCTGAAAACATGAGCAGCGCGAGTATAGTTATAGTCAACGCAAGCCCCGTGCCCGCTATAATAAGAGCGCGCCGCGGGCTGCCGTTAAAGTCGTCCTTTCTGGCCGGGAATAACGTCTTCCCGCTGTCCGCTGAGCGCTTTTCGAGCATTGCCTGCCTGCGGCTTAAAAGCTGCTCTTCCCTGGCAAGCTGCTGCGCTCTTTTACGCTCCATACGCGAAAGCGGCTCGTATGCTTTTGTACGCTCTTCAGACAGGTCGGCTGCCTTAACCTGCATATGCAAAGCCTGTTTCGCTCTTTTCCGCCTGCTTGTGTATTCCGTCTCAGCGGCGCGCGCGGCCTCGGCTTCCCTGCGCTTTACCCGCGAATCATAAAGCGCTTCATCCGCAGCGTAATCGTCATACGTCCAAACCGCGCTCTGCGATGCCGGCCGCTCAAATTCGCCGGAATCCCAGCCGTCATGCTGGCTGTCGCAGTCTTGGGCGTTCCTTGAAAGCCTTGTATTGGTTTCCGGCATCATTGACGGAAAGTTCAGTATATTATCGGAATCCATAGACGAGCGCGTTTGCCTTCCGCTGCGCTTTGCTGCGAATTCCGTTCTTTCGTCAGCTGCGCGATGCTTTCCGAAGTACTGCTCCGTTTCGGAATCATACGGGTTTATCCGCGTATTGCCGGTCCCGGAACCAATACGCGTTAATTCATCAAAGTTTTCCGTCTCAGAATCTTCGTATGTTAAAGCAGCAAGCCGCGCTCTGCGCGCCTGTCTTGTTTCAGATCCTTCAAAAGCCGCACGCCTGTATTCTTTTTTCCGGCGCGCAATGGCGTCACCGCGCTTTTTTTGCGGCTCGTCGTTATAAATATCTATATCGGCGCGAGAAAACCTGGCCGCATGAAGCGTCGTTTCGTCCAATAACAGCGTCGCGCCAAGCCTGTATTCAGGTTTTTTCGTCGTTTTCCTTTCCGGGATAATACCCGCTTTTCTCATTTTAAACACTCCCTATTGTTGAATGCTATATATGTGTATCATAACGTAAATGTTACGGCATGTCAAACTTTCGTAACATTTACGTAATAATTACCTGATTGTAGTTGTATTTGGAAAATCGGCAGATAATAATAGAATATTGTGGAGTTACCCCAGCAGACTCTCCGGAGGATCTCTCCGGAGGTCTTTTTTTATTTCCGAAATATATTTAGGAGGAAAATGGTTGATTATGTCGAATACTTGGAAATATGGTAGATAAGATTATGTCTATAACCTTCACTTCAGGATCATACTTAATGATAATACTAATTACTTGATTTAAAAACGCTCGCAACTATTCGGAGGTCAGCCATGAATATTAAAGATAAGAACTATTTAAGATTGCAGTTCTGGAATAAAATATATGAGAAAAATGGATTAGAGTTTCAAAGTTTTTTTGAAAATATAATGATAAAGGTTATTCCAGGATTTCAAAAAATAAGACCTTATGGGAACAAGGGTGATAGTGGTAACGACGGATATATACCGGACAAAGGTATATACTATCAAGTTTACTCTCCCAAAACCCCCAATGCAAAAGATACTGATGCCGTTAAAAAATTAAAAAGTGATTTTAAGAAACTGAAAGATAACTGGGATGATATTAAAAAAATCCGTCAATTTTATTTCGTATTTAATGATAAAAAAAGCGGAAGTTCAATAATTATTGAAAAAGCCTTAAAAGATTTACAGAGCGAAAATAAAGAAATAAAATTCGAACTTTTCAGCGCAAATAATCTTGAAGAGGTTTTTTTTAAACTTCAAAAAGCAGATATGCTTGCTCTTGGATTTGACGTTGATTCAACAAAATCCGTGCAGATTGCATTGCTATATTTAGATAAGATAAAAATTGATATAGACAAACATAACTTTACTTATGCAGAGAAGGCATTAGAAAATTATAAAGAAATAATAAGTACCCTCAGAAATGAAGAACTGTTACTTGAGTTTGAATTATTAGAAGCAATGGTTTTTAGCAAGTTAGAAAAGATTAGAGAAGCAAAAGAAAAATACGAAAGTATATGCATCCGGTATCCAACAGACCCAAGAGCATTTTTATATTTAGCTGAGATGTTTCTTAACATAGATGATTATAAAAGGAATAAAGAATACATAAAAAAAGCAGAGTTAATATCGCCAGAATTTTGGTTGGTTACTTTACAAAAATATATAAGAAGCCTCAGACTATCAGAGTTTGATATCGTTAATGATATTGACGAAATGAAGTTCCCCGAAGATCCAGGGAAAAAATCTAGTTTCTATCGCATCTGCTCACTACTATTTGAATTTGCCGGTGACTTTAAACAGGCCGATTGTCTTATTGAAAAGGCGATAAAATGTTGCCCACATAGAATTGATAATTATTTTGTTAAATATACCATAATGGAGCACCGTACTTTTAAACAAGACCATAGAACTAAAAAGTTTATTAATGATATCGAAAAATTACATAAAGAAATTTTGCTGCTACAAAAAAAGTGTGAGGAAAATGGATACACTTCTCCTAGAGATCAATTGCGAATAAACTGGGGATTAATAAATATATTTAAAGTTAAATATAATGTGCAGGAGATAACACGCTTAATAGTTGACAGCTTTGATTTGATATTAAATTGCTATTTTGATCAGTTTATCGATGAGATTTTAATTAATATGCTTCAATTTGTTGAAATGCCTTCTGCAGATTTTAATAGATTATTATCATATCTTAAGCAGTCGGATAAACGGATATCACAAAAGTTGGCAAATAAACTTTTTTTAGAATTCTATTTATTAGGGTCACTCAATAAAGAGGGACGAGATTTTTTTACAGAGGAAAAAAACAAAGAGAAATACTTGAGCTTATAGAAAACATAGAAAAAGCTAAATTCTCGGATGCTTTAGAATATATTTTACAATATGAAGGACTTTCATATGAAATTGCAATCTCTACGAAATTTCCATTTGAGCTACGCAAAATGATAATTGAAAAGCTCCCTGACAATTATGATAAGAATAAGCTTCTTCTATTATGTTACTATGATGAGTACGGAAGCATTTAAAATATTAAAGAATCTAGATATTTCTAGCTTACATTATTCTGAATGTAAGCCAGCCTTATATGTAGCTGTAGAAAAAAAAGCATGGGATATAGTTATACCCTTAGCTAATAAATTATTAGAAATTGAAACAAAATCAGACGAGATTCTCAAATTAAAATTACATTTATTTAATGCTTACATGGACATGGATAAATTTCTCGATATGATATCTATTGGTGAGGATCTGTTGTCCAATAAAGATCAATTAAAATTACTTGACGATAAAAATCAAGAAAGATTATTAGCTAATACTATTCAGGCTAGATTAAAACGAGCCGAATATTCAGAAGCAAAAAAACTATTAGAAAAACATAAGGATTTATCAAAAACTTTTGAATTTAAGGTTGGAATTGAAGCAAGTGTCTATATCCATAATAATGATGCGGATAAAGCCCTTGACTCAATTGAATCAGGAATAAAGGCATTAAACAATCCTACTCCAGAACAATACGGGAGCCTCTTTTTTCTATTTACAACCATAAGCAACTTAACTGGTTTTGGGCCAGAATCTCAGCTTCAGGTCTCAGAAAATAGTTTTGTAAAATTAACAGGGGTAGATAGATGGTACTATATTGGTGATGGTAATGAACTTGATGCAAGTAAAATTAAAAAGGATAGCGAACTGTATTTAGAATTCATTAATAAAAGTATCGGCGAAGAAGTTATTTTTTATGATAAATACCGCTCTAATAAAAGGCAATATACAATAGAAATCATATTGCCAATAAAAGAATATATTTATTGGCAATGTTTATATTATGCTAAAAAACTTACTGAGGAACAAAGATGGGATCAAATAAGGGCGATCGATATTCCCAAGGTCGGAGAAGCCGTAGACACAAGCTATATTATATCTTTTTTGAAAGACGAAAGAGCAAGAGAGAATGAATTTTTTAATTTGTATTGTAAAGGCAACGTTCCTATTGCTTTTCTTTCAACTAATCTGGGAAGTTTAACCAATGCTATAGAATTAATTCAGAATGAAAATAAAGGGTTTATAAATATTAGTACAGGTGATCCTATAGAGTTGGAAAACCAAAAGAAAGTAGCAAAAAGAATTTTAGAAGGCGAACCATTTTATATTGATGGAACATCTGCAATTTTCCTCTCGGAATTTGCTATGCTTAAAGAAATTTATAAATTCATAACCCACATTAAAATACCTCAATCAGTTATTTCGCTCTTATTCGAGTTAGTTGACAAATTTAAATACACTCCCGGTCAACTAGGCTATTTAGGATTGGTTCAAGGGCAAATAAGAGTATCATCAAGTGATGAAAACAAAAGACAGATCATCATTAGTAATCTAAAAGATTGTATAAAATTATTCGAATCAAATAGAAAAAACATTGTTGCTATACCAAATGCAAATAAGTTTAGCAATCCAATAGAACAAAAAGTCTTACCAGAGTTATGCGACGCATGCATTTTAGCTCAGGGCGAAAATGTACCTGTCCTAACAGATGACTATTTATATTTATTAGCAAACGAAATAATTACAAAGAAAAAATCACCGATTTATTGTTCTTCTTTTGTACTAGTTCGAGAATTATACGAGCAGGGTAAAATTAGCTATAACCATTTTTTAAACTACTTTAGTTATCTTGCGTATTATAGATGCCGATTTTTGCCAATATCTGTGGATGACCTAAAGAAAGCAACATTAGGGGATAGAGATTTTAAAATTATTAACCCTGAAAGGCTTAGGAACTTTAATCTACCATTAATATTATCTGAAGAATACGGTGTTACTCCAGAAATCGCATTAAATATTGTTGCAACTTTTTTACTAGAAGTACTGATAAACGATGCAATATTGCCCCATTCCGCAGAAAGTATATTTATCGAAGTATTGAATTTATTTCCAACCAAAATGGATAAGAAAACTCTCGGTAAAGTACTTTTATTAATCTGTGAAAAAACTATACTTAAGCAAAAAAAGATTATAGGTATTAGAACAAAAGAAAAACAAGAACTATTATACCAGTGTTCAAATGTTTACAATAAAAATGGGATATGGACTCCATAATATCTAACCATTATCCATATAATCTATAATCTATCTTGTTAACTATATCAAATTTGTTTTATCGATTATAGCGTCGCCATAGGCTTGCCTTCCCATAGGTATATGAATGTATTGTTTGTTGGTAACGGCGCTATTGCTCCTCGCCGTCGGTATACCTGCAGGTTGAAGGACTTAATGGCGGCGGCTAAGGGCCGCCTTATTCATGCTTTTAACCCCAGCAGACCTCCGGAGGATCTCTCCGGAGGTCTTTTATATTTAACCATTTTGTAAACGTCAACAAAATGGCCGTTTGTACACTATCTGTACACCAATGCGCAGCCTGGAAATTAAAAACCCCGATAACTGAGTATCTATCAGGGTTTTGCTGGCGTGCCCGGGGGGATTCGCATAAAGATGTTACTTCCTGTCCGCGCCGTTTCGCACTGCTTGCAGTCGCTGCCTACAAGCCGCCTCGCTAAAAATGCGCCACTGGCGCATTTTCTTAACGCTCGCTTCGAATCCCCAAGAATCAAGTCACAAAAAAGCCACCCTTTATAAAGGGTGGCTTTTTTGTGGCGTGCCCGGGGGGATTCGAACCCTCGACCTTTTGATTCGTAGTCAAACACTCTATCCGGCTGAGCTACGGGCACATATTAACAGTAAAAATCCCGCGCCGATGCGGGTAATGACAGCGTCTTGTTTTAACGCCCTATCATTCTAATATAAACGATATGCATTGTCAACTCGTCAATTAACAATGCCAAAGCTAATATCAATGGCAATTTATGCTGCAAGCTTTTTACTCAGGATCAAATCAGACCAGTATAAACGAATAAGTACGTTATCCCATTCTTTTATGCAATACAAATCCAGTCGGTATAATAGCTATAAGAGGCAATACGCAAAAGAGAAGCGCATTTTCGAGATTAATCACGTCTCCCAGGTATCCAATAACGGGGACAAATAATAAAATGGCAATGTAGTAACCTAATATTACTATGTTAACATAAGCGTGAAACCATCATGCCAAGAAACAACACCGACAATGCGGCGGCGCCGTTCATCGCGTCTCCGCTTATTCCGGTGAAATACGAAGATATATAATAAATAGCCGTAAGCTGCCATGCACTGATCATTATCGATATTACAAATACAGGTTTCATGCCGGATATCTTAAATACGCCGATCGCCGAACGGCACTGTTCGCGAAATGATAGTCTGGGCTGAACTAATTTGCGTTTCATCTTTTCGTTAAAAATAACGGAACAGGTCGCGAATGGCAAAACATATATCGGAGAATCCGCCGGTTCAATAGTCGTATCGCCCAACATTGAATATATCAAGGATATGGACGACTGCAATGCAGCGCCCGAGCTTGTCGGCTTCGACGCGCTCAATCTGGTGGATTTTTATCCGTTGCCGCACCATACAAATTTCCCGTTCAAAGAAGCGGTGGAAACAATCATATCCAAATATGAATCGAGCCTTAAGCTTGTGCCTATCAGCAATTCCCAGGCAATAGTCGTTACCGGCAAAAACATGAAAATTCTTTAAGCTGTATTTTATTGTTTAATCTCTATTAAATTCTTAAAGTTGTACTCCGTCCCTGCAAGGCGCGCGTTTTATCGTATAAAGCGGCGCGTTTTTTGTATATATCCGTTCCGCCCACAGATAATAATAAAAGGAGGTAACACATGAAAGGTAAAATCGCAATAGAGCCAACGCTCAGCAACATAAAAAGCTATCTTTCCGAAATCGGCTACACCGTTGAAAGCATGAATGTAAACGGCACTGATAATCTTACCGGCTACGACGCCATAGTGGTCACTGGCCTCAGTAAAAACCTCGCCGGTATCAACGAAACGAATACCAAAACGGCAGTTATAAATGCCGACGGGCTCACGCCCCAGGAGGTAGCAAGTCAGCTCGACCGTTTAAAATAGCTCAAAATTACTGCCATATGTTTTATGTTTCTGTTATAAGAAATGCCCTATTAAGGGCGTTTCTTATGCTGCCAGCCTCGCTTTTTCATGCCTCTTTGTTATATCATGACGCTCAGCGCGATTAGCGCCTGCCCGATATAGTAGGCGATGAATTGCGCTATAGTATACTTCCCGTTCTTAGCCGGTAAAATGCGCATGGCGCCGTAAGCAGCAAACAGCGCCGCCCCTGCTGCGGCAAGGCAAGCGTATACATACCTTCTGCTGGGAACGAACAGCAATGACAGCGCCTTTGCAAACACCGCGCACAGCAGCAGTATAAACATGAGCAGCACGGCGGATTTGAACATATCCCGTTTCGCGTTGTATATTACCGCGCAGGCGAGCGCAAAAAGCACGACGAAAAATGCCGCGTCATACCATGAAAACGCGGCATAAGAGTAAAAGGCGCCGATATATACGGCGCCTGTAATTGCGGCAAACGCTGAAGCGATGCTGGAAGAACGCACGCCCCAGTCCTTAGGCCTGCTTTGAAAGCCACTATCTCTTAATGTGCTCACATCGCGGCGTACCCCGGTAAAACCGAGCAATACATCCGAAGCAAGCGAAATGCACAAGCCCACGAGCACGAGCACGTAATACGCCTGATGCTTTACGCCAGTGCGCGACGCTACGGCAATAAGCACAAACATAAGGCTTGCGGCAATTCTGAAAAAAAGCCTGCCCGCGGCGTCCCAGAGATCGGCAGTACGGGCGGCGCCGGGAGGCTTTGCGCTGCGCGCGGCGTGTATCCCGGCAAAGACGCACATCAGCGCCAGAAACACAAACCGCATACCGCTTTGCTATTCCTCGTCGGCTTCGCAGCTCTCGCAACAGCCGTCTTCACATCCGCAGCCTTCGCCGTCTGCGTCGTCGTACTCTTCCTCGTTGTACAGCCTCTCGAACTCTTCCCAGACCCTGTCGAGCTTCTTCTCGTCTTCGATAGGCACGTAACAATCGTCTCCGTCCTCGTCTTCGACGATCTCCAGCAGCAGTACTTCCCCGTTCTTTATGCCGTCAACCTCTGTTTCCGGCGTAAGCGCGACATAGAAGCTGTTCTCAAAGTCAAAAGTCATGATATGATAAAACTTTGAATCGTTTCCTTCCTCGTCCTGCAATACGACAATATCTTCATCTTCGCTCATATTCTTCTCCGTTCCGCCTTTTGGCATATTTATTATTTACTTGACCCATATATCTTTATGCACTAGGGTATTATTTTACAGTATGTATGTCAAGATAAGTTTGCAATATATATACCGCCGCAAGCTTGTCTATCACCTGGCGGCGCTTCTGCCGGGACATATCGGCCTCGAGCAGCGTTCTTTCCGCGCTCACCGTCGACAGGCGCTCGTCCTGAAACTTAACCTCCAGCCCGAGCTTTTCCAGCTCGCCCGCAAATTCGCGCACCTTCTGCGCCGATGGCCCTTCACTGCCGTTCATATTCAGCGGCAACCCGGCTACCACGGTATCTGCGCCCAGCAACTTCGCTTTGGTGGCGATATACTCGGCGTCTCCGTCTCCTTTACGCGCATAAGTCTCAACGCCCTGAGCGGTCATACCCAGCATGTCCGATACCGCGATGCCTATCCTTTTTTCGCCTATGTCTATTCCCATTAATCTTTTCATTGCTATATCACCTTTATCGCGAATTGCGGGCAGGCCGCCCCGCAGTATCCGCAGAATATGCAGCGCCGCTGGTCGATAACGACTTTACCGTTTTCCAGCGATAGCGCCCCGCTGCCGCACGCCTTTACGCAGCTTCCGCACGCCTCGCACCAGTCGTGTATCATCAGGCGCCTTTGTCCCTTCGGAGAAAACATTATATCCCGTTTGCCCGAAAAAAATGCGCAGTTCTCGCGGATTTCTTCTATCGTCTGCATGCCTACCGCCACAGAATGCACATAAGGGCTGTCCGCAGCATATTCGAGAGCCTCGCGCGGGCTAGAGCACATATGCCCGCCGCCCAGCGGCTTCATCGCGAATATGCCTTTGCCGGCGTTGTACGCGAGCCTTACGGCAGCTTCCATCTCCTCTCTGCCGCCGTCCGCCACCCCTAAGCCCCTTATGTTATATATCGGATGGACGACGTCTATCTCGGGATGCCTCGCGGCGGCGCTGACGCATGCCGAAAAGTGGGTGGACACTCCAAACGCTTTTATTATGCCCTTCTGCTTCATGTCAATGAAGTAGTCAATGGCTTCCCTGTGGCCGCGCAGCGTATACTCGCTCTCCTGCTCGTGCAGCATGAATATGTCTATCACATCGCGTCCGAGCTCTCTTCTCGCCTTATCAAGGCTTTTTTTCGCGGTGCTGGTGTCATACGAGTACGACTTTGTTGATATTACGACGTCGCTGGTTGCAGAAAATGCTTTTTTCAGATGCGCGTAAGTGCCGTATATCTCCGCAGTATCAAAAAAAGTCACACCCATATCATGGGCTGACTTTAGAAGCTCGGCTCCACTTTCAACATCAAACCCTCGTTGCAGCGGGCTGATTGTAAGCGTCCCGAAGCAGAGCCTGGAGACGCTTATGCCTGTCCCGCCAAGCGATACGTACTTCAACTACTCCTCTTCTGCCTTTGTCATGTTCTCAATATACGACTTAACGAACTCTTCCAAAAGCTCGTCCCTCTCGACACGTTTAACAAGAGACCTCGCGTTTTTATAGCTGGTTATATAGGTGGGGTCTCCGGAGATTATATACCCCACGAGCTGGCTGACGGGGTCGTATCCTTTGTCTTTCAGCGCGTCGCAAACAAGCCAGATAACCTCTCTTGCCGGATTGCTGAGTTCTTTCTCCAAAGAAAATCTCATCGTCTCGTCAAATTTCGCCATGAGAACACCCCCTAGTACGAATATTATATACCAAGCGCGGGCCAATTTCCATCTGAAGAATGGAAATTAATGCTTTCGTAATATTTATGGCATGGTATTAATAATATCGTATCTTTTATGTTATATCTTAACTGCTTACAATGCAAAGCCGGCTAAAAAAGCCGGCCAAAATACGGGGTCCCCAGTAAGCCGTAGGCTTAATGGGGTGAAAATACGGGGTCCCCAGTAAGCCGTAGGCTTAATGGGGCGAAAATACGGGGTCCCCAGCAAGCTTACGGCTTGCCGGTTTAAAAGCTCCCGATACAACGAGACTGAATTCGTTCCCTAAAAAGCACGGCTTTTTAAGGGCGGCTGCCAGATCCCTCTGTTATTTTGGACGGAATTCAGCTGGGCGTTGATTCCATCTTATCCATGTGGGTATTGATCGCCTGTCTCCCTCTGTTTATAGCCCGCCTTATATGCGGCTGGAAATACGGCATAGCAATAACTGCAGCGGTTGCTCCAATCAAGCTGCCGGCAATCATACCAATCACTACGTTTGCTTTCATTACTAACACTCCTTTCAAGCAGTCATGTTAGTAGTTTGCTCAAAACGCATATAAAAAAACATGAAAGAATGCCAATGAAACCATGGTATATTATGTTACTTTTTTTTGGACTTGTAATCCGCTATCGCGGCTTTTAATGCGTCCTCCACCATCAGCGAACAATGGTACTTCTTCTCGGGCAGGCCGCCCAGTTCCCTAACGATATCCGCCTTTGTCAAGGCCTCAGCTTCCTCTAAAGTCCTGCCCTTGGCCATGTCCGTCGCAATGCTCGACGACGCTATGGCAGCGCAGCAGCCGTACGTCTTGTACTTTATATCGGTTATCCGGTTGTTGTCCACCTTTATGAACATCTCCATCGTGTCGCCGCATTCGCTGCTTCCAACCTCGGCGTAACCGTCCGGATTCTCAATTTCCCCAACATTGTGCGGATTCTTGAAGTGCTCAAGAACTATATCGCTATACATTTTCAAGGCCTCCTTTATATTGCGCAAAAAGCGGCGATATCTCGCGTATTCTCTGTACGATGCTCTCCGTCTTTGCGATAACAACGTCTATATCGTCTTCCGTATTCTCGCGCCCTAGCGTAAACCTTATTGCCGCTCTTGCGTCTTCAATACCAACGCCCATTGCAAGCAGCACATGCGACGGATGTGTGGAGCCGGACGTGCAGGCGCTCCCCGTCGAGACCGCTATCCCCTCAAGGTCGAGGTATTGCATCACCGCCTCGCCCTCTATAAAGCTGAACGTTATGTTAACGTTGCCCGGAAGGCGCTGCGTTTCGTGCCCGTTCAGCTTGGACGCCGGGATTTTAAGCAGCCCTTCGCGAAGCCGCTTCGAGAGCGCCAGTTCATGCTTTGTTTCGCTTTCCATATTCTCCACGGCAAGCTTTATCGCGGCGCCAAGGCCTACTATGCCCGGCGTGTTTATCGTTCCCGCACGGTGGTCTCTCTCCTGCGCGCCGCCGTGCATGTACTTTCCGAGGTTAATGCCTTTTCTTACATACAGCGCGCCCACGCCTTTAGGGCCGTAAAATTTATGCGCGCTCATCGACAGCATGTCTATGTTCATCTCGGCAACATTTATAGGTACGTGCCCTGTCGCCTGCACCGCGTCGGTATGAAACAGTATTCCGCGCTCTTTTGCTACCCTGCCTATATCGGCTATGGGCATTATTGTGCCTACCTCGTTGTTTGCGAACATTATCGTTATCAGTATCGTGTCAGGGCGTATTGCGCTCTCCACTCTTTCGGGCGTAACCATGCCGCTCGAATCCACCGGCAGGTAAGTTACGTCAAAGCCCCTCGACTCTAAGTATTTGCACGTATCGAGCACGGCGTGGTGCTCAATAGACGACGTTATTATATGCCCTTTTTTTGCGGTTTCCGCCGCTCCCTTTATCGCCCAGTTGTCGCTCTCCGTACCGCCCGACGTAAAGTATATTTCTTCTCTCTTAGCGCCTATGGCGTCAGCCACCTCTCCGCGCGCCGTCATTATGGCCTTGTCCGCTTCCCTGCCGTACGAATACGGCGTCGAGGCATTGCCGAATTTCTCGGTAAAATACGGCAGCATCGCCTCCAGTACCCTCTCGTCAGTATATGTCGTTGCCGCGTGATCCAAATATATTCCCATTCTTAGCACCTTACATCCTTAGCCTGCGGCTTTTCTTTAATCAGCCGCCTGTAGTCGTCCACCATGTCCTGCAACGTTATGCCGTTAACCACGCCGTTTATTCCTTCGTATATGCGCTGCCATATTATGTGCGTAGTGCAAAGCCCTATGTTCTCGCACTCCGCGTCTTCTACTACGCATCCGGCCGGAGCGAGCTCGCCCTCGAGCGCCGTAAGTATCATGCCTACGGATATGTCCTCCGGCTTCGCTCCCAGGCTGTAGCCGCCGCCCGCGCCGCGGGTGCTCTCCACAAGCCCCGCGTTTTTAAGCCTGGAGAATATCTGCTCCAGATACTGCTCGCTCAATGCCTGCACCGAAGATATCTGCTTTATGCTCAAAGGCCCTTCGCCGTAAGCCTTGGCAAGCTCAAACATCGCCCTTAAGCCGTAGCGCCCTTTTGTGGAAATTATCAAATTACCAACTCCATTCGTACCAGAAGCTTTCGGCTTTATGGAAACAGCGTAGTACGCCCATAAAGGTCCAAATATTTGCGTGGCTTCGGTATAAAAACCCGAGCGTTTTGGTCGGATTAATATTAGTATATCATAGTAATTCTGTCAAGTTTATTTTCTGCGGCGCGCACAAAAAAATACGCCGCGGACAAGCAGCGTTAAAGTTTTTATTGTCAATAGGATTTCGCTTAAATCATTCTATTTCTATGCGCCTTGTATTTGCCGCGCGTTTTTGCCTCGGCACGGATATTTTAAGCACTCCGTTGTCGAGCTTTGCGCGTATTCCTTCAGAAACGCCGTCCGCGAGGTATACGGTGCGGCTCATCGAAGAATACCGCCTCTCGCGGTGTATATAATTCTTGCCTTCTTCGTTTACCTTCTCTTCCCTTCTCACCGAGATCTGCAGGTTGCCGTCCATCATGTCTATATCCACTTCCTCGCGGTTTACGCCCGGCAGCTCGGCTTCTATTAAGTATTCGTTGTCCTTCTGCTGCACGTCTACCCTAAAGGTATCCCGGCCGAACCGCATAAACCAGGGCTCGGTAAAGAAGCTGTCTATCATGTTATAAAAATCGTCCGCGCCGGCAAGGCCTCTGTTTCTCCAATTAAACGGCACCATATTTGCCATGCAAAAACTCCTCCTTTCGATTTTTTATATTATGCTCAAACTAATTTATTATATGCGCTTATTATCAATTTGAAGACATTATGCCGGGCGAGAAAGTAAGACTAGCGGCGGCTAAGGAGTTATCACACCTAGCAGGATATATACCGACACAGAAAGTTGAGCAGACAGGAGCGCCGCAAATCATCATACACCCTGTACCAGCAGAACCAGAACAAGAATAGAGATAAGCGTTATTCGTTCACTTTAAGAATATTTGATTCATGCATTAGTAACTTAATGCCAGTTAAAGCATGAGAAAGAAAGGCTAGTTCAATATCGCTAAACTCTGAATCTAAATCAATTTTATCAGGGCAGTCTTCCCTATAGTCTGGTAATGGTTTGCCATCATAATAATCTATTAAGCTCTGACATAAATCAAACAGTAATTTGCCATTTTTAAATAATAACATCGTTTTAACAGAAGCATCACATAATTTGGAAATATTCCCAGCTGATTTTTTATTCCAATTATCTGAAGAAAAGAAGTTAAGGAAAAAATCGGTAACTGCATATCTTTCATTATACAGTGTTATATCCATCTGTGCTTTAAAAAGTTTCTTTGCTTGATTAAGCGAACACTTGCTTGTAATTATTGATGCAATGAGTCCAGCAAAGGCCAATACTGCAATAATCGCATTAATCGAATCACTGGTAGACATACCAAATAGACTGAAGACATTAGTAGCCGCCACATCAACACTATCAAGTAACATAACCAATCACCCCTGTATAATAATAGCATAACTAACCATATAAAAACAATGAAGGAGAAATCACAATGAACGGTATTAATTTAAGCGCATGGGATTATGTCAACATCAAAGAGACACCAGAACAGAAGCAGCGCAGACTAGCACTCTTAAGAGCAATACAGGAAATGCGCAAGGGTAAAAAGGACGATGATAATACAGAACCTGCCCTTGTAAAGTAGGGGCTGATATGTAATTGGAAGTAAACCTACAAGTAAATATTAAATTCCTACCTTACCTCTACGACTATTCATACAGATACAACATCTATTATGGCGGCAGAGGCAGTGGCAAGAGCCACTTTGAAACAGATAAATTAATCATACGTGCCTTAACTGAACAGCGCCGCATCCTCTTTGTCAGGAAGTATGGCGTAGATATAAAAGATAGTGTGTGGCTGATGGCTAGGGTGTATCCCCGATTTTGTGTAAACTCCAAATTGATATAAAATAGAGCAAGATATTTATTGGGCGGATAGCCAGATTTCAGGCTTATCCGCCTTGATTGCATATTAGCGGAAACGGCTGAGCATGTCAAGGGCGGCCATTTAGGCCGTTCATATAAACCCTTGATATGCAGCCGTTTTCTGCTTTTAGACTCTATCTTCGAAGAATACCTCCAGTTGGGAATGGATAAGGCCCCAGTCCTTACGGCGGCCCGTCCACTTTTTCGTAATGTCAATCATGGCAAGATAAAGCATCTTCAAGAGGCTGTCGTCTGTCGGAAATACCGATTTGGCCTTGGTTACCTTACGAAGTTGCCGGTTGAAATTTTCTATGGAATTGGTAGTGTATATCAGCGTTCTGACTTCCTGCGGATACTTAAAATAGGTCGATAAATTTGGCCAGTTTGCCCGCCAGGAAACCGCGATTTTCGGGTATTTCCTGCTCCACCTCTCATCAAAGGAATCCAATTCGTATAAAGCTGTTTGCTCATCTATGGCGGCATAGACCTTCTTTAAGTCTGCCATCAGTTCTCTGATATCTTTGTATGAAACAAACTTTGTGGTGTTTCTGATCTGGTGTATTATACATTGCTGTATCTCGGTCTTAGGGTATACAGCTTCAATGGCATTGGTAAAACCCGTAAGACCATCCACGCAAGCAATGAGGATATCTTCTACGCCCCGGTTACGTAATCCGTTCAGTATCCCCAGCCAGAACTTGGCGCTCTCATTTTCCCCGACCCACATGCCCAGTACATCCCGGATACCATCCATTTGTACTCCGATGGCTATGTAGACTGCCTTTTTGACAATTTGCCCTTCGCTACGAACATGAAAGTGTATTGCGTCCATAAACACGACGGCATAGACGCTTTCTAAGGGCCGCATCTGCCATTCCTTTACTATTGGCAGTATCTTGTCTGTTACGCAGCTGATTGTGCTGTCTGAGACTGTTATACCGTAAATTTCGCGGATATGGCCTTCAATATCGCTTGTCGTCATACCTTTGGCATACATGGAGAGTATCTTTTCTTCAATATCTCCGCTTAATGTGGTTTGGTTCTTCTTTACGAGCTGCGGGTCAAACTCGCCTTTTCTATCCCGTGGTATGGATATTTCCATATCTCCAAGGCTGGTTTTCAGTGTTTTCTCCGAATGTCCGTTTCGGCTGTTTTCAGTCTGCTTATTGCGGTAATCATATTTACTGTAGCCGAGTTCTTCCTCAAGTTCTCCTTCAAGGCCGTTCTCCAGAACAGACCCGATCATTTCCTTGAATAGCTCCTGCACGCCTTTGACATCGTTGATGCCGGCATCCTGTAGTAGTGCCAGTAATTTTTTCCTTTGTTCTCTGCGCTCCGGTGTGATTTTTCGTGACATAAGTAAACCTCCAATTAGGTGCTTCTATTTTACACCTTCTTGGAGGTTTACACAAAATTCGGGATAGTCTCGATGGCTACAGAAACACTATCAAAACTAGGTATAATCCCTTACTGTAAAATCAACCTATCTACTTTCACTATCCAATTACCTAACGGTAGTACCCTATTATTCAGAGGCTTAGTTTATACTATCTTGCTTATCTCGGTCTTAAGCTGCTTTATTATCCGTTTTTCCAGCCGCGATATGTACGACTGCGATATACCGAGGTAATCCGCGACCTGCTTTTGCGTCTTTTCCTTCTGCCCGTTAAGCCCGAAGCGCATCTCCATTATCATCCTTTCGCGCTCGCATAACCGCTCTATGCATTCCTTCATCAGGTCCTTTTCCACGCTGCCCTCTATCTCCGTATACACTACGTCCGGCTCGGTGCCCAGTATGTCGGAAAGCAGCAGCTCGTTGCCGTCCCAGTCGACGTTAAGCGGCTCGTCGAACGACACCTCGAACTTGAGCTTGGCGTTGCGCCGCAGGTACATCAGTATCTCGTTCTCAATGCACCGCGACGCGTATGTCGCAAGCTTTATGTTCTTGTCTACGTCAAACGTGTTGACCGCCTTTATGAGCCCTATGGCGCCTATGGAAACGAGGTCCTCTATGCCTATGCCGGTGTTTTCAAACTTGCGTGCGATATATACTACGAGCCGCAGGTTGCGCTCAATGAGCGCCCTCCTTACCGACTTGTCCCCCCTGCCCAGCCTCTGCAGCAGCTCCGTCTCCTCCTGCTGCGTCAACGGCGGGGGCAGCGCTTCGCTGCCGTTTATATAGTCCGCATTCGCCGCAAGCCCCAGCTGCCGCAGTATCCACGCAGCTATTCTTCTCGCCAGATAAGCTATCATTCTTTGCTCCTTTCAAAAGTTCATCCATAAGGCCGCCGCCTATCACCGCGTCGCAGCCATAGGCAATTGCGCCCCTTGCCACGCACACAACGGCCCTTTTGCCTTCCGTTTCTCCCTCCAGCGCTATACCGTCTATCTCTATGCCGTAAAACACTCCCGTTCCCAGCGCCGTCTCGCAGGGTATTATCCTTAGACGGCTGGCTGGCGCTCCGGGGCTTTTGCCGCTTCGCCCCAAGCCCGTTTTTCCTGCCATGGCGCCGAGCAGCTCCGCGGTTTCCCGGCCGAACAGCGTTTTCGCGGCGGACGCGGTAATAAACGCCACCTTAAGCCCGCTGAGCGGCTCCGTCAGCAGGTTGCCCGTATCCACATAGCATTTGAGCAGCGCGCGCCTGCTGCCGCAGTAAAACGTTAAGCCGACTACTCTTGACTCCCTCTCAAGCGTGCGCCTGCGTATGCGGCTGAAGAGGCCTATAAGCATCGCGCCCGCCGCCAGCCCTGCCAGTATGTACCGCACAAGCGGGCGTACTGCGATAAAAGCTCCAAAGGTCGGCTGGTCGAAGCAATACGCCGCCGCGTAGATGGCTCCCGCGAACACGAATGACGCTATATAAAACGCGCACACATTCTTCCAGAAGCTTTTTTCGCCCTTCGCATAATACGCGGCAAAGCACATGACGGCGCTCACCGCAATTTTCACGGCCGCTGATACCGCGACGCCTTCCGCGCCGAACACCGCGCACGCGTACGCTCCGCCTATTGCCGCGGACGCGGCGAATCTTCCCCACCTTCTTTTGGTACGGGTAAGCAGCGATGTAAAAAGCAGTATCAGCAGGTTGACGATGAAATTGTCCAGGAACACGAGTTCAATATATATCTTTTGCACCGCTTTTAGCACGCTTTCCTAGTATGCGCCTATTATATAATTACTGAATATTGTTATATTGTAGAACTGCGTTTTACCGGAAATCATAAAATGGCGGCTGCTTGACGAATAATTTATAAAGCGGTCATAACGCCCGTGGGTTTTTATATGCTCACCGGTCGCTCGGTGAAGAAATATGCGCTGCGCTCTCGCCTCCTTTTTAAGAATCATGTGTATGCTCATCCGTCGGTTTGTTTTTTCACAGCGCCCCCGCGCGGATTATGCGGAAAAGTTTTCTTTGCAACGCAAACATGGTATACTATAAAAAACTACCCAAGATTAACCTTTGATTGGGTGCCCAGAAAGAGGCGTTTTTATGTTGCGACGTGACCGGGAAATGGGCTATGAAGAGACGGCAGCCGCGCTTGCGACGGGAAAATGGGGCGTGCTGTCTACGTTCGACGGAAAGTCTTCCTACGGCGTTCCGGTAAACTATTTTTACTCGCACAGCGAAAAAGCGGTATTCTTTCATTGCGCGCCTCGCGGCATGAAGCTCGATAACATAAGGTATAACCGCAACGTTTCGCTTACCGTGGTTTTGCACGAAAGCATAGTGCCCGGTAAATTCACAACGCTGTACAAAAGCGTTATCGCATCGGGTAAAGCGCACATAATAGAGGATGAGGAAGAAAAGAAAAAGCGGCTAAAGCTGCTTTGCCAAGCGCTTGATCCCGGCAGCGCAGAAAAAAGCGACGAGTGTATAATGAAACATCTTTCGTCGGTCGCAGTGGTGAGAGTCAACATTGAAAGCATAAGCGGGAAGCAGAATTCAGAATAAAGGCATACGGTAATTTTCAGTTACTCTATATATTATCGGGGGAATCGCTTTGGGCAGACATACCCGTACGAAACGCGATATTGCGGCCGCAGTAAAAGTTATTCTTGTATTCCTGCTGACGGTAGTGTGTTTCATATTCGGCCTCACGAAGTCCATCAGCAACAGCGCCGACACGATGGTTTTCAGCAACACAGGAGCGTTAAAAGCGGACCTCCGCGAACATACGGTAAGCCTTGCCGAGGCCGCCGACTCACCGTCCCCCGAACCGGAACAGCCTCCGTCCTCCACTCCTCCGGCCTCCAATACCGTTTCTCCGACAAAGGCTCCTCAAAGCGCAACAGAAGCGGAAACTCTGCTGCCTCTCGATACGGTTAACGGCATGTACTCTGAATACGGCAGCATTATCGTGGAGGGCATGAAGCCTGAGGATTACGACGCCGCCATGAATATCGAATGGCAATCGCTAGATACGCCCGGCGAGCCTGCGGATTACGTTATCGACCTTGCGGAGCCTATCGACTACGCGGCCTACGAAAAATACGTGCTTAATCTTGGCAGGTACGAGGGCGTCGAGGTCTCCATTATTGGCAAAAGCGAGCAGGGCAGAAACCTGTATATGCTTAAAGTCGATTTCAAAGGTGAAAAAGCAGCCGAGGACAAGCCGATAATAATGTTGACAGGCAGCGTACACGCTAGGGAATTCGCGGGCGCCGACTACATAGTAAAGTTTCTGAACGATATCATAATAAAAGCGGCCGGCGACAGGTATACAAGAACGCTGCTGGAAAACGTAACGGTAGTCGCGGTGCCGCTGGTGAACCCCGACGGGCGGGAGATGATAATTGAGGGCGGCAGCCGCAAACGGAAATCAAACGCTAACGGCGTGGACCTAAACAGGGCAATGCCGTCCGTCAACGCTGGACAGCTCGGAAAGGGCGTAAAGCGCGAGAAAGATTTTTCGAAGAAGCCGGGGCTCGACTTTTTCGCGGGATATAACCTCGGCTCCGAGAGCGAGTCGCAGGCGATGATAAAGTGGCTTAACTTCTATGTGCCAAAAGCCGAACTTTACATAGACCTTCACCAGCAGGGCGGCATCACGTATTTTGACAAAGCGTTTTTATCCGAAGAAGGCGATTCGGTTTGCAAGGACTTCGCGGTTCTTACCAACAGGCTGCTTAAAAAGGGTTATCCGCCGGTAAAGGAAAAAAAGCCGTACGGCATGCGCGGCAGCGGAGGTACGTTTACCGATTACGCAAGGTCCGTTTCCGAAGGGCTCGTTTACAGCTACAGCCTCGGGCGCATGGCTCTTCTGATAGGCGAAAATGAGGAGCCGCTGATATACTTTAAGGATATCGACGAACATAAGGAATACTATAAACCGCTGAACCCGGGCTTTAAATGCATCTGCATAGAGATAGGCAGGTCGCCAAGTTACCTCGGCGCCGGAGAGAAAGCGCGTCAAAGAAGAAAAGCCGAATATATAAAGTACGGCTGGGACAACTTCCTTACCGGCACGATAGAGAACGTATTAGGCGAAGAAAAAACGGCCGGCCTAAAGCTTGAAGCCGGTATTTAGCCAAGGTATTCCCTTACCGTTGTTAACTGTATGCCCGTCTTTTTGGCGACTTCCGCTTCACTGAGCCCCGAGTTAAAGAGTCTTCTGCAAAAGCAGGGCATGCTCTCTCCCAGCTCTATAATGTTGCCGTCCGGGTCGTAGAATCTCATCGTAAGCTGGCCCCACTTCTCTTCGGTGACGCCGTGTATCAATTTTAAATTCTTTCGCAGCAGCGCTTCCGACTCGGCGGCAAAATCGTCCGTCTCAAAGCAGACCTCCATGCCGCGGTTTTCGCCCGCGCCGCATTTGCCGCCAAGCGCTTTAAAAAGCGGATACCCGCTTTCAATCTTCCAGATGGCAAGGCCGCACCCGAATATAACGCAGCCTCCGAAATCGTACTCTATGTTCTGGCCCATTACTTCCATATAGAATTTCTTCATGCTTTCGATGTTGTTTGTTATCAGCACCGACGAATGATACCGTATGCTCACAGCCGCCCCCTAAACCGTGCCGGATTTTATCCTTATCTCGCCGTCTTCTATCGTAACTATCCCCAGCGAAGGCTTCCTGCCCCGAGGCTCGCCAAGGCTGCCGGGATTGTACATAATCACGTTGTCATAGAAGTCCTCCAGCGGAATATGCGTATGCCCGAACAGCACAATATCTGCGCCTTTCTCGGCAGCGTAAAGCCCGAGAGCAAGCAGCGAATCTTTAACGCCCTGCCTGTGCCCGTGCAGCGCAAGTATGCTCTTTCCCCCTATGCGCAGCAGCAATTCTTGCTTTGCCCCTGAAAAATCGCAGTTGCCTTTTACCGAATATACTTTTTTACCGGTAAGCGTGCGGATATACTCGGCGTCCCGCACGTAGTCGCCGAGGTGTATTATTAAGTCAACATCGCCGTACTTAATGAGCGCCTTGTCGATATTGGCTTTGTTGCCGTGCGTATCGCTGATAACGAGTATGCGTTTCATACGCGCCGTTCCAGCAGCTTTTCTTTAAGGCTGGCAAGCGCGCGCGCCCTGTGGCTAATGCTGTTTTTTATGCCTTCGGGCAGCTCCCCGAATGTTTGTCCAAATTCCCGAGATATAAAAATCGGGTCGTACCCGAAACCGCCCCCGCCGCTCGGGGAATACGCTATGTCGCCCTCTACTTCGCCGCTTGCAGTTATTACGCTGCCCTGCGATACGAACGCCATCACGCAGACGAACTTCGCTCTCCTGTTCTTTATCCCGCGCATCTCCCAGAGAAGCTTGTTGTTGTTCTCTTCGTCCGTCGCGTTATCGCCCGCGTACCGCGCGGAATATACCCCCGGCGCGCCGCATAGCGCTTCCACGCACAGCCCCGAATCGTCGGCGAGCGTATCGCACCCCGCTATTTCGTAAGCCTGCAGCGCCTTTTTAACCGCGTTCTGCTCGAAAGTGTCGCCGTCCTCTGCCACCTCGAGTATAATGCCCGCCTCTTTCAGAGATTTTATATCGTCGTATAATCCGCCGAGTATAGCCTTTATCTCCCTGACCTTGCCCTGGTTGTTCGTCGCTATCACAAGACTTTTCATACGCCCTGCTCCAGTACGCCTTTTTGTATCGCGCTTATGTTTGCTATGGCCGTCCCGGCGAATTTGAGCAGCTTATCAAACTCCCTGCGCGCAAGGGGCCTCTTTTCCCCCGTGCACTGCACTTCTATTATGCCCCCGCTGTGCGACATCACCACGTTCATATCGGCTTCGGCGCGGCTGTCCTCGAGGTAATTGAGGTCGCATACGGCAGAGCCTCCCGATATGCCGCAGCTTACGGCGGCCACGCCGTCCTTTATCGGCGAAGCCTCTATCAAACCTTCCGCGATCATTTTGCGTATGCAAAGTTCGAGCGCTATATACGCGCCCGTTATCGAGGCGGTGCGCGTCCCGCCGTCCGCCTCTATTACGTCACAGTCTATATTTATCGTATATCCCGCGATTGCTTTAAGGTCGCATACGCTGCGCAATGCGCGCCCGATGAACCTGCCTATCTCGGTGCTTCTGCCGTCGGGGTATTTAAGCTCCCTTGGCTTTCTCTGCGGCGTGCTCGCGGGCAGCATGGCATATTCGGCGGTAAGCCAGCCCATGCCGGTCCCCTCCAGAAAGGCGGGGACCGAGGCGGTATACATCGCGGTGCACAGCACCCGCGTATTTCCCCATTCTATAAGCGCCGAGCCGTGCGCGTTTTTCATGAACGACTTAGTGATGCGTATTTTCCTTATGTCTTCCGCTCCGCGCCCATCCTCTCTCATCATTGGCAGGAAACCTCTATTCCGTAATATTCTCGTCCGCCGCGTTAACGCCCGCGGTATTCGTATCCGCAACCACCGGATTTATGACATTCACGAACTTCGTCGACATAGTCGTTTCGGCGGTGGATTTATATTCCTCTCCATCTACCAGTATACGCACCTCGTCGATATTGTCAAACTGCCGGAGTGTAAAAACTATACATTTTATAAGCTTTGCCTCTTTATCGGCGTCCGCTTCTATTGTTGCGAACTCGGACGATAACTCCACCGTCGCCACTCCCGCTTTGTCTACTTCGACATTAAGCAGCTTCGTACCTTCCGGCAGCAGGTTTTTAAGCCCATGGCATCCCGGCCCGCGTACAAACTCGTTCATTGCGGCGTACGGGTCAGCAGCGCCTCCTATGTACTTCGTTACGGGCACTATCGCCGCTCCCGATTCGTTCACGAAATACAATATGACTTTCGAGGCGTTGCTCAAGTCCTCTTCGGAAAGCGTGGTCATCACGTTAAGGTCGAACGGAGCAAAGCTCTTGCTTATGTCGGTTCCGTTCGCAAGCTTTCCGTCCGCGCCCTCCTGCACTATCTTTACCGTGTCTATCGTCGGGAACTCGGTGAGCGTGTTTACTACCGCGATGACTTTGGCCATCTCTCCCGTCGCGTCTTTTGCCGTTATTGCGCCCTTGCTCAGCTTAAGCGTCGCCGCTCCGTCCTTAATGCTGAGCGACAGTTCGGTATCCGCGGCCAGTATCGGATTTAGGCCCATATACTCCATCTCCGCGTCGGCGTCCGGGTTCGCCTTGAGCTCGGAAACGGCGGCCGCCCCTATGCCTTCCACCCATTTTATCTCTTTCATCACGGGCACGATAAACCCGTAATCATCCTCGTAATACAGTACGGTCTGCCTCATATCGGGATCGGGAGCGACGTTGGCAGCCGGTATCTCCTCGTATACTTCTTCCTTTTTGTCTCCGCACGCGGCGAAGCATAACAGCATGGCGAGCGCCAGCACCGCCGCTAAACACCTTTTAAGCATGGCTATTCCTCCCCTTCTTCTTTCTATAAATATATTAAGGGTGTTATTCGCATATGATTATCGCTGTTAACCGAGCGCCAAAAGTTGAAGCGGCTTTGCGCCCGCAATAATTTTCAGTAAAAAAAATATTGACATACCTAGATATTCTAGGTATAATTTGCTTGTAATTTTTGGATATGAGAGGAAACGCTATGCGGAACATCAGCAAAGGTTATATGTCAGGCTCGACGGGGCTGCTTGTGCTCCATCTGATAGATATACGGGATATGTACGGCTACGAAGTAATAAAAGAGCTCGAATCGAGGTCGGAAAACGTGTTTTCGCTGAAGGAAGGCACGCTGTATCCCGTACTGCATTCGCTTGAACAGGAGGGGCTTGTTGCTTCATACGAAAAGCTCGCGGAATCGGGTAAGCTTCGCAAATACTACAGCATCACGAAAAAAGGCCGCGCGGCGCTTGCCGAAAAGAAAAAGGAATGGAACGTATTTTCAAAAGGCGTTAATGCCGTATTAGGAGGCTTGAGTTATGCCAAATAAGGAAGAATACCTTGACGAGGTATGTAAGCAGATAAGATTCAGAGCGGCGCGCAAGTATTTAAGGCAGGAGCTTGACGCGCATATCGAAGATAAGAAAGAGGAATATATAAAAAATGCCGCGCCTGACGCCGAAGCAAAAGCTGTAGCTTCGATGGGCGACGCAACTGAAACGGGGCGCGCGCTAAACGCCGTGCACAGGCCGCGCACGGAATGGGGCGTTATAGCTTGTGTGCTGGCGTTAACCGTGGCCGGATTTCTGACTATCTGGCTGAGCCAGATGGACGATATATATTTTTCCTCGGGATGGCAGTTTTCAGAACAGATCTGGACCCATGTATTCGGGATCTGCCTTGCAGCCGCAGCCTGCTTTTTCAATTACACCTATATAGTCCGCCTGCGTTACGTATTGTACGCTGCGGCGCTTGCCATGGTTGCATGCTACATTACCTGGAATCAGTATATGTTCTCCGAAACAACCATACTCTTTTTAGTAATCGATTGGCCGTTTCAGACTCCGGTCATCACTTTCGCGACGCTACTGTTCATGCTGGGGACACTGGGTTTCATCAGCAAACCAGGCAGCCGCGGAGCTTTTAGCCTGCTGCCCTCCGTTGGCCTCGGAGCGGTTTCGATAGCGGCAATGACTATTATTCAAGCGTCATTCTATGCGCTGCTGCTTGCTATAGTTTATCTTACGGCGCTCGGCGTCGCCGTGTTCAGAATGCACAGCAATAAGCTCAGGCGCATTCTTTACCTGCTCGTTCCCGCATGCGTATTTGCGGCTGTTTTAATACTTCTTATAAAATCCGGCCTGTTTCTTAACCTGTTTCTTAAATTGCGTATTGCTGGATTCGGCACAAATATCGGAGAGGACTCTAATGCGTATGTTGTGACCGGCGCTCTTAAAGGATCGAAGCTGATAGGAGCATCGCCTTATTATCTGGCTCGGCAGTCGGCGGGCCTCGGCGGCAGCAGTACTGACTTTATACTTACGAGCGTTATAACAAGATACGGCTGGCTCGCGGCAGCAGGCTTTATCGCCGCATACGGAGTGCTGCTTTTCTTGCTGTTTACCCGCGGCATACGTATAGCGCATACTGCAGGAAAGGTGATAGCTCTCGGTATAAGCGCATTCCTGCTTTTGCGGTTTGTTGCTTGCGTGCTTACCAATGTCGGCATTATCACCGGCGTGTCATGCGGCCTGCCTTTCGTAAGCTTCGGCAGGGTCGATTATATAGCCAACTCTCTTTTAATAGGCATATTCCTCTCCGTATGGCGAAGGAGCACGTTCATGAAGGATAAAAGCCGAGTACAAATCATCGGGCATACAAAGGAGATTGACAAGACCACAACGGCATAAATAGCGTTACCACCAATCCACACCCCATCAAGCCTTTCGTCTTGCTGGGGACCCCGTATCAAATCTTTCGCGGCTATATACGCCGCGTTTTTTTCGCGCTTATCTTTCCCGAAGATGATATAATAAGACATGCAGGAGGTATATATGCTGAGCCTTGTAAAACCCGATATAAAGTATAAGCTTCAATACATGGACATGATAGAATACTGGAAAAGCACCGGCGAGGAGCTTGCGCCGTGGCCGCTTAGAGAAGACTGCGGCGATTTTGGAGCCTTAGTAAATAAGCTTGAGGGCTACGAGCGGGGCTTGGGCGTCGGCGAAGATTACGTGCCCAATTCAACATACTGGCTTTATGCGAGCGATACCGATAAAATAGTCGGCGCCGTGAATATACGGCATTTCCTGAACGACAGGCTGCTTGCATATTGGGGTCATATAGGCTACGGAATACGCCCTGACGAGAGAAAAAAAGGATACGCGACCGCCGCGCTGCGCATGACGCTTGATATATGCCGAGACCTAGATATAGAAAAGGCTCTCGTCAGTTGCTATAAGCACAATACAGGTTCCGCCAGGGTGATAAAAAACAACGGAGGCGTGCTGGAAAACGAGGTAATACACGAGGGCAAACTGCTGCAGAGGTATTGGATAAAGTGCCAGGGCTGGTTCAAGTGAATTTACAAACAAAATTCCGGAGCAAACATTACACTGTAGGTTGTACAATGATGTGTAACAAAAAGAGGTAAAGAAAAAAGCAAGGATTCCAAAAATCTGATAAAGTTGTAACTGCAAAGAAAACAACATCAGAGAGAAAGGAATCCTTGTATGA
>JBLNCA010000024.1:0-49417 GCA_050260375.1 Burkholderiales bacterium | reverse complement strand
TCGACCTCAATGGGTCAATGACACGCGAACTTTGTCGCCATATTTTCATTATAACTGAATTACGGAAAAATGGAAGCTGTTTTCATTTATTGTGGTGCGGATAACGCATGATGATTCAGAGGACCGAAGGGACGAAGAATCTTTGCCCAATTTGTTTAACGGACCGTAATATGCTGTGAAGCTGTCCAGCAAGAGTCCCTTATAGTGTTAAAGAAAATCTACCCTTGAAGGGATGGATGATTATTTGCAAGTAAGCATATTATCATTCCTCTCCGAAGCACCTTGAGCACGGCTTTTTGCCTTCCGCTGCCGCCTGCTCGAGCGATATCATTATCTTTGAGGTCTTTAAGTAAGGACAATCTTCATTGTGATATTTCGTGCCGCTTTTGGTCACATATACGACGTACTCATGTTTATAGTATGATATGATATTCGTAGGCTTAGGCCTCTCGCCGCGCACGACCACGCCGCCCTTTTGTACTATTTCGGGCACGCAGGAGCATAGGAATAACGATATTACAATGACGAGCAAGGCCGCCGCTTTTTTCATATTGTCCCCTTAAAAGAAACGTATGACAATATTATACATGAATCGACAGGCTATTCAAATATACGCATATGCGCCTTACCGGCTGGATTATATACGGTTTTGCCAGTATAATCAGTGTTAAGAGAAATCGTTTTTTTAAGGAGGTGTCCAATGAAAGAATATCTTGAATTATTCGAGTTCTATGAAAAAATGGACGAAGCGGATAAAGCGCTTCTCAAGAATGCCGTATTAAAAAAGGAACTGTCGCAGGGGCAGATAATGACGGGCGATAATTCGCAATGCAACGGCGTGCCTATGGTAGCAAAGGGCAGGCTCAGGCTATTTCGGATATCCGATAAGGGAAGGGAAATGACGCTTTACAGGATAAACGAAGGGCAGATGTGCCTGCTTGCCGCGGTCTGCGCCATGGGCGACACGCAATACGATTTCTCAATAGAAGCGGAAAAGTCAAGCACGCTATTGATAATACCGCCCGAGATATTCGGACGGCTGTTTGCAAGGAGCCAGCCTTTCAGGACATATATGTTCAACGAGCTCGCGAAAAGGCTTATCACCTCGGTGGAAACGATAGAGATGCTGGTGTTTTCAAGCATCGAAGAGCGTATACTCGAATACTTGAGGCAAAAGGCGGGCAAGACGGGCGAGGTTAAAGTAACGCATGAAAAGATGGCGGTGGATCTTGGCTCGTCGAGGGAAGTAATAACAAGGCAGCTTAAGAAGATGTCCGAGAAAGGCCTTTTGCGTTTGGGGCGCGGAAAAATAATATTGAATTAACGTAACAAAATCACAGATAAATACTTTGCCGTATTATATTCTCAAATTGCAGAAACGATAATAAATTGTAATATCAAAAAAAGGGAGATTCAATATGGCAAAGAGCGTGACAGTGGAAAACTTCAAGGAAATAATCAGCACGGATAAGCCGGTGCTATTGGACTTCTGGGCGTCGTGGTGCGGGCCCTGCATGATGATAGCGCCCTCGATAGACAACATAAGCAAGAAATACGAAGGCAAAGCAATTATAGGTAAGGTAAATATCGACGAACAGCGTTCGCTTGCCGAGCAGTTCGGCATAATGAGCATACCCAGCGTGTTTGTGATAAAGAACGGAAAAGTAGTGGAGAGCGTAGTGGGCGTAAGGCCGCAGAAGTACTACGAGAACATACTCGACAAAGCGCTCGCGGTATAAGGCCCTTTAAGGCTATGCCGCGGCAGAACGTCCTTCTTGAAATATAATAAACCCCAAAGGCAGGAGCAATTAGCCCTGGGGGTCTACGCTTCGCTAAAGCAGCGGAGCGTTTTTTATACCCGAAAAACAGGCTTATTCAGTTAACCATGGTTAACTTTTGCCTGCGCGAACAAACAAAGCCAATGCTTTTTCAGCTGAGGCAGTCGATTATATAGTTCCCGTCGAGCCGGTATACCGACTTGCCGCAGCGGGAATTAAGAAGCGTCAAATCATAGCTCTCCTTTACCGGGTAAATGTATACGTCGCCTATGTCGTACGCGGATTCTTCGGTTGAGTAGCCTAGCGTTTCGCAGAGCTCAAAACAATCGCAGGTGAATACCTCCACGGTATCGCCGCAGGCAGACGGGCTTTCGACAGGCACGGAAGCCGCTATCTTGACCGCTCCGTGAATTTCGGACCTTACGCTTCTTACGACAGAATAGTTGTTGTGCTCGGTTTTGAATACGGGGTCCGCAAAAAGATGTAAAGCTTTTTGGGGTGTAAATTCGCCCCGCTCATGGGCAACGAACAGCCCTCGCTTGCTTACCGAAACGCTGGTCTTGCCGGGCAAAGGCCTGTAGCCGTCCGTAACTACGATATACAGGGAAAATGATTTCTCTATAGGGGCAAGCGTTATACGTTCAGGGAGAGCGGGCGTAAGCGTCTGCTGAGTGCAAAACACGTCTTCTCCCGAGAGATATGCTACCTTGATGCAGCCGCAGTCTATCTCTCCGTCCAGCACTATCCTGAACTCGGTCTCGGGGGTATCTGGGCATCCGTTCACGCGTTCCTGTATCAATATCCCCGAAACGCCTATATCGCCAATCAGCTCGTACGTTGTGTTTTCAGCGGCCGCAGGTATCCACGGGCCGTTGCCCTTCCGTTTTTCGCAGGATAAGATGTTCAAGTCTTTTTTTGCAGCCGGGTCCGCAGGGTCTATTTCGAGTATCCAGCCTGTGAGCGCCGCCGCGCCGCCGTCGCTCTTTACGCCCATGATAACCGTAGTACGGCCGCCTCCGCAGCAATAGCCTTTGAGCTTAAATATGTAACCTTCAAGCGATAAACTGCTTACATCGTCCATTGTTTTGTACTTCCTTTCCCGCAAAAATACGATGACGGTATGATAATAAATATGTCTTTATTGGGCGCTGTTCTCCCGTAAATAATGTATGCGCGTTTTTTTTTAATGTGCGGGCGCGCATGTTATGGAATAAAAACGGTATTGCAAAATGACCCGCATATGCTATAATTATTTTCGTTCTTTGCGGGTGTAACTCAATGGCAGAGTTCTAGCTTCCCAAGCTAGCTACGTGGGTTCGATTCCCATCACCCGCTCCAAAACAAATAGCCCCCTTGCGGGGCTATTTGTTTTGGGAATGTAGTGGAGGAATCGAACGCGAGCCCGCCGCCGCCAGTGGCGGATGAAGGCGGGCGAGACGGCGTGATAGCGACCGTAGGGAGCGGAGCGATTCGGCACCCGCTCCACGTCGGAGCAAAGTACGCTTTGCTCCGTTTTGCTTTTTAAGCAAAACTCCACCCGTCCCTTGCTCCTCCTTTTCCCCACAAAGCTACGCTTTGCGGGGGCCCCCGGGTTTCGTTTTGGGAATGTAGTGGGACAAAGCGGATACGAACAAATCGTAGAATGAGTCAATAGCGAACAGAGTAATAATAAGAAAGAGGGGTTATCTTAGAGCATGAGGCGAATATACGGTCTTATTTGCCCGCATGGTTGAAGTTGATATAAATGAATGATACAATAAAACCAGTATAAGCTCCGCTTCATTTAACACGGTAAACTTTTAAAGCAACAGCCGTCAACGAGGACGGCGGCAATAAAAAGCCCTTGTTTAGCGGTAACGGGTACTTTGCAAATTAAATATTCCGGTTATGGATAATAATCCTGGAGATTAAAATGAAAGTCTTTACGCTGATTGAAGACAGCAGGAAAGAGCATTCGGGGCTGGCGGTCGAGCACGGGCTGTCCCTGTACTTTAAGCAGGGAGGCAAGCGCATACTGTTTGATACCGGCGCTTCCGATCTTTTTGTCTACAACGCGACGCTGATGGGTATTGACCTTTCCAAGGTGGACATATGCGTAATATCGCACGCGCATAACGACCATACGGGAGGCCTGAAGCACTTTCTTGAGCTTAACAGCAAAGCCAAGGTGTACATGAGAAAAGAGGCGGCGGAAGATTATTATATAAAGAGCGCGTTTAAGTTCCGCAAGGCGGGTATCGACCCCAAGGTTTTTGAACGGTACGGCGACAGGATAGTTTTTCTGGAACAGGACGTCGAAATAGCGGAGGGCGTTTACGCCGCGAGCATAGACAAACACCGAAGTTACCCCGGCTTTACGTCGCTTATGTATAAGATGCAGGACTCAAAGCTCGTAAGGGACGACCTCGCCCATGAGCTTTTTTTAGCGGTAAAGGGCAGGGACGGCGTAGTCGTGCTGACGGGCTGCGCGCATAAGGGCGTGCTTAATATACTGATGACGGCCAAAGAAAAGTTCGGAGACATTAAAGGCGTAATAGGCGGCTTTCATTTGGACGGCAAAGAGCGCTTTGGCATTATGCGCAAAAGAGTACCGGATATGGAGCTCAACGCAATATCGAAGTACATAAATAATAACAGGATAAAGAACGTTTACACGGGACACTGCACCGGCGAGAGGGCGCAGGAAAGGCTTGAGCTTTTCGCCCGGGTAAAGAAACTGTACGCAGGAAAGGTAATAGAAATCTGATTATGGACGAATCGGAACGCACGCGGCAGATAGCGGGCGGCGTAAACCTTGAAAAAAAGCCAAGAGTGACAAAAAAGGACAAAGAGGCGTTTTCAGAGCTTAAGCGCGAGATTGAAGCAATAAAAAACGACGTCGGCAAGCTTCATCTGATGCTCTGGCACACGGGATATAAAAACGACTATCATTCGCTGACTCTAGACGAGGCGAGGCAGCGCCTCGCGCAGATCAGGAAAAACATAGACGATATACTTAATTTGTATCAGTAGCTATTCAAGTATTATCGCCGCAATAAACTTCAGCGGCTCGTCGTGCTCGTTGGAAATGGCGTGCGATTCGCCGCTGCGGCACAGGTTGCAGTCGCCCTGCTTTATTTCGCGTATGGTTCCGTTGTCATCCAGCACTCCCTGCCCTGACAGCACGTAGTATATTTCCGACTCGCCCGTATGCTCGTGTTTGCCGATGCCGCAGCCTTTTTCGAGCGTAATCAAGCCAACCAGGCGCGCTTTTGACGGGAGATGCTCTTTGGAAACGATATTGAGTATATCTACGCTTCCGCCGCCGCCCCGCATGTACTGCCTTATTTCAGACTTCATTTCATCGCTTTTGATAAACATACGTTTACCTACCTTTCGACGCGTATCATGCTCGCCACCCGCACGACCTCGGGTATATATCCGATATCCTCGACGGCGCGCTTAACCGATATCTCCTTAGCCGTGTGGGTTACGAATATGAGAGGTACATTCTCCGCCCGCTCGCCCTTCTGCATTACGGACGTTATGCTGACGTTGTATTTCGCGAACACTCCGGCTATTTTGGCAAGCACGCCCGGAATGTCCTTGACGATTATGCGTATGAAGAACTCGCTTTCCCAGTTGTTCTCGAACGACAGCTCGGACGATACGTCCTGCTCGTTATAGAACGTAGTGTAGCGGTGCTCCTGCCTTGAAGCCGCGTATATAACGTCGGACAATACGGCGCTCGCGGTGGGCATGGAGCCCGCGCCCCTGCCGTACAGCATTATATCGTCAACGATATTGCCGTGGATAAATATCGCGTTGAACGCGCCCCTTACCGAAGCCAGAGGATGCGTTTTGGGTATCATCGTGGGATGCACCCTTGCTTCTATCGTCTTGCCAACCTTCTTGCCTATCGCGAGCAGCTTTACGGTATATCCGAGCTCGCTGCCGAACTGTATGTCTTCTTTCGCTATGTTCGTTATGCCTTCGCGGTATATGTACTCAATGGGCACGCGCGCGTGGAACGCCAAGGACGACAGTATGGACAGCTTGTACATGGCGTCGTAACCCTCGACGTCGCTTTTCGGGTTGGGCTCGGCAAGCCCCATCTGCTGTGCTTCGGCCAGCACGTCCTCAAAGCTCGCGCCCGTTTCCTCCATCTTGGAGAGTATATAGTTCGTCGTGCCGTTGACTATGCCCATCAGCGACGTTACTTCGTTAGCCTGCAGGCCTTCCCATATCGCGCGGATTACGGGTATGCCGCCGCCTACGCTCGCCTCGAAATACAGGCCGGCGCCGCCTTTCTTTGCCGCCGCGTTGAGCTCGGGCCAATGCTGCGCGATCAAGTCTTTGTTGGCCGTGACGACGGTCTTGCCGGCGTGAAGCGCCGCTGTTATGAACGACTTGGCGGGCTCAATGCCGCCCATGAGCTCGATTACGATGTCGATACCCTTGTCTTCTACGATATCCTTATAAAAGTCCTTTGCCTTGAGCTGCTCCGGTATGTCTATGGAATAATTAAGAGCGAGCACCTTTTTAAGGCACAGCGACAGCCCTTCCTTGTGCTCAATGTTTTCCTTCTGCATTTCGATGGTTTTGTATACGCCGGACCCTATAGTCCCCAACCCTACCAAAGCAATGTTAACCTGTTTCATTTGTCGTTATCCCCTCGCGTTTTAGGCTTTGCATTCTTCTTATAAACTATATCGAGCCCTATTAGTGTGAGCAGGCTGTTTACCTCGGTTATTTCCGACGTCTCCTGCGCTATCAGGCGCGCGAGCCCGCCGGTGGCTACGACCCTCGGTGTGCCGCCTATTTCCTTTTTGAGCTTGCGTATTATGTAATCCACCTGGCCTACGTATCCGTATATTATGCCCGACTGCATGCCGGTTATAGTGCTTGTCCCGATGGCCGACTCGGGCCGAACGAGCTCTACGCGCGGCAGCTTGGCTGCGCTTAATGTTAGCGCTTCGGCGGATATCTTAAGCCCCGGGCAGATAGCGCCGCCCAAAAAATCGCCGCTTTCAGAAACTACGCCGAACGTTGTCGCCGTGCCGAAATCGACAACTATGCACGGGCCTCCGTACAGCGTGTATGCGGCTATGGCGCTGACGATTCTGTCAGCGCCCAGCTCTTTGGGATTGTCGTACTTTATGTTGATGCCCGTCTTTATGCCGGGACCTATGAACATGGCCGTCTTTTTGAAATATATCGAGCACATATGCTGCAGCGTGTAATTTATAGAAGGTATGACCGAAGCGATTATTATGCCCTCTATATCGTCGGGGCTGTGATGGCCGTGGTTTAAAAACGACATTACCTGAATGCCGTACTCGTCGGCCGTACGGACAAGGTCCGTAGCTATGCGCCAGGAATTAATAAGCTTGTTATCGCGGAACAGCCCGCATTTTATATTGCTGTTGCCAACATCCAGTACGAAAACCATTCAATCTACTCCGTATAATTCGTTAAGCATGCCGCGCTTTGTTGACCTTTGAAAGCGGCACTATCGCGGCGCCTGCGATTACAGCCGCGGTTATTATCTCTATTACTGCGTTTAAGCCGCCCCACGCTACGAGGAAATCAGTATAGCTGCCCCCGACCACGTCGTGGCCGCTGAACGCGGCATATATGCCCGAAAGCACGAGAAGCGAATGCAGGAACGTGCCCGATGCGGCGGCGACTGTCGCCGATACCACAATGCCGCTGCGCTTCTTCATAGCTTCATAAATCCACGCCACAAACACCGGGAAGATAATGCGCGGCACGAGGCATATTATAAGGCTCCAAATATTGCCGTTGGGCACGAACGGGCTGAACGCGAACGCGACGGCTGCGTTGGGCGGCATGAATGTCCATACGATGAGCGAGCTTGCCGCCATTACCGTTCCTATGAACGCGCCTGCTTTTTTGCCCAGCGTCAGAGCCACTATTATCGCGGGTATGTGGGCGAGCGTAGCGACTATGCCGGGGCTTATAGGTATCGAGCCCAGCACCGTAAAACAAAACAGCAGCTCGATCGCCGTAAACAGCGACATCTGTACCCAGAAGAGTAACTTGTTTCTATCCATTTTTAACCTCCGTTCAGATTCTGCATTGAGCAGATATCCGTCTTTGTAATATCCGGTTTTTCTTTTATATTGCGTAGCGCTGCGCCTGGCATGCGCCCGCAATGAAAAACCTTAAACCGTATTATATCAACCTCGTTTAAAGTACGCAATTTATTTCTGTTCTTCCCTGCGCATGTACCTTCTTGTTTCTTTTATCTTCTTTTCATAGCCTTCGTCGGAAGGCTTGTAGTATACCCTGTCTTTTAAATTGTCGGGGAGGTACTGCTGCGGAGTATAATGGCGCTCGAAGTCGTGCGGATATTTATAGCCTTTGCCGTTTCCAAGGCTTTGGGCGCCCTTGTAGCTAGTGTCGCGCAGATGCACCGGCACCGGCACCTGATATGCGTTCTCGGCGTCTGCGAATGCGCCGGCTATCGCGGTAACTACGGAATTTGACTTGGGAGATTCGCATAAGAATATTATGGCCTGCGCTATGGGTAGCTTTGCCTCGGGCATGCCTACAAATTCAAGCGCCTGCGCCGCCGCCACGGCCTGGGTCATCGCGGAAGGGTTTGCAAGGCCTATATCTTCGCTCGCATGAGCTATTATACGCCGCACTATTATTCTCGGGTCTACGCCCGCGTAAATAAGGCGCGCGAACCAAAACAGCGCGGCGTTTGAATCCGAGCCGCGCAGCGATTTGCAAAACGCGCTCAGCATGTTGTAGAATTCCTCGTCGTCGCAGCGCACCGCACGGCGCTGTATTGATTCCTCGGCCGTTCCGAGGTCGATGCGTATTACGCCTTGCTCGTCGGGCGGGGTGGTGAGCACGGCGAGCTCTATCGCGTTAAGCGCTGTACGCGCGTCGCCGTTTGCGACGTTCGCTATATGGTTGAGCGCGTCTTCGTCCACGTCAATGCTTAGCATACCAAGACCGCGCTCCTTATCGGTAATAGCGTTCTTTATAATGCGTTTAACGTCGTCCATAGAGAGAGCAAACAGCTGGAAAACACGGCAGCGGCTCACTATCGCGCTTGTCATGCTTACCATCGGGTTTTCCGTCGTTGAGCCTATAAAGCGTATCGTGCCTTGCTCCAGCGCGGGCAGTATGCTGTCCGACTGCGCCTTGCTCCACCGGTGGCATTCGTCGAGCAGCAGATATGTCGGCTTGCCGTAGAGCTTTAGCCTCTTGTCCGCTTCGTCTATTATTGCGCGCACGTCCTTAACGCCGCTCGTCACCGCGTTGAGCTTTTCAAAAGCCGCTCCCGTAGTGTTCGCAATGACGTAGGCGAGCGCGGTCTTGCCCGAACCGGGCGGCCCGAAGAAAATGGACGAAGTTAAGCTGTCCGTCTCTATTGCGCGGCGCAGAAGCTTGCCCTTGCCCACTATATGCTCCTGCCCGATAAACTCTCCCAACGTTCTCGGGCGCATCCTGTCGGCCAACGGCGACTGTTTTTTCACGTTTTGCTCAAAAAGGTCATCCATGTTTTAAAAAACCGCTTGCTCCTTTTCGGATATAGCCATATAATAACACGGCCGCATATAACTGAAAAGCGCAAAATGCCAGCTATCGGCATGAAATACCGCGGTTCGCGCAATAATAATTCTTGACACGCACGGCGGGAATGTATAAAATATACTCTGCCTGTTTATCGTTCACTAGCCCCGTTCGATAAATTCGCAGCAAATAATACGTTTATACCATTAGGAGGAGTTGGCCTTATGAAATCATATATGGCAAAACCCGGCTCCGTCCCGCGCAAATGGTATGTCGTCGACGCCGAAGGAAAAGTATTCGGCAGAGTCGCCAGCCAGGTTGCCGCGGTGCTTCGCGGAAAGAACAAGCCGGAGTTTACGCCGAATGTCGATACGGGTGATTATGTCATAATAATCAACGTTGAGAAAAGCGTGTTTACAGGCAATAAACTACAGCAGAAGTTATACAGGTCCCATTCCGGTTATATGGGACATTTGAAAGAGACGACGTACGAGAAGCTTATGCAGACAAAGCCTGAGTTCGCTATGTACGAAGCCGTCCGCCGCATGCTGCCCAAGAGCAAGCTGGGAAGGCAGATGCTTAAAAAGCTCAGGGTCTACAGAGGGCCCGAACACGAGCACGCCGCGCAGAAGCCCGAAGTTCTGCAGGTCGAAGGCTGATAGGAGGATATGATCGTGGCAAAGATACAGTATTTAGGCACTGGAAGAAGGAAAAGCTCTGTTGCGCGAGTCATAATCTCTCCGGGCGATGGAAAGATTGTTATCAACAAACGCGCTATCGACGATTATTTCGGATACGACACTCTGATAATGCTCGTTAAGTCGCCGCTGGTGCTCACGCAGACAATAGGCAAGTACGACGTTGCCGTAAACGTCAAGGGCGGCGGGTTTACCGGCCAGGCCGGCGCCATAAGGCACGGCATAGCGAGAGCGCTCACGAAGGCCGAGCCCGAGCTGCGCGGAGTACTTAAAAAAGCGGGATACCTTACAAGAGACTCCCGCATGAAGGAAAGAAAGAAATACGGCCTCAAGGCCGCAAGGCGCGCGCCTCAGTTCTCAAAGAGGTAATTACAATATTGCTTGTCAAGCCCGTATTCATGCGGTTTTCCGTGTGCGTGCGGGCTTTTGTTATTAAGCCGCTCTTACCCACAGTTTCGTCGTGGGGCAATGCTGGTGGCGAAAGTAATTCTATTATAAAGCATAATATGTAAGCGCTGCGGGGCTGAACAGGTTAAATATAAGCCAAACTTTAAAAACTGCGCGTATAAGCGTTTTTAGCGGGGCTATGGCGGGAATGCATATGTTTTTGGAATATAAACGTTTTTAAAAGTACAATACAAGCATATACTGCGGCTTAAGGGGCTTTACGGCGTAAAAAACCAATTGATTTTTCAAAACAGGCTGGTATAATATAAGAACACGATATGAATTTGAAACACTTTTCCTGCCGAATGCGGCATCATACCGCATTCGTAATATAGAAAGCGGGCTCACACAGGGCCCGCTTTTTAGCAGCTTAAAAACTTTGCTCAGTCGCGCTCGCACAGCATTATTGTAACGTCGTCCGCTTTCGTCTGCGTGAACTGCATCTTTATCTCGTCGAGCAAGCCTTTGCCCTTGAGCTTGCGGTTTAAAAGTATCTGATTCAGCTTTTCGTTGGACGTATAGCCTGTATGTATGCCGTCAAGCCCGTCCGTGTAGAGGAGCAGCCTTTCGCCTTTCGCCAGCCGCTCGCTCATCTCTTCATGCGCGTGCGAGCCGGCCCACCTGCATATGGGCGTGCCGGGAAGGAACAGCTCCCTTACGCCTTTGCGGCTTGCGATAAGGGGCGGCACGCTGTGCCCGGCGTTTGAGAACACTATATTGCCCGTCTCGGGCTCGAGCGCAAGCACGAATATCGTTATATATATGCTTTCTTCGGTATTCAAGTCTTCAAACGAGTTTTGTATGTTATGCAGCACTTCGGCGGGGGATATGCCCGGCGTCTTGCATTGCGCGAACATCTCCTGGCGCAGGTACACAGTCAGCATAGCGGGCATAACGCCGTGGCCGGACACGTCGGCGATATACATTATTATGCGCCCGTCGCGCGTGAGAAAGCAGTCGTACATGTCGCCGCCCAGCGCCTCGCAGGGCAGAAACTCGGCGCAGAAGCTGTAGCCCCCAACCTGCGGAAGGTTGTGGCGCAGTATCGAAAGCTGAAGGCTCCGCGCAATCTCCAAGTCGTTCATCATGCGCGAATTGTTTGCCATCAGCTTGTTTTTTAAATTCTGTTCCTGTGTGATGTCCCTGAATATTTCAAGAGCGTAAGTGCCTTCGTCGAATTCCACCGGCCTCGCGCTTATCGAATATATCCTGCCTTTTGCGCGCGACGAAATGCTGTATGTCTTTTTATCCTTGATGCATTTTTTTGCGATGCAGGTATCGCAGCATTTGGTAGCCCCCGGAAACTTTATACAAGCTTCTCCTTCTGCACAGCCAAACTTGGACTTTAAGATATTGTTGGCGTAAACTATCTTTCCGTCTCTGTCTATCACCTGCACCATATCGGGAATACTGTCGAGTATGGCGGAAGACAAACTGTCAGAAGTCAACGTCTCGTTATTTGGCATACACCCAACCCCTAGAAAAAAATTATCCGTCAGCCATAAGTGCGCTTACGGAAAAAATCATTCGTACTTATCAGGATATTTCTCTTTCATTTCGCTGAGCAACATCTCGTCAACTATAAGCTTGTCGAGTTTCCCGCTCTGTTTTAATATCCTTGTGTTTTCGCCCATGTTGGACTGGCCTTTTTCCATCATTTCAAGGACCATCTCTTCAAGTATCTTTTGTTCCCTTAACAACTCTTCCCGTACTTTTTTTCTTTTTGAATGCGCGTTTACATTTTGAGATCCAGTGACCCGCATATGCCCCCCTACAAGAAGATATTACTACCACCGCACCTGAAAAATATGGTTTCATAATACCCGGCTAATCCGTTTCGAAGAATAAGCGAGTCCGTGAAACCAAGCCGCAGCAACGACCAAGTCCTTAAAAAACTTTATTGTCTATGCTTACCCCCCAGGCTTGTTGTATATACTTGAAGATACGTAATACTAGACAGTATAATATCACACATATTATCAATATTGTATATACTTTTGACAAAAAAAGTGCGGAATCCCCAAAATACTTAATACATTTTTGCCTTAAAATCAGTAAAAATACAATAATAGCGGGCATTTAGCATTCCGGCTGTTTATCAGAGAAAATGGGGGTATATATGGCCGTTATATGTGATATGAATCTTTTTATGTATGCTTTAAAAGGCCGTCGTCGTAAACGCATTTCGGAAAGCTGCACGTACGGGATTCAAACCTTCTGCCGTTTAAGTAACCGTACTCATGGTTAGATCCTGTTTCGAATATTATGGTCTTGAGCCATACGGCGGCATAATCTGCGCCGTGTTTTTTGTTGAATTTCCTGTTCCCGTAGATATCGTCGCCTACGACGGGCAGGCCGGCAAACGCGAGGTGCGCTCTAACCTGATGAAGAGAATTCGTGAGCGGACGCGCGCATATAAGCGACATTTCCGTGCCGGAAGACAAAAGCGAATAGCGCGTAACGATAGGCTTTGCGTCTTTGCTGCGGCTGCCCAATATCCTTACGCGCGAGTTGTGCTGATGGTGATATGCGAGCAGCTCCTCGTTTTCTTTTGCCTGGCCGACGACGGAGCAGACGTAAAATCTTGAAAATCTGCGCTGCGCGAGCGCCTGTGTCATAAAAAGGTATGCGCCCTCGTGCTTGGCAAGCACAACAAGCCCGCTTACGTATTTCTCCAGGTGATAGACCATATAAGGCACAAGCAGCGCGTCGAGGCTGTATTCGCCCCTTTTTTTCATGTGTTCTTCGACCATGGCGAGCACGCTGGGTTCGCCGTCGTCCGAGACGCATTTAAGGCCGGCGGGCTTGTCCGCGATGATGAAATTTTCGTCCTGGTAAATGATCTCCGGTTTTAGCTCCAACCCGGCGACGTCGCCCGTCACGAAAACGCGTATCTCGTCGCCTTTTTTGACCTTGTCGCCGCATTTTGCCCGCTCGCCGTTGAGAGTGACCAAGCCGTGCTTGAACGCCCTGGCCATAGCCTTTTTAGAAAAACCGGGGTACGCTTCACGAAGCGCGTCGAGCAGCTTGTCTTCGCGCGTTTCTTTCACCACCAAAGAAACCATTTATTTCTCCTTGCCTGCCGTTAAGCCTTTTTATGTATACTGCAACAGAAATACTATAACAGCATTCCCTGCAAGTCAATAAAAAAACGAGAGGCGTTTTAAGCCCACATGTGAACATATTGTGTCCTCGGTTTTACAAACACTGTATTTATGTTATAATATCAAACATAATTTTCAGGGAAAAGAGGGCGTTAAATGCTGCCTATCTGGCGAAACAGGCCGCTTATGGTAACGATAATAACCGTCATTGTTTTGCTTGTGCTGCTTATAATGACGGCGGGAGTAAAAGATATGTCCGGTACGGAGAGCATTATCGGCAGTATACTTTCTCCTGTCCAGAGCGCCCTTTATTCCGCGACCGACGCCATTTCCGACTTTTTCTCGCGCGTTTTTACCGGCGCGGACGTGCGGAAGGAAAACCAGGAGTTAAAAGCGCAGGTGGCCGAACTGAAAGGACAGCTGCAGGATTATTACGAGGTAAAAAGGGAGAACGAGCGGCTCTCCTCGCTGCTCAATTTCGTGAATACAAATCCCGAGCTCGATATCGTGTCCGCGAGGGTAATAAGGAAGGACCCGGGGCACTGGTTCAGCACGTTTACTATCAACGTAGGATTGGCAAACGGCGTTGAGGTCAACATGCCGGTGGTAAACGGCGACGGCCTGGTGGGCATGGTTATTGCTGCGGGCGCTAACTGGAGCCGTGTGCTTTCGATTATAGACAGCGAGAGCGGCGTTCCGGCAATAGTCGAAAGGACGAGAGACCCCGGCATAGTATCGGGAACGGTATCTTCGGGCGACGAGGAAAACGCCACGCTTACGCTCGGCAAGCTTCCTTTAAACGCCGACGTAGTGCCGGGCGATACGGTAATAACGTCCGGGCTCACGGACGTATTCCCCAAAGGCATTAAAATCGGGGAGGTTATAGAGGTGAGCTCGAGCAGCGACGGAATGAAGAACGAAGCCGTCGTAAAGCCGTGGGTGGATTTCAACCATCTCGAAGAGGTGAGCGTTATCACGACCAAGCCAATTGAGATTGAAGAGGCCGCCAAATGAGGTATCTTGTTTTTGCGGCCGTAGCGGCGGTAAACCTTATATTTGCCAACGCCGTGTTTCCCAATATCAACATCGCGGGCGTTGCGCCCGATATAATCATATGTTCTACGATTTCGATAGTACTGCTTGACAACAGCATGGCCGGGGCGTGGGTTGGGCTTATCTGCGGCCTCGGCCTCGACCTTTATACGGGAACCATCGGGTTTTATGCCCTTTCGTATTTTCTCGCCGCGGCGTTTTCGTTCTTTGTGCGCAGGAACATCTATTACATAGACAAGGTCATACTGCCTTTTTCGTTTGCGGTAGGGGCTTATTTCGTAAAGGAAACCACTGCGGCGCTGCTCGCCTATATACTGGACAAAGAGTTTTCGCTCGCGTCTATGTTTATAAGGTATATACTGCCGGAAGCGGCTTTTACCGGCGTTTTCATGTTCCTTGTTTACTTTGTTATGAGAAGGGTATACCGTATACGCTCCGTAAAAAGGAAAGATTCCGAAGACATCAAGAAAATATTATGACGTCAATAACGAGACAAGGCCGCTATTTTTAGCGGCCTTGTCTCGTTTTCTCTTGCGCATCGTTATTTACGCAAAATATAAAGGAGCATAAAAGCGGTTGCTATGAAACAATTGTTGCCAATTAATAAAATTATATACCAGCGTCTCCTAAGAGTTTAGGTTTCTTTTTTATATACTTATACGGAAGCAAATGATATAATAATTTAAAATATACTTGCCGAGGTCGAAAGATGGTTGAGATAAAAGCGATATCTGAAAAGAAAGACTTAAAAAAGTTTATTCGTTTTCCGGACAAGCTGTATAAGGGGAATAAGAATTTCGTGCCCGACCTTAAGGGCGACGAGCTTAAAATGCTCATGCCGGAAACAAACCCGTCGTTTGAGCACTGCGACGCAAAGTTTTTTCTCGCGTACAAGGACGGCAAAATAGCGGGACGAATCGGGGCGATAGTCCACCATGCGGCAAACAAGCGCTGGAATCAAAAGCAGATTCGCTTAACAAGGGTGGATTTTATTGACGATATGGATGTTTCGGCGGCGCTGTTCGGCGCGGTGGAAGGCTGGGCGAAAGAGCTTGGGCTTACGGAAGTGCACGGGCCGCTGGGATTTACCGACCTCGAGAAGGAAGGGCTGCTTGTAGAGGGTTTCGACAGGATGGGCTCGTCCGTCACGATATACAATTACCCGTATTATCCCAAGCACTTTGAAGCTCACGGATACGTTAAGGATATAGACTGGGTGGAATACAGGATAAAAGCGCCCGATAAAAACGACACCCGCTTAAAACGCGTGCAGGAGCTTGCCAAGAAAGTGATGGAGCGCTCCAACGTGCACTTTTTCAAAATAAAAAAGATAAAGGACGCCGCGCCTATTATAATACAGATATTCGAACTGCTGAGCGAGTGCTATAAAGACCTTTACGGCGTAGTACCTTATACCGATAACGAAGCGAGGTATTACCTGAAAATGTACACGCCCATTCTGAATCCCAGATACGCGAAGTTTATACTCGACCAAAACGACAAACTCGTGGGGTTTGCGCTCGCTTCGCCGTCGCTCGCGGGAGCGCTGCAAAAGTCGGGCGGCAGGTTATTTCCTTTTGGATGGGCGCACCTTCTCAAAGCCATAAACCATCCCGAGGAGATAGAGCTGTTCCTCGTCGCGGTGCACCCGGATTACCAGAAAGCGGGGCTCGCGGCGGTGCTGATGAACGAGATAACCATATCCGCTGTAGAGCAGGGCGTAAAATACGCGGAGTCTTCGCCCGAACTTGAAAGCAATAGGAAGATACAGGATTTATGGAAAAACTACGACGTAGAACAGCACAAGCGCAGGCGCTGCTACGTAAAACATCTGAGCGAATAATTCACACTCCGGCAAGTTTCACGTCTTGCCGGGGATTCCGAATTAATTAAAGCCTCCTGCAGGAGGCTTTTTATATCGGATGGTAATCAATGGTGGCTGCTCACACAACGCGTAGCATATTATAATGCAAGTGTATTATATAGTTGCAGAGTCGGTTGAAAGTTTACATAATCTGCTTTATCTTTTCTAACCGCGGGTGTATACTTATCGGTGCATTAAAGATGGAGAACGGTCTATGGATAATTCGTGCAAAATGGGGCTGGATATAGGGTCGACCACAGTCAAATGCGCGGTATTCTCGCAGGGCAGTATGGTCTACAGCTATTATAAAAGGCATATGAGCGATATCGCATACGCCGTTTCTTCGATGCTGGAAGACGCGCATAAGCGCCTGGGCGATATCGATGTGTTCGCGTGCGTCACGGGCTCGGGCGGGCTGTCGGTAAGCAAATGGCTTTCGCTGCCGTTCGTGCAGGAGGTTATAGCCGCGAGCAGCGCGATAAAGGAATTCATACCCGAAACGGACGTGGCCATAGAGCTCGGCGGGGAAGACGCGAAGATAACGTACTTTTCGGGCAGCACCGAGCAAAGGATGAACGGCACGTGCGCGGGCGGTACGGGCGCTTTTATAGACCAGATGGCCTCGCTGCTGCAGACGGACGCAAAAGGCCTCGACGAGCTGGCCGCGGAAGCCACCAACGTCTACGAGATTGCGGCGCGCTGCGGAGTGTTCGCGAAAAGCGACATACAACCGCTCATAAACGAAGGAGCAGCGCGGGAAGACATAGCGGCGTCCGTGTTTCAGGCCGTAGTGAACCAGACGATAAGCGGGCTGGCCTGCGGCCGTCCGATAAGGGGAAAGATAGCGTTCCTTGGCGGGCCGCTTTACTTCCTGCCCTCTTTAAAAGCGCGGTTCGTAAAAACATTAAAGCTCTCTCCCGACGATATAATGGAAACGCAGCATGCGATGATGTTCGTCGCGGCGGGCGCGGCACTAATGGCAAACAAGAGCGTCAGCTTAAAAGCGCTCACGGAGCGGACGCGCAGCCTTAAGGCGTTTGAGGACACTTCGGAGCACTTAAAGCCGCTTTTTGAAAACGAAGCCGAATACAAGGAGTTCAAGGAGCGCCATGCCGCCGCCGATGTGGCAATAAAGCCGCTCTCCGAATACTGCGGCCCGTGTTACCTTGGCATAGACGCCGGCTCCACGACGACTAAGGCCGTATTAATATCGCAGCAAGGCGACATACTGCACACGCATTACGGCTCTAACGAGGGCAGGCCACTCGATATAATAAAGGAGATATTTGAAGAAATATACGACAGGCTGCCGCAGGGCGCGTATATAGCGCACGCCGCTTCCACGGGCTACGGCGAAAGCCTTGCCAAGGCCGCTTTTTCGCTCGACTGCAGCGAGGTGGAAACCGTAGCGCACTACACGGCGGCAAAGCACTTCAAGCCGGACACCGATTTTATACTCGACATCGGCGGCCAGGACATGAAATGCATGCGAATAAAGGACGGCGTGATAGACGAGGTGATACTCAATGAAGCGTGCTCTTCGGGCTGCGGCTCGTTCCTCGAAACGTTCGCCGCGTCGCTGGGTGTAAGCCTGGAGGAGTTTGTGCAGCAGGCGCTGTTTGCGCCGCAGCCGGTGGACCTTGGCAGCAGGTGCACTGTGTTCATGAACTCCAAGGTACGGCAGGCGCAGAAGGAAGGCGCAACGCTGGGCGCAATATCGGCCGGGCTGTCGTACTCCGTGATAAAGAACGCGCTGTACAAGGTAATAAAGCTCAAAAACGCCGAGGACTTGGGCAAGGGGATAGTCGTGCAGGGCGGCACGTTCCTCAACGACGCCGTGCTGCGAGCTCTCGAGCTGCTCTCAAAGCGCGAAGTCGTGCGGCCGGCTGTTGCGGGGCTTATGGGCGCTTACGGCGCGGCGCTGATAGCAAAGCAAAGGTGCCCGAAGGGAGCGGTATCCTCCGTGCTTTCAAAAGAAGCGCTGGGCGCCATGCGGATAACCAAGAAGAACGCGCGCTGCGGCAGGTGCGAGAACAACTGCCGCTTTACGATAAATGATTTCGGCGACGGGCGCAGGTTCATATCCGGCAACCGCTGCGAGCGGGGCGCGGGGCAGAGCGAAGAGAGAAACAAGCTGCCCGATATGTACGAATACACGTACAACAGGCTGTTCTCGTATAAGCCGCTAAGCAAGGAAGAGGCAACGCGGGGCGAGATAGGCATACCGCGAGTACTCGGCATGTACGAAAACTACCCGTTCTGGCACACGTTCTTTACCGAGCTTTCGTACAGGGTTGTGCTTTCTCCGCGCTCGTCGCGCTCGGTATATACGGCGGGCATAGAGAGCATACCGTCGGAATCCCTGTGCTATCCTGCGAAGATAGCGCACGGCGCGGTAAGAAAGCTGATTGACGCCGGAGTAAAGACGATATTCTTCCCGTGCGTGCCGTATGAGAAGAAGGAGCAGAAGAAATCGGACAACAACTACAACTGCCCTATAGTAACGTCGTACGCCGAGAACATTAAGAACAACATGCCCGAGATAAAGGAAAACGGCGTAACTCTGCTGATGCCGTTTTTGCCTATGGACAAAATAGGAAAGCTTAAAAAAAGGCTCGTGGAGGAGTTTCCGCAGATACCGGCGGCGGAGGTAAAAAGAGCCGCGAAGCTGGCGTGGCAGGAAAAGCTTAGGTTCCAAAGCGATATACGGCATCAGGGCGAAAAGATAGTGGCAAGGGTAAAGCGCGGCGAATTAAAGGCGATAATACTCGGCGGGCGGCCGTACCATATCGACCCGGAGATAAACCACGGCATATCGTCAATAGTAACGTCGCTGGGTTTTGCGGTGCTTACCGAGCAGAGCGTGGCGCACCTAGGCGATTACAGGCCGATACGCGTGCTCGACCAATGGGTGTACCATACGCGCATATACTCGGCGGCTCACCTTGCGGGCAGAGTTCCGGGGCTTGAGCTTGTGCAGCTTAATTCGTTCGGCTGCGGCATTGACGCCGTAGTCACCGACCAGGTGCAGGAGATAATCAAGGCTTACGGCAAGATATATACGCTTATAAAGATAGACGAGATAAGCAATACGGGCGCGATAAAGATACGGCTGCGCTCGCTCGCTGCGGCTATATCCGAGCGCGTCGGCAAAAAGGGCCTGCTGGGCATAGCGGAGGCGGTAAAAGGCAAGGCCGTCGAATATAAGAAGGTTGTGTTCGAAAAGTTCATGCGGAAGGAATACACTATACTTTCCCCGCAGATGTCGCCGATACACTTCGACTTTTTGCGCGCGGCGTTCACCGCTTCGGGGTACAGGTTTGAGCTGCTGCCGTCGGTGGACAGGACGGCGGTAGAGGAAGGCCTTAAGTACGTAAACAACGACGCGTGCTATCCGTCGATATTGGTTACAGGGCAGCTTATTGAGGCTGTAAAGTCGGGCAGATACGACACGAATAAGCTCGCGTGCATAATATCTCAGACTGGCGGGGGATGCCGGGCGTCCAACTATATAAGCTTTATAAGGAAAGCGCTAAAGGACGCCGGATACGGCAATATACCCGTGATATCCTTAAGCGCGGGCGGCATAGAGAAACATCCGGGCTTTAAGATAACGCTGAGGCTTTTAAAGCGCGCAATGAGAGCTATGATATACGGCGACCTGCTTAACAGGCTAACGCTTGCCACGCGGCCGTATGAATTAAACAAGGGCGACGCCGACAGGGCGCTGCAAAAGTGGCGCGGCATAGCGATAGAGAATATAAAGAGGCTTAACGGGCGGCTTTTTAAGCGCAGCATAGTCGAGATGGTAAAGGAATTCGACAACATACCCGTCGTGGAGAAGAGGAAGCCCGTGATAGGCGTTGTAGGGGAGATACTCGTAAAATATCATCCTACGGCTAACAACCAGATAATTAAGGTGCTGGAGGACGAGGGCGCGGAAGTGAAGGTGCCCGACCTTATAGACTTTTTGCTTTACTGCGCTTACAACATGAACTTCAAGCACGATAAGCTGGGTCGTCCGAAGCTTTTCGCGCACTTCGGCAATGCAGCGATATCGATAATAGAGAATTCGCGCAAGCTGATGCGGCGCGTGCTGCAAAACAGCAAGCGCTTCTCCCCGCCGTCGTATATAAGCGAAAAGGCGAGGGCTGCGGCCGAGTTCCTTTCACTGGGCAACCAGACGGGCGAAGGCTGGTTTCTGACGGGCGAGATGGCGGAGCTGCTGAAAGAAGGCGCGGACGGCATAGTGTGCGTGCAGCCGTTTGCCTGCCTGCCCAACCATATTGTGGGCAAGGGCGTGATACAGCCTATACGCGCAAAGTTTCCCGAGGCTAACATTGTTGCGATAGACTACGACCCGGGCGCGAGCGAGGTAAACCAGCTTAACCGTATAAAGCTGATGCTTTCGCTAGCTCAGGAAAAGATAGCAAAGTCGCAGAAAGAGCCGGGACAGCATAAAAAAAGCGCATCGGAAGCGAAGCAGGTATTATAGGCTGCGGTTGTTTGATATATAAGAAAAGGCTGCGTGTCGTATACGCAGCCTTTCACATATTCCTATATAATGATACTGTTCTTGCTTTTTTTAAACGCCCTGTGCCACCTTACCATGTCTTTAATAGTCTTTGACAGCGGGCGGGGTTTGTAGCCCAATGCCTTTCGCGCCTTTTCGCTCGATATATCCGAGTTGGACATGAGCACGTCTATCGAGTACTTCGACAGTATTGGCTTCTTGCGCATGGCCGCGTAATAGGCCGGAGCCAGCAGCGCCACGGCTTTCACAAGGAAGGCGGGCACCTTTTTGCGCTTTATCGCATGGCCGGTAGTCTGCTCTACGGCGTCTATTATCTGCTCGAGGCTGGAAACGCTGCCCGATATAATATAGCCCTGTCCCTTCTCGCCGTACTTCCAGGCTCGGTATATGCCGTCAGCGACGTCGCGCACGTCCACAAAATCGTATTTGCCGTCGAAGTAATACTGCGTCTTTTTCGCGTCTATGTATCCTCTTATCGCGCTGCCGGTATAGGACGAACGAAAGTCATACGGCCCTATTACGCCCGTGGGGAACACTATCACCGCGTCGAGGCCTTTTTGTATCGCGTTCATCACCTCTATCGTGGCCATCGCTTTTGACTTCGCGTACGCGCCGTAGAGGTTGTTTATGTCCGAATCGAGCGACTCGTCAATGAGCCCTTCTTTGGGAACTTTGAGCGCGTGAACGCTCGAAACGTGCAGCAGCCGCTTAACGCCCTTTTCAAGGCACGCCTGCACGACGTTCTTCGTTCCGCCCACGTTTACGTCAAATATTATCTTTTTATGTATTCCCGATATCTTAACGAGGCCGGCGAGATGAAAAACATACTCGCAGCCGCGCACCGCAGAAGAGACGGCGTAGCTGTCGCGTATATCGCCCCGCACTATTTCTTTGGCATACTTTTGGATATGGGAAACATCTTCGTTTTCCTGAACGAAAAGACGAAGGTCTCTAAGGCCTTTGGAATATAAGTATTTAACGAGCACGTTGCCGATATGGCCGCCCGCTCCCGTCACAAGAATCATAGATGATGATCTCCTTTCCACCTGAAAAACGGATATATGATAGCAACTTTTAGGATACATCATCTACAATATAATTATAACCTTAATTTGCGCGATAAAACTATGAATTAATTGTAAAACTTACCCCGGAGAAAAGCCCGGGGCAAGCATAAATAACGGGGCCCCCAACAAGTCGTGAGACTTGTTGGGGTGTGTATACGGGGTCCCCAGCAAGACGCGAGGCTTGATGGGGTGTAAATATCTTATTCTTTTATTGTTTCGCCCTCCTCGGTATGCGGCGTAAAAAGCTGCACCTCCTCGTCGGGGAACGGCACGTCGGGTTTGGGCTCCGTCATAGATGCTTCCAAAGGCTCCGGCGCGGCGGGAACGCCTTGCGCAACTTGCGGCTGCGGCTGAATATGCTGCTGTTCGGGATATTGCACAGCCGCGGGCGGGAAAGCCTGGAATTCTGTCGGGGCAGCCTGCGGGAAGGGCGGAATCTGCGGCGCAAGATGACGCGCGCGGCGCGCGTGCGCGTACGCTTTTGTCTGCTCCGGCACGAACGCTATTATGCATGCGGCAGTCAGCAAAAGCGAGGCGGCTACCATTGGCACGACCGTTTCGGTATAAATAGCGCAAAGCACGAGAACCAGCGCCGAAATAAGCATCATTATGCCTCCGCCCATAGGGGCTTTTCGCGTGACCAGAGCGCCTATAAACGCCAGCAGCGAAAAGAGTATCGACATGCCAACGAGTATAGCGGATATTATGCCGTGCACGGCTAATTCATACGTGAACTCAACCGTATCAACGTATACGTACTCGTCATTCAGCACTTCGCTGTTTTTTGCGACGCTGCGCGCGAACTCTGTAATGCTGCTTTCGCTTAAATCCGCCACGCCCTGCTCGCGCATAGCGAGCGCTATCTCGTTGAACGCGACGATGTTTTCGTTCTTCAAATCGTACTTAATATCCTCAATAGCCTGCGTTACAAGGCCGACAGGCACCGTGAATATCATCAGCAGGGATAGTATCAGAGCGAGTATGCCTCCCGCATACCCGAGTGCAAATGCGACTTTTTTCATTGCTGTACACCTCCCGCAGGGGCTGCGCACTGGCCTGTTGCCGTAGCAACGTCTTTTTGTCTTACTATCTGCAGCACGCCGCCCAGTATAAGCAGCAGCGACGCCAGCGCCATCGGAACTATTGAGCTTGCGACGAGGCTGAATATCAGCGTAAAAGCCCCGCCCGATATAACCATCACCCCGCCCGCTACGCGAAACCTGCGCGCGGCCTCTGCGCCTATCAGCGCTATTACGGACGCCGCGACGCAGATGATTACGCTGAGCTTAAGCTTGGGGATATACGCGTCCAGGTCTTCGTATAGACGGGCGGCGTCGCGGAACGCTTCTTCATTATGTTGCTCGCCTATATCCCTTAAGTCGTCGCCGTCTATAGTGCCCAATATTTCAGCGTATCCGTCGATATAGCCGTCAAGGTCGCCCTTTAAAAACTGCGGGACGCCGTAATAATCGCCTATGTCCGTCCACATTTCGTCGAGCTTGTCCTGATTTCGCGTATAAAAGCGCGAAACGTCTCTGCCCGCGAACAGCACCGGGCCGGTAATCAGAAGCAGCAGGGAAAACACGACGGCGAGCACGCCGCCGATTAGGCTTACAATATAGCCTGCCTTGTTCACTTAACTCCCTCCTTAGTTTATATTCGCGGCTGTCTTAACGGGCACCGTCGCCATGACGACGCTTATTATATACAGCACGGCGGGTAACGTCTGCCAGGGGAAACCGAAAAACAGAACGGCGAGCATAGAGGCCGCCATGATAACGGCCCCGGGTATGTTGCGCTTTCGAACGAGAAGCGCTCCGAAGGCGCCCAGCGCGTTTGCCGCAATGCATATGGCGGCGTAAGCCTTCAGAGTTTCGGGATATACAAAAGCCGCCTCCTTCCAGGGCAGCAGCGAAACGAGCGACAGCACGCCAAGCACTATGCCCGCGGCGCCCGCGCATAGCCCGAATATCATCTCCGTTTTTCTCATATTGCGCACCCCTTTTGCGTTGTAAATACTATGGAAGCATTATACAACACCGGGTTTACATTATCAAACAAACCTGCATAAATTCTATTTTTTCTGTACAAAAATTCAAAATAACTCATATGTTTTTATATTTTCTTCTTGTGGCGTCGCCGCCCCTTATATGCCGCTCCTCCTTGTTTTTACGCAGCACTTTTGCCACTTCTTTGGCGGTATGCGGCGATATTACGCTGAGCCGCTCCGTCATATCCTTATGCACCGTAGATTTGCTTGTCCCGAAAGCTTTCGCCGCCTGGCGCACTGTGGCGCCCTCCGTCAGCATGTAATCTGCAATGCGCTTTACCCTGTCTTCTATGTATTCCTTCATAAACAAAGCCCCCTTATGAATCGTTTATAGATGTGTATGTTCATAAGAGGGCTTGTATGAGTTTCATGTCAGCCTTTTTTTGGGTTATTCCTCTTTACTGTCAGTACCAGGCTCCTGCTTCTTCTTTTTAAGGTATTCTTCAAAGCCGGCGGAGCCTTCGCTTTCCCACCATTCTTCGTAGGCTTCGTCAAAGCGCTTGTCTAGGCAGAACCTGCCGAAGCGGCGCTCTCTCCAGTGTTTTTGCCACCTGCCGGGCGGAGGCGGGAGCCGCCTGGCGAACCCGCCTGCCAGCAGCTTTACAAGCAGCGCGAGGCCAAACGCCTGCCAGTATCCAATTACGCCGAGTCCGAACATATCGGGCACCACCCAGTTCCAAAGCAGCATCACAAACACGGCGGTAATCAGCGATACCGCCGCCGCCGCGATAATTCCCGTTATTACCGCCGCTATTACGCGCAGCGGGCCCCTGCGGAGAAATGATCTATCGTTCATATGTTCCTCCTATAGTTTTCTGTAATCGTCAAGTATCATCATAAGTTTCTTTGCCGCACGGCTCTTTCTTGAAAGCAGCGTGCCCACCGGCTCGCCCGTAAGTTCGGACAGCTCTTTGTAGCTCTTGCCTTCAAACTCCGTCTGCTCAAACACGAAGCGCGATTTCTCATCGAGCTGCGACAGCGCGAATTCTATCTGTTCCCAAAGCTCGCGATTTACCAGTTCGTCCTCGGCGGAAGACGCAAAGCCGCGGTCTATATCGTCTTTCAGCACTTCCCGGCGGCGTTTCCTGAACATGTTTTTAGCGCCGTTGCGCAGCGAAGCGTATATGTAAGAAGAGAGGTATTCAACAGTATCCTCTTCGTCGCTGCGGCCGAGCAGGGAGAGCGCGGTCTGCTGTACTATATCTTCGGCGTCGACATCGCTTAAATATGAGAATCTTTCTTTGAGATAATTCTTGAATTTTACGAATCCGTCCGCAAAAATCTCCGCTACGCCGGCCATCCTGTCCCCTTAACTTAAACTGGCTTTGCCGCTAGCTAGTCGTGCCCAGCAGATACTCGAGTCCCGAGGGAAGCTGCTTTATATCGCCTGCGGAACGCTTCATGCGCTCATACGAGTCGATAATGGCTTTTGCTTTTTTGCTGCCCGCTTCCGTAAGCTTAACATCGCCGTACGGCTTGTGCTCTATAAGGCCTTTGCTTGCGAGCCTTTTCAACGCGCTTGAAACGCTCGCTTTCGATACGGACAGCGCGTCCGCTATATCCACTACGCGGGCGCAGCCGCCGCGCGACAGCACGTATATCGCCTTTAAGTATTTCTGATTTGACACGGTCATAGTATTCTCCTTTCTGTTTCCGTATTATAGACACAATACTCAAAGAAATATTGCATTTTCAGCGCCGGTTTTTTATTCCGGGTATTGAACGGATAAACGGAAACATGCAAGGCAAAACTATTTTATTTACGTACTTCCTTTTTTTGCAGTCATATTATATACTAGGCTGGCGTAAATTGTTGAAATGGAGTGAATCATGGACGGTATAAGGGAGTTTAACCGGTCGTTTGCCGGAGCGGTGATAAACAATAAGAGGTTTCTGCTTAAGAGGCCTTCGTATATTGCGGCGTTTACAAGGATATCTGCGAACATGAAAAAGCAGGAGAAGAGAAGGGAGCAGCTTTTAACAGACGAAGAGCTTGTCGTCCCGCCCGTGCTTATAGTCAGCGTGACGAACGACTGCAATCTTTCCTGCAAAGGCTGCTACGCGTGCAGCCAGCAGCGCGACAAGTCGGAAGAGATGGATATTGAGCGCATAAAGAGCGCAATATCCGAAGCGGTTGACTTGGGCGTATGCGTCGTGATGATAGCCGGGGGAGAGCCTCTTTTAAAGCAGGGCGTAATGGAGCTTCCCGCGCTGCATACCGATACGCTGTTCGTGATGTTCACAAACGGCCTGCTGCTCGGGGCATATAAGGACGCTCCGTTAAACTTCGTTCCGGTAATAAGCTTGGAGGGCGGCAAAGAGGCGACCGATTCAAGGCGCGGGGCCGGCATGTATGACAACGCAACGGCAGTCATGGAGAAGCTCGACAAATCGGGCAGGCTTTTCGGCGCTTCGATAACGCTGACAAGCGAGAACTACGGCGAGGTGGTAAACGCGGATTACTTAAGCGGGCTCGAGGCGAAAGGCTGCCGCGCGACGTTCCTCATAGAGTACGTTCCTTCGGGGGAAGAGGACGAAGCGCTCTGCCTTACTGAAGAGCAGAAGAAAGAATTGCGCGAAAATGAAGAAAAGCTCTACAGGGAGCACGATATGCTTATTGTGACGGTGCCGGGCGACGAGGAGAAGTACGGCGGCTGCCTTGCCTCCGGGCGGGGATTTTTGCATATAAGCTCGACGGGCGCGCTCGAGGCATGCCCTTTTGCGCCGTATTCGGACACGAACATACGGCATAAGCCGCTCAAAGAAGCGCTCAAGTCGGACCTTCTTATGAAGATAAGAGACAACCACCATCTGCTGAAAGAGAGCCGCGGAGGGTGCGCGCTCAAAGAGAACAAGACATGGATAGAAGCGCTTGCGGCTTCGGCTGAAACGGAATAGTACAATGACCTGCCGCACATTGCGGGAGGCAGCTGCGGGATATTTAGAAACTAAAAAAGGCCTTCACGGCCTTTTTATTTTGAGATCTATTAACCCTGTTCGATAGCTTCGTTCGGGCAGGTGTCCGCGCAGGTCCCGCAATCTATGCAAACGTCCGCGTCGATAACATATTTGCCGTCGCCCTCAGAAATCGCTTCCACCGGGCATTCGCTTTCGCAAGCACCGCAGGAAACACAAGAGTCCTTAATTACATACGCCATTAGCCTTCACCTCCGTATTTATATACGCGTACTATTTTATACACATGTATATAAAAAAGCAACAGCGTAAAACAACAAATTGTTCAAAAATCTGCGTAAAGGCCAACTTAAAGGGCGTCATTCGTCAAGCAGGGACTTTATCTCCTCGTCGATATCCGTATCGTTTTCCGGCTCGGGGCGGTCGTTTTGACGTGTGAATTTCACTTCGCTCAAGTCGAACGTCTTCACGTCGACGCTTTCGTCGGGCAGCGTTATCTTTACGCGCACCTTCTCGGTTATCGCGTTGTTTTCTATAACTATCCCTTTGCCGTCCGGAGTGTCCACCGTGCTGCCCTGCTTGGGCATGCGGCGGCGGGTCTCGCAGTAATGCTCGTGCTCGTAATTAAGGCAGCACATCAGCCTGCCGCACAGGCCGCTTATCTTTGTGGGCGATAATGAAAGGTTCTGCTCTTTTGCCATCTTTATCGAAACGGGGCTGAAGTCCCCCAGGAAATACGAACAGCAGCACGGGCGTCCGCAGGGCCCGAGGCCTCCCATCATCTTCGCCTCGTCGCGCACGCCTATCTGCCGCAGCTCTATCCTCGTCTTGAACATGCCTGCGAGGTCCTTGACGAGCTCGCGGAAATCGACCCTGCCGTCCGCGGTGAAGTAAAATACTATCTTTGAGTTGTCAAACGTATATTCCACGTCCACCAGCTTCATTTGAAGGCCGTGGCTGGCTATCTTTTTCTCGCAGGCCTCAAACGCGTCCTTTTCCTTCTGCAGGTTTTCTTCCATCTTTTTATCGTCTTTGGGCGTGGCTTTGCGTATTACAGGCTTTAAGGGCGCGACTATGTCCTTGTCTTCCACTTCCTTTTCGGGTATCACGACTTCGCCGTATTCGGTGCCCCGCGCCGTCTCGACTATTACGTGGTCTCCCTCTTTAAACTGTATGTCACCGGGGAGGAAGTAGTATATCTTGCCTACCCGTTTAAACCGGACTCCTATGACTTTTTCCATCTATGCTTTTCCTCCAGTATATCAAAGAACATTTTCTCGACAGCCAACCTGAAGTTTACTGAAAAGAAAAAACGTCTCTCTGTTTCAAGTATAACCTTAATAATATTACTAACGGCGCCGCTTGTAAAGTCCGCCGCCGCCCGCGTTATGTCGGCGAAGCGGTCAACGTTGATAATGAGGCGCTCGTTTTTTGTCTTTTTATATATAAGTATATCGCGGTAGTACGACTGCATAACGCAGAGAAGCAGCAGAATCTGTTCCTTGGCGGATTCGAGAAAATCCGCGTACCTGCTTATGCCAAAGCCGGTCTGATAAAGCAGCCTGTGGCAGATATCGAGCGCTTTGGGCCGGGCCTCCCAGAACGCTTTGTCTTTGTAGATAAGCGCCGCTTCCTCCACAAAACCGCCCGAGAGGTCGCACAGTATATGCGCCGTCGCTTCGTCTGTCCCCAAAGACGACGCTATGCCGCGCTCCGCGCCCGGGTCGGGCGCTATGTGCACGGCTGCGCACCGCGAAGCAACGGTGGGCAGTACTCCAGTTATCGAGCGCGCTTCGAGTATGAACACGGTATCCGCGGGCGGCTGCTCGAGCGTCTTGAGCATGCTGTTGGCTGCCGCGTCCGTCATGTCGTCGGCATTTTCAATTACTACGGCTTTGTAAGGCCCCGACGGCTTTTCCGCGACGAAAGCTATTGCCTCCCTGAACTCACTTACCTTGGGTGCGCTGAGCCTCATTATGTCTACATGCCCCTCGAGCACATTGCGGCACTCGGCGCATTCCCCGCAGCCCCCTTTTTTGCAGTAGAGTTTAAAAAGGAACTTGTTTACCACACGGTTGGCAACGAGCGGACGGCTGCATATTACGAGGTAAGCGCTCTGCATAGAAGAAGTGCCGGCGGAGGCAAGAAACGCGTCGCGCCCGCAGTTCATAGAAGTCCCTTGCCTTTAAGTATCGGAATTATCTTCTGTTTTATTATCTCGTGCGTCTCGTATTTAGTGCCCTGCGCGTCCACGATTATCACATCCTCGCTCTTTGAAAGCTCTATATAGCCGTCCCACACGCGCTGGTGAAAAGACATGCCCGCGCGTTCGAGGCGGTCGCGCTCTTTAAGCTCGTTCATGCGCTGGAAAGCCTTATCGGGCGATATGTTTATGAATATCGTAAGGTCGGGCAGGCATCCCGCTATCGCGGGCTCGTTTATCCGGCGCACCAAATCGACGCCCAGCTCCCTTCCATACCCCTGATACGCGAGCGACGACAGCAGGAACCTGTCGCACAGCACTATTTTCCCCGCATTAAGTGCGGGTATTATTACCTGTCGCACGTGCTCGGCTCGCGCGGCGGCGTACAGCAGCGCTTCGGTGACCGCCTCCATTTGCTTTTCATCCTTGCTCAACACGATCTCGCGTATTTCTTCGGCGACGGGGCAGCCCCCCGGCTCGCGGGTGCTCAGCACGTTTGCGCCTACGCTCTCAAGGTATTCAGCGAGAAAGCGCATCTGCGTCGATTTGCCCGAGCCGTCCGCGCCCTCAAATACTATGAAGAATCCGCTCATTTAAGCCCTCCCCAGCAGAACCGCAAGATCGTGCACTGTATCTACGATGTAATCGCAGCCCGCGCCTGTTAGCTCGTCCTTGCTGCCGTAGCCGTAAAGCACGCCTACGGTGTCGAAACCCACGTGCCTGCCGCCCAGTATGTCGAAGCACCTGTCGCCTACCATTACTGCGCCAGTTACGTCGCCCAGCTCGGCTACGGCGTTTGCGAGCACTTCGTTCTTGTCGAATATGTTTTTATCGTGCAGCGCGGTAAATACGCCCGAAAACAGCCCTAAAAGGCCAAACTTTTCGAGCACGAGCAGCGCCAGCTTTTCCGGCTTTGAAGTCGCTATATAAACCTTCTTGCCCGAGTCGCGTATGCTGGCTATCGCCTGCTCTATGCCGTCGTACGGATAGTTTTCATACACGCCTATGTTGTCGTAATACTCCCTGTAATGGACATAAGCCGCCGCCGCTTCCTCCTCGCTGAACCCGTATTCCCTTACAAGGTGGCGCTTCACGGGCGGCCCCATGAACCCTCTTATCCTGTTTTCATCGTTCTCGGCATAGCCTATCTTGTCAAACATATACCTGACGCCGTTGATGCAGCCCGGACCCGAATCGGTAACCGTGCCGTCGAGGTCCAAAAAGACCTTGCTGTATGAAGCGTTTTTTCCCGTTATGTTTCTTATCATGTCCTCTCCTTGTAGACCCTTATGCAGTCGCCCTCTATGCCGAACACGCCGAACCCCTGCCGCCGCGCTTCGAGCAGATACCCCGCTATCTCGTAAGACATTACCTGCCCCCGCTGTATGACAACTTCGGCCGGAGGATATACTCCCGCCGCCGACGCGCTTATGCGCCCAACGGACTGTTCTATGCGCACGCTTTCTATATTACCCCATAACCGGGCGTTTTGTGAATACTTTGTTGCTTCGGGCATGCTGTACGGCGAAAAGTATACGCCCCTGCCCGGCTTTCTCTCTATATGCTTCAGCGCGTCGTAAAGCGCGTCGAGGTGAGCCGTAGTGTTGCCCACCGAGAGCATAAGCAGTATGTTCTTCAAATCCGCCGCCTCTACATAGATGCCCTGGTCCGCAAGCATGTCTTTTACGGCGATGCCCGTATGGCCTGTGCCGCTCACGTCGATTACCACTTTTAAGCAATCCCTTTCCGTCACATTCTCCTGCCGTATGTCCACACAGGAAAAGCCAGGGAGGCTATTTACCATCTCTTCGAAGCGCCGCCCCAGGTTGATTATCCGGAAAAGCTCCTGCTCGCCCTTGTCGCGCATAAACGCGTGCGCGTAGTCAAGCGAGGCAAGCAGCAGGTAAGAAGGGCTGGTCGTCTGGAAACATGTCAGAGCCTGTTTTATCTCCCACGGCTCTATAAGCGACTGCCGCCCCAAGCACACGCACGCGCACTGGTTCATCGCGGGCAGCGTTTTGTGCGCGCTCTCCGTCCACATGTCCGCGCCGGCATGCGACGGGGCAAGCGGAAGCAGCGGCGAGAAAGCGAAATGCGCCGCGTGCGCCGCGTCCACTACCAACGGCACGCCCATCTTGTGGGCTATCTGCGCAATCGCTTCAATGTCGCAGCAGAGCCCGAAGTAGTTGGGGTATACGATGAACACTGCGGCAGCGTCCCTGTTGGCGAGCAGAGCCGCCTTTACGTCGTCGGCGCTTACCACGGCGGGATAGTCGGACGGGGGACAGCGCAGATAAACAGGCGTGATGCCGAACATGAATATCGCGTTCGCTGCGGCGAGGTGAATGCCGCGCGGGAATATTACCTTCTTTCCGCGGAACAGCGACAGCATGGCGAGCACGCCCGCGGTGGAACCGCCCGTCGTGTAAAAAGCCGCTCGGGCGTCTATAAAATCTGCGTGCAGCCGCTGCGACTCTTCAATAACGCCCTCCGGGCAAAGCAGGTTGTCGGCGCCCGGCAGCTCGGTTATATCGAGTTTGAGCATATCGCCGCAGAAGAACCCCGTGTCGCCCTTGTGCCCCGGCATGCACAGCATAGCCGTAGCATTGCCGCCTATGGCGCTTAAAGCGTCCATTATAGGCATCTGTCTTTCCATAGTACCACCCCCGAAACCCCTACGAATATCTTAAAGCTTTTATCGGCCCCGCTCTTGATACGGGCGGCATTTAAAACCAAAATCACTCTTTTCTATTTGCTCGGAATATGAGATAATGATCTATATCATACGAGGAGCCTGCAATGAAGAAGACCGAGCGTGAAAACATGCTGCTGTTCTCCAAAGAGCGCGTTGCCGCATCCAACAGATACCGGCTGTATTTTACGCCGCTTTCTTCGCTTAAGGACGAGACTCCAAGGGTCTTCCGCCTGCTCGTCCGCACTCCGTTTACGTTCAACAAGTTCGAGATCGGCAGGGTATACACGCTTGTTTACAGCAAGGTGCATATACTCGAGTTCCGCCCGCAGGAGGAATTCAACCTCACCGAAGAGCTTTTCGCCAAGCTTATACAGACAAGAGACTTAAAGTTTATGGACAAGAAGACGTCCGCCGCGCTGCGGTCCATGGAACGCCCGCAGTCGCGCGACAGGTATTACTCGTTCCGCGAGACGAGAGATATAATAAACTTCAAGCCGGATTTCCTGACGCGGGTCGCCGTTTCCACGTTTTCGTTCGTACTGACGGGGTTGGCGTTTCTCATACCTTTTTGCCTGTATATATTAATGCTGTTCCTGATAATCAAGGGACAGCTTGGCGCCCAGGGCTTCAGCAGCGGAGCTCTCGCCGTCCCGATAATGGGTATAGGCGCGTTGCCCGCAACGATGTTCTGCATGCTGGTGCTGTTTTCGCTTAGCGAATTCGCTTTGCTGCGCATAGACTTCACCCGGTGGAGCGTGCTTAAAAACTATACGCTGGCCTGGGGCGGAGTGCGCAAGAGCTTCTTCTTTGAGATAGGCGACATAGAATACCTTAAAAAGTTCGGCATCGTCTCCGCTTCGTCGCTTGCAGTATCGATAATACTATCGCTTATAGTCTGATTTTAACTGTTTTCATCCGCCGCGGCGTGCGCTTCACGGTTTATAATAACGTATATTTACATTATTATACGTTATCCATTTGCCGTTCGCAATTGTTATTCACATGGAGGCGGCTTATGTTTGCATCCAAAAATATTGGGATTCGATTGCAAATATTACGATTCTATGAATTTTGTTGTTTTCACAGCATATAATTTGGTTATATATGAAATGCATAAAGGCATTAAGACATCAATATGAGGAGAAAAGCAAAAATAAAAGAACGATATAGCATAATCATTTCGTCGGTAACGGATGCGCGTAAAAAAGCGTTTGTTTTAAGCATTGCCCGCAGATGGGCTTTTGCTGCTTTGGCTGCTGTGCTGGCCGTAATGTTCATACTGACGGGGTCTTTCATATATACGTCCTTACAGGCCTCCAATTATTCGGCGCAGGCCAGCGAGCTGGAAAGCGAGGCCGGAAAGCAGCGTGCGCTTGTCGACTCGTATTCCACTGAGCTTGAGATGCTGCGCGCAGCGTACGTCTGCTATGAACAGAGTTACAACACTGCACAAAAGCTCGGGCTGTTTGACAGCAGCGGCGTGCTGAATTTAAGTGCGGTTAAAGGCGCGCCGCAGCAGGCCGTATTATCGGCGCAGGCTGCGGGAAAAGCGATATCGGCTTCGACCGCGGACGGGCTCGAAAAAGACGGACTCACTGCGGGAGCGGTGAAGGTTATACCGATGAAGGACGCCATAGCGCAGATAAACGCCGATTTCCAATCCAGGATAGACACGCATGTGGAGCTTATAAAAGCAAAAGAGACATTCGACAACGTTAAGGTGGAATTTGCGGGAGACATGGACGGCGACAGCGATACGGTAAACAACTGGGCGGACGTTTTGTCGGTGTACGCGGCGGCGACTATGCACGAAGGGTTCAAATTCCTTACTATAACGCCGGAAAACATAGGAACGCTGCGCGATATATACAACGAGATGAACCAGCTCGAGTTCCGCACCGAGAAAACGACCAGCTTTGTGGAAAACGCCGACCCTACCGCGCCTCCCGTGCCGGTGACTACGCTTAACATTTACGTTTCGGTAAACAGCCTCACATACGAGGAAGGCGCCGCTATGCACAACTTTGACAGAAAGCAGGCGGCCTTGCTCACAAGGCTGATGTCTCCCAGCTATTATACGTATTTTGCCGACCTGCTGGGCGTGGACGTATACGACGGCGTGAAATCGGAAGACCTGCAGCAGATAATAGCGAGCCTGCCGCAAGGCACAAAGGGCGCGGCTATAGTGCAGTCGGCGCTGATACGGCTGGGGCATCCCTATTCGAAGTCGAGGAGAGGCTCGGGCAACTACGTGGACTGCTCGTATTTCGCATATTGGACGTACAATCAGGCGGGCATTACGATACCCACGTCGTCCGTTGAGCAGGCGAGGTATTGCCACAGCAACGGATACGTCGTGGATGAAAAGGACTTAAAGCCCGGCGATCTCATATTCTGGGCAAAGACGGGCTGCAGCTGCGGGCGCTGGAGGGAGATACACCACGCCGCGATATATATAGGCAACAACAAGACGATAGAAGCAAGCTCATGCAAGGGGCGCGTAATAATACGCGATCTTTGGAGCGGAGGCGGATGGAAAGTTGCAATGTACGCCAGGCCGTACACCGAAGAAGCCGCGGCAATCCAGCCGCCGCAGGGGGTGCAGCAATGATTAAGCGTACTGGAAGCGTAAAGCGGCGATTTTTAGAGCGCCTGCGGATAAAAAAGGGCAAACCGGGCGCCCAAAAAGAGGTGTACAGCGTCATAATAGCGTCCGAGACGGACGCGAGAAAAAAGACGCTAGGGTTCTGCGTAACGCGCAAGACCGTAATAGCTCTGGCGGCAGCGGCGGCGCTCGTTATCGCGGGGTTCGCGGTGATGACAGCGGTATCGCTGTTTCAGGCGCTGCACTACTCGGCGAAGGCGAACGAGCTGAAAAGCGATATACTGATACAGTCGTCGCTGGCGGAAACATACGCGGGCGAAATAGAATCGCTCAGTTCAAAGATCAATGAGCTTAAGCAAAGCATGCAGAGCCCGGGCACAAACGAATAGCATACTGGCCGGGCGCGTGTAGCCAAAAGGCCTGTAACGATATACAAATAATAAAATGATTAGGAGAAAAAAGATGGGAAAAATGGCGTTTCAGGAGCCGGCGAAGATGGATGTTTATATTTCAGCAGATTCTTTTGTAAAGGGGCACCTTCAGACGAAAAGCAATATTAAAATAGACGGCAGGGTAAACGGCAATATAAGCGCGTCGGGGAATGTGTATGTGGGAAGCGACGCGCTGGTTGACGGCAACATATCGGGCGCCGAAGTACAGCTGGCTGGCATAGTGAGAGGCAATATAAACGTGTCGGGCAGCCTGCGCATATTCAGCAGCGCGAAGCTGATAGGTGACGTTAAAGCCATATCGGTGGAGATAGAAAACGGAGCGCAGTATAAAGGCAACATGGCTATAGGCGGCCATATAGACGAGAACGCAATAGGCAAAGCAGCGGAGCCTTCCGCCCCGGCCGCGAAAGAGCCCGCAGGGGAGGCCAAGCCGGACGAAAAGGCGCAGGAGCCTATCGCTGCGGTGAAGGTATCAGCCCCGGCTGCGAAGGAGCCCGAAAAGGCTTCCGGGAACGGGCAGCCTCAAAAGTCGGTGATAAACGTATTCAAAGGCAACAGCAGCAAGAAATAAGGGATAGATATAAAGGCTTTAAAGCCCCGGTTGAGTTTATATACCCGGGGCTTAAACCGATGACAAACTAATGTTTGTCATCGGGTCTTGCCCATTCTACCACCCCAAAAAGATTTATCTTTTTGGGGCCCCCGGATGTACCTCCGGTACGGGCGGCTGGGCGCTCCTGCGAGAGTTTTATGAATTCTAGTTCGCCCTTCACTGGCAGAGTCCAGATGAAGGGCATGTTTATATTCGGGGGTTTAGCTTCGAAATTTTAATAAAACATTATCAGTAAGCTAAAAGCCTGTAAGCCTAGGACTTTTTATATGGGGTTCAAATGCCTCAAACGCTTACTATATAACGCTTTGACTTCCTTTTATAAGCAATGATATACTGTTAGGCGTAAGCATAGGCGGGCCCCAAAGTGTTTTATGAGAGTAAAGGAAGGTACTATAATTTGGTCGTAGCTGGCAACCTTTTCAAATCATACGGCAAAACGCTTTATTTGAAGGATATCAGCATAAACTTAAAAAGAGGCAATGCGCTCGCCGTGGTCGGTGAAAACGGCGCGGGCAAGACGACGCTGTTAAAAGTGCTTGCCACCGCTTCCGAGCCCGATTCGGGAACGCTTTTTATCGACGGCGTAGACGCGCTGGCAAACCCGGCAGCAGCGAGGGAGAGGATAGGCTACGTGCCTCAGGGCATCGCGCTGATGCAGGAGCTCTCTGTAAGAGACAACCTTTATTACTGGATGAAGACAAAGGACGAGGCGATTTACAGATGGGCGCTCGAAGCCGTCGGCCTCGAGGGCATGGAGAAAAAGAAGGTTTCCAAGCTTTCGGGCGGCATGCAGCGCAGGCTCAACATAGGGGCGTCGCTGGTGCTGCGCCCGTCGCTTTTAATACTCGACGAGCCGCTGGCGGGCGTGGATACAGCGAACCGCCGCAGGATAATAGGAAATCTATACGAGCTGAAAAAGCATGGGGTAACGATAATATTCACGAGCCACCATATAGAAGAGATGAGCATGCTTGCGGACGAGCTTATAGCGCTGCGCGACGGCTCGGTCACATATTACGGAAGCATTGATTTTTCAGGCACGGAGCACCGCAGCCTGTCTGAAGCCATAAGGTACTATACGGCCTAGAGGAGGAAACCAAATGGAATATGAAGCCGGCGGCAATAAAAAGGAGCACGCTTCGGGCATAGGAAGCAAGGCGGGCCTGCCCGAGTTTAAGGGAAAGCTGTGGCTCTGGATAACGCTGACCGTATTGTTCGTATGCGGCGTCACGGCTACCGTAGCTGCGATGCTGGGCGTAATAGGCGCAAGCGGAGGACGCGATGAAAACAAGAACGGCGGCCTTAAGGGCAACGCGGGTGTTGTTGCGGCGTACGAGTTTTTCGTTGAACAGCAGGAGGCAAGAGAGAGCCAGACAGGGCGTATAGCAAAAGAGATAGGCAAAAGGCTGCAGGAAGAGCCGTTTGAGATAGTTTCCGAGCTTAATGTGGACATGGACGGCTTGGATCTGCCGGGCATACCGTTAAGCAGAGCTTCTATAGGGTTCGACGCAAAATATGACATGAAGGATTTAGGTGTAAAGGTAAGCGCGCTCGGCATGGAAGTCGCAGCGGCGTATGTCATAGACAACAACGTCGTCGTCGATGTAATGGGCGAGGCGGGGAGCAAAGCGATAGATGGGGTAGACTTAGAAGAACTTAAAGGCAGCATGAGCCTTAAGGACAGGCTGCACGCGCTGCTGCCGTTTCTGCCCAAAAACGACGGTTTGGCTATGGGGCTATTGGAGGCGCTGGCTGCGTCAGTGCCCGATAAGTATACAAAGACGGAGAAGCGGGACGTTTACAGCCCTCGGGACGACAAGACGGTAAGCATGGACGCCGTGACGACCGAGCTCGATGCGGCGGCGCTTAAAGAGGTGCTAAGCAACTTAAAGCAGTACATCGAAAACGACAAAAAGCTAAGCCGCAACATACAGCAGATGTTTGATACGTTTACCGGCTTTATGGGTATTGAAGCCGTAACGGTGGACGAGGGATTCAAGAGCCTCGATGAAGCGCTGGAGTCCGGAAGCTTAAGCCGCATATCGTGGTCGGTGTATAAAAGGGACGGCGAGTATGCGGGCATTTCATTTGTATGCTCCGGCAGCGACGTCAGCGTTGATTATACTTATATGTCGGAGTTCAGCGGCAACGACAATTTTACAAACATAAAAGCAGACATAAACGGTATACCGTCTCAAAATAGGTATCGTTCAAGCTGGCAGGGCGACAAGCTTACGCTGGAAGGCGATACGAGCTCGGACAGCCTGACACAGAATATCAGTATTGCGCTTGAGTTTTTCAAAGAAGGCGGGGAATATTCCGTTGTCGGCGAAATGGATGTGGACGCCGATGTGTCCGGCATAACCAACAGTGCCGATAACAAGTCTTTTGACATGGAAATAGACGCCGAAATAAGAATAGGCGAAGGCCTCGGCACGCTGAAAGAAACACGATGGAGCGACATATACGAAAAAGACTGGGGCAAGCTCGAAGACATGTTTATAATGTTTGCGCCCGGCCAGGGCATATTCAATTTCGGAAACACAGGCGACAGCCTTTAAGTAACAGGCCCTGACGCCGCGAGGCTTTCTGCGGGGGATACGGATGAAAAAGCTGCTTGGCGTAGATATAAAAAGGCTGCTTCAGAACAGGACGGCCGTTATAATAGCGCTGCTTGCGCCGCTTGTTTTCGTGGCGCTGATATCGGTTGCCGTGGCGCCGTATTTTTTTGCGGACGTGCGTGCGAACAACTTCAGCGTGGCGGTATACTGCGAAGACGACGACAAGCTCACGGCTTCCATATTAAAGAGCCTTATTGAAAGCAGGTCGCTGGGCGGACTTATCACCACGCAGTTCGTCCAGAGCGAAAGCGAGGGCATGAAAGCCGTAGAGCAGGGCGCGGCGGCTTATATACACATACCAAAAAACATGCAAAAAGAGCTCCGCAGCGGCGGCAGCGCCACGATAACGTATTACGGCAATCAAAATATGCCTTTAGAGGATGCGCTGCTTTACGAGACGCTGAGCTCGGGCGTGGAATTAGTCAGCCACGCGCAGCACGCCGTCAACGTGCTGTATTACGGCAGCGTGGAAGCGGGAACGGACCCCGCGGTTGCTGCGGACTTATACGGCAGTACGACGAATGTATTCTTTACGAGCGTGCTCTCAAGGGCGGCGCTTTATGAGGATACGGATATTACGTCGCCTCTGGGCGGCGCGCTGCCTATACAGTACTACGCCGTAAGCTTTCTGATACTATTTGTCGCATTGGGCGGCATGCCGATAGCGCGCATAACTGCCGGCGATTACGAAACTGGGCTGATACACCGCCAGCTGCTGTCGGGCAACACGCCGGCAACGTGCTTTGTGTCAAGATGGCTCGCAGGCGGCGCGTTTCTGTTTGTGGAATACGCCGTGCTGTCGGTAGCGTTCTGCGCGATAACGGGCGCGATAAAGGAGTTTTCGGGCAGCATACTCATCATGCTGCTGTTTGGCCTGCTGCTCTGCCTGTTTTTAAGCCTTGGCATGATGCTAGCGGGGCTTTATTCCAAAACGCCGCAGCTCGCCGTAAGAATATCGTTTATGAGCGTGCTTGCGCTATCGCTCGCGGGCGGGCTTATCATACCTTCCGCGTACATGCCGTCGGTAATACGCGACATATCCTTTTACACGCCTTTGGCTTCGGCGTTAAAGCTGGGCATCGCCGGGCTGTTCGATGGGAGCGCGGGCGGCACATTGGCGTTCGCCGGGATATTCGCCGCATATATACTGCTGATGCTGCCCATAAGCATTAAGAGCTTTCAAAGGAGAACGGAATGAAGCTGTTTCGTTCGACATTTAAATACCGGCTCAAACATCTGTTCACTTCGGCACGCGGGCTGGTGTTTTTCGCGCTCGCGCTGCTTATAGCGGCAGCGCCGTTCATAGGCCTTATAATACCCGACGCGCCCGTGCCCATAGGCTGGATAGACGAAGATAACACGGAGTTTTCCCGACTGCTGCTTAAAAATGTGGAGGAGCTTAAAGTGGTGTGGGTGACGACGGGCGACGAGGCGACGCTTACTGCCAACCTTCAGACAGGCCGGCTCGAGGGCGTGTTCGTGATAAAGAAGGGCTTCGAGCAGTCGATAAAGAACGGCGAGTTCGGCAATACGCTGAAGCTTTTGCGTTCGCCTTACAGCACGGCGGCGGGAGTGATATCCGAGAGCGTGGGCGGAGAGGCAATGAGGCTGTGGGCGACGTGCTACAGCGCCAAAGAGGCAGAAAAGCTCGGCGGGGAAGAGCTTTATAAAAAAGTGTTTGAGGAAACAAACGCAGGCACGGACAACCCTATACTCTCTATTGAGCGGATAAACGAGGCGGGAAGCACAAAGGAGGTAACGCCCATAATGGACGCGGCGTTTACGTCGCTTTACCTGCTGTGCGCGCTCGTGTGCTTTTTCATGCTTACAGGCCTTACCGTATCGGGGAGGGAGACGGACTTTTCGGCGCGGCTGAAATCGCGCGCGTTCTCCATGGAGCTTTTCCGCCTTTCGACCGCGGTCGCCGATACGGTGTATATACTGCCGATAGCCGCGGTGCCGCTCGTTGCGTTCGGCATAGCGGGCGCGGAAGAGATAATAGCGCCTATGGCCGTGATGTTCGCGCTTTATCTTGTTTCGTACGGCGGCGTCGCGTCGCTGATAGCAAAGATAAACAACCAGACGGTGCTGATGCTGCTTATATCGGTGATAACGATAGCGAACGTGATGTTCGGCTCGCTGCTTGTAAAGCTCCCGTCGGGAGGAGCGCTCAACATGGTCACTTATCTGCTGCCGTCAAGGTGGCTGTCGTCCATAAAAACGCTCGACCCGGCGTTGTGCGTAGCGGGGCTGGTTGGCTGCGCTGTAGTGTACAATGTGCTGCCGTTTGTTATAAGAAGAAAAGAGGTTTAACCGAGTATCGCTTTTCTTGCGCGCTCGCGAAGGCTGCTGTCAGTAAGCGCAAACTCTAAAAACCTTCCGTATTTTACCCTCTGCTTAAGAAGCTCAAACGAATACGCTATCGACTCGGGGTGGTCAAAAGCAAGGCCGCTTCTTTCCACGCACGTTATCTCCTGAATCCGCCCGGACGGGAATTTCACGGAAGGTTTCAGCACTTCGGGGCCTTCGAGTGCGTAGTTGATATACGTAAAGCCGTCTTTTTCCGCAATGTTATATTCTTTTATTGCGAACCATTCGGCAAGAGCCGCGTCGTCGCCCGCCTTAGGCCTTATCGCCGCAAAATCTGCAAAAGATATGTAGCTTACCGTAATCACACGCGAGCGCGGGTCCCTGTCCGGCCTGCCCCAAACGAACGCCTGCTCCAAGTAGAGGCCGTCGATGCCCGCCTCTTCAAACAGCTCGCGCGCGGCGCTGTCCTTTATGTCCTCGCCGATGTCAACAAAGCCGCCGGGCAGCGCCCACTTGCCCTTATAAGGGTACCCGCCGCGCTTTATAAGCAGCAGCTTTAAAGCGCCCCCGTCGAGCGCAAACAGCGCGGTGTCGGCCGCGACGGCAGGGTTCTGGTACTTTGAGGGGTCATAATTCTTTAAAAACCGTTCCTCTTCGTCTGACGACGGTATGTAAGCCATATTGCACTCCTTAAAAATATACTTCGTCTATCACGCCTCCGCCTATGCATTCGTCGCCCAAATACAGCACGGCGTACTGCCCGGGCGTTACGGCGCGCTGGCGCTTCTCAAACTCTATGTACTCGCCTTGCCCTTTTTGCGAAACGCGCACCCTCTGGTCGCTCTGGCGGTAGCGGAAACGTGCGCAGCACTCAAAATCCCCTTCAGGCCGTCCGTTTATATAGTTCATGCCGGTGGCGAGCAGCGCTTTGGAATACAGCGCGTCCGTCTCGCCCTGCTGCACGTACAGCGTGTTGGTGCGTACATCCTTATCCACCACGAACCAGCGCTCGCCCGTTCCCTCGGAGCTGCCGCCTATGCCTAGGCCGCGGCGCTGCCCCAATGTGTAATACATTACGCCCTGATGCGTGCCCACTACTTTGCCGTCCGGAGTCTTTATATCGCCCGGCTGCGCGGGCAGAAAGTTTTTCAGGAAATCGCGGAACTTTCTTTCGCCAATGAAGCATATGCCGGTGGAGTCCTTTTTATCGGCTACCGAAAGGCCGAGCGAAGACGCAAGACTCCGCACTTCGTCCTTCTTCATACCGCCTATAGGAAACATTGCGCTCTCTATCTGCGCTTTAGAAAGCATGCAAAGGAAATACGTCTGGTCCTTGTTCGCATCGACGGCTTTAATGAGCCGCGAGCCGAACTCGCCGCCAGTGCGCGCGTAGTGGCCGGTAGCTATTTTTTCCGCCCCCAGCTTTTTGGCGTGCTCAAGAAACGCCGCGAACTTTATCTCCGAGTTGCACATCACGTCCGGGTTGGGCGTGCGGCCGCGCCTGTATTCCTCAAGGAAATACTTAAACACGCGCTCATAATATTCACGCTCGAAGTTCACGGTATAATAGGGTATATCGAGCGCAACGCACACGCTCTTTACGTCCTCAAAGTCCGCCGCCGCGCTGCAGCCTTCGCCGTCGTCCTGCCAGTTTTTCATGAACACGCCGGCGACGTCAAACCCTTGCTGCTTCAGCAGGTATGCCGCAACAGCGGAATCCACGCCTCCCGACATGCCGCATACGACGCGCGTTTTTTTGTTCTCTCTCAAACGCTTCTCCTTAAGGATATTTATCGGATTAATTATACGTTTGCGTGCGCCGCAATGCAAGCAAAGAGGGTATGCGGCCAGAAAAGCCTGTGGTATACTCTCCCCATGAGAAAACTGTTGGTGCTTTTACTGTTGTTGATTGTCGGCTTTTTGATATTCTGGTTCTTCTACCCGCTGCGGAGCTTTATAGTAATGGGCATTTACTCGGGGCAGCACAGCGCGTCGAGCGTAATGCGCGAAAACGGGTTCATCATTGACATGCCCTCGGGGGAGGGATGGTATCCTTTCGTGCTGACTTATAACGCTACGGGATTCAGGGGCTGGTCGGGCATAGACGCCGATATGACCATAATGTACAACTTCGGCGCGTTCGACCCGATAACGCGCACGTCGTCGATATACGATACCAAAAGCGATAAATATTCGTCGTTCTACGGCGCTTACGCGGTAAAAAAGAAAGGCGGCGCGTTCGGTTTCCCGGACGGCAAGTTCGATATCGACGAAGTGGCAAAGGCGGTTAATTACGATTACACTCAGCTGGTGCTCGCGGCGTTCGGCTGCAGAGAGCCTGTATTCAATGTAGAGAGCGTACAAACGCAGGAGAACGCGAGCATAGCGGGCAGCGGCGGCTGGACGAGGATAGACGCGGCTTTGAGCGCAAGCGGCTGCGCGCACAACTTTAAGAGCGATAAAACGCCGTATTTGCAGTACGGAAGGCCTATGAAGGAAGTACCCGAAGAATTTGCGACAGTTAACATGCACGGAAGGATATACGCTAAATACCTGGAGCAGCACGACTGCACCGTGATGCTGTATGTTATAGCGCCGAGCGAAAGTGCCGCTGATGTATGCGACTCCGGAATATTGCAGAAAACGGTTATAAAAGCGTCATAGGAAATCGGCGAGAGAGTCGACGGCCATTTCGATAAGCTCTTTGGCGCCCGTGCTCATTACGCCGGGTATCAGTATATTGCATTTGGAAATGGGTATCAGTATCTTCTGCGCGGGGCTCTCTGCTATCGCCCTTGCCATCGCGGGCGTTATCTCGCCCATCATACCGCAGGAGGCTATTATTCCAATGCCGCCGATAATAACGTCGGCGCTGCGCACGTTAAAGCAGACGGCGTTCTCGCCGGTGGCGCAGCACGAGGCGCCGCTCTTTTTCATTGCGGCGCTCGCTATTCCGTTTGTGCCTACGGCGATTATGTTTATGCGGCCGCCGTATTTGTCGGCAAGCGACTTTACTATAGCCGCGCCCATGCCTCCGCCCTGGGCGTCCACTACCACAACGTTGAGCATATAAACCTCCGCGGATATTATACAATATTAACAAAAAACGGACAATAAAATGTGCAAACTCGGCCAAAACCGAATTTTCTTCTTTTAATAGCAAAGAATATGAGATATAATTTTCCACAGAGGTTTTCATTATCTACTTTCAAGGAGGTAACCACATGCCACTGGTAACTACAAAAGATATGTTCAAAAAGGCTTATGACGGCGGATACGCTATAGGCGCTTTCAACGTCAACAACATGGAGATCGTGCAGGGCATAACCGAAGCCGCGAAGGAGCTCAACGCCCCGCTGATACTTCAGGTTTCCAAGGGTGCGCGCGCATACGCCAACCCCATCTATCTTCGCAAGCTTGTCGAAGCCGCGCTGGAAGATACCGGGCTGCCAATATGCCTGCATCTCGACCACGGCGATTCTTTTGAAACCTGCAAGGACTGCGTGGACGGCGGCTTCACGTCCGTGATGATAGACGGCTCGCATTATTCGTTTGAAGAAAACATAGCGATTACGAAAAAAGTCGTGGAATACGCGCACTCGAAGGGCGCCGTCGTTGAAGCCGAGCTCGGACGCCTCGAGGGCGTTGAGGACGACGTAAAGGTAGCCGCGGGCGAAGGCTCTTACACCCGCCCCGAAGAGGTCGAGGAGTTCGTTTCGAGGACCGGCGTAGACTCGCTCGCTATAGCGATAGGCACGAGCCACGGCGCGTATAAATTCAAGGGCGAAGCGAAGCTGCGCTTTGACATACTGGACGAAGTAGCAAGGAGGCTTCCGGGATTCCCGATAGTGCTTCACGGCGCGTCGTCCGTCATACCTGAGTTTGTTGACATGATAAACAAGTACGGCGGCAATATGCCGGGCGCGCAGGGCGTTCCCGAAGACATGCTGCGCCGCGCGGCAAGGAGCGCCGTCTGCAAGATCAACATCGACTCGGATCTTCGCCTTGCCATGACGGGCACGATAAGAAAGCATTTTGCCGAGCATCCGTCGGATTTCGACCCGAGACAGTACTTAAAGCCCGCAAGAGAGGCTATAAAACAGCTCGTCAAGCACAAGATTGAAAACGTTCTTGGATGCGCTAATAAAGCCTGAGAAACGTTAACTGAAAATTTAAAGCCGGCGTCCTGACACGGGCGCCGGTTTTCTGTTGCCCTGAATTTAGCCCTTCGCCGTACCGCCTTATTCTGGCATAGAACAGCCCAAAAAGGCATATTATTTATCGAGGTTGACAAAAAAGCCTTAAAGCTTTTGGGGGTATTGGCCGCGAAAAGGTGTGAGGTTGGGATTAAACAGGGCTGAAAACAGAAGTAACCGGGGACATAGCATAAGAAGGACTTTAGGTCGCCAAAGTTTAAGGGGGCGTTGATATGGGGCTGGGAATCGACTTCCAGGTAATACTCTTTTTTGCACTCGGTCTCATACTGCTTTACTTCACCGGATGGCTTCTTCTCGCCCCCTTGAAAATCATACTCAAGCTCATAATAAACGGCATATTCGGAGGGTTGGTACTGCTGCTTATAAACATTATCGGCGGCATTTTTTCCGTAACTGTTCCGATAAACCCGTTAAGCGCGCTTATCGCGGGCTATTTCGGTCTGCCCGGCATAATACTTTTACTGCTTTTGAAGCTGATACTTTGATTTAGCGGCGCGAGCTACCACGGGCTTTACGCGCGCTCGCTGTGAGCGATTTGCCGCAGTAAGGCTTTATTTTTTTGCGCGCGGTAAAGCGCTTGGGATACGCGCAGATTAAATACCACTTCACCAGCGCTTTGGCATATATACGCAATATGCTTAAATATATAATTTTTCTTGATTTTTACCGCCTTGCATGTTAGAATACGTCTGCTGTAGATTTTTGGAGGTTGAAATGGACACTGTAGTACTTGTGATTGAGATCCTTCTTTGTCTGTTTTCCGTGTTTATCGTCGCGGTCGTGCTGCTGCAATCAGGCAGGACGGCGGGGCTTTCGGGCGAAATAGCCGGAGGCGCAGAGACGTTTCTTGGAAAGTCAAAGGCGAAGAGCTATGAGAAGACGCTGAAGAAACTGACAAAGATATCCGCGGTAGGCATAATGGTGCTTGCCATAGCGCTTGTTCTCATACAGGTATATGCATTGCCGGGTTCGACCGGCGAAACGGCTGTCCCGACAGCGACGGCAGAAGTTTCCGCAACGCCGCCGCCGCTCGAAGTTCCGAGCAGCTCGCCCAGCGCAGTGGCTTCGCCGGCTGTGTCAGCAGGGCAGTAATGCTTTAAACTTGAAACCATCGACGCCTTTCCGGGATTTACGGATAAGGCGTTTTAATTTGCGGTTGAAAATCTGCGCTTTAATTACGGTATCCCCGGCAAGTTGCAAGACTTGACGGGGTGTAAATTGGTTAAGCTATAATCAGATAAGGAGTAAAATGGACATAAAGGAACAAATATTGAATAAGCTCTCGGAATACACAAAAAAGGCCGAATTCGACGAATTGGCGGCTTCTTTGGGCGCGGGCTTAAACGCGGCGGATATAAGGGAAGCCGTAAAAGAGCTGATAAGCGAAGGAAAGGTGCTGTCCTCAAAAAAAGGCAGGCTGTATCTGCCAGGGAAATTCGGGCATTACACGGGCAGGCTTGAGGTAAAGCGCCTGGGTTTTGCATTCCTTCCGGACAGCGAAGGCGACATATTCATATCGGCGGACAACAAGATGGGCGCGATGAACGGCGACCTCGTGGAAGTGCGGCTGATGAATGCGGCGGAGAGCGGCAGGAAAAGGGAAGGCGAAGTAATAAGGCTGCTTGAAGAAGGCGCAAAGCAGATAGTGGGTACGCTGTCGGGCAATTTCGTTATACCCGACGACGATAGGCTCGAGGACGTATATATACCCGACGCGAATTTAAACGGCGCGGAAAACGGCCAAAAGGTCGTGATAACGGTGGACAAACGCGCCAGGGGCGGCAAGAGCGCACAAGGCAGCGTTATAGAGATATTAGGCTTTGCGGGCATCAGCAAGGTAGAGGTGGATAGCTGCGTTAAAAGGTTCAACCTGCCGGGGGCGTTTCCCGAAGAAGCGGAGAAAGAAGCCGAAAGGCTTTCAAAGGAGGAGCCGGACGCTACGGGCAGGGAAGATTTCAGGATGCTTAACGTGTTCACGATAGATGGCGCGGACGCTAAAGACTTGGACGACGCCGTGTCGATAAAGCGGCTTGAGAGAGGCTATGAACTGGGCGTCCACATAGCGGACGTGGCGCATTACGTGAGGCAGGGAAGCGCGCTCGATAAAGAAGCGCTGTTTCGCGGCACCAGCATCTACCTTGCCGACAGGGTGATACCTATGCTCCCCAAAGCGCTTTCGAACGGCATATGCTCGCTCTCGGAAGGCGTAGACAGGCTGACTCTGTCGTGCATAATGACGATAGACGACAGCGGCAGGGTACAAAAGTCCAGAATTGTCGAGAGCATAATAAGGTCGAAGCACAGGATGACATATTCCGACGTCAACGCGATATTTGCGGGCGACACAAGACTTTTAAAGGAATACGACGATATTACGGACGACCTCGCGGAAATGAGGGAACTGGCGGCGCTGCTGCGCAAAAGGCGCGAAGAAAAGGGAAGCATAGACTTTGAGCTCGAAGAGACGGCCTTTACGTACGACGAGCACGGCAACGTTACGGACGTTGGGCCTCGCGAGAGGGGCGAAGCCGAGCGGCTTATTGAGGAGTTCATGCTCGCGGCGAATATGACCGTGGCCGAAGAATACTTCTGGCGTGAAATACCTTTCGTGTACCGCGTGCACGAACAGCCCGACGACGAGAAGATAATGACGTTTGCAGCGTTCTACTCGAACTTCGGAAAGATAAAGGGCAAGCTGGATGATATTCATCCCAAAGTGCTGCAGGGAATATTAAAGGACATCAAAGGCACGCCGCACGAGAACATAGTGAACCAGATAATGCTGCGTTCGCTAAAAAAAGCGGAGTACTCGCCCGAGTGCAAGGGACATTTCGGGCTGTCGTTCCGGTATTACTGCCACTTCACGTCGCCGATAAGAAGGTACCCGGACCTCGAGGTGCACAGGATAATAAAACACGACCTGCACGGTACGCTGACCGATAAAACTTTGACAGCGCTCGAGCGGCAGGTGGAGGAAGTATCGAGGCAGTCGAGCATAAGGGAGCGCCTGGCAATGGAAGCCGAGCGGGCCGTGGACGACATGAAACGGGCCGAGTTTATGCGCGGCAAGGAAGGCGAGGAGTTTGACGGCGTAGTAAGCGGAGTCACGAGAAATGCGTTTTTTGTGCAGCTTGACAATACAGTGGAGGGTGTGATACCATTATCATCCCTGCAGGACGACTTCTATGTTTACAACGAAAAACTGTACTGCTTAATCGGAGAGCGCATGCGGCGGAAGATAAGCCTTGGCGACGAGATGCGGGTGCGCGTGGTGGCGGTTAGCGTCTGCCCTCCGAGGATAGAATTCGAGCCGGTATAACGGCGGCGCCAAAGAATCCGAACCCAAAAACAGGCTTGCCGGGGTGTAAATTGAGGGTGGTTTTGTGAGCGAAGCGGTCAAGGTACTGATTAAGAACAAAAAAGCGTACCACGAATATTTTATAGAAGACGTATACGAAGCAGGGATAGCGCTTGCCGGCAGCGAAGTAAAATCGATACGCGCGGGAAAGGCTAACATAAAGGACGCGTTTGTGCGTATAAAGGACGGGGAAGCCTTTATACATAACATGCACATAAGTCCATACGAGAAGCTGAATTCCTGGGGGCAGGAGCCGTTAAGGGTAAGAAAGCTGCTGCTGCACAAGAAGGAGATAGTAAAGCTTTTATCGTTTGTCACCCAGAAGGGTTTTACGCTTATACCTCTTTCCGTGTACCTGAAAAAAGGTATGGTAAAACTGGAGATAGGCGCGGCGCGAGGCAAGAAGCTTTACGACAAGCGTCAGGATATAGCCAGAAAGGACGCTGAGAGAAAGAAAGAGATCGCCAGGAAAATGGCGAGGTGACCCAAGGGGTCCCCAAAAAGCCGTGAGACTTTTTTGGGCAAGAGTACGGGGGCGTATTTGGCTTTCGACGGGGGTTGCCGGAGCTTGATAAGCGGGTCGCAGTCCCGGAATGCTGCGTTAAAAATCCGGACCTTAAATTTAGTTGCAGACAATTCTCAACTAGCTTACGCTGCCTAAGCGCGGCGTAATGTCTTGCCGGTGTCACCCTAAACGCCGGGGTCAAGGCATCAGTAACTAGGGGAACCGCCTCCGCAAAGCTTTGAGCGGGGGAAGGGACTATGAAGCTACCGACCGTCATTGCCTGCACATGGGGCGTGACGGAGGGAAACACCAATACCTGTGCTGCACCCGGAGAAAATTAAGCGCTGGGGCTTTCGGACAGGGGTTCGACTCCCCTCGCCTCCACCACAAATAAAAGTGACACCGCAGGTGTTGCTTTTATTTTTGCATGGAAATGGAGGAGTCGAACGCGAACGCGCCACCAGTGGATAACCGAACGACCGCTGCCAGTGGCAGATGAAGGGAGAGAGGTTATCTGTGAACATGAGGCGAGAGCGAGCGAAAGTGAAGCGCGAGCCCATAGTGAACAGAGGATGATAAAGGCGCGTGAGGCGGCGTGAAAGGGAGCAAAGCGACCGGAGCGACTCCCCTCGCCTCCACCAGGATGTGGACACCATATCGTAAGATATGGTGTTTTTATTATCGTAAAAAAAACCACACGCTAAGCGTGTGGAGGAACGGATAGCTTTAGCGTTTTGAAAAGAAGAACCTCCAAAAGTAGAATAGAAAAGGTTTCGCCGACCGTTTCTAAAACT
>JBLNCA010000023.1:0-14617 GCA_050260375.1 Burkholderiales bacterium | reverse complement strand
AACTCCTTTTGATTTAAAATGAAGTGCGGTCTGGCAACTGCACTACCATAAATCAAAAGGAGGATAAATAACATGAAGGATGTACACAGCTTATCACATACGAGGTGGAACTGGAAGCTATTCTGTAAAGGGTGGTAATGATAAACCACTACTAAACAGCATGGCGCCGGCTCATTTGCAGATTAGGCGGTTCCGTGAAGTGGGAAGGAGTTAACGCACAGACCGACCGTATTGAATCTACAAAGGAAACGAGGTACAAACATATGAAACGCGAGATTACCTACCGGGATGTGAACGAATATCAAATCCCGAATCTCACCCTGCCGGATGATGGGCTGGGCGAAGAAATTTACATCGGCGTTTGGGGACAGCGGCGGCTTGACTATCTAAAAAGGCACAAGCGTGTGCTGTATACCAATTTGCTTACCACCGGCAAACTACGGGCGCATCTGCGTGAAATCGACGTTGCGGCCCACGAACGCCGGGAACGCATTGTAAAACAGATGATAGAAACGCAGGACGTGACCGAACGGCTCAAAGCGGAAAACCAAATGCTGTGGGTCGGCAAGGCCAACAACATTTGCGCCTGCGCGGATGAAATCATCCGCAATGAACTGATTTACGATTAACCTATTGTACCACATACGCGGGGGCGGCAGCAATGCCGCTCTTTTGCTATTTCTTTTTCTCCCTGCTCTTGTAGACGTTGTATTGGTTTTTACAGCGCGGAGAGCAAAACACGGCGTTGGGACGCTCCGCCACAAACGCCTTATCGCAATGCTTGCAGATACGAAGCGGCTTTGTCTCATCCGTTATCATAAAGCTCAGCATCATCTGTATGCCGAGCAGCAGTGAATGAAAGTCCCAAACAATCGTGGGCTTGTCTAACAGGGCGATACGGTAAGTGGGCGCAATGCCGCCAAAGGCCGCCATGCCCTGCCGGTACAGGTTGCGGGTATCCTCGTCCATGTTGTCGTAATCCAGATAAAACATATAGCTGGACATGAATGTGAACGCGAAATCCTTGAACTGCGTGAGCAGCCAGTCGTACCGCTCGGCATATTCCCGCTGGAAGCACAGGTTCAGCGCCATCGGCTTATCGCTCATCGTCATCGCCAGCGCCATCATATCCGTGTCGCCCGAAATATCCCATTGCACGCCGCTGTCCGTGAACAGCACGTCTGGCTGGTCAAATGGAAAGAACAGCGCGGTATAATCCTCCACAAGCATGGATTCGTCGCGGATAAAATGGTTTTTCGGCAGGTATGCGGAGTCGTAATCCAGAAATTGCGGCGTAGTTGGCAGCGCGGTCATAAACCCAAGCAAACCATACTTTGAAACGAAATCCATCAGGGCTTCACGGACGACTGTATCCTTGCTGCGGTTCATCATCAGCAAGCCGACGTTGAGCGCGTCCAGCACCATCGTGTCCGCGTCCTCAAGCGGGTCGGTAATCACCGGCTTCGCTTTGGGCGCGGGCATGACATACAAAGCGCCGTCCTTTTCCCTGTACACATATTCGCTGTATTTCACCCAACTGGAACTCGTCCTTTGAAACAGGCTGTTCATTTACCGCCTCCAAAATGTAACCAGATATTAGGTTAATCATATAACTCGCGTTTGGTGTTGTCAAGTTCGGCATGTGCCTTGAGAAAATCCAATTGCGCCAGCGTGACGGGCAGGCCGCTGTCTGCCCTTTGAACAAGGCGCGGGATCAGCTTTTCATGTATCTTTTTCAGCATCAGGAAGCGCGACTTGCGGATATTGCGGTCGGTCTGCTTTCGCAGGGCGGCAAGCCGGGCGCTGCTGTATAGGCGTATGGCGCTGAAATACAGTATCTCCCGATGGTTTTCGGATAAGTCGCGAAGCAGCGCGGATATATCCATATCCTCCACAAGCTCGTGCAGCTCATACGGACAGTCAAAGATCACGTCAAGGAACTCCCCGCGCATCAGCTGCCGCCATAACACATGACCCGCCGGGTTGGGAAGAACTTCGCCATCGTTGTATCCCAGTGCCAGCATTTTTTCAGTTCTCCTTTTTTCGTGCCACCGTTCCCGCCGTTCGCGGTTGGCGTCCAACCTGTCCCATACCGCCATGACATTTTCAAAATCCGCCTCAGTCCTTGCCGCGTCCTCCATGCGGGCAAGAGCTTCCCGCTCAATTTCCCGTTTCAGTTTTTTGCGTTCCAAGCCTGCCTTCACCCGCCGAAAAAAATATTTTGAAAGATTCTTTGAAAAAGGTTCCGCTAACCCCCTGCTTTTTCTCCCATTAGTGAGGGGATGTAATTTGTATATTCGGATAATAGATTACAAACACCCCGGAAAGGAGTAAAACCGTGACCGATCTATACCGGGAACTGACCGCCAGAGAGAAGCAGGCGATACGCAGGCTGATCATATCCGAGTGCGCCAACTACGATCAAGCGTACGGATGCCTGCCGCTGGACGGTGCCTGTTATATGTTCACCATCGCTTTTGCGGGCAGCTCTTTGTGCAAATGGTTCCAAAACGCGGTGCTGCCGCTCGATCCGGCGCTGGAAGCTGTGTTCAGCCGCAAACCGCTCAAAGCCTGCAAACGCTGCGGCAGGAAATTTCCTGTCAACGGCAGGCAAGCGTACTGCGAAGCCTGTGCCGTACCCGCCCGCAAAGCCGCCGCCGCCGCGCGGGTACGAAAGCACCGTGGGCGGGATGTAACGCTTTAGGCTCCGGGAAGCCGTATAAACAGCGGGTTTTCAGAGCGGTTTCGCGCAAGGCAAGGGTTTTACCTTACCCCTGCTTTTTTTGCGCGGGGAAGGAGGATAACACACGCAACGGATTACACCAAGAGGAACGATTCTCAAATCAATTTTATCATCTGAAAGGGGGCCGGTCAAATGCAGACGATATCAACCAACGAAAAGGAGCCGCAGAGCGGGCCGAGAGCATTCACCAAACGAATCGGCTCCACCACTTACCGGGTGAGCGTTCATTTCAGCAAAACCAGCCGGGAAACGGTGAAGGATAAAATCCTGCGCCTCATCAAAAACGAGGCGGCAAGCGGAAGGGCGGGTGAATAGTGAAGAAGATGTTCCTTTGCCGCCGTTTTTGTGGTATGATACAGGTACTGCAAATGAGCCGGTTGCCTGAAAGGAGTTCGGTATGAACATCAGGCAGCAGGAGCCTAAAATACCACAGGCACCCCTTTCGCCAGCCAAACGCACTGCGCCTGCGGCTTGCGCTCTTGGGGCGTCAGTTGTCACCGCTCTTTACGAGCGTCTCAGCCGCGACGACGAGCAAAGCGGCGAATCCAATTCCATCACCGCGCAAAAGAAAATGCTGGAGGACTACGCCGAAAAGAACGGTTTTGCTAATCCTGTTCATTTTACCGACGACGGCTGGTCGGGAGGAAACTTTGAACGCCCCGGCTGGAAAGCCCTCGTTGCCGGGATAGAGAGTGGGCGCATCAATACGGTCATCTGCAAGGATATGAGCAGGATAGGCAGGGATTATCTGCAAACGGGTTTTTATACGGAAGTGTTCTTCCGGGAAAAGAACGTCCGCTTTATCGCCATCGCCAATAGCATCGACAGCCTCAACCGCGACAGCGGCGAGTTCGCGCCGTTTCTCAACATCATGTCGGAGTGGTATCTGCGGGACGCCAGCCGCAAGGTCAAGGCCAGCCACAGGGCGCGGGGCATGGAAGGAAAGCGGCTGACGTTCTTCCCGATTTACGGCTATGTTAAAAATCCAAACGATAAAAACGAATGGCTGATTGATCCCGAAGCCGCCGAAGTGGTGCGGCGCATTTTCGCGCTCACCATCGAGGGCAAAGGGCCGTGTGAGATCGCGCGGATTTTAGCCAATGACAAAATAGAGCGCCCGTCATATTACCTCTATACGCGCGGTATCGTGAAGCTCGCCCATCACGACCACTCCATGCCCTATGCATGGAGTGGCAACACGATTGCCAACATTGTGCAAAAGCCGGAGTATATGGGGCATACGGTCAACTTCCGCACCTACAAGGATTCGTACAAGGACAAGCGGTCAAAGATTGCGCCCAAAGAGGAGCGGGTTATATTTGAGAATACCCATCCCGCAATCGTGGATTCTGAAACATGGGAAACGGCGCAGCGCTGCCGCAAGACCGTGCGGCGCACTGACAGCCTGGGCGAAGCCAATCCGCTGACAGGGCTCGTGTTCTGCGCGGACTGCGGTGCGAAGATGTATAACCACCGCAGGCCGCACCCGATACAGTACCGGAATCCGAATGGAAGGATTTACAACAAATGCTCGAGCGATATCTATACCTGTTCAACCTATTCGCTCACGAGCAGGCGGTTTGACGGCAAATGCTCGGCGCACAATATTCGCACCGTTGTCATCCGGGAGCTTGCGTTGGAAGCAATCAAAACGGTGAGCGGGTTTGTGAAAAAGAGTGAGGCTGAGTTTATACGGCAGGTGCGCGAAACCTCGGCGGTACGGCAGGAGCAAACGGCGAAAGCACACAGGCGGCGCATTGCCAAAGAGCAAAAGCGCGTTGCCGAACTGAACACGCTGATCCGCAAGATTTACGAGGATAAGGTCAACGGCTCCCTATCCGAAAAACGGTTTGAAATCCTGTCCGCCGAATACGAGAACGAACAGGCGGCGCTGGAACAGTCCATTGAAAACCTGCAAGATGAACTCAATGGTTTCAACGCTGACGGTGTGCGTGCGGACAGGTTTATCGATATCGTGAAGAGGCATACTGATTTTTCCGAACTGACCGCGCCGATGATCAACGAATTTATAGAGAAGATCATCGTGCATGAGGCAGACAGGTCAACCGGGGAGCGGGAACAGCAAGTGGATATTTATCTCAATTTCATCGGCAGGTTTGAAGTGCCGGAGGTAACGCCTGCGCCGGAGGAAATAGCGGAGGAAGAACAGGCGCGGGAGAAACGGGCGCGGCACAGAGAGGCACAGCGGCGGTATGCCGGGAAGCAAAAACAGCAAGGCGCGTAACCAACAATCGCATAGGGCGGCTTACGGATAACACCGCAGGCCGCTTTTTCTATGCAAAAAATTGAAAGGAGCACCCATTATGGCAAAGACCACGGAAGAAAAAATAGAGAGCGTACAGGATCAGATACGGCAGCTGGAAAATCAGAGAAAGAGGCTCATGCAGGAGCAGAAGGAGCAGGAGCGGAGGGCCAGAACCAAGCGGCTGATTGAGCGCGGGGCGATACTGGAAAGCCTTATCCCGGAAGCGGACGCATTCACCAACGAGCAAATAAAGGCGTTCCTCGAAAAGACCATCCGGACGGAGTCCGCGCGCAAAGCGTTGGCAAATCTGACTGCGGCGCAGAATGAACCGGCTACAGCCAAAGCTGCGGGAGTGGCGCAGGGCGGCGGCGCGTCCACGCTGAAAGCCGGGGCCAGCGCAACGGGGGAAGCGGGCTAACCAGCCCTTTCCCCCTCCCCGAAGGGCGCACTTATACACCCTTGCGGGTGCGTGCGCCCTGCCGGGGGCTTCTTGCGCCTATCGGCGCAAAATACGATGGCGGCAAGCGGTTCTCATGATACCGCTTGCCGCCTTATCCGTTCACTACGTTCACGGAAAGGAGCTTGAGCGATGGCGATATACCATTGCAGTATCAAAATCATAAGCAGAGGCAAAGGCAAGTCGGCTGTCGCAGCGGCGGCTTACCGGGCGGGCGAAACCATAACGAATGAGTACGACGGTATCACCCATGATTACACGCGCAAGGGCGGCGTTGTGCATACGGAAATTTTGTTGCCGGAACACGCGCCGAAAGAATATGCAGACCGTTCAATCTTGTGGAACGCTGTGGAGCAGATCGAGAAAAACAAAAACTCACAGCTTGCGCGTGAGATTGAGCTTGCCCTGCCTGTGGAATTAACAAGGGAGCAGAATATTTTCCTCGTCCGCGAGTATGCGAAACGGTATTTTGTTGAGGCCGGGATGTGCGCTGATGTTTGCGTCCATGATAAAAATGATGGAAATCCCCACGCCCATATCATGCTCACCCTGCGCCCGTTTGAACAGGGCGGTGAGTGGGGCGCGAAGTCCAGAAAAGAGTATTTGCTGGATAAAAACGGCGCGAGAATCCGGCTTAAAAGCGGCGATTTCAAAACCCGTAAAATTGACATGATGGATTGGAACGAGCAGACTAAAGCGGAGGAATGGCGGGCGGCATGGGCTGACGCGGTAAACGCGGCTTTAGAGCTTCAGGGCTTGGGGGAACGGGTAGATCACCGCTCGTTTTTGCGGCAGGGCAAGGAAGAAACCCCAACAATTCATTTGGGCGTGGCCGCCGCGCAGATGGAGCGCAACGGCATCCCCACCGAGCGTGGGAACATTAACCGTGAAATTGAAGTTAGTAACAGTCTGTTAAGCCAACTCCGCGTGCGAATCAACAAGCTGAAGGATTGGCTGAAAAGCGAAGCCGCAAACACCGCGCCTCCCACCCTCTCCGATGTCATTCGCGGCATACTGGATGGAGATGAGCAGAAAAGCTATTACGGTCTGATGGCTGCCCCCGACACGGCGGCAAGAGTGTTCAATTTTCTACAGGAAAACCAAATCACCGACATGGCGGGACTGCGGGAAAAGGTGGTCAAAATGTACGACAGGCGGCTTGATATGGGCGACAGGCTCAACAGAATAGATGGCCGTTTGCACATGTTGGACGAGAATATACGGCACATGGGATATTACCATGAGCACGGAGAGATTTACAGGCAGTACCAGCAGATAAAAAGGCCAAAGAAGCAAGCGGCGTTCCGCGAACAGCACTATACGGAGATTGCGCTTTTTGAATCGGCGCACCGCTATCTTAAACAATATCTGAATGACCAGACCCCGCCGCTCCAGTCGTGGAAAGAAGAACGGGCAAAGCTGCTCGCCGAGAGGGCCGTGCTCAATGGGAAGTATAACACGCTGAAAAAGGAAGTGGGGGAAGCGGAGATTGTTAAGCGGAATGTGGAGCGGCTGATGAGCAGGAGCGAACAGAAAACAAGAACTCACCGCTCGCGCGGGATGGAGAGGTAATGCTCTAGGGCAAGAAAGCATCCAAATGTATAGGATACTATTAGTATAAATTATATAAAAATTTACACATTATTTTCTGTTGTGTGGTAAAATAAGTTTAGTGAAGGAAGGAACAACATAAAACCGGGGGTTACATTTGTACAACAAAAGAAAGCTCATCGATGAATTTACAGATAATTATGCGACATTATCCAAGTTTGCTATCATGATCGTTAAAGACAAGGATGCGGCATTGGATGTTATGCAGAATGTCGCGCTGGTTATTGTAACGAAAGGGAATCATGTTAGCGAAATCAAGAAACCGACTGCATTCTTTTTAACGTGTATAAGACGTGCTGCCCTTAATTATTTAAGAGATGAATCGAGGACATATCCAACAGATCCTGTCATTCTCGAAGAATCAAATAGCGGTGAGTATTCGCGTGCTGCCATGGATTATTTAGAATGGGTCATGATGCTGGATAAGTATTTGGAATCCTATTCCCAACAAATACAAAATGCATTTATCAAGCATTATGTTGATGGCTATCCCCTAGATATGGTCGCAAAAGAATTAAACATGACACCAAATGCTTTATCGCAGCAATTCAGGCGTATACGAAAAAGGTTAGCACAGAAATCACCTGAATACAGAGTGCTTTTAATTATTTTATCTTTTATGTAAGCAAAATAAAACGGAGAATAGTTAATGAGGTGGCGAAAACAAAAAAAGCGCTTATTGGATCATCCATATTTTGATTGTAATCCTGATGTTGTATTATCTCGTAAAGAAACAGAGCAGATATATAATTCAGGCTTTCCAACGTTTGAAGAGATGGTTGATGGTGCAAAGAAACGTTTTGATATACCGCTTGATGCATGGTCGGATTTTGATAAAGTTATCGCATTAAGGTCTATTAAATCTCACAGGGAAAATAATAACGGCTTTATTGTAAGGCATAAGCGACTGGCTATAGCTTTAGTGGCCATACTCCTTGTTATTTCATTTTTTACGCTTATTCCGTTTGGCAGAGCTCTTGCCGCTGATTTTTTCAATATGATCATGAGAGTACTTGAGGGGCGTATTGAAATCTCATCCGAGAACCCTGATTATGATAAATATGAGTATGTTAATTTGACTGCGGAGCAATATAATATGGATAATGAAGGCGGTTCTGATTCAGTTGATGTAAACAGCCCAATATTTTATCCTAATATAGAGGATTTTGTATCAAAAACCGGATACATACCTGTTACGATTTCAGCTGATTGGCTTAAATGCCAAACAATCCAAAGCTTTAGCAATGAAGAACAGGGCCTGACATTAACGATCCAATATTTGACTTCGGATGGTTTTCTCGTTGTACTCACGCAACGTTGGAATACCGGGCAGAATATTGTTTTCCAAATTGAAGATGCAACATATAACAAGGTAAAAATCTTTGGGAATACGGAACTTCTTTATGCAATAGACCCTGTTGACGGCTCTTTTAATGGAACAGCGGTGCTTAGTGATTCATTATTGCTTATTGGTGCGGAAAAGGGTGTTGATGTAGAAAAATTATTAGAAATATTAAAATGAATTATTTGAGGGGCTGCTCTGAAAAAACATACAGAGCAGCCCCTTTTCTAAATATTATAATATTTATTAGTCCCATCCGATTGCGTTTGGCCGATATACCAAGCGTAAAGTTTATACGACCCTGAACTTAATGTTACATTTTTTTGTGCTATAACATAAGTTCCATATGCGCTTGCGCTTCCGGATGTTACATATGTATAAGTTCCGTTTACAAGTTTATATAGTGTGAAACCAACGGTCACATCTTCTGGAAGCAATGCAGTTGCACTCGCCCATACCCTATAAGTCGTTCCAGACACATGTGACAGCCCGCTCGAAAGCCCAACCGCAGCATTCGGTGCTACTCCCGTATCCGAAGCAGCAAGAGCAGTACCGCTAAGTGACAGACAAAACATTAAGACAAGTGCCAAACAAATAAAACGCCTCTTCATAATAAAACCTCCTTAGCATCATTAAAAAATCCATATATATATAAGACACGCCAGCGCAAGAAAATATGACGCGAAAAGAAAAAATATTTTTTTATATTTTGCGTCATATTTTTCCGACTTGCCGTGTCTATAGAATAGGAAAATAAGTGGTCAAACAAAAGGTTGAAAAGAGGCGATATGTATGATAAAGTCCTTGCAAAAACCAGTGGCGTCAACCCTACCGCAGTGCTACGGTAGTTGGCTAGGCAAGGACTCTAAACATGATGTTAGCACAGATGCAAATTTTGTTCAACTGGCTGAAAAGCGGGAAAAGAAAGGGGTAATTTCAAATGAAAAAAAGACTTATAATTCTCGCCATTGTATGCGTAATGGTTTTTGGAATGGCTACCACAGCTTTTGCTTCGAATATGGACTTTAATTTCACTATGAATCCGGGCGGGTCATCTGATTATTCGTATGCAACCTGGAAAAGCGATGGTGAAAACGCATGGTATGTCACTCCAAAATCGTACCTTAACGGTGTCTACAGCGATTGGATCGATGGCGAAACCGTGCGTTTTCGCGTGCGATTCGATTCCGACCGTTCCGCAGCATCTTCTTTGTATTCAAGGACTCACCCCAACTATGGTACAACTTTCCACTATACATATACGGACAGCACACCCGCATATAGTATATACTATCGCCTATATGCGGACAAGCCTTCGGGTGATCCATATGGTACATGCCATTTAGTCGGTACTTGGTGCCCGTAATGAAAAGCAACCGATAGAAATGACACGCTTCCAATGCCTGGGCGGGGATATTAAATGTCCCCGCCCGGGACAAATTCAAAATAGGAGAATAAAATAATGAAAAAAATCCTAATTATATTAATTGTTATGCTTATACTGTCGGGCTGTTCAAGTCAGTCTATTACCATTTCACAACCACCCGCTACTGGGTCTCAACCAACAGTCTCGGTATCTGCCCCCACTGATTCCTCTGGTGCGGGACAGACGGAAACTACCGAGAGGATACAGCGAACGCTGGGAGACAATACTTTTATTGACGCGGAAGTAAAAATACCCGTAAACCTTGATATACCGGCAATAGACGCTGAACTGGTTCCATTTGACGGCGATAAGATAAAAAAGGCTTTATTCAATAATGAAGTTACCACCGAGAAAGATGATCCACATGGGAACCTAATAACAAACCAAGATGGTAATTCTTTCTGCAGTTTTTATACAAACGATAAGGACAGCTGTTTGCATTTCCGGACAAAGGATGTGGATTATATACTGGATATATTCCGCTGGAAATCAGATCAGTTTCCGGATAACCTGTCACTGTTCACAAACGATACGGAATTTGATTTTGCGAGCCGGGAAGACGCGATAAATGCAGTAACGAATGTGTCAAAAATGCTTGGTGTGGAATACATTGGAAATGCTTCGGTATATGCGCTTGACCATCAAACCCTTCAATCGGTAGAAAAACAAGTGGAAGATTCGGGCGAACATACAGAGTATAAATTTAAAGAACAATGGAGTAAGGAAGACGATTGCTATTTTGTCATGATGGACTGCGTTTTTCAGAATATCCCTGTTAATACAATGGATACAGTACTATCAAATAATGATTTGCTAATAGGAACCGAAATAGCCGCAATTTACTCAAAAAACGGCTTTGAGTATTTTGAAGTCAGCAACTTTTATTCTCAGAAAAACATGAGTGAACCAACCCCAATAGTTTCTCTTGACGATGCTATCGGTATCGTTACCGCAAAATTTGAGTCAATCATAACCACGAGCAAATATACAATCACCGGCATAGAGCTAAAATATGTCCCGCAGTTTAAAGATAAAAGCCATACTTCAATACAACTGATACCTGTATGGTACTTTACGGTGGACGAATCTTATGTTAAAGGCGGTTCAACATTCGAGACTACCCTTCGTTTTATGCTGGACGCTTATACCGGAAAAGAAATGTGAGCGTACAAAAATGAAAAATTTATTGGGAGCGCTCAGAATTGATTTGAGAAGAGCTTTTATATCGCCGTTTTTTTTAGCCACGGTGTTTTTGATAGTGCTGTTGAATTATATTTCCATTTCACAAGAGTATTCTTATGGTCCATATTCGGGTATAGTATATTTTTTTGAGATGTTTATAATCGGAGGTTCCTTCAGCTTGGTATCAATGTTCTTGGGGATAATTCCTTACGGCCAGTCGTTTTGTGTAGATTGGAAGAATCAGTTTATACGCTCAAATGTAATTCGTACGACAAAGAACGCTTATGCATGGTCTAAGGTGATATCCGTCGCGCTGTCAGCTTTCGGAGCGGTATTTATAGGATATATCGTTACGCTAATATTGTTCTCACTGCATATGCCTATGGTCGGGGCGGATTTTGCCGAACTCGGTTATGAAGCGTATAACGATACCGTCTTCGGCCCTTTGATGATGATCAGTCCCCTCTTGTTTCTTCTGGTAAGGATATGCATATTGAGCGTTTCGTGTATGTTTTGGGCTGTCTTTGCCCTGCTCATATCATCCTATTATCCAAATGTATTTGTCGTTTTTTCAGCACCGGTCATAACATATTATGTCGTTATAAATTCAATAGGGAGATATCTCCCTATTTATCTGAGATTAAACTCTTTACAACACGGCATTGTTGATATGGGCGGCCCGTTGCTTAGTTTAATATATGTATTATTATTCTACTTAACATTAAGTTTTTTATCGGGCGCTCTATTTTGCAGAAAGGTAAAAAGGAGGCTCGCTAATGGATAGCGTAAAAAGCATCATGCATCTTTGTATGAATAATATCAGGCGTTGGGCAGCTAATCCGCGCTTCTATGTTATCGCGGTGCTTGGGGCCATTTGGATTCAGTACCTTGTAGGCCCTATATTGACGTTCTCGCAAGCGGTAAATGTAAAAGTAACACCTTGGGCATTTCCCTTTACTCTAGTCAACTGGTATCCAGCCATGGTTATAATGCTGGGGGTTGTTCTCCTCTTCTGTGATGCCCCGTTTATGAATAACAGCACTCCTTATGAATGTATACGTAGCGGCAAAAAACATTGGGTCGTTGGACAGCTTTTATATGTCGTTGCAGCATCTATAATATTTGTTTTATTCTTGGTCTTAGTAAGCATTATATGTTTGGTACCCAATATTGATTTTTCTAATGAATGGGGAAAGGTATATAATACGCTTGCGCAGACTAGCGCTGGGATAGAATATGTGCAAATTCCAATATCATATAGTATTATATTAAACTATACCCCTTTAAATGCACTGCTTATATCCTCGCTAATTTTATTTCTTGAAACGTTATTTGTTGGACTGGTTATGTTTACTCTCAATATGATTACAAATCGTATTGGAGGCGTATTCGCGGGGTTGCTGCTGGCATTCATGCCGGCATTCGCAAATGTTGTTGTGATACCAGAGTTTTATTACTTTGCACCAACAGCGTGGGCTAATCTGGATATGATTGATGTTACTGGTAGATCATTATATCCATCAATCGCTTATGCTTTGTGCTTTTTATTAATTTCAATAGTACTTCTTACAGTTACTATTTTAAGAATTTATAAAAAAAGAGAGATCGAGGTATTAATGCCCGTATAAAATTATATGAAGACGGAGGAATTTTAAATGGATATAATCAGAGTTGAAAAAGCAACGAAAGCATATAAAGAGCACATTGTTTTAGATGATGTTAGTCTTTCATTTGCTGAAAAACAAATTCACGGAATCGTTGGTAGAAATGGTTCGGGGAAAACAATTCTTTTTAAATCGATCTGCGGCTTTGTCCCTTTAACATCAGGAAGAATTACAGTGAACAATTTGCAGATAGGTAAAGATGTTGATGTGCCGCGAGATGTCGGTATAATAATAGAAGCCCCCGGATTTTTACCAAACTACAGTGCATTTGATAATCTAAAGCTTCTTGCGGCCATAAAGAGAAAGATATCATCAGATAGAATAAGAGAAGTCCTACAATTAGTCGGCTTGAACCCAGACAACAAAAAACATGTTGGGAAATTTTCTTTGGGTATGCGTCAAAGGCTTGGTATTGCTCAAGCAATTATGGAAGACCCTTCTTTGTTAATATTAGATGAACCTTTTAATGGACTTGATATTTCGGGTGTTGAAGATATACGAAAAGTGTTTTTACACTTGAAAGAAAAAGGAAAAACAATTCTTATGGCTAGCCATTCTAAAGAAGATATTGATTTATTATGTGATACGGTTCACCGAATGGATAATGGTAAAATCGTATAGTTTAAATAAGTTAAAAAACTATAGTAAGTAGCATGGCTATTGATAGAAACATGGTGACATGCCATTTACCGGTATTTGAACCGATATTGGCAATTTTATTGTTGGTATTTATGTATTAGTTGCTAACTGGGATATAGGTCCCGTAGCAGAGATTTTGGTTCAATAAAAATTGATAAAGGTAAATTATTTTGGATCATGTATTAAAGATACAAACAGGGTTCATTGGTTTTGTTAAAAGAAGTATCCAAAGAATAAAATATTCCTATTGGGCTAGAACAAATAGGTTTTACATTATGGATAACTTTGATGATGGGAATGAGTTGCCCCCTGAAATGCTTTTATTAATAGAAGAAATAGTTGGTTATACGCCTGTTGTTCCAGATTTCAATCCATCAGCAACAGTACTATTTACAACAAATTATATTAAAAAGAGAAGACTAAACAAGCAACGTATCTTATTATTCCGCTATAAAGTTAGGCAGGAGTGTAAATGGCTGTTTAGCCATGGATATACCGATTTTATTGTAAACTATGGGAGCAATTACGGTATAATTACATTGCTAGAGCTTCTTGAACTTAGAGAGAAAAATGAATTTAATCTATGTTTCTGTAAAGTGAGACGCGAACATGCAAACTGTATCACCGAATCTGAAGTGTATAAATTTATATCTCACTGTTTTGAAAACGGGGGACATTATGTCGGTATCTATACTATAAACGAATTTATTGAGAAAATAATTGCAAAGGTTTCTATGATATCATGCGAGGCAGGTTTAATTAAATCATACCAGAAGATCCCTCACAGTTTATATGACCATTATCATGGTATTAAATATTATTAAACCTACCTCAGGACTGAATTTTTAGTTCTTTGAAAATCCTTATATCTGGCTACAGGATAAAGTTGCCTGGGAGAAAACAGGGAACAACGCCCCAATATATTACCTATACGATACTTCCGACGAGCTCTGGGGACTAAAGTATACCGACGGGAATACGTACTTCTATGTCTATAATCCACAGGGAGATATAATCAAAATCGTCAACAGCAGCAGCACGGTTATGGTAGAATATGCATAAGAGGCTTGGGACAAACTAATGTCCACTATAGGCAGCATGGCTGGAATGCTAGGCATATACAACCCGTTCCGTTATTGGATAAGAATCAAATAAAAATCATAACACCTCTTGACAGAAGTCGTTCTGCAAATACCATATAGTGTTTGCTCCTAAGTACAGAAGGAAGGTATTCTATGGAGAAAAGAAGTTGGAGATAGGAGCGATACTAAGGGAGCTATGTAAGTG
>JBLNCA010000022.1:0-56146 GCA_050260375.1 Burkholderiales bacterium | reverse complement strand
ATTTTCTCTCGATAGCCCGCACGGCGTCCTGCAGACGTCTGTTTTCCTATACCCTTTTTGAGCCATATGTTTTTTGTCCACCATACTTAATCTCGGGGTTGACTTTTAATAGTTAGTCTTTTATTACTCTAATTATTGCTTTGCCCCGCAGTAAGGACAGTACGGGAAGCTTTTATCGAAGCGCCCACCGCAATTCGGGCAGACGGCATAAAAGGATTCGTTGAACCCGCCCGAGACCTTTTCAAGCTTCGAAAAGTCCACAGTATCGGCGCTCTTTAAAACCTGCGCGTACTCTTTGGGCGCTTCGTACAGCGCGCCGCAGCAGCGCAGCCGGACAAAATACCGCTTGTTCCACTTGAAAACAGGTATGAAGAATATATGAAAATACGTATAGCGCATGAAAAGGTAAGCCGCCGTCATCCTGCCGCAGTCCGGGCAGACAACGGAGGCAAACGTCTTTATATCCTTCTCTTTGCTCTCAACACCGAATATGCCTATGAAGAACATGAAGGCGACTCCTTTCGCCTCCATTATATTCGTAATGCTGCAATTTTTAAATACCTTCAGCTTATTTTCATATCCGAGTATCGCCCGATGCCGCCGGGAAGGCTTGGCGTTTCGCTTTCCCCGTTGCCACGAGGCAGTTATGCTACCTTCGGATATCTCTATGCCTTGTGGTTTTTTCGCAGACAGATATACTACACCACAGATATATTACATTGCATGGTACTGTAGAATTTCTAGTTTTTTGGAAAGAGTAAAATATAAAAAAAGTTTAGATACTTCTCATTTATTAGCGAGGAGGACTACCACCTATAAAATCAATTTTATAATGATAATATACTCGTTCAGTACAATAAAAAGGATAAAGGACGAATTAGTTAATATATAGCACACAGTATTTAAATACAACGTTTTGTAGTACAAAAACTTGACAATATGTAAAGAAACGATATAATTTAACCATGGGCATTAAACATATGTTTAAATCAGCTATAATGTGTTTATAATATTATTGAGGCGTACTACCGCATAATGCGGTGTTGTTACCCTCTTAAGTTACCGTACGGCAACCGCCAGGGCATCACTCAGGGCGGTTGTTCTTTTTTGATTCTCTCACAATGAGAAATATAATCAAAACTATAAAACTTATACATATTAAATCCATCGTATAAGCATAGTCCTCCAGCTTTTGTATTCATAAGCCGCTTATGCGCTTATGTCTCCAGACAGGAGGGCAACAACAACCGCACGATACGTACCTCCTTTAGTACGCCTCATATATATTATTATTTATATTAAATGAATAGTCAAGTTAATATTTCTAATATTAGATAGTAAATATCTTATTTTGGCAATCACATATTTTCATTATCGTCAAGTGGTTTTTAATACATCCTAATATACGGCAAGACGTATTTAAATATTGTCAGTTCATTATCAACAAACCTATTAACAAAAAAAGTAATTTTTAATTATTAATTAATTCTAAATGTTATTTAATATATACATATTTAGTATGATGCGTGAATTATCAATAAAGTATTTTCTATCTTTTATAAATTTTCACATTATAATTGATACAAACTTTAAGATTTTACTAATTTAACCACTCTGCACTTTAATAAAGAGTATTATTTAGAATTACAATAATATGAATATGTTACTTCAAGTAATTGTACTTTTGGCGGAATTAATATTTAGAGTGCAATTCATTTTAGATCAAATCAGTCACTAGGTCATGACCACTTCTGAATATTAATTTAACCATGGCATAATCGATGCCTTCCAACCTTCAAATTTTGCAGCACAATCTTTTGTCTACCATTGCCACAAAAAGGGCGGTATAATAAACACAATCGCCGCTCCTCAGATAGGCGTGTTCAAGAGGCTTATTTATATGCATATCGACAAGCCTGTGGTTTTTATAAACCCGGTGCTGCAGTTTGAAGACGACGAGTATATGGAACTGCTGGACGATTGCATGTCCTTCCCCGGGCTGCCCGTGAGAGTGAAACGCCGCATAAGGTGTACTGTAAGATACTATGACATGGATTTCAATGAAAATGTAATGAAGCTTGAAGGAGATCTTTCCGAACTGCTGCAGCATGAATACGACCACCTTGACGGTATACTCGCTACGATGCGGGCAATTGACGATAAATCGCTGTGCTTTAACAGCCAAAGGAACGCTTTTATGGGAATAAAATAAGGGAGCGCATAAACAAAATGCGACGGCGCTTTACGTAAGACTTAAAAGCGATTTTCGCTGATATAAAGGGGAGACCATATGAGAATTAAGTTTCATACCGCGATAATTTTCACAGGCGATATAGCAGCCTCAAAGAAGTTTTACCATGGGCTGCTCGGTATTGAGGTGTTGCAGGACGCGGGTACCTTCGTGCTGCTGGAGGGAAGCCTCGGTCTGCACAAGGCAGACGTATTCTACGAATACATTGGAAAGCAATACGGCGGCGAGACCATGGGCAGGGACAACCTCGACCTATACTTTACGACCGACGATATCGAAGCGGCCGAGCAGCGGCTGAAGGACGCGGGCGTTAAGTTCATACACGAAATAAAGGAGTTTCCCTGGGGCGAGAAGCTTTTCCGCGTTTACGACCCCGACGGCCATATAGTCGAGATAGGCGACGCCGGGCAAAGCGCCCCAAGTTAAATACTTTAAGTTTTCGCGGCAATCATATATAATCAAAAACATGGGAAACGTTCTGATAACGGCGGTTGAGCCTCAGAAGAAGAACAAGGAGCGCTACAACATATTTGTGGACGGCGAGTATTTTGCTTCGCTCGGCGCGGAGAGCTGCGCAGTATACGGCGTTAAGAGCGGCGAAACGATAAGCGAAGAAAAGTTGGCCGAAGCCGTTAAAAGAGACAACGAGCGTTACGCGTTCGACGCTACCGCGAAGTACCTTGAGTACGGCATGCGCACGAAGCGCGAGGTAGAGTGCAGGCTCGCGGACAAGAACATAGGCGCAGACGCCATAGCCGCCGCCATAGAAAAGCTCGAAAGCTACGGTTATATCGACGACTTTGCGTACGCGCGCGAGTATGTTCAGAGCGCGATGGCTCAAGGCAAATCTAGGCGGGCCGCAGAATACGCGCTCAAAGAAAAGGGCATAGAGCGCAATGCCGCGGCGGAGGCAATGAGCGCTTATTCCTGCGACGACGAAATGCGGATTGCAAAAAAACTAGCGCAAGACCTCAAGCGCCAAAAAAAGGACCGGCGGCAGGCTTACGCGGCGCTCGCGAGGCGCGGGTTCGATTACGATATAATCAGCGCGGTGCTTTCGGAGGACGAGCCTTGAAATACGACATATTAAAACAGCTAAAAGACGCGCAAGGTTACGTTTCGGGTGAGGCGCTTGCCGGAAGCGTTACGCGCGCAGCGCTGTGGAAGCATATAAAAGCTATGGAATCGGACGGGGCGCGCATTGAGGGCGTCACGGGCAAGGGCTACCGTCTTATATCGCCTCCCGAAGTGCCGCGAGCCGAATATGTAAAGGCGTATATATCCTCAAACGCTCAGGTGTTTTATAAGGACAGCACGCTTTCTACAAACGACGACGCGAAGCGGGCAGCCGCCGATAAAAGCATTAAGCGGGCAGTTTTCATAGCAAGCGAGCAGACGGCGGGCCGCGGCCGCAAGGGGCGCGTATGGGTTTCCCCGCCGGGCGGGCTTTACATGACGTTCCTCATCAGGCCTGATATTGAAGCGGAGAGCGTGCCGGGGTTTACTCTTATGGCGGCCGTTAAGACATGCGAGGCAATTGAAAGCGTATCGCAATTGAAGACGGAAATAAAGTGGCCTAACGACGTGCTGATAAACGGCAGGAAGCTCGCGGGCATACTCACCGAGAGCATGATAGGCATGGACGGCGTCGACTATATCGTGTGCGGCATAGGCGTCAACGTGCTGCCTCCTAAAGGCGAGTTCAAAAACGCTGTCTGCCATATCGCCGTCAACAGGATGCTGCTCGCGGCTGCCGTAACAGACAGGTTTTTCGAAGGGTGCGACGAATTCGAGCGCGGCGGGCTCGCTCCGTTCATGAACGATTTCAGAAGCAGGAGCATGCTTTCGGGCGAGGTGACGGTAAGCTCCCCCGCCGGCAGCGAGACAGGAACGTTTTTGGGATTTGACGATTCGGGAGCGCTGCTTATAGACTGCGCCGGCAAAAAGAAACGGTTCGTCGCGGGCGAGGTAACGCTCCGGGGAGGAGGCATGTATGTATAGCGGATGCATAACCGATATAAACGGCGTTACAGCCGGGCATTATACGGACAGCGAGAATAAAACGGGCTGCACCGTCATAATAATTGAAGGCGGCGCGGTGTGCGGCGTGGACGTGCGAGGCAGCGCGCCCGGTACGCGCGAGACCGACCTGCTGCGGCCTATGAACGCGGTGCAGAAAGTAAACGCTTTGCTGCTATCGGGCGGCAGCGCGTACGGGCTTGCGGCGGCGGACGGCGTAATGCGCTGGCTCGAGGAGCGCGGCGAGGGTTTTGATACCGGCTCGGCGCGCGTTCCCATCGTACCGGCTGCCGTGCTTTACGACCTTGCCGTGGGCAGCGCAACGGTGCGGCCTGGGGCTATCGAAGGTTACGCGGCGTGCGAAGCCGCTTCAAGCGAGCCTCTCGCCCAAGGACGCTGCGGCGCGGGCACGGGAGCCATGGTCGGGCAGGCGGCAGGCCCGGAATTCGCGTCGCCGGGAGGCTTCGGCGCGGCTTCGATGCAGCTGGGCGACATAACAGTCGCGGCGTGCTTCGCAGTCAACGCTTTCGGAGACATATACGACTACAATACCGGCAAAAAGATTGCGGGCATGAAGGGCGCGACGGTTTCCGGCGCACTGGCCGAGGGCGCCGTGTCAGGCGTTTTTGGAACGAACACAGTAATAGGCGTAATAGGCACTAACGCGTATATTACCAAGGAGCAGGCGTGCAAATTGGCGTGCGCCGGGCAGGACGGCATAGCGATGTGCGTGCGGCCCTCCCATACCATGTACGACGGCGACACGGTGTTCGCGTTCGGCACCGGAGAAAAGCAATGCGATATTTCCGCGCTGCTCGCCGCGGGCGCCGAGGCGGCGGCTAAAGCGATAATAAACGCGGTAAAAGCATGATAGCGGGCATAGGCATAGATATAGTAGACATAGCCCGCATAGAACGCGCCGCGCGGAACAAACTGTTTTATACGAGGAACTTTACGCGGGACGAAATAGCCATGCTCGAAGAGTCGAAGCAAAGCGCGCAAAGGGCAGCGGGCAATTTCGCCGCCAAGGAAGCGGTATTAAAAGCGCTGGGGTGCGGCATATTCGACATGCCGCTTACGGACATAGAGGTACTGCGCCATCCCTCGGGCAAGCCGTATGTAACATTGCACGGCAAGGCAAAGCAGAAAGCGGATGAGCTGGGGATAACGCGCGTGCATATTTCGATATCGCACACCGCGGAGCTGGCTGCCGCGGAGGCAATAGCGGAAGGAGACTGACATGATACCCGTTGTTACAAAGCAGATGATGCGCGACATAGACGCCTACATGATAGAGAGGATGCGCATACCCTCCTCTACGCTGATGGAGAACGCGGCGTTCGGCGTGACGGAAGCGGTGACGAAAAGATTCGGCGTCGAAACTCCCGTAATAGTAGTGTGCGGCGCGGGCAACAACGGCGGCGACGGTTTCGCGGCGGCGCGTCAGCTTATGGCAAAGGGCTACGCCGTGGAGGTGTATTTGGTTGGTGAGTTCGGCGAGCTTAAAGACGACGCGCGGCGCAACGCGGAGTTCTTTATGGACCGGCTTATTGAGATAACGGACGCCGCAAGCGCGAGAGCCAACCTTTCCGACCTTTTTGGCTGCGTACTCATTGACGCGCTGTTCGGCACGGGGCTGTCGAGGAACGTAACCGGCCTTTTTGCCGAAGTCATCGATCTAATCAACGGCAGCGAGGCGTATATAATATCGTGCGACATACCCTCAGGTATAGACGCGGACACGGGCGAAATACTGGGCGCCGCAGTGAAAGCGGATGCGACCGTGACGTTCCAGTACCCCAAGCGCGGGCATTTTCTGTTCCCGGGCCGCGAGCATACCGGCAAACTCACGGTAAAGGAGATAGGCGTAAGCTCGGGCGCAGACACGGGCAACATACGCGCAGTAGACTCTTTAAAACTCGAGAAGCGAAATGCGGATTCTCACAAGGGCAGCTTTGGGAAGCTCGCCATAGTTGCGGGCAGCCAGGGCTTTTCGGGCGCGGCGGTGATGTGCACAAAAGCCGCGCTGCGATCGGGCGCGGGGTTGGTTACCGCGGGCGTTCCGCTGGGGATTCAGCCGATAATAAGCGCTGCCGCCCCCGAAAGCATGACGTACGCGCTGTCAGACGAGTCGGGCGCCCTTGCTGAAGACTGCCTCGACGGAATAGACTCGCTGATGCGCAGCAAAACGGCGGCGGCTATAGGCCCGGGGCTGGGTACGGGCAGCGGCGCGCACAAGGCGGTGTATCACCTGCTGCGCAATTACGATATTCAAAAGGTGTTTGACGCGGACGCCCTTAACTGTATCGCCGACGACCCGGACGTGCTGTATTACAGGGAAGGCGACGTCGTGCTGACTCCTCACCCGGGCGAGTTTTCACGGCTTTGCGGCATGGAAATCGACGACATACTGCACGACCCTATATCCGCGGCCGAGGAGTTCGCGCAAAAATACCGCGTGACGCTGCTGCTCAAGGGCGCGACTACGATAGTAACGAACGGCAAAAAAACTGCGCTCGTTACGGCGGGCAGCCCCGGCATGGCCAAGGGCGGCAGCGGCGACGTGCTCACGGGCGTTATCGGCTCGCTTATGTGCGGAGGAAGGCAGGGCGGCATGGAGGGCTTCCCCGCCGCTCTTTATGGAGCGTACATCTGCGGCAAAGCGGGCGAGGCTGCCGCAGCCCAAAAAGGCGTATACTCTATGACCGCTATAGACACGCTGGAGCATATACCGGAAATAATGAAACAGATGAGCGAGTGAATATACTCGCTTTAATGCGCCAATAAACCTCTTTTAATGACTAAGGCGAGTGGGCTGTCACCGACAGGTGACTGGAGGAGGTAATTGCTTAAGATTTATCACTCCTTTCGGCACTTCGTGCCACCTCCCTCATCCGAGGGAGGCGTGATAGGCTATATCATCATCTTTGGCTCCCCTAAAATGGGGAACTAAATTACACAAAAATTAGCTTCTGGATTTTAGTTAAAAAAGCTTCCCCCTTATAGGGGAAGTGGCGCGAAGCGCCGATAGGGTATTTCCACTCTCATACACCCCAGCGAACTTTGTTCCTTGGAACCGGTAAAAGGGACAGTTTATTGCTATTTCTCCGGCAGTATCACGCCGAAAAAGTACTGGTTCCCGAATTTTATGCCGCCCCAATCAGTCGAGGCACGCAGCTCGACTATATACCTGCCCGGCCGTTGCGCGTTGGCGAATATATGTGTCTGCGGCTCAAGCCCCGACGGCATGGCTATGGGTATTTCATTGTAATCGCTGTCATAAAGCTTATACGTCCCGCGAGCCTTCTCGCCGTTTAGATACGGAGTAAAAGGCGAAAGCCCGTCGCTTTGCTCGATATCAAGGTATTGCAGGTATTTTGCCACCTGCTCCGGCTTAAGCCACGTGCTGTCCCAGTGCTGATTGCACGATTCCGTCCATATCGTGTTTTCCAGCGCCTTTACCGAGTTCTTCCCCGAGACGACGGTCATAGCGTCGGGCAGATTGTACCCCAGCGCAATTTCAAGCAGAGCATTGTAAGTTTCCCCATCGAGGGCAGTCTGCCTTCCTTTTTTTCCGTTTTGCATATAGTATTTTCCGCCTTTTTCGAATATGCACAGGTAGCTTCCCTGCAGTGCGTCCGCCTTTATGCCGTTTACGGTTATATAACTGTCGAGCGTACTTATATCCGCTCCCTCCCACGCTGCCGACCTTATTAGGTAAGCTGATACCATATCATCGATTATCTGCAGTTGGGAAGTTTCCTTTACCGGAATGTCATGTATCCCTTCCCCGCCGATGTACAGCCCAATCTCTATATCATCGGAACCGGATTCCGCTGAACCGGCCGGCTGATACGCAAAATGGTTCGTTGCATGATAGTATCCCTTAGCGATATCGGAGATTACGTTATAGGCTTCGTCGCTTAAATAGCTGTACATACCGTAAAGGCCTTTCTGTATGCAATGCATACCGTCCCTGTCGTATACATAATAATCGTCATATAAAGTGTTTTCCGGCTCGCCGGACGGTACATGCAGCGTAATATAATTATCTGCGGGCATTATCTCAGCGGCTGCAGATTCATCCGAGCTCAGCTTGTGAATATTAATTGCCTCATATATGACTTTGAGCTGGTCTTCGTTATTTATGGCAATGCCCTGAATATTCCCGCCGTTTATACGCGCGTCGAGAATGATACCGCCGGGCGGCAGCGTAGTATCAGCCGTATCCTCCGGATAAGCGGCTGGAGTAGCGGCGGCCCCAGCCGGTAATTCCCCGCCGTACTTATCTATCTTGTATATGCTCCATATGTATTCGTTATTTGAGCCGTTGAGCTTTTCGTTATATTCCAGCTTCGCGAGCCAAACCTCGCCGTCCATCACATAGAGCCGGTAGCCGCAAGAGCTTTCCGACGGATTGAGAAGCGTATATTGATGCCGTTGCCTATACTGTAAGATATTCGGTTCGCGATCGAAAGGCTTCATGTCGTCACCTAATAAAAAGCTTGCGATAAAGTTTTGCTCGTTTACATCTGCCCTCTCATATGTAATAGGAAAAACCCGTTAATCGCCCGTTGTTTCCGTGATGGTAAGCGTATCCTTGCCGAGCGTGTAGTATTGCTCATATCCTCCCAAGGCCAGGAATGAGCTTAGAGGATTCATGTATACCTGTTTGCTGAACCTGTAGTTGCCGTATAAGTCCTGCTCGTTCGAAAAGCCGCGCCCGACGGGTTCGCTATCAGGCACATGCCCGTCACTATTGCGGCGACGGCGGCGACGGCTGCTATCCACAGCGCGGGCTTTTTGAACTTAAGCACGTTCTTTATGCGCGACCCCACGGCGCTCTCGCCGAACGCGAGCGGGCTTGCCGCAAGCAGTCTGCGGCTTTTGGAAAGCCTCAATAACGCTTCGCCGTAGCCTGCCTTCTCCCGCTCGTCCATGCCGCGCAGTACGCGCTCGTCGCAGCTCATCTCCATGTCGCAGCACATCAGGCGGAACGCTGCCCACACGAGCGGGTTGAACCAGTGCAGGCACAGCGCCGCCCATGCGAGAGGCTTTATAACGTTGTCCTTCCTCTTTATATGCATGCGCTCGTGGCGCAGCACGTAATCAATGTCTGCTTTGTCGATACAGGCGGAAAGGTATATGCGCGGCCTTATTATACCCAGCACGAACGGCGAGCTTATCGCGTCGGTCTCGTAGACGTTGCCGGAAAGCAGCGTAGCGTCGCTTATGCGGCGCTTTAACCGTATGTGCGAAACCGCGCTTGCTGCCAGCATTACGGCTACGCCCGCCACCCATACGATAGCTGCGACAGCAAGCAGCATCTTTATAGGGTCTGCCTCGGGCGCGGCGCTTGCAGGAGCCGTGGGAGAAATATCCGCGGCGGCGCTTGCCGCAGGCATGGCGCTTGAGGTAGCAGGAGCATGCAGCACAGGCGCAGGGCGCTGTATGTACGTAATGCCGCTTCCTGTCCGAACCGTGGCGACGCTACCGATGCGCATCAGGCTGAACGCCGACGAAAACGATACGGGGCTCACGAGGCGGAACAGCACTACTATCCACAATGCAAACGATACCGCCTTCGGGGCTCTTTTAAGCGCGAGCCTTACCAGCATTACGGCCAGCGCTGCGTACGCCGCCGTTATGCTCATGTTGAGTATCTTAAGGAACAGAGCGGATATATCCATAGCTATCCCTCCCGGTGGCGATCTATCAGCGCTTTAAGCTGCTCGGCTTCCTCGTCCGACAGCGTTTTGCCGTCGAGAAACGCCGCCACGAACATGGGCAGCGACCCGCCGAACTTTTCCATCACTGCGCGGCTCTCATACCTCTGAGCCTGCTCGCGCGGCACGAGCGACGTAACTACCGCGGACTCGTTGCGCATTATTCCGCGTTCGCACAGCTTCTTTAATACCGTGTACGTCGTAGTGCGCTTCCAGCCGAGCTTTTGCTCGCACAGTTTGCAAAGCTCGGGCGAGGCTATCGGCTCATTAGACCATATGATATCCGAAAGGCGGTACTCCGCATTAGTCATTCTATAATCCTTATCCATAGTATTTTTCTCCAGTCTATATTTATAGACTCAGTCTATATCTTTAGACTGGGTTTGTCAAGATACTTTTTACAGAACAAAGAAATTTATGTATGATGTGCAAACATTATTGGTCAACGCTGGATATTTCCTGCCGCACGCTGCGGGGCAGCTTATTGAAAACGGTGGAGTATGAGTGGTCTATCATCATCAAAAGTATGTCTTCGGGGACGGAGCCGTTAAGAAGTATGGTGTTGAAATACGGCGCGAGCCGGGGCGGGCATTGGTAGCCCCTTAAGACAACGCCGGGATACATGCCGCGGAAAAACTCGCCGCTCATCGCGTCGCAGTTAAGCGTTATCTTACGGTCGCTCTCATCGGGGTAAATCTGCGCGAACAGCCGGCCCCCACCTTTACGCATACGGGTACCCTTCCGAACGGGAAGTCTATATACGCACCTCGTTTTTTAAGGCAATGGTCGAGAAGCGTTCGAATTATATCGGCGCTCATGCCCTGCGCCTCTTTGTAATGCGCATCGTCATTCGAGTACCCTTTTCGCGTATTCCAGCGCCGTCTTAGTCGACGCTATGCCGCCCAGCGACGTTTCGCGCAGCTCGTGAGGCATCATGCGCCCCACCTTCGCCATTGCGGCCACTACCTCGTCCAGCGGTATCGCGCTGCTTACTCCCGCGAGCGCAAGGTCGGCGGATAAAAGCGCGTTCGCCGCTCCCGACGCGTTGCGCTTTGAGCACGGCGATTCGACGAGCCCAGCCACCGGGTCGCACACGAGCCCCATCACGTTCTTAAGCGCTATCGCCGCCGCGCTCAGCGCAGCCTTTGCGGAGCCGCCCATCATCTCTGTTACCGCAGCCGCCGCCATTGCCGCGGCCGAGCCGCATTCCGCCTGGCAGCCGCCGCACGCGCCCGAGAGCGTAGCGCCCGAGTCTATTATCATCCCTATGCCCGAAGCGGTTAAAAGCGCGTAAAGCAGCGATTGCTCGGGAAAATTAAACTGCTCCGCCACGCTGAGTATTGTAGCGGGCAATATGCCGCTCGAGCCCGCAGTGGGCGCCGCGCATATCTTACCCATCGAGGCGTTTACCTCAAGGCACGACATGGCTCGCGACATCGCCAGCATAAGCGTATCGCCGCACAGCGTATGATGAGACTTTGCGTACTCCGTCAGCTTCTTCGCGTCGCCCGATATCAGCCCGCCTCGCGTTTTTAACGGTTTTTGCCTCGCAGCTTCGCTCGCATTGCGCATTACGCTTAAATATTCCCGCAGCAAAGAGAGCACTTCTTCGCTTCTCTTGCCGCTTACGGCGCACTCGCGCTCCAGCACTATGTCGCTTATACGGCATTGTTTCTTTTCGGTAAGGGAGAGCAGTTCTTCCGCGTTTCTGAACATCGTTCCTCCTATACACACCCCATCAAGCCTCATGGCTTGCTGGGGACCCCGTCAACCTAAAGCCTCGCTTGCTTTTGCATGCGCTGAATATATAATTAGTCGAGCTTTGGCACGAGCCTTACGTCCAATACCTCGGGTATCTCCTTTATGCAGTCAACCGCCGCGGGAGGTATGTCGCCGTCGCACTCTATAGTCATAGAAGCAAGCTCCCCGCGCTGCTGCCTCGATACCTGCATTAATCCGATGTTGACCCCATATCGCGCGAGAATGCCCGAAACTTCGGCTATCACGCCGCGCTTGTCGTATTGCGTGATGACTAGCGCGGGATACTGGCCGTTTAAGGATATCGAAAAGCCGTTGAACTCCGTAAGCAGTATGTTGCCGCCGCCCGTCGACGAGCCCGTTACAGTGAGTACCCCTTTCGGCGTATCAAACGATATCCTGACCGTGTTTTCATGCACGTCGCCTAGGTCCGCCGTTTCGAACGTTATACGCTTTCCTGCTTCGTCCGCAAGCCGGAACGCGTCGCGCAGCCGCTCGTCGCTCTCATGTATGCCAATAAGCCCCGCCGTTATCGCAACGTCGGTGCCGTGGCCCCTGCCCGTAGCCGCGAAAGAGCCGTGCAGCTGGCAATGCGCGGCCGTAAACTCCCCTGCCAGCGATGAAGCGAGTCTCGCTATCCTTGCCGCTCCCGCGGTGTGCGAGCTTGAAGGGCCTATCATAATTGGCCCTAAAATGTCGAATATGCTTTCCTTCATATTTTTTCTCCCTCGGTGATATTATACCACAGTCAGCATATATTAGATATTGCGGGCTTCCGCTTCGGAAAAATATTTTATAATTTCCCATTAAAAGGGGTTGCATTTTGCAACCGTTGCATGTTACAATGCTGATGGGGTGATTTATTTGGCCGAAGATTACAAACAGCTGCGCGAATATACCCGGCTTCTCGTCCGCTGCTTTTCGCTCGAGGAAGATAACGCGCAGTCCTGCTGCGACATTACGCTTACTCAGTGCCACGCGCTCGTCGAAATAGGCAGGGCGGGGTATGTATCGCTCAAAGGCCTTGCTTATATAATGGGGCTGGATAAGAGCACTATGAGCCGGACGGTGGATAATCTCGTCAAAGCGGGATATGTATCAAGAGAGACCGACCCAAACAACAGATGCTGCGTATTGATTACGCTCACCGATAAGGGAAAGGCCGAATTTGACGAGATAGAGTCTTCGATGAACGATTATTTTAAGCGGCTGTACGACCAGCTCCCCCCGGAAAGCAGGCCTGGGGTTCTCGAATCGCTGCGGCTGCTTTTAAAGGCGATAGGCACGCTGGAGGAATAATAGTTTACAACGGGCATAGCCCGTAGAATTTATAAATTTGGAGGTATAAAAATGTTGATGGCAGTAATGATACTGGCCGCGGTTGTTGGCTTTGTATTGCTGAACAGATGGGATAAGGCTGACGGCAAAGTCGGCGGATACCGCATTATGGAATATGCCGACATGCGTTTCTTAAGGCGAAACATGCCGCAGTCACAGGGAATCGCGGCGGCAGAAATACACGCTGACAGGCAAACATACAGGCCAGGCGAAACGAAAACGCGCAGGTGCGAGGCGGCGCAAATTTGCGCCGAAGCCCGCTGGGGCAAGCTCGAAGCCTGCTGCTAAAAGCAAGCAAAAGCCGGTATATTACCGGCTTTTGTTTTTTGTTTCCCAGAAACCAAAGGCTTTTGGGGGCGCGATAGTTTTTTGACTATCTTTGATTGAACATATGGGGGGATCCTTCCTGTCCCATTTGCTGATACGTTTGCTGACCCGGCTGTCCGCCCTGGAGTTCGCTTTTCACCTGCCTGACTTCGCTATCGTCCGCCATATGAGCCGGTTGATAGTAACCTTTAGACTGCGCAATCTTATACAGCTCATACTGCGAGTTCTCGTCGCCGTTTCTTATCTGCTGCAGCGCCGAGCGAAGGTTGGGGTTCGAGCATTCGGATATAGCCGTTGTGTACGCCGTAAGGCTGCTCCTTACCGACGCAAGCGCGTCGTTTACCATTGCTTTTTCCTGTAACATGTTCTCTCCTCCTATGATAGGAATGACATAAGCTGCTGCTTAGTCTTCTGCGCTTCCTGGGCGCTTTTTTCAAAGTATGCTTTTACCTGCGGGTCAGTGCTTTGCTGCGCATACACCTGCATCTTCTGAAAGGCCGTGTCATGCGCCCCTATAAGATGGCGCAGGTGCTGCAGTTCAAGCTTGTTTAACTGTGACATAATAAAGGACTCCTTTCTGTTCTTTCTAATTTATTATCGTTCAGCGCGCCTTCAATTATTCAGAAAGCAGCCGTAATAAAGCATAAAGTTGAAAATTGCAATTATAAAAACATTTGAGTCCATTAGTATTTTTAGCTTTTGTATTCATCTTAATTTATTTAAAACGCAAATTTGTAAACAGCATTGCTTAAGGCTGCCCGTCATATTGCCGCTCGCTCCGTAAACAAAAAACGCCCCCGCAGCCTATGCCGCGAAGAGCGCCCTTGGCAAAAACTGCGGTATAGATAAGGGGTGGCGAGTTCTTGACCTCGGCTGCGGCAAAGGGGCGGTGAGCATACGGCTCGCTCGAAATTTCGGCTGCTCCGTTAAGGGTATCGACTTTATTAACGATTTCATTGATTACGCCCGCAAAAAGCGGAAGAGCTGGGCGTGGGTTCATTGTGCCGGTTTGAAACAGGCGATATCAACAGCGTTATCGCTGACACTATCTCGTCCGGACTGCTCCCCAACTCCCACAAATCCTGCAGCAGGTAAGGAAGATAAGGCAGCAATGCCGTAGACTCTGCGGTCAGCGATTTGGCGACCTTTTCCCGCATATCGCTTTTCATGCTTTAACCTCTCAATAAATAACAATTACAGTTATTATCTGCAAAAACACAGAATACGTCAACAGCTTAAGCGCAATACGGGTATTATCAGAGCTGTTCATACATTGCACGCACACATTAAGACTTGTTTTTTCTTACGAACTTTACGGCTTCCGTGCCAGCTTTAGCGCCTTCATACGCCGCCTTTACTATCTGCAGCATACCGCCCGTGCAATCCCCCGCTGCGAACAGTCCGGGTATATTCGTCGACATATTTTCATCTACCTTTATCCTTAATCCTTCCGTTTCGGCGCCTATCTTTCTTGCAAGGTCGCTGCTGCCCGCTACACCTATCGCCACAAACACGCCGTCAACCGGCAGCGTTGTATCATCCGAAAACCTTATGCGCTCAAGGCCCTCGTTTCCCTCAAACACCGCTATCTTTTCCGTTATTATCTTTATCTGCGCAGGGAACTCGGCTATAGCCTCTGCCCCGTTTGTTACAAGCGTGACAGTACGGGCTATCGGCAGCAGCGCCTGCGCTTCGTGCAGCGCGTACTCGCAGCATCCCAACACCGCAACGTCTTTGCCTTTGTAGAAAAAAGCGTCACAGGCCGCGCAGTAGCTTATCCCTTTGCCTTCGAAGTCGGCAAAGCCCTTTATCCTGGGCGCCGTCCTGTTTGCACCGGTAGCTATCACTACGCTTTTCGCGGTATACTCGCCCGCTTTAGTTTTTACAACAAAGCCGTCTTCGTAGCTTAAGCCCACAACCTGATCGGTTATGATATTAGCGCCCAGCCTTTTCGCCTGCGCGATCCCCGCCGAAAAAAGCTTCTCCCCGGAGACCGGCTCGGCAAAGCCGTAATAGTTCTCTATCCTCTCCGCTTTTTCAAGCGCGCTGCTGTCCTGGCTTATTACCGCCGTATCGAGACCCGCGCGCGCCGCGTACACCGCCGCCGAGACGCCTGCCGGCCCGCTTCCTATGATAATAACGTCATACATAACTTTAGCTCCTTTTTTTGATACTAACCGCGGCCGAGGCGCTTTGCCTGCCGTTCCACTGCTTAAAACCGGCACGTCGGTTATAGCTATATTATAAATCATCGCTGTCGCTTTTTATGTGACAAAATCGCTCGCCGCACTTTTGGATCTACGGGCAGCATTAATGGGCGAGAAATATAAAAAAGCCGGAGATGTAGTTCCCCGGTAAAGCATATCATATTCTATTCTGTTTTTTCAGAGAGAAGACATTAACTCAATCTACAACGATATATTCTATCTTTATATCGTTATTTGAGAGTTGTTTATTTGCGGTCTCAATCCACTTAATGCAATTTTCAGATATTTGATGTTTAAAGTGTATTTCAATTAAATACTTGAAGAACTGATTGCCCGGATATATGTCTTTATATTGATCGCTTTCTAAAAAACCTATGTATGAGTTTATCTTTTCCTGTAATTTAATCAAATGTATATATTCGTCTGACCAATCCAAATGATCTGTAATTAGCAATACAAGGGTTTTTCCATCTTTACTTATAGCAATACCGTCAACTTTATCTTTATCTATTATCGACATTTTTTACCTTCCATATAATTACTTTTTATCTTTAGGTCTAATTACTTTTATTTCTGTTCCAATTGGAATTTCAAAATCTTTTGTAAAGATATCTTTCCCTTTACCAACGACAATTCCACCTTTTTTATTTATTTCAGAAAATGCAGTTTTTTGATTTTGTGTTAATGGCGCTGTTGACGATGATTTGTATTCGTGAATAATAACTTTTCCTTCTTCATTTATACCTATTGCATCGACCCGAGTTTTTGTATTATTTGCTTTTATTGTTATTTGCATAGCAGCATGATTATTCTGTTTACTGAACTTGCTAAATTCTTGCTGCTCAAAAACTCTCCCTTGTTCCCGATTCCTAGCCAGTATATCATTTTTATTATCCCCTGCTCCCTCTCTGATGTCAATATCAGGATTCTCCCGTACTGTGCTTTCCGCCTTCCCCAAGCTTTGCTCCGCAAGTTCCATCACCGCCGCGGCGTTTTTCTGGCTTGGGTTAAGCCCATACCGGTAATATGAGTCCATTACTCTGTTATACTCGGCATTGGTGAGCGTGCCCTCGGGCAGCGCCTGCACCGCTTTAACCGCGTCGGCTATAGCGTCCGGCGTATACGCCTCTACCGCCCTTTCAGCGCTTGTCTCTATTCCTGTCTTTGGAAGGTTGATATCATTAACCGCAATAGCATCCTCCGCCCCCAATATAGTCGTGATGGCCGCGTCGTAAAACTTCGCCGCTTCAGGGTTAACATCCGCAAGCGATTTGCCTTTGGGTATGGTAATATCCGCCCCTGATACAGGGTCTATAACTTTTGTGTCTATATCGGCTGGCTTACTGACGTCCGGCAGTTCTCCCGGCTCAAAGGACTTATCGCCCGCGTTCCACCCGTGCGTCCCGTCTATATCGTCATTTGTGTGCCAACCCTTTAACACGAGAGACGTCAGTATATTTTTAAGCGCATTCATCCAGTCGATATTACGCCCCAGTATAACGTCCGTGCCGATACTAGACACTGTGTTAATAAGCGCGTCTGCTCCCGCGCCCGCGATGGCGGGGAATACTTTTTTTATTAATCCCGGAGCTGTAGTTAAAAGTTTGCTTACTCCCTCTTCTGCAAGCCCGGAAAGCATGCCGGACGATATGCCTCCCGCAGCTCCTTCAACAATTGCGCCTTTAAATATGTCCCATGCATCCCCGCCCTGCGCCGCAGCGTTTGCCCCGCCCTGTATGGCTGAAGGCGCGAATCCGCTGATAAACGAAGCCAGTTTGGCGTTCGCTCCCAGAGTACGCGCTATGCCTCCTGCCAGTTCGCCGGCTAAAAAAGTTGTAGGAAGGCTTCCCAAGACGTCGCCTATCCAGAATGCCCATGGATTGTTTTGCATCATCCTCGCGTCTTCATACGCTATCGCGGGATTGTAAAACCTGCCGCTCTTGTAATATTCCGTCCCGCCTATCGGGCTGCCCAAAAGCGCCATGCGCTTATACTCTTTTGGGTCTGCAACGGTCTCGCCGACAAGCTCTGCCAGCCCCAGCGTTCCGCCTTTCCTTATTCCGGCCACAAACGCGCCCTCTTTATACGTTTCTTCCGTCTCATCAGCCGTGTTCATGAACATTTCCGGCGGCGCGTTCTGCAGTATTTCTTTTGCTTTCTTCGTATTCGGCGTATCTGTTAACAATAAGCCATACATTTCTGCTTTTATACTATTTGCGACTTCATTCTCCGCAGCTTCAAAACTGGGATACCCAAGTTCGTTGAGCCGTTGTATAATGATTTTCTTTGCCGCCGTCCTGTCTTTCTCGTAGTCCCCCGTCACTTCCATACCAAGGTCGTTTTTGTAATATCGGTATAGCTTGAGCGCGCTGAGCCAATGTTCATCCTTCTCTTTGCTTGAATATTCGTTTTGGATCGACATATCCAGAGTCTTAACCGACGCGTTTTTAAGAAAATCCAATTCTTCCGGTGTAAAATCATACAGAGCGTAATTTGCTTCTCTGAGCAAATTGTTCTTCATCAGCTCTTTCGTGCTGTCTTTAAGCTTGTAATAATCGCCCTTACCCCTGCTGTCTATGAGCGTTATTAATTCATCCATGCCATACTGCTTAAAAAATTCCTTTTCCGTTTCAGTCGGTTCTTCTCCTACTGATTTCTTCCACAGCAGATAACCGACTGTATTGTTAGCTTCCTCTGTAATGTCACCCGCGCTTCCCGTGATACTGCTGTCTTTTATTCTAAGGTCGCTGACGAATCCCGTCACAGGGTCATATTTGTACGATACTTTATCGTTGGACACGGTTATGGGCTCAGTGGTTCCAAATGCCGCGAGCGCTTCTTCCTCCGCTTGCTTTCTGGCGTTCTCGTTGGTTTCCATAAGCTCAATGCCGCTTATTAATATCCCATAAGAAGCAGCGTAATCGTCCCCTATTTCATACCCTTTTTCTTTTGCGTCCTTATGTCCCCGTTCGATAAGCGATTCCATAGTGGGCATCTCGTTCTCCCACTTTTCCTCGTAGTTTTCCCCGAGTGTTTCCTTCCAGTATTTATGCTGCAAGCTCACATTTATAACCTCTGCGAGCGTTTCGCTTGTCCATTCTTTTGGCATATCGTAATGTCCCGGAAGATCCAGTTCCGCCGCAAAATTTCCGGCATCAAACGCTTCCGGCACGATATCCATGTACTTGCGTATCTTATCCTCATCGGTATCCGCATAAATAAATGCCGTTTCATACTCGGGAAGCACTTTTATTATGCCGCTTGCGCTGTAAGCGTTGTCCGACTCCGATATGCGCCGCGGTATGTCCGCCACTTTTTTAAGTTGCTCATCCAGCGCGTCAAACCCGTTTTGCAGCCGCCTGAAATACTCATCGTCTCCCAGCAGCGCCCTTTTCGCCTCCGAGTTCATCACAAGGTCGTCGAGCGCGGCCATACTGCTGTCAAGAGACAGCCCCAAGTGCTTCAGCGGCTCGTAGGCGGCTCTGTACGGCGCGTAAGCGCTTAATACCTTATAATCCTCGATGCCGAACATGTCTATTATCTTATCGCTGTCGCTTTTAAGGTTCTTTGCAAGCAAATCGTAATCAAAATTGCCGTCGCTGCCGACGCCGAACAGTTCGCGCATGATCTGCATGCCGGTTTTCGGCTTGCCGTTATGCTCTAAATCCACGCCCCTGCCTTTTGCGAACTCGTACAGGTCCCGCTTCACATAGTAAGCCTTAGTGCGTCTGTTATAGTCCGAAAACGCCAGCTTAATGTAATCAGGGTCTTTCGCTGCAGCGCGGCTCTCCTTTGCCCCCTCCGGTACGATAGCGGGTTTTACGCCTTCGCGGTAAATATCCCGGCGCAGCACCCTTTCGTCCCGCAAGCGGCCCGTATTATCTTTCAGCGCCACTCCCGCCTTTTCAGCGTCGGCTATCAGCTTGTTGTTGACAAGGTATTTTGTTACGCTCGTGTCAGGATTGATTGAGCTTATCAGCGTATAGTCCGGATAGGGCGACTTCGTTGCGGGGTCCGTTTGCTTGAGCTGTATGATAAGAGGCTTTTTCTTGCTTGTCGGCGGGTTCTTTACTGTAGCTTGCCGCGCAAAATGCGAAAAATTGACACGCAAAATACAAAAAAGCGCACCTATTTACCATAAATTATTTAAATAGATGCGCTTTTTACCAGTTATTAACTTTAAAGGTTTTTTACAGGTCAAAGCCTCTTAAAAGCATTATTAAACAGCTTTCAAAAACTATTTTAATACGTTAAAAAGGCTCTTTGCACGAAAGTCTTACGTCGAATTTGCGGGAGGCGTCGTGCCAGTTTCAGTTGTTACAGATATGTTGGCCGTATTTTTCGATTTTAACAGATTGTTATAAGCACCGTTAGCTGCAAAACATACCACTACTGCATTAAATACACACAGGCCGACTGACGAAAGTGTAAGCATGCCTAACATAAAGTGCGCTAATATCAATATTATTAATGCAATAATGTAAGAGAGTATCTGCGTCGGCCATTTCTGGGGCCAGCGTGACTTAAAAAGTTGCGTTATTGCGACAGTGAAAATAATACATCCTGTCGGCGTGATTAATATCTCCCATGTAACAAAATCAATCCCGAGCACGCCTCCTACGTCATTATCCACTGCAATCGCGCCGTTTCCGACGTCGTAAGCAGGTGCAGCGGTTCCCGCATCTGTCCTGGTACCCGCAGCAAAAGCCGTAAGAGAGCATATCAAGAGCATGAGCATGGCGATGACGAATACCAAAAGTACCTTTTTCATAAACGAACCTCCTCGTTTTATTTTTATTAAAGGCCTATTAAATAGGCCAAATTAAGCAAACAGGCTTTCCCACGTTATCGGGCCGACAATGCCGTCGACTTTGAGGCCCATAGCCGTCTGATAGGCAACAACAGCAGCTGCCGTTTTGGGACCAAACCAGCCGTCAACGCTGCCAGGATCGAACCCTTTATCTTTTAACGCCTGTTGAACGGCTTTAACGTCATCACCATGGAGCTGTGCGCATGCCTTAACTTGCGAATCATGGATGTATCTCGCTGCGCCGTTATAGTAGACCTTGTACCAATCGCCGGTTTTACCGAGATATACGAGACGCTGCCCTCTGCCTAATGTTCTTAATGATGGATATTGCATGCCCGGACCTGTCCGTACATTGGATATCCGCTCGGTTATTTCGAGTTCATATTTAAGGCTTCGGGTCCTCTTCGGCACAGCTTTCGGGGGAGCGGACGGGGTAGGAACAACGATCGCAGGAACTATCAGGCTGTTGTATTCTTCGTCAGTTAAGACCCTGAATACGCCGGTGCCCGTGCGGGTGCTCGGCGCATACTTTGTGTCAGACTCTACGCGCAGCGCGTTGCTTTTACTCGTCGTATGCAGCATCTGGCCGCCGCCGATGTAAAGCATTGCATGGGTTGCATGGGGGTTTCTGTCGCTGAGCTTGTTGAGCAAGACGTCCATTTCCCTGCGTTCTTCCCATGGCACCTGACGCTCTTTATTGCGTTGGTATATGCCCTCCGTCCAGTCGCCGATGTTACGCCCGAAAAGCAGCAATATCAAGTTACGGATAAAGTCGGCGCAATCCGCGCCTTTGTCCAAGCTGTAGCTCGCCAGATAAGGCAGCTGTTTTTCGGGACCGCTGATAAGGTCGCCACCTACCTCCTTACCGTCATACTGTAAGGCCAGCTGTACGCCGATGTTAGTGCCCGGCGGCAGTTTACCGGCTTTATACGCATCGTAGACGGCTTTAGCTGCCCTGATAGTGTATCCGGTGTTCGGGGGATACTTTTTTACATAAGCTTCAGCAAGCTTGGGCAGATTCTCAATGTTAAACATATTCTTCACTTCCTTTCTAAAATAAAAACAGCCCCCTTCAGGGCTATCAAAGCTTTTTTTGCTTATTAAAACGCTGATTAAAGCCTCTTTAAACAGCATTTAAAATCACTTTTTCTCATGTTTTTATACATTTTTGGCAGTATAAAAATACAATAAATGCGCCTATATGCACCCTTTATACACTGTTTTATACATTTTTCAATATATTGTGGTGTAGTGCTGTTTGTGCACACTATAGGGTATAGTATCTATGCGTCAAATTATCTTATTTGACGCATAGTTCGGATGCCATAGTAATCTGCCGGATCTCACGAATACGCAACTGCTTTTGGTTAGCTTCGGTGTCAAGCGCAGCTATATCCTTATCGTATTGCTCTCCAGTCCGAAGGCAGCGCTGATACTGTGCAATCTGCTTATCGTATTCATCGAACCAAGCATAGAGGGTATTAAGCTCAGCCTGCAGCCGCGCCGCTTCAGCAGCCTTAAAATCATCCTCAGAGGCGATACCGGCTGCGATCTTCTCGGGTATTGTCATTGGCCGGATGGTATCGCCGTCAAGAACATAGCCTTCGTCGACCGTGATGAGCCCAGCATCGATCTTCTCTTTTGTGGTCATTTCACGTATCTCTTCGCCATCGACTACATGATCCGCCGGTATTACTACAAGCCCTTCGGCCACGCGTTGGGCCAGCGGCCTGAGGTTCCATGCCGCATCATACTCGCCAAGGTATTTGCCGCTGCTTATATTTGCGGCTTTATCCTCCGGTACTTCTATAACAGCTTGACCTTCGTATAAAGTCCCTTTAAAAGTCTCTTCGGTTATTATTTCTTGTGACTCGTGTACTCCTGTGATGAGTCCGCCGTCAACTGTTATAGCAAACATAATACCTCCTTATGCTGTTCGCTCCCAAATATACTTCGCTACATATGGTGGCAAAGATTCACTGTAACTCGTATAATATCTATTAATACTCTGGTTCTCTCCGCCATCTGTATATTGACCACCATATATACTTCCGGTTTCGCCAGTTTTTAACCCAAAATCGTTTGTAAGACCAAAAAGCGCAGGTCTTCCGCCGTCTGCTTCCCGCCATGTGATTGGACTAAGATGCCGATGCGTAAGTGCTCCGCCTACCGCTCCGTTTGCATAAGCGTCGCCAGCTCCTAAGATAAAGCGGTCTTTTATCTGGGTCCATGTTCCACCAAAAATGACGGCAGGGCGGTTTTCCCAACTTGAAGATACATAAATAGAGCCAACCGGATGAGCAGCTAAAGCAATTTTCTTAAAAGGACTACCGGCCAATTCAATATTTGTTCTTTCATCAGTTATATTTTCGGATGTAATTTCAATAGCTCCAGCTCCCACCGATATTTTTGCGAGACTTATTTCATAAGTTAAACTTGATCGCATCAAACTCGGCGGTGCCGGAGATGCTGCAGGGGAACCTTTCTTTACACAAGCATATATTCTTTGAGCTAAAACATCTTTTTTTATGACAACGCGATCAATACGTGGCTGTGCATCCGACGGGTCGACAGACAGCTGCAGGGGCCCTGATCCATTATCAATCACGTTATAGGGATACCCATCGACCAGCGCCGAGCCATAGTTAATGATTATTGTCATACTGCCGCCCGGTGTTACCTGTAAATTAGCGCCCAGATCCCATACTCCCGAAGATAGGAAGCGCCTGCAATATTCGGCAAATCCATCCGCTTCAAAACGCTTATCGGTCATAGAACCTGTAAAAAAACGTCCTTCTTGCAGTGCCATTTTTCCCTCCGCTAATATTTGCCTATTATTGCTTGTTGAATTAATGCCTGGTCTGTCGCATCAACTACGCCATCACGATTAACATCTGCACGATTAAATTGTCCCGCGGTCAGAGGCTGCCCTTGTTCTACATATAATCTGACCATAGTATAATCGAGAATATCGACATTGCCGTCGCCGTTCACATCACCCAGTTTACCTATATGGGTCTTTTTGCTCCAAGTTCCGTTCGTTCGCATTTCTCTTATAGATGCAGCGTTTTTATTTATTGGACCCGTAACCGAGGCAATCATTATTTTCTTTATATTTTTGTTTATTGTGCCGGTGATCGGCGTCATTTTCTGACCATATTCCCCGATAATCATACTTACTCCTCGTATTGTATGTAGATAGTTCCTGCCGGATAATCACCCTCAGGTGGCATATCGCTCGTCCCAAATAGTATGTTATTACCGGTGTATATCGGAGTCCACGGCCCCCATACGGTCGCTGACCCATACCTTACTCTGAAGTCCAGTTGATGCGTTCCCATAATATTCCTTATTTGAACAGCGTACATGCTTCCCCAATGCAGGTCCAGTATTATTCCAGTAAAAGGACCGGCCACCCAATAAACACCGGATTCGCCGATAGTATCTGGGTTCGCCGTATTACCGCCAATATGCATAAAAGCCGTTATGATGTCTACTGCAAGCTTTGAATAATTTACTGATCCATTTGCTAAACTTGAGCTCCCAACCGCTCCTGCGGCATTCGATAATTTACCAGCAAGAGCTTCCGATAAACCGCTCACACCACTTATCACATGGTTATGGCTAGAGTTAGCTTTACCGGCTAGTGCATCAATAAGCCCTGTAATAGTATTCATCTCTTGGGTGTGATTTATTGCTGCTTTTCCTGCCAAGCCGGCAGACAGCGCCGTATATATCGCTGCTATTTGCTCTCTTACAGATCGATTCTCAACGTACCCGCAGACGTCATTGTCAGCGCGCTCATCTATCACTTTATCCGCCGCTATGCTTATCACGCCCGGCTCAACGCGAACCTGCGCCAGCGATATCACATATATATTGCCTTCACGCGTCAGCGCCGGCGGCTGAGGGTTGGCCGAAGGCGTGCCGGGCTTAATAACGGCTACTATAGAGGATACTGCAATGCTTATATCCCGGCGCAGCACGACACGGTCTATTCGTGTGTATGACGGATGGGCGGCAGCTATATCAAGCGTTTTCAAACCGTTCCCATCATCTTTTAGAAAATACCCGCCGCCATGTACGAGGGCCGTGCCATAATTGAGATTTACCAGCATGCCTGTATCCGGGGCTGTAACCTGCAGGTTAGTGCCCATAACAGGTACTCCACTGGTCAGAAACACGCGGAAATATTCACAAAATTCATCAGCCTGGTATTCGTTCGGCTTGTCTTCCGTATAGTCAAAAAACCGGCTTTCTTCCAACGCCATTTATCTCACCACTCCTCTTTGTCTAATTTCATCAAGCGCGTTTTTGTTGCGCTTGCCAAGCGTAGGCGTAATTGTCTTTTTACCCTGCTCGTAGACCTCCCGGACCTCCGTTATACGCGCGTCCATCTCAACTTCATCGTCCCGGCTTACGGTTGTAACCATGTCGCCCTGATCCCAGTCTTTTAGGTATTTAAAAGGCCCCGCGGAAACGACTTCACCAGAAAGGCCGCGGACTTCGGCGTTCTCTTTAAGCCGGTAGGACCCTTCATAATATAGGTCGTCAAGGTTTTCGATACTCCCGCAATCCAGCCATACTTCACGGCGTTCAAATCCGGATCTGGGTGTATCATTCTCATATACAATCTGGATCAGCCTGCCTTCATCCTCGTCGGCGCCGCCGCAATACGCAGTATTCATATATCTGCTGGCGTCTTCGGTATATTTCAGGCTTGACACATCGTACCAGTCAGGGGCGAAGATAACCGGATGATCGCTGCCTGAGGTATGATCATTGCCAACAACAACGTCGAAAACGAACTGGTTATGCTCGAGATCAAGATATATGTCATATCCCATGCCAGTCTGCTCGCCGATATTTTTAAACACGGTTGAAAGCGGCTCGAAGCGGCTTTGCCAGCGCATCGTAGGGCCGCGCTGCTGATCAGGCGCGATGACAAGCCCAGGAAAGGCCCTGTTCGGGTCATCCGGATGGACCATGTGCCGGTCGACATAGTGCTTGATTATACTCTCGGCCGGTGCGTCGGGCTCGCCGAGGGCAGGGTAACGGTCATATCCGTAATACTGCGTATCCTCGAGCTGGCCGGGCACCGTGAGCCTCAGTCGGCACAAATCCTTAAGCTGCTTGCCTTTTGCTATTACGATCTTGCCGGCTTTGCTTTTGTCGGTTGTATAAGAATCTATTATGCCTGCTCTGTGCTCATCCAAAAATACAATCACACCACGCCTAAGACGCCTGGCTCCTTCTTTTTTTACGTCGACGTGTATTTCGATAGTTCCCACCTCATAGAGCTTTCGAATATACTGTATGCTTGAGCAGCTGTCCAGGTATGCGATAGGATTGAAGGAAGTATCAATCGCCCGTAATTCCATCTTTACAAACCTCCAAACCAAGGCAATGTCGCCATAATTATTATTGTAGTCTGACTGTCGTCGGCGGATAGATACTGCTGCTGGTTTTCGCCCGGTTCCAAGAGAAAGAACTGGCTGCTCAGATCTATATATCCGATAGCATCCTCGACTTCGCCGTCAGCCCTTTGAATCGTTACTCTCGGCTTACCGGGCGTTGTGTCAATATGCAATATATCGCCTTCGAAAAGTTCCTTTTCCTGCCGCAGCCGGATGAATTCGCCGGTGGAAAGCTTGACGATTTCCGGCCTCACTGCCGGGCCGATTATATCCAGCTCCAGATGCGATGGGCTGTCGCCGAAATTATAGATCGATGCCTTGTACGAATGAGCGCCGAATCTTACTGCACCGAAGCGGACAGGGAACCGTAATCCGCCGCCCAGGTAAGCCATTTTCGCGCGGTTGTATGTAAAGCCTCGAAAATAAGGATTCGGGCAGTAGAATACAATTTGCTCGCTTTTAAAGTAGTTGGCCACCCGGTTTAAGCCCTGCGGGCCGCGCTTGACGACCGCGGGAATCCACCATGAACCATAGTCGTTTGTATATTCCAGCCGTCCGAGGGCACCGTCCCGATTAAGCGCAGGATTTAGCAGCGCTTGTAGCTTCATTTTGTTTTCGTACATCTGCGCTCGCGTGTTGCCTTTGATATGCATGGTAACGGTGATTTCCCGTGGCCCAAAGTACAGCCCATTAAATGATGTACCATCGAGTTCGGCAGGGTCGGACGTCATCAGCTGCGCGTCTTCGTGGCCGATCCCGCTAATTTTTTCTAACAAAAAAGGCGGGTTATTTGAGATGACTAGCTCTTTAAACTTAGGGTTGATATACCACACATTCTGCATCACACCACCTCCCGTCAAAGATCTGATATTTGCTCGAGCATCCTTTCAAGTTCGCGGCGTATCTCAGACGGCGTGTACTCGCGGGGCTCGTTAAAGTAAACCTGCAGCGTTATCTGCTTGGCTGTCGCTCCCGTGGCCGGAGCAGGAGAAGCAGCCGCGGACGGGACGCCATGCGTCGCATAGAACCGATCCGCCGCGGCGTTGGCCACTGCAGCGAGCTGCTGTTGGTATGCCGTTAACGACGCCGTCAAACTGGTGAACCAGGTCTCAATGCTGCCCACCTTGGACATGAATCCGTCGACGAGCTGTTCGCCCAGACTCTGGCCGGTCGCATTGTACTGGGGCGCAAAGGCTTTCAGGAGATCAATAATTTCAGCCTGGCTGCTCTGCATAAGCAGCTTTTGTGCTTCAGCCTGCAGGTTCTGTTCCTTCGTCAGCTCGTCATAATAGGCATTGTTGGCGTCGATCTGAGCCTGCAGCTTATCCGTTTCTGCCTCCACAGTCTTATTGACCGCGTCGATTTCGTCCTGCAACTTGGCCTTGAGCTCAGCGCGCTCCTTATCCCGCAGCCATTTATTCAGGTCGTCCTGGGCTGCTGCCAGCTGCTCCTGCAGTTTGCGGCGGTTATACGCATCCTGCTCATACATGACCGCCTGCTCGAGCGCTGCAACCTTTCGCCGTTTCGCCGCCTCGATTTCTGCGTCATCTTCCGCTTTTGTCAGTTCGTCCAGCGCCTTGATTTGCCGCTGGATGGCTTCGACCTGTTCGTTGCCCCAAGTTTTCCAAGACTCGATAGAGGCCTTTAGTGTATTCTCTTCAGCTTCGCGCTGCGCGTCGTAGCGGGCTTTAAGCGCCCCGACGACTGCGTCAATAAGGCTGTTAAGCCTGTCGATATCGCGCTCGCGTATGGACTGCTGCACGTCATACAGTTCCTTCTCGAGTTCGATCCGGGCGTCGACGCCTTCCTTGTAAGTGCTTATCATCTGTCGAAGCGCCGCTTCCTGCTCCTCGAGCGTAAGCTGGCCGTAATGCACCTTCAGGTCGTATTCCTGCTTTTCGAGCGCTCGGGCGGCTTCATACCGCTGCTGCTCGAGCTCGCGCCGGGCAGCAGTACCGGATTTATACGTAGCAATCATACTGTCAAGCGTCTCGATCTCTTCGCGGAGGGTGAGCTGATCCATAGCCTTACGATATTCCAGATCCTCCTGCGCCTTTTGCTTGCGCAGGGCATACAGCTCTTCGGTGAGCTTTTGCTTTTCGGCCGTAGTCTTCGCGTACTTGGCGAGTATGCGTTCAAGGTTTGCTATCTCTTCGGCGGTTGTCAGCTGATCCAATGCCCTATAATGCTCGAGCTGCGCGATCTGATTGTCAAGCGCTTTATTTTTGCTGCCTCCACCGGAAGACTTAGGCTTGTACGTACTGTAATCAGACTTTACGCCCATCACGTTTAGCTGGCCGAAAAGGCTGAGGATGTTGTTAATCCATGTTTGCAGCGTCGTGTATGTCTCGATGCCTTTCTGATCGCTGGCGTTCTTTGCCTCCTGAAGTTTCTGCGCAATGACGGCCGCCACAATATTACCCTGTCCTTGCAGCTGCACTTTTTCAAGGTTAGCAGCTTCGGCCAGTGCCTGCGCGTCCGCCTCTATGATGGGTATCGCTTTATCCAAATCATCCAGCAGCGCGCCGTATCCGTTATCCTTAAGATATTCGAGCGCTTTCGCGTATTCTTTGGTGTCCGGCTTGCTTTTTTTCAGTACCTCAGCAGCTTCTTTTAAGCCGTTAGCTTTGGCAGCCTTATCGTTTAACTGATCGAAGCTGTCCCGCAGCTTATCTATTTCGTCCGCCAGATCTATTGCGTTTGAGTTTACCGCCTTCTCCACCGCCGCCATGTTGATAAGCTCTTTGGATGTAGCAACCGTCTGCTGCCGGAGATCTCTCAGCGCGTCGACAGCGGGACGCCAAGTCGCGTTGCTTTGAGCCGCCTGCAGCTTCGCACCTATATTTTCAATGAGACTGTCATATTCGGCCATTTCCTCGGGAGACGCGAGCCCTTCGTATATTTTTACTTCTTAGCATCGCTGCGTGGTCATATGCCGCCTGCATGGCCTCGTCACCCAAAATTGAACCAAGTATGTTCTCAATGAAGCTTTTCACAGCGTCTACATCAGCCTGGTTATTGGTATCTATCTCGCCGCCGCCGACAAGAGCAGCGATAAGGCGTTCGCGTAAGTCCTGTATGCTCGCTATCGAGGAATCGGCAATACTGGAATCAATTGCGAAAAAGGCATTTAGCATGTTCTGTAGCATCGGCTGTACGTCTGTGATATCCATGCCTTGTAAAAATGCTTCTTCCATTCTTGCTTTTACTGCGTTTTGTATAGCCTCAGGAACTTCACCATGGTGGCTTTCTGTCTTAAGAATCATTAAGTGAAATAGCGCATCAATGGCGGATTGGGCTTCATCGGAAATAATATCAAAGTTTTCGCCCAGTTTACTTGTTATTATTTCCTTTTCACTTTCCAGCTTTTTAACAATTTCTTGATACCTTTTACTAGAAAGAAGTTCTGGTAATGATTCAAAACTTCCTTGCCACCATTCCGGATGCTTTAAACTTTCTTCGATATCTTTAAGTTTTTTAAGATTTTCTGCACGGGTTTTCAGTTCTGTAGTATATGTAGATTTTTCGGCCTCTTCATTCTCAAGCATTTTTGATAGCTGCATTTCCTGTAATACCTTAAGCTGTTCTTTCATTAGCTCAAGGTTTCCCGCCAGTAAGCGTCCCTCTTCATCAACCGCAGCAACGGAGAAGCCATACGATTCTACAAGCTCAGCACGGATATCGGCCATACGTTTTGTCTCGTCGGCAGTTCTAACTATCTTATTGCTTAACACCTCATATTCAGCAACCAGCTTCGCAGCCCCCAGATTGTCCTGTCCGAGCGTTCGTATTTCCTCGCGCAGCTCTTCAGCTTTTTTCCTTGCTTCTTCTTCAGCTTTGGTTATAGCGTTGATTATAAGCATAACTGCAGTTAATGCTATTCCGACTGCGCCGACTGCTGAACTTATCATCGCCATTCCCTTGCCCGCTTCAGAAGCTGTGGACGTGAACGCCTGTTTTAAATATCTGACTTCTTCAGCAAGTGAAACGATTCGGCCTATCGTGCCGCCCGTCGCACGGCCAACGGAGGCAATTGAAAAGGCTATGGCGTCAATACCCATCTTCGTCTGAGCAGTCTTTTGACGAGCGACGTCCATCTGCTGCGAATACTGCGTATTAGCCACCATAGCTGCAGATACCTGCTGCTGGGCAGCCTGAAGTTCCCGCAGCTCGGCGGCTGCCTGGTTGGCTGCGCTCGCAAGTTTGGCAAGCTGCACGTCGTTATCCGCGGTGGCCGCAGTTTGTGTACCGCTTGCCGCAATCCGGTCCCAAAATGCTGCATATTCTTCGAGCGCCTGATTTGCCTGCTGAACCACATCTCGTTGTTTGATAATCCGCTCTTCCAGCTTGACATACTCGCTGCTTAGTCTGTCGACGGACATATTGCTATACTGGTTTTGCATCTGCGTAGCGGCAGCCTTTACGCCGGATACGATGTTGCCAAGTGTCTTTTGCGTCTCTTTTGCGGTATTTTGTACGGCGGAATGTATCTTGGAATATACCTGCCCGACCTGCTGCAGGGCATTATCTGTCTTTTGGGCGGCGGCTTCGGAGCCTTCCGAATCCACGCTAAATACAAATTTCATTTCTTCGTCCAAACTACCGCCTCCCTTCAGCGAAAACTAAAAGCACCCCGCAGGATGCTTTAGTGGTTTCTTCTGCTTGTTTTTTACTTAAGTTTACTCCTTATAGAATTTGCGATCCTTAGCATTTCTGCTAACCAATTAAGCATAGCATGTATAATTAATGATACTACAAGGGTTGAAATGGTGATAATAAAACCAGATAAACTAAATTCCACTTGGCTATATGTCCCCGGCACTTCAACAACGACGATCGTAAACACCAAAACCCATGCTATTATAAAGCCAATAACTAAAACCGTTATCCCGAGCCCTTTTAAGTATTTAGGCCAATTAAAGGGATCTGCAGGTATTACTGCATTTTCAGACGAAGCAATTTCCTGCTTAAGCTCTTTCCACCTCTCGTTAGCACCCATATTAACCCCTCCTAATAATTTCATGCCTATATTTTACCACTCTTCGGCGCTTACTTCTATAACCTTTTCTTCATCTTTTTTAATGCTATGTATTTCGTTGTAAGCATCAAGCACCGTCAGGAACTCATCGACATAATAATCGTTCAGGAGAGATGATTTGCTTATCCCAATGCTTTCGGCGATGGCGATCCAACGTTGGAGCCAGAGATCAGTGTCGGCAGCTTCGCCTTTATCAGCCCCGACACGGTGCCGAAAAAATCGGTCATATCGTTCAACTCCCAGTATGTCTTAACGACGTCGCAGAGCTCCTTGGGCGTGAGGGTATTCTTTATGAGATCCTTGTCGACGTCAATAATGATGGCCAGTGCATTGACCACATACTCCGGCGCGATAACCAGTAGCCGCGTCGCGATCCGGATCAGCGATTCGTCGGTGAGCTCAACGAGCTCGGCCATGATATCACCAAACTTTTTACTGGGGAATAAGTCGGATATAATAGCGGCGGGCAGCTCCTCGAGCTCACGAATGGCAGACAGGTATTTCCCGACGGGTACCTTCTTAACCTCAATACCATGTACCGTTTTGCTCTTAGGCAACGTAATACCGGCACTTTTGTTTTTGCTAAAAAAATTTATCATAATACCCTCCAAAATATATACCGGGGGACAGGGTACGGGCCTGTCCCCGATATTCACTTAACTCGCTTACTTAAGCTTAAGAGCCACCTTCAGCGGGCAGGTTGTCGATGGTATTCAGCCAATCGATGGTACCGTCTTTTGTATGTTCGATTTTCCCGTCTGCCGCGCGCATGGTGTTTCTTATCGTCAATTTGTAAGTGTTGGCTTCCTTGTTCTGGCCAGGGACCCTGGTGCGATGATCGACCTTAACTTTAAGCACAGTGCAGCAGTAATGCTTCCACATGCGGAATTGACTGCTTCCGCCTGCCAAAGGAGCGGCATAGCCAAGCGCAAATTGAATTGCTTTTGCGTCCGCTTTACGTATGTACGAATTTTCCTCTTCGTCATACTCGTACCCTTTAAGGGCTGCATGCATTTCCAGCGAAAGTTCGTCGACCTCAAATTCCATGTCCTGATAGTTATAGTCCGTTCCGGTATCGTATACGCTATCGTCACCGGGTATAATATACTCTGACTCGTTATCATCCTTTGTCAGGTTTCTTGCACCAACAAAGGCTTGCATCGCTCCCGTTGTATAGGTCGTCGCATCGTTAGCTGTAATCGGCCAATACCGGGCAGCGCGAAAGCCTACTAATGCTTTTTTGGACATATCATCATCTCCTTATTTTTATGGTTCGTCGTCACTAAATAAAGCGACTTCAATATAGTAAACTGTCCGGCCTGATAGGTCGGTATGCAGCTTCCGAGGCCCGGCCGTCGGTCGGGCTATAGCCTTCCTTTGCTCAGTTAAACTGATATCTGCCTCGTCAAGCCCACTGTCCAACATCTGGAGTATCTCATATGCAACGGCATATGCGTCGTCACCGTCCATTCGCCGGACCTGTATTTGTACATATCGTGTCGAACTTCCGTTGCTTATGGTTGGCATCGCATGAGCATACAAAAAAAGCCCGATACACTCATCCGGCTTATCCGGCATGGTTTCACGGTAGACGTTGTCACAGCCATTGGCCGTTAAAAAGGCTTTTAAGTCCTCTAAAAAAGTCATTTAACCGCCTCCTTTAAAGCCGTCACGCGCGGAATCGGCAAGCTGTTTTGCCCACATTTCCTTGCGCTCAACCACAACGGACTCCAGATACTTTGCCTGACCGCCTATCGGATGGTTAAATTCGACATGCTCATGCTGCGTAAACGCATACGGAGCGGTGAATCCTACCTCGGCAACGTTTTTTTTGCTTTCGGAAGGTGCAGGCGTTCCGGCCATAATTATTCCACCGCTGCCGACGGCACTGTAGGCTATATCTTCACCGTTGATATTGATATATCCGCTGCCACGTAGATCACCGGTCTCGACCGGGGCCCGTTCGGCTGCCCGGCTAAGCAAGTCCACCGCAACATCGGTCAGGGCTTTAAGCGTCGCGCCTTCGGCTCCCTTGGTTGCCTTATCAATCTTATCCTGTATCGCCCGGCGGGCTCTCTCATAATCAGCCGGAGTCTTAACCACCCATTTGGCCATTACAGATATACCTCCCTGTGCAGCTCTTTGTCGAACAGCCCGATAATTGGATGGCACATCTGCACGACCCATTCGCGCCCGAATATCTCAAGTTTGTCGCCAGCGTTTATGGCGGCCTTTGTCATAACGCAGGCTTCGCTTACGACCTCTTCGCCTTTTTCGTTGCGTATCAAACGGCGCTTATAGCTGAGATTGCCTTTTATCGTTTCGGGCGGGTCCGGCGGAGCGGGGGTATATATCGGCGTGCCGTTGTCTTTAGTTCCTGTCCATCTGCGCCAGCCTATAGACATGTTGGCATACATATCTATCAAAACGGCACCCCTCCCAACGTATAGCGCCGCAACAGGCGATGCGCCTGCAGGCTCAAAAGCCCGAATTGCGACACAGGCCCGTACGACTCGCTGAGCTGGCCGGCGGTAAAATGCGTGATACCCTGTGCGCGCAGCTGCGCCCTTTTGTCGATCTGTTCCAGCATGCCTACGCTAGCGGCCGCTTCGAGCGCTTGCGCCTGCTTGACCGCTGCCGGAACTTCGCCGCTGACGTTGTAATCGCGAGGGAACTGCAGCGTCTGGTTGATATCGTACGCAGCGCCCGTAAACGGCAGCGTCTCGATCCATGCTAAGGCGTGCCGGAGGTAGACCTCTTTGTCGCCGTCGCTGAGCGCCTCCCATGCAATGCGCTGCGTGTCAGCGGAAAGCAGCAGACCGCTGATGATCTCATCAGCCTCCGCGACGGTAATATACGTGTCCTCACCAACGGTCATGCTATCACTTCCTTCCATCACGTGCTCGTGTTAAGCGTCAAGTCGTCGCTTCCGATCCCGATAACGTAACCTTTCGTGTCGAGCTTCACAACGGTGATCTTATCGTGATCCGCCGCCATAGGCTCGATGTCGTCTCCCGTCTTGATGTCAAGCCACGTCGAGTCCGGTACGTCCTTGTACAACAGCGCGGGCGCGGCCGTTTTGCCTGTTTTGTACTTATACGTTCCCGCCCCGGTTATCGCGATATCGGACGTTCCGGGTTCAGTGCCCGCCGACGACACTATCGTCACCGATGCAATGTACTTCTCGCTGATGCTGGTTTCGATAGCTCTTACCAGCGCCTGCTTAGTGTCCGGATCTTCGCCCTGATCTATGGCGATCCCTAGCCACGCGCAAATCTCGCGCAGTTCTGCCGGCTTCATTCTATCGAGCTGCGTCAGCACATACTTGCTGTTGTCGATGCTGTAATGATGCGCCTCGAACCAGCTCGTATTTGTACCGGCGGGCACAGCCGCTGCGCCGTTGATAAAATCAACTTCGCCCGGCGTGTAGTTGTGTTGCTCGTTTGGAGCGTATATTCTCGGCACTACTTCTTCCCTCCTTTAGTATTGCCCTTTGGCGGTTTCGGCTCATTGGGCGCTTCAGGAGCCTTAGGCGGCTCCGGTTCTTTAGGCGGTTCGGCGGGCGGGTCCGGGTTGGCCGGCTTGCTCGCCTTTTCCTCGGTCACTTTGTAACCCTTGCTTGCCAGCCATTCGGCTGCGCGTTTATTATCCGTTTTCCCGACGCCGTCTTTGAACTGCACGCCGGCGGATATACCGCTGTAACCCTCGACAGGTGATTTCACTATATACATATTATCACCCTGTCTTTACGCGATCTTGATTTTACGCAGCACACCCGCCGACCTTGAATGCTTTATGGCTACTGCAGTGACCATTTCGACCTCGCCTTTTTTAACAGCGCCCGGAGCCTTAAGGTTAGGCAGGTAAACGTCCGCGAGCTTATTGCCATCCGGAGACACGCCGTGTACGGCGTCGAGCCCGAGGCGCACCGGATAGATCGACGTCTCTCCGTTTGCCGACCCGAATCAGTTTGATGGACTGGAAAAAGCGATCGCTGGCAGCATAACCGAACTTATCCCTGGCGCGGCCATAAACCTGTCCTCGTCGGCTAACACCGGAGTCCCCGTTTATGAACCAATCATGGAACAATGCGAGTGTTGCCTTGATTTTCTGCTGCGTCTGAAACTGGATGTGGTCAACAACCTTCTTTTCGTACTGTATGATCACGCGGTCAAGTTCGAAAGAGCCGCCGAACGGCTTTAAGTTTACGTTGAACTGTGTGGTCTTTGCTTCCTGCGCAACATACTCCGTGTTAATTGCGCGTCCCGCCGCGGTGGGGAACGTGGTCACGCGATTATAGGAGTAGGTCAGCGTCTTACCGTCGCCAGAGGGCAAAACGGTATTATCAAATGGCATCATATCGAGGGGTGCCGACTTGCGGAACTCGTCTATGACGTGCTGCGTAAGCTTATCCTGCGTTAGCTGTTTTGCTTCTGCCAATGTTATAGGCATAAGTTTTTCATCTCCTTATGTTTTTTTTGTGTTTTATTCTGCCGGCGTTGATTCCATCCTTTCCTTGATGGCGTCGGCAAACGTCCCTTTTGTACCAGTTCCGGCTGCAGGCGGTACGGGATTGCCGCCGGCACCCGGTACGGAGGTCTGCGGAAATCCCCATGGGTTGGCTGTCTTCGCGGCAGCTACGGCTTCTTTGATGCCGATATACTTTCCGTTTTCCTCTTTAATGCCGGACATATCCATTACAGCCTTTAAGGCAGTAACGTTCACAGCGCCCGCCGCGTAAAGCTCGGCGTCGATCGCTGCACCTAGCTTAAGAGCAGCGACGTCCTTTTTCAGCTGCTCGTTCGTGGCCTGCAGTCCCGCGACGTCAACCTTTTTAAGTTCGTCGGCAAGCCGCTTCCGTTCAGTTTCGGCCTCGTCGAACTTTTTCTTGTCGACATACTGGCCCTCCGCCAAGTTGGCTAGCTTGATCTTATCGTTGCCCTTGAGCTTTTCTGCTACCTGGTTGTAGAGCTCTTCACCAAGTACATCCTTTAAAAACTCCATAGTGAATCCTTTCTCGCCCGTAGATTTAGTTTAAATGCCGGTCTACTCCGGATACTTGCGGGCCCCTGCATTTAAAGGCCGACAGGGATAGGCCGATTTTTGAGCAATATAAAAAAGCCCTTTAAAGAGCTTTTTAACAGTATTGTAAAGTTTCTTTTACTCGACGATTTTGAACAACTCAGGAAGATACAGATAATCTCCTCCGGTATCGTCAGTTATCCGGTACCAGCCTCTCTCGACGGATAAGACGTTATAGACCTTCCCAACGGTCAGGTTTATTTCATTTCCCTTGTTATCGATGCACTTAACTTTTTTTACTGTCGCGTCCATATCAATCAAACAACCTCTTTACTTTGTGAAAAACCGCTCCGATATCGTCATGCTCATACCAGTGGATCTCCGCGCGTATCGGACGGCCGTCAATCTTTATTATCGCTTCGCCGCGTACCTTTCTCCATCCGTCCGCGTTAGCACCCTGGATGGCCTCGAGGCGGAATCTCTCCTTTATCTCCTTCTCAGTACCCTGCCCGGTAAAAACGACGACTTTCTCAATCTTTGAACCGGCTTCGAGAGGTAGCATTATCTTTTGACCGTCGGCGTCATAAGATACGTATATATCTCGTGCTTTGGCTCCAACAGATCGCGGTATTATTATAGCATCTTTTGGAATTCCTTTCAACTGCTGGGCCTTAAGCATAGTTTGGTATCTGTTGCCGCCTCGGGCTTTATCCTGCCTGAAGGTCGACAAAGTTTTCTGACAGTACTCCGGATACTTTGTTCGGTACTTTTCCCATTGCCTGCGGTCTTGCCAGCGTTCACGTTTCTCGGCCTGCATTGCGTTGTACCTGTCGATTTCCGCCTGCGTCCTGGTATCGCCGCGGATAGGTTTCGTGGCATCGGCTAGATACTTTGCGCGTTCCTCATCAGACCACAGCGCTTCAACAGTGATCACCAGCACGTGCCGGCAGTTCGGGTGTATCGTTTTAAAGCCTTTATCAAAACCAGGCACGTCCGATAAAGCGGGAAACCGCTTGTCTTTTCCGGATACGCTGAATACCCGGCTCTGGACCGGGGCGCATACTTCACAGGTAGGGTAATGCGACGTAAACTTAACGAGATCATATCCCAACTGCCGCCCGGTCTCTGTCGTGGCCGTGTTAGTCGCTTCGCGCGTCGTAGTCCGGGCAACCAGCTCCGCGTATGTGTCCAGCCTGTGTCGCCGCCCGGCGCTGTCTACCATGGCCGTCAGCCCTTCGTCGGCCATCATCTGTATAATGCGGCGCTTCGCTTCTCTAACAGTTTGTGCGGTCGAGAGCTTTTCCGCTACCGCATCCAGTCCGATTTGGCGAATGTTATCCGCCAAGCGCCGCCCAAAAAAGCGGTTCGCTTCTACCAGCTCATCGACGGCGTTCTCGGCAATCAGCCACATAGCTTCACGGTTCAATCCACCGAACGGCCCGCCCGGCAGCGCCCGCAGTGCTTTCGCTTCGGCCGCGGTATATGCCTTGCTGACCAGCTCGGCCAGTTCTTTGGCCGCCTCTTTATTCAGCTTAGCGACGGTTGCCTCAATTTCCTTCAGCAGCCGCTTATAATAGCGCTCCCAGCTTGCGCCCGGTGGAAGCTTCGCCAGCTTCTCGATAAGCTTTTTATAGGCGTCTTTGTAATACCGGATGAGCCTCTGTTCAGCTGTCATTCTTCATCACCAGGCTCCGGCTCGTTTACCGTTCGCGGAATATCGAGGACGGGGGCCGCCGCGGCTTCTTCGTCCTGAATCTGTTTAATTTCCTTCAAGGTGTCTGTATCACTCAGTCCGCGCTTTTTGATGGCCGTATACTGGCTCATAATAGGCTTGCCGCCTGTCGCGGCGACCAGCGTGTTTGTCTGCTCGACCTCGTCGACTGGCAGACCGTCGCACCAGTATATCTTAAGGGTGTCGTAGTCTATCTCGATGCTATTAAGCTTGGCAAGCCCCGTTATTATCCGTTTCACCGTCGCGTGGTTTATTCCGACAAGGCGCTGCGCCTTTATACGCGGGGATACCATCCGGAGCTTCAGTGCAGTACCCGAAGATTCGCTCGCATTTCCGCCCGCGTCAGCGAACGCCTGTCCCATCTCTGAGAGGATATATAACTGGTCGAACAGCAACTCCAACTCCTTAAAGTTGCTTTCAAGGTTTCCGTCCCACGTCTTATATTCGATGTCCGGGTCTTCAGGCCCGGTACGTTTAAAGTAGTTTCCAAGAGGGACATACCAAACCTTAAGCTTTTCGTCGTACTGCAGCGCCGACTCCGGACCACTCATGCTTGGTTCACTGTGCTTGTCGAGTATCGTATCCGCGCAGTGCAGCCTCCACATGAGCTTCTTGATTATGCTGTTTACTATGTTGTAGTCGTCGACGCCGTATATGCTGCCGCTGTGGGTCAGATTCTTCAGCACCTGTATTGCGGAGATCTTAAGGTTTGTCGTTTTAATCTCCGGTGAGGATATAGCATCGCCTATTATGCCGCTATCAGCATTATATCTGTAACGTCTGACCTCGAACTTACCGACATCGTGTATCTCGGCATAGATTTCGGTCATCTTACCGTCAGGGTCAGAGCTTGTGGGGTAAGCTATGACATCCTGCGTCACATGTTTAAGGTCGAAAGGGTCCACGATAGGGAACCAGTACTTCGGCGATACGATTGATACGCCTTTATCTTTGAATTTAACCACACCGTCCCCGAAGCGGCTGACGTCGATAAAGAGCTCATACAGCATCGGAAAAAAGCGTTGCGCATCCAACAGCTTTACAAGTCCATCCGTGTCGTTCTCGGTTTCAATTTTCGGCGGCTCGCTGCAGATGAAGTCACATGTTTTTTTACTAAGCAACTGGTGATAGTTAAATATCGTTTCAGCATCGTAGTTCTTTTTTTTGAATCTGGCCGCCAAAGCTTCGAAAGCCTTTTTCCATACCTTGTCATGCTGGGTCATGAAAAGCTTTTCGTTCTCTTCATATCGGGCTATCCGGGCCTTCTCGCTCGGCGGCGGCCATGGCTTGCCCGGCGCCAGCCAGTTTAAGTTTGTCAGCATGTCAGCCTCCTTACATTTCTACGTTCACAAAGCCCGATCCGCTGCGGCGGGACGCGAGACTGCGGGCGCCTTCGAGCGCATCCGGACCATCATCGTGGTCGCCCAATGGATAATACTTCAGTTGTTCGAGAAGCGTCTTGTGCGCCTTGTTGAACTTGATGTATTTGTTTTTAATGTCGGGCTGCAGCGTCTGTATCCTCAGCAGCTTATCCATCGTCTGGTTGACCTCCACGATAGGCAGGTATATCCGCGCTTTCGCGCTTGCTTTCGCGAGCTGCTCTTTCAAAAACCATTGGAATTGGTTCGTCTCGGCCCCGAACTTATAGTACCGCTTGCCGAAGTCGCGCTTCAGCCACCGTGCCTTTTCCAGTACGTCAAGTATGATCTTGTCCGGATGCCTACGCTCGATGTCGGCATCGGCAACAAGCATATAGCCGGTTTGCATATCCAGAGCCAACGTTATTATAGCCGAGTAGTCGCTTTTCTTTGTCTTCCCGAGTGACGGGTCGACAAAGCCGACGAAGCGCCAGCGCGACGAGCTGAAGTCTACCTCGGCAGGATTGTAGTAATCGAACCACTCTTCATTGAATAAGCAGTCATCAGGATTGATAGGCTCGTTCTGCAGCTCGCTGTTAAATGCTGCTTCGCCGCCGTCCACGCGCTCGCGCATCAAGTCATAATAAGAGTTTTTCTCTTCCCACAACACCTCAGTGCCGGCCAGCATCTCTTCACGGTTGGCCTCAAAGAAAGTAAGGGCGTCGGCCTCGTGGTTGTCGTTTGAGAGGTCGATATAGATCTCTCTCCATTTATCCCATAGCGGCGACTCGGAAAACTTTATAACGGCCTTGTATTTCCTTCCCACAAATCCGGGGTTCTTCAATATCTTGGCCAAGAGCCCGTCATAGTGAAGCATCGTGCCAATATATACAAAATCCGTATAGCTGTCTCCGACCTTTAAAACTGCTTTAGTAAACCAGTCGTTCAGTTTCTTGCGCTGCTCAGGCGTTTGCACGTTGACGTCATTCTCCATATCATCGAGAATGAATAAGTCAGGTCGCCATTGCTTGTGCTTAAGTCCGCGCACCTTTTGCCCGGCGCCAAGCGCCTGCACCTTGATATCCGTCTTGGTGACGATGACGTCTTCGCGCCATACGCCGCCGCGGAGGTCCCCGAAGTCTTCCCGGATGGCTTCATTCTCTTCGAGTTCCTCAGCATAAGCAGCGAGGAACCCTGCCGCCTGAGCGTAGGTGTCCGACATCAATATGATAAAGTGTTTGTACTCATACAGGACCGCGTGTAAGCCGTCTTTAAAAGTAAAATTCGTGCTCTTCGCGTGGCCGCGCGGGGCAGCCGTCGCCCGGCGGCAACCCTGCCGCTGATTGATCGCCTTTTTATCATCCAGCGGATTAAGCCCTTTCATGACGCCCTCGAAAAAGAGATCGTCAAGCTCCCGGTGGAAAGGCGGCGATGGCCTGCTGAAATAGTGAGGCAAGTACGCCCGCCCGAAGTAGTTGAGGTCAAAGGCCGCAAGCTTCTTACGCAGCCCGTCCGGGCCCGTCAGCGCTGCACCGCAGCAACTGGTGGGAGAGCAGCCGTATTATCGCTTCGCGTCCAGTTGCGGGTAACGCGCGACCTCTTCCATGATCACGCGGAAGTTTTCCTGCGCCATCCGTAGTGATTGAACGGTGGCGTTCAGCGTAGTCGCGTGCCGCCATACTGAAGTTATCGATATTTCGTATCCCTGCTGTTTTATATAGTCCGCTATCTCCGCATATGTAAAATCGGTCTGCATCATCTGCTCGACCGCACACCGGAGGTTATCGGGCAGTTTATCAATCTTGGAGTGCTTACGCCTTGCCACGCGTTACACCCCCTAAACCTTTACCAACGGGTCTTTTATACCAAAGGCCAGCAGCTGTATACCTTTATCAGTGAGCTTGGCTTCAAGCTGCCTATAATCTGCATCCGCTAACTCCGTGGGGACACCAGCTTTCGTCTCTATGTCCCGAAGATGTATATATCCAGCCTCAAACATATAATTGATTGAATCCAAAAGCTCGTCTTCCTGCAGCTCAGGCAACGCGTATTTAATACTGCTCAGCTTGTTATATTTATGACGTAAGACGTTGATCACACGGATGACGCGCCCGTTATTCTCTACGAAATTACCGGCACGTATTTTTTTCTTGATCTCATCGCGGTCATTCACAGCGACTGCCTCCTTTGGCCCCCTTTATATCGATCAATATTTTAATAATATCGTCGAGCTTTCGGTCGGTTTTGGCCTGCTCACGGTAGAAGTCTTCTTTTGTGAGATAATTAGTTTTAATATCGCCAATTGTTTTCGACATTTCACTTACACGGCCATCAAGTTCTTTGACTTCTTCTTTGGATGCCTTGGAAGCATCCAGCTTGTCAACCTGGTTTATAGTCCGCTTAAGAAAAAAACCTATTATCCCCAAAATTACGCCGCCGCATGCAGTACATATGGCAATGATCCTGCCAGTATCCATCCTTCACCGCCCGAATATAAAAAATAAGGCTCCAATTATTGAAACCTTATCATATGATCCATATATTGTTGTATCCAAAGTGGATTATAAAATTTCTTTTATGGGTCTCTATAATACTTTTTCAAACATTCCAATCTGTCCGTCGACAGGTTTAGTATCGACGCCAACGATAGACCTGACCCATTGCTCTGAGATGCCATACTTTAATGCAAGTGCACGCTGATTATGTCCATTATACTCCTTGCATATCAATATGTCACGTGTTTTACGAGTTATAGCATCCACAGTAGGCACATACAACATAGTTCCGGCATACATTCTGATAATCTGTCTGTATGCTTCAATGCCAATTGCTTCGGCAAGTCGCAGCTGTTCGCCCTCGAGGTGTTCCAGCTGCAGTTCGTTTAGTAAATCCATTAGTTTGACCCCCTTTAACGTTCCCGCGTCTCCGCCGAGCGAACGTACAGCTTAAGCTTCTCTATCAGTTTAAAGCCTTGCTCAAATGTAATCCACTGGAATGGGTTTGCCACCTTTGCGTCTACGCCGAGAATCGTTTTTATTGCGCCTACCATGCGTTCGCCCGGCGTAGCCTTTGATTTATGCGTATCCAGATCGATAAGCCTGTATATAAGTTTCCAGGCTTTGCTCTGCTGTGCTGCGTTCATCATACCCGGTGATACAGCGACGCTTTTGATTGTTTTTGACTTTAGCGGCGTCTGCCTGTTCTTATACTGCATAAGCGTCAGCAGCTCGCGCTCGACCATCTTAAACTCGGCGGCGGTCATGGCGCTTACCGAATCCTTCCCGGTGATCCTCAATACAAGCGCATGGAGGTTATCCTCTTTGTTACCTGACTCGAGTATGCCGACGGCGGCGCCTAGGGCGTATATGCGCCTGACCTGCTCTTTTGATATAGATATATCCGCCATGTTTATACCCTCCGTTTAGTCGCTTTTTTCCTTTTCCGCCGCGGATGTAGCTGTCTTTCAATCCGTTTCTTACGGTCGTTCCATTGTTTTTCAGCCTGAGCTTTTGCTCTTTTTTCTATCCGCTCAAAAAATTCTTCTTTCGTAATTTCGCCCTTTTGACACTCCCGCATCCATAAGATCGTCTCAAAAATAGCTGTAACCTTACGGGCAAAACTTTTGTCAATATATTTCTGTCCTTCGGCCAAGCCTTTGATTGTTGCGATGAATTCAGGGATGCAGAGGCAGCCAACTTCTACAATGTCATCATGGACGCGCTTGTATATATCCTGCGCCCACTCGCGTTCTTGCTTCGGCGTCATTTTACACCTTCGGCCAGCTTTTCTCTGGCTATCTCGTACCAAAAAACATCCTTGACCTTCAGTGTTGCGCCGACTGCGCTAACTACATCCTCCGGATACTTTTTCAGTTTTTCCTTGTCAACCTTTTCTGGAGGCGTCACAACACAATCATGCATGCCGCGGCTCTTTAGTCTCTCTATAATCGCCGCCAGCTTTTCTTTGTCTGACGGTAGTTTTACAGATGTCGACTTTCTATAGCCGAGCTGCCCAAAGGTGAGAACCTTAGTTTTCTTTCCGCCGAGATCCTCTTTATGAGAATCAACAAAAAGGCTTATCTGCCCCTCAAGATGAGCTATCCGGTCTTTGTGTGACTTAGCCGCGATATCTGCGGCCAGCTTCAGCTCATCGATGCCTTTCTGCATGTCCGACTCAATCTTACTGATACTGCGCTCGTTTTCGCTTATCTCTGCGAGATAAAGGTCGACGTCTTCCCAATTCCTCAACTCGCACGTTTCCATAATCCTTTTTCTTGCCATAGTTATTCCTCCTTCAAATGATAGTCTCCAGAGTTTCCGGAGCGCTTTAACTCGTTTTCTAAATATCTCTTCCATAAAGTCTTGTACCGCAACCACTTTGCACCGTCGTCGGCGTACTCAGAGCATATAAGCACGGTACCGTTATGAATTTTCTGCCCGAAGAATTCCGCAATTCCGCGCTTTCTTACAGCGTATTCGCCGTCATCTTCGGAGAGCTTAACGATCAAGCTATGGCGGTAAAGCAACTTTGCAAGATCGTTCCAGGTGTAATCACCGCGCCGCCGTGCCACATCGATGGCTGCCCGCATCTCCCTGGTCAGCTTTCTGTGCGCAACAAGGCCGAGGGTGAGATAATAGTTAAAGAGTTTCTGATACGGGTCTTTGTCTATATTCTCCATTTGAAAAACTCACTTGCTTTAGTCGCTCTTCTATGATTCTCACATTAGACGACATAATCTCTATACCTATTGCACTGTAACCTTCCAGCTCCGCGGCCACCAGCGTGCTGCCGCTTCCGGCAAACGGTTCGAGAATACATTCCCCAGGCTCTACGATCCGCACAAGCGCTCTCATCAACTCTACCGGTTTCTGCGTTTGATGCATCCTGTTACTTGCTGTCGGTATAGGATACTGATATATACCGGGAAGTATCGGCACATTACGAGTGATTGGCATCGCTCCATTTGAGCCCCAGGCCACGAATTCACATTGCTGCCTGTAGCGTCCTTTTTGCGGGCGTGCGTTCGTTTTGTCCCAGGGGAGTATTCCTCGCCATATCCATCCTGCCCACTGCATTGCGTCCGTCAAAGACGGCAACTGCCGCCAATCGCTGAACACTACAATGGGCGCTCCTTTTTTACAGACCCGCCGCGCCTCGTACATCCATTCGGCCATCCAGTTTGTCCAGCTACGCTGATCCTTGCCGTCGCCCTCAAAATCGTTATGGTTCACAATCCCATACTTCTTGCCTGTTGGCTGTTGTCTCGCATTGCTGGATTGGCCGCCACTCGAGTACGGCGGGTCTGTCACCACTCCGCCAAACGTATCCTTGTCGAACCGCCTGATTACCTGTAGGCAATCACCCTGTATTACCTGTATCATGTATATCATCTCCTGCATTGATATAGAACGTGTGTTCTATATTAGCATGAGGATATACATTTCGACAGCCTCGCTCAGTATTACGCGTGGGTAAATGATAGCCATCGGCTGCATTAAAGGGGTGTAGCCCAAAATCCAGAAGCCTTAATAAATGTCAATTCCTCTTATATCTCGAGGATTCACAGAAGATATGCAAACTTCGTGCTCGCAATCTTCACACCTGAATTCAAGCCCCTCAAACTCCATGAGATGAATAGTATTTTTATCCTTGGGTCCCTGAATCAGTTCACAGGTACTATTCATATCGCTTCCGCATTTCGGGCACCTTATCTGTAAGTACATTGCTTCCCTCCGTTCCTCACTCTGCATTACTCGCGGGCTTGTGACCGCCGTCGGCTGCATTAAGGAGATGAGCTGCTTCGCTCAACTCTCCTTCCGCTTTTTTGCCTTGTAAACTACCGCAAGGCACCCGGTTTTCTTGCATATGGCACATACGTCACCGTTCGTATCAACTTCAATCGTGCCCGGTATAGCCCAGCGCGGGCAACGCACAAACGGGTACCGGGTTGTCAGCAATACGGGTGGCTGTGAGTTTGCATTAAGGCCCAGCCATACTCGTCCGGTAAACAGGGCCTTCAACCTGTCTTTTAGGTTCATTCGCCAACACGATACTATGTGCCCATCGTCGCTTTTGTACGCCGGCAGCTTCCGCGCCGTTTTTCCCTCATTGTCTGCGGGTAATACAAACGTTGCATTTTGTTCCTTGAATTCAATCGGTTTCATATGGGTCCCCTCTCGGCTTTCGCCGTCTGTTTTGGCTTTTTCCAACGCCGTCGGCTGCATTAAGGGAGGAGGGACCTTATGGCCCCTGTAGGATTTTCTCTTGTATTAGCAATAGGTCTTTTTCATCGGCATATCCGTCACCGTTAATGTCTGCCCGCCTATGCTCATCAATACTCATCTGCTTAACACCTTGGGTGTCCATACGCAGTAAGGTATAATCCAAAATACTTATCTCACCATCACAATTGATATCGCCCGTTCCAGCCGAAGTAAACCGGTAGACTATAACCACAGATAAAGCGAGTAGAATCCCGGCAAGCACAACAAGTACTACGGCCAGTATTAATGGAACCTGAAGTTTCTTTATCATCATAACCTCCAAAATATAATCCTCACTCTGCATTACTCGCGGGCTTGTGACCGCCGACGGCTGCATTAAGGGAAGGAGCTTCATGGCTCCTTTACAAAAAGAGGGGCGAATACAGCAAGTAGTAATAGGAATGCAACTGGCGCCCATAAAGGTAAAAGTATCAACCACCAAGGCCAAACAATAGCGCCGGCCGCTTTGAGAATCAGGATTATTATCTGAAGTAATATTAGGAGCAGACCAATGATTTTTAATGCCTTCATGCCTCCATCCATCCCTTCTCCTGTGCCAGTTTGTCAAGGTCAGCTTGCGCCTCTTCGTGCGTCTCCCGCCACGGCAACTTTTTAACACCGTGCCATCCGGCTTTGTCGGGCTTGCAATACCGGGCTTTGAATCTGTCTTCGCCTATTCCCGACATTACGCGGTACATCCAGCCTCTGCTGTCGATATACGTTTTTCCTCTTAATACGTCCATGGCTCACCTCCGATTTTTTATCGGCTATTGCCAAAATCAGCGCCATAACGGGAATCGCTGGTATCAGCAACTCGCCGCCCAAAGCGTCATAACCGCGCTCTATGTCGGCCAGCAGGAACATCAGGGGAGTTAAGCCCCAGCAGATTATGAAGAGCGCAACCCATAGCCTGAAACGGGTCGTAATATGGCACCGTTTCATATCACCATCTCCATATGCTTCGCCATCGCTACGAGACCTTCGTACGTTACGTTGTTGTTGTCCACGGCGTTGCTGTAGAGGTTTACGGCGCCGCGGATTGCCTGCGGCGTGCGGGCGATCTTCAGCAGGAAGTCAATCTGCATCTTTTCATCCTTCAGGTCGGGAAAGAGCAGCTGTATATCCTCGCGTCTTATCTGATCCGTGGTATAAACCTTGCGCTGCCGTGTACGGTTAGTGATCTGTGCGAACTCCGCACGCTTTTTACCTCCGGTAACGGTAATAGTCTCGGTATTGCCGATGAAGACAACTCCCAGCGTCTGGCCGCGCTCCGCAAAATAGTCTGTAAAAGCCCGCAGTGCCTCCATCGTTTTAATTGTCAGATGCTGCGCCTCATCGACGATGATTACCATACCGTCGCGCAGCTTGTTAGTTATGCTCATCCACATCTCGTCAATGGTACGTTCAGTAACATTGAGCTTATTGCTCAGCACCCTCAAGAAGCTTCTTAACGATGTAAGGCACGGGTTAACTGCGAGGTAGATAGCGTCATTTGGGTTTTCATGTACATACTGCTTTGCTGCCCTGGTCTTGCCGATCCCTGCCGCACCGCATGCAACCGCCAGGCCGCCCTTGAGCTGGCAGTTCCTGATCACATCCATTATTTTTGTTGAAATGCTTGTCGGCACGTATTCACACATCTGTGGGGGTGAAACGGCCGCCGCCGCTTCTTTAGTCCTGAAATAGCTGATCAGTTTGTTAAATTGTGCGTTTGCGTCGCCTTGATAGGTGCCTTTTCGCAGCGGGGAGATAATGGCAGCCTTAATACCTACCACGGAGCAGGCCTTGTTCTGGCTGCCTACTTGTGCAGCCAAAGCATCAAACTTTTCTAACGCCCATATCTGTTCCTCTGTAAAATCCATTTTGACCTCCTTATCGTTTACGGTTCTTAGCCGCATTTATGTTCATTTTGTTCATGTCAATAACAACGCCCTGTGTATTCTGACCGACGGCTTCTTCGATGGGTGCGTCGCCGCTTGAGACGGGTATGATTATTTTTGGCGTCTGTATTATTAGGCCTTCTTTTCCGGCATGTGCCCGGCGTACAGCAAGATCGAGCATGTCAATGCTTCGGGCGGCAGGTACCGCGCCCTTCAGTTCGTCAAGTTTGTGCGCGACTGCCTTTTTTACCCGGCGTACGTCTTCCTGCGCCACCTTAAGCGAGTCTTGATCCCTTTCGTTGAAGAGTGCCATTGTGCTAGTTGCCATCGGAACGGTAGCTATGTACCTATCCGTCTCAGCATCATATATACGCACTGTATCAAGCGCCGCGGGGTCGTACCTGACATAAACTTCCTTGCCAAGCAGCGGCCATGTATGTTCGTTCCAGTAAAAGAGCTTTTCACCGCAGATGGTGATGTACACTCCATTACGTCCAACCTTTTGACTGCGTGTACTGCGCATCAGCAGCAGATTCAGATCTTCTTGCGGTGCTTTGCGCAGCTCGCGTATATGCTCATTCCAAACATCGATCCTGCGTTTGCCTTTATCGGCGTCCACGGCGCCGCCATACTCACCGACGTTGTAAATTCCATCTATAAAATCCGAAATCATTACTCTCAGCTGCCCGTCGAGAGGCACGAGGCCCTTCTTAAGCGTGTATTTCAAACTTTCCGGGCGCTCGGTAACGTTGCCGCCGCAGAAAGTTTCAAATAGCCGCGATATCTGCCCTTTAAAAGTGTTAAAAGTCCGTTCAATAGGCTTCGCTTTAGCATTGCGGGGTAAGGCATTTCTAAATTCGATCCCCAGTCGGGCAAAGATCGGCGGCGGATCGTCGATAAGACTTTGGCTCTTTCGGGAGCGATGCCCGCGCCCGGCCAGGTCATATGTTAAGAACTCCGTGCCGTTGTCGAAATAGCAGACTTTCGGTATGCCAAAGCGCATTATCGCATGCCGCAGCGCCAGCACTGTCGACTGGCTACATGGAGTGTCCGTTAAGTTCCAGCCAACCATAACACTGCTGCGAGCGTCCATAAACGCTGTAAGGGAAAGCCTGTGCGTTGCCTCACTTCCATCCTCGCGTTGTGAGATAATATCAAGCGTGTGGTTGTCAGCGACCCAATAATCGTTTGGCTGCAACTCGTCATATAAGCGCACAATATACGGTGCGCAGCGGTCCGCAAACGCTTTGCTGCCTTGGCGGCCCATAGTGACTACTGCCTGCGCCAGTTTTTCAGCCTTGCGGCGGAACGTACGCTCTCCGGGAAGCTTGTCGTACAGTTCCGGGCAGAACTCTTTAACCCAATAAAGCGTGAGTTTATAGCACTGGCTTATACTCAGTTTCCGTTCATCGAGATATGCCGTTAAAAACCAGTTCCATGCCTCTTCCGGTATGCCGCACTGCCCGCGGTTCCATCCGCCTCGGCGGTCAATGAGTCCTTCAATGTCGCCCGATTTATACGCCGCCCACTTGCGGTAAAGGATATCTTCGCTGATGGTGATATCTTTATGCTGCAGCTTCATCATTGCCACGAAGAGTGGGTCGGCATCTGTCTTTCGCTCATACTTTGCCCGGCATTCCTGCCATGCCTGCAGCACTGCCGTCCAAAATGTTATCTGTTCCCGCTCGTCTGCACTATACTCGTCAAAGCTCCGCTGAGGCCGTGTTACGCTTTTCTTTGGTTGTATAATTTCCGGCAGCAGCTCCGTACCCGCTTCTATATCTGCCTTGCCTTTTAGAGCGTAATACTTGCGCTGAATCTCACTTGGCAGTGAATTAAGCGGTATCAAATACTGCCGGCGGTTGTTCGCAGGATTGCTGTGTTCCTGAGCGTATACTTGACCATCTTTTATTAGCCGCTGTATGTATCTCTCGCTGACGCCTTTAAGCTCCGCGACCTCTTTGACTGTCAATAATTCCATTTTTACACCTGCCTCGTCAGTACCGGGAGGTTATCCCCGGCAGACCGCCTCGCGGCGGTTTCGGCTAATATATCTCTTAACGTCTGTGATGCTGCATGTACTGAAATCGCTGCCCAAGCCTCTGCTGTAGCCGTTGTGCCCTAAGTTCTTCTTTCAGGGATTCCATTACTCTGTCAGCTTCCCGACAGGTGAGCTTGTCCAGTTCTTTATTCGTATAATCTGCAAGGTGGGTGCCAGTCTTTTCGAGCAGCTCTCTTATATAGCTTTTCTGGCTGTCAAATATCATAATTGACATGTTGGGCGGCTCCTTTCATCCTGCTTCATCCTGCTTGCGGATGGTTGCCACTATCATTTCATCGCTCATTAGTGGTGTTTTTATTTTTTCTGGCAGCTTTTTCTTGGTTTTGCGCCGTTTCAGCAGTTCATCTTGGCTGATAAGGCGTATTGGCCTCGGTTCCTGGGCAGGATTGGCCATCATGATGATGCGCATTAGTGCATCCTCGTTGAAAAGTATCACGTCATTTTCGTGATCAAATATCATCGAAAGTATATTCCGATCCCATTTGAATTGATTGAACACGCTGAGAGCCATACCAAGCTCATCGTTGTTGTAGAACCATTTAAAGCAAAGTGCTGCAAAGTGCCTTTCTGCATCGCCCTTATCCGCGAAGTAAGTACCGCCATAAGTCTGACCGTTCTGATCCAAATACCAAGTGACATAAGGCTGCAGAACATTTTTATCTTCGCTGACGGCCAGAACGTATTCTTTTTTCCAAATAGCAAGTACCATGTACCCATTAGCCAGGACTTCTCCGACCACGGGAAAGGCGGCCGGCTTTTTATCTTTTTCACCAATCTGCATATTCAACTCCGGGCCCAGCTTTTCTCCGCAAGAGCATTTGCATACCTTTGTTTCGTTGGCTGTAAACATGTAATTGCCACATACCGGGCATTTTCTCTTGACCATAATCTACCTCCAATAGTTAATAGATGAGGCGGAAGGGGCCATTCTTGCCGCCTCTTTGTTCCCGAACCTAGTGGCCCGTTCGATCCTTTAATGCCGGCCTGCATAATATCCGGCTGCTAATAGGTTTAGTACCGGCGGCGGGACTCGAACCCGCGACCATTGGACTATGAATCCATACCGCTCTGCCGCTGAGCTACGCCGACACGGAGGCGGCCATGCCGCCCTGTTCTCCCATAAATGCCCGTACTATTGGCTTCTGTATCGTCATTTATCTCAACACATACAAATCTCGGCCTGCGAAGCTGTCCGCTCTTCAGGCGGCTTAAAGCGCTGCTTACAGCATTCGCGCTGCAGCCGCAGAGCTCAGCCAGTTCTTTCGGCGAGTCATCCACCGCTACGGGCAGCTGGTATTTGTCACGTGTTACTTGCATGTAAACCTTCATTCTCATTTTCCTAAATAGAAGCTGTGATTTCCGATACGGGCATAGTAGATTTTGTCGCCCCATTTTTTACGCTTGCTCTTTTGGAAGTAATACATTGTGTCCGGATAATCCGTACCGGCAATTGCCGCTTCGACGGCCGCCATATTCTCGTCACTATATTTACTACTTACTGCAAACTGCTCTTTTGCGTAGACTACACTTCTTACGCTTTTGCCAAACTTCCCTGACTCATATCGGTTCAGGATTACTGCCGCGACCGCGATCTGTCCCTCGAACGGCTCTCCGCGGCTTTCGGCATATACTACCCGCGCGATGAGCTCCTTTTCTTCATCGCTGTATTTCGAAGGCGTAGGCGTCGGTTCAGATATGTGTTCGGATATTACCTCAGCCTTAATTCGTTCCGTATGTATAACCTCCGCTGTTGGTTTCGCAGGAAGCGGTGTTGACATGGCCTGGTTGAATACTGGAATGACTTCTGCCTTCTCTATAGCCTTCCGTATTTCCATCTTTGGCAACTCCGTTTGTCCTAGCTCTGATTCAGTTGGGGCCATGACTGCCGCTGTAGCTGTAATCAGCAGCATAACGGCGTATGCAAGTCTTACCTTTCTCACTTACCAACCCCTATTACAGTCCGTCCACAAGGCGCTTTGAATACCTGTATACAGACGTAATTGAGACGTCAACCCCGTATTCCCTGAGCATCTCAACGATATCCCTGAAAGAATATTTATCCGAGCAAATCATGAACTCGACTTCTTTTCTCACGTCGTCGTCCAAATGTTCTATAATGGAATGATGCTTCCGCCGTCGGGGAACAAAACGATCTTCTTTCTGATGAATATGCACCTCGCTTACTGGCGCCGTTTTAACATCCGTTAAGATCTCTTTTAATAGAGGTATAAGCTGCTTTGTAAACTCCGTAAGTGTCACCTTCACTGTCTCAGTGATAACCGCCGCCATGTCGTAGCCGCGGCCGGTGCGCAGCTGTTCGACGATCCCCCACACCCAGTCCATGAAGGCGTCCGCCTTCGGCTGGCGGCTCCAGCGACAAATCTCGTACACGCCCTTGGGGGAGTAGAGATAGATATTCTGCTCTCCGCCTTGGGGTAGCTCAACTTGAGCCACCCTTGAAAACTGATCTATCCTTCCTTTATTGCGAAGATGAATGTTCTTTATTGCTGCCCCCGGATGTTCATATTCCAGCGCTCTTCCGATCTGTTCCCGTGTGAGCCAGATATTCTTTGTTTCGTTAGTCTCGTAAAAATCGCATTCAACGCCGTTAAAATCGGCTTTTTTAACTAAATTTAAGTTCATGTAAATACCTCCTTTTGAATTATCCAACATTCAAAAGTTCCTCTATTGATATATCAAGAACCTTTGAAAGTTCTGGCAGCATCCGGGTTTTAGGTGTGGATTTATTTGTCTCCCATTTAACAACGGTTGTCCGATGAATTTTCAGTCTTTTAGCAAGTTGCTCTTGGGTTAGCCCCATTTCAACCCGTCTTTTTTTTATTGAATTCATATTATTACCCCATACAAATAGTGAAGATTCTCCACATATCGTAAATTATATGAGCATTTTCTTCACATGTCAATAGACAAAGTGATAATTCTTCACTATAATTACACGTGAATATGTTTCACTTTGCTTTTTTTGGGGGAAAATAAAAGAGGTGGTAATATGGTCTTTTCAAGCAACTTAAGATCTCTTCGGAAATATAGAGGATATACACAGCAAGAGGTTGCTATTAAGTTAGGAATTGATAGAACGACATATAACAAATACGAAACAGGCAAAAGTGAACCTGATTATGATATTCTATGCAAACTTGCTGATCTATTTGGTGTAAGTACTGATTATTTAATAGGGCATTCAGATTACCCGCATCCGGGGGAAATAGCCGCTGCTCATATCGATGGTGGTAAAACCTACGACGATCTCACGCCTGAAGCTCTCCAGCAGCTTGAAGAATATAAGCAGTTTTTAATACAAAAATACGGCAAGAAAAAAGAATAAAAGGTAAATATAATGAATAAGTCTCAGTATATTATAAATATCGCTAGAGAATTATTGCATAGTATGGGGATGTTTTGTCATGTATCAGAGGAGACTAAATCTTACCTTGAAAAAATCTGCAATGGCCGTTCTATTTATGAGTCTAGAGAAGATATTTATGACGTTGTTATTGAGCTTTTAAAAGATATTGATGATCAGGAGGCCCATATATTATTATTTGAAGCTTATAAGGGTAAGTCCGCTTCATTCAGACCGTTATCTATAAAAACTGGTAATAAAATAATAAAAAATGCTCGAAATCAAAACGAGGTTACTGAATATAAATATAAGGTCGGTATACAATTATACAAAAGCAATCAGCTGGTTGAAGCAGAAAAACTTCTATCGGAAGTATATAAAGAAGATCCGAGTAACTATCTTTATTGCCGTTGGTTAGCCGAAGTTTATGTAAAAATGAACGATCTTGATAAAGCTCTTAGTATATTGTACGAATATAAAAACAGCCCATACTTTAAACCAAGTATTAATTTTAATGGTCATTTTGAGCCTTCAATTGATAATACTCCTGTTATTTACATAAATGGTGCTATCAAAAATATCGAAGATAAAAAAGCAAGGGGTTATGTATTCCGCCCCCGCAAAAACAAGTTTAAAAGTCCGTAAAATAGTACATTATTTACGTCATAATTTATATACCACTTTTACCTCATCCGGAGGCGCACATCATGGTCAGCGATTATGAAAAAATGGAGCAGTTTGTATACGATAACGATATATTACTGCTCTATGGCCGTTTACCAAACGATATGAGTGGGTTCTATTATCAAAATTCTAAATGCGGTATAAAATCAATTACTTTAAGTACTAAACTGGATACCACCGCAAAGCGGATCTGCGTTCTTGCTGAAGAGCTCGAGCATTATTTCACCACTCCGGTAGATCTCTTTTATGCTACCAAATACCTGCGTGATAAGCTCGAAAATATCGCCCGTTTCAATGCCGTTAAAAAACTGATGCCTTTTAATAAACTTATTGACGCCAGACGTCGTCCTGCGATATTTACGAGCTGGCGGATGAGCTGAACGTCACAGTTGAATTTTTGGTTTATGGACTTCAGGCCTATAAAGAGCATTATGGGCTTACTGTTTCCTATAAGGATTTCATCATTAGCTTTGATCCTTTCAAGGTCGATAAAGCATGTTGATTTTAATACCTGATTTTAAGGCATCGACGAACTTAGTTCGCTGCAAACTGCAGTTTTGTTCGTTGAGTTCGCTGATAATTTCTTTATTTTTTTCGTTTTTTGGGCTATTATTAAAATGTGACCGTTTTAATGATTTTAACGCTATTTAAAGGAGTTATACCCACTATTTTAACAGTTTCAAAACACTTTTTTATATTTGGAATACGGATCAGTATGAAACAACAAAAATCAAGCTGTTTTATCACTTATCATTTGACAAGCCCGCCAGCGCCGAGTTCATTTTTTCCACATTTTTTACACACTTGTCGCGGGTTTTTTACATGTATTTAAGGGGTTTTTAATGATTTTTCCGATTTTTCACGCTTTTTTACGCTTGATAATCCCGTTTCGGATTTTGCATGTCAATCAACATTTACCTCTATGCCCGTCATGTCCTTGAACGCGTTCTTCCTTATCATCCGGCTCAAATACATACGGTACGCCTTGTTAAAGTCGCTGTCGTTTTTGTAAAGGTCAAGCTGCTGCCGCTGCAGCTCCAAGTCGGCGTCCGCCCTGCGCTGTGAAAGCCGCGCCAAGCCTTGCTCGGCGTTTATCCTCCCGGCGCTGCTGCTTTTGTCCGCTTCGGTTTGCAGGCTAAGCTTTTCAAGCGCTAAGTCCACGTTCTTTTTATAATCGTCCCGTATCTTTCTTGCCTTACCGAGGAGGCTGCGCAGGTTGTTCTCGCTGCGCTGCCTTATCGTAGTCTCGGCCGCTTTTCCGCCTGTGCCTACCGCGGCGTAAAACTGCCGGGCGGCAAGGTCCGCAAGCGCTTTGTTTACGCGCGCTTCGTCCGCCAGCCGTTGGTACGCCGCGTCTGCCTGCGCATGGAGCCTGTCCCTTATTGTTTCGGGCGGTTCGCCTGGATACCGCCTTTCTTCATCCGCCATTTTCTCCTCCGCTATCTGATATCCAACCCCGTCATGCTCTCGAACTGCTTCTTTGTGATAAGCCTCTTTGAATACAGTTCAAACGCCTTATTGAAAGTGCTGTCGCTCTTTGCAAGGTCGTATTGGCTCTGCTGCAGGCCGTAGTTCTTCTCCCAGTTGCCCTGATCCAGCATCGCCTGTTCCCTCTGCGAATCTATCTGCAAATCCGAGCTGTTTATCTCTGCACCCTCCTGTATGCCCAATTTGCCGAGGGCAAGCTCTATATTGTTCGTATAGTCCTGCTGCTGGCGGGAGATGTCCCCAAGCGTATTAAGAAGCGCGTTTGTGTTGCGCTGCCTCAGCGTCTGCGACGTGCCGCCCGCCGCCGAAAGCCCCATATTTGCCATTGCTTCGCGGCGCGAGCGCTCCGCCATCTCGCTGTTCGCATACGCCTCGTTTCTCAGCGGATTATATATGTCAGGAGCCTTTTCTTTCTGAGCGTTAAGCTCCAATCTTTGCGCGTCGTAACGGCCTTTGATGGCCTGCTTCTGCGACGACTTTAAGTTGTCGTATATGCTGTTTATAAGCGTCTTCCAGTCAGTCTCGCCGCCTTCGTTGCCGCCGGGCGCAGGCTGGGCGGGCGCAGGCTGAACAGGCTGCGTGGGAGCAGCCTGCGCGGAGTCGGGCAGCTTCAGCGTCTGCCCTATCCTGATAAGATTCTTATTTTTAATGTTGTTGAGCCTTACGAGTTCGTCGACGGTCGTGTTGTATTTCTTTGCGAGCTTTGAAAGTGTGTCGCCCTTTACAACGGTGTAGTCAGCCATTCGTCCCTCCCTGTTTCTTCGCTACAAGCAGCCTCGCCTCAATCAGGTTTTTAACGTATGCGCCTATGTCGTCCGCGTTGCCAGCGATGACTGCGAGCGATTTCGCTGACAGGTCGCTTATGAACATATCGAACGCCTTAACGCTTATCATCTTTATGTCGTCGGCCGAAAGCTTGCCGTCGGCGCTCTTTGATTTAAGCCCTTCCACTACGCTTGCCTGCAGCGACGCCACAACGTTGTCCGCCACCGCCTCGGCCTCGCCTATCGCGCTGCGCAGCGCTTCGCTGTGCGTCCTCTCGCGCAGCCACGCAAAAGCCGCTTTAGTAAGCGGTATAACTACCGCGGTAAACACAAGCCCGACGATTGATATAACAACCTCGGTAACGTTTATCTGCATGAGTCAAATCCTCCTTATTTGGCTTTCTCTGACTTAAGATTACCGCCGATAATCGCTCACGCTCGCTCAATATGGAAAAATGCGCAATAAGTATCCCCCGGCGAGCCGGGGGTTTTTCTTTACCGGGTATAACCCTTTACTACTAGCCACGCCTAAAGGGCGTTGGTACGATCTGGCACTTGCGAAAGGCTGTTACTTGCTACCCGTAAACGGGTTTTCTACATCAAACGTTAGTTGCTCTCCCAGTTGATCTTCTTTCAAC
>JBLNCA010000021.1:0-12965 GCA_050260375.1 Burkholderiales bacterium | reverse complement strand
GGGTAGCAAGTAACAGCCTTTCGCAAGTGCCAGATCGTACCAACGCCCTTTAGGCGTGGCTAGTAGTAAAGGGTTATACCCGGTAAAGAAAAACCCCCGGCTCGCCGGGGGATACTTATTTATCTTTTATTCAGCCGTCATTTCCTCCAACTTTGCGTACAGCGACGGGACGATGCGCTTTAACGAATGCGGGCGGAAAGCCCTGTCCACGAAAACGTGAGTAGAATGGCCTGTGGCTATTATCTTGGCGTCCTTCTCGCGAAGTATTTCATATGAGAACTTTACTTTTATCGAACTTACGTCCGCAACGGTCAGCCGCACTGTAAGCTCGTCGTTGTAGCTGGCGGGATGAAAGTATTTGCATCTGTCGGATACCGGCGCGAGAAAATACCCTAAGTCTTCTATCTCCTTATAGCTCATGCCGCACTGCTTGACGAGCTCTTCAAGCGCTTCGTCAAACCAGTTGAAGTAATTAGCGTGATGTGCGTATCCCTGCCTGCCCGCCTCGGAATATCTTACGCGTATCTTGCACTCGACAGTTTTCATTGCTGACCCTCCAATAAAATCGCCCAAAAGTTCCTGCCTTTCGGACAACGTATATACACCCCATCAAGCCTTACGTCTTGCTGGGGACCCCGATATTAATATCCGTTTTCCAGCAGTATTTCTCTCGCCAAGCCGGCCTCGGATTCAAGCACAAGTATCTCGTATGTATCGTCGCTGGTTTTTATTTTGCCGGAAACGTTAGAAAGCTTTACAAGAATACCCTCGGATTCGAGCAGTTTCTGCATCTTGCAGGCAATCTTTCGAGAGCCGGCCATACCCACCACAATCCACATAGCCGCTCCTCCTGTTACTATTCATCTCCGGAAATAACAATGCCGTGAGACGTAAGTATCTGCGCGTTCCCGCGTATCTTTATTGCCGACGTGTTCTCGGTAAACTGCGCTATCATTACTTCGCCCCTGTCAAGCTTTTCGGTGTGATGAAACTTGGTGTCCCTTCCCCTGGTCATGCCTATTATATTGACTCCGTCTTTGAGCGCCTTTACGACTATGAATTCCTGACCAATGATGTTATTAGAATCATCCATCTTAATTCACCCCAGCTTTATTTGGTAATATACTAACATAAGAGCAGCGGCTCTTCAATAGACGCGATTATTTTACAACCACGTTTTCATGGCCATAAGTTGAAATGAGGTTGTTTATTAGCGAGCCCGTGAGAGAAACTTTAAGTCCGTTGCCTGTTCTTATCCTCTCGCCGGTCTTTTCGACGACTATGTTTACGGGCTCGGTACCGGGCGAAGTTTTAAGTATGCGCTTTAGGCGCTCGGTATCCTCTCCCATGTCCTTGGGTATGCGCACGTACAGCTTTTTGCCGCTGAATTTTGCGTCTTCCTTTTCGTACGGCGCTATATCCTCGACGAGCAGCATGGGCGGTTCGTCCTCCCGTATGTCCACCTTGCCAGTTACGCGCACGATAGTGTCGTTAACGAGCATCAGCTCGCATTTTTGGTAAACGCTTGGGAATATAATCAGTTCTATCGTGCCGTAGAGGTCCTCAAGATATGCGCCCGCCATCATTTTTTTCTGTTTTGTGGAGCGGCGCCTTATGCCGCTTAGTATGCCTACGAGCTCTACCACTCTCGACTCGAAGTATTTGGCGGAATCGGCGTCTTCATTCGCGGACAGTATCTTGTATATGTTTATGTCGCGCTTTTCCAGATCCTCTTTGTACTGGTCGAGCGGGTGGCCCGAAAGGTAAACGCCGGTGGCTATCTTCTCCATCGTCAAAAGCTGGTCTTTTTCATATTCGGCAGTGTCGGGATAGTCGTCCGAGTCCGCAATGCCGATTGACGCTTCGTCAAACAGCGATACCTGCCCGGATACGTTCTTCTTTTTAGCGTCCTGCGCCGATTTAAGCACCCGGTCGCTTACCGCCATAAGCTGGGAGCGCTTGAGCCCGAGGCTGTCAAAGCAGCCCGCGAGTATAAAGCCTTCGAGCATCTTCTTGTTGATAAAATCTACAGTCCTGTTAATGAACTCCCGAAAGCTTGTAAACTTGCCCTTTTTCCTCTCCTTCACTATATACTCCGCCGCGTGGCCTACGTCCCTAATAGCGGCGAATCCGAACCTTATCGCTCCGTTTTCCACGGAAAACAGGTATTTGGATTTGTTGATGTCGGGCGGCAGCATTTTTATGCCGGCGCTCGCACAATACTGTATGTAAGCCGATATCTTGTCGGGCACGCCTATAAAGCTGTTTAATAGCGCCGTAAAATATTCGGCTTTATAGTAGCATTTAAGATAAGCGGTATAGTAGGATATTACCGCGTACGCGCACGCGTGCGATTTGTTGAACGCATATTCGGCAAAGTCCATCATCTGGTTGAATATCTGCTCCGCTACGTGGGCGGGCACGCCGCGTTTCACCGCCCCATCCACTCCGCTCTTCTCGTCTCCGTATATGAAAACCTGCCGCTCTTTTTCCATCACGTCTTTTTTCTTTTTAGCCATCGCGCGGCGCACGAGGTCGCTGCGCCCGTACGAATACCCGGCAAGTTCCCGGACTATTTCCATCACCTGCTCCTGGTATACTATGCAGCCGAACGTGTCCTTAAGTATGCCTTCAAGCAGCGGGTGCGCGTATTTAACGTTTTTCGGGTTGCGCCTCGCAGCGAGGTAAGCGGGTATGCTTTCCATAGGCCCCGGGCGGAACAGCGCAATTACAACCATTATGTCGCCAAGGTTTTCCGCCTTCATCTGCATTGCAAGCTGCCGCATGCCCGAGCTTTCAAGCTGGAATATACCGTCGGTGTCGCCAGACGCTATCAGGTCGTAAACGTTCTTGTCGTCGAAACGCAGATGTTCAAGGTCTACGTCTATGCCTCTTGTCTCTTTGATTATCTCTATTGCGTGGCGTATAACGGTTAAGTTTCTGAGCCCCAAAAAGTCCATCTTCAAAAGCCCGAGGGTCTCAAGCGTGGTCATAGGAAACTGCGTTATTATGCTTCCGTCGCGCGGGTTTATCTGAAGCGGCACATATTCGGTAATCGGCAGGTTGGATATCACTACGCCCGCCGCGTGCGTCGAAGCGTGGCGGGGTATGCCCTCTAATTTCATCGCTGTATCCAGAAGTTTCCTTATCTCGGGCTTCGTTTCATACTCGTTGCGCAGCCTCGCGTTTTCCTGCATCGCCCGCCGTATTGTCATCTTAAGCGCAAACGGCACCATTTTGGCTATCCTGTCCGCTTCGGCAACGGGGAATTTCTGCGCGCGCGCAACGTCGCGTATCACCTGCTTTGCGCCCAGAGTACCGAACGTTATTATCTGCGCCACCCTGTCTTCGCCGTACTTGCTGACAACGTAGTCGATAACCTCTCCCCTGCGCTCTATGCAGAAGTCTATGTCTATATCCGGCATGCTTATGCGCTCGGGGTTTAAAAACCGCTCGAATAACAGCTTGTATTCTATAGGGTCTATGTCCGTTATCCTGAGCACATACGCGGCAAGGCTGCCCGCAGCGCTGCCCCTGCCGGGGCCTACGGATATGCCCCTGTCGCGCGCGAACTTTATAAAATCCCAGACTATGAGGAAATAATCCGTAAAGCCCATGCTGTCTATTATGCCCAGCTCAAATTCAAGGCGCTGCTTGAGCTCGTCCGTTACATTTTCGTACCGGTTTTTCAGCCCTTCAAAGCATATTTTTCTCAAATACTCTTTGTTGCTTATGTTTTCCGGCACTTTAAAAACAGGGAGATGTATGGACTTAAAGTCCATCGTTACGCCGCACTTGTCGGCAATGGCTTTTGTGTTCGATATGGCTTCGGGAACGTGTTTGAAAAGCGCTGCCATCTCTTCAGCGCTCTTTAGGTAGAACTCGTCCGTGCCGAATTTGAGCCTGTCGGTATCGTCCACAAACGAGCGCGTCTGTATGCACAGCAGCACGTCCTGCGCCTCGGCGTCTTCGCGTGCTATATAGTGCACGTCGTTGGTGGCGACAAGCGGTATCGAAAGGCGCCTGCCCATGTCTATAAGCGCCGCGTTCACCGGCTTTTGCTCGGGCAAGAAATGATCCTGCAGCTCAAGGTAGAAATCCTCGCCGAACATATCGCGCAAACGCGCGGCCAGCCTTTCCGCGGCGACGATGTCGCCGCTCATTATATATCTCGGTATGTCTCCCGCCAGGCACGCAGAGAGGCAGATAAGCCCTTCTTTGTATTTGCCCAGCACGTCGTAGTCTATTCTCGGTTTATGATAAAACCCCTGTGTGAACGCAATCGAAGAAAGGCGCATCAGGTTTTTGTAGCCCTCGTTGTTTTTGGCAAGCAGCACGAGGTGCGAGTATTCCTTCATCGCCTTGGTTTTGTCGGTAAGGCTGCCCGGAGCGACATAGACTTCGCAGCCGATTATAGGCTTTATACCCTCTTCTTCGGCTTTCCTGTAGAAGTCAACAACGCCGTACATTACGCCGTGGTCGGTGATAGCGGCGCTGTGCATGCCCATCTGCTTTACGCGCTCTATTAAATCGTTTATCCTCGCCGTGCCGTCCAGCAGGCTGTATTCGGTATGCAGGTGTAAATGAGTGAAATCCATTAAACGCCTCCATACCTATAATACTCTAAAAGCAGCCTCCGTTCAAATACTTTAATCGGGGTCCCTGGCAAGTCCTAAGACTTGATGGGGTGAAAATGGTTTCATATTTGATCTGGAGATTTGAAAACGCTGAAAGCAAATATACATACCGCGGGCGATATGCTATAATTTAAAAAAAGTTTTGGAGAGTGCAATGCGTCGCAGGAGCGGCAGAATCAGACGTACGGTAAAGATAGTACTTGTTATATTGTTTTGGCTTGCCGTATGGCAGATAGCTTCGATGCTGGTAAACAGGGCTCTTTACATGCCTTCCCCTGCCGAAACGTTTTCGGCTTTAAGCAAAATAGTGGTGACGGAAAAATTCTGGCTCGACGTGGCGTTCACGTTTTACCGCGTCGTTCTTGGAATAGCGATATCCTTTGTTTCGGGCATAGCGCTTGCCTATCTTGCGTCGCGCTGGAGCGTGCTGGAAACGCTGCTGGGCCCCGCGATTACCGCGGTAAAATCTACGCCCGTCGCTTCTGTTATAATACTTGCGCTGGTATGGTTCGATTCGTCGTTCGTGCCCGTGTTTTCCTGCGTGCTGCTGTGTTTTCCGATATTCTATACTAACACGCTTTCCGGCATAAAATCTGTGGACAGGGATTTGCTTGAAATGGCCGCCGTATTCGGAGTGGGGCATAAAAGAGTGCTGACCGGCATAAGCGTGCCTTCGGTGCTGCCCAATGTCTATTCGGCGCTGTCGATATGCCTCGGGTTTTCGTGGAAATCGGTAGTCGCCGCCGAAGTGCTTGCAAGCTCAAAGCATTCCATGGGATACAACCTCTATACTACAAAGCTCAGCCTCGAGACGCCGGAGCTGTTTGCGTGGACGTTAACTATAATAATAATAAGCATAGCGGTGGAAAAAGGGCTAAAGCGCATACTGCCGCGGGGTAACAGGCTATGAGCATAAGGCTTGAATCGCTTACAAAAAAATTCGGCGAACAGGTTTTGTTCGATAATATAACCTTAGAGTTTCCTCTTAATGAGACTACGGTGATCGCGGGGCCTTCGGGCTGCGGTAAGACGACGCTGCTTAGGATACTCGCGGGGCTCGATAAGGACTATACGGGGAATGTGACGGGCGTACCTCGGAAAATATCTTTCATGTTTCAGGAGGACAGGCTGCTGCCCTGGCAGAGCGTTAAAGGCAATATAGAGTTTGTGCTGAAAGACATAATGGGTAAAGACGAGATGGACGCCGTAACGCGGGACATTATAGAAGCGATGCAGCTTACGGGGCATGAAGACAAGACGCCCTCAAAGCTCTCGGGCGGCATGAAACGCCGCGTTGCGATGGCGCGCGCTTACTGCTACCCCGCCGAGCTTTACCTTTTAGACGAGCCGTTCAAAGGCTTTGACTCAAAGCTGTTATCCGATATGATCTCGCTTTTCAGGCGGCTTTTTATAGAGCGGAAAAAGAGCGTGATACTCGTAACGCACGACGAAGCGGTGATAAGCGAACTGGGGCAAAACCTAATTGATATAAGCGGGTTATGCAGAATAGGCGGGCGTTGACGAAAAAGGCTTCACATAAAGGTTTTTTGTTTAATAGTGTAAGAAAAAACACTCCCGGCAGCTTTAGTTTTATCGGGAGCGTTTTCTATATCAAATTTAACGTGATATTCAGTTTTGCGTTTTGCCTGTCACCATTTGCCGCAGTAAAAGCTGTGATTCCCTATCCTGTCGAAATATTTGCCGTGCCAGTTTTTCCTCTTGCTTTTCTGGAAATAGTACATATTCTTAGGATAAGGCGAATTGTCTATTGCGTATTCGACCGCTTCCATGCAGGCGTAGTCGTAACGCCTGCCTACCGCGAACTGGTGTTTTGAATAAACTACGCTCTCTATAGACTTTCCGAATTTGCCGCTTTCGTACCTGTTGAGTATAACCTGCGCAACCGCGACCTTGCCCTCAAAGCTTTCACCGCGCGCCTCCGCGTAAACTACACGCGCTATCATCTTTTTTTCGTCGTCGGTGTACTTCTCGGGCAGCGTAACTATTCCCTCGGCGTGCATGAACTTCGGGGCGCCTGCATAGGTTTCAATGTCAGCATCCGGCGCATAACCTAAAACAAGTTCCTTTATATGCGTGCCTGCGAAAATATTCTCTTTTTTCTTGTTACTTTTTTCGGTTTCTGTCCTCCCGTTCTTCCCTTGCGTATAGTGCGGTTTTGCAAGCGCCTCGCTGAATTCCACACCGGGCAGGTCGAGCGCCCCCTTGAGTCCTATTGCGTTCGCCGTTATTCCAACCGGTCTTTCTGCGGCAAACGTGGTTACTTCGAATAAACTGAGCAGCAATCCAATGGTCACAAGCAATATAATCGTCTTTTTAACTATTATCGCTTTTCTCCCTTCGATTTCACTTTTAATAGTGCTCGCCTGTAATACAGTTTATGAGCATTATGTGAGTGATGATACGCATATAATATAATTATTATTAACATATTATGGTTAATTTATTCATATTATACGCACACAGCGCTAGATTATCGCTTAAATATTACGATTTGTCAAGAAAATTGAAATATATCTGTAATATATAGCATATTATGGAGCAAAAAAATATCGATATATGGAAGTTTATTTTATAATATTGCTGTTATTAATCCGTTAATCAAAGCATATTGGCAGTTTTCGGTACTTTTCATGCCTATTAATCATTTCTATGTATATACATAAAAACAACGACTTAAAGAACTCCCTTCTTCAATGCACTTTCCATGGGATTCCCGTTCCTTCAATCGCAAACTCGGCATGAAAAATGGGTATTTATCCGAACAATAGGCTTCCCCTTTACCTACACCGGCAAACTTTGTTCGATACGAATGAAACGCAGCGCGTGTAGGAGCGGCCTGTGGTCGCCAGAAAAAGAAAAGAGATTCTTTCGAAGAATGCCCTTAAGACATGATAAGATGGTTATATTCTATAAGGGAGAGCCTCTGCGTCCTCCCGTTATATGGAATAGTTGGACGGTATTTCACGGGCGGGGATGGAACCCCGCCCCTACGGACATATGAGTAGCGTCTCGAATAGTAGGGGCGGTCTTTGACCGTCAGAATGGGGCACATTACAGCTTTCAGAAGACTTTTTTCTTGTTTAATATAGGTTGTGCCGAGTAGATGTCACGGCTTTTCCGTCAGCCTTTTCGACGGCGCAACAGCGGAATAATCTACCCCAGATGAGACAGAAGCGCAATGGCGGCGATTACCAGCGCGATTGTTGCCGTGGCATTCGTACCGCTTTCCCCGCTTGCGGGAAACATGTCGGCCGTTATCTTCAGCTGTTTTCCGTTCGTCAGCGTAAAAACGATTTCGCCGTATTCATTGACAGCGCTGCTTTCGATTCCCACGCCGTCTCTGCCATTGGTAACGGTAAACGTTGTTTTTGTACCGTTGGTAAATGTAATCGTATAGGTATCCACATAGCCCTCGGTTCCGGTTTTTTCGATACTTTTTATGCCGTTTCCGGTGCTGCCGTCTTTACCGTCCGCGCCATTCACACCGTCACGGCCGTCCGCGCCATTTATACCATCACGGCCGTTCGCGCCATCTTTGCCATTCTGGCCGTCCATACCGTTCGCGCCGTTCTGACCGTCCACGCCGTCACGGCCATCTTTACCATCCGCGCCGTTCGCGCCATCTTTGCCATTCTGGCCATCCGCGCCTGCTTCTCCCTGAGGGCCCGTGATAGCCGAGAGTTCCACCAGATCATGCCAATCTGTTTCATCCGTATAGCGCCACTGAATATAATTTTCGCCGGTTCGCAGCTCTATCTCCCTTTCGGCCAAAGCTGCTTCGCGGAAAGTGAAATCAGTCGGCGAGTCCGCCGTGATGGCTCCACCTTCGTACCGGGTGGAGGGAGTCTGCGCGCCGAGGGTCACGGCCCCCTGGGGCAGGTACAGATACAGCTTGCCGGAGGCGTCCGTGAACACATCGTTCATGCCGTAATAGTTTGCGCTTGATGTGAGCGAATTGATCGGCGTTTTGGCGGCAACGCCTTCCAGCGTGATGACGGTGGGAAAGACGTCCGCGCCATATGCGTTCTTCAGTGTGCCGCCGCTGCCTACGTATCCGGATCCGCCGCCTATGCCCACGAAGCCGGATGCCGCTACCGTGCCGCCGCTAATCGTCACCTCGCCGCCGTTGCCTCGATAACCGCCGCCGATGCCCGCGCCCATGTCGCCACCCGTAGCTATGACTGTGCCGCCGCTGATGGTGACCTTGCCGCCGTGGCCATAATAACCGCCGCCGATCCCCGCGCCCCAGCTGTGGCCTGCAGTGGCCGTGACCGTACCGCCGCTGATCGTCACCTCGCCGCCGACACCCGCGCCGTACGCGCCGCCTATGCCTGCGGCGGCGCCGCCGCCATTAGCCGTCACCGTGCCGCTGCTGATGGTGATTGCGCCGCTGGCCTCATTGGAGCCGCCGATACCAGCGGCACTATCGCCGCCGATGGCGGTAAGCGAGCCGTCAGGGTCGGAGTTGACGCCGATCGTCAGCGCCGACGGCTGCGCGCAGAACAGCCCGGCAAAGAAATCGCCGCTTGCGAGGGTATTGTTCCCTTCCAGCGTGAGGTTTACCGCTATGGGCTTACTATCTATGAAGAAAGCACAGAGGCCGGTCCGACCCGATACGTCTATGTTCACATTCCTCAGCGTGATATTGACCGAGATCGTTGTTGTCCACACATAGATGGTATAGTTTCTCGTGGTGCCGGTGATAGTAATCTCCTGGTTATTGTCGGGAACATCCACCGTTGTCAACGGGTTGCCGTAGTTCACATGGAGCCCGCCTGCGTCTTCATAAATGGAAACATTTCCCTCCGACACGTCAAAGATAAAATTAGCCGGGTCGCTCGCCGCCAGCGCCGTTACCGGCAGCAGCGTGAGCGTCAATGACGTTATCAACAGAAGCGGCAGTATTTTTATTACGATCTTCATTTTCATCTTTTGTTTTCCTATCTATCTTTCTTAATCCCGTATGGCAAACAGCATGTTGTCCACTGTCAGACGTATGGGCAGCATGCTCTTTTTCCCCTGTACGGGGTCCGGCCTGCATATAGCCTTTTCCTCCAAAGTGATATCCTTAAAGCGGCTCAAGCCCTCAAGGCTGCTGTACGGTATGGTCCGGATCATGTCCCGCATGTTAAAGATGATCTTGTTGCCGCGCTCGAATTCAACGAGCAGAGTATAATCGTCGCGCGGCGTGGCCCTGAGCATTTTACTCATTGATCAAAGCCTCCTTTCGGCACGGAGGATGGCGGTAAACACAAAAATCCCCCATAATAAAAGTATAGGGGATCATTTTGTCGATTGGTATCTGCCGAACGGCGTATTCATATGTCGAAAATCAGAATAATTTTAAGCTTTGCGCCTTTTTAATGGCAGCGGTTTTGCCGCATACATCCAGCTTGCGGTATATATTCTCCAGATGCGTCTTAACGGTACCTGCGGACAAGCCAAGCTGTATCGCGATATCGTCCCTTGTCAGCCCTTCGGCGGCGAGAGCCAGAACTTCCGTCTCCCTTGGCGACAGGGAAACTGCATTCTGCGGGGCGCGTTTTAAGCTTTCAAGATATTGTTCACAGGAACAGCGAACTTCCTTTATATATGCGTCCTTTGAATTGGAATAAACGATGTGACGAAGCATGTCGATGATAACGGGAGCATACTCCGCGAAGGGAAGGATGATCCTGTCTTTCCGCGCCATATCGAGAGCATTTTCCAGCGCCGCGCAGCCCTTTTCCATGCCGTAAAGCCGGTATTTGGCCGCCGCTTCGAATATCCGGTTGTGCAGGAACCCAAGCTGGTTATGGAAGATGGAGAAATAACGCGCGAATTCCTCGGTCAGTATTTCAAGCTGAATGTAGTTCCCGGACAACAATACCGCCTTGCCGTAAACGATATAATTGAAGGCTATGCCCTGGTACATGAGACAGGCGAGTGACATATCGCCCTTTTGCAGCCATTGCGGGATGCCGTCCGGCCGCGCAAGGCAGCCATAAACATATCCCTCCACAAGCTCCAGCGTGGTATTGTAAACGGCGCTGTTCACTTTTGTCACATCGGCCCGGAGCTGCCGGAGCAGCTCCAGCGCTTCAGCGATCTTTCCCTGATAGACGTAAAGCCGGATCAAAGTCAGATTGGCGCAAATAGCGATACCGGTTTGCTCCTGTGTTTTGGCTTTATAGATGGCTTTGAAGGCATTTAGCTCTGCCGCCTGCCAGTCCCCGGTTTCCAGCGCGTATTCGGCCAATGCCGCATAGTCGCAGCCGGTACCGCAGCCGCTGGCGAGCCCCGAAAAGGCGGGTAAATCAGACACCAGGCAATCAACCGTTTTCTTTAGTTTTCCCACTTCCTTGTAATATGTGTACAGAAAATGAGGGGAACCGAAAGTGAACTCGCTTTCCCGCTTAATCAGGCAGGAAACGCCGCCTTCCAGCAGGCGAAGGGCACTATTCATGCAGGCCACCATTTTTTCCGCATCGTTGAATGCGGCGAAGATGCGAACGATGTTGATCTCCGCGAGAATGCGGTTTTTCCGGCTGGGATGAATATCCTCAAGCCGTTCATAGGCCTCCTGAAGTTCGCCCAGGCGCTGTTCGCCGTCCTGCGCCGCGCCCGGGTCGCCGCTTAATAATAGCAGGGCTATGTATTGCAGATAGGCAAGAGGGTATTTGAAGAGCAGCGCGCGGGGAGCGGCGGCGAACATTTCAAAGGCGCCCTCAAAATTGGCGAAATCGTTGGTGATTGTATCCTCGTTGTCCAGCAGGGCGAGAATGCGTTCCGTCTCACCCGCGCGGTAAAGATATCCGTAGGCCGGAATAAACGCCTTTCTCTCAAGATACCACTCACCCAATCGACGGTAAAGGGCTGCGCGTTCTTCGTCGGCCTCCTGCCTGGCTCTCAAATAATCCAGCAGCATGTTATGGATTCTGTATACGCCTGAGCCTTCGTCTAAGGAGACGAAGGCGTTTTCCCTGCGCAGCTGTTTAAGGAGCTCTTCGGCACGGCTTTCCTGCGTTACATAGCGCGCCTGCTCCGCCGTAAAGCTGTCCATTACCGAAAGCCGCAGCAGGAACTGCCGAATAGATTCGCCATAGGAGTTATAGAGAACCTTTTCCACCAACTCGTCTATAGCGCTGTTTCGGCCCACGGGGATACCCTGTTCCATGCCCAGCAGGATCAGGTAGATCAGGGATATCCAGCCGCCCGTATACTCAACGATCTTTTGCAGATCGTCGTAGCCGGGCTTAAAACCCATCAGGGCGCAGTAATCCCGTATTTCCCTGCCGGTGAAGCGCAGCGTCTGCTGGGGAAGGATATTGCACAGGCCTTTGGCGTAAAGCTCTGAGAAGTCAAGATTGGTGGTATCACGGGTAACAATCACGATGTGGAGGTTGAGCGGTTCCCCCTTAACGATCTGACCCAGCAGCAAGCCGGTCTGCGGTTGTTTGACAAGGTGAAAATCGTCGATCACAAGGACGGTGTTTTCATCAAACTCCAGCTCGCCCAGAATGGACAGGATGGTAGCTGTCTGGGGTGCGTCCGAAGGAAAGCCGAGGCTTTTAAGCCTCTTTCCCGCATCCGGATCGAGCTTGCTGATCTCTGCAGCAAGCCTGTCCCAGAAGAAGGCCGGCGTATCCTCGACAGACAAAAGAGAAAGCCACATGACAGAACCGCCCCTGGCCGCAAGAAATTCCCTGACCGCCGTGGTTTTCCCGTAGCCGATGGGAGCTTCCACGATGGTCAGCGGATAATCGAATATGCTCTCCAGTACACGGTCGACGCGTTCCCTCTTGAGCACTTTCCGCTTTTTCAGGGCTGGCCGCCCCCTTTCCGTGTGGATTTATTGGATTATTTATGGTGCTCTCATGTATTTTTCGACTCACGAATACTCGAGTTTGTTACATTTTACTTCATAAATTTACATGTTACAACATCTTGAAAGAAAGATAAAGGCCATAAAAATAGCGTTATTGACAGGAAATCAGGCATTCTGCTCATTACGCATTTATTTCTTATCTCACCTGCCCGCGCCTTTTCGCTCTGCATGCAGTCGTTGCCATCAAGCCGCCTCGCTAAAAATGCGCCACTGGCGCATTTTCTTAACGCTCACTTCGAATCCCCCAGATATATATCACAAATAATAAGTATCCCCCGGCGAGCCGGGGGTTTTTCTTTAACGGGTATAACCCTTTACAACTAGCCACGCCTAAAGGGCGTTGGTACGATCTGGCACTTGCGAAAGGCTGTTACTTGCTACCCGTAAACGGGTTTTCTACATCAAACGTTAGTTGCTCTCCCAGTTGATCTTCTTTCAAC
>JBLNCA010000020.1:0-30734 GCA_050260375.1 Burkholderiales bacterium | reverse complement strand
TCAAACTTCTGTTCGACCGGGCTCCTCTTCACAAACTTGCGCTTTAGTATAGTGCTGTATTTACTATTTTCAAGGTTCTTGCTCCAGCCTCTCTCGAGGCCGGATGCTTATATTAACAGACGCTTTCGTGTCTGTCAACACCGTTTTTCGCTTGTACTTTTTGGTATATGGCTTTCATAGGTTATACCTTCACAAGCTCTTTCGGCGCCTTCCCTGGCGCGGAGTTTCATATTAACAAACCCTGCACGCTTTGTCAACGCCGCTTTCGCTTGTACTTTCTGGTAATGTACCTTTTCCGTATACCGTTTTACAAGGTTCTCTCGCTTGCATTTTTAAGGCAGTCGGCATCGGCTTTCTTACCTTACATACAAGCGCGCTCTCGGAAGAGCGCTCAACTATATTACCAAATCTCCAGCTATATTGTCAACACTCTTTTGTACTCTTTTTTCACTTTTATATAATTATTTATTCATGCACTGTTTTTATTGTTCGCCATTTTTCGACACGATTTTTCATTGTTTCGAAGCCGCTGTATTTTACTTTTTCAGAACCTCGTTATACGCTCAATAAGCCCGTAAATTATTGGGACTCTATTATTAATCTTATCTTTAAAATATAAACTATTCGCTAATTTCGTTGACATGCGTCAAGGCGCTCATTAGAATCGGATTAACAGGACCCAAGAGTCCGCGGAGGTTTACGTGAGCAAACGATATAAAAGCGTCTTAATAGTATGTTTGGCACTGTTGCTGTGTCTTTTGACGGTATGGGTATTGGCAAACGGCAATGCGCCGTCGGCCTCATCATCATCCGACGCTGTTCTTACCGTCATAGTAAATGATGTAGGCCAGGGAGACAGCATACTTGTTACACTGGGCGATGAAACGATGCTCATAGACGCCGCGGAAAAGCACGAATCCGGCGAAGTGCTTGACGAGCTTAAAGAGCACGCGGTTGACGATATCGACATACTTGTCGTGACGCATCCGCATTCTGACCATATAGGCGGGCTAAAAGCCGTGATAGACAGCTACAGCATAGACAGCGTCTATATTGCCGATACGCCATCCGAAACAAAAACATACCGCGAGCTTATCGATGCAATAAACAAAAAAGGCATCCCTGTTTATGAAGCCTGCGCGGGCGTAACGTTCAGCTTTGGAAATGCCTCGTGCACTATTGTTTCTCCGGACAAAGCAGCCGAATACGACGCTAACAACGAAAGCGTAGTTATATTTCTTGATTACGTCGATACCGAGTTTCTGTTCACGGGCGATATAGAAAAGAAGGCGGAAGACGCGCTTATTGCCAGCGGTTATTATATTGACGCTGATGTGCTCAAAGTTGCGCATCACGGCTCTTCCACAGGCACGTCCGAAGCCTTCCTCAGCGCCGTTTCTCCGGATTGGGCGGCTATAAGCTGCGGCGAAGGCAACCAATATAATCATCCCCATGATAAAACGCTCGACCTGCTTGGCGAATTCGGCGTTAAGATATACAGGACTGATATTATGGGAGACATAACGTTTGTCTCCGACGGCCGCAGCATCAGTGTCGTTACCGAGAAAAGCGGCGCGGAGTAAAGGCCGTAATAAAATTCGACATTGCGCTGTGCTTTTATATTATATCTAGTAGGTGGAAAAGGCAGGCTTGCGCCTGCCTTTATATGTATATCCTATCTTACCCAAAACTTCATGATTTGCCGGGGATAACCATTTTGTTCTGGTCGCCTACAGTTATCTTTGCCTTGTATTCCTGCCCGGCTCTCCAGACCGTTATGTCCAGCGCGTCTCCCACTTTGTGGGACGTAATTACGCCCTTAAGCTCCTCCACCGTCTTTACCGCCTTGCCGTCTATGGACGTTATGATATCATACGGCTCTATACCCGCAAGGTCCGCCGGGCCTCCCTGAATGACTTTTACTACGGTAACACCTTCGGGAGAACCGCTCGGGTTATACGTATTCGTTTCATCGACCAGGCAGGTTATGCCGATGCCGGGTCGCTGTACGCTGCCTGTCGTGATAAGCTGTTCGATTATCGGCTTCGCCGTAGCCATAGGAATGGCAAAACCTATTCCTTCCGTTCCTATCGGCATGCCGTAATCGTCATATCCGGCAAGGTAAGTTTTAAGCGTGTTTATGCCTATTACTTCGCCCTTGAGGTTAACAAGCGGGCCTCCGCTGTTGCCGGGGTTGATGGCGGCGTCCGTCTGTATGTACTTCTGGCTGTACCCGTTCGTCGTTATCTCGCGGTTGAGCGCGCTCACTATTCCCGACGTAACGCTGCCCGCGAGCTTGGAACCGAGCGGGTTTCCTATCGCCACTACCGTCTCGCCCACCTGAAGCGCTTCCGAGTCTCCTATTGCCACCGGCGTAAGGCCTGTCGCATCTATCTTTATTACAGCAATATCCGCGGTAATATCCGCTCCCACCAGCGAGGCGGGATATTCTGTGCCGTCAAACAATACTACCTTTATCGAATCGCTGCCTTCCGTGACATGGTTGTTCGTTACTATATATCCGTCCGCCGATACTATGAATCCCGTACCGTACCCGGATTCCTTTTCGGCAGGCCCCTGTCCGAATGTCAACTGTTTGGCGCTTACCGACACGCCTACTACCGAAGGCCCCACCTGTTTGGCTATCTGTACTATGGGGCTCTGCGAATAGTCAATGGCTGGCGCCTCGCCGCCGATATTGGGGTTATCGGTAGTAAGAGGCTGGTCTGCCGCCGCAGAGGGGTTGGGTGCCGCGCTGTTTACCGGCTGCAAAGCCTGCTGCGACGGGGTTGCCAGCGCCATGCCGGTGCCGCTGTTTGCAAAAAAGTTGTTCCCTATAACAAACACGCCGATAGCGCAGCCCGCGATAAGGCACAGCGCCATCAACACAGCGATAAGGATGCCTTTGCCGCGTTTCTTTTGCTTTTTATCCCACTGCGGCCCTCCGCCTGCATTTGTATAATAGCCGCCGGGAAAACCTCCGGGCTGCCAGCCGTAGCCGGGGTTATCGCCCTTGTAAGACTGCTGCTCGGGGGCGCCGCTGTTATTATAACCGCCGGTCTCACTGCCCGACGGCCGGAATTCGTTGTTATCCATACACACCTCCAAAAATATTGCTTGCTTTAGCTTATCTAATTATATCCATATAATTTGAACAAATTAGAAACGCGAAGTAAACAATGCGTTACATAATACATAACCCAAAAAGCCTTAAGTCTTTTCAGGGCTGCCGGTATTCTGTTTCTTCGCCTTGCCCAAAGAGCGCGTCAGCGTGAACGTAAACGTAGATCCTTTCCCGACCGCCGACTGCAAAGTTATTTTTTCACCGTGCTGCATTATTATCCGCTTTGCTATAGATAAGCCTATTCCTGTGCCCGGCGTGTTTCTGCTGTGCGATTTGTCAACCTTATAGAAACGCTCGAATACATACGGCTGTTCTTCCGGCGGTATGCCTTCGCCTGTGTCGGAAACATTTACATAAACCTTGTTTTCCACCACATGAGTCCACACATTGAGCTCTCCGCCCTCGTATGAGAACTTTACGGCGTTGTCTATAAGGTTCGTTACTACCTGCGATATGCGGTCTTCGTCCGCCCACACCATCAGCTTTTCTTCGCCGAGGTTAACGTTTACTATCAGCTTTTTTTCCTCAATGCGCTGCTCGAACATTATTATGCAGCGCCTTATGAGTTCGTTGATGTCGAATTCGCTAAGCTCCATCGGGAACTGCCCTGACTCTATCTTTGCTAGGCTAAGGAGGTCGGTTATAAGCGAGCTCATGCGCTTCGTTTCGCCCAGCACTATCTCTAAGTATTTATCCCTTTCTTCGACTTCTATCGTACCGTCGAGCATGCCCTGTATGAAGCCCTGAATGGAAGCAATCGGCGTCCGCAGTTCGTGCGACACGTTGGCTATGAAAGTGTTGCGCAGCGAATCCTGAAGCTTTAGCTCTTCCGCCATCTTGTTGAACGTTACGGCAAGCTCGCCTATCTCGTCCTTTGTCATAGGCTTTACCCTCCAGTCGAGGTGGCCCCTTGAAAGCTCCGCGGCGGCAAGCGACACCGCTTTAATAGGCCGCACGATATGCCTTGACAGTATGAATACGAGTATCGACGCGAATATTATCGATATAAGCAGCGGGAAGAAAACCTGCCTGAATATGTCGTTTATGCCTACGCCTACGTCCTCCACTTCCTTATGCACCATTATCGAGCCCATTATCGTATCGCCCAGCCACGGGTCTTTAACGATAAGCGGTATTGCGATGGACATAACGACTTCCTTAAACGTGTTGTCCAGGTTGGAAACAAGCTTTGCGTAGTTTCCTTTCTGCGTCTCTTCAAAAAAACGGGCGATGCTTCTTGACGATACGTTGTCTTCGATATTGCCCTTGCCTTCAAGATCGATGTGCATGTAAGGAGTGCCAAGGTTGGTGTATATCCATATTACCGTCCCCTCGTCCCTTGCCTTTTGCAATAGCTTTGCTTCCAGCTCCTTTTCGGTTGATTTCCAGTAATACGTATCCGTCACCCAGTCGTTGATTTCCTGCGCGCTTTCTATCATGATGTCCATCTGCGTATTGAGGTACTGGTTTCTCAGCGTGCTGAAAAAAATGCCGCCCACAAGCGTGAACGCCATAATTATGATGAGCAGATATACAAACAGCATGCGCAGAAACAGCGACTTTCCCATCATCTGACCTCGAACTTGTATCCCACGCCCCAGACCGTCTTAATCTCCCAGTTCGGGCCCTGGTCATACAGCTTCTTGCGAAGCCTCTTTATATGCACGTCCACCGTTCTCGAGTCGCCGAAGAACTCAAAATCCCAGACCTGCTGCAGCAGCTGCTCGCGCGTATACACCTTATTAGGATGCGACGCAAGGAAGGAAAGCAGCTCTATCTCCTTGGGCGGCATCTCAACTATTTCGTTTTTATACGTTACTGTGTAGTTTGCCATGTTGATAACAAGGTCGGGGAACGCTATTTCGGCAGGGCCTTCCTCCTGCTTGTTCGCCCTTCTGGTAACGGCTTTTACGCGCGCTATGAATTCCTTGGGGTCAAAAGGCTTAACTATATAGTCGTCCGCGCCAAGCTCCAAGCCCAGCACCTTGTCGAAGGTTTCGCCCTTTGCCGACAGCATTATAACGGGCACGTCGCTAGTCTTCCTTATCTGCTTGAGCACTTCCCACCCGTCCTTTTTGGGCATCATTATATCGAGCACTATAAGCTCGGGCGTCTCGCGGAAGAACTCGTCAAGCCCAGCCTGCCCGTCGTAGGCAAGCGTTACCTTATAGCCCTCTTTCTGCAGGTACAATTTTATGACTTCGCAAATGTTTTTGTCGTCATCTATAACGAGAATGTATTTAGACATGCGATTCACCTCAGTGTAATTATAATTCAACGGCAATTGCAAACAAATATATGCAATATTATTTCACCGTTTATTCATAAAACATTCATACTTCTATTACTTCAATGCCGTTTTGCATAAGCAGCGCACTCGTTACTCCCGCGCCCGGCTTAAGCCTGCCCGAAAACGTGCCGTCGTATATTGCGGCAGCGCCGCAGGAAGGGCTTTTCGATTTCATATAGGCGCGCTTCGCGCCGCAGGCTTTCGCCGCGGCAAGAGTTTTCTTGGCGCCTTCAATGAACTCCTGTGTCCTGTCGCTTCCGTCCTGTCCGAGTACGCGCGCCCTGCCTTGCAGCACGTCCGCGCCGTCGCCTCCCGCTATCTCGGAAGGGCAGCGCGGTATTTTCATACCCGCGAGGCATTCGGGGCAAACGGCTTTTACCTTGCCCTGCTCGTAAAGCCGCTTAATCTCGGCGTTCTCCCTCGCTTCGCCGTCGAATCTGCACTTTCTTCCAACAAGGCATGCGCTCGCTATATCCATAAAGCCTCCTACTTCTGCTTAAGCGTAACTATGGTTACGCCCGTATCGCCTTCGCCGTACCGTCCGAGCCGGTAACCTTCGACATGGCTGTGCGTCTTTAAAAAGTCCCTTATCCCTGAACGCAGCACGCCCGTTCCCTTGCCATGTATTATAGATACCTCATTAAGCCCCGATAAAAACGCATCGTCAAGGTATTTATCAACTTCTAGCACGGCCTCGTCCAGCGTCATGCCGCGCACGTCAATCTCAAGCCCCGCAGGGGCGGCGCTTCTTTTAACGCCGCTTACGCGCGATACCTGCCTGTCCGCCTTGGCAAGCTCCACTTCCGCGAGCGGCACGGTTAGCTTCAATACGCCCGCCTGCACGTACACGCTGCCGTCCCTGGGTTCTTTTAAAACGATCGCCTTTACGCCGTGGCTTATTAGCTGTACCGTGTCGCCCACCGATATGTCGCCCGGCTTTATGTCGCTCTTTATCTCCTTCTTCCGCAGCTTTGAGGCAGTATGCTCAATTTTCTCGGAAAGCCGTTTCCTTGCCGCGTTGATGTCCTCCTGCCTTACCGCCTGCGCGGCTTTTAGCTCTTTTATGATGCGCTCGGCTTCTTCGCGCGCTTCTTTAAGTATATCGAGCGCCTTCTCATTGGCGCTGTCAATTATCTTCTGGCTTCTTTCCTTTGCCTTTTTAAGCTCTATGTCCGTCTTGTCCTTTATCGACTGTGCGGTGCGGCGGAAGCTCTCCGCCTCCTGCTCCTTTTTCAGCGCAAGCTCGCGCTTCTTTTCCGCCTCTCCGATAAGCTGCTCGAACTTAACCGTCTCTTTCGACATATGCTGCCTCGCTCGCTCTATTATAGCTTCGCCAAGGCCCAGCTTTTTCGATATCTCAAACGCGTTTGATACGCCGGGTATGCCCATTATCAGCCTGTACGTGGGGCTGAGCGTTTTAACGTTAAACTCCATGCACGCGTTTTCATAGACGTCGCTTGCGGTGGCAAACGCCTTTATCTCGCTGTAATGCGTAGTCGCGAGCACAAAGCTGCCTCTCGCAGCCAATTCCTCGAGTATTGCCATAGCGAGCGCCGCGCCTTCCGCAGGGTCGGTACCCGCGCCAAGTTCGTCGAGCAGCACCAGCGAGCCTTCGTCCGCCGATTTTATAATGCGCGTTATGTTGGACATATGCGACGAAAACGTACTGAGGCTCTGCGCAATGCTCTGCTCGTCGCCAATGTCGGCATAAAGCCCGGTAAACACCGGCAGCGTAGTGCCCGCGTCCGCAGGCAGGAACATGCCGCACTGCGCCATAAGCGCGAGCAGCCCGGCAAGCTTCAGCGTCACCGTCTTGCCGCCAGTATTCGGGCCAGTTATTATTAAGCCCCTTCGGCCTTCGCCTATGCTCAATGAAACGGGCACCACGCGTTTTGCGTCTATCAGCGGATGGCGGCCGTTTTTTATTACTATGCGCCTTTCCTCCGTTATCGTCGGCGGCGACGCCTTCATAGACGACGCGAGCGCGGCTTTGGCGAATATTACGTCAAGCGCTGTAAGTATCTCCTGGTCGTATTTTAGTTGCTGCCAGTATTCGCGCAGCGACTCGCTGAAGTTATGAAGTATGCGCTCTATTTCGGCGGCTTCCGCAAGCTCCAGTTCGCGCAGCCTGTTATTGGCCTCGACGACCTCAATAGGCTCAATGAACACCGTCTGGCCGCTGCCCGACTGGTCGTGTATAAGCCCCTTTACGTTTTTTTTGTGCTCCTGCTTTACGGGCACAACGTAGCGCCCGTTCCTTATCGTAACTATCGCGTCCTGCAGGTAGTCCTTGCTTAATGACGAGCGTATTATAGCATCCAGCTTTTCGCGTATGCCTTCGTTCTCGCGTATTATCTTCTTCCTTATGCTGAAAAGCTCGGGCGACGCATTATCGGAAAGCTCGTCCTCGCCCGCTATCGCGCTGTCAAGCTCGGCTATCAGCTTTTCTGAATAAAACAGCCCTTCCGCCATATCGGGAAGCATATTCGTACCGGTGTCCTGCTTTTTTAGTCCGTTCTTTGCACGGCGCGCCGATTTCATCACGCCGAGTATGCGCAGCAGCTCCCTGCACCCCAAGTCCGCTCCCGCTTTAAGCCGCAGTACCTCGGACGAAATATCCGAAAAGGAACTTATAGGGAGCGACGGCTCGCGCATCATAACGCTCTCAGCTTCGAGCGTCTCGGCCTGAAGCCTTAAAACGCGCTGCATGGTTTTTTCGGGGTGCAGCGCTTTCGCCGCCTGCTTGCCCGGATCGGACAGCGCCTTATCGGCCAGCATATCAAGTATCTTATCGAATTCCAGCTTTTCAAAAACCCGGTTGTTCATAAAAGTCCTTTTCCTTTAAGTCGCTTTTATATTACCACGACGCATACAACATTAACAAATAAAACCTTTTTATATTGTGTTTATAACATGAGTATACCGGCGTTAGTCAATAACGCCGAGGTATTCTTCGAGGCAATTGCCGCTTGCCTTCATGCTTACGGCGGCCTCTAAGCCCACAAAGCGCCAGTGCCACGGCTCGTATATTACCTTTGTAATCTGCGTCTTGCCTTTTGGATAGCGCAACGTAAACCCGTAGTTATGCGCGTGTTCCGAAAGCCATTTATAAGCTTTTGTATTTGCAAAGCCGCTGTTCATTTTGGTATATGACGGCGTCACAATGTCGAGCGCAAGCCCGGTCTGATGTTCGCTCGTGTCGGGCCGCGCGGTTATGGTCGCGGCCTTTGCTTCCGCGTCGGTACGGCTGTAGCCCTTGGCTGTGTAGCTGTCAACCTTCTTTTCGTACAGCTCGCTTTGGCGCTCGCGGCTGCGGTACGCGTCCACAAGCTCTAGGCTTACGCCGTCGGCTTCGGCGTCCGAAAACATCTGCACGCATATGTCCAGTATGCGCGCGCCTACCTGACCGCCCTCAAAATCCGCGAGCGTTACCTCAAAATCCTTTGACAGGTGATGCGCGGGGTTGACAAGTATCAGGCTCCATTCGCCCGACGGCACGGGCACATCCGGCGGATAAAGCTCTTCGAAGTATTCGCTTTTTACATAGCCTTTGCTTCCGCCGTATGCTATATAGTGCCAGCCGTCAAGCCGCTCTATTATATCGGCGATGGCGCCGCTGTGAATTGTGCCTGTTGTGCTGCCGTCGTATCCCGGCTTGTCTTTTATATCCGCCGTCCCCGCAATGCAAAACGCCTGCCCGTCAAACTCAGGCGCTGCCTTTACGGACACTTCAGGCGCTGCGGAAACTTCGGGCGTTTCAGCCGCTTTTGGCGTTTCCGTGCGCGGCGTTTCCATGGCGGGAGCTTGCGTGTAAACCGTCTGCGAAGGGCTGCTGTCCGGCGCGCCGCAGGAAGAGAGCAGCAAAAAGAAAACTGCGGAAGCCAATAAGCATCCGCACGCTTTAATGTAATATACTATTTTACCGTAAGTAATCAATGCGCCAGTTACCCTCATACACACCCCAAAAAGCCTCACGCCTTTTTGGGGACCCCGTATTTACACCCCATCAAGCCTCACGGCTTGCTGGGGAATCCGTCAGGATGCTCTTTATGGAACCGCCACGCGCTTTTCAGTATATCTTCTATGCCGTGAGCCGGTTTCCAGCCGAGTTCGTTCCTTATCTTTTCGGACGACGCTATCAGCACGGCGGGATCGCCAGCTCTGCGCGGAGCTATCTCGTAGCTTATCTTGCTGGCTGCAGCTTTTTCCGCAGCGTGTATTATTTCGAGCACGGAAAAGCCCTTCTCGCTGCCGAGGTTGTAAACGCAGCTCGCGCCGCCTCTGATTAAGTCCCGCAATGCCAGCACGTGCGCGTCCGCAAGGTCGGTTACGTGTATATAGTCCCTTATGCACGTTCCGTCGGGCGTGGGATAATCGTCGCCGTACACGCATAGCTTATCCCTTTTGCCGTTTACAAACTGCAGTATTATAGGAATAAGGTGCGTCTCAGGGCTGTGGTCTTCGCCTATGTCGCCCGCTTCGTCCGCTCCCGCCGCGTTGAAATACCTCAGCGCCTTGTATTTTAGCCCGTATATGTCCGAAAAATCGCGCAGCATGTTTTCTATTACGAGCTTTGTACGGCCATAGACATTCAGCGGAGCTTTTTGGGATTCTTCGGCAATGGGCACGGTTTTTGGTTCGCCGTACACCGCCGCCGTCGACGAGAATATAACCTTGCCTACGCCAGCGTCCATCGCAGCCTTAAAAAGGTTGAGACTGCCTGTCACGTTGTTTTCATAGTATATGTACGGGTCTTTCATCGACTCGCCCACGAGGCTCAGCGCCGCAAAGTGCATCACTGCGTCAACGCTGTATGCTTTAAAAAACGCTTTTAAGCTTTCTTTATTAAGCAGGTCGCCTACAAAAAGTTCCGTGTCCTTTACGGCCTCTTTATGCCCTTTTGAAAGGTTGTCGAACACCACGGGCTCATAGCCCGCTTTTTTCAGCTGCCTTACAGCGTGGCTCCCTATATACCCCGCGCCGCCCGATACCATTACTTTCATAACGCTATTTCTTTATCCCCATTTCTTTATACAGCTCATCAAGCGCAGCAAGCGCGTAATCGAGCTGCTCAGCTTTATGCTCGCTCGTCAGGCAGAAGCGCAGCCTCGCCTGATGCCTCGGCACCGCCGGATACACTGCCGGAGGCACGAACACGCCCTTTTCCAGCATCTTTGTGGAAAGCACATACGCGTCTATGTCCTCTCCCACCATTATAGGCACTATAGCCGTCTCCTTGGCAAGGCATGTGTTAAAGCCCATATCCTTTGCCTTGGATACAAAATACGCTATATTGTCCTGCAGCGCTTTCACCTTCGGGTTGCCTTCGAGCATTATGTTTACAGCTTCGAGCGCGGCAGCCGCCAGCGGCGGGCTTATGCCCACCGAGAACGCGAACCCCGGCAGCAGGTAATGCATGTAGTCCACAAGGCTCTTGGAGGCCGCAATATAACCGCCGCATGTACCTAGCCCTTTTGACAGTGTGCCCATCTTTATATCGATATCGCCGGGGTTAAGGCCGAAGTAATCGTCCACGCCGCCCCCGTGCCTGCCTATTACGCAGCTTGAGTGTGCCTCGTCCACCATCAGAAACGCGCCGTACTTCTTCTTGAGCGCTACAAAGTCGGGTATGGGCGCTATGTCTCCGTCCATCGAATAAACGCCTTCGACGACTATCAGTATCTTCTCGTATTTGTCGCGCGCGGCCTTGAGCATGTGTTCGAGCGCCTCGAAGTCGTTGTGCGGGAACGCCTTCGTATCGCTCCTCGAAAGCTGGCAGCCCTGCATTATCGAGTTGTGGGACAGCGCGTCGTAAAGTATGAGGTCGTGTTCGTTGCAGAAGTTTCCCACGAACGTGACGTTTGTCGAATGCCCTCCGACTAGCACTATCGCGTCTTCGGTGTGCTTCCACTTGGCTATCGCCTTCTCAAGCTCGCGGTACAGCGTCTTTTCACCCGCTATCAGCCTCGAGCCCGACGCCGACGTGCCGTATTTGTCTATCGCCTTTTTCGCCGCTTCCGCAGTCCTCGGATGGCCCGACATGCCGACATAGTTATATGAGGCAAGATTTATTACCTCTTTGCCCTCGCATATCGACGTATCGCGGAGAACCGAGTCGTGAGGCACGAAATAAGGGTCCCTTATTTTAGCATCGTTAATCTCGAGCCTGCGCATGGCATACTCGGCGTATTCCCGCGTATCCTCAAACCGCGTGATCCTCTTTATCTCCTGCGGCTTTAAGGGAGCCTCCCTCTCGATCTCGATGTCGTGAAGCTTGCGGTACAGCAGTTTGGAGAAGTCTGCGACGTTCGTGCACGAGAAGTATTCGGTGTCGGGTATTATTACGTCATACACCTCTTCGGCCTTGGAAAACACGCCGAGGCTCGAGAGGCTGTCGCCTCCGAGGTCGTCTATGAAGTGGTCGGTATCCTTTATAGTCGCGGGGTCGATGTTGAGCACTTCCGCGAATATCTCTCTTACCTTCTCTGCAATGTCGGACAATTCGGCTTTGTCGTAGCCGTTGCTCTGCACGCCGGCTTTTTCTTTTACGGCCTTTATAAGCGAACCGCTCTTTATGTCTATCTCTTCAAAGCGGCCGTGGCCTCTCTCTACCGCTTCCTTTACCTTCTGGCGCTTTACCTTTATGCCGTTTGCGAGCGGCAGCGGGTCAAGCGACAGGTAGGCCTTTTTAAGCTTCTTGTATATCGGCAGCAGGCCGTTGATGCGAGTTATCTCGGCGATTAACTCCTTCACCTTCCCGGCGTCGTTCGCGGCGTCGCCCATGTATACGATAAGCGACGTGTCGTCATAAACGCCTCTTGCCGCAATGCCCGCGACGCATATGTGCTCGACATGCGGAAGCTCGGAAAAGCTGTCCTCAAGCTCGTCGGGATATACGTTTTCGCCCGATTCGCCCACTATGACCTCTTTGAGCCTGCCTTCTATGTAATAGCAGCCGTCCTTTTCCCTCGCTATATCTCCGGTCGGAAACCAGACGTCCGACGACTCGCGCGCTATGTATATGCCGTCTACCATCCTGCCCGAGTGCATGGCCTCGCCCTTTATCTGAAGCTCGCCCGTCTTGTCGCCTTCCTTATCGTATACTATGCGGTACTCCATCGGCGCAAACGGCTTGCCGACGGTGGCTTCGAGCCGCTTGTCTATGTCGTTGGAAAGCTCTACTGAATCTATGCCTGTCTCCGTCATGCCGAAGCCGTTTACAAGATTATAGCCTATGCCGTTTATCAGCTTTATCGCCTCGGGCTGTATATGGCCGCCGCCGCTTATCATCATCTGTATGCTGCTGCCCACAAGCTTTTGCTGAAGCTCCTTGAAGAACAGCTTTGAGACGATACGCCTGCCTGCCCTGCCGAAGCGCCTTTGCAGCTTAATGCTGAAGTCGCTCGCGTTTATAAGCTTTTCGTATTGCTTTTCGCCCTGCAGCTTTGCTTTTCTCATTATGCTCTTCGCCACGTTGTTCCACAGCAGCGGAACGGCGTATATATGCGTCACTTCGTGCTCTTTGCAGGCGGAGAGTATTACTTCCGCAGTCTTGTTCTTTATGTAGACTATGGTCTTGCCGAAAAACGAATACCATAGATAAACGGCAACGAATCCGAATATGTGGTGGAACGGCAGGAACGCAAGCTGCTTTATGACGCCGTCGTTTATTATGTCGGTGTTCTGCTTGCTTATATATTCGGCAAGCAGCACCTGATGGCATATCGCCTTTTCGTTGTATACGTATACCTTAGGAGTCGCTGTAGTGCCCGACGTGCATAATGCCATTGCGTCGGAGTAAACCGGCAGATAATCCGTATCTTCTGCGTCGAGGCTTAAAAACTCGTCGGGAGAGACTTTAATTATGCCCGTAATGCCCACTTCAGTGTCCGTAATTATAGTGCGCGAGCCTGCCTGCCGCAGCACGTGCATTACCTGCGTGTCGTCGGAAGCCGAATCGAGCAGCAGCGGCCTGAATCCCGCGAGTACTATTGCCCAGAACGCGGCAGGCCATAACGGGTTGTTGGCATACCTTAACGCAACGAACGTGTTGCGTTCAACAATGGACAGCTTTTGCGCAAGCTTCTTTGCTCCCGCAAAAGTTATCCTCTCGTAGTCGGAATACTTAATCCTGCGGATTTCCCCGTCCTCCTTGTACTCGGCGGCGACGGCGTCTCCGTTGCTGCAGATTATCGAGAACAGGTTGCCAAACGTTCGTTCCTCCTTAAGCTCGTCCAGCTTCTTTGCAATATCACTCATAATACCAGGGCCTCCAAAATATAAAAAATATGATGCCAAAAAATATTACAAAAAAACACGTTATTAGATTAAATAATACTATAAATAAGGTGTGGATACAAATAGTTTTATATATTAACTATTTTAAGCGGGGTCCCCAACAAGGCGTAAGGCTTGTTGGGGTGTAAATATATATCAGCCACGCTTCCGGATAACGTGCATCCGGTGGCTTTTGGTTTTGTGTTTTTATCGCCCCAAACGCCGACGCGCGCTTACTTCGGGGAGTTTGCAGCATCTATTCTCTTTTTCCGTTCCGCAAGGTAGCCCTCAAAGCGCTCTATCGTAAGGTTTACGATAAGCGATTCGGGAAAGCCTTTTTCCTTAAGCAGGCTCGCTGCGGCGTCAAACTTGCCTATGCCGAATGCGGAGTGAGCGTCGCTCGACACGGCTACGCGAAGATCATACTTTTTGCAAAAGCGCAGCATATTGTCCATATTAGCTCCGCCCGCGCGGAATTCTATCGAATGGTCGTTTACCTCCAAAAGCTTGCCGAGCCGAGCCGCTTCTTTAACGACGGCTTCATAGTCGAGCACGTACGAAGGGTTGTCGGGATGCGATATTATGTCTATGTATTTGTTATTAAGCGCCCCAACAACTGCGTCAGTATCCTTGCCTATGCCGCCCGACTCAATGACTACCTCATGCATGCCGGCTATAGCGAAGTCAAGCATCTTTATATACTTCTCGCGTATATCGACGGACCCGCTGTAATCCGTGATGTTGGCCTCTATGCCCCCGTAAACCCGCACGCCGCTGATATGATCCGGCAGATACGAGTATGTGCTGACGTTGTAATCGGGCGCGGAGGATTGCACGCTGGGCCCGTGGTCGGTAATGACGAAGCCTTTTAAGCCCAGCTTTGCCGCAGCGGCGGCGTTCTCAATTACCGTTGAGTGCGCGTGCCCTGAAAGTACTGTGTGCGTATGCGTGTCAACCTCGATGTTCATTTTGTCTCCCTGTATCAAAAAAATAGTTTACTTTGTCAGTCGCGCGGCTTCTCTGACAGCGCCTGCGGCATCGGCGGCGTATGCGTCCGCGCCTATGCTCCGCGCATAACTTTCGGTAACTACCGCTCCGCCTACCATTATCTTTGCGCGCAGCTTTCTTTGCTTAGCGAGCGCTATCACGTTTTCCATTTCTTTGGCGGTGGTCGTTATAAGCGCGGAAAGCCCTATTATGTCGGCGTCCTGCTTGGCGGCCGCTTCTATTATGGTTTCGGCCGGAACATCTTTGCCTAAGTCCGTCACGGCAAAACCGTGGTTGCGCAGCAGCATCGCCACGAGATTCTTTCCGATGTCGTGTATGTCGCCCTTAACTGTAGCTATGACTACCTTCTTCTTTCCCTCCTGAGATCCTGTTATATAATGCTTCTCAAGATGGTCGAATGCGGCGCGCGCCGCTTCCGCGCTGTATATAAGGTGCGGCAGAAAATATACCTTGCGCTCGTAAAGGTCTCCCACCTGCTGCAGCGCCGGTATTATCATATCGTTAATTATCTGCTCGGGCTTTACGCCTTTGGCAATCTCTGCGTCTATCATAGCGGTTATCGGCTTCTTCTTGCCCGTAAGCACTGCTTCGGCTATGTCCTTCGCGTCGTGCTCGGGCACGCGAGCATCCGAAAACCGCTTTATATAGCGCTTAAAACCTGCGTCCGTGCCAACCAGAGCCTCGGCTGCGCAGCACATGTCCATCATCAGCTCGTCATTGGGGTTCATTATCGCGGATTTTAAGCCGCTCTTTATCGCCATAACGAGGTAAGCCGAGTTGATGTATTTCCTCTCGGGCAGCCCGAACGACGAATTGGAAACGCCGAGCACCGTGTTAAAGCCGTTTTTGCTGCACCATTCAACGACATCGTGCGTCACTTTTCCGGCGTCCGGGTCGGAAGATACGGCCATCACAAGCCCGTCAACGAGCATGCTTTCCCTGCCGAGCCCAGCTTCCGTTATAGCCGCGTAAGCATTTTGTATCTCTACTATGCGCTCACGCGCGGTCTGCGGTATGCCGTTGTCGCCGATGGGCAGCAGTATGAACATAGCGTTATACCGCTTTATTATAGGCAGCAGCCGTGCAATGCTATCCTTTTTGGTGGATACGGAATTTACCAGCGCGCGGCCCGGGTATATCCTCAGCGCCCGCTCTATTACGTCGGGTTTTGACGAGTCTATCGAAACAGGCAGCTTCACGCGCGCGGCTATCGCTTCTATCGTCCGCTCCATAGCCGCTTTCTCGTCTATTTCGGGCATGCCCACGTTTACATCGAGTATATGCGCGCCGCTGTTCTTCTGCTCGAGCGCCATGTCGAGCACTTCGTAAATGTCGCCGTTCTTCAGCGCTTCTTTCAGCTTCGGCTTGCCCGTGGGGTTTATCCTCTCCCCTATCACGCGGAACTCGCCTCCGAAATACACCTCGTCGGATACGGACGTTACTGCGGGCGGCAACGCTTCGCGCCAGAGCACGGGCTTTAACCCTTTTATTTCTTCGCTTATCGCGCGTATGTAGTCGGGCCTCGTGCCGCAGCACCCGCCAATCAGGTTCGCTCCCGCTTCGCAGAGCGGCCTTACAAACTTTCTGAAGTCCGCGCAGGAAAGGTCGAAATGCGTCTTTCCGCCTTCGATATGCGGCATGCCCGCGTTGGGCTTTACAAACAGCGGCACCGACGATACCTCTTTCATGCTCTTAACGAAGGGTATCATCTCTTCGGGCCCTGTTGAACAATTAAGGCCTATTATGTCCGCGCCCGCGGAGATAAGCGTTATTGCGGCAGCAGCCGGGCTTGTGCCGGTAAGCGTACGCCCCGAGCTGTCGAAAGTCATGCTGGCGACGACGGGCAGCGAGCAGCATTCCTTGGCCGCTATCACGGCGGCGCGCGCTTCCTGCACGTCTATCATCGTCTCGATAACTATAAAATCCGCTCCGCCCTCTACAAGCGCCGTTATCTGCTGTTTGTATATTTCTACCGCCCTTTCGAACCCAAGGTCTCCTAACGGCTCGAGGAACAACCCGGTGGGTCCTACGTCGGCGCCTACGAAAGCCTCGTCGCCCGCAGCGCGAACAGCCGCGGCAACTATCTCTTTATTTATCCGCTCAACGCCGTTTTCCAGCCCGAATTCTTTTAGCTTTACAGCGTTTGCTCCGAATGTGCAGGCAAATATCGCTTTTGAACCCGCATTTATATACGCCCTGTACATGTCGCAAACAACATCTTCATGCTCCAGCACGTACGTTTCGGGGCACACGCCGGGGCCCATGCCGTTTTGCTGCAGGTATGTGCCCGTCGCACCGTCGAGCACCAGTATATGCTCTTTAAGATATTCAATAAGGCCAAGCCCGCCTATTTTTTTCATCTATTCCACTCCCGCTATGGCTATAACCGATTTCTCGGGTATCAGCAGATATTTATCCGTTATTTTCACTTCCATGTCATGCATATTCAGAAGGTCGTAAAAGACGCGCTGGTACTTAATATCGAGGTCGCCGTAGCCCGCGCTGAAGCGCTTTTTGGTAAGCGCCTGCCCCGTGCGCCTCAGAGCCTCGTTCTTTCGCTCCATTATCACGTCGAGAGCGCCGTCCACGTATTCCGACGCATACGCGTCAAGCACCAGCGCAAGCAGACCGTTCCCCTGCTCTATTGCCTCGTTTATCTTCGCTACGTCGCGCTCTGGGATTGCAGCGCACATGACGTAAGCCTTTTCGCACGGCATTAACAGCTTGGCGAGCAGCCGGGATTCCACTATATGGCCCGCTATCACAATCGCGCTCTCGCCGATATGCTTTATATCGAATGTCTCCGCCCTGCCACGCACGGAAAACTCGGACTGCGCCCGCTTCAGATATTCGTTTATCTCCTGCTCCAGCCCCGCCTCAAACGACGCTTTGTATGAGCCCATCCTTCGCAAGACGCTGCTTCTGTTTGGAACAAAAGGTATATACGGATAATTATTCATTCTTGCCTCTCGGCATATGATACACCACTTGGATTCATTATTCAACCTCTTGAAAATACCGCAAAATTATGATTAAATAAACGCACGCTTAACATTAGTGTATATGGTTTCCAAGGGGTCGTATTGTATGAATATAATTGAAAAGCTGCGCCATAGCGAGCGCTCGTTTTCTCTGGAGTTTTTCCCGCCGAAAAAGGATATACCTATAACCTCGGTGTACGAAGCAATAGAAAAGCTTTCGGGCTACAGCCCGTCGTTTGTCAGCGTCACATACGGCGCGGGCGGAAGCAACAGGGACAGGGTAATTGACATAGCTTCCCACGTCAAGTCTCTGGGGCTCGAAGCGCTTGCGCACCTTACCTGCGTGGGAGCCGATCCTAACTCGATAGACTATACCCTCTCCCAGCTCGAATCTATTGGCGTAAGCGGCGTGCTCGCGCTGCGCGGAGACGTGCCCGAAGGCCTTGACATGGATACGGCATATAAGCACTTTAAGCACGCGAGCGATCTTATAAGCGCAATAAAGCGGCGCGGCGGCTTTTGCATTGGCGCCGCGGCGTACCCCGAAGCGCATATGGAAAGCGAATCTACCGAAGAAGATATATCGTACATGAAATTAAAAGCTGAGCTTGGCGCAGATTTTTTCATAACGCAGCTGTGTTTTGACAGCCGCGCGATAATCGCATTCTATGAAAACGTGGAAAAGGCGGGCATAAAAGCTCCCGTTATTACCGGCATCATGCCGATAATGAATCCAAATCAGATAACGAGAATGGCGTTTCTCTCGGCCTGTTCGATACCGGCGCCGCTGAGCAGGATAATAAGCAGGTACGGCTCTGACCCTGACTCGTTCAAAAAAGCGGGCCTCGGCTACGCTGTCGAAGAGATAGAATATTTAATGGACAACGGCATAGGCAGATTTCACATATACACTATGAACAAACCCGATGTGGCCGAGCAGATAATACTCGGCAGCCGCCTGAAGACTATTTAGCGGATTTTCTGCGCTTTTCCCTGTACATGTCGTGGTCGGCAACGCTGACAAGCGAATCAACCGACTCGCCCGGATAATACTCGGCTTGCTTGAAACCGAAGCTCAACGATACGCCCTGAGCCTCGCCCGCGAGGCATGCTTTTGCGTCCTTTTCTATCTGAGCCGCGAGCGCCGCGGCCTGCTCCTTTGTTACGCCCGGGAGTATGAGTATGAACTCGTCTCCCCCCAGCCTGCACACGGCGCCTATTCTTTCTGCGTGCCTGCGCAGCACGTCCGCGACGGAGACTATCATGGCGTCGCCCGCGCCGTGTCCGTAATTATCGTTTATCGACTTTAAGCCGTCTATATCGGCAAAGCACACCGTCAAGGGTATTTGCCTCTCCCTGCAGTCGTCGTACATCTGCTTAAGCCTCTCTGTGCCCGCCCTGCGGTTCAAAAGCCCTGTCAGCATATCCGTCTTTGCCATCTGCTCCAGTTTGGCCTCCGCCTCCCTGTACTTTGTAATGTCGCTGATTACGGTAACGACTATCTCCTGCCCGCCTATTTTCGCGGGAGTGTGCGTAACGCTGTAAAAGCGTCCTTTGGCATCCTTAAACATTTCTTCTGTCGCCTTTTTGGACCTGCGGGAAACGCCGCAGCCAAGCATTTCGTTTAACTGGCGGCCGCGCGAGCCGAACAGCTCTCTGTACGCTTTGTTTTCGAACATCAGCTCGCGCGTTGCAGGATCCCATATTGCGAACCCCTGGCTTATGGAGTCAAGGCCTTTCCTTGCGGTAACATGCGCTTCGCTTCTCGGCATATCGGGAGACAGCGTATTGAATAGCCCGACATACTTTTCTATGTTGCGCTTTGTCTGCTCGCCCGCCGGCTCGTCGAAGAAATATAACACAGCGCCGGTTGTGCCGTATGTTTTGACGAACATGGCGTATGCAGAATCCGCCGCGCGCTTTAAACGGCAAAGCCGCTTAGTCTCGGATTCCGCGTTTTCTTCAAAGTTGGGGCACAATACCGGTACGCAGACGTTCTTGCGAGAGCGCCACTCCTCTTTCAGCACATACCTCTGGTTTCTTTTTTCGTATATCGAAGCGCAGAATGCGCCGACGCTATTCGCGGTAACGCTTAAAAATTCGTGCGCTTTGTTTTTAAGCGACGCGCTTGTAAATATATCGCATATCGTCGATATCACCGAAGCGGTATTTTGCGCGTACGCCTCCTCCATCGAGTTTACCGCAATAAGCCGAGCCTGCATGCCGTCGTATCTCGAGGCGCACGACGACAAAGAGACTTTATAAAGCTTATCCGATATGCGCAGCGCTGCGGTAAACTCGCCTGCGTCGCCTGCGTTTTTAAACGCCGCTATATCTGCCTCATCCTCGAACATGCGGAAAAACGTGCCGCCCGCGTATACGCCTTTTTTCTCTGCAAGCCTGTTGGCAAATAAAATCTTGCCGCTTTTGACGCTTACAATAAACACCGGCACAGGAAACGTAATGAGATACTGTTTTGCATTGAAATAGTCCATCGTTATGTCATCCTTGAATATACATTACTTTAATACGCGTAGTTTAACAAGTAAATTATAGGTAATATCAAAGGAAAAATTTGACGAATGGCGCGCATGCCGGCAAAAAAATGCGTGAAGATAAAATAAAACGCCCCGGACAGTTTAAGCTGATCCGAAGCGTTATAAGGAAAATTTCAAAGCAAAAACTAAGCTACGCGGAAATAGCGAACATGAGTTCGCAGCTAGCCACCAGCTTGCCGCGCACATATGCCTTTCCTGTGCCTAAGCCTACGTTTCCCTTTACGGTCTCAATCAACGTTTCAAGCTCAAGAACGTCTCCGGGCACGACTTTTTCGCTGAACCGGGCGTTCTTTATCTTTCCGAGATACGCGAGCTTTCCCTTCATTTCCTCTTTTGTAAGCAGCGCCACGCCGCCCATCTGGGCTATCGCTTCTATTATGAGCACTCCCGGCATTATCTTAACGTCGCCGAAATGCCCCATAAAGAACCACTCGTTAGCGCTCACTGCTTTTATACCTTTAGCCATCACTCCCTCTTCGAGCTCGTCAACCCTGTCTATCATAAGAAACGGCTCCCTGTGGGGAAGTATCTTTTTGATTTCATCTATTCCCAGCATACCATCCTCCGCTATTCCGGTTTTCCGAGCAGAACGCAGGAGTTGTGGCCGCCGAACCCGAACGAGTTCGAAATGGCGTACTTTGTGTCCATTTTCCTTGCTTTGCCTTTTACATAATCGAGGTTGCAGCCTTCCCCCTCGACTTCGAGGCCTATAGTGGGAGGCGCAATGCCGGCGTTTATCGCGCACATCGAAATAATGGCTTCAAATGCTCCCGCTCCGCCCAGCATATGGCCGGTCATGGACTTCGTTGAGCTTACCAGCAGCTTTCTCGCATGCTCGCCGAAGCATCTCTCTATTGCCTTGCTCTCAAACACGTCGTTGAGCGGCGTGCCCGTTCCGTGCGCGTTTATATAGCCTACGTCTTCCTTCTTTATGCCGCCTTCCTGTATTACGAGCTCCATCGCCTTGGCCGCCCATATTCCCTCCGGCTCGGGCGCCGTTATATGGTACGCGTCGCAAGTCTGCGCGTATCCCGCGAGAATGCCCAATATCTTCGCTCCGCGCTTTTTGGCGTGTTCTTCGCTCTCCAATACCATCATTCCCGCTCCTTCGGCCATGACAAACCCCTGTCTGTCCTTGTCGAAAGGTATGCACGCCCTTTTTGGGTCCGTGCTCTCGGAGAGCGCCTGCATCTGGTGGAACCCGGCAACGCCGAGCTCGTATATTACTGATTCCGCACCGCCTGCGAGCGCTACGTCCATGCGTCCTTCCTTGATGGCGTAATACGCTTCGCCTATTGCGTCGGCGCCCGACGAGCAGGCCGTAACGACGCTGAGGCACGGCCCGTGCAGATTAAGGCGCATCGATATCATTCCCGCCGTAGTGTTTATTATCGACTTGGGAATAAATAGCGAAGATACGGCTCTCGCGCCTCTTTCTCTCATCTCGTCCTGCTGCCCGCATATGGTTCCAAGGCCGCCCATGCCGCTGCCCAGCACCACTCCCGAGCGCAATGTGTCAAAGCCGCCTTCCGTAAGGCCGCTTTCCTCCCACGCCTGCATTGCCGCGACTAAAGCAAGCTGCGAGAACCTCGCAAGGCGCTTCGCTTCGCGGTTCGTTATATACTTTGAAGGGTCGAAATCCCATACTTCGCCCGCGCATGTTATGCCCGTTAATTCGGTGTCGAAGCACTGCGCTTTTCTTATACCGCAAACGCCGGCTACGGCGTTGTCAAACGACTCCTTTACTGTTTGCCCTATAGGCGATACGGCGCCCATGCCGGTTATCACCACTTTATGACTCATATACACCTCACCTTTCCGAATACCCTTATATCACCATTCCGCCGTCTACCACGATTACCTGCCCGGTGATGTACGACGCGCCTTCGCCGCATAAGAAGCATACGAGCCCCGCGACGTCCTCCGGGCTGCCGAACCGGCCGAGCGGTATCGCACTGAGCATGCTTTGTTTAATATCTTCGCTTAGAACTTGGGTCATCGCCGTCTCAATAAACCCGGGCGCTACCGCGTTGACGCACACGCCCCGCTTTGCGAACTCCCTCGCGCAGGACTTGGTAAGCCCTATGATGCCCGCTTTTGAGGCCGCGTAGTTCGCCTGGCCTGCGTTGCCCGTTATGCCTACGACGGACGTTATATTTACTATCCTTCCCTGCCGTGCTTTAAGCATATACGCCGCCGCTTCCCTCGTGCAGCAAAAGCAGCTGTTTAAGTTCGCCCTTATTACGCTGTCGAACTGCTCGTCAGTCATGCGCATCACAAGGCCGTCGCTCGTTATGCCTGCGTTGTTTATAAGCGCGTATATGCCGCCAAGAGAATCAACGCACGTTTTAACGAGCGTCTTGCAGCCCTCGGGAGAACTTAGGTCCGCCTGTATCGCTACTGCATTGCGGCCAAGAGCTTTTATGGCCTCTACGGCTTCTTCAGCCTTAGCGGCGTTGCTGTTGTAGTGTACGGCTACGTCGAATCCGGCTTTCGCAAGAGCTATCGCAACAGCCTGCCCTATGCCTCCCGACGCGCCTGTTACCAATGCGGCTTTGCCCATATGTTTACCTCACTGTTTGTTTCCCGAAAGGAATTTATCAAGCGTAGCCAGGTCGCGTACCGATTCTACCTCTGCGCGCTTTTCCACCCTGCGCTTTACAAGCTTTGAAAGCACGTTGCCCGGCCCAATTTCCACGAAGCGCTCCACGCCCGACGCTATCATATGCTCGACGCAGTCATGCCATTTTACACGGCGGCACATCTGGTTTGCAAGCAGATGTTTTATGTTACTGTCTTTTTCGTACGGAGCGCCCAAAACGTTTGAATAAACGGTTTTTCGCATGCCGCCCAATACATACGCATCCAACACGCGTGAAAACTCGCTTGCCGCGCCTTCGAGCAGCGGAGCATGCGAAGGCCCTGCGACCGACAGCATCGCCGCCATTTTTGCGCCTTTTTGCTCGAACAGCTCTTTCAGCTTACAAAGCTCCTCCATACTGCCCGCTATTACCGTCTGCATTTCGGATAGATGGTTGGCGACGTATGCGTCATGGAATCCATCAAGCGCGTCTTCGACTTCATCCACTGTAAAACCGATAACGGACAGCATGCCGCCTTCGCCCTTGGGGTATGCGCCGTCCATTATGCTTCCTCTTTTGCGCACGAGCGCCGCGCAGCTCTGTATACCAAAAACGCCCGCAGCGGCAAGCGCCGTATACTCTCCGAGCGAAAGCCCGGCATATACGTCCGCGTCGCAGCCTTCGCTGAGCAATACGCTGAAAAGCGATATGGAATGAGCAAATATCGCAGGCTGTATTATTTCGCTCTCGTCGAGCCGCCATCCTTCAAAACACGCCCGCTTAAGATCAACGCCGGCGCCTTCGCAGCACATATCGAAAGTCTGTTTATAAATATCAATATTATCGTATAAGTCCATTCCCATGCCCGCGGACTGCGCGCCCTGGCCGGGAAACAAAAACGCCGTCTTCATAGCTTTTTAGCCCTCATGTGAGAAGTCCGCCGACGTTTTTCAATATGCTGCTTATGCGCTGCTCGTCAAACATCTCGCGTATTATCTCCGCCGCCGGCTGTATGCGGTCGAGCATGCACGCCGCCTGGCCCGCCATGAACGAGCCCGTCTCCTTGTCGCCGTACAGCACCGCCCTCATCAGCGAACCTTCGCCCGCCTTTTCGATCTTCGCCGCGCCGTCCTCCTCGTACTCGAGCCGGGAAAGCTCGCGCACAAGCGGGCTGCGAAGCACCCTTACGGGATGTCCCGTCACGCGCCCCGTGACTTTGGTGTCTATGTCTTTTGCCTTTATTATGCGGTTCTTGTACTCCTCGTGCGCCGTGCATTCCTCGGCAAGCACAAAACGCGTGCCCACCTGCACGCCTTTTGCCCCGAGAACGAACGCAGCCGTTACGGTGTCAGCGTCGAATATGCCGCCCGCAGCGACTACGGGTATATCCACGCTGCGCGCCACGTCGGGCATGAGCACCATCGTAGTGAGCTCGCCTATATGCCCGCCCGATTCGCAGCCTTCCGCTATCACGAAGTCGGCGCCCATGCGCTGCATCATTATCGCGAGAGCCCGGCTCGCAACCACAGGCGCGAATATGCTGCCTGCTTCTTTCCACATCTTCACGTACTCGGCCGGATTGCCCGCGCCCGTGATTATTACGGGTACGCGCTCCTCGGCGACAAGCTTCGCTACGCTGTCGACATACGGGCTTAACAGCATCACGTTTACGCCGAACGGTTTATTTGTCTTTTGCCTTAACGCATGTATCTGTTCCTTTACCCACTCGGGCGGGGCGTTGCCCGCGGCTATCACGCCGAGGCCCCCCGCCATTGAAACGGCGGCGGCAAGGTCCGCGTTGGAAACCCATGCCATACCGCCCTGAATGATTGGGTATTCGACGTTAAGCAACCTGCATATGCTGCCTTCGAATCTATGCATTCGTTTTTCCTTCCAGATAAGTTACCAGCTGTCCGACCGTCTTGATATCCTTTACCTCTTCGTTGGGTATCTTGATGCCGGTCTCCTTTTCGAGCTCTATGAGCATCTCCACCATGTCGAGAGAATCCATCTCAAAGTCTTCGACGAAGCTCTTATCCATGGTGATCTCGTCTCTCTCAAGGTCGAGCTGCTCCATAAGGCTTTTGATTATCAGTTCCTTCATGTTTTTTTCCTCCAGATTATCATTAAATTGTCCAATCCACCACGAGGCCGCCGCAAGTAAGGCCCGACCCGAAAGCGACCAGGGCTACCCTGTCGCCTTTCGTAAGCCAGCCCTTTTTGTAGGCGTCGCACATGGCTATCGGAATGGTTGCGGATGAAGTATTTGCATATTCGTCGATGTCCAAAAAGAACTGGTCCGACTTGAAACGCAGTTTGCGCTTTACATAATCTATTATCTTGGCGTTTGCCTGATGAGGTATCACTTTTGTGAAAGGTTTGTCGCCGCATTTTACGAGCAGCTTATGCAGCACGGCGTCCGCCGCGCTTACCGCATATGTAAACACCTCGCGGCCGTTCATCCGTATATGGTCCGGCTGCTCGTCTTTAGGGTCTACGTTGTTAAACGGCGTTTTGCGCATTTCCCTTTTGCATATTATAACGTCTTCCTTATCGGGCGAGCCGCTCAATACCGGAAAATGGACTTTTGGCTCGCTGCTGCGCTTTAGAACGACAGCGCCCGCGCCGTCGCCGAACAACACGCACGTAGAACGGTCCTTCCAGTCGATATACTGCGATATCGATTCGCTCGATATAACGAGCGCCGCGTCCTTTTCCATGGACTCCATAAGGCTCGCCGCCGTGGAAAGCGCGTACACAAAGCCGGAACAGCCGGCCGATATATCCATATTGGCGCAGTTGTCTATATCGAGCGCTTTTTGCACATAGCCCGACATGCTCGGGGTAACGTATTCGCTCGTAATCGAACTCGAAATGATAAGCCCTATATCGTTCCTGTCCACGCCTGAATTGGCAAGGGCCAAGGACGCTGCTTCCAGCGCCATATCGACGCTGCGTTCGCCGGTCGAGATATGCCTTCTGCGTATGCCCGTGCGTTTTTTAATCCATTCGTCACTTGTATCGACAAGACTCTCAAGCTCAACGTTTGTTACTACTCTATCGGGCACCTTGCATGCGATGCCCGCAATTTCCACCGATGCTCCCAAATTACAGTCCTCTCATCTCTATATATCTTTCATGCCTTTTCTGCACCAGCTTTTCGGGGGTTATCCTCGTCAGCCGCTTAAGCGCTATCCTTATTTCGCGCCGTATGTCCGCCGCGCATTTGTCCATGTTGAATCTGTCAAAGCCCTCCGGCTCTTTTATTACGCTGTCCACGATTTTGAATTTTTTAAGGTCGCTTGCCGTAAGCTTTAAGTTTTCAGCCGCTTCATGCGCGAGCGAAGAGTCCTTAAAAAGTATAGACGCGCAGCCTTCGGGCGTTATCACCGAAAAGTAGCTGTTGTCAAGCATAATCAGCCAGTCCGAGAGCGAAAGCGCTAAAGCTCCGCCGCTTCCGCCTTCGCCTATTATAATTGAAATAGTCGGCGTTTTAAGCGTAGCCATCGTTTTAAGATGCTCGGCTATAACAAGCCCCTGTCCACGCTCTTCCGCGTCCACTCCGGGGTACGCGCCCGGCGTGTCCACAAAGCATATTACGGGCCTTCCGAACTTTTCGGCCTGCTTTAGCGCCCTCATAGACTTCCTGTACCCCTCGGGGTTCGGCATGCCGAAGTTGCACCTCACACGCTCCTCAAGCGTATGGCCTTTTTGCTGGCCTATCACGGTTACCGGCCAGTCCTCAAACCACGCTATCGCCGTTACGATGGACTCGTCGTCACCGTAACACCTGTCGCCTTTTACTTCAAACACCCCGGTAAACAGCTTGGCAATGTAATCCCTCGTTTGAGGCCTGTTCTCCTTGCGGGCGTTTTTCACCTTGTCCCACGGCTTTTCCGCGGGCTGCATAGCGTCCGTATTATTGATATCATTCAACATCGTACTCATAGTCCCGGATGGATACGCAGTTCTTTTTTACAGTGCAGCGCAAGTATGTCCGCAAGCGTATCCCTTAAATCCTTTCTGTCCACTATTCTGTCAATGAGTCCGTGCTCATACAGCGATTCGGACATCTGAAATCCTTCGGGCAGTTCGGCGTTTACGGTCTGCTGTATTACCCTCGGCCCCGCAAACCCTATGCGCGCTCCCGGCTCTGCTATCGTTATATCGCCCTGCATAGCGAAGCTCGCCGTAACGCCGCCCGTAGTAGGGTGCGTAAGCACGTTTACGTGCAGCAGCCTTTGTGCGCTGTGCCGCGCGAGCGCTATCGTCGTCCTCGACATCTGCATAAGCGAATGTATTCCCTCCTGCATCCTGGCGCCGCCTGACGCGCAGAATATTATAAGAGGCAGCCGGTTAAGCGTCGCAAACTCGCTTATAATAACTATCTTCTCACCTACCACCGTTCCCATACTGCCCATCATGAAATACGAGTCCATGACGGCCAACGCGGTCCTTACACCCTTTATGGACGCCTTGCCTATTACGACGCCTTCCTGCGCTTTTGATTTTGCCTTTTCGGTGGCTATCTTTGACTTGTACCCCGGGAACGATATCGGGTCCTTGCTCTCGGCTTCGCGCTCTATCTCTATAAAGCTGCCGTTGTCCACTATCATCTCTATCCTGTTGTAAGCGGGCTGGCGGAACAGATACCCGCAGTACGGGCATATGAAATAGTTCGCGTGCAGTATTTCGGCTATTATTTCCCTGCCGCAGCCATTGCAGCAGAGCTTTTCTATTTTCTCCTCGGGCTGCATGTCAGCGCTTATTTCAATCTTTTCGTTAAACAGTTCCATTGTCGCTCCGTAAATACCGATTGATAAATGTCTGTTCTATCCATTTCGTGTGAACGTTTCCGGATATAAAATCCTCGTCGTTCATAATCGCTTTGGCAAACTCTGCGTTATGCTCGATTCCGGTGATTTTGAGCTCTTCGAGCGCCGCGCGGCTCATAGCTATTGCCTCCTCGCGGTCGTCGCCCGTACATATTATCTTCATTATCAGCGAATCGTAGAAAGGCGATACCTCGTCGCCCGCGCAAAATCCGGTGTCTACGCGCACGCCGTTGCCTCCCGGCAGCGATAATCCGCTTATTTTCCCCGGAGAAGGGCGAAAGTTCTCATCGGGGTTTTCGGCGTTTATCCTGCACTCTATCGCGTGGCCTTTGAGCGCGAGATCCTCCTGCCTTATCGCAAGCTTATGCGAAAGCGCGGTATGTATCTGCGCCTTTATTAGATCGACGCCGTATATGCACTCGGTTACGGGATGCTCCACCTGTATCCTCGTGTTCATCTCCATGAAGTAAAACCTGCCGTCGTCCGTAAGCAGGAATTCCACCGTGCCGGCGCCCACGTAGCTTATAGACTTCGATATGCTTACGGCTATGCGCTCCATTTTCCTAAGCGTATCTTCGTCGACGTTGGCAGCGGGCGCTTCCTCCACAAGCTTCTGGTTCTTTCTCTGCAATGTGCATTCCCGCGTGCCCAAGTGTATTGTGTTGCCGTACTCGTCGGCGAGTATCTGCACCTCTATGTGCCGCGCACCGGGAAGATAAGACTCTATGTATACTCTTTTGTCGCCGAACGCCAGCTCGGCTTCCCTGCAGGCCATAGAAAACGCCTGCTCCAGTTCCTCCTTGCAGCCCACTATGCGTATGCCTCTGCCTCCGCCGCCGGCAGCCGCTTTTATCATAAGCGGATAGCCAACCGCTTCGGCTACTTCCCGCGCCGCTTCAATGGTATCCACCGTGCCGTCCGAGCCGGGAACGACCGGGAAACCGTTTTTGGCTACCATAGCGCGCGCCTGCTGCTTATCGCCCATAATATCCATGCATTCCGCCGAAGGGCCTGCAAACCTTATGCCCTCTTCGTCGCACATTCGCCTGAACTCTGCGTTCTCAGCCAGAAAGCCCACGCCCGGATGTATCAGGTCTGCGCGGAACGCCTTTGCTGCAGCAATTATACTCTTCATGTTAAGATAGCTCTTCTCGGCCTGCCTCGGGCCTATGCATACGCTTTCGTCCGCCAGCCTCGTATGCATGCTGCCTTCGTCGCTCTCCGAGTATACCGCTATTGTCTTAAGCCCTATTTTTTTGCAGGTGCGTATTATCCTTACGGCTATTTCGCCCCTGTTTGCAACAAGTACCGTATTCATAGGTCAAGCCTTCGCGTATTTAAAAAGCGCGTCTTTGGCGACTATCGCCTCTGCGTCTTTTTTAAGCACGCGCTCTATTATACCGTCTTTGGGCGCGGGTATCTCGTTCATGGTCTTCATCGCTTCAATTATGCACAGCACGTCGCCTTTTTTAACTTTGGAGCCTTCCCTCACATACGGCTCCGCACCCGGCTCTCTCGCTACGTAAAACACTCCCGATATAGGCGCCAAAACAAGGTCTTCGCTGCTGTCGCACTCATGAGCGGCGGCATTTTCCTTTTGCTGCGGGGCGGAAATACGCGCCGGAGCGCACGTCTCTTTTTCGAGCGATATTTTTATTTCCTGTGTTTCTATGCTGAATTTGCTGAACGAAGATTTTTCCGCTTTGTCTATTATGCTGAATATTGTTTCGAGATCCATGCCGATCCTCCTAAAGCGCTTCTTTATTACGATTTTCTTTGATAAGCGGAGCGCGCTTTGCGTCATAAACTGCGCCCGGTGCTTACCTTGGCAATATGATTTCAAAAATAATAGTTAGCACTGCTAACGGATTAATTGATTTTAGAAATATTATCATGCAACTGATAATATGTCAACGCCGTTATGTTTTACACATTTCTCGATTATGTAATAAATATAACATAACCTAAGTCACCGGCGCGTCTTAAACCCCTTTGTTGATTACGAATCTGTTTACACAGGGCTGTATATATTTATTTTTTGTTACCCTGCAGTCCGTATAAATAAACTATTTTTAACAGTTGATTCTATCTTTTTTAATTTTTCTCCAGCCGGCTGAAGAAATCCGCAAGGCCGCTTAACGACTTAAGTATGTCCGGATATTCGCTTATCTTAAAATCCCTAAGAAGGCTCTGCACCATTTCGTCATGGAACTGCCTGTGGTTTTCGCAGCACTCCCGGCCTTTTTCCGTCAGCTTGAGTATGCTCATTCTCCTGTCCTTGTCGGATTTGACTTTTTCTATATACTTCTTAGCCTCCAGCCTTGCCGCCGTTACGCTCGCCGTAGCCTTTGTTATTTTAAGCACCGCCGCGATGTTGGTAAGCGTAGGCACTTCGGCGCTCTCTATTTCTTCCAGCATATGCATTTCCGTGCGGCTCAGCCTGCCGTTCGCCGACTTTGAGACTATCTTCTCCTGTATGCGCAGTATCTTGAAAAAGAGTTCTTTAAGCACTTTGTTAAGCAGCTTTTTTATCTCACGTTCCGTCATATTACCACCCCAACCTTTCACCCAAACCGCTTTTTGATACCCTGTGTTGCGCGTTCTCTTCGCGGTGCAGCTGCTCCCGCGCATTACGCCGGCAAGCCTTGCGACTTGCTGGAGCCCTCGAAAAATTAGTTCGTTGTTAAAACTAATTATATCATATAAGAACAGCGAGGCAAGAATATTTTGCATAATAAGATATTTTAAGAATGTCAATATTTTTATGCCAAATTTAATTATTCGCTCTTTCAAGGTGTGGTTTCCCTGGAACCCTGTAGAACTTTTACTGGGCAGCCTCGCGGCATATTACGTTTTCGCCAACTGCATTGGGTTTTACACCCCAACAAGCCTTGCGTCTTGTTGGGGACCCCGTATTTATACCCCAACAAGCCTTGCGTCTTGTTGGGGACCCCGTATTAAGATTCTTCGTCCCTTCGGTCCTCTGAATGACACATGAGTTTTAGTCTATAAAAGCCTGTTTTTTATTATCAGTTACTTTTGTCATTGCTATGAAAACAGAGGAGAAAAAAGTGTACAA
>JBLNCA010000019.1:0-17782 GCA_050260375.1 Burkholderiales bacterium | reverse complement strand
ATACAAGGATTCCTTTCTCTCTGATGTTGTTTTCTTTGCAGTTACAACTTTATCAGATTTTTGGAATCCTTGCTTTTTTCTTTACCTCTTTTTGTTACACATCATTGTACAACCTACACAACACTTGCGCGGCACTGTTTTATAGTGCGATTTTTCGCGAATTTTACAGACCCCGGACTATGAAAGTATAAATTCGTACTCCTCGATAATAAGTCCGTCCTTGAACTCAAAGACGTCGCAGGAAAGCTCGCCCCAGCTGTTTTTAAGTATGGTCACGATGCGGTCTTCGTTGCCGCCGCGGTATATGCCCTCGCAGTTGAACGTGCCGGCGCTTTGCGAATAAGCGCGCTTTGCCGCGGCAATGTAATTGTCGGCGCCGCATATCAAGCGCTCTTCTTTGGAATGAAGTATCCACTTAACCTGAGGATGAAGAAATGAGCGGTAAGTTTCCCAGTCCCGGTTGTTCTCCGATTCAAAGAGCTTGAGGAGCTTTTGCCTGTTACTCATAAACTGCCTCTTTTAATTAATTATATTCAGTATAATAAAAAAGCCGCAAAAGGGAAAGGAAAAAGGCAAGTTTGCAGGTCGTATTTATGTTTATACTCTATTTACAATATGTAAAAATGCGGCTGATATTATGTGCTTTACAACAAACATTAAATCTGCTAGAATACCACTTGTCGGTTTTAATATCTTTTGTTTTGGGGATATAGCTCAGTTGGTAGAGCGCTTGAATGGCATTCAAGAGGTCAGGGGTTCGACTCCCCTTATCTCCACCAAAACATAAAACACCCAAACGGGTGTTTTTGTTTTGTCTGATAACGGAAGTTTGAAACGATAAAATATCGGCAGACTGCATCTGCGCGTTAAGTCCGTTATTTTGCCGTGATTTCAAAGAGAACTGTCACCACCTGCCGGAAGTAATACTTTCACAATTCCATCGACATCAGCCGACAAAAGCAAGCCCCGATAAAGTAAGCATTGCTTAAAAACCCGTATACATATTTGACAAATCGGCGGAAATTTATTAAATTATATTTTAGCACTCGGACAACGAGAGTGCTAAAATGATTAACTCGCCCATCAAGTCTCACGACTTGCCGGGGTTATAATAAAACTCAAAACAGCCGTGAGGCTTCTATATTTAACTAGCGGAAGGAGATTGTAAAATGGCTAAGAAACAGTTTAAAACAGAATCAAAACGTCTTCTTGATTTAATGATTAATTCGATTTACACCCATAAGGAAGTTTTCCTGCGCGAGCTTATTTCCAACGCGAGCGACGCTATTGACAAGATCTATTACAAGGCGCTGACGGACGAGAATTTGTCGTTCAACAAGGACGATTACTACATTCGCGTATCTGTCGATAAGGAAAACAGAATACTTACCGTCTCCGATACAGGCATAGGCATGACCAGGGAAGAGCTCGACGACAATCTGGGCACCATCGCCAAAAGCGGCTCCATGCAGTTTAAAGCGGAAAACGAAAGCGCTCCCGACCATGACATCATAGGCCAGTTCGGCGTAGGCTTTTATTCCGCGTTTATGGTGTCAGAGTCGGTGACGGTGATAAGCAGGGCGCTGGGCAGCGAAGAAGCTTACAGGTGGGAGTCGTCGGGAGCGGACGGCTATACTATAAAGCCGTGCGAAAAGTCGACGGTCGGCACAGACATAATCATGAAAATAAAGCCGGACACCGAAGAAGAAAAATACAGCGTGTATCTTGAAGAGTATCATATAAAATCGCTTATAAAGAAATACTCCGATTTCATAAGATACCCCATTAAGATGGAAATGACAAAGACCAGGCCCAAAAAAGGCAGCGATAAGGAGTACGAGAAATATAAGGAAGAAGAAATTATAAACAGCATGGTGCCTATATGGCGCAAAAACAAGAACGAGCTTAAGAAGGAGGATTATGAAAACTTTTACACCGAAAAGCACTACGGATTCGATACGCCTTTAAGGTATATCCATATCAGCGCCGAAGGCCTTTTTAAGTATAACGCGATACTGTATATACCGCAGAAACCGCCGTTCGATTTCTATACGAAGGAATTCGAAAAAGGGCTGGAGCTTTATTCAAGCGGCGTGCTTATAATGCATAAATGCCCTGAGTTGCTGCCGGATTATTATAGCTTTGTGCAGGGCATGGTGGATTCGGAAGACCTGTCGCTCAACATCTCAAGGGAAATGCTGCAGCACGACAGGCAGCTGTCGCAAATCGCAAAAAGCATAAAGAGCAAGATAAAGAAAGAGCTTTCAGACATGCTGAAGAACGATAGGGAACAGTATATAACGTTCTTCAAAGCGTTCGGAAAGCAGCTTAAGTACGGCATATATGCGAGCTACGGCATGGACAGGGACGATATTCAGGACCTGCTGATGTTCTATTCCTCCAGCGAAAAGGCGATGGTCACATTGAGCGAGTACATAGAGAGGATGAAAGAGGACCAAAAGTATATATACTTTGCGTCCGGCGACAGCGTAGAGAGAATCGACAAGATGCCGCAGACAGAGCTCGTAAAGGATAAGGGGTTTGAGATACTCTACTTTACCGACGATATCGACGAGTTCGCCATGCAAATGCTGAGGAGCTATAAGGATAAGGAATTCAAATCGGTATCGGCGGGCGATTTGGGCTTCGGCAGCGAGGAAAAAAGCGACAGCGGCGAAAACAAAGAATTGTTCAAATACATGAAGGAGATGCTCAAAGACAAGGTTGTGGACGTGAGGGAATCCAAGCGCCTTAAGAATTACCCGGTATGCTTGGTAAGCGAAGGCGCCGTATCCATAGAGATGGAGAAAGTGCTGAGCACCATGCCTGACAATCCGAACATAAAGGCCAATAAGGTATTGGAGATAAACACCGGCCATGATATTTATAATGTTCTTAAAGACGCGTTTAGCAGCGATAAGCAAAAGCTGGAGACGTACACTAAGCTGCTTTATAATCAGGCGCTGCTTATAGAAGGGCTTCCAGTGGAGGACATGGTCGAATTCACTAACAGTATTTGCGCGTTGATGAAATATTCGTGCGTTGGTGCTTAAAGCACAATGATAGCAAACAGTAAAAAAGCCTATGATACAAGAAAATATCATAGGCTTTTGTTATCCTTTCAAAAGAATGCTACATAAAGCGGCTTCTATTTGATAAAGACCTTCGCCTTCGATATCTCTATTGACGCGAAACAGCCGTTGTGCTATCCTTTTCGTAAGTTAATAGTGTGACGCTGCGGTGCCTTTGAGCTTTGAAAAAAGCTTAAGGGATAATAGGGAAAGCGGTGAAACGCCGCTGCAGCCCCCGCTACCGTATGGTCGACTGTAAAAGCAATATGCCACTGATTTTTTCGGGAAGGCGCTTTTACGGGATGAAGCCGAGCCGGTAAACCTGCCGTATGCGTTGACAGTCGAGTTTCTTCGGAGGGAAGATGCAGACGCCGGTAAAGTAATTTTTACGCCCGAGCATCAGCCCGGGCGTTTTTCATTCGGGGTCCTCAAAAAGCCGTAAGCTTTTTGGGGCGTAAGGTTGTCTGGTATCTTTGCTTCGCGGATAATACAAAATGAAAAGAGGTCTCTTATGGAAAGAAAAACGGGAAAAAACAGGACTATAGCCATCGGGGCAATTGTGCTTACCGTACTGATAGCTATTTTCGCGGCGGTATATTTTCTGGTGCTGAACCAGCCGGTAAGCGGGCAAAAGGATATCAAGGTTGAGATAGTTCATTCCGACAAGACGGCAAAGACCATAGACATAACCACGACCGCGGAGTACTTGGGACAGGCGCTGAAGGAAAAAGGGCTTGTCGAGGGTACGGAATCCAGCACGGGACTTTTTATAGTAACTGCGGACGGCGAAACTGCGGACAGTGACAAACAGGAGTGGTGGTGTTTGACGCAGAACGGCGAGCCTTTAATGACAGGCGTTGACTTGACGCCAATAAAGGACGGCGATAAGTTTGAAATCACTTTCACTGTCGGCTGGTAACACAAAGCTGGCGATAAGGGAAATACTGCTGCTCGGGCTGTTAAGCGCGATTCTGATAATTGTACAGGTCGCGCTTGCAGTGCTTCCTAATATTGAGCTCGTTTCGCTTCTCGTAATTGTCTATACTCTGGTATTGGGGAAAAAAGCATTTTTCCCGATATACGTATTCGTAATAGCGGAAGGGATTATATACGGATTCGGGCTGTGGTGGATAAGCTACCTTTATATTTGGGCTATACTCGCAGCGGCGGTGCTGCTTCTTCGTAAAAACGAGCAGCCGCTGTTTTGGGCTGTCGTATCCGGCATTTATGGGCTGCTGTTCGGAGCATTAAGCGCCATTCCGTACCTGTTTATGGGCGGCATAGGCACGGCGGCAGCCTATTGGGTGAGCGGCATAATATTCGACCTGCTGCACTGCGCGGGAAACGCGGTTGCCACGGCGCTGCTCTTTAAGCCCAGCTATAAGCTGCTAAAAAAGCTGTATATACGTGAACAGAAAAGTTGACGCCTCTTTGGCCAAGCCGAAGCGGCGGAATTGGGAGACGATTAACTTGCTTAAAGCTAGTGGCGCGGATGGTCTTTAACTTGCTTCATGGCGCTGAGCACCATTACGAGGAGGTCCGTCTTGAATTGGTAATCAGTCATGTCCAGCAGGTTTAAAAGCTTGCCCTTCTCAGTTGTGTAATAGCGCGAGTGCGTCTGGTTGAGCACCAGCGCGCATACGTCGAGATAGCACTTGGTGCATTGGCACATGTCGTAGGACGGCATCATCTCTTTTACTTTTTTCTTAACAAGCTCTTCCGCTACGTTGACGAGCATGTACTCATTGTTATCATTGCCTTCGTTCATATCACACCTCACAATACTATATACCGTCTCCGGTTATTGCTAATGCATTGTTCACTTGTCCGCAAAACGCCTCGCGCTGCCGCCAAGCAGTATATCTATAAGCTCCCTTAAGTCGGATATCTCGTATGTTATGTCGCAGCCGCTGTCGTTGGGAAGACGCCCGGGGTTGAACCAGCAGCAATCCACGCCTGCGTTTACGGCGCCCTTTATATCGGAAGTGAGCGAATCGCCCACTACCAGTATTTCGCCTTTGTCGGCGCAGCCTATTATATCGAACGCTGCGTTGAAAAAAGCTACGTCCGGCTTTGCGGTGCCCAGCTCTTCGGAAATGATCAGATGCTTTATGTACTTGCGTACCGGGGAGATAAGAAAACGGCTGCGCTGCGTAGTCGCGACGCCGTTAGTTACTATCGCCAGAGTAAAATGCTTTGACAGCTCCTTGCAGACCTCTTCGGCGTGCGGCAGGAGTATCGATTTCGTTTCAAGGTTTTTACGGTAGACCTTATTAGCCAGCTCCGGGTCCACGCTAGCTCCCAGCAGCTTAAAAAGCTCTTGAAAGCGCCGGGTAAGTATCGTCTCTTTCGGTATGAGCTTTTTCTCGTATTGCTTCCACAGCCCAAGGTTGATGGCGGAATACGTGCTTGCTATATCGTCCGAAAACGGCAGGCCGAAATGCTCCAGCGTGGCTTTTAGGCTTAAATATTCGGCTTTGTCGAAATCATAGAGCGTATTATCTGCGTCCAGTAAAATATATCTATACATTATAATACCAATACCCGCTTTCCTTACACATTATAGCATAAAAGGCGGCAATGAACATATATTTTTCCCGCCACGGCGCTCAAAACACTTTTTATGATTATTGATAGCGCTTTTCATTTGTGTTATACTTTGCGGGAATATTGGTAAAGCCCTGAAAAGGCGACTTTTCGGGCGACCCGAATAAGGAGCTAAGACCGCAATGAGAATGTCCGAAATGCTGTTTTCCACCCAGAGAGAAGTGCCCTCCGAGGCGGAGGCCGAAAGCCACGTATTGCTGCTTAAGGCGGGCATGATACGCCGCCTTGCCGCGGGCGTGTACGCGCTTATGCCACTGGGACTTAGGGTGTTCAAGAAAATAGAGAACATAATACGCGAGGAGATGGACGCTGCGGGCGCGCAGGAGCTTATTATGTCCGCTTTTTTGCCGGCGGAGTATTACCAGCAATCGGGCAGGTGGGACGTGTTCGGCACCGAGATGATAAAGTTTCGGGACAGGAACGGACGGGATTTTTGCTTAGGGCCCACGCACGAGGAGATATTCGCATACCTGTTAAAGCCTGAGATGCAGTCTTATAAGGCAATGCCCAAAACGCTGTATCAGATACAGACGAAGTACCGCGACGAGCGCCGCCCGAGGTTCGGCATGATACGCTGTCGCGAGTTCGTGATGAAGGACGCGTATTCGTTCGATGTGGACGAAAAAGGGCTCGATGAATCTTATAAGAAGATGTACGATGCGTACTGCAGGATATTCGACCGCTGCGGTCTAAAATACGTTGTCGTGCACGCGGATACGGGCGCAATGGGCGGCTCTGGCTCTCAGGAATTCATGGTAAAGTCCGAGATAGGCGACGACAGGATAGCGATATGCCCTGCCTGCGGCTACGCGGCTAACTCGGAGCTTGCGCCCTGTCCCGACGCGGCGCCTTTTGACGGCGCGCAGGAGCCTATCGAGAAGGTATATACGCCCAATGCCGGAACCATAGAGGAGCTTGTGGGCTTCTTCGGTTACGGCCCCGAGAAGTTTGCGAAGACGCTGCTGTATATTGCGGACGGCAAGGTGGTCGCCGCTATGGTGAGGGGCGACAGGGAGCTTAACGAAACGAAGCTGAAGAATTACCTGGGGTGCTTGGAGCTGGAGCTTGCGGGCGCGGAAGACGTAATGAAAGCGACGAACGCGCAGGTAGGTTTCGCGGGGCCGATTGGCCTAAAGGCCGACAGGATAATAGTTGATAAAGAGATAGTCGGCATGGGCAACTTCCTTGTGGGCGCCAATGAGACGGACTATCATTATAAAAACGTAAACTTCGGGCGTGATTTTACATCGGACGAAGTAGTCGATATACGCACGGTTGTAGCGGGCGACCCCTGCCCCGAGTGCGGGGAAGGGCTGGAGACGGCCAACGCCATAGAGGTGGGGCATATATTCAAGCTCGGCACAAAGTACAGCATAGCCATGGACTGCAAGTACTTAGACCAGGACGGCAAGGAGAAGCCGTGCATAATGGGCAGCTACGGCATAGGCCTCAACCGCACTATGCAGGCCATAATAGAGCAGAGCTGCGACAAGGACGGCATAATATGGCCGGACAGCGTAGCGCCCTACAACGCCATCGTAATACCCGTGAGCTCGGCAAATGAGCAGCAGACGGCGCTTGCTGAGGAAATATACAATAAACTGACCAAAGCCGGTATAGAAACGCTGATAGATGACCGCGACGAGCGGGCGGGCGTGAAGTTCAAGGACGCGGACCTTATAGGCATACCGCACAGGATAACAGTGGGGCGCAGGGCAGCCGAAGGCATCGTGGAATATAAGCAAAGAGCGTCGGCGTCCGCGGAAGAACTTAGCGCGAACGAAGCGGTGGGCAGGATAAAAATGGCTGTAAGTAAAATCAAACAGCGATAAGCAATAAGGCTCGAAAGAGCCTTATTTTTGTATGTTTGCTGGTATAAAGCAACACCTCATCAGTACACACACTGTATTGTCAGCATAGGGAAGGCTGATAAATCATTTGCTTTATGCCACTTTCAAACGTGAAAGGTATACACCTCATTCGCTCCGCGCCACCTTCCTCTGTTCGCAATAGTTGCCTGCCGTCACTATCGTTCGGCATTCTCCTTTGCTCACAGAGCCTCCGGCTCGCTTCATTGCTCACTGAGCACGCTCACCTTCGGCTCCCCTCAAGGAGAAGCCTTTTTAAGCGTATAAATTGCTTTAAGTAAGCTTTCCCTCCTGGGGCCCCCGGCGGACACGGTCCGTTGGGGTGGGTAAAGGGGAAGCCTAAGTTATGCGGCAATGAAACACAGAGATTGTATATATGCAGTATCGCTGTTATAATAATTACTAAAGTAAATTTATGGAGGTATTTGCATGCCAGTGCCGATATATGACGGCGTTCCAATTATCGTAATAATGCTGATAATACTGGGAATAGGGGCCAACGTCGGCCTTGCGTTTATTCCCGCGTATATTGCGAAAAACAAAGGATACAGCTTCGGCGCTTTTTGGTGCATTGGCTTTTTCGCGTCGTTTGTTATAGGGCTTATAATAGCCGTCTGCCTGCCTGAAAAAACGCCGTATCAGCCGTACGGGTATCAAAATCCGCAGGGCCAGTTTTCAAGCTACTGCTCCAAATGCGGGCACGGGCTTGTTGGCGGCGATCCGTACTGCCCCGGATGCGGCTCAAAAGTGCAATAGAGTAAGGTTGAATAATACAGTTAATATATAAGGACGAAATAAAAAAGCGGCTTGTTATTTTTGTATGTTATCTATCATGGGGGTAGAAGCTTGACTGACAACGTCATAGGCATAATTGTTGCCGTTGCGGTAAACATGGCGCTTTCACTGATGCCCGCAAAGCTGGCAAAGGATAAAGGCTGCAGCTTTCTTGCATACTGGTTTCTCGGTATTTTCCTTACGTTTATAACCTGTTGTATGGTGGTGGAGAGCCTTGAGGATAAAAGGGCTCCCCTTGCAAATTGGAAACCCGCAAACGGACACTCAAAGCCTGTGCATCCGGGCAATAAGGATATTCCGGGGTTAGCGCTTACGGGCATATTTTTGCTGGGCGCGATTATACTGTGCATGACGGATAGCCGGTTTTTTGCCGTTGAAAACTTACGCAACGTAATCGGCGTGCAGTTCGGGTTTTATGCCGCAGCCGCGCTTGCCGTGGCGCTGACGATGAAAGCAGGCGGCCCCGATATATCGTTCGTGCCGCTTTCAGTGCTTGCAGGGTATATTGCGGCGTCGGGCGATCCGTTTTGGGGCTTAGTCTCCGCGCTGGGCGTATGCCTGCTTATAGGGATAGTGAACGGACTAATCGTTACACTGACGAATATGCCCGCGGTGATAGCGACGCTTATAACAGGTGCGCTTGCGCTGCTTTCTTCGCGGCTTGCTTTCGGCACAGCATTGAAAATAACGGGCGGCGCGTATGTTTCAAACTCATACCTGCTGCCGGTTATAGCGGCTGCGGTTTGCGCTGCGCTTGTATTTTTCACAAAGCTGCGGCTCCCTAAAGACAGGCACTTGAGCAGCGGCTCAAGGTCGCGCAAAAATAAAGCGCTGTGGCGCAAAAACATAGCCCATATAGCCGCGTATGCCGCAAGCGCAGCGATAGCGGCTTTAGCCGGTTATTTTATAGCGAAGCGGCTCGGCGCCGCCCGGCAGGATTCGGGGCAGGAGCTTTATGCCGTAGTGGCGATAGTGTTTTTCGCAGTATCTTCTTTAAGGCTTAGGGACAGCAAATGGAGCGTATTTTACGCTCTCGTTCCGGCGCTTGGATGGACGCTTCTTGGTAACGCTATGAACCTGTTAAGCATGTCTTCTTACGACCAGATGCTGGTTCGCGCTATAGTAATCATTATGTTCAGCGCGGTGTTCTTTGTAAGCAGGGTGAAAAGGAGAAGCGCAAAGAAGAAGGATCAGGAATCCGTCGTATAATACTCTTATCAGTAATTCTCTTCAATTATCCGAATAACGTCTTTTAAGCGTTTACGCACTGGAATTGCGCCGCTTTTGCTTTCAGCGGCTTTTTGGTGTGAAGATGTGTATTGTAACATTTCCCGACATTTTATGCCCCTTTAATACTTTCCCGTTTCAGAATTATTCGCTTTTTTTCGCAATATACATATGGCGAAGGCGATATTAACTCAAAATGAAGCGCTTGCGAGCATAATACATCGTCTCCATATGCAACGAGCTATGGAGCAATAAGGAGGCATAATGATGGATAAGGACAGTCTGCCGAAGCTGGAACTCGAGGGCTTTGCCAGCGAGGTTAAGCAGCCCGAGCCTGACAAACGAAAGCATAAAACCTGGGCGTCGAGGAAGCTCGGTGCGCTATTGGGCGAAAGTACCGACGACGTCGGCAAGCGGGGCATTTCTATAAAAATTGTGGACGACAAGCCAAAGGAGGCGGACGACGGCGGATACAGAAGGCTTATGATAAAGACGGGCATATGCGCCGCAATAGCCGTGGTGATACTCGGCATAGCGAGCATAAATTCGCCCGCCGCGAATACGATAACGGACACTTTGGGCAATGCGGTGGAGCACGAGCTTGACATCGACAAGGATATAGGGCGGCTCAAGTTCGTAGACAACTTGAACGACGAGACGCAGAGCGTGTTCAGCCCGCTGCCCGAGGGAGTGGCGGTGCTTCCTTCCGACGGCGAGATTTTGACCGCGTTCGGACAGTCCGGCTCGAAGGGCATAAGGATAGACCCTGTGAGCACGCAGATAGTGAGCATTGCGAAAGGCACGATAGAATACATAGGAGAGATAGACGGCAAGGGCTACATAAAGGAGAAGCTCGACACGGGCGAAACGGCGTATTACTATAACGTCGACCCCAGCGTAAAGGTGGACGACATCGTAATGCCGGGGCAGGAGATAGGAAACTTAAGCGGCGACTATCTGTATGTCGAGATAAAAAACGGCGACGTTTACGTAGACCCTATGGCATATATTGAGATGTGGACGGCGCCGGCGGCAGAGTAGAGGCAGATGAAGGGGATAAGGCTGTTCGGCGGCAGGCTTAAGATAAACCCGCTTATGATACCGGCCGTCGCGGCACTCGTTGCCTTCGGTATGGGCGACGTCGTACTTTGCACCATACCGGCGCTCATACTTCATGAATGGGCGCATATACTGGCCGCCGCGGCGCTTGGAATGGCGATAACCGAGATGGAGCTGTTCCCGTTCGGCTGCGCGGCTAAGATGCAGTGCTTTGCGCTTTCGAGGGCGAAGGAGATAATTGTCGCGGCGGCGGGCCCGGCGGCGAACATGCTTGCGGCGTGCGCGGTATTTATAATAGACAGGTATTACGAGAGCTTTGCCCTGTCGGGCAAGCTTATTTCCGCAAACCTTGCAATAGCCACCATTAACCTTTTGCCCGCGCTTCCTCTCGACGGCGGGAGGATAGCGCGAGCGTCTTTTGCGTCTTTCATGGGCTACAGGCGGGCGACGAAGTTCATGTCCATGCTCGGCATTTTTTTCGCGGCGATAATAACGGGCGCGGGCGTATATACATGGGTGCAGGGAACATTCAACCCCAGCTTTTTTGTAATGGGCGTATTCTTGTGCATATCGTCGATAAAGGAAATGAGGAACGCGCCGTATACGCTGATACGTGATCTTTCGGACAAGCGGCAAAGGATGGGCTCGCGCAAGACTATAACGATAAACAGGTTCGCGGCAATGCAGAGCGAGAAGGTAAGCGACATAATGCGCGAATTCGAGGCGGGCAAGTACAATATCGTTACGGTGCTCGACAAAAACATGGGGGTGCTTTGCGAGCTCGACGAGCGCCAGATACTCGACGGCATGATGGAGAAAGGCACGCACGCGACGCTTTGGAGCATATATAACAGCGGCTGATGTTGTGCGCGCAGTTGCGCTGTGCTACAATACTCTAATGGTATATTATACTTTTGGAGCGAAACGGAAATAAGATGCGCGTTTATTTTCTTCATCACAGCGCCGTCGCTGTGGAACTTGACGAGTCGCTGCTCGTGTTCGACCACTATAGGAACGAGAACAAGGGGTTAGAGCAAGGCTCGGTAAGCGAAGAGGACCTTAAAGCGAAGCAGCGGGTCTATGTTTTTGTCTCCCATTCGCACAGCGACCACTTCAATAAAGGTATATTCAAGTGGGCGAATGTAAATCCTGATACGGTTTATATACTCGACTCGACTGTGTCCGCCGGCAAAGACGTTAACTGCGCAGTGCTTACCAAGGGAAAGGCGTTCGAGGACGGGTATATCTATGTGCGCGAGTTCGGCTCGACGGATATAGGCGGCAGCTTTTTTGTCAGGTGCGAGGGCAAAAGCTTTTTCCATGCGGGCGATTTTAACTACTGGCATTGGCGCGACGACGGAGACGAGCGCTACACCCGCGCGATGACGAAATATTTTAAAAACGAACTGGAGAATATAAAGGCGGAAGTAAGCGGAGTGGATTACGCGTTCTTTCCGGTGGACAAGCGCATGGGCAGCGGCTACGACGAGGGCGCGGACATGTTCATAGAAGCGGTTAAGCCAAAGGCGTTTATACCAATACACTTAAAGGAGTTTGCCGACTCGGAAGCGTACTCAAGAAAGCGCTTCGAGGGAACGAAAATACTGCCGGTTTATAAAAACGGGCAGATGATTGTGGAGGAAGTTATGTTCAGGATTGACCACGCAAACATAAACGTAACTGATATTGATGCAAGCGTCAGATTTTACGGCGAAGCGTTCGGCTTAAAAGAGGTAAGGCGCATTAAGTCCGAGAACTTTACAATAGTGTTTCTCTCGGACGGCGTAACGGGTTTCGGCTTGGAGCTCACGTGGCTCAAAGACAAGGAAGGGCCTTACGACCTTGGCGACAACGAGAGCCATATATGCTTTACGGCGGACGATTTCGAAGCGGCGTATAATAAGCACAAGAGCATGGGCATCGTTTGCTATGAGAACAAAGACATAGGCGTTTATTTCATAGAAGACCCCGACGGCTACTGGCAGGAGGTAAAGCCCGCAAAGCGTTAATTGGGCCGAAAATAATTACAGCAAGGATTGAGATGATAGATTTAAAAAAGCTCGAGCGCATACTTCCCGGCGTGCAGAAGCCCGCAAGGTATACTGGCGGCGAGCTGGGCGAAGTGAAAAAAGATATTACTGCGGATACGACGCGGTTTGCGTTCTGCTTCCCCGACGTATACGAAGTCGGAATGTCGCATACCGGAACAAGCATACTGTACCATCTGCTGAACAATATGGAGGGCGTGTACGCCGAGCGCTGTTTCTGCCCGTGGCCGGACATGGAGCAGGCGCTTAAAAACGCGGGACTTCCGTTGTTTTCGCTTGAAACAAAGACTCCGCTAAATGAGTTCGACATCGTAGGTTTCAGCCTTTCTTACGAGATGTGCTATACGAACGTGCTTGCCATGCTCTCGATGGCCGGAATACCATTGCGCGCTGCGGAGAGGAGCGAAGGCCCGGTTGTGATAGCGGGCGGCGGGAGCACGTACAACCCCGAGCCGGCGGCGGATTTTTTCGATATATTCGTAATAGGCGAAGCGGAAGAGTCGCTGCCCGAGCTTATCGGGCTTTACAGGCAGTGCAAGCGCGAAGGCTTTGAGCGCAGTGCGTTTTTAAGAAAAGCGGCGGGCATAGGCGGCATATACGTGCCGTCGCTTTACGATATTGCATACAGCGAAGACGGCACGATAAAGAGCATAACGGCAAAAGAGGGAGCGCCCAAAAGTGTGCAAAAGCGCATTGCGGCGGATTTTGACGCGAGCTTTTTTCCTTGTTTCCCGATAGTGCCTTACCTTGGCGTTGTGCACGACAGGGTGACGCTGGAGATAATGCGCGGCTGCACGCGCGGCTGCCGGTTCTGCCAGGCGGGCATGGTATACCGCCCCGTGCGCGAGAGAAAAGCGGACAGGCTGATTGAGCAGGCTAAAGAATCGATAGCTAACACAGGCCATGAGGAGGTGTCGCTGTGCTCGCTCTCTACGGGCGACTATTCTGAGGTGGCAAGGCTCGTCTGCGAGCTGACGGACGCGTTTGAAGGCAAAGGCGTTTCTGTGGCTGTGCCGTCGCTGCGCATTGATTCATACGAAGGCGAGTACGCGCAGCGCTTAAAGCAGGTGAGAAACACCGGGCTGACTTTCGCCCCCGAAGCTGGAACGCAAAGGCTGCGCGATATAATAAACAAGAACATAACGGACGACGACATATACTCTGCGGTTAAGGAGGCCTTCGAGAGCGGCACGAACGGCGTCAAGCTCTATTTCATGATAGGCCTGCCCGGCGAGACGGACGAAGACGTAAAGGGCATAGCGCATATGGCAGCGCAAATACGCGACATATACTACGGCGTGCCCAAAGAGAAGCGGCGCGGTGGATTTAAGCTTACGGTAAGTGTGTCCAACTTCGTGCCCAAGCCGCATACGCCGTTTCAGTGGGAGCCGCAGGACAGCATGGACGAGCTCAACAGAAAGCAGCGGCTTTTAAAGGACGCGCTCAAATACATAAAAGGCGTTACTTACAACTGGCACGACTCAAGGCTTTCCATGCTCGAGGCGGTGTTCTCGCGTGGCGACAGAAAGCTTTCGTGGGTGCTTGAGGAGGCGTTCCGGCTCGGCTGCAGGTTTGACAGCTGGATGGAATGGTTCGATTTTGACAAATGGACAAAGGCGTTCGAAACCGCGGGCATATCGACTGAATTTTACGCTAACCGGGAGAGAGGCGAAAACGAGATATTCCCGTGGGGCATGATAGATACTGGCGTAAGCAGGGAATTCCTGTGGAGCGAGAAAAATGCGGCGCTTGCGGGAGCTACTACGCCCGACTGCCGCGAGGGCTGTCTCGGATGCGGCCTTAGGGAAGCTGGGCTGTGCGTATGAGGATAGCGCTGGAATTCGAAAAGAAAGACGCGGCAAAATATATATCCCATCTCGACCTGCAGCGAGCCTTTTCCAGGGCGATAAGGCGCTCGGGGCTGCCGGTGGCGCTTACCAAGGGGTTTAACCCGCATTATACGGTGTCGTTTGCGTCGGCGCTGGCGCTCGGAATAGAGAGCGAGTGCGAATGCGCAGAGATGATTATAGAGGGCGATATTGACCCGGGCCGGTTTTTTGAAGCGATGAGAGCTTCGTTGCCGCCGGGGCTGTACGCAAAACGCGCCGTTAAGCTTAAGGACAACGCGCCCAAGCTCGCCGCGTCGGTAAGCGAAGCGGAATACAGAGCGGCGATATATGAAAAGTTGGATGAGATAAAACGCGCGGTATGTGATATAATGGATTCCGAGCATATAATCATTGAAAAAGACGGAAAGCATATAGACATAAGGCACAACATATTCGATCTCGACGTAAGCGGGGGCTGCCTTATGATGAGGCTGGCCGCCGCTCCTTCAGGAAGTTTAAGGCCTGATATCGTGATTGGCGAAATTAAAAAACTCACCGGAGATTTTTCGTGCGACATTGTGCGTACGGGTTTGTTTACGCGGGTTGACGGAAAGGCAGTCGGTCTTTTGGCCGCATTTGGCGATGTGAATTAAAAGGCAAGCGCCTTTATTAATATTTAAAATAAATTTTGGAGACTGTTGATGACTAAAAAAATAATCGCGGATGTGAACCCCTTGGAGGTAAGGATCGCGCTGCTTGAAGACGACAAGCTCGTAGAGATACACGTGGAGCGCAGAGGGAAAGAGCGGCTCGTCGGCAACATCTACAAGGGCAGGGTGGCCAACGTGCTTCCGGGCATGCAGGCGGCTTTTGTCGACATAGGCCTCGAGCGCAACGCGTTCCTATACGCGGGCGATATACTCGTGGACGCGTCCGACTTTGAGTTTGGCAACAGCACCGAACACCCGAACCTAAAGCCCAAGAGCATAGAGGACATGGTAAAGGAAGGGCAGGAGATCGTCGTGCAGGTGTTAAAGCAGCCGGGCGGCGCCAAGGGAGCGCGCATAACGTCGCACGTTACGCTGCCGGGGCGCATGCTAGTGCTTATGCCTACCGTCAACCATGTTGGTGTATCGCGGCGCATAGAGGACGAGGCGGAGCGCACGAGATTAAAAGAGGTGCTCGAAAGCATAAAACCCAAGGATATGGGCGTTATTGTGCGTACGGCTGCCGCGGGCAAAACGGCGGACGATTTTATAGGCGAGCTAAAGTTTTTGGAAAGGCTCTGGCAGCGTATATTGAGCAGGAGCGAAGTGCTCAGGGCTCCGAGGCTTATACACGCGGAAGAGTCGCTTATATTCAGGACGGTGCGCGACATGTTTACGTCCGACGTTTCCGAATTCGTGATAAACGACAGGGAATATTATGACAAGGTGGCGGCGGTTGCGAATATAATAGCGCCTAACATGAAGGACAGGGTGCGGTACTATACCGCAGGCGTCAGCATATTCGACGATTACGGCATACAGGCCCGCATAGACAAGGCGCTCGAAAAGAAAGTCTGGATGAAGAACGGCGCGTATCTGGTAATAGACGAAACGGAAGCGCTTACGGTAATAGACGTCAATACCGGCAAATACGTGGGCGATACGGACCTGCAGGAGACGATACTCGAGGTTAACATAGAGGCAGCAAAGGAAATAGCCAAGCAGCTGCGCCTGCGCGATATAAGCGGCATAATAATAATAGACTTTATAGACATGGAGGTCGAAGGCAACAGGCAAAAGGTAGTGGAGGCGCTGGAAGCGGCGCTCGCTAACGACAGGACAAAGACGAATGTGCTCGGCATAACGAGCCTGGGGCTCGTCGAGATGACGCGCAAAAAGGTAAGAAAGAAGCTCTCGAGCATAGTCAAGCGCACATGCCCGTATTGCGGAGGAAGCGGGCTCGTGGACAGCGAGGAGACGACGGCGATGAACATACGGCGCCTTGTGCTGCGGCAGACGGCAAACAGCGACGTAAAGGAATATCTCATTGTAGTCAATCCGCTTGTTGCGAAGTTCATAGAGAGCAGAGGGCCGGAGGACGAGCCTATACTGCCCAAGGTGGAGGGCGTGAAGCTGTACGTGCTTTCCGACGAAACAATGCATATAGCCGATTACCGCATGACCGAGATAACGTCCTCAAAAGAGCGGGACAAGCTTATGGGAAAAGCGAAGGTGTTTTGTTGACAGAGCGCACGCAATGTGATATTATCTAAAACTGAGCCGCTCGGAAACGGTTTTAAAACGTTCGAAAAGAGCGTTACCGTAACGGCGAGACTGGGAAGAGGAGGTAGCAGCTATGTACGCAGTGTTTGAAACGGGCGGAAAGCAGTATAAGGCAAGCAAGGGCGACGTTGTATTCGTCGAGAAGCTTGATGCAGAAATAGGCAAATCCGTAAGTTTCGATGCGCTCGTGGTATCCGACGGCGACAACGTGATGATTGGGACGCCCGCCGTAAAAGGCGCTAAGGTAAAGGCTAAGGTAATAGCGCACGGCAAAGAGAAGAAAGTCGTTGTGTTCAAATATAAGCCAAAGGATAATTACCGCAAAAAGCAGGGACACAGGCAGCCGTTCACTAAGATTGAGATAACGGGCATAACCACGGCGAAGGAAAAAGCGACGGAAGAAGCGGCGGCAGAGAAACCGGCAGCCAAACCCGCAGCCAAAGAAGCAAAGCCCGCAACGGCAACAAAAGCAGCGGCTGAAAAAGCGGCAAAGCCCGCGGCGGAAAAGAAGCCGGCGGCCAAAAAGACGACGGCTAAGGCTACGGAACCAGAGACGAAGTAGTCTCAAAGGGAAAGCGAGGTGCATTGACAGATGGCACATAAAAAGGGAGTCGGAAGCTCCAGAAACGGAAGAGACAGCGAGAGCAAGCGGCTCGGCGTTAAGCGCGGAGACGGCCAGTTTGTGCTCGCCGGAAATATACTCGTGCGCCAGAGGGGGACGAAGATCTACCCCGGCAACAACGTGGGTATCGGCGGCGACGATACGCTGTTCGCAACGGTGAGCGGCAACGTCAAATTCGAGCGCAGAGGCCGCGATAAAAAGCAAGTCAGCGTTTACCCGAACTAACAGCACGAATCACAGCAAGCCTTGCGTAACGCAGGGCTTGTTTTTTATGTGCGCGCGGCATGCGCGCGACCTTGACGGTGAAAGTCCGTTACGGGGGTTGATAGCACCAACCGTTAGCCAAAGGCAAGGGTGTCCATCGTGAGGTGGAATCTGAAGGAAGC
>JBLNCA010000018.1:0-4796 GCA_050260375.1 Burkholderiales bacterium | reverse complement strand
GTGTATCAAGTTTTATGGGATTTCTAAAAGGGAAGAGCAGCTTGATGATCTATGAGAAGTGGGGGAATATGAAATTCAAGTACCGAAACAGAGAGTTTTGGTGTAGAGGCTATTATGTTGACACGGCGGGGAAAGATGCAAAGAAGATACAGGAATATATAAAAAACCAGTTGAAAGAAGATCAACTGGGAGAGCAACTAACGTTTAATGTAGAAAACCCGTTTACGGGTAACAAGTAACAGCCTTTCGCAAGTGCCAGATCGTACCAACGCCTTTTAGGCGTGGCTAGTAGTAAAGGGTTATACCCGTTAAAGAAAAACCCCCGGCTCGCCGGGGGATACTTATTACTTTTAAAGATATTTGACGGTATCGCAACCGTTGAACTTGGCAAACCGCTCAAAGCACCTCTCAAGTTTGCGCGAGAGCTGCTTTGTTTGTTTTACGCCCTCTTCCAGCCAGACGTTATTTACATTCAGAGTATTTCTTGTCCTGTCGCACACCAATTCCGCTCTTCCCGCAAAACGTTCGCCCGAGAGTATGGGCAGCACATAATGCCCGTATTTGCGCTGCTCTGGGGGAGTATATATCTCCCGCTTATACGAAAAGCCAAACAGCGCCTTAATGAGTTTCCTGTCCCACATGAGGCTGTCGAGAGGCGCAATAAGCTCTGTGCGCTCTTTGAAGGCTGTATCCTGTTTAGCCGCTTCCAATAGTTCCGTATCAGAAGACAGGCAGTACAACGGATATTCTATCGATTCCACATTCAGTCCTATTATCTTTCCCTGCTCAAGCAGCCTATTAAAAGCCCTGTTTCTTACGGCGGTGTTGAAATCCTGCATGCCGAGCCACGCGTCAGACGCGCGGTTCCAAAGCAGCCCCACGGCGCCTATCCTGCGCAGCACCCGCCACATGATATATTCGCCATCGTTTTTGCAGGGATTTTCGGCTTCGAGTATATCCCGCGGCAGGCAATCGCCGGCAAGTGCGTAATACTTAACAGTGCCTTTTTTATGGTGTATTACAAGGTCGCCCTGAAAGTACAGCGCTTCAAGGGCTGCTCGCGAGAGCGCGGTGCTGCTCCAGTACCAGTTAACCTTTTCGTTCATGCAAAGGTCGCGGGAACATAACGCGCCTTTTTCACGCACGGCTGCTTTTATTTCGTCCGATACCTCTTTTACCCTGTCGGAAGGCCGCTCGCGGCGTCTGCTTGCTTCCCTTGCCCGGTCAAAGTACTTCCAGTCTTCCGTCAGCATTATGCACATGTTCTTGTCGAAGTAGTCAAACAAGAGCCTATCTTTATAGAGCAGCTCGTCAAGCATGTTCTTCCTAAAGCCCTTTATGCGCGAATGAAGCGCAATCTCCGCGTTCTTGCCGCAAACGTCCACGGGGTCGAACTGCACGCAGCCTGCCTGCCTTATAAAGTCAAGCACGCCCTGCCTGCCAAAAAAGCGGTGCTCGCCTAAAAACCCGTGCTTTAACAACACAAATCTGCGCGCCTGTTTAATAGTAAGTTCCATATTGCCTTTAGCCATAACGGCATAATTATAACATGCGGAGCATTAATTGCATATTACAAATGCGTTTTGTACTTTTGTATATTTATCCGTTGACATGTATAATTCACGTATGTTAATATTCCTTAACATCAAATTCTCGAGGTTCAACAATGGAGCACTGGTCAAAACTTGACGTAAACAAAGACGGACATCTTATGCTGGGCGGCTGCGACGCTCTTGAATTGGCAAAGGAGTTCGGCACGCCGCTTTACGTGATGGAGGAGGACGTAATACGCGGCGTTTGCCGCGAGTACATGCGCACCGTCAAAACTTACAAAGGCGGCGCAAAGGTACTCTATGCAGGCAAAGCGTTTATGACTACCGCCATTTGCCGCATTGTGGAGAGCGAGGGCTTGGGGCTCGACGTAGTTTCAGAGGGCGAGATACGCACCGCGATGAACGCCGGGTTCGACATGAGCAAGGCGTACCTTCACGGCAACAACAAAACGCCGAGAGACTTAAACATCGCGCTCGAATCGGGCGTAGGAAGGATAGTAATAGACAGCTTCGCGGAGATAAAACTTTTGTCGCGCATCGCTAAAGAGCACGGCAAGGTGCAGGACGTTTCGGTGAGGATAAAGCCGGGCATAGAAGCGCATACCCACGATTATATTAAAACGGGGCAGGTGGACTCAAAGTTCGGATTCGGCGCAGCCGACGGCCAGGGCATGGAAGCCGTAAAGGAGATACTCGCCGAGCCGAGCCTCAACCTTACAGGGCTGCACTGCCACATAGGCTCGCAGATTTTCGAGCTTCAGCCGTACCGCGACGCGGTAAACGTTATGCTCTCGTTCCTCAAAAGCGTCAGGGACGAAACGGGATTCCTGCTTAACGAGATTAATTTCGGCGGGGGATACGGCATACACTATCTGAAGGAAGATAAGCCGTATAAGCCCAGCGAATATATAGAAGCGATGATAGAAGAGTTAAACCGCGTATGCGCCGAGAAGGACATACCGCTGCCGGCGTTCGTAATAGAGCCGGGAAGGTCTATAGTCGGCGAAGCGGGAACTACGCTGTACACGGTGGGCGATATAAAGCATATACCTAACATACGCACTTATGTGAGCGTGGACGGAGGCATGGCCGACAATCCGCGGCCCGCGCTGTATCAGGCCAAGTATACGTGCGCGCTGGCTGGGAAGATGAACAAGCCCGACTCGACGGTCGTTTCTATAGCCGGACGCACGTGCGAGAGCGGCGACATGCTCATATGGAACGCCACGCTGCCCGAGGCCGAAGCCGGCGACATAATGGCGGTGTTCTCCACGGGAGCTTACAACTATTCGATGGCGAGCAACTACAACATGCTGCCTCACCCGGCGGTCGTGCTTGTTAAAAACGGCAAAGCCGAGCTGATGACTGCGCGCCAGACGTATGAAGACCTCATAAAGAACGACAGGATACCGAGCTGGCTTTAACAGATAACGGATTTTTTGAAACATCGCCCTTCACCGGCAGAGACCGGATGAAGGGCGTGTTTGTTTTAGGTTTTTTTTGCATGCGGCTAAAGGCGCGCATCTCTTCATTTTTAGTAATTATCAGGCATACATGTTCATATATATTAAGTGTTAAAGCAAACTATATGTGGAGGGTGCGCCATGCAAAGCTATAATCTTTATAAAGATATTTCCGAAAGAACAGGGGGAGACATTTATATAGGCGTTGTGGGTCCGGTCAGAACGGGCAAATCGACGTTCATAAAACGATTCATGGATATGCTGGTGCTCCCCAACCTTGAGGATACATACGAGAAAGAACGGGTGGTAGACGAGCTTCCTCAGAGCAGCGCGGGCAAGACCATAATGACTACGCAGCCGAAGTTCGTGCCCAACGAGGCGGTAAGAATTAAGATAAACAACGAAGCCGAGATGAAGGTGCGCATGGTTGACTCGGTGGGGTATATGGTTGACGGAGCGATGGGTTACCTCGAGAACGACGTGCCGCGCATGGTAACGACGCCCTGGTTCGACCACGACGTTCCGTTTGAAGAGGCGGCCGAGACGGGGACAAGAAAGGTTATAACCGAGCACAGCACTATAGGCATTGTGATGACTACGGACGGCAGCATCACCGAGATACCGCGTTCGAGCTACATACAGGCGGAAGAAAGGGTGATAAGGGAGCTCACCGCGCTCGGCAAGCCGTTTATCGTAATACTCAACTCGGCAAACCCGTACAGGGAAGACACTATATCTCTGCGCAACGCGATGGAGGACAAATACGGAGTGCCGGTGCTGCTTATGGATATAATGCGGCTTTCGGAAAACGACATAAATTCGATGCTCGAGAACCTGCTATATGAGTTCCCGCTTAAGGAGATCAACATGGATATGCCGGGCTGGGCAAGGGCGCTTTCTCCCGACCACTGGCTGATGAGAGAGGTGCTCGGCGGCATATCGGGCACGATAAACAGCTTAGAGAAGGTTCGCGATTATCAGGGGCTTGTTGAAGCTATGAGATCGCTTGACGATGTGGATAACGCGGCGGTTGTCAGCATCGAGCTGGGCGAAGGCAGCGTGAATATCAAGCTCGACTTCCCCGAGACGCTGTTCTACAGGATACTGGGCGACGAGTGCGGCTATCCTATAGAGGACGACTATCACCTCGTTTCGATAGTAAAAGACCTCGTGGGCGCAAAGAAGCAATACGACAGGATAGAAGCCGCGATGAAGAGCGTTAAGGAGACCGGCTACGGCCTTGTGCCGCCCTCTATGGACGAAATGTCATTGGAAGAGCCCGAGATGGTAAGGCACGGCGGGCGCTTCGGGGTAAGGCTTAAAGCGAGCGCGCCGTCGCTGCACCTTATAAGAGTCGATATCGAAACGGAGGTCTCGCCGATAGTAGGGACGGAAAAGCAGTCGGAAGAGCTTGTTAAATACATGCTCTCCGAATTCGAGAGCGACCCGAGCAAGATATGGAAGACGGACATATTCGGAAAGCCGCTCCACGACCTTGTAAAAGAGGGGCTCTCGGGCAAGCTCTCCAACATGCCCGAAGACGCAAGGATAAAGATACAGGAGACGCTGCAGCGCATAATAAACGAGGGCAGCGGGGGACTTATCTGCATACTGCTGTAAGCTTTTGTTTGACATGCCCCGGTTGATTCCGGGGCTTTTTCGTGTGCGCGCGGCATGCGCGCGACCTTGACGGTGAAAGTCCGTTACGGGGGTTGATAGCACCAACCGTTAGCCAAAGGCAAGGGTGTCCATCGTGAGGTGGAATCTGAAGGAAGCCGGA
>JBLNCA010000017.1:0-35390 GCA_050260375.1 Burkholderiales bacterium | reverse complement strand
ACAGCGCTATCAGAGATGGGACAACAACTTTCCATTGCTGGTCTTGGGACGAAAATCGCCCCTCCAGTACTGGAGGGAGAACTTTGCCAAAAGTGTAACAGATCAATTGACAACGTAGATTGCGCTGCGCAATTAATGCTTGAATCTGATATGCAAATGCTTTATAATGTACTTCCGTGGCACAAAAAAGGCCGCGCTTAAAATCACAGCGAAAGCGAACGAAAAACACCCGTTTGTCCTTGCGGGACGCATCCTCTTAAAGGGAAGCTTTACAGGGTGATAATATGTGGAGGAGTATCGAAGTGGTTATAACGGCCTCGACTCGAAATCGAGTGTACCCTGAAAGGTACCGTGGGTTCGAATCCCACCTCCTCCGCCACTGCAGTGAAGAACACTTTTCTTCACTGCTTTTTTTATTTCTTAGTTAATCGGGCCAACGAAATTGTAGTAAATCTCTACATGCCGAGTTTGCCTGTTGTCACGCGATATTGGCTTGTGTACTACGATTTTATCAATAAGCTCGGTTATAGCTTCCCTGTTCAGCTTTTCGAGGTAAATATACCGCTTAAAGCCTTCTAATAGTGTTTTTGTGTGTTCTTCTAAGTCCTGAGCTTCGTGGAATCGGTTGTTCAGAATTAGCAACTCAGATTCTTTTGACTTGAGTTCTTCTTCGTATCCAGCCATCATTCGCTTCAGCATATCATCGGATATCAAGCCGTTTAATCTGTCATCAATTAGTTTTCTGCATGCACGTTCACAGTTCGTAATATCGTTTTTAAGCTTTCGTATTTGCCGGTTAATTTCCTGCTTGCTATCTTCACGAATGTTGTTACTGAGCTTTGAAATCTTTTCAAGTAATGCGGCTTCATCGGTAACAAGTAACTTAGTGACTGAATGAATGTCATTAAGTACAATATCATGAAGGTCATCCTCGCTTATGGCGTTGTAACTGCAAGCTTTATTGCCAGCGTTGGCGTAGGTACTGCATCTGTACTTGAAATATACATTTCGTCCGCTACGAACTGTGGTATGATTCATACGCTTACCACAGTCACCGCAAATCACCTTTCCTTTAAACAAGCTCACTTGGCCGTTTTTATTAACACTTCTACCGACTCGACCATGCTTATCGTTATCTGCTGATATTGCTTGAACTCTATCCCATAGTATTTTATCTACTATTGGTTCATGCGTATTTGTTACTCGAATCCACTCATCTTTCGGCATAGTGACCCGTTCTTTTAATAGTGGTGAAATTGTTTTTCGGACACCTTGTATCATATGACCAAGATATACTTCTTTACTAAGCATAGCCGTTATTGTCCTGCCTCCCCAGACTCCACTATCTTTATGAAACGGATTAACTTTGTTCTCCTGTTGATAATGGTACTCACGCGGAGGCAGAATTTTTTCACTATTAAGTGTATCAGCAATTGCCCGAGCGCTATAACCGTTCGCATACATATTGAAAATTCTACGAACAATACTGCTTGCACACTCATCGATTATTAAATGATTTTTATCTGCCGGGTCTTTCTTATATCCGTATGGCGGGATTGAATTAACGAACTTTCCTTGCTTTGCTTTCGCCTTTTTAGCCTCTTTTGATTTCATGCTGATATCCATTGCATACTGTTCATTTAAAAAGCCGTTCACACTTATTCGCATATCGGTGCCAGTAGTCGTGTCAATACGGTCAAGAACAGAGATATACCGCACTTGCTGTCTTGGGAAAAATTTTCTAAGTAGTTGCAAGGTCTCGGCCAGGTCCCTACCAAGTCGTGACATATCTTTTGTGACTACAGTATTAATTCTATCACGTTTAACGTCGTCTATTAGGCGTTTGACTTCCGGCCGGTTATAAGTCATACCGCTGTATCCATCATCAATGTAAATTTTCTCGATATTCCATCCCCTTTCTTTTACATAATCGGATAGCAACGCCCGCTGGTTTGCAATGCTTTCACTTTCCGATTTACCTTTTTTATCCTCTTTCGATAACCTAATATATAGGCCGACTTTTGGTATCTCCATTATTTTGCCTCCAATTCTGTTGGCATAATAATGGGATGCTTAGCAGATTCTATTTTATCATTACCGTTATTTTGCCTCAAGCCGTTATTTTCGAAGCTCAACTTTGCTATCCGAATAAGTAGGTTTTCAAGTTTATCTACTTGACCAAAATGACGTGTAACAAGATATTTAGTTTTCGTATCGACGCTCATATTCCACCTCTTAAAGGTAGCTGCGTCTTTGTTCTTATTACGGCCTTGTATACACAGACTACACAATTTCTATTACCATGACCGATGATTTTAAGAAAAGCAAAAAAACAATAAAATCATCGTGCATGTCGATTCGCGACATACCGGGCGGTTATGTCTGCTCGACCGGACCCATGGCCAAGATATTGGCATACAACAGCCATGCGTTCAGCATCAGTGCCGGGAGTGCGGTCATATACATCTTGAGCAAAAGCTCGACGAAAATCGTGAGGACTTATGCCGCCCAAAACATCGCGGTATTTTACAAAGAATCGCTCAATTTCTGCTTTTGCTTTGTGCACGGCGCCCTTTTCGCGGCCCGTCATAACACGGTCACTATTAGTTTTTTTCTGCTGATGGATGAATTCGAGTGTACGTAACAGCAGGTCTTTTTGTTCCTGTGTTTCCACCGTAACGCGTCTCAAACGTCCGCCTTTCGTGCCATCTTCTTGCGACAGCTCAAGGTAACCCTTTTCAAGAGCCAGTTTTATTCGGATGCAACGAAAAGCTTGACTTTCGTTTATGCGTGCGCCATAAAGTTCCATATAATCAATAGACAAGGCAATAAGCGGCTTGCCTATTTCAATGGCTATCTTTCTTGCCATTTGGTATTGCTCATGTGTTGCGCCAGGTAGAGCTATTGCTTCTCGTCTTCCCACGCCGAAAAAGTCATTTCGGGGATGGATGGGCCGTTTGCCATCAACAATATGGTGCAAATGCCTAATGCCACTTAGCTCTGTCTTGATATATGAGACAGAGCAGTCAGAATCGAGTAATGCTGCCACATAGCCTTGAACATGGCGGTCATCCATGTTGCGAATGTTCTTTAGGTTCCAAATCTCACCAGCGTAACGAGCGAAACGTGATGCACTGTCCCAATATGTGTAACGTGTTTCAATACTCAGCTCGTGGCTTCGTTTAAAAGCAGCGTCAACCTGATGTTCAAGATTACGACCGCGGCCTGTTGTGTCATTTCTGTTTGTCGGCATAATAGACCTCCTTGAAATATGACTCAATAAAAGTCCTTGATTTTTAGTTATGTAGTATCATTACCCTGTTTCCTATTTGGATGCAAATAAGCGGCAAATCTTAATTTTTTGCATATTTTGACCAGTGGCAAAACAGAATGTTTTGTCATTATTAGGTTGTTAAAATCATCTTTGGCTTCGTATAGACAGCATTATTGCTGATATTCCTTGTCCACATCCCTATCCGTTTTGTTTCGGTAAAACAAAACGGATAGGGATATCCTTGTTCATTCGATATGCAATTAATCGGGTGAGCACCAGACTCCATACACCCATACGGGTTCCGCCATTCAGCGAAGATGGAGATACACTTTCCCTTGTTAGGGTGGACAAGGTTAACTTTGCCCCGTGTAAATACGTTTGATACCATTTTCACATTCTAATGAATGTGGAGATGGTAACGGTTCGTTTCCGTTTGGTTCCACACTGCTCAAGCCCTAAGACTTGCCCGGGAGCCATAAAGCCGAGCCATACCATGATGATATGACTGATGAAAACTCCTTAATAATCATTGAAAACTTCCAATATAACTGTACCCTGCATTTCATACTAAACCAAATTTCATTAGCTTATACGATGTACGTATTACACACATAATACAAGAATCAGCTTATTTGATTTCTTATGACACACTATGCTGTAATGGATATTGCGATAAGCGAAATAATCATCTTGAGAGGTAACTTCTTCAAGCTAACTTAAAGAGTATATTGATAGAATAAAATTGTAAGTATATCTTACTAAATATGACAAGGATATATTATACATTCTTGAAAAAGGAATTTTGTTTATATATGTCGAATATAGTAACAGATTTATAGCGGAGGAATAAAGTTACTATGATTTTAAGTGAATCGTATTTATGGCAACAAGCTAAGTTGCGGGACATTTCAATTCTCAGCAAGCAGAGAATAATTAATGAAAATGTGAAATTATCCCAAAGGCTTGACATGACCGAGAAAAAGTACGACTTGTTCTTATCTCATAGCTCATTAGATAAAACATTGGTACTGACGTTGGTTCAATTATTTAACGAAGCAAGTTATTCAATTTATGTTGATTGGATTGAAGATACTGAGCTGGATAGAAACTCAGTCACAAAAGAAACAGCTGATATTCTAAAAAAAAGGATGAATGCTTCATTGGGATTAGCATATATAGCTACAAAGAACTCAATAGATTCAAAATGGTGTCCTTGGGAGTTGGGATATTTTGATGGGAAAAAAAACACGAGATGTTGCATTCTGCCAATTATTGAAGAACGTGCTTTTCGAGGGCAAGAGTATTACGGATTATACCCATACTTAGAATATGATAAGAGTAAAGCTGGTAAAAATGAATTTTGGGTTCATGAACAGTCAACCAATAAATATGTATTATTACGTTCATGGCTCTTGGGGGAAGAACCAAGAGAACATCAATGATAAGTGAGGGAGAGATACAAAATATGAATAGTAGTCATATTAAACACTTGGAATTTATACAGACTATAATTACCAGAATGAATAAGAATTCTTTTCAGATTAAAGGTTGGTCGGTGACTATTGTTTCTGCTTTTTTAGCACTATATGCAAATAGTAATAATACCAACTTCCTATTTGTAGCTATAGTTCCCACAATTATTTTTTGGATGTTAGATTCCTATTATCTTCAAAAAGAGCGCAAATATCGAGGATTATATAATGATGTTGCAAATATAAATAGTAGAGATGAACAAAATGAAATAAAGAATTTTGAATTATCAACTCATATGTATTCATGCAACAGATATTGCTATTTCTCGGTTTTGTTTTCAAAAACTATAATACCGTTATATGGAACGATGATGGCAGGACTTTTTATAGCAGGATTTATACTTAAATGAATTTAGGTTAAGGGAGGACTCAGTGAGTAAGATTGCAAAGAGTGACTATTTTGCCGGGGTATTTCTTTCAACCATTTTAAAGTCTTCCAAAGCTGTTCCCATTCTCTGTGATGCCTCAGAAGGAGTAAAACGGATATTATTTGAAACTGATTTGGGCTATTTTAATACTTACGTTAAATATTCAACGTCTCAACATCAGAGTTTCGACAGGCGAGACAATCAAAAAAGAAAAAAGAATTATTGGTCTGTTAATTTTACATCGAAAGAATACGAATATTTGACAAATGATTTCTCTGATAAGGATAAAACAAATTTAGTTGCCATTGTATGCACGAATAAAGACTTAACTGATACTTGGATAGCGGTTTTAACTCTTGAACAGGCATTACGTTGTATGAACTTGACTACAGCTGGAGGAAACAGAACAATAACTGTGACACGTATTGGTAGAGAACATCGCTTTACCTGTACTGGTACTACACCTCTAAGCGAAACGTTGCAACCGCAGCCATATGTTAATCATTTAAGGTATTTTGATAAGGTTGAGAATAATTCTATTGAAGACAAATAACCAAAATTATAATGAAAATGGATAACTATAATGAAGAAATAAAGAATTGTAGGTAAAATAAATGAATGCAAATGATTATATAAAAAAATTAGCTGAATTAGTTAATGATTTTTCTTCAGCTGAAATCCGGTATATCAATAAATTAGAAAAAACAAGAGGTGAACTTGAAAAGTGTTCTGGTAAATTGGAAAAACAAGCGAATATGAAAAGGGTATCTGAGATAATAGATGAAAGATGTACGGAAATGAAGATTTACAACCAATCTTTGCAGAGTTATTTTGATGAATTTAAGAATCGGTTTTTTTTAGGTTCTTCAAATAATCAAAATCAGTTTTTCGATAGTATTGTCGTTAATATACTTTTAGATAGAATACCAATAATGAAAGATGAAATTATTAAAATTAAAGAGTCAACAAAACAACTAACACAAATAATAGGGCCAATCGGTATCTCATCAAAAAGGCTCCTTGAAGAATTCATTTCTACAGAGGATATTATAAATCACATATTATTTATATTTGAGGCTTAGCCTCAACAGGGGACTCGTTTATTTTAGCTAAACACCCACATTATTATGCCTGTTTTTTGTGTTCTTCACTGACGGTACGGAGTCCTCCGCCAAAAAAAGAGGGCACCTTTGGTGCCTTTCTTTTTTTGGCTTGAGGCGGGATTCGAAGGGAGGGAATAGCGAACGTGCCAGTGGCACGTTCGCCCCGACCCGGGTTCCACGGTAGACGGACATTGAGATAAACAAACGGCACGGGCAGGCATAAACTATCAGCAGGCAGCCCACCTCAACGAAAATTTCATGGAATTCGAAGGGAGGGAATAGCGAACGTGCCAGTGGCACGTTCGCCCCGACCCGGGTTCCACGGGAGACGGACATTGAGATAAACAAACGGCACGGGCAGGTAAAAAACTATCAGCAGACAGCCCACCTCAACGAAAATTCGTGCGGGATTCGAAGCGAGCGTTAAGAAGGAAACGTTCCGTTTCCAGCGAGGCGGGTTCCACGGTAACATTGAGATAAACAAACGGTACGGGCAATCATATGGATTAAATAGGCGGCCCACCTCACCGTAAATTTACCCGTAGATTCAAAACGAGCATTAAAAAGGAAACGTTCCGTTTCTGGAAAAAGATTCGGATAAGCGGTCATTTGAGCAGAGCCGAGCCGATATACCAATATGAAAGCCAGCTTACTAAATTTGCTGTTATTACAAACGAAAATAGTTTAATCTTCTTTTCAGAGGGATATTTCAATGTATAAAATGTATACTCAACCGCGGCAACGAGAATCTCCATAATAATGATAAGCGTAAGATAATCTATTACTATAGTTGCGTACATATACAGTATGAGTATATTCATAACAATGTTTGAGGCAATATTGATGTAAACAACATATTTGCCCGGGCGCAGTTTAAACGGTAACGATATTGCCCATTCAACTATTATTGTAAAAATAAGAGGCATCAGAAGCAAAAAACCGCCCCAAAAAATAGTTAAGCCATGTGGTTTCCAGCTCTTGATTTCGCCCTGTTTTAAGACGTTATCAGCTACAGAGTATATATAGTCCCACCGATAGACTATGTCGACAAAATTTGACTCTGCTGTTTCCCCGTTATTAAACTTTATTACCAAGTGAAAACTTTTAAATCTGTTATTTTGGTTATTGAAAATAATAACGCGTTCTTTTGTAATTTTCGTTTCCTGCAGGGAAGCATCATCTCCAATAAATCTATATGTGCCCTCTTTATCATAGCCGTATAAAGCGATACTGTCTATCTGAGAATAGTCGTCGATTAGTATATCAATAATATCGGGAGACGGAGGAGGCGCGTTTGCAAATGCAACAGAAGAATATGAACAGAAGGCAAGGACAACCGCTATAAAAAACAGAAGCTTTTTCATATAATCCCTCCGACTGTTATTCTACCAGATGTGGAAATATTGTGCAATCAGATGTTCATTAATGGAGATGTTACGGAATTCTGCAAATATCTTAAGTTATTTAAGACAATGATTTAAAACGCTGGGCTTAAAGGCGAGTACGCGCGTATAACAAAATAAAAAACACCCGTTTGGGTGTTTGGTACTTAATTATCCTGTGGCTTTTGCCCGCGACGCTTCTTTTCCTCAAACAGTTTATTCCATCTAGCCGGGTCGCTAAAAGTATGCCACTGGCATACTTTTTAACGCTCCCTTCGAATCCCCTTCCATATCAAAAAGCGAAGAGCACAAATGTACCCTTCGCTTTTGGTGGAGATAAGGGGATTCGAACCCCTGGCCTCTGCATTGCGAACGCAGCGCTCTACCAACTGAGCCATATCCCCGCGTTTCGTCACAGGAACGTATTATAACTTATTTTTGAATAGTATGCAATACCTTTTGTTTTAACATAAAAGCAATTAATTACTACAGCCATTAATCAAAAGCACGAGGCGAAAAACGCGAAAACGTCCGATAAGACCGAAATTTAACCGCGCTGAAAATAAAAACAGGAGCGCTAATCAGTACATATAAACATATGTTGTATGCGTTGACTTTGGTAAAACCATATTGTATAATTACCTGTAATAAATATCCTTCAAACTATTAGATATTATTGGGGTGTTCGTCGACCGGTGTATTTCACGGAAAAAAGCTTAATAAGCCAAAGACTACAAAGCGGTACAATTAGATTAAACCGCATCATCCCCAATTAAATAATAGGAATTAAAAATATCATCAAATGTGAAGGGGACCAGTCTTTTGACACTATATGTTGCAATCATCGGATTGGGTACACTTGCGGGGATTTTATTTAACATAATCATCAACAAGAGGGTAATTTACAAAGTCATCGGAATAGTGATTACCTTGGCCACCGGTACATTTGCCTGTTGTGTCGTTCTGTTTCCTTACAATTTTTTCGACAGCTACACAAATCTTATAATCAAGCTAGCGCTTTCCGCCGTGCTGTTGGTAGTTATATACATATCCGCGCGGATGATAGTCAACGCCGCAGCCTCAATCAAAGAGAGCAAGAATAACAAGGCGGATAAAGACAAGTCAAAAGCGGAGCAGAAGGCGGAAGAGTTAAGCGTTGCAAGCCATGCTCTTAAAAACAGAGTAAAAGATATTATTGCGGCGGACAAAGGGGTAAAGAGCCCCGCCCAGAAAGTCAGCGTCAATTTCGATAATTATACGCCGAAGTACGCCGCGGGCAAAGCGGCCAAAGAGGAGGCGCAAAGCGCCCAAGGGCAAAAGGCCGAACAGATAGCCGCCAAACAGACGTTCAGCCAGGCGCTCAAAGATGCTGACGAAAAAATACTGTCTCAAACCAAAGTGTTTACGGAAAGCGAAGCAGCGGCTAAGGCGGATAAGCCTGCGTACGCAGAGCGCGTAAGCGCCGCCAGCAAGGACGAAGCAAAGCCGAAGCCAGGCGCAATTAAAGAACCTGAGCAGAAGGCCGGAGCAGAGGAAAAGACCGGAACGGAAATGAAGGTGTCCGAACCTGTTTTGGAGAAGCCTGCCGAAGAAAAACCGGACGTTTTAGAGACCAAACCCGAAGCGCAGGATATAAAAGCGTCGGATGCGCTTGCAGATAAATTCACAAAGTATGCTGCTGCGGGCTCGCAATGGCTTGCGGAATACGAGGCAGAAGATAAGCCTGAGAAAACCGTAGACAAGGAAGAAACCACCGCCGAAACCAAGGCTGAAGAGCAGGCTATAGCTGCCGAACAGGCTGTAGTAACCGAACAAGTGGAAGTGAAGCCGGAAGAAACTGCTGCCGAAGCCAAAGCGGGAGAACAGGCCGTTGCTGCCGAGCAGGCGGAAGCGAAGGAAGAAACCGCAGCCGAAGCCAAAGCGGAAGAACAGGTTGTAGCTGCCGAGCAGGCGGAGGCGACGCCGGAAGGAACCGCTGTCGAAGCCAAGGCGGAAGAGCAGGCTGTAGTAGTCGAGCAGACGGAAACGAAGCCTGAAGAAGCTGCTGCCGAAGCCAAAGCGGAAGAACAGGCTGTTTCTGCAGAGCAGCAAAGCGCGGCTGCGCCCGACAGATATGCGGCGATTATCATTAAAGCCCGCGAGCTTATCAGCGAAGAAAGATATGTCTATGCGGCCGAGCTGCTTCAGATATGTTCCGACAGGTCCGAGGACGAGCAGCAGCGCAAGCAGGCCGACATATTGATTATAGAGTGCCTTGCTTTGTCCGGCAAGGGCGACGAAGCGAGGAGTAAATGGGTCGAGTTTTTGAATAAACGGTATACGCTGAGCGAAGACGATAAGGCCAATCTGAAAAGAGTGATGAGCAGTCTATAAAAGCGTCTAATAAGGGTTGTTGGGGAAAGGGACTGCGATATGACTTATGACTCGTAGAAGAAGGCGCAGTAAGTATATAGACAACGAGTTTACGCGCAGCACGGTGCTTGTGGCGGCAACGGTGCTGTGTTTGCTTTGCTTCTGCGGATACGCGGGCGTAGACGGCATCGTGCAGGATCAAACTCTTGCCCGCGGCGTGCGAATAGACGGCAGGGACTTGTCGGGCATGACATACGACGAGGCAGAGGCGGCGGTCAACGCCGACGCTCAGGCGTTTTTGGACGGCCTCAAAATCAGCCTTAACTACTCGGGCGAAACGACGGTGCTGGGCGCGGAGGATCTGGGCGTTACGCTGAACCAGAAGGAAGTGCTCGATAAGGCGTACTACATCAATAAGGATAAAGCAGACTCGCCCGAGCAGCGGTTCGACAAAACGATTGAAATCGCTAAAGGACTGGACCTGCATACCGATATAATCATTGACCAGGTGAGGCTTAAAGGAGCGGTAGAGCAATACGCCGCAAGGTACGACAAAGAAGCGGTCGACGCCACGGCGGTTCTCGACAAGGAGACAGGCAGCTTTACATATACGGAAGAAAGAGAAGGCGTTAAGATAAATGCCGACGCACTGGCGAGAAATGTCGAGAACGTGATAAAGGGGCGCAAGTCAGGCTCTATAGACGTGGTTGCCGAAACGGTGTACCCTTCGGTAACGCTGAATGAACTGAAAGCCAACACGGTGCTTATCAGCGAATATGAAACAAAGGCCGACGACAACGAAGCCAGAAACGTAAATATAAAGCTTATAAGCGAAACGGTGAACGGTGTGGAGATAAAGCCGGGAGAAATATTCTCGGTTAACGAGCTAGTCGGAGAGCGTACGGTGGAAAAGGGCTACAGGGACGCGCCCGCTATTTCCGACGGCATACTCGTGGAAGAGGTCGGAGGCGGTATCTGCCAGCTGGCGGGTACGCTGTATAACGCGGCGCTTCTTGCCGATATGGAGATAGTGGAAAGGGTAAGGCATACATGGCCGTCCGATTATCTTCCGATAGGGCAGGATTCAACGCTTAACTGGAAAAACAAAGACCTTAAGATCAAGAACACGTCCGATTACAGCATATATATCAGCGCGGTGTTTGAAGACTTAAGAGTTAAGGTAAAGCTGTACGGGCAGCCCCCTAAGGACGGCGTAACCATAAAAGTACAGAACGAAATAGTGCAGGAGCTCCTCCCCGGAAAAACCGAAGTGCGCTATACGCGCGGGCTTCCCGACGGAGCCGTACAGACGGTGCGCAGAGCAAGAAAAGGTTACAAGGTCAATGTATATCGTATATACTATAAAGGCGGGGTGGAGATAGACAGGCAGCTGATATCCACGGACGTTTATCCGCCGCTTAACAAGATCATTTTGGTAGGAAATCAAAATACACCAGATAAATAAGGAGGAATAGCAAATGAAGAGTTCATCGCAGGTGATAGGTCTGCCTCTGATGGGGGTAAAGGAAGGCAAGGAATGCGGCACAATTCAGAATATCGTCGTGGACCCGCAGACGAAAAAGATAAAATCAGTGATAGTGCGCGGCTCAAAGAACGAGTACGATTTCCGCGAGCTCAAGCTTTCAAACATCATGGGCATAGGCAAGGATTATGTCATCACGCAGAGCGTTGACAACGCAACGGGTATTGGCATGTCTGATTCGGGCATATCGCTTATCAACACGAAGTGCATATCTGCGTCGGGCGACGTGCTTGGCAGCATAAAGGATTTTTCGTTCGACGAGAAGACAGGTGAAATACAATCGGTGCAGATAGACACCGGTGTAGAAATACCGGGGAAAAACGTGCTTTCGCTGTCCAATAACCTGATGTTCGTCGATAACAGCGAAGGCGGCTCGTTTGTAAAGCAGGGCTTCGGCAGCCCGGCCGATTCGCTGCAGAAGGAGCAAAGGGAGTATATGCTCGGCCGTACCGTTAAGAACGATATATCCGCAAACGGCAGGGTAGTAGTCAAGAAGGGCACGGTTGTGACCGAAGAAGTCATACGCGCCGCGGAAGAGGCCGGTGTTATAATTGACCTCACGCTGGAACTGTAATTCGCTCAAAAAGCAAACATTGCGTACGGCGGTGAAAGGCGGCCGGTATGTTTTAGTGTTGCCGTTTTACCCGAGATGAGCTTTACGTTCCTCGATACAATATAACTTTTCCGTCCGGAATAATAATCAAGACCGCTCTGCGAAGCGGTCTTTTTGTATACATTCGGTATATTACTTCAGGCCTTATACGGCTGCCTGTAAAGGTCCTTGGCTTTCAGGCCGTTTTTGCGGGATAACTGTTTCCATCCCATATTGCCGCCCAAAAAATATAATGCTCTGGGGAATTTGGGCTCTATATACACGTCGTCTTTAGGCGGCCCCGTTGCTGCGATATCGCCCGCGATATCCGCAAAAGCGGCGTTTAAGTACTCTATCCTCTTTTTCATAAACGGAGCATTTGCCGCGCCTATGAACATGCCTCCGCCGCCCAGAGATATTCCGAACCGGTAAGAGGAGTTTATATGTGCACCGAAGCTTTTTATTACGCGCAGCGCTTCCGAACCGATATCAGATTCGGGGAAGCCGCAGTTTATTACGGCGTATATTTTTTGACCTTCTTTATTTTTATCTTGCCGTTTGAGGAATTCGCAGTAGTCCTGCAGATAGCGTATGAGCAAGGCGGGCAGGCAGAAGAAATACAGCGGGAACAGGAATACGAGCGCGTCGGCTTCCATCATGCTGAGGAAATCATTGTCGCTACCCTTGGAGATGCTTTTGCGTACGCTGATGTTTGTGACGCATATGCCGGCCGAATTTAACTGCTGTTCCAAAATGCTGGCTAGCGTTTCCGATACCGAAACCTCCGATGTCTTCGGGCTGCCGTTTATCAGTATCGCTTTTTTAACCGCGTTATTCATAACATGTCACCTATCCTTTTAAGCTCTGTTGCGTCAAGCAGAGCAATAAGCTCGTCGTCTCCCGTGTAAACAAACGCTTCGACGTTTGACCTGTGCTTTTTGATTATATCTAAAAACAACTGCGCGTCGTCGCCCGAAGAAGCGCCGTAACCTATCATTATAACCTTAGGATAGCTTTCGTAGCGGGGAGGGTGCATCGTAGAGCCGTCCTTGCGCGCTATAAAAAACGGCAGTACGTTGGGCAGCCACCTGTCTATCGAGCTCTTTATATTAGCGCTGTACTGGCCAAATACAATCGGGCAAAGGTATACTGCCGCGTCGCTGCCCATTACCGCTCTGTTGATATGCGATATATCGTCGCCGATTACGCACTCGCCGGGGCTTTTTATCCAGCACCCGAAGCAGCCCATACAGTACGCGAGAGAACCGCGGCTAATAGGTATGTCTTCAACGTCAAGCCCCCTGCCTTTAAGGTTTTCGCCCACTATGCGGCGCAGGCGTTTGTATGTATCGCCGTCAAACTCCGTATCGGAGATAATAAGCGCTTTCATACAACCTCCTTGATAGTAATGATAAAGAAAATATACCATAACACATACTATATGTCACCATGTTATTGAAATAACAGAATATGATGGCAACATGAAAAAGGCAACAGATTATCCTTTGCGTGAGGCGCTACGAAAAAGTATACTATAAATAATAACTTCGTTGCCGCGGACAAGCCGGATTCGCTTTTGGGCAGAGAGCCTGCGGAGCGTTTGTAGCAGCCTCGAAAGTCCGGTTTATATAATTATTATGTTTATATAAGGAGTAGAAAAAGCATGAAAACGCTGATAGTTTACGGCAGCACATACGGGTATGCGGAGGAGTGCGTGCAAAGACTCGCAAAGGCGCTAAACGGCGAAGTAACAGTCGTCAACGCGGAAAAGGAGCGCATACCCGGCATATCGGGTTTTGATACTGTCATTGCCGGCGGGTCCGTCTATATGGGGCAGGTGCAGAAGGGCGTAAAGAAGTTCTTAGAGGAGAACGTGGCGGAGCTGTCGGGCAAGAAGCTGGGGCTGTTCCTGTGCTGCGGGCTTCCCGAAAACTTTGAGCAGAACGCTAATAACAACTTCCCCGAGGCGCTTCGTGAAAAGGCTGCCGCCGTTGTATGCTTCGGCGGAGAGCTGCGTACCGAAAAGATGAAGTTCATGCACAGAGCGATAACGAAAATGATGAAAAAGGCGAATGAAAAGGAAGGCAAGGAAGGCGCTACGCCAATGCCGGAGAACATAGGAAAGCTTGCGCAGATAATGAACGCTTAAGGCCCTGCGCCCGCATATAAATGAAAGTGTCGGTATATGCATTTTAAAGAAGCCAAAGGTATATTATCCTCTTCAAACGGTATGAACGCATACCGCGGATGCACGCACGGCTGTATATACTGCGACTCGCGGAGCGCATGCTACCGCATGGACCACGACTTTGAGGACGTGGAAGTTAAATCAAACGCGCCCGGGCTTTTGGAGCGCGCGCTGAAGTCCAAACGGAAAAAGTGCATGATAGGAACGGGTTCGATGTGCGACCCGTACATGCATATTGAAGAGGAGCAGCGGATAACACGCAGGTGCCTTGAGCTTATAGACAGGTACGGATTCGGGGCGACTGTGATAACGAAGTCGGACAGAATACTGCGCGACCTTAACTTACTCAAATCAATAAACTCAAAGACGAAGTGCGTGGTGCAAGTAACGCTGACTACGCTGGACGAGGAATTGTGCCGGATACTCGAACCCAACGTCTGCACGATTAAAGCGCGAGTAGAGGTGCTTAGAGTCATGCGGGACAACGGCATACCCACCGTAGTATGGCTATCGCCCATACTGCCGTTTATAAACGACACGGATGAAAACTTAAACGGTTTGCTCGATTACTGCGTTGAAGCGCGCGTATACGGCATACTTTGCTTCGGCATGGGGCTGACGCTGCGCGAGGGCAACCGGGAGTATTTCTACAAAAAGCTGGACGAGCATTTCCCCGGCCTTAGGCGGCGCTATGAAAATACGTACGGCGACGCTTATGTATGCTTGAGCGGCAACAGCGAACGGCTGATGCGCATATTCAAGGAAAGGTGTAATGAGCACGGCATTGTATGCGACAACAAAGCTATATTCGAGTACCTGCGGGCGTTTGAGGACAAGCGCGCGCCCGAGCAGATAAGCATGTTCTAATTATCGCCGTAATGCCGCTTTATCATGTCTATTACTTCCTCAAGCGTAAGGCCCAGCGATTTGTAATACTCTATATCCTTCTTTATCTTTTCATCCGCCATGCTGCTGCGTTTTGTATCAATGTCGTGCGGCTGCAAAGGGGCGACGAAACACCCCTTGCCTGCCATCGTATATATGAAGCCTCTGCGCTCGAGCTCTTCCCACGCTTTTTTTATTGTTATTACGCTTATGCGCAGCTCTTTGGCTACCGTTCTTATGGGCGGCAGGCAGTAATCGCGCCCAAGCTCCCCTTTTATAATCTGGGAGCTTATCTGCTCGAATATCTGCTGATATATTGGTTTGTCGGACGTATTGTTAATTACAATGTTCATACGGCTTACAGATCTATTTTCTCAAAATTCTTCACGGATTTTTTGTATGCCAGCATATTAAGCAGCGCGAATATTACAATGCCGGCTACCAGCACGGGAAGCTGCGCCGGTATGTTCTCTACGCCGTCGAGGAACTTTAAAGCCGGAACGAACAGCATCACCATTTCCACACCCGCGGCAAACAGCACCGAGGCGATCATCGCCGCTATCATCGGCAGGCCTATCTTGTATGCTGTGCTGTAAAAAAGCGGGAAATATACGACGTTGAATATTGCGAACATTACGAGCACGCAGCCTATAAACGTCACGTTTGGGTCAAGCAGGAGGTTGCCTTTATGATAAAGCGCAATATTTATCGCTGAAAATACCGCGGTTGCAATTATCTGCAATATCTCGAGTATTACGATGGATATAATGCGCGCCTTTACTATGTCGCTCCTTTTTATAGGCAGCATTGCCGAAAAGCCTATGTCGTTCTGCGCCTTGGCCATAGAGAAAAGGTTGGGCAGCGTTATAAATACAAAGTACATAGGCACCAAAAAGAACACCCATTCGGGTATGAGCAGCAGCGCGCCGAAGAGCAGCACGAGATAGAACAAAGGATGTACAACAAGATGAAACTCTTTATACAGCAGGTTTTTCATAATTCCGTCTCCTTCTTTTCGTGATATATCATTATCTCCTCTATGCTCGGCGGCCCGGCAGCGAGCCCTTCGCTGCGTTTAAGGTCGGCGGCCCGTATAAGCCCGGCAACGCCAAACGCATGTTCCTTATATGAGATGAATAAGGGCAATAAATCTTTTAGCTGCTCCCGCTTGCCCTGCACCATGCGATACTTGGCAATGAGGTCGTCCTTTGCACAGCTTTCTATTATGCTGCCGTTTTTAATGTACGTTATATAGTCGGCGCACTTTTCAAGGTCGCTGGTGATATGCGTAGAGAAAAGTATGCTGCGCTCGCCGTCTTCTATCAGTTCCTGGAACAATCCGAGCAAATCGTCGCGCGCGACAGGGTCAAGGCCGCTCGTAGGCTCGTCGAGCAGCAGCAGCTTTGCGTTGTGCGAAAGCGCGAGCGCAAGCGAGTATTTTACGCGCATGCCGTTAGAGAGCTGTTCCACCTTTTGCTTTCGTCTATTCCAAAGCGCCTGATATACGACTTATAGGTATCGTTGTCCCACTGCGTGTAGAAACGGCTTGCAACATCGGTTATTTTCCATATCCTGCTCTTGGTGTAATAGTTGACGCCGCCGAAAATAAACCCTATCTGCTGCTTTAATTCCAGCTCGTTATGCTTAAAATCCTTTCCGAACATTTTAACCGTGCCGCCGTCCTTCTGCACGAGATTGAGCATAGTTTTCAGCGTAGTGGTCTTGCCTGCGCCGTTGCTGCCTATAAAGCCCATTATATACCCGCTCTCCAGCGAAAAGGTAACGTCCTTTAACGTGAACATTTCGTACTTTTAAGATAAGTTTTCGACTGATAATATCTCCATTTAACAGATTAACCTCCAAAACTGTGCATACCGTATATGCACAATATATCACCCGGCATTCTTTATGTCAAGCAGAGTTTAAGTTTTTTATCCATCTGTTAATACCGGCCCGTCAAAAATGTTTCTGTAAAAACTCGAAATAGTATATAATATCCAAAAGGGGGCGTGAATATGGCGGATACGATAAGAATACTGGGAATGACGGGGAGCTTAAGGCGCGGTTCGTATAACATGGCGGCTCTTAGGGCTGCTAAGGCAATGCTGCCCGAAGGAGCCAGTATGGAGATAGCGGACCTGTCCGTGATACCGCTGCTTAACGAGGACGAAGAGGCAAAGGGCGTTCCCGCCGCCGCCGAAGAATTCAGGCGCAGCGTAAAGGAAGCCGACGCGCTGCTTATAAGCACGCCGGAATACAACTATTCGATACCGCCCGCGCTTAAAAACGCGCTTGACTGGGCTTCGCGCGGAGACGACGCGCCCGTACACGGCAAGCCTATTGCGATAATGAGCGCGTCGCCGGGGGTATTGGGCGGCTCGAGAGTGCAGTATCATTTAAGGCAGATGTGCGTTGCGCTGGACGCTAAGGTGCTGAATAAGCCCGAGGTGTTTATTGGCAGGGCGCACAAAAAGTTTGACGATAACGGCAACCTTAAGGACGAGAGCACAAGGCGGGCTATAGCGGAGCTGCTCTCGGCGCTTGTGGATTTTGCGAAGGCTTAATATTCATTTTGGAGGGTAGTGCTTGAAAGCGTGTTTGTTTACAGCGGCAGCCTTGCTGGCATTGCTGCTGGCGGGCTGCTCGCAGCAGGCGGTTATTGCAAGCCCCGCGCCGACGCAGGCGGAGACGATGCCTTCTATGGAAGCTTCTTTGCCGCCCTCTACGACGCCCGTAAAGACGACGCAGCCCGAGCCTGAGCCTATGCCGGAGGAGAAGGGCAAAGTGGTGATAGCGGACGGCTTCTATTACATTGAACTCAGCGACGAGATAAAGGAAAGGATAACGGGACTAAGCTATCCGACGGACGATACCGGCTGCAAGATAAGCTACGACGACCTGCGTTACATTAAGCTGAAGCACTACGACTTTGAAGGCCGCGTGCACGGCGGCGAGCTGATTGTAAACAAGGCGCTGGCCGACGAGGTGACGAATATATTCTACGAGTTGTATAAGGCAAAATACCCCTTGACCTCGGTCAAGCTGGTTGACGATTTCGGGCAGCCGGGCGACGACACGCTTTCGATGGAAGCGAACAACACGTCCGCGTTCTGCTATCGCACGGTGTTCGGCGGAGGACATCTCTCGCGCCACAGCTACGGCGCGGCAATAGACATAAACCCGCTGTATAACCCTTACCTCGACGACGGCAGGATAGCGCCTTTGGCCGGCGCGCCGTACGCCGACCGCACGAAGGACTTCCCCGGCAAGATAGACCATGATGACCTTGCATATAAGCTGTTTAAAAAGTACGGCTGAATGGGGCGGCGACTGGAGAGGCGACAAGGATTATCAGCATTTCTCGAAGGACCTGGGATACTAGGCCGGAACTATGAAAGATTTAACCCGACGAATAGAAATTGCTCGGGGAAGGCGCGCGGAAAAGAGAAGCTCGGCAGGAAGAAGTAGCGCCCGCTGTTTCACTGCCAACGATCTAACAGCTCAAATATGGTATAAAATAAACCGGGAGCGGCGATGCGCCCAATTTTTTATATGCGGAATCCCCGGCAAATCGTGAGGCTTGGCGGGGTAAAGAGTTAAGCGCGGGAGGAATAGTATTTCTTAACTGCGCCGAAGAACGCGTCGATATTCTCCCAGCTTGAGGTGGGGGGTATATCGCAGCCCGACGATATAATGAAGTTCTTATAGCCGCCGCATTTTTCCAGCAGCTGAGTAGTTTCGCGGCTTATCGACTCGGGAGTGCCGTTCTTGAACTGGCCAGCCGGGTCTATGTTGCCCATCGCTGTTATATCCGGCGGGAATTTTTCCAGCACTTCCAGCATGGACACGGCGTTGCCGAAGTGGTACATGTCAGCTCCGATCTTCAGTATCGAATCTATGAGCCTTACGGTTGAGTTGCCGCAGTTATGGTATACTACCGCGAAGCTGTCACTCTTTACGGCGTCGGCTATGCGGCGGATATACGGCGTTGAGAACTCTTCGCAAAGTTCGGGGGAGAGCAGCCCGGCGAGCGGCTCCGCAATTACTACGCCGTCCGCGCCCGCCTCTTTATATGCCAAGGCGTATTTGATAAGGAATTGCGTGGCCTTCTCAAGCGTAATGTGCACCATTTCCGGCTGTTCGTAAAACGCTATCATAGCCTCCGATACGCCTATAAGCCTGCCGGCTAAAGAGAGCGAACCTATTACCCCCGACAGCACAGGCCGATCGGCTATCTTGCGCTTTGCCTTCGCTATCGACTCGATATATAACGCTATCCTGCCCTTGTCCGTACCCGGCACGGCGAGCGCCTCCGCGCTTTCTTTGCTTGTGACGATACTGCCGAGTACCGAGGGGACCTCGTCGGGCGAAAAGCGTACATCGGAGCCGAACGCTTCGGCCTCGACGGATAAGTCCATCATGCTGACCGCCGCCGCCGCGTCAGTGCGCTGCGCTACGAGCCTCATGCCTTCCGAAATGGTATCGCTGCTTGCAATAAGCTCGTCAACCCCTATGTTCAAAAGCTGCACCGCGGGATATGACAGTATTGGAAGCGGCTTTTTTACTTCAGCCTCAAGAAGTTCTTCAATCCATTTTTTCATGTCCATAATCAAGCTACCTGTCTTTACTTTATTGTTAATACGGGGTCCCCAAAAAGTCGTGAGACTTGTTGGGGTGTAAATACGGGGTCCCCAGCAAGACGTGAGACTTGTTGGGGTGTAAATACGGGGTCCCCAGCAAGACGTGAGGCTTGCTGGGGTTTAATATAATAGTACAGGCAAACAAGGCATGATTCTTGTAAAAATAAACGGTTTTTTGGAAAAAAGTCTACCCGCTATAAATTCGTATAATATTAAAGTACGTAAAAACAGCTTTAAATACTATAATAAAAGGCGCCGATGCTGTGTTATGAAAAAAATTACAAGGAAATTGAAGCTAAAATATTGACAGAATAAAGGCGGAAATGTTATAATTGCACAAACTAAATACACTGGTTACAGCAACATTCATAACACCATTCGCAGTACCATTAAGAGTAAACGGCAAACCCATTGAAAGGTGGGGACGCAAAGCACGAAGTCTAAAGTTTTATAACTATGACCGTTCGGCTGCCTCTTTTTATCGAGGCAGCTTTTTGTTTTCTCGGACTCAGGCATGGTGTTGAAGGGGACAGCATCTTTTCAGTGTGAAAAGGAGGAAATGTATGAGAACAAAGAGGATTTTATCGATTCTGCTGGTAGTGGCAATGCTGGTGACGCTTTTGCCAACGACAGCGTTGGCGGATGGCGGCAATGCCAATGTTCATGACCACGAAAATCATATTTACGCTGTGGTCGGCATACATGTTGTTATTGAAGCTGGCAATAACGGTAAGGTATACTCCCCCGATTGGCAGGTTGGAGTTACGCTTTGGAAGAATGTAACATGGACATTCGAAGCAAAACCCGATCCTGGATATAGGTTTGTTAAATGGACTTATAATGGTAACGGTGTAAGCGGCGCTTTTACTACTCCGGCTGACGACCCGAAACTCAGCGTTACCTTTACAAAGGATGGATATTGGAGTGGCTTTAGCTGGAAATCGCATGTATACAAAGCGCAGGCCGTGTTTGAAGCGCTGCCCGTATATAATCTGACAGTCAATACGACAGGCGGAGGCTCCGTAAGTAAAAGCCCTGATAAATCGTCGTATTATGAAGGGGACACCGTAAAGCTGACGGCAAACCCGGACGGCGGTTACAAGTTCAAACAGTGGTCGGGCGACGCTTCGGGTACCAGCAATACAATAGAAGTCACAATGAACTCACATAAAAACATAACGGCAGAATTTGAACTGCTGCCCACGTATAAGCTGGAAACGAACGTCAGTCCCGCTGGCAGCGGCAGTGTAAGCAAGGACCCTGATGTGGCTTCTTACTGGGAAGGAAGGAGCGTTAAACTTACAGCGAATGCCGCAAGCGGATACCGGTTCGGCAGCTGGTCGGGCGACGTAACGGGAACCGAAAACCCCAAAACGATTTCCATGAACGGCAACAAGAGCGTGACGGCGAACTTTATAAAGACATACACCGTAACGCTTAACGTCGAAGGCCCCGGAAAACTGGATAATCCAAACAGAGTTGCGGGAACGCGCGATGAGAATGCAACGCTTAATTTAAACGACGCCGACCCGGACGCTAATGCATTTTGTAAATTTGTAGGCTGGAAGGACAGCAGCGGACAGTTCCTTTCAAGCCCAAATATAACGGTTACGGGCGATTGTACGTACACCGCTGTGTTCGGCGAGATAAACCGCCTGAATTTAGCAGCAGGCCCCAACGGTTATCTGGCGAATCCGGGACTTGCCCAGCATTACGGCGAAGGAACACAAATCAACTTAAACGATGCTTTGCCTACCGGCGATAAGGGATATACGCTCGATTGCTGGAAGGAATACGGATGGATGTGGATGGGCACCGGAACTGTGGTGCCGCTGGTCGACGGAAAGCCGATAATCACGATAGGCGAATCGAACTATTTCAAGGCGTTCTTTAAAGAAGCGAATTATAAGATTAAGTATAACCTTGACGGCGGGACGGTAAGCGGCAATCGTGACAGTTATACGTATTGGACAGATTCGTTCAAGCTAAACAATCCTACCAAAACGGGATATACGTTTTTGGGTTGGTCCGGCACAGACATACCCGCTGGCACATACTCAAAAGAAGTGTGGATAAATAAATATTCAACAGGGGACAGGGAGTATACGGCCAACTGGACGCCGAATAGTTATACCGTAGAGTATTATGCAAACGGCGGCACGGGAACCATGGCGTCGAGCACTCATACTTATGACGTTGAACAGGCGCTTAATGAGAACAAATTTACAAAGGACGGGTGCACGTTCGCAGGCTGGGCGGAAAGCCCCGACGGCCCTGTTAAATACGGCGACAAGCAGGTTGTAAAGAACCTTTCAACAGGCGCCACCGTAAAGCTGTATGCCAAGTGGAACGTAAGCGGTGTTACCGTTACGGGATATGACGATGTATACGACGGCGCATATCACGGCGTAACCGTGTCGGGCGCTGCGGGCGCAACGGTTCTGTACAGCGTAGACGACGAAACAAATTACACTTCCACAGATCCCTTATTCAAGGATGTTACTCCGGCAGACGGAAGGAAGGTATACATAAAGGTTGAGAGAGCGGGCGCTGCTCCGTTCGTAACCTCAGCGGTTGTAAAGATAACAAAAAAGGCTTTAACAATAACGGCAAACGACGAAACGGTAACATACGGCGACTCAATCCCCGCTTACAGCGTAACCTACAAGGGATTTGCGGGAAGCGAAGACAAGAGCGTACTCGGCGGCAAACTGACTATATATTGCTCCTATAACCAGGGGTCGCCCGTAAGCGGAAGCCCGTACTCAATAATACCCAGCGGGTGTACGTCGAACAATTACGATATAAATTATGTAAACGGAAAACTGACGGTTAACAAGAAGGTTTTAACGATAACGGCTAACGATGAAATGGTAACATACGGTGACGCAGCCCCTGCTTACAGCGTAACCTACAACGGATTCGTGGGAAGCGAGGACGAGAGCGTACTCGGCGGCGCGCTGATTATCGACTGTAGCTATGCTGCAGGGTCGCCTGTAAGCGGAAGCCCGTACTCAATAATACCCAGCGGTTATACGTCGGATAACTACGATATAAATTATGTAAACGGAAATCTGACGGTTAACAAGAAGCTTTTAACGATAGCGGCTAACGATGAAATGGTAACATACGGTGATGCAGCCCCTGCTTACAGCGTAACCTACAACGGATTCGTGGGAAGCGAGGACGAGAGCGTACTCGGCGGCGCGCTGAATATCGACTGTAGCTATGCTGCAGGGTCGCCTGTAAGCGGAACCCCGTACAAAATAATACCCAGCGGGTATACGTCGGATAACTACGATATAAATTATGTAAACGGAAATCTGATGGTTAATCCGAAAGAGCTTAAGGTAACCGCGGATAACAAGACGATAATATACGGCGGCTTATCCCCGATGTATACCGCAACTTTCGACGGGTTTATAACAGGCGAGGATGAAGCCTTGCTGGGCGGCACGCTTGAGTTCAGCAGCCCGTACACAGTGGGAAGCAATGCCGGAACATACCCGATAATGCCTTACGGGCTTACTTCAACCAACTACGATATCAAGTTCGTAGGCGGCGTATTGACAGTCAATAAGGCGGCACTGACGGTTACGGCGGAAGACAAGGCGGTAACGTACCTCGACGCGCCTCCGGCATACACAGTCAAGTATACCGGCTTTGTGGCGGGCGACACGGAAGCCGACCTCGGCGGAACGCTCGTGTTCAGCTGCAGCTACGCTGCGGGCAGCGCGGTAGGCACGTATAAGATAACGCCTTCCGGGCTTACGTCGGACAACTACAACATAACGTTCGTAGACGGTACGCTTACGGTCAATACGCTGATGCTCACCGTAACGTTCCAAGACTACGACGGCACGGTGCTCGGCACGTCGACGGTACCTTACGGAACGGCGGCCACGCCTCCGGCGAACCCGACGCGCGAGGGCTACACATTCACCGGATGGAGCGCGAGCTTCAATAATGTAACGTCCGCGCTGACAGTGACGGCTCAGTATGCGATAAACACGTACACCGTAAGGTTCTTCGCGGCGGACGGAGTAACTGAGATAAGCTCGCAGACGGTGAACTTTGACGGCGCGGCTGCATTACCGACCGCACCGCGGCGCACGGGATACGCGTTCGACGAGTGGGTGCTCACGGGCGACAACCCGGCATATCCGGACAGCCTGACGCACGTCAAAGAGAATATAAACGCCGTGGCAAGCTATATAAGGAACGGATATACGGTAACGTTTGTGGACTATGACGGATCGGTCATAGGTACGGACGGCGTGCTGTACGGCCAGAACGCAGTGGCGCCTGTGCCTCCGACGAGAGAAGGCTATACGTTCATCGGATGGGACAGGGAGTTTAACCCGGTAACGGGCAATGTCACGGTAACGGCGCAATACGAGATAAACAGGTACACGGTAAGGTTCGTTGACTATGACGGCACCGTGATAGACACGCAGACCGTCGATTACAACACGGCAGCCACAGCGCCGCCCGATCCGACGAGAGACGGATACACGTTTACCGGCTGGGACACCAGTTTTGACGCGGTAACGTCCGACCTGACGGTTACGGCGCAGTACGAGCCATTAGCCCCCGTTCCGTCGGAACCGGTACCCGAGGCGGATAACACAATACCCGACGAACCCGTGCCGGCTACCGGCGGCAACGCGTTCGCATGGTGGTGGATCGCCGTTATAGTGCTCGGCGCAGGCCTACTGTTCTTCCTGATATTCTTCGTCTGGAAGAGAAGGCGCAAAGAGGAAGGACAGCAATAACAAAAACAATAGCCTCTGATAAATGATAAAGGGCCGGTTTTTACCGGCCCTTTAGCTTTTTATAACGGGGTCCCCAACAAGACGTAAGGCTTGATGGGGTGTGTATACGGGGTCCCCAACAAGACGTAAGGCTTGATGGGGTGTAATTAAACACTCCGGATTAAATAACCCGTAACAACATCAGTAAGGCCATTTCCAGTTGTTTATCTCGTCCTTGTCGACGCCGTTGTCGTAGGCGTACTGTATGTTCTCTATTATTTCGTTCTTCATGCGCTCGCGTACGTGCGCGCCCTTCGAGCCGAGGTTTAGCCGGTCTATTACGTCTATGACGAGGTTGAAGCGGTCGGTCTGGTTCTTTATCGTCAGCTCCAAAGGCGTGTTTATGTTGCCTATCTCCTTATATCCGCGCACGTGTATCCTTTCCTGATTCGTGCGCTTATACGTCAGCTTGTGTATCAGCCAGGGATACCCGTGGAAATTGAATATTACGTGCTTGTCGGATGTAAACAGCGAGTCGAACTCCTTGTCGGTGAGGCCGTGAGGATGCTCCGTGGAGGGCAGCAGCTTCATCAGGTCTACGACGTTAACAAAGCGCACCCTAAGCTTCGGGAACTCGTCGCGCAATATCGCGACGGCTGCAAGCGCCTCGCGTGTAGGCACATCTCCGCAGCTCGCTATTACTATATCCGTATCGCTGCAATCCTCGTCCGAGCAGTCGTTGCTCGCCCAATCCCATATGCCTATGCCCTTCGTGCAGTGCTTTATAGCCTCGTCCATATTAAGGTACTGCAGGTGCTTTTGCTTATCGGCGACTATAACGTTGACGTACCCTTCGCTTCTCAGGCAATGGTCGGCGGTGGACAGCAGGCAGTTTGCGTCGGGCGGAAGATATATGCGCACCACCTCGGGGCTCTTGTTCGTGACGACGTCAAGGAAGCCCGGCTCCTGGTGCGAGAATCCGTTGTGGTCCTGCCGCCATACAGTGGACGACAGCAGTATGTTCTCGGAGGAAATAGGAGCGCGCCATGATACCTCTTCCTTGCTTATCTGCTGCCACTTGGCGAACTGGTTGAACATTGAATCTATTATGTGCGAGAACGCTTCGTATGTATGAAAGAACCCGTGGCGGCCGGTGAGTATATAGCCCTCGAGCCACCCCAGTAGCGTATGCTCGCTCAGCATTTCCATCACGTTGCCGTCGCGGGCAATTTCGCTGCCGTCCGAATCCGCGTCTATTATGTCGCCCATCCATACCTTCTTGCTCGCCTTGTATACGGCGTCCAGCCGGTTCGACGTGGTCTCGTCGGGGCCGAACACTCTGAAATTATCCCTGTTATATTCTATAGTGTCTTTGAGGAACTCGCCCAGCATGCGCGTGTTCTCGGCCTCCGTCTTTCCCGGCTTTACGTCCTTTATGCAATAGTCGCGAAAATCGGGCAGCCGGAGCTGTTTTCTTGTAAGTCCGTACGTCTGCGGATTTGCGCTCATCCGCAGCGCTCCTTTCGGGGCAAGCGCCTTCAATTCGGGGATAAGCCTGCCGGATTCGTCAAACAGCTCTTCGGGATGGTAGCTCTTGAGCCATTCTTCGAGCTGCTTCAGCTTTGCCGGGTTATCGCGAACGCCGGTTATGGGCACCTGGTGTGAGCGCCAGAAATCCTCCACTTTACGCCCGTCAACCTCCTTCGGTCCTGTCCAGCCCTTGGGCGATTTGAGTATTATCATAGGCCACATCGGCCGCGTTATATCTCCGCCGCGCGCTTTCTGCTGTATGGCCTTTATCTCCAAAATAGCTTTCTCGAGCGTTTCTGCCATGCGCGTATGCAGCGAATCCGTATCGGGGCCTTCGACGATATACGGCGTATAGCCGTACCCTTTAAACAGGTTTTCGAGCTCTTCCCTGCTTATTCTCGCGAGTATCGTGGGGTTTGCTATTTTGTAGCCGTTAAGGTGCAGTATCGGCAGCACCGCCCCGTCCGTCGCGGGATTCAGAAACTTGTTGGAATGCCACGCCGTAGCGAGCGCGCCTGTTTCCGCTTCGCCGTCGCCCACGACTGCCGCTATTATTTGGCCGGGGTTGTCGTACGCGGCGCCAAACGCATGCGAGAGGCTGTAACCTAATTCTCCGCCCTCGTGTATCGAGCCGGGAAGCTCGGGCGTGCAATGGCTGCCTATGCCGCCCGGGAACGAGAAATGCCCGAACAGCGCCTTCATTCCCTCTTCCGTTTCGGGCGTGTTGGGATAGAATTCGGAATACGTGCCTTCGAGGTATACCGGAGCTATGACGCCGGGCGCTCCGTGCCCGGGGCCTGCGATAAATATCATGTTGAGGCCGTATTTGTTTATGAGCCTGTTTAGGTGCACGTATATAAACGAGAGCCCCGGGCTCGAGCCCCAGTGCCCCAGCAGCCGCTTCTTTACGTGTTCAGGTTTCAGAGGTTCCTTAAGCAGCGGGTTATCCTTCAGATAGATCATTCCGGCGGCCAGATAGTTGCACGCCGTCCAGTAAGCGTTGATTTTCTTTAACTCTTCCGAATCCATATAATTCACATCCTTTTCAATAAGCATTAGGTGTTTTGGGTGGCGGAAAAACTTAAGCCCGGCAGTAATAGTATTGACATGTTAAACCTTTTTATAGAAGCGTATAACAGCTATTGCCTGTTTGTCAATCGTAGTTTATTATGTATTTGAAAAAAAGAAATATTACAAAGTTGTTACGAAAGTATTGTGAAAACGAAACAAATGAGGTATAATACAGCATAAAGGGAATCACATTATCAGAATCCTTGTTGGGAGATTAACTTATGATGAAAATACGCTCGGACGGCTATAAAATGCGCAAAGTAAATATAAAGCTGCTAAGGTTCATTAAGCGGCTAAAGGGTGGAAAGCGGCGCAGCCGGAATGCGGCAGGCGCGTCGTATGGTTTCAGAAGATCTTACGAGCCGCGCACGCCTGCGCTCAGAAGCTCAAGGCGCGTAAGGCTTATTGACCGCATTGACAGGCGCTTTATATTTATAGCGTCCGGCGTGCTCGCTGTTGCCGTCGCAGCCGTAGTGCTTGCGGTTTCGCTGAGCCCCAATAAGGGCAGCAAAGCGGTGGCGGGCATTAACGGCATACCGCCGGAAGCCACGACGGCCAGGAAGATAACGCTTGCGATGCCCGCGTACGCCCCTCTGTCGATAACTCAGGGCATGAGCGCGCAGGTAGTAAAAGACGTGCAGCAGCGGCTTATGGATTTAGGGTACATAGACGAAGACGAGCCAAGCGGCGTGTACGACGATTTGACGGCGGCGGGGATAACGCAGTTCCAGACGCAGTCGGGGCTTAACGCAAGCGGAGAGATTGACCAGCAGACATACGACGCGCTGTTTGCGGAGGGCGCGCAGGAATACACGTTGTCGCTCGGAATGCAGGACACGGAAAACAACACCGACATCGCGGAGCTTCAGCAGCGGCTGCATGAGCTTGGGTATCTAAACGACGTAACGGGAACGTTCGACGAAAATACGGAGACGGCGGTTAAGAAGTTTCAGAAGATGAACAAGCTGCCCGAGGACGGCAAGGTGGGCAATGCATTCCGCGAAGCGATGTATTCAGAAGAGGTGATACCTAACGCCTACTCGTATGGCGAAGAAAGCCCTGAGATACTCACGTACCAGCAGCGGTTAAAACAGCTTGGCTATCTCACTACGGAGCCCGACGGCAAATTCGGCTCGGATACAAAAGCGGCGGTAAAGCGCTTTCAGGAGAGCTCCGGGCTTATAGCGGACGGATACATAGGGCCGGCGACGAAAGAAGCGCTGATGGCCGCCGACGCGCAGATAAACGCGCTGCAGATAGGCGCTAAGGGCGACGACGTAACAAGGGTGCAAAAGCGTCTTAAGGAGCTTAAATATCTCTCTAAGGTAACGGGATATTTCGGAACGGACACGGATTCCGCCGTGCGCAGCTTCCAGAACAATAACCGCCTCGCCGTAGACGGCAAGGTCGGCCCCCAGACGATGGGCGTGCTTATGTCCGACAAGGCAAAGAAGTCTACGGGCGTGAACATAACCGGAGCGAACGCGAATTCGCTGATATCGGTCGCGAATTCCAAGAGGGGAAGCAAGTACGTCCGCGGAGCAAAAGGGCCTGACAAGTTTGACTGCTCGGGGTTTGTATACTGGTGCCTTAACAAGGTCGGCGTAAAGCAGGGTTATATGACGTCGCACGCCTGGGCGAACAGCTCGAAGTATAAAAAGATAACAAAGATGAGCGACCTTAAGAAGGGTGATATAATAGTATATAAAGGGCATGTGGCGATTTGCGCGGGCGGAGGCGTTCAGATAGACGCGTCGTCGCACAATAAGAAAGTGGTAAAGCGCAAATATACGGGATCGAAATATTGGAGCAGCAACTTCATCTGCGGCTTCAGGATATTCTAGCAAGTAAGCAGGAAACTTTATAGATTGAAAACACAGCAGCCCCGTCCAACGGACGGGGCTGTCAGTTTCGATAAAGTATTAACCAAAGTATTTTTCGTTCTGTCACTCACATAGAATGAATCGTATCTGGTTCGTTAAGCCGTTTCCTAAGATACGAAACGTTGCGTGGAACTTTAAGTCAACCATCTCATTGCGCGTTCTCGGGATTGTCCTGGTCGTCTTCTATTATGCCGCCGTCGTCGGGCGCGTCTGCTTCCTCCTCGAGGCTATTTGGATCGTCTTCTATTATGCCGCTATTTTCCGGCGCGTCGGAGTCCACAGGCTCGTCTTCGTCTATTACGTCGGAACCGTCGGGCGCTTCCGGCGTCTCTTCGGGCTTGCGTGAAAGCACGGTAACGCTGCCGTCCTCGGCGCGGCTGCGCAGCGTTCCGGACTGCTCGATGTCGAAAACTATTTCGGTTTCTCCCACGGTGCATATTACCTTGCCGGAGGATACGCTGTATTGTCCCTGGCCTAAAGCGCTGCCGTCGTCACCGTACAACAAATATACGCCGCCTTGTAGCAGCTCAAGCGTGTAGCCTGCGCCCAGCTGCGCCATCTCTTCAGCCGTGGCGGGCGTTCCGTCGGGCGCAATCACTTCGGACACATACCAGCGCCCCGTAACATCGGTTACAGCGGAAGCGGACGGTGCCGATACATCCCGGTTATCCTGGTTCATTGTGCCCGCGGCGCCTCCGCATGCGGAAAGCGCTGCAAAGGCCGCTATGGCCATTATAAGTAAAATAAGCTTTTTCATAATCTATAAAATCCTTTTGCTTATTGTATTAATTACAGCGAGTCAAGTCAACAGAGTTCATATCAAGGACGGAAAAAGAGCGCAGCAAGTTCCCTCAAAAGAAGCAAAAAATCGCACGAAGCGGTTTAAATATCGTCAGCCGGAGAAAAGCTCATTGAACTCTTCGTCGGAAAGCCTAAGGTCGCCGGGCAGTTGGCTGTTGAAGTCCTTAAGCTGTGCGATAACGTATTTCCTGCGGCTCTTTATGCGTTCCCTTAATTCCGCTATCGAATCGTTCCATCTGTCCATCGAAGAAGGGGAGCCCCATCTTTTTATCGTGCACGGCATCTCGTCCTTCATAGAAGCTACAAGGCCGTCGAACACGGCAAGCAGGTTTTCGGTGGAAAGCGTGGAATTGAGCACCTCGGCGTACCGCTTTAAGAACTTAAGCCTCCACTCCGTGTTGCGCATAAACGCGTTGTAAAGCGACGTATCCGTTATCCTCAAGTCAAGTTCCGATTCCGTCAGGCCTCTTATATATTGGTCATGTTGGAAAAAGCCGAACCAGTTTCCGGACGTGCTGCTAAAACTCAGATCGAAGTCGTAATAAAGCGGCCTCCATTTGAGCGCGTTGTCGGTAGTGTGCGCGAACTTCTGGTTGTACGAGTCCGAGCAATAGAAGAACGTCTGCGCTATCATGTAGTCCATGAAATAATCGGAATCCGCGAGTTTTGTGTATTCTTCAAAGTTTTCTTTGTTATTCATGTCCCTTTTGACGAAGTTGTAAAGGTTCACTATATCTCTATCGGAGTTGCCCGTCTCCACGTTGTATTTGTTCCCGCGTACGGCGACTACCTTGTCGGGGTCGATGCCGTACTTGGAAGCGAGGTAGTCCTCATTCTGGTTCTCCTTGAACTCATAAAGCCCGTTGTACTCGCCGTTTATGTATACAACGCAGAATTTTGTCTGCATGTTGTCGACGTTCATGCCGTTAACCGCCATGTGCATAAACGCGTCCTTTATGCGCGTGGTCGTATCCTGGCCCATGTTGCGCAGCGAAAGCGATTTGAAAGTGGTTATGTTGTAGCCCTCAAAGAACGGGTACGTCACGCTGCTTCTGCCGTATCCTCCGCGAAGATAGAGGTTTATCGACTTCTGCGGATAACCCCTTGTACCCGCGCCCGCGAGCCGGAAGCCGGCAGGAAATTTCACGCCCAGCTTGCCGCCCGCTTCGTAGTACTCTACGTACCCGGCGCGTTCGCGCTTGCTGTCCCGGTCGATGCCGCCGAATACGTAGCTTAAATCGCTCCTCGAAATAGAGAGGCATACTACCGGCAGACTGTGAGGCTCGTCAAACAGGTAAGTCGCTACGCTCTCGTCGCTATCTAGCCTGCCTTGCGCCGCCGCTATCGCACGCACAACCGTAGTGCCCGTTATCGCTATCGGCTCCGTATATTTTGTTGAGCCGGTAGTCGGCGCCGAGCCGTCGAGCGTGTAGTATATTTCCGCGCCGGGAATCGCCGTGGTAATCGTCAGCGAAAACGGCGCGGCCTTGTTGCCGCCGCTTTCCGAAAGCACGGGCGGAGCGCAATAGCCCTGTACCGCAGCGCTGCTGTTCTCCGCGCCGGGAGTCGGAGCTGTGAACAGCGCGATGGTATTGTCGGCGGTGAGCCCGCACGAAAGCCCGGCCCGCGAGGCAAGCGTCTTGAACTTGTCTACCACGTTTCCCTCGGCGTCCGTAAGATAAAGAAACTCTCCTGAAGGAGAGATATTGAGTTCGCCCGATTGGCCGTCGCTTTGGTACTTGTCTATCTTCAAGTAACCGTTGGCGCCGATGCTTATGTCGCCCAGCGGCCATTTTCTTAAGTCGTCCTTTGTGTCCGACAGGCAATAACCAGAGAGGTTAATATCGCTTGATGAGAGGTTGCGCAACTCCACCCAGTCGGGGCTGCCGCTCTTGGCTGCCGTGACCGATACTACTTCGTTTATCTTAAGAACGGAAGCCTGCGAATCTATCATCGCTATTTCCGTAAACCCTTGCGTCGTGTTGGGGGCAGCGGGCGTGGGCTGCGGGAAGAACAGCCACTGCCCGTCCGACAGGCCGTACGATACGTTGTCCTTCCTGTCTGCGGGAAGGTCAAGCGTCTGCGTCGTGCCGTCAATAAGGCTAGTGAGCAGCAGCTCGCCGTCGCCGCTGCCTATGCGGAAGCTGGTATGCAGCTCACCTTCTTTTCTGTCTTTGCCCGACAGGAACACCGTAATATACGAACCGGGAGCCATATCGATATCAGGGAGCATCCACTTTAACGGATTGTCCTCCCTGTCGGAAAACGCGTATCCGGTAAGCGAGACGGTATCCGCCGAAGCATTGTAAAGCTCTACCCAGGGGCAGCGCTCTCCGTCCGAGTCGGTAATCGAATAGGCGTTGCTTAAAAGAACCTCGGTTATCTGCACGCTTGCCGTCCCTTCGGATAGCTTAACGTTTGTTATCTCGTCCGTGCCGTTAGCGGCGCCCGGCGTGGGCGTAAGGAAATACACGGAATCCGCACCAGAACCACGGCCTACGGATATTCCGGCCGGAACGGCGGCGTCCCACGATATGCTGTCTATTACGACTCCGAAGTTGTTTGATATCGCAAGCAGCGTTTCATTGCTGCCCAGCTTGAAAGGCACTTCGCCCTCGCCCGCCGAGCCGGTAAACCTGACAACGGCGTACTCTTCCGCGGCGAGCTGTTTTTCGGGCAGCCTCGATTTCGTGGTATCGGAGAGGTCTTCGGTCACATAATAATCGGAAAGCTCCACAGGCTCGGAGCCAGCGTTGTATATCTCCGCCCATCCGTAAGGGGCGTCGGCGGAAGCGCTTTTGGGCTGCACTTCGTTTATCACGAGCTGCACATTTTTATCGCTCTCCAGCTCTGCGAGAGTGGCGTAATATTCGTCCGAATTCTTTTCGCCGGGAGTGGGATCGGAAAAATAGGCGTAGTCGCCTTCGGAAGTTATGCCGTACGAAATATCCGTTTCCAGCGCGGGTATGACAAGCTGCTGTATAGTGGACCTGTCGGAAGACAGTATAAGCGTCGTTCCGCCCTTTGAAAGCTTGAACCCCGTGCAGAAATGATCAGACTCGACGCCTTCAATGGCAGGGCAGCAATATATAACCATGTATTTTCCAGGCCCTATTGTAACGTCGGGGAACGCGAACCTTGCGCTGCTCGATTCGGCCAGCGAATAATCAAGAAGGTTAATGGGGCTTGACGACGTGTTGCAGAGCTCGACCCAGTCGGGTTTGCCCAGCACCGGGTCAATCAGGGAATTCGAATTGGACGTAACCACCTCGGATATTATAAGGCCGCCGCTCTGAGCCGAAGCCTCTACGCTGCAGCCGGCAGCTGCGGCAAGGAATATTAAGCACAATACCGATATAATCAACTTTTTAATAAAACTCATAACAACTACTCCAGCCGGAGAACACTTTAATACTGTATGTGCAGATATTGGTCTGCACGTGTTTTCCTCATTATATTTCATTTATATTTATTTAACAATAAGCAATTATATCATAAAGTAGGGCCATTATCCTCTTTGTTCCCAAATGACAATGGAATATGCTGCTTGTAGAGCGCGCTTAAACGTGATATCATTAAAAGGTATAATTTAGAAAAGGAGCACAGCAGTGAAGCGCGTATTATTGGCGGTGGTGTGCCTGATAACGCTGTTTGCGGCAGGCTCGGAAAACGTTATGGGACCGGCGTATACCGGCCCGGAAGAAAAAAAGGTTAACGTTACGCTGGTATTCCCCGAAGAGGAAGAAACGCCTAAGCCCGAGCCCACGCCCAAGCCCACGCCCGAGCCTACGCCGGTGCCTACGGTTAAGCTTGAGCCCACGGTGGTCACGGTGCTGGCGGCGGGGGACTTGATGTGCCTTTCAGCTCAGTTAAACGCCGCAAGAAAACGCGGGAAATACGAATTCGATTACTGCTTTGAGCAGATAAAGGAAAAGGTATCGGCGGCGGACCTTGCGACAGCGAACTTTGAAACGCTGGTGGCGGAAGGGTATCCGTATACGGGGCCTTCGCCCGAAAACGGGAATCCAAGGCTGAACGCTCCCGAGTCGTACTTAAGCGCTGTTGTGAAGTGCGGCTTTGACGCGCTTATAAACGCCAACAACCACATATATGACAGAAAGACGGACGGCGCAGACAAGACAATAAAAAAGATTGACGAGTACGGGGTTTATCATACGGGCGCGTACGCTACCGGAGAGGAGCGGCTGCCGCTCGTTATAGACGTTAAAGGCGTAAAGGTCGGCATACTTGCTTATACCGACCATCTTAACGGCGGGGGAAGAGGCAACGGCATGATAAACATGTATAACGAAGAGCTCGTTGCGTCCGATCTTGCCGAAATAAAAGAGGCGGGCGCCGATTACACCATCGTTTATATGCACTGGGGAAGGGAGAATACCCATAAAGTAACGAAAGCGCAGAAAACATCGGCGGAGTTTGTCGCAAACGAGGGCGCGGACATAATAATCGGCTCGCACCCGCACTGCACGCAGGGCTCGGAGTTCATCGAGACGAGCCGCGGCCCGGTGCCCGTGTTTTATTCGCTGGGCAACCTTATATCGAGCATGGGCAGAACGATAAACAAGGACAGCTTTCTTGTAAATATGACGCTGGAAAAAGACGCGGTGACGGGCGAAGTTAAATTGAAAGAACTTACGTATACGCCTACGCTTTGCACGGGAACCGAGGCGGGGAACTTCGTAATACTGCCCGCGGATTTAGCTTCGATATCGTCGAGCAGCAAAACTTCGGTTCTGGAAGCGTCGAGAGATCGCACTATAAAAGTGGTGGGCGACGCTGTCGCGAAACCCGAATAACATACGCATGGCAGAAACAGGCTTTAGTTGCCCTGGTGCGGCACTACCATTCGAAAAGCAATAAGTATACTATATCTACTATTTTATGATAGAGATTTTCAATTGACAACAAAACGGCAAGATGCTAATATAAAGCTCGTGCAACTGGGTGTGGCGCAGCTTGGTAGCGCGCTTGAATGGGGTTCAAGAGGCCGGAGGTTCAAATCCTCTCACCCAGACCATACAAATTTGGGGCATACGAAAGTATGCCCCAAATTTGTATTATCGGTAGAATTTAACCTCCGGCCTCGCAGAACCCGTAGGGTGAAAGAGCGCGGAGCAAGCCGGAAATGAGCGCGCTCAGTGAGCGATAAAGCGAATTGGAGGCTCTGTAAGCAAAGGAGTCTGTTGAACGAAAGTGAAGACAGACGACTATTGCGAACAGAAAAAGAAAACATGCCAGTGGCATGTTTTTAGCGGAGCGGCGGCGGCTTAAAGCCGCCGCCCGAGCAGCGGAGGTTCAAATCCTCTCACCCAGACCACGTCGGAGCAAAGTTCGCTTTGCTCCGTTTTGCATGTGCGCGCGGCATGCGCGCGACCTTGACGGTGAAAGTCCGTTACGGGGGTTGATAGCACCAACCGTTAGCCAAAGGCAAGGGTGTCCATCGTGAGGTGGAATCTGAAGGAAGCCGGAGG
>JBLNCA010000016.1:0-12435 GCA_050260375.1 Burkholderiales bacterium | reverse complement strand
AAGGTTGATAGGCTGGAGGTGTAAGTGCAGTAATGCATTCAGCTGACCAGTACTAATAGGTCGAAAGCTTGATTTCATAAAGATTGTATATATTGATTCATCAAGCCTAAGACTTGCTTCTTGTTCTTTAGCAGTTTTCAATGTGCTCTTATTGACAAATGAAAGCACACGCTTTATATTAGATAAGGCAAAACAAAATTGTATATCAATTTCCGGTGGTGATAGCTAAGGGGTTCCACCTGTTCTCATCCCGAACACAGAAGTTAAGCCCTTAAACGCCGATGGTACTTGGCTGGACACGGCCTGGGAGAGTAGGTAGCTGCCGGATTCAAATATTCCTCAGTAGCTCAGCGGTAGAGCATCCGGCTGTTAACCGGAGGGTCGTAGGTTCAAACCCTACCTGGGGAGCCATACAAAAACAGCACTCATTGAGTGCTGTTTTTGTATGACTTCCATGTAAAGATTAAGCTGACGGTTCCGGTTAACAGCCGGCCGGCGTAAAACCGGAGGACGCTGGAGGCGAGCGCACGCAGTGCGTGATGAAGTGAGCCGGAAGCGGCTTAAAAAAGGGAGCAATGCGAATGAAATGAGCTATGCGACCATTTTTTAAGCAGGTTTAAACCACTGCTTTTAATTGGACTTAACATTATAAGCTTATAATTATGACATCCGGTTAACAGCCGGCCGGCGTAAAACCGGAGGACGCTGAAGGCGAGCGCTGCCAGTGGCAGATAAAGCGAGCCGAAAACGGTGCAAATGCGGGAGAAATGTAAACGAAAGTGAACGAATCGACCAGCTTTTACATAGGTTCAAACAAATGCTTTTTAATTGGACTTAGTATTTTTATTCAGCAAAAATAACGCTAACATCTTCTTATAGTAAATTTAGCATTATTTTGATAGAATAAAAGAAAACTTTTGTTAAATCAGCCGGAATGCACGGAGGCAGAATGGGAAATATCATAGAATACATTGAAAATAACATGCACGGCATGTCTGAAAAAAGCTTCAATGCCGTTGACAGCCTTGTGCTTTCCAAGCTGTCTTATATGGATTTTAAAGGGCTCGTTCACGGAATAGGCGATAGGGCGAAACCTGTGCGCATAAAGGATCTCCTTAAGGCCGAGATGTTTGATTCCATGTTTCGCAATACGCGTGAAATGGAAAACAATAAAATGTTCATATACGCGCTTGCTTCCAGCCCGAGATTCAGAGACATTAAAATGAATTACTATGTCAACAATATGGATCCGGTAATGGAAAAGCAGTTTTCAGCGGTGACATATTTGCTTGACGACAAGACGGTTTACATAGCTTTTCGCGGAACCGACGCGTCGCTTATAGGGTGGAAGGAAGATTTCAATATGGCCTTCTTGAGCCCGGTGCCGTCCCAGCAGGATGGGGTAAATTACCTCAATACCGTTGCAAGGCTGATTCCAAGGGCAATGAAAATAAGAGTGGGCGGACATTCAAAAGGCGGCAATATTGCGGTTTATTCGTCTATAAACTGCAAAGCGACGGTACAGAAACGCATATTGAACGTATACAACCATGACGGCCCTGGGTTTAAGGAAAACCTGTTTGAAAGCGACGGCTTTAAGAGAATAAAAGACCGCATAAACACCACCCTGCCCGAATCGTCGCTTATTGGCATGCTGCTGCAGTACCACGCGGATTATTCCGTCGTTAAGAGCAGCCGGCGCGGCATAATGCAGCATGAGCCGTATTCGTGGGTCGTGGAAGGCGACGATTTCAGCTACATAGAAAACGTAAGGAGCGCCGCATTGTTCAGGAACAGGATGCTGAACCAGTGGCTTGACTCCATGACGGACGAAAAGCGCAAGCTATTGGTTGACGCGCTGTTCCAGGTAATCGAAAAAACGGAGAACGAAGACTTCAACCAGCTGTTCAAAGACTGGCACACTGGCATTACCTCGATACTGAACGCGATGAAAAACATAGACGCGGATTCAAAGAAGTTCATATACCAAACGGTGAGCGAACTTATAAGGCTGTCTTTTTCCAACCTTAAGCGGCGCAAAGCGATAGAAACAAACGGTTAAACCGCAAATCAAACAGCTTAGAGCTCGTCTTCTATAGACATTATTTTCGGGAATACCTGCTTTTTGCGTGACAACACGCCGGGAAGGAATACGGTATCGCCTTCCTGCTCCAAAGAAAACGCTTTGAAGAATATATCTTTTCTCTCGCCCGTTACTACGGCCTGCGAACCTGCGCGCTTCAAATCCGTAATCAGCAGCAGTAAAAACGAGAAGCCGTTTTTGGATTTGATAAAGTCCATGCGCTCAAGAATAGCCGGAAGCAAGTCTGAAATGTTCTCAGTATCGACGGCATACACCTGAGCTATACCTATTTTATATTTGGCGACGATATACTCTTTCAAGTCGCTCTCTATTATTTCATCCGGAGTCTTGCTGCGAAGGTCGGAGCCCGCGTTTATTATCTTAACCGCCAGGTCGTCAATATCCACGTCGGCGATTGCGGCAAGGCTGCGCGCCGTTTCTATATCCTGCGGCGTGCACGTGGGGGATTGAAATTTAAGCGTATCGGATATTATCGCCGAGAGAAGTATGCCCGCTATCGCAGGGGGAATATCGACGCGGCTGTCTTTGTACAAAGACGCTATAATAGTCGCCGTGCTTCCCAAAGGCTCGTTCTTCATTAAAATAGGATTGCTTGTCTGTATATCGCCAAGGCGGTGATGGTCTATTATTTCTATAATTTCCGCGTCTTCAATACCGGCTGCCGTCTGGCTTTTTTCGTTATGGTCCACAAGTATTACCTGTTTGCGCGCCTTGGATAACAGGTGGTATCTCGATATCATGCCAATAACCTTGTTTTGCGAGTCGATAACGGGATAACTGCGGAACCTTGTTTTAAGCATACGTTCTTTCGCGTCGTCTTTCAGTTCGTCTATCGAGACCGTTACTATGTTATCCCTGGTCATTACATACCCAACTGGTATGCTCTGGCGTATAAGCATTGAAGCGCAGAAAGTGTCGTATTCCGTCGAAATGACAACACAGTCGTTGCGCCGCGCTATGTCTAGGTCTTCTTTCTCCGGGGATAAGCCGCATGTGCATATGATAAGGCCGGCGCCGCTGTATATCGCTTCGTGTATGTTTTTATCTATGTTTGCAATGACAATGTCGCCCGGCGCAACATAGTTTTTAATCTTCGTATAGCGCTGCGCCGCAACAACGACGCGCCCGGTTACGTACCGTGATTCAACGTCGCCGGTTTCCACTTTCGCTTTGAGCGTTTCAACGATGTTCTTATAAGACGTACGGCTTTTAGACAGAAGCGCGGCGTCGCCGACGTCCATATAATTTCTTGTGATGTCGGAGAGCGTCGCTATTCCCGTCAGTACGCCGTTTTCGTCAACAACGGCAAGTGATTTCTGGGAGTGCCGCTTCATGCACATCCATGCCGCGCGTATCGATACCGACGGGGATACGCACACAGCCTCGTCTATCGGCAGGTCGGATATCTGCGTCCTTATCGTGCCGAGCGTTGGAGGCTCCGCTGTTTTGAAATACTGCAGTATAAATTTTGTTTCGCTGTTGAGTTCGCCCAGCTTTACGGCGACGGCGTCGAGCCCTGAAAGTTTTTTTAAGTAAGCGTAAGCAATAGAGGAGCATATAGTATCGCTGTCAGGATTTTTATGCCCAAAGATGTACGTAAGTCCCATTGTCACTCCTGTGTGTATGAATATTCATCATTATAGCATATAGAAAAAGATAATCATATTTCGCAGTAAAACAATCCGCAAATATTTACATGGATTGTTGAAAGAAATAGGAGTATGTTATAGTATCTATCTATACTGGCAAATGAGGGGGGTACTATGCGGTTTTTGTGGTGCACGATATATGTGAGGGACTTGGAAGCTTCAATTCGCTTTTATAATGAGATAGCCGGCCTTCCTGTTGTACGCCGTTTCAGCGAGCCGGGCGCCGAGCTGGCTTTCTTAGGCGAAGACGACACAAAATTGGAGCTTATAGAGGGAAAAATGGAGCCGCACACCGGCGGAGGCGTTTCCATAGGCATTCGGGTAGACAACCTGGAAGAAAAGATGGCCTTTTGCGAGCAGCGCGGCGTAAAGCTGCACAGCGGGCCTTTTGCGCCCAGCCCGCGTACACGCTTCTTTTTCGTCAGCGACCCTGACGGCATGCTCGTACAGTTCTTCGAGCAGAAACAGCGAGGCTGACATAAGCCGTGCGAAATTTGTCGCAAGAAAAGCGCGCATTTGTTTGCGATGCGGCGAAAGGGTAAACCGGCTGTGATATCTATAGACGAAATGGAAAATATGCTGAACGAGCTGGCAGCCGAGCTTCCGGAAGAGTTTTTTCGCGAGCTCAACGGAGGAGTCATACTGCTCAGCCAGGCAAAGCTGCATCCCGAATCGAAGGGCGGCGGCCTTTATGCTCTCGGCGAATACTATTCGGGCGGAGCAATGGGCAGGTATATCGCGATATACTACGGCTCGTTTATAAAGGTGTACGGCGGTGTTTCAGTGGAGAGGCTGAGAGCCGAGCTAAGGAAAACGCTGCGCCATGAGATGAGGCACCACCTTGAATCGCTCTCCGGAGAGCGGGACTTAGAGATAGAGGACGAGCAGTATATAGCCAAGTACCTGCTGGAGCATAGGCAAAAGCTTGGAGGGAATTAAGGCGCGATGGACAGAACCATACTGCATTGCGACGCAAACGGATTTTTCGCCTCGGTGGAATGCCTGTACCGCCCTGAGCTTAAAAACGTGCCCATGGCGGTGAGCGGCAGCGTGGAAGACCGCCACGGCATAATACTAGCAAAAAACGAGCTTGCCAAGAGCTTTGGCATAAAGACGACGGACACGGTAGGCCAGGCAAAGAAGAAATGCCCGCAGCTTGTGCTTGTCCCGCCGCATCACGACAGATACAGAAAGTATTCGAATATAATAAACAGCATTTACGAGCGGTTCACCGATATGGTAGAGCCCTTCGGCATAGACGAGTCGTGGCTCGACATTACGGGCAGCATGCACCTGTTCGGCGGAGCCAAAGAGACTGCAGATAAAATTAGGGAGACGGTAAAGCATGAAACGGGGCTTACCGTTTCGGTAGGAGTGTCGTTCAACAAGACGTTTGCCAAATTGGGCAGCGACCTTAAAAAGCCCGACGCGACCACGGTAATATCGCGGGAAAATTACAGGGAAATAGTCTTTCCGCTGCCCGTGTCGTCGTTGCTTTTCGCGGGCAAGGCTGCGACGAAGGCGCTCAAAGAACTCGGAATAACCACTATTGGACAGCTCGCGGCGTTCGATAAAGCCGCGATAACGGATAAGCTGGGCAAATTAGGCGCAATGCTGCACGACTGCGCCAACGGCATCGACGACAGCCCCGTCCACTTCGCGGGCGAGGAGCGGGAAGCAAAGTCTGTAGGCAACGGCATGACGTTCAGGCGCGACCTTACGGGCATCGAAGATATAACCTCGGGCGTGCTTGCGCTTTCCGATACCGTAGCGGCGCGACTGCGCAGGCACGGGCTGAAATGCTTCGCCGTGCAGGTGATGATACGCGACCCGAACTTCAAGACTATCTCGCGGCAGAAAAAGCTTGCAAAGCCTACCTGCCTTGCAAAGGAAATAAGCGGCGCGGCGATTGAACTAATAAAGGCTTCATGGAACTTAAACGTGCCTATACGCATGCTGACTATAACGGGGCTCGGGCTCTGCGATGCCGATAGAGGGCAGCTCAGCTTCTTCGACGAAGAGCCGGCAAGCGCCAAGCAGGAGAAGATAGAGCGCACCATAGACGATATACGCAGCAGGTTCGGCAGCGGCGCGATATCGATAGGAACGAATTTGAGCAGCGACATAGTCGCCGGCCATAGGCCCGAGCAGGAAGGACAATAAACCATTTGCTTGCAAAGAAAAACGCGCGCGGAAAGCTCCGTACGCGCCAGTATGTCAATAAACCCAAATTTGTCATTGCTATGAACACTAAAACAAGCATAACCCGTAGGGAACGACCACTGCCGTGCGCCCCGTAGGTGTATGCCGTTCGGGCTATTTCTATTGTATCGTTTATTGTAATGTGATAGCTCATGTTGTCATTCAGAGGAGCGAAGCGACGAAGAATCTTAATATGGGGTCCCCGGCAAGACGTTAGGCTTGCTGGGGTGTGGATACGATGCGGTTGGCGGAACTGCAATATACCGCGAGGCTGTCCGGCAAGAGTTCCATATAGTGTTAAATAAAAATCACCCCTTGAAGGGGTGAATAATTATTACATATAAACAACGAGTTCGTCTATTTCACGGCGCATCTTGTTGTGCGGAGTTTTCTGCTCGTAACCAAGCGGCGTGAAAGCAATCGGCTCTAGATTACTGGGAAGGTTGAACGCTTCTCTGGCAGCCTCGGCGTCAAATGCCCCTATCCAGCAAGTGCCCAGGCCTTCGGCCGTCGCCGCGAGTATTATATGGTCCATGACTATAGCGCTGTCCACGTCGCCATAGGGCTTGCCGTCGCGGCGTACCCAGCACCTGTCTTTATCCGTGCATACGAGCAGCACATAAGGCGGCTGAGAAAACCAGTCGCGGTGGTACACGCGTTTTAGAATATCCTTGCGCCCCTTTGTGGATATGACATATATCTTAAAAGCCTGGCTGTTGGTAGCGGTGGGCGCAAGCTGGGCGGCGCGCAGTATACGGTCAAGCTTTTCCTTTTCCACCGGCGTGTCAAGATATGAGCGTACGCTGTTCCTTGATTCGATTGCTTCGTATAGATCCATATGCAGCCTCCTGATACTACCGCCTAACATCCATACGGCGGCATAAAATTACCTCTTGTAATATTATCACAGATTACATCTACAAATAAAGCGGCTATTGTGAAATCGTGTTATCCGAATCGCAGTATTCAGCATCGTACTCCGAATCACATACGCTGATGCCGTATTTTGAAAGCATGGCGTCCGCGTTGCTGAAGAATTTCCTGAAAAGCTTAAAATACCCTTTCGTATAAGGCCCGATAAAATCCGAGGGTATGCTGGGGTCGTCAAGCACGCGGTCAAAGTCGTACGCCCCGTGCACCTTAAATGGGCGCAGCAGGCCGATATTTATCGCGTCAGCGGGGCAGTACATCGCGCAGCGCATGCACATTACGCAGCGCAGCCCGAACGCTATACGGCCTTCTTTAAGCGATATGTTGGCAGCGGGGCAGTCCTTTACGCAGCGCATGCACTTTACGCACTTTGACTTATTTGCCGAATACAATCTGCCATTAAGCCTCGCGCCCGGCCACTGTATCCTGAACAGAAACGACGCAAAACGAGAGAGCGGGTTAAACTTCAATGCGTCGCGCTCACCTGCAGTCAGCCTTGCGGCAAGCAGGGCGCAAAGAGCGTCGCTGTATATATACATCTGCTTTGCAAGCGCGTCGGGATACCTGAACAGTATGTTATAAGGCATCAGCAAATGCTGTTCCAAAACGACGTCATACCCCTTGCGTTTAAGGCACTTAATTAGCTTGCAGGAAGATACCCGGTTAAGCCTGAACGGCTCGCCCGAAGTTTTGAATATGAACGCCTTGCTGCTGCCTGCGGGCAGGCTTTGGGCAAACCTGTAGAATATCTCCGGCAGGTTGTACGCATACACGGGGTAACCAAAGCCTATGTAATCGTAATCGCCGGGCGGCGGGGGAGAACCCCCTGACTTTACATTGTAAACGGTTGTTTTTACGCCTCTTGCTTCAAGATGCCCGCAAAGCAGTTTTGCCGTCAGGCTGGTGCTGCCCGTGCCAGAAAAAACGTATATGAGTGCAGTTTTCATTTTTCCGCTCCGCTCAGTTGAATTTCTCGGGATAGCATGCTTTAATCGTGTCGGCTATCGCATCGTAAAGCCCGCCGCGCCCGTATCCGAGCGCTTCGGACGTTTCCGCGGGGTCAAAGTAAAGCTCGCGAGTCAATATGTCCTGCATCAGGTATCTGCCATTCAGGCCGCCTTCAAGGCCGCGTCTCTTGCGGCCGAGCTCCACCATACGGCCCGCAAGCACGGCTGCCCACTTAGGTATGTTCACTATACGCTTGCGCTCGCCTAATGCGGACAGCATCATCGCAAGCATTTCGTTGTATGTATGGTTCTCGTCGCCTATGGTGTACCGTTCGCCGTGCGAGCCGCGCTCTATAGCGCCTATTACCGCTTCGCCCACATGCCCCGCCGCTATCATATTCGTGCCGCCGCGCGGAAAGAACACGGTGCTTCCTTTTACGTACTTATCGAGGAATACTTCTTTCCACAGCGGAACGCGGCCCGGCATCGAACCGAATATATAGGGCAGTTCGAGCACCATTACCGCCATGGCGTCTCCTCCGGCGGATATCACAGCCTCGGCCTGTTCAACGCGGCATTTGATGTAAGGGTGGCGCTCGCGCAGCTTAAGCTCTGGCCATATTCTGTCGAAATACGCAAAATACGAACCCAGCACCGCGCAGCGTTTTATGCCCGCTTCCCTTGCCGCCGCCACGGCTTTTGCGCAGTTTTCCACAAGACGGGTATGGAAGAACCCGTACGCGGGCGCCGGGGGCACTACTCTATCGTCCGGGCCTACGGCGTAAACGATGCCGTCGTAGCCGGTGAAGGCTTCTTTTAGCTCCTGCTCCGTCATCGCGAATACGTCGCCCGTAAGTACTTTCACTTCGCACGGGAACCAATCTCCGAGCTCAACGTCGGGTATCGCAAGCGCGCCGAATGAATGCCCTTTGCCAAGGCCCGCAAGTATTGTATGGTATCCCAATAAACCGGTGCCGCCTATAACGATGATATTCAAAAAACCACCCGCCTTCAATACTGGAGCTAGTATAAAAGCCGTGAAACTTTAAGGAGTTATAATATGCGCTGGCAATACATGTTATAGTATATCATTTTTTATCGCGAGTAGAAGCGGTAAATGTATTTATTATCGCCTAAGCGAGAAAAATAGTAAAAAACAAAGGAGATATTCATATGACAAAGGACAGCCAGCCTGACAATAAAAAGGCGAGAAGAATAAAAAGCAAAGGCCGGACGCCGATAACGGCGGACGGCCAGAACGACAGCCGCACGACAAAGAAGCAGTCGGCGAAGCGGGGCAACGAATAACGCAATATGCGATAGATAAGAAGAACAGCTTTAAAGGTATAAAAAGCTGTTCGTATATATAATCGCCTAAAAGTTTAACAAGGCTTATTTATATGTTCAAAGTCCGCGCCGCGAAAGTAAGCAGACGTATTAACCGTTTAAAAAAAGATACCCAGACTGCCGCAGCGGAACGGAATATTGAAGCATAAGCCGAATGGTCTGCCGCAGCCGCAACCCCGGAAAGGAAACCTAAAGCGGGGAAAGCATCCGCACTTGCCCAATCCAAAGCCGGGAAAGCAGCCGAAGCCGGGAAAACATCCGTATCTGTCCCAGAAGCTGTAGTACCCGCCGCACGGGCCGTCCCCGTAGCCGCCGACGCAGGCGTCGCAGCGGTCGAAGCATCCGCACCCAAAGCCCACACATATCACCCCCTTGTTAATTATATATGCCGGTATGCATATAAGTGTTTATACGGGGGCCCCAGCAAGTCGTGAGACTTGATGGGGTGAGAATACGGGGCCCCCATAAAGCAAAAGCTTTATGGGGTGTATGAATGAATATAGAGCTGCGCTTACACTATGTACAAGCAGGCGAATCTGCAAGTAAAACAGGTTTCTTTATCAGCCCGTCAGCTTGACGGGTTGTTGAAGCTCGGCGGCTGCGGATTGTTTCCCGGCGCGAAGTACTGCCCTCCCGGCGAGGAAAGGTCAAAGTAAAGCCTCGAATCGTTGGTAACGCCCCAGTCTTTAAGGGAGCCGGTGTCCTTAATCCTGTTGAACGCTTCGCGGAACATCGTGTTGTGCGCTTCTTCACGGTTGAGCAGAAAATCTATCATGTCCCTTACGCCGTTATCGTTAATCTGACGGTAAAGGTATTGGTAAACGACTTTCGCGCGTTCTTCGGCGGCGATGTCCGAGAGTATATCCGCCGCAAGGTCGCCGGTCTCGTTGACATAGGCGCTGGTCCAGTAATAGCCGGAAGCGTTGGCTAGCGCCGGGGTAAGCCCAGTCAATACATGCGCTTCGACATTGCCGACAGTAGCCGATGCAGCGTCGGGGTCATGGCCGTTCAGAAGGTTGACGCATGTCGCTACCATCTCCATATGGCCCAGTTCCTCGGAACCCACATCCAAAAACAAATCCTTTATCTGCGGGTCGTTTATCCTGAAGCTCTGCGAAATATACTGCATGGCGGCTTTAAGCTCTCCCTGCGGCCCGCCGAGCTGTTCCTGCATCATCGCCGCGTAGTTGGGGTTGGGCCTGTCCACCTTCACAGGGAATAAAAGCTGTTTTTCGTGTTTGAACATATTGTTCCTCCGTAGTATTGTTTCTTCTTATTTTCCGCACCGAAAAGGGAAATATCATTCAAGCGTCGCAAAATAATATTTTAATAAAAAGCAGCGCCCAGCTAAAATTCATAAAAAATGGATATTATAAGCAATGTGATATAAAACCGGCAAGAGTATGCGATAGAAGGGCTGTGGTTATGCTCAGGATACTTTTTATATTGTTGTATGGCGCGGTATGCTTCAAATGGGGGGCGTGGAAGCGCTGGAAAGAGTTTTATCCTACAATATTGTATATGATAACCGGCAACCTCGCGTACAGCTATATTTATTGCAATTATCCGTTATGGCATTATAAAGGCCTGTGGTGCCATACGATAAACGATCTTGCCGTAGCGTTTCTGGTATATCCGTGCGCTGTAATTGTATTTCTTACCCACTGGCCGCAGGGGCGCTTTAAGCAGATAGCATACATACTTGCGTGGTCCGCCTTTCATACGCTGATAGAGCATATATCGACGCTTGCAGGCGGCTTTGAACATTACAGCGGATGGAATATATTCTGGTCGGCGGGCATGTACATTTGCATGTTTGCGCTCATTCGTGTGCACTACAGGCGCCCTTTGGTGGCTTGGCTCATATCGGCAGTCTGCGCGGTAATTATTGCGGTTGTTTTCGGCCTGCCGCTTGAAAGTTTGGAATAAACGAAATATCGCTAGTATTGCAAGCGGGACAATCGTCAGTATATCGCAGCGGAAAATGAGCAATACTTAGACTATAGCCCCAAAATAAGCCTTTTGGGTATGCAGCAAGAACATTTGAAAGCAGGCGTAAAATATGAAAAAGCTTATATGTATTATTATAGCGTCGTTATGCGCGGCCTTAATTTTTACAGGGTGCTCGGGAGGCAACCAGCAGCAAAGCGCGGCGACTACACAGATTGCGGGAGGCAACAGCCAGCCCTCAAGCCAGTCCTCCCAAGGGAGCCAGGGAGGCTCCGGGGGGCAGTCGCAAGGCGGCGGGCAAACCATAGAGCCCAAGCAGCTGATATCAAAGCTGGAGGCATCACAGCTGCTCGGCGAACCGGTAAAAGACCCCGTAACAAGCGATAAGAGCGAGATGGGCTTAAAGACATGTTTTTATGTCGCCGAGAATACCGCCTCAAAGAGCTACCTTGAGATAGCAATATTGCAGGCAAGCTCCGGACAGCAAGGCGGCACGGAGGGCAGCAGCCCCAGCAAGAGCCCGGGAAGTCAGAGCGGCCAAGGGGGCAGTCAGGGTGGAAGCCAGCGCGGCCAAAGCGGCCAGGGCGGCCAAAGCGGCCAGGGCGGCCAAAGCGGCCAGGGCGGTCAGGGCGGCCAGGGCGGAGGCCAGGGAGGCGGCCAGCAGACGCCGCCCAGCGCAATATACGAGGCGCTTAAAAAGGTAATGGCCGACCCCAACAGCACAGAAGCCATACGCATAGGCGACGAGGCTTTTGCGACCGCTCCGGGAATAGCGATACTATCGAAGGAATATTGCATATTCGTTTCGGCGTGCGGCGCAGACCCGGCGGCTGCAATGCAGCTCACCAAACAGGCGGGGGAGCTCGCTATGAGCAACCTTGAGCGCATACAGGGCGGCGGGCAGTAATGCCGTGGCATAAGGTTTAGGAAACTACGATGCGGCATAAATCCGGGGTCCCCATAAAGCAAAAAGCTTTATGGGGTGTAAATACAGGGTCCCCACCAAGGGAAGGCTTGGTGGGGTGCAAATATCGGGGTCCCCATAAAGCAAAAGCTTTACGGGGTATAAATACAGGTCCACCCGCAAGCCGCAAGGCCTGGTGGGGTGTAAATAACGGGGTCCCCAAAAAGTCGTGAGACTTTTTGGGGTGATAATAAAAGAAGAGCGCAATGCTCTTCTTTTTGTGTCATGTGCGCGCGGCATGCGCGCGACCTTGACGGTGAAAGTCCGTTACGGGGGTTGATAGCACCAACCGTTAGCCAAAGGCAAGGGTGTCCATCGTGAGGTGGAATCTGAAGGAAGCCG
>JBLNCA010000015.1:0-96267 GCA_050260375.1 Burkholderiales bacterium | reverse complement strand
TTCTATGAACACATAATCCGCGACGAACAGGACTATAACGAGATTTGGAGCTATATCGATACTAACCCATTGAAATGGGCTGAAGATAAATATTATGATGAATCGCAGGAGTAACGCGCGTTCAGGTACAGCGTACCGTAGGGGCGACCTGCGGTCGCCCGCAAGACGAGATTAAGAAACTATCATCTGTATATGAAAATGTATCAAGCTAAATCGGCAATAATGCCGAATCACGAACATATGATTGTCAAATAGTCCGGCGGGAGGGGACGGAACCCCCTCCCCTACAGAATATTGTCAGGCGCTTCAAAACATACACAACAAAAGCTTATACGAAAATTCGTAATATGGCAAACTCTACGCTCTGGCAGCGCTCCTTCTATGAACATATAATCCGCGGCGAGCAGGACTATGACGAGATTTGGAACTATATTAAAATGGGCTGAAGATAAATATTATATAGATATATTGTGAGGTAATGCTATGAACATCGCTGTACTTGGCGACATACACGGAAACTATAAAGCGCTCCTGGCCGTAATGGCGGACATGAATGCGGCTCACGCCGATTCCGTAATATTTCTCGGCGACCTGCTGTTCCGGGGCGACGAACCTCAGGCCTGCTATGACGCGCTTAAAGCCTTAAGCCCGCTTGTCTGGCTGCGCGGCAACACCGACGACTGGCTTAACGAAATAGGCGACGGCAACGATTTTGAGCCGCGCAATGAAATTGAACAAATCGTACTGGCAGATTACAAGCGCTGCCTGCCGCTCATGTCGCCCGAAGCTCGCGGCTACGTCGCGGCGCTGCCCGAAAAGCGGCAGATCGCTATAGAGGGCAGGACGCTGCTGTGCGTGCACGGCTCGGACAGGAGGATAAACGAGGGCATCGGCATTATGACAACGAAGGACGAGCTTGAAGCGCTCTGCTCGCGCATAGGCGCCGACATGCTGCTGTGCGCGCACACTCACACGCCGTACGCCGTCTCCGTGGGCGGCAAGCTCGTAATCAACGCGGGCAGCGTGGGCATGCCCGCAGACGAAGCGCGCGCCTGCTGGTGCATGCTGCGGTTTGAAGGCGGCAGCTTCGGGTACGAGATAAGACGGGTTAGTATCCCTTAACGCAATTTTTAGGCCTTTTGGAATATTCATGTTTACCGTTACCCGGAAATATGATAAGTAATATATGTAAACGCATTTTATACCGCAAGTCTTAAGGAATGCTAAAACGCATTTGCTTCCTTTGGAAGCGGAAGGAGCGTCTTAATGAAAACAAAATCCCTCTTATTGTTCATCATAGTATTAGCTGCGTGCGTATGCCTGTGCGCGGGCTGCATAGTGGTCAAGCCCGAAGGAACGGGAGCCATAACGAGCGATAAGCCAGCAAAGAGCGACATGCCAGCAACCAGCGGACAGCAGACCGCGTCCCCGCAGACCTCCGGTCCTTCGGACATTGAAATTGTTGCGTCATTCACCGCGGATATCAACGGCGATAATACGCAGGAAAAGATATCTGTGGGACTCGGAAAAGGAGGCGAGATCTTAGGAAACGAGATCATAGTGAGCGTTTCGGGAAGTGAGGCGTCTTATAACGCCGTTGTTGACAGCGGTTATTTTGAGTCAGCAAACCTGACAGAAACGCCGAACGGCGCTCCCTGTTTGGTAATAAGCACCGGTTACGAGGGTGATGATTATTCTACCGTTCTCTGCTCGTTTGACGGCCTTAAGCCCGTTGTTTCGGACAGCGTCAACGGCAAAGCCATCGAAGTCTCGTATACCAGCATAACAGTGGACGGTTATGTGGACGCGCTCGGCACGTGGTTTTTCACCTGCCTCTATGATATTACGGACGACTTCAAGTTCGAAGCTGCAACTGACATGATGATAGATATGACCGACCGCGACCCGCTTGTTACCAAAGCAAGCATACCCGTTGAGATATTAGAGGGCGGCGAATACTTCCCCGGCACTATCGACCCCGGCACGAAAATCTATCCCGCGGCCACCGACGGCGCCTCGTTTGTTTTCTTCAGGTTGGACGACGGTACGGAGGGCAAAATAATTTTCACGAGAGACGGCTATGAGTCCTTTATCGGAGGCGTAAGCGAAAACGACTGCTTTGAGAGCGTACCCTACGTCGGCTGAAACTGGCTGTGGCAAATAAAGATTCATAATCGAGCACTGACGTTTCTTCCTTTTTGTAGGGGCGGGGTTCCGCCGTGTGCCCTGAAAGGGTATCCCCGCCCGCCAAGCTTCACTTCTCACCCACTCTATGTCCCCGGCAGGGAAAGCAGTCAACGATAGGTTTAAGCGTCGTAATGCCCGCTCGTTAGCTGCCTGTGATACAGCCAGATATTGAGCGGCCAGTTCGCTATGCCTATCACGGGCCACTGAAACCATATGGTATTAGGGCGCATATATACTCCAATCCATAGGTTTATGCCTAACAGCAGAAGCGAAAGGCACAGCCACCCGATGACAGCTATCTTCATATGCCTGCGGAACTGATAGTCAACGACTTCCGTCTTTAGCGGCTCGCGCTTATAAGCTATAACAGCCGCCGCCACCCATACCCCCAGCCCCAGCAGTATGCCCAGCAGGGGAAGCGTAAACCACCAATATGTTGCGTCCAATCCCGCATTAAGTAAGACAACAAGCCAGCCTGCAAGGAATTCCGCGAGTATTATGAGCGAGCAGAATATCGAGTTATTGCGGTTTAAGAGGTTGATATATACAGTTTTAACGTTTCCCGATACCTCGTCAAACAGGTGAGAAACGTCTCCCATTGAGGCTATTGCCTCGCGCGCAGCTTCATCGTAAGTCTTGCCCTGTGCCTGCAGTTCTTCAGTTTTTAAATGCAGCGTATCCCTTAGCTCCTCTATCTGCTCCCTTACCGCCTGCGTGCCGGGATAGCGCCTTCTTATCTCCTTTAAATAGATATCTATCGCGCCCATACTATACCTCCAAAAGACGGTCTATTATCTTCTTGGCGAACGCCCAGTTTTTGAGGTTCTCTTCGAACAGCTTTATTCCGGCAGGGGTTATGCGGTAATACTTGCGCCGAGCTCCCATAGTCTCGCTGCCCCAGTACGCCTCAATAAGCTTCTGCGCTTCCAGCCTCCTTATTGTGCTGTACATCGACGGCTCTTTCAGCTCGTATTCCCCGCCGCTCTTCTCGCGCACGAGGCGGCATATCTCGTAACCGTATTTATCCCCGCCGCGCAGCAGCGAGAGAACTATCGTGTCGATATGCCCGCGTATAACGTCGCTGCTTACATCCACTTTACCGCCTCCCCCATCCATTTATTGCTGTAAACAATCTATCACATAATACTATGTCTGTCAAGGTAATATTCGTGAAATAATATCTCTTTTTAATTAAAATTTATTGAAAAGTATTGACATCAGCTGTATTTCGCATTATACTGACTTTGTAATCAGTGATTTGTAAGTCATCTAAATACGTTTAAGGCGGAGTTATGGCACAGCAAAACATTACAAAGCGGCAGGCGCAAAAGCTGCGCACTCGCGAGCTTATAGAAGAAACGGCGCTGTCGGTGTTCGCAGACAAGGGCTTTGCGGCGGCGCGGGCGGTAGACATAGCAAACGCTGCGGGCGTTTCGCACGGTACGGTGTTCCTGCACTTCCCCACCATGGAGGAACTGACGGCAGCCGTAATAGAGCGCTTCGGAAAGCGCGTGAGCCAAAGGCTGCACGAGCTGGCAAGCGCCGGCCACGGCCTCTCTGGCGTGCTCGAAGCGCATATAAAGGGGCTTAGGGAACACGAGACGTTTTATACGCGGCTGATTACCGAGCGGTCGCTGCTGCCCGAGAGCGCCAAAACCGCTTTTCTCAGCATACAGTCGTCCATATCGCTGCACATCAGCGAGGCGGCGGAACGGGCAATGCGCGAAGGGCTGATAAAACAGATACCCATGCACCTGCTTTTCAACACTTGGATAGGCCTCGTGCATTATTACCTTGAAAACGGCGACTTGTTCGCGCCCGGAAGCAGCGTACTCGAGCGCCGCGGCGGCGAGCTTATAGACCACTTCATGCGCCTTGTATCAAAGAAGGATGAATTTTAAGCCAGGCGGCTTTGAAAGGAGAAAATATATGAAAACATGCATAGCATGCGGCATGCCCATGAAAGATCCGTCCGATTTCGCGATGGGCGACGAAAGCCGCGACTACTGCAAGTACTGCGCCCGGCCCGACGGCTCGATGCAGTCCTACGACGAGAAAAAACAGAGCATGACTGCGTTCATAATAAAGACGCAGGGGCTCGACGAGAAAGCGGCGGAAGACGCGGCGGCCGCCATGATGGCGAAGCTGCCCGCGTGGAAGGACATGGCGAAGGCATAAGCGCAAATTTACACCCCAACAAGCCTTACGTCTTGTTGGGGACCCCGTATTTACACCCCAACAAGCCTACGTCTTGTTGGGGGCCCCGTATTTACACCCCAACAAGCCTACGTCTTGTTGGGGGCCCCGTATCAAAACAGCGGCTCCGTTTCGGAAAGCCGCCGTTTGTTTTCTACGCATTAAAATGTGCCTGTATATGTCACGACGTCGGGGTTGCGTTGAGGCGCGGCCTTTTTCTCCCCGACAGGATATCCGAATACCGCGGCCTGCTGCGGCTCGTACCCTTCGGGAACTCCCAACCTTGCCATCAGCTCGCTGTCGTCGAATATAAGGCTTACAAAGCCCATCCAGCACGAGCCAACGCCAAGGCTCTCGGCGGCTATCAGCATGTTTTCCAGCGCGGCGGTGCAGTCGTCCCTGCCGGTGACATAGCCTTTTTTAGACGATACTATTATAAGCGCAGGCGCGTCATGCGTTACCGGCCTTGGCGACTTTGCCGCTTTTCTTATCCAGTCGACAGGCACCTGCGCCATTTTCTTCTTAGTTTCCGCGTTTACCTCTGCGATAAGCGCGCTGTCCTGCACTACGGCAAAATGCCAGGGCTGCCCGTTATGCCCCGTAGGCGCGTAATAGCCCACCTCCACTATCGCCTGCAATACGTCCTTTCCAATGTTGGCGTTCTTGTACGCGCGCACGCTCCGCCTGCTCTTTATCGCGTTTATGACCTCGTTCATGTGTTTTCCTCCAAAAGGAAATAGGTATACCGAAGGTATATTGCGTTATAAAATTTATGTCAAATTGACACCCCAAGCCCCGCGGCTTGAAGCGCTCCGTTTAAAATTTTACATCGAGATATTTATTTACTTCAACTTCGCCGATTACCTTAAACACGGCTGCCATGTACGCAATCCGAACAGAGAGTATGTAATACGCCGCCGCCGCAAGTACTGCTCCGGCTACATACGCCGCTGCCAAAAAGTCCTCCGCGCCGGGCAGTTCGCTGATGAGGAAACAAGCCATAGCCGCGTATGCCAGTATAAACATAAGCGCCCACGCGATCCTGCGGCGCTTCGCGCCCACTTCTTCGTATATCACGCCCGTGTCCGCGTCCTTAACCGTATACGAAACTATCGAAAACTGCTTGAAATACGATCTGAATCCAGGCCTTTTGTACACTGCGCTTTTCCTCCGCTTTTGTTAATAATTATCTATCCTGCTCTATCAGCTTCTCCCATTCGGCTTCCGTCAGCACCCTAGCAAAGCGCATCGACTGCGCGACGAGTATGGCGCGGTACAGTTCCTCCGCAGTAACGCTGCCCGCGTATGTCGTTATATCGAGAGTGCCCGTCGCATCGGAGAGGAACTCCACGTCGTAGCCCATATGAAACGCCTGCCGCGCCGTCGTGTCGCAGCACATCTGCGTCATATATCCCGCTATGGCTACCGTATCGCAGCCCAGCTTTTTGAGCGCCTCGTCAAGGCACGTGCCCGTAAAGCTGCCCGGCAGTTTCTTTTCGACAATTAAGTAAGGCTTCCTCTCTTTAAGCTTGTCGTGCAGTTCCCACCCTGCCGTGCCGCGAACAAAAGTCTTCGCGCCGGGAGCCTCGCTCGTATGCTGCACGTATATCACCGGCACTCCGCGCGCTCTCGCCGCGTCCACCGCGCGCAGTATGTTGTAAAAGCTGCCCCAAAGCCCTTATCTCCATATGTACTCCCGAGAACCATATATGATGCGCTATATATTTTGCTTTACCGATGTTTTCAGATGATTATATCATCATTCCATATATTTCTCCATATATAAACTTTATATATAAAAGCAGGAGGCTTTCACCTCCTGCCGTTACCTAGTTCTTTTAATTCATATTTTTCCCGATAAGTCTGCGTTTTTCAGACAGTCAAAGACGACCGCCCTACGACCTGTAACGATTCTTACAAATTGTAGGGAACCGAAAGTGAGCGCTGCCAGTGGAATCAGAACCGATGCGCTGCCGGGGGCAGATAAAGCAAGGTTCTGATTCTGTGAGCTTTAATGAACACAAGCGATAGCGCAGCGTGAGTTTACAAGCGAACAGAGGAAGATGAAGCGAACTGGAGGTTCTGTGAGTATGAGGTGCTTAACGAACGGCAGTGAAGTTTAACACCCATACGAACAGAGGATGGGTCTCCGCACCCGCCCGCGTTATCCTGCTCTGTTTCTGGCGACCACAGGTCGCCCCTACGAGCCTTGACGTTTCCAACATATTGCTGCGGTTATTTCTTTTTTACCGGCATCCATATTTCCGTGCAGTAGTCCTCCGCCTGCGGATCCCCCATCGGGTATACCTCCAGCTCGGGCGCGTCGTCGTGCTCGTAGCCCGTCGAGGGGAACCACTCGGAGAATATGCGCTTCGTCACGTCCTGTATCGCGAAGGGCACAGGCCCCACCGCGCGGAACACCGCCCATGTCGCCGCCGGTATGCTGCGCCGTATTAGCCCTTTTGGTACGTCTCCCTGCACCTTCGCCGCTATCATATAGGAAAACTGCGACTGGTCAGGCGCGAAGTCGAGGCATATGCCGTACGTCTCGCCTCCGCCCGCCATACTGCATATCTTTTCGTACGACCCGTCCTTCATGCACTCTTCCCAGAACTGCGGTACGCTGGTAAAGTTAGCGCCGTCCTTTGTGGATATGCGCCTTATTACCCCCGCGACCTCAAACCCCTGCTTTTCCACAATACTGTACTCCATGTCCCTGTCTCCTTTTAACGAAATATGAAAGGACAGCTTCGGGAACGCTTTGAGCATTGCCCCCGGTAAGCGTGCCTCTGCGGGCGTTATGCCGTGCAGCTTTTTAAACGCCTTGGAAAACGCCTCCGGGCTTTCGTAGCCGTACTTGAGCGCCGCATCCAGCACTCTTAATTTCTTTGCCGCGAGCTCCTGCGCGCTCAGCGTTAGCCTGCGCCTGCGTATATAGTCGGCGACCGTAACCCCCGTCAGCATATGGAACATGCGCTGGAAATGAAACGGCGAAGACGCGGCCGCGCGCGCAGCGGCTTTTATGTCCGTCTCCTCCATAAGGTACGCCTCTATATACTCTATAGCGTTGTTCATGCATTCGAGCCATTCCATCGAAGAACTCCTTTTATGCGGTATTATAAGGAAACTTCTGTTTGCCGTCCTGTCATTTTGTGCCGCGGTTGGACAGCAGCCGAAATAAGCGCTGAACTCTCCACTGGTACGGTTGCAGTTTTCTTTCATTTATTGACAGATTATTGTACACATTTTTTATCTGCAAGAATATTATATAGGTATTGCCTGGTAAATTCCAGCATCAATAATGTCCGCTTTAATAACAGGGCAGATTAGCGCCCCGCTTTTACCAATCCTTGATTTCATTTCCGCTTGTTATTGCGGCTGAATCATTTATACTATTACATGTGTGTGGGGGTGTATTATGACTGTTAAAACTTTAAGCGGAAGAATCTATATATTCGTCGGCAAGTGGGATTCCAACATGGTATTTGCCCCCCTTGACGGAAAAGACGACGAAGTGATGATATATTCAAGCGACGAAATAAAAGAACTGCGCCAACGGGGGCGTCTTGTGGACGTGGACCCCAACACGCTGCAAGTCAAGCAGTACTGCTAAGACAAGTCCGGATTTTATTTCCCAAAGATTCACGTAATCAAAGACAGGCTTTTTTCGGCCAACATCATGCCCTTTTGATTGCCGCAAAAGCTCTTGTTTGCTCCGGCCTATTTGGCTTTAAGTCTTTATAGCTTCGGGCGTCCTTTAAGCGATGGTATATAGGCTGGCGCTGCCATACTATCGTCTTTTTCTGCCCCTTGAAATAGTGCTCGCAGTATTCTCCGATCGCCACGAGATACGGGTGTTTAAGCTCGTATTTTTCGAATATCAGTTCACGGTGCTTAAGGCATTTTATCGCTCCTGCCACAGCGGCCAGAGCCCAAATCCATACAGGCAGCGAGATTACTATCGCGCATACGCTTACTACGCCCACCGTTTCGCCCGGTGCAAAAACGCTTGTTGTTATGCCGGCAGCCAGCAGCAGCGAAGATACGAGCAGCACTTTAAGCGAGCGCCTTAAATCGGCCTGCTTTTCGCGCACCAGCTTTTCCTTGCGCGCCTTTGTAAGCTTTCCCTTTGTCTTGACAAACAGACTTACGCCGGCGCCGCAGTTAGGGCATGTTATCGTCGTCTCGTACGAATCGCTGAAAGTTATGCGCGCGTCAAACGCTTTTGCTTTATGCCTGACGCCCTTGCCTCGCGCGCGCCTGCCGTGTGCGGGGCAGATAACGGTAACGGAATAGAATTCATTTTCCATACTGTTCGCCTCCCCCGTCCAGTTTTTAACTGTTATATAATATAACTGTTATATAATATATATATAACCACTATGAGCCGTAATAAAACGCAGCTTAGGAAATACAAAAGGAGCGGGTACATGCCCGCTCCACTTAGCCCCGGAAATACCAAACATCGGGGCCGGTCAGTCACCCGGACTGAAGATCGCGCTCCTCGCTTCCAATCGACTGACAAGGTCATCAAGTCCATGTTTAACAAACATACGACTCTCACCTCGTAAATATAATGCGCAAATGCGCATTCATTTATACCTGATCATTTTTCGTGTGGAAATTGTATGGAAATAAAAAATATTGCGCGGGCCAAGAGGCGCAATTTACGCGCCTCATATAGTTGCCATCGCCTGTCCATCTCCCCTGGTCAGCGGTACCCACGCATATGTGCAAAACTGATGCATACACCGCGGCAAAACCCGGATGCTGTCCTCAGCTGTAAATACCAGTTGCAAAACTTAAGCATCCGCTGATGTATGACCTGATGCAAGTACCTGCTGCATGTCTGTATTATAACGCCAAACAATGCATAGTGAAATGACAAAGTCACATATATAGTAAAATTTTTTAATATATATACTGTATCTATGGCCTATGGGCGCCGATTTGGGGTTGTTTTCGCGAAACACGCGATACAATTTGACATAGCGTATGCGCCGTGATAGATTTGAATTGTATATTACCCCAAAAAGCGGAAATATCCAGGGGCGGCACATTCCATGTGAAAGAGGTTTTTTCGATGGGCAGAGGAGGCGGTTTTGGCGGCGGAGGCGGCGGCTTTGGCGGAGGCGGCGGAGGTTTCGGCAGCTTTGGCGGCGGAGGCGGCGGAGGCTTCAAGGGCGGTTTCGGAGGCGGCCGGGGATATTCTGGCGGCCACGGAGGCTTCGGCGGCTTTGGAAGCTTCGGCGGTTTCAGGGGCGGCGTTAACCGCGGCATGGGCCTTGGCAACAGCAGCTTTGGCGGTCCGGTATTCATTGGCGGCGGAGGCGGGCGCGGGTGCGGCTGCACATCGGCGATATTCGGCATCATATTTGCTATCGTAATATTGATATTCATCGTATCCTCGTTCGGAGTTGACATATTCTCGGGAGACAGCGGCGGCGGAGAGATAACGAAGTCCACCGTAGTACGCGAGCCGCTGCCTAAAGGCTCGGTAAACGAAACAGGCTACTACACCGACGAACTCGGGCTGCTGCTTGACGAGTCGCGGCTGCTGCCGGGGCTTAAGAACTTTTACGCTAAAACCGGCGTGCAGCCTTACGTCTACCTTACCGGAAACATAAACGGCTCTCAGGAGACGCCTTCAATGGAAGAAATGCGGGCGTTTGCCGAATCGAAATATATGGAGCTGTTCACCGACCAGGCGCACTTGCTGCTCGTGATGTTCGAGAACGAGACAACCTACAGGTACTGGTACACAGTAGGCTCGCAGGCCAAGGCGGTGATAGACCAGGAAGCGGGATACATACTCGGCAACTACCTCGACAGGTACTACAACGACTTAAGCCTTTCGTACGAGCAGTATTTCAGCAAGTCGTTCGACCTTACCGCGACGCGCATAATGACGGTAACGACGTCGCCCTGGATACCCGTGCTTATAGTTATCGGTGTTTTGGCGATACTAGTACTGCTGTTCGTCTGGTGGAGGCACGCGAAGAAGCAGAAGAACCTCGAGGCGAAGCAGACGGAAGAAATGCTCAAGACGCCTCTTGAGAAATTCGGGGCCGAAGACGAGGCCGAGAACCTCGCCAAGAAGTATGACGGGAACCCGGACAACGACAATAAGTAGCTTTAAGCCCCGAAAGAAACCTCCGGTTTCCGGAGCCGAAGACGAGGCCGAGAACCTCGCCAAGAAGTATGACGGGGACCCGGACAACGACGATAAATAGCTTTTAGCCCCGAAAGAAACCTCCGGTTTCCGGGGCCGAAGACGAGGCCGAGAACCTCGCCAAGAAGTATGACGGGGACCCGGACAACGACAATAAGTAGCTTTTAGCCCCGAAAGAAACCTCCGGTTTCCGGGGCCGAAGACGAGGCCGGGAACCTCGCCAAGAAGTATGACGGGGACCCGGGCAACGACGGCAAATAGAGCAGTGTAAAATAAGCGATAGGGTGCTGCGAAACGTAACAAATAATAATCTTACTGCCTATAACGGCAAACACTTTAAAATGTGGAGGAACAAAAATGGCTATTTTATCAAGATTCGGAGACATAATAAAGGCTAACGTAAACGCAATGCTCGACAAGATGGAAGATCCGGGCAAGATGATCGACCAGTATATGCGCGATCTCATGGAGGACCTCGCTGAGGTCAAGAAAGAGACTGCGGGTGTGATGGCCGAAGAGGCGCGCACGAAGCGCCTTGTGGACGAGAACCAGGCGCAGGTGGACAAATACGCCAGTTACGCGAAAAAGGCGCTGGAGGCGGGCAATGAGGACGACGCGCGCGTGTTCATAAGCAAGAAGCAGCAGCTCGAAGCCGCGGGCGCGGCCCTCGTTACTGCGTACGCCGCCGCCCACGAGAACGCCGTCAAGATGCGCCAGATGCACGACAAGTTGACGAGCGATATTGAGACGCTTGCCACCCGCCGCGAGTCCATAAAGGCGAAGGTCGCCGTCGCAAAGACGCAGGAAAAGCTCAACGAAGTCACGTCTTCCGTGGGCAAATCCGCAGGCGCAATGGACGCTTTCAGCCGCATGGAAGACAAGGCGAACAGGATGCTAGACGAAGCCACGGCTATGTCTGAGCTCAACGCCGAACCTATAGACGAAGCAAAGGCGCTTGAAGAGAAGTATGCAAAACTGGGCGGCGCTTCCGTCGACGAAGAGCTAGCGAAGATGAAAAAGGAAATGGGGCTGTAACAAAAAAGTAGGGGCGATCAATGACCGCCCGCTTGTTCTAATAATAATGCGGTAAGCAGCCTTAATGCGGTCTGCTGTATGAGGTCCTCGGCGTCATAGTCGTTAAGGCTGAAAAACCGCCCCTTAAGGTACGCCCTGAACCGCGCGTAGTTGTCCTCAAAGACTTCCCTTATAATGTTTTTGTACAGCCGCCTCACCGCCTTTTACTTACCACCCCGGGGGCTTTATAACCGATTACACAGATATGACGAAACGGGAATACAAAATATTGCACGAAAATTGTATTTTTTATATTGTACCATGATTTTTATTTAGGGATATACATAACCCACGTATCTACACCCTGTATTAGGGCGGCGGATACACTCCCCCGCGGTTAAGAGATAACGCTGCGGCTTCTATGCGCATACGCGTATAACAATGATATTGCCGCATATGTCAGCGAATGGTATAATGAAGCTGCAATAATCTTTTTTGTCGTAGCCCGAAAAAACCGGCAGGCGGCCTTTTATTCTCGCCGGCCCGGTATCGTTGCCCCAAAGGCTGTTCATTATTCGGGGCTTAAGGAATTACAACCAAGAAATTTAAGCTTTTTAGGATCCGGAGTTTTCGGGCGTTGGAGTATTAAATGGTAAAGCGCAGCATCGTTTTAGTCACGGGCGCAAACTCGGGGCTTGGCAAGGCTGCCTGCATCGAGCTTGCTCGTATGGGTTGTCATGTTATAATGCTGTGCCGCGACAAGCGAAGGGGCACGGAAGCGCTGGGCGAGATACGCGCGAAGAGTGGAGGCCGTGTTGAGCTGATGCTATGCGACCTCGCGTCTATAAAATGTATAAACGCGTTTGCCGAGGAGTTTACGGAGCGGTACGTGCGGCTTGACGCGCTTATCAACAACGCGGGCACATTGAGCGCCTCCCGTCGCGAAACGGCGGACGGTTATGAGCTTCACCTGGGCGTAAACCATTTGGGCCCGTTTTTGCTTACGCAAAGGCTGCTGCCGCTGCTCAAAAACAGCGCGCCCTCGAGGATAGTAAACATATCGTCGGTAGCGCACAGGTGGGGCCGCATACGCTACGGCGACATAAACATAAAAAAGAGCTATACTCCGCTGGGCGGCTATGCGCAGTCCAAGCTCGCCGCGCTTATGTGCATGTACGAGCTTGCAGAGCGCCTCGAGGGCACGGGCGTCACTATAAACGCGCTCGACCCAGGCATAGTGGGCACGGACATAGTATTAAACCGCGAAAACGGCCGCGGGGCTTTTCTCGCCAAATGCCACAAGCTGCTGTTCAGGTCTCCCGAATCCGTCGCGAAAATCATGGCCGCTCTCGCCGTTTCGCCCGAATACAGCGGGGTGACGGGCAAATATTTCGTGTGCGGCAAAGAAGTTGCCTCCTCCAAACGTTCGCGCGACAAGGAGGCGGCGCTGCGCGTATGGGCTTTAAGCGAGCGCATGACGGGGCTCTGCGCCGCGGAAAATGTGAGCATAGCGGATGAGGACGTCACGGACGGCGCTACCCTTGAGTTTTAGCGCGGTAGTCAATTTTGCCGCACTATAAAGTCAACTGACTTTAAAGACTCAATATAGTCAAGGGGCCATCCAGAAATACATTTTCGGAACGACACGGGGGTCGTTCCCTACAGAATATAAACTAACCAAGATAAAACTAACCAAGACTTTTTTGACTGCCTCGTATTTAGCGTTTCTGCGAACCCTGCACATAGGGTATCTCTATCTTCACGTCCTCTATGGACCAGTTGTCGGTGTTGGGTATCTCCCCCGGCTTTAGCTGCACGTGTTCTTTGGGCGGCTCGGCAAGAGCAAGCTGCTCGCGTATCATAGCGGTAGCCATGTCGTCGGCTTTGCCTTTCCGTATCTCGCATTTAGTGCCGTAGCCTATGTTGTACCACATCCATCTCGCATCGGGCACGGTAAGCCTCACGCATCCGTGAGACGCCTTGCTGCCCAGCTCGAGATACGTCTGCTCGTCGTACGTGGACGCGTCAAGCTCGGTATAAAGGAACGTGTGGAAGTAAAACGCTTTGAATATCTGCGTCCAGTACTGCCCGTAGCGCCCGTCCCTGTCGAACTTCGAGAAACGCAGCTTATATGTATCCAGTTCAAACACGCCTACAGGCGTGCTGTTGCCAAGGCCGGTTGAGCAGAGCATATACCGTACCGGAACGGTGTATTCGCCGTTTTCGTCCTTTGTATATACCGTTACCACCTGGTGCTTTATATCGACAATTATGTAGTACGTATCCGAAGCGGGATAGCCTTTGGGCATGTCGCGCAAGCCGTCGTCGCCCGTAAGCTCCTCAAACGTCATGTTGACGGTCGGGGCGAGTGTGGAAAACTCGGGGCACCTTGCGGCGTCCTCCGAAAACAGCAGCGTGCACGTCCCCGCGTCCGCTTCGCCCGTCTGCTCGAGGCCGCTCAGCCGCTGGAATTCGCTGACCGCTACCGCGGTCTTGTCGCCGTACGTGTCCATCGCCTCGTCTGAGAGGTAATACCCCAGCTGCTTAAGCCTTTCCTTAAGCGCCTTAACGTCCTCGCCCTGCGCTCCTTTTTTAACTTCCTGCGGGTACTCCGGCGGCGTCGTTGTGGGCACAGGCGTAGGCTCCGCCGTGGGCGTGGCTGACGGCGTTTCAGCGGGCGGCGTCACAGCTTCCGGCGTCTTGCTAACAGCCGTTACCTCGACCTTTGCTCCCGCATCAAAGGCGCAGCCTACCGCCGCGCACGCAATGACTACGGCAAGGCAAACAAACAAAACTGCGGTAATTGTTCTTTTTAACTTGACTTTATCATTAAACATAGCAGTTTATTTTACCGCATTTTTGGTAAAAAAGTCTTAATAAAGTTGTAATAAATGAGCAAAGAAATGTTAATAATTTGTGAACAAGGAGGGGGCGGGATTATTGTGATAATATAAGTTTGATTTCATTCCTTACATTGAAGTATTGCTTCAACAATATTCCAACTGATTTTTTTGAAGAAAACTTCAATTGACGCATAGTCGATGATTGTATCAATAAATCTGTCTATCCATTCATAGTACTCAGTTTTATTTATTAACAAGGCTTTCCATGAAAATTTCAAATCTATTCCTATCCAAACTTTAAAACTTGATATATGTGTTGTTTTCTCAACTTTCAGATATCTTCTAATAAAATTATGAGGGATAGTTTCGCCGAAACCTGTGAACGATGGGATAATTGTTAAATTAAAAAAGGGATGTTTAATTTCTATTATATTATGATGTTTCCGCAATACTTCACAATTTACTGGAAGCGTTAATTCAAATCTATCATATATTGCGCCATCCTTTCCATATCCAAAAATTATATCTGTTGGTTTGTTATTGAATGCGATACGTTCATAAGTTGGTTTTGAAAATAGGCTCAAAAAGAGGTTTGATGCCGTCAAGTCAGCAACGTCTGTATGCTGTAATCTTTTAATTTTTTTCTTATTAAAAAACGGAGAATTAAAATAGTCAGTAGTCACTAATGAAAGTTTCTTAAGGACAAGGTATTCTATTAGTTGATTAAGTGTTGCTCCAGAACGGGAAAGCGCTATATATGTATTAGTCGGACTAATATCGTTAAATATGTTGGTTAACCCCAATTCATCTTGTAACCACATTCCTTTTATATTGACATCTTCTGAAATAGCTGCGTTTAAATATTCATAAACATGCTCAGAAAATTCATAATTAGGCACATTAACTATTGACTTACTTTCTTTATTATATAGAAGTGCGGCAGTTACAATCCTTTTTCGACATGATTGCGCAAAATGACGATGTAAAACTAGACCAAGTGAAATAGCAACTAATATCGAACCGGCAGTAATAAAAATGAACTCATTAGCTTTTGGCAATAACGAACAAATTCCAAAGACTATTAAGTTTATTCCTGCTGCAATCAATATAGCTGTAAGAATCAATTCGACTGTTTGAGATTTTGCTTCTTTTATAGTTTTAACAGGCTTGTTATTCACTAATTATTCAACTCTCTTTCGCCAAACTTCTCATTAATACTAAAATACTTGCTCCGTTATAATGAATAATAATCATTTAGTATACAGTTATATCCGATAAATAATTTATCAATATCGATTAATTCTATTTCTGCGCCTGAATAATACCTTTTTGCATCACAATTACCTTTATAATTGCATTTTAAACTGTACATTATATTCATAAGTCTCCTCCCAAATATTCATAAGTCTCCTCCCAATTATACCACCCATCCCTTCCTGTGTATACCATATCCTGTCGTATTTTGTCACTATCTGCACATAAATAGCACGCTGTGACACAACATATCTATCCGATTAATATTAATATTTATCGATGGGTTTCCAAAGGGAAAAATCCCTTTGGCGGATTCTTAAGGCGGAGCCTTAAGCAGGTTTGAAAGGGCAGCGCCCTTTTCATGTTCCGCTTCACTACAAAAAAGACACGTTGTTAAACAACACGCCTTGCAAATAACCTCGCTGTCTCATCCGCGTACGGTTATGCCTTCTTTAATCGTTGCTATTATGCCGTTTATGCGCCTTAGCGCCTCGTCCCTGCCCTGCCCCTCTTTCAAACACTCCTTTTTCACCAGCGTACACGCCATTTCAGCCGCAAGCGAAGCGTCGGCGTCCTCTCTTACAAGCCCGCGCAGCTTGTCGCGCTCCAAATGTTCGCTTATTCTTTCCATTTCACCCGCTAGAGGACTTTGCCCGCTTACCTCGCCGTCCCCTGCAAGCATCGCTATGCGCCTGTACTCCGGCCTTACCCTGTAAAGCTCCAGTAACGCCCGCGCTTTGTAGATAAGCCCGTCAAATGCGCCCGCTCCGGCCGCAGGCTGCCCCAAAAATCTCTCTACAACCGCCTGTTCTTTCGCTATCTCGCCCATTATATACGCATATATGTCCTCTTTGCCGCTGAAATACTGATAAAAGCTGCCCCTAGGTATGTCCGCTTCCTTAACAATGCTGTTTATGGAGGCTTCGCTTAAGTGCTTTGCGGAGAATTCTTTTACCGCAGCATCGAATATCTTCTCTTTTTTATCTTCACTTAAGTTAAAAAACGTGTCTGTTGGCAATATACTCACCTCTTTTAATGCCAGTATACCATGTTTTTTGCATATGACAACATTATCATATGACATGTTTGTCATTTATAAGCGTTTTATGCGCTATTTTTGCTCCTTTTTCACGCGTTTTCGCAGCATTTTTAAGCAATACGCACATTTGCCGCGTTCAAAACGCGCTGCCTTACAGAACGGCGCACGCAAACAAAGACACATTTTATGCGCCTTTTCTTCTCCAGTTTTTGTTATATGTCATGCTTGTCGTGCACTATATGTTCCGCACGAAAAAGAAAAAGCTCCCAGCCTTATGCTCACATTTCTCGTCTGGTTTAAATACCGTCCGTTGCCTGGGACTTATCCGGTAACTTTCATGACCATCATTGTCACATCAGCGTGTTTACTACAGTTTTTGCGCTTTTGCGCCACCCTAAAACAGATATGACAATATTGTCACATAATAAAATGCAATTATATTTCTCTGTAGCTGCGCAGTCTTATGACACCAATGTCACTTCATATATGCGAGTATCTTCTCCGTTATCTCCTCGCCTTTCTTCTTGACGCCCTCAAAGTCCATGCTGGGCACATATAACTTCTCCAACTCGTCATGCGTATCTTTAGCGCGGCGCAGCGTGAAAACAGCTTCCCTCAGCAGCGTGTCAAACTCGCTCTCGCTTTGCTTTAAGTCCTCCCTGTCAAGCTCTCTGTTGTCCGCGTACGCCGTCAAATCGACTATCGCGTCAGGCCTTGCCTCGATGTCCACATACCTGTTTTCAGACACAAAAGCCAGCTTTAAAGCCGGTATTACCAGATGCTCTATTCTGCGCGCCGGATCCATAGGGCAGTAGTAAATTTCGGCACTAAGGCCCCGAATTTGCGCTTCCTGCGCGATTTTACCCAGCATTTCGCTTACTCCCGTGCCCCAGCAGCTTATTACAAGGTATAGCTTATACGTACTATCAAAAAGCGTGTCTAAAAAATGCACTACGCCGGACGGCGTTATCGCGCTTGCAAACATCTTCCGCGCTTTGCCCTCCCCCGTCCCCTTCACGCCTTTAAACTCCTTATCAATTATCTGCGCCGCATGCGCCAGCGCGCCCGCAGTATTATCCGCGCCGCATATGCTTAAGCAGTCGTCCATCATGCATTTAGCGGCCTTTAAGTACCTGTACGCGCGCGCAAAAAGCCTTCCTATCTCCGCGTTTATGTCGATTATCTGCGCTTTGTGGCGTTTTATGCCCTCAAGGTCCCAATACTCGCCGAGGTTGACTATTTCGTCCACTGCGCCCGGGTTCTTAGGGTCTATAATGTGCGGCGCCGTACCGTCTATCAGCGCCACGCGCAGTCCCGGCATGGCTATTGCATCAAGCGAATCCGGGTCTGACGAGCAGTGCAGATATTCTATGTCCACTCCCTCGCTCTGCAGCCTCTGCGCAATCCGCGTCATAAACGTCGATTTGCCCACTCCCGGCCCGCCTTTCAGGCAGAATATATGCTCCGCATCCCTCTGCGGCATTATGTACTGATAGTACGAGAAAAACCCTTCGCTAGTGTTGCTGCCCGGGAATATGTGCCTCTCTTTTCCTCTCTGCATCTTTTTCAACCTCTTTTCGTATTCATTATTTACATTCTATGCCGCCGTTTATGTACATTTGCCTCTGTTGGCGCTAAACTGCCGCCTTTTAAATGTGCAGAAAATATCGCAAAATTATCTCTTGCATTATGCAATTATTTTATGTTACAATATTTGCGGGAGGCAATTGAGCAAAATATGAGCAATATCAAAGGTTCAAGGCTGTTCAGAGAGACAATTCGCATGCTTGAGAGGAAACTTGACGCGATGGAGGAAAGCGAGCTTTCAGGATTCGGCATAACGCCCGCGCAATGTTATGCGCTGATTGAAATCGGGCGCACTCGCACGATAAGCTTAAACGAGCTTTCGCATATAATGAAGCTCGACGCGAGCACGCTCTCGCGCACGGTTAACAATCTAGTTACCCGCGGCCTTGTTTCGCGCGAGGCCGACCCTGAAGACAGGCGCTTTGTTACGATAAAGCTGACCGAGCAGGGCGAGGCGCTGTATAACGACTTAGACGGCGCCATTGACGAGGACTTCGGCCTGATATTCGCGCAGATCCCCGAGCAAAAGCGCGGCCAGGTGCTTGAAGACCTTATTATGATAATTGAGGCGATGGATAAGAGCGGCTGCTGCCCAGTATAGCGCGTTACGGCAGCAAATATTCCGCAAAGCAATGTCTGATGCAACGCTCAAGAAGGCTGCGTTACGTCCCGCGGCACACAGGCAGCGCATTTTTTTATCCGCGTTTTTCCATCTGACATGCATAATATGTGGGATTCTAACCCATTTTCTTTTTATCAATTTATATTTTTTGTGCATTTAAATATGTTTTTTATCGTGTTTAGGGTTTTCTCTCCACCTTTATACTATATCTTTACTTTCTATGACGGACGGCGCGGATGCATTACGGGAGGGCATAGAAACCCTCCTCTACGCGTTTTTTAGCCTCTTTTTTGTCGTAGGGGCGTTCTGTGGATGCCTTCTTGCGTCGTTTCTGACGACCTGAAACCGCACCTAAACGCATTATAGCTTCTTTATTTCGTAGGGGCGGGTCTCCGCACCCGCCCGCATGCTCTCATCCCAGCGGTCAAAGACCGCCTCTACACGCGGTTACGTATCTTAGCACATAAAAAAGGAAGGGCTCGCCCCTCCCTTGCGCCGTTTGGAAAATATCATCTTATATTCTCCCTTGCGTGCACCAGCGCCTGGTCGAATATCATCTTTACATGCTCGTCGTCCAGCGAATAGTATACTATCTTGCCGTCCCTGCGGCCTTTTACGAGCCTCGCCTGCTTTAAAAGCCTTAACTGGTGCGATATCGCCGACTGCGTCATGTTCAAAAGGCTTGCTATGTCGCAGACGCACATTTCCGCCTCAATCAGCGCGCACAATATACGTATTCTCGTCGTGTCGCCGAACACCTTAAACACCTCCGCGAGGCTGTCGAGCTCCTTAATCGGCGGCATCGCGGCGCTCACACGCTTCACTTTTTCTTCGTGCACTACGTCGCAATCGCACTTTTCAATAAAATCGGCCATTTTTTTTCTCCAAACACTTGAACATCTGTTCATATGAGTATATAATATGCTATAGATTAATGATAAACGAAGCGCGGTAGGCTGTCAAGCCGCGTTACGAGACTTAAAACAGGAGGCTTTATTATGGAACTTAAGCTGGAACATAAATGCGAGCTTTGTCCCTGCGGCTGCGGACGCGAGCTGCTGCCCGGCCAGAAGCACCATGCCGATAACATACAGCATCAGTGCCAGTCTGAATGCTGCTCTTATTGCGAGACGCGCGAAGACAGCGTTATAACCGTTATAATACGCCTCGCCGCGGGCGTAGCCGTATACGCCGCGGCTCTTTTGCTGTCCCTGCCGCCCGTATACAGCATTGCGCTGTTTATTGCGGCGTACTTAGTCATAGGGGGCGATGTGCTGCTGCACGCCGCGCGAAACATGTCCAAAGGCAAGGTGTTCGACGAGAACTTTCTTATGTCCTTAGCCACGATAGGCGCTTTTACGATTAAAGAATACCCTGAAGCCGTCGCGGTGATGCTGCTTTATCAGGTGGGAGAGCTGTTCCAGTCGCTTATGGTGCGGCGGTCGCGGCGTTCCATAGCAAGCCTTATGGATATAAAGCCCGAATACGCGAATCTAAAGACGGGCTCCGAGTATATAAAGGTATCGCCCGAAGAGGTTAACGCGGGCGACACAATAGTAATAAAGCCGGGCGAGCGAGTACCGCTGGACGGCGTGGTGCTGAGCGGCAGTTCGTACGCCGATACTTCCGCGCTGACGGGCGAGTCCGTACCCCGCGCGCTTTCCGCGGGCGACGCCGTTTATTCGGGGTTCATAAACCAAAACGGTTTGCTCGAAGTACGTGTAGAAAAGCCTTACTCAGAGAGCGCCGTTTCAAGGATACTCGAGCTCGTGGAGCGCGCAGCCGAGCGCAAAGCGCCTGCGGAGAACTTCATAAGCAGGTTCGCGCGCGTGTATACGCCCGCCGTAGTGCTTGCTGCGGCGCTGATAGCGCTTGCGCCGCCGCTGATACTGGGCGAAGCGTTCTCCGGATGGCTTGAAAGGGCGCTGATATTCCTGGTCGTATCCTGCCCGTGCGCACTCGTCATATCGATACCTTTAGGGTTTTTCGGCGGCATAGGCGCTGCTTCGCGCAAAGGCGTGCTCGTAAAGGGCGGCAACTATCTAGACGCGCTACGCGACGTTAAAACGGTGGTTTTCGACAAAACAGGCACGCTCACCGAGGGCGTATTCAGCGTATCGCGCATAGAGGCGTACGAAGGGTTTTCGGAGCAGGACGTGCTAAGGCTCGCGGCATACGCGGAGAGCAACTCCACGCACCCAATAGCAAAATCGATAGTCAAGGCGTTTGAAAGCTCCGGCAATACCATAAGCAGTGCGGACATAACGGATTACGAGGAAATATCCGGGCGCGGCATAAAGGCAGCCATTAACGGCAAAGAAGTGCTCGCGGGCAGCGCGGCGCTGCTCGGCTCAAACGGCATACAGCTGTGCGAATCGGGCTCCAGCGCCGTATATGTAACATTCTGCGGCAAGCCCGCGGGAGCGGTATACTTAGAGGACGCGATAAAACAGGGCGCGAAACAGGCGATAGCCGACTTAAGGCAGGCGGGCGTCCGGCGCGCAGTCATGCTCACTGGCGACCGGGAGGGAAGCGCGAAGCGCGTGGCGGAAACTTTGGAGATCGACGCGTTTTACTCAGAATTGCTGCCCGAAGACAAGGTAAGGCTTGTTGAAGAGCTGATATCGGAGAGCGGAGGCAAGGTCGCGTTTGTGGGCGACGGCATAAACGACGCGCCTGTATTGGCGCGCGCCGACATTGGCGTCGCAATGGGCGCTTTGGGCTCCGACGCCGCGATAGAGGCCGCCGACATAGTGATAATGGACGACAACCCTTCGCGCCTTGCGCCCGCCATACGCATAGCGCGCAAAACGCGGCGCATAGTAGTGGAGAACATAGCACTTGCGATGGCCGTAAAAGCCGCAGTGCTGATACTCGGCGCGGGAGGCGTCGCCACCATGTGGGAGGCGGTGTTCGCGGACGTAGGTGTCGCGCTGCTCGCGATACTCAACTCCCTGCGCGCTATAAGGGTGTGAATTACGCCCCATCATATTCGTAGGGGCGTTCTTTGAACGCCCGCCTTATTCGCTCCACATTCTGGCGACCACAGGTCGCCCCTACATGCTGTGACGTTTCTTTCATATCGTAGGGGCGGGTCTCCGCACCCGCCCACATTCTGACTCAACTCAGGAGGGCACGCACCCCTTCGGAGTACAAGAAGGCCCTCCCTACAAATTCATCTGGCGGCGCACTTGTCAGTCCTCTTTTTTCAGCCTCGAAAACAGCCTCATCAGGCGGTTTGCATGTACCAGCTTTACCGCCTTGTGGACGCACAATTCGTGGCAGCACATGCACTCTATGCACGTTGAGTAGTCTATGCGTTTTGTCTCCCTGTCTATCGCCTTAACCGGACAGCTGTCCACGCACACGTTGCAGCCCTTGCACCTGTCAAGGTCCATACGCGGCCGCGTCTTTAGCAGATCGACGATAAACTTCATAGCCGGCCCGCCGCCGCGCCCTGTAATAAGCGACCGCGGGATTTTGAAGCCCGCAAGCTTCGGCGGGGCGCTATAGTCCCCGCATACCTCAATGCGGCCAAGGTCCCACTCGCCTATACGCTGCTTTACCGCCGGCGAATAGAACGGTATGTTCTCTAAGCGCGCGCCTGCCATGTGCGCCGCCACGGCGTCCAGCGCAAGCGAATCCTCGCTTATCAGTATTTTGCCCGCTTCGTATACGCGACCCGTAACCGGGCCCTGCTTGTCCATGGCGAGTATGCCGTCCATTATGTTAAGGCTTACTTTAACAGCCTTGTTGATGCCGCATATAACCTCGCCGAAAGCCTGTGGCGTTGGGAAATTCTTGTGGTATTCCGCCTTCTTCTGCCCCGGCACGCAGCCGAACAGGTTTTTCACCGCGCCCGTATATGTCGCCGACATATGCGTTTTAAGCTTCGGCAGGTTTATTATCGCGTCCGCCTCATAAAGCGGCTTTGCCAAGAACATCTTCTCGCCGCCCAGCCCCGCCTTCTCCACGACGCCTTCCTTGTCGAAGTTCTTTATCTCGGCGCCCTCTTCGTTTGCCATGTCCTCGAGCCCCGACACCTTAAAGCTTCTCCCCGTCTGGGACTTCCCCCCTATGGCGCCTCCCGCGCTGTCGCCTATCCATACATTGCAGCCGAAACTCTTTACTATGCGCGTTACGGCGCGCACGAACTCCGGGTGCGTCACCGCCGCCGATTCGGGCATCGGGCCAATAAGGTTCACCTTCAAAAGCACGTTCATGCCGGGCTTAAGCCACCTGCCCCAGCCGCCCAAAAGCTCCGCTCCAGCGTTTATCTTATCTGTTAATTCGCCGATGTCATAAGAGCCGCACTGCATTACGGCTACCTTGCTATTGCTCATATCGATATACTCCCGACAGTTGATTTTTAAATTTTACCATAAGCGTAAACAGATTAACATAGAGAAGGGCAATTGTTAATAGAATGACCTACCATAACATTCCGGACGCAAATGTCTGAAGGAACGGAAATCTTAATCAAACTCCTTTCTTCTTTAATATAATTCGGTCGCTGCGCTCCTTCTTAATGACAAAATATACTTTATCGATGACCTTGCTTCCCCTTTCACCTACCCCAACGAACTTTGTTCGCCGGGGACCCCGGCAGGGGAAGTATCACGAAGCGCCGATAAGCGGAGAATGTTTCTTTAGGGTCTGCTTCTGCTTTTCTGTTCCACATTCTGGCGGCCCAAGACCGCCCCTATGCGCTCTGGTATATCTTTCATATTGTAGAGGCGGACCTCTGCCGTGTGCCCTGAAAGGGTATGTCCGCCCGCCTGCATCATATCTGGCGGCCACAGGCCGCCCCTACGCGCTCTGATGAATATTTCATATTGTTAGGGAATTTCACTGCATTTTTTGGAATAAAAACACTACACGGCTGATATTGTGTATGCTATAATCTGCATGTGCACTTATATTTTTGCATTTTATGAGATTATTTCGGAGGTGAAAATTTTGGGGAAATCCATAGAGGTCCGCGGGCTTGTGAAAAAGTACGGCGACGTGCTGGCTGTGGACGGTATATCGTTCGACGTGGACGAAGGCACGCTGTTTGCGTTTCTGGGGCCTAACGGCGCGGGCAAATCCAGCACTATCAATTCCATTTGCTCCACGACGGAGATAACGGCGGGCAGCGTCATGGTTTCAGGATACGACGCGGTAAAGGACAGCGCCCATGTGCGCTCGTGCATAGGCGTGGTGTTTCAGGAGTCGGTGCTGGACGACCTTCTTACGGTGAGGGAAAACCTCGAAACGAGAGCGGGGCTTTATAACCTTCCTGCCAGCGTCATAAAGCAGCGCGTTGGGGAAGTGGCGGAGGCGGTGTCCATTACGGACATACTCGGGCGCAGGTACGGCAAACTCTCGGGCGGGCAGAGGCGGCGCGTAGACATGGCGCGCGGGCTAATGCACAGGCCGAAAATACTCTTTCTTGACGAGCCGACCACCGGGCTCGACCCGCAGACGAGGCTCAAGGTATGGGAGACGGTGGAAAACCTGCAGAAAAGCACGGGCATGACGGTGTTCATGACGACGCATTACATGGAGGAGGCCGCCAGCGCCCACAAAGTCGCAATTATAGATAAGGGCAGGATAGCGGCGCAGGGCACTCCCGAAGAGCTGCGCCTTAAATACAGCAGCGATTATCTGAAAATACAGCCCAAAAACATTGGCGGGCTTAAAGAACAGCTCGACGCCATGGGCGTAAAATACGAGGAAGACCGCGGGCTTATAACGGTCAAATGCGGCTCGAGCATGGAAGCGCTCGAACTGCTCAAAAAGATAGAGAAGCACGTGTTCCAGTTCGAGGTGGTGCGAGGCAGCATGGACGATGTGTTCATGGCGCTTACGGGACACGCTATACGCGAAGGGGGTGTCAGCTGATGAGCGCGGCAGGAAAGCTTGTATCACGCAACATGAAGCTGTTTTTCAGGGACAAAGCTTCGGTGTTCTTCTCTATGATGGCCATAATAATCATCATTATGCTATACGCGCTGTTTCTCGGCAACATACAGGTGCAGGAAATAACAAGGGGAACAGGCATGGACGCTAACACCGCGGCGTGGCTTGTCAACTCGTGGATACTCGCGGGTACGCTCTCGGTTAGCACGATTACAGTCAGCCTCGGCGCATATGGCACCATGGTGGAGGACGTAGTGCGCGGGCGCGTAAAAGACTTCTTTGTGGCGCCTTTAAAACGCGGCCATCTCGTGGCAGGCTATATGGTGTCTTCCGCAGTAATATCCACTATAATGAACGTTATTGCATTCATTATATCCGAAGCGTATATCGTCGCGTCGGGCGGAGAGCTGCTCTCTCCCATTGAGATGCTCGAAATACTCGGCATATTACTTCTCAGCATATTCGCGTTTTCATCGTTCGTGTGTTTCATAGTAAGCTTTATCAAGTCGATAAAAGCTTTTGCGGCGCTGAGCACGATAGTCGGCACGCTTATAGGGTTCTTAACGGGCATATATGTGCCGGTGGGCGTACTGCCCGAAGCTATCGTCACGTTTATGAAGTTCCTGCCGTTTACGTATACCGCCCTCTGGCTGCGCGATATATTCACGGCGGCGCCGATGGCGCAGGTGTTCACTGGCCCGGCTGCACCGGCGGGCGAGCAATACGCCGTTAGTCAGGGCATATATATGTATTTCGGCGATACGCGCGTAGAGCCGTGGATGATGGCGCTAATAATAGCCGCGTCGGGCGTGCTGTTCTTCCTGCTGTCGATATGGCGGCTCTCGAAACGTTCGTGGATAGCCAAATAGCATGCTTTATATCGTTTATCGCGGGAGGCTCGAATGCCTCCCTTTGTTTTTACCATATAACATCGCACGCATTCTGGCGACCACAGGTCGCCCCTACATGCTCAGGCCTATCTTTCCTATTGTAGGGGCGGGTCTCCGCCGTGTGCCCTGAAAGGGTATACCCGCCCGTGAAATACCGTCCAGATAATCCGTGTAACGGGAGGGCGCACACCCCTTCGGAGTACAAGTAGGCCCTCTTCTACGTAATATAACCATCTTAGAATCGCCCTTTGGACGCCTCAGGTTATTGATAAAGCATCTTTTGTTAAGATTCCTCACTTACGTTCGGAATGACATATGAGGGGTACTTGACACTCTAGGGCGTTCTTCGGATGCCTGATCCATGTACCGAATTCTGGCGACCACAGGTCGCCCCTACGCGCTTAGGCTCATCTTTCCTATTGTAGGGGCGGGTCTCCGCCGTGTGCCCTGAAAGAGTATACCCGCCCGCTTACAGCTCGTTAGAGGTTACGGGCACCCTTCAGCCCAACACTAGATTGTCAGGCATAAAAGAAAGACCTACAATCTAGTGCTGGACAGTTCCCCGTCTGGGGCCCCCAACGGACTTTATTCGTTGGGGTGGGTAAAAGGGGAGCCTTTTTAATAGCTTCCCCTTTAAGGGGAAGTGGCGCGGAGCGCAGATAGGGTATTCCCCTTTCACCCAACACAGCGTTATCCGCCCGCAGTAAAAGCTTTAATGATTTATTGCCGCTTTTATGCTATTATAACGGCGAAAGGAAGTAAAAGTCATGCGATTGTTCATAGGTATAAAAACAGGCTGCGACGACTATCTTATATCGCTGCAGAATGCGCTTAAGAAGTGCGGCAGCGGCAATTTCACGCTTGCCGACAACCTGCATCTTACGCTAAAGTTCCTGGGAGAAACGCCGCCGCACCTTATAAAGCACATACAGGAGGCCATGAAGCGGGCCGCCGGAGAGCCGTTCGAGCTCGAGCTGTATGGCGTAAAAGCGTTCAACAGGTCGGGCATAGTTTCAGCAGAGGTTGGCGGAGACACCCTTGGGCTCACTTCGCTCGTCTCCCGCCTTGAGGACGCGCTCCATATCTTAGGCATTGCCAAGGAGCAAAGGCCTTACCGCCCGCACATAACGCTCGCCCGCGAGTTCAATACCGCGCCCGGCTGCGACATATCCTCTATCCCCCATGGAGAGCGCCGCTTTACTGTGGGCGAATTCATACTGTTTGAAAGCACGCGGCAGTCGGGCAGGCTTACGTATGTGCCGCTGTATACGCAAAAGCTTAAATGATGCTCTATGCTCAGCCGCCCCTTATGCAAGGATACTCTAGCCCCAAATACTGTCGTTTTGTGACTTTTTTTGTGCGGTTTGAAAGAATTCTTCTATATGTGTTACGCTTTAAATATACTGGCGGCAGGAGGAAACATGGAGGAATTTTTCAAGCTGAAGTTCTGGGGCAATACGGTGCTCGACTACCTGGTATTCTTAGGATCGCTGGCAGCGAGCATAATCGTAATACTGTTCGCAAGGCGACTGCTGCTGAACCGCCTTACCGAGTGGGCGAAAAAAACGCCTGCGTCATTCGACGACCTGGCTGCGCGCTCGTTCAGAAAATATGTCGTGCCGCTGCTTCTCATAGGCGCAGTCTACCTCAACACAAAATGGCTCAAGCTCGGCTCTGGCGTAAGCAGCGCGGTGGATATAATCGCTTTTGCGTTAACCATGATTTTCGGCGCGTCCATAGTGTCTTCGGTGTTCATATACTTTTTCAACAAGGCGCTTGAGAAAAAGCAGAAGAAAGTCGACAAGCTGGCGGTACGATGGATAGGCGCAATTATAAAGGCGCTTATATGGGTATGCGCGCTGCTTTTGTTCCTTGAAAACATAGGCGTGCATATATCCGCGCTCGTTGCGGGCTTGGGCATTGGCGGCATAGCCGTAGCGTTCGCGGCGCAGGCCGTGCTCGAGGACGTGTTCAGCTTTATTACGATATTCTTCGACCGACCGTTCGAGATAGACGATTTTGTAGTCGTGGACGACCTCATGGGCACGGTGGAGCACGTAGGCATAAAGACGACGCGTCTTAGAAGCATCAACGGCGAGCAGCTTATATTCTCCAACAAAGACCTTACTAATTCGCGCCTTAAAAACTACAAGCGCATGGAGAACCGCCGCGTAGTGTTTTCCTTCAACGTGACGTATTCCACGCCGACCGACAAGCTGCGGGCGATACCTGAAAAGGTAAAGAACATAATAGACGGCATAGACAGCGCGAGATTCGACCGCGCGCATCTTAAGGAGATAGGCGACTCCAGCCTCGTATTCGAGGCCGCCTATTACGTATTGAGCCAGGATTACAACCTGTATATGGACATACAGCAGTCCATAATATTGGCGCTCAAGGACGAGCTCGACAGGCTCGGCGCAGAGTTCGCTTTTCCTGCAAGAACGGTGTACCTGCAAACCGAGAGCTAAGCACCCGGCTGCTCTTTTCCTTCCTTGTCGCGCTTGTCGCCCTTTCTTTTGGAAGAAGTGAGTAAAAGGTAGATTATGCAGCCCAATACCGTTACTCCCGCTATAACGTCCCATACCCACGAGCCGCCGAGTATTCCCTGCGAGCCGCCTGCCTCGGGGGCGTTGCTTGCCGCCGGGGCTTCGTCCTGCTCCAGCACCTCGGTTATAACAAGGCTTTCCATCACGCCCGACAATATTTCTTTGCTCTCCTCAGTCAGCTCTCCTGAGTAAGAGCACATCGTTATCGCAATGTCGCTGCCGTTTATTACCGTCGCGTATTCCCTTATGTATATCGTCTCGTCATTGAGCGACGCGCTCATATCCGCGCAAAGGAACGTCGCCTGCCTGCCGTCGTACTGCGAGGTTGCCGTTACGGTATAGTTCTGCGCGAGCATGTCCCTGATAGCGCCGAGCTTTTTCTGCTTCTCCGTTTCGGGAAGACTGCTTAAGTCGGATATGCCGTCCGCGTTTTTCCTGCCGGAAACGGCTATCTCCAGCGTCTTGTCTTCGCTCACCGCGTCGAGATATATGCCGCTTTTGCGAAAGAACTCGTCCACCGTCTGCTTATCGGCGCCCATCGCCTCAAACGCCTTGTCGCCGGGGTCCATGTTCCTCGTGAACACCGTCCAGCCGTCGGGCAGTTCCAACGTCAAGCCAAGGCCGCCTATAACATAGTTTTGCGACGCGTACGCCGTGGCCGCCCCGCACGCAAAAGCGAGCATGACGGCAAATATTACGCCGATGGTCTTTTTCATCGTTATCCTCCGATATGCGGTTTATACGCCGACGCGTACAGTTATGATATTACCATATTTATACGCAAAATAATATGCGCGGCGTCTCTTTATTTAGAACACGGCGCGCAGTATAATAACGATGTATAATCATATGTTTCCATATCAAAATTAATATAGGCGCCTTCTAAAGTCAGCAGGCTTTTTTTAAGGCGGTCAGGAGGAAAAAATGTCTATGTTAAAGGAATTCAAGGCGTTTATTTCAAAGGGCAACGTATTGGATCTGGCTGTCGGCGTCATTATCGGGGGCGCGTTCGGCAAGATAGTCTCTTCGCTCGTCAACGACATAATAATGCCGGCTATAGGCATTATTTCTGGCGGCATCAACTTTGAAAACTTAAAGATAACCGTAGGGGATGCCGCGATAAATTATGGTATGTTCATACAGACTGTAGTCGACTTTCTGATAATCTCGCTGGCAATATTCCTGTTTATAAAGCTTTTAAGCAAGCTTCGCCGCGAAAAGCCAAAGGCCGAAGCTCCAAAGACGCCGCCCAGAGAAGAGCAGCTTTTAGAGGAGATAAGGGATATATTAAAAGAACGCAGCGCCAAAGTGTGACCATATAAAGCGTAAATAACCATCCCAGCAAGCCCGGCTTGCATATTGCGCTTATTCCAGTTGGCCACTTCTTCTATAAGAGGAAACAGGTTGTCGATAAAGTATCTTTTGTCATTCAGAAGGAGCGTGGCGACTGAAGAATCTTTTGCAAATAAATTTGTTTTATGATTCCCGTCCCTTCGGTCACTTACGTTCGGAATGACATATGGGGGTATTTGACGCTCTTAGTTCCCCTGTAAGAGTAAGCTGCTTTTGGCTCCCCTCTCACCCACCCCAAGGCCCCAGACGGGGAGCTGTCCAGCACTGGATTGCTTGCTTACATTTCGGGCTTACATTCCATTGCTGGGCTGAAGGATGTAGCCATCGCTTCAAACGTCTTTGCTGCGCTTTCCCCTCATCCAGCTCGCTTCACCACATAAAAAACCTGCACAGAGCGGTTCCGCGCAGGTTATGTTCATTATGCGTTTACTTTTACTTTGCCAGTATAGCGTCCAGGTTGCTGACAGCGAGAGCGCCCGCCTGCTTCAGCATATCCCGCACTTTTGCCGAATCGGAGCTGCCCACCGCTATGCATATGTAATAGTCTTTGTAAAGTATGTGCAGCCCCGGCGTGCCGAAGAAATATTCGTCGCCTATGCCGTCCGCCGTATCCTGCTCCTCGTCGGCCACGGCGTCCTTCGTCGTCATATAGATGCTCTCCGGCGTATTGAAGTCATTGTCCATAAACGCCGTTTGCGTCAGCGATATCTGTAGAAAGTCGCTCGCGTTTGCCGTTTCATAAAAACATATCTTCTGGCCCACAGCCTTCTGCTCGGTTTTCTTGCCGTCCTTCACATCGCCTGCGATACCCGCGGCCTCTTCCTTCGATATGAGCTGCTCCGGCTCGATAACGGCCGCCTGGCCTTCGTCCGGAGCCTTGACCGGAGCATCGCTTTTCTGTTCCTCCGCGCCCTGCTGCTCTTGCTGTGCCTGCTGCGCCGGTGCGCTGCCGCCGGGCTGCGCCGTCCCCCCCGAGCATGCCGCAAGCGACAACGCCAGTATCAGGGCTATCAATACAGCTGCGATACTTTTCATAAATTTACTCCTTTAATATAGAATAATTACCACCTTATTAATACCCGTTATATAGCAGCATTATACAATAGTTCCCATATTTTTTCAACCGCCTGTGAATTTACTTACTTATCATATAAGGCTCGAGCGCGCTAATTACCGAGCCCGTAAAGCTGTCAGCCGCGCCCCAATCGAAACCAAACAGGCCTTCGCCTCCGCCTCCGCTCACGCAGTGTACGCGCGTCGCGCCGGTAAAGCTGTCCAAAACCGCCGTTAATGTAAGCCTGTTGCCCGCGCGCATGTAATGCTTTTCAAACACCTGCACTATGCACGCCCCGCACTGCGCCTGTATCTGATACGAGTCTATCATCTCGCCTGTCACGCTGCCGGCTGTTACCGCCTCGTATATCGCGTTTGCCGCTCCGTTGATATCGAGCGACAAAAAAAACGTTTCGTTCATACACACCTCTTATAAATCTTATATTCGCAGCGCCCTCAGCGCCGTGCGTATTGAGCGGCCATCATATCCGCCAGCCTTTGCTCGGCCTCTTTTACGGCGGAGGCTATGGGGTCTTTCGATACGCGCCCGTAGTAATCATTCGGCCCTTCCGAGGCTCTTGGCATGAGCGCATCCACAGCCGCCGCGACGTCCGGACTCGCGTTATACCTCACCATTTCGGGCGGATAGCCGCACCTTACCGCGTAATGCAGCAGCGCCGCCTGTTTAGCATCGTCCTTTGCCGTCTCCGCTACGCGAAGCGCGTATTGCCTGAACTCTCTGTACCCCTTGGTAGCGCCCTTCATTATCTTTATTGCGTAGTCCAGCGCTTTCTGCTTTTCGGCGCGCGCCACTACGAGCCGGTTGCGGCCTGCGAACAGCAGCAGCGAAATAACAAAGAGAAACAGCGCTGTCGCCATGATATAGCCTGCCGCGTCCTGCTCCGCGCTAAAATCGCCCGACAGCGCGGAGTAGCTTATCTTATTAGGCCCCAGCGGCACGGGCGAAACGCAGCCCGTAAAGAAGTTCCACGCGGCGTGAAACCCAAAAGCACCCCAAAGGCTGCCGGTGCGCAGCGTATAAAGCGCAAACATCGCGCCCAGCAGGAATATCGGCAGCAGCTCTGCAACGCCGAGGCTGCTGCCGGGAATGTGTACCAGCGTAAATACGAGCGCGCTTATCAGCACGGCCCAAGCGGCGCCGCCCCTGCGCATCAGCGCCGACATCACGTAACCCCTGAACACTATCTCTTCCGCCGCCGACTGCACGGCGAACGCGCCTAAGTACAGCGCGGCGAGCCATGTTATCCCCTCATACTTTACCGGCGTGGCCAGCAGCGCAGGCGCGGCGTACAGCGCGAGCAGTACAAAGCCTGCGCAAAAGCCCGCGGCGTAGCGCGCGGCAAAGCGCTCCCTTGTAAGCCCTATTGAGCGCAGCGGCCGTTTTTCTATAAAGCGCACGTATATAAGCATAAACGCTATCAGCAGAGCCTCGAAGTACAGCGAAAATACTATTATTCCCTGCGACGCCAGCAGCCCTGCGGCTTTTGGCAGGCTGCTTCTCGCAGCGACGGCGTATATTAAGCCGGCTATCAGCGAAGCAATGAAGTACGCCGCGAGCACCGCGAGCGTAATGAGCAGTGCAGCCGCCGTGTTCGGAAAAATGCGCGAACACTCCGCGTCTTTGATATACTCCGGCTTGCGTATCATGCACTTCATATATGCTCCTTATATCAGAGATTCTGTTCCGCCAGCGCTGGGTTTAAAAGATATCCGCTTAAAGTCACATCTACTACATGTTACCATACCGCTGCCGGTAAGTGAATGAAAAAACGCGCAAAAAATGAGAGTAATCGCTAAAAAAATTACCCGCTGCGCCGCAGGGTGTGGTATACTGTCTTAATCAACTTTGGGAGCTTGTATGAACAACATTTTTATCGGCATGCTGTTTGTATTTTTGGACTTCAATATTGATTTCGGTACGACACGGGTTGGGCTGATACCCGATTTTATAGGATATATACTCGTCGCACAGGGCCTAGCTGAACTTACCGCCGGGAATGACAGGTTCTCGCGCGTGCGCCCGGTCGCTATTGGCATGGCCGTATACACCGCCTTGCTGTACGTTCTCGACCTATTCGGCATGCTGCTGACGTCCGAGCCGCTTTTAATGTTCCTTCTCGGCCTTGCCTCCACCATACTTTCGCTTTACGTCTCATACGGCATCGTTATGGGCATAAACGACCTCGAGGCAGCGCTGGAGCAGGACCTTAACGCCCGCAGCCTGTACACCGCGTGGACAGTGCTCGCGGTGCTCACGCTTGCAGTGTATATGCTCTCGCTTTTGCCCGTGCTCAGCCTCGTGTGCATCATAGCGGGCTTCGTCATTGGCATAGCTTTCCTCGTAATGCTTAACAGGACGAAGAACCTATACTACAACGGATAAAAACAGCCCCACCTTCCCCCATGTGAGCACGTAGCGCCAGAAAAGCTTGCGCTTTACAATCGCGCCGGGAGTATATTTTCGAACCTTAAGTGGAGGCACCTCCCCCCGCGACCGGCTCGAGCCGCATCAGGTAATCAAAATAGCAGTTGTTATGGTTCCACTTAGCTTCGCAAATCTCCGCTATTTCGCAAAAAATCCTGTTTCTGGCTTTTGTAGTCCTGCATAGAAGGTCCTACCAGCATAATAATATAGGGAATATCTCTATCTCTCAAGCAACCTCTTTTTTGCGGCTATGAATTCTGCTTCGGTCAAAACCCCTTTTTCGTATAATCCGTTTAACTGTCTGATCTCTTCAATTATACCATTTTTATATTTATGAACCCCGCTGCTCTCGTCCTCTAGCCCATCCTCTTGCCCATTAATGATATCTTTTTCTTCCGGCATGCTACTTTCCATCGTAATCGTGTTATTTCCATATATAATATCTTCTTTAGCATGAACTTCCCTCATATACGCATTATCAGAATTATGTTCTTTTTTCGTCGTTCTGTCTTTACCGCTTATAAGAATTTTGTAAGTAATATAGCTCCAGACAATTATAGTCCCTACTGCCAACCCTAAACCGAAAGCGTTCATAAGAATTGTCAGTACGACAGCCGCAACGAGACAATAAACAACAATTACCCATTTAGCCTTTCTCTCCTCCATCGGTTTTCTTCGAATAGCGAAACGATAGATTATTATCGGCAGCGGAAATGCTAATGCGTTTATTATTATTCTTAATATAGTACCTGCCGTGGTTGCAGGTCTTCCGTAACTATATGTAATTGGTGCATATGAAATATCCTGGGCTTCTTCGTATACATCTTCGTATATATCCGAGTCTGCATACGCAGGTTTTACCATAGGTGTAGTCTGCGCTTCCTCGTTCAAGTATTTTATGGATGACATTATCTTTTCGAAATCGCTATAATTGCCCTTATTACCGTATATAATTTCATACACGAAAGCATACATATATCCATTATGCATCCTGGTCATAATTACACATTTAAACTCAGCGGTTATACCGTAATCACTTGCTTTACGTGAAAACTCGCTCTTAAAATATTCCGTATCGTTATATGATACAATGCTGACATCTGTTTTTTTCACGCCCCCCGCCGATTCAATAACTAAATCAATAACTGGTTCAATATCTGATAAAGTAAATTTTGAATTGCCGTATTCTTCTCGTGTTGCACCTTTACGCTTTTCTTCGGGTAATAGCTCCCAACAATCGACACACGTGAAATAAACTCTCTCAGCGCCTTCATTATTGCCTTCACGGGCAAATTGCGCACTATCCTCTACTGTTATCTCTTCTTCATACCACCCGTCAGGAATTGTAAATTCTATCTGAACATCGTCGTTTTTATAATCGTCTGCATAAGCAATCGCTGGTATTAACATTATCAACAGACAAGCCGATACCAAAAATACGTGCTTCCCTCTAAACATATAAAAGTCCTCCGTCCGAATATTAGTTTGCCTTCCATAATAGAATTATAACATGATATTGTCATTTCTGTTATATATATTTGATTTCCCCAATAAAAAACGGACGCCTTCGCATCCGCCTTTAATATCTATCGATGGGTTCCCCAAGGGGCGCGCCCTTTGGGCAGTATTCTTAAGGGCAGCGCCCTTAATGATTTAAAGCCGTTATACCTTCTCCGGCTCCGTCACCTCTTCGTCGTCTGAAAGCGTCACCTTTTTCATCACCTGCGGCGTTACGGGACGGTCGAAAGAGTCCGTGCTCACGGCGGCTATCTCGTCCACCGTCTCCATGCCCGATACTACCCGCCCGAATGCGGCGTACTGCCCGTCCAGAAACTTAGCGTCTTCGTGCACTATAAAAAACTGCGAACCGGCAGAGTCGGGGTCCTGCGCACGCGCCATCGAAACGACGCCCCGCTCGTGGCTTATCGGGTTGTCAAAGCCATTGCTCTTAAACTCGCCTTTAATGGAATACCCCGGGCCTCCCGTGCCCGTGCCGCGGGGGCACCCGCCCTGTATCATAAACCCGCTTATCACTCTGTGGAATGTAAGGCCGTCGTAAAAGCCCTTCGATACGAGGCTTTTAAAGTTCGCCGCCGTATTGGGCGCCGCGTCCGACAGCTCTATCTCTATTTTGCTGCCGTTTTTCATCTCTATAATTACCATGTTAATCTCCTTCAAACACGTAATGCCACGATTATACCCCAAACGGCGCGCGTATAAAAGCGGCAAATCAGCCTTTGCGCGGTATGTCCTTGCGCAGTATAATGTCCGTCTGGGAGTCGTCGCCCAGCATGAATTCATGCGTACCCACTGCATAAAACCCGTGCTTCATGTAAAACCGTATCGCGCGCTCGTTCTTCTCCCACACGCCGAGCCAGAGGTACGCTTTACCGCGCTGCCGCGCCTCCCCCAGCGCCCTGTCCATAAGCGCGCTGCCAAGGCCTTTGCCGATATGCCGCTTTGATACGTATATCCTCTCCACCTCGAGCGATTGAGAGTCATGTATGTCCGTCTGTGCGCCGCTCTCGTTTAGCTTTAAATAACCCACCAGTTCGCCGTCCGCAAGCAGCAGGTAAAACGACGTATCCTTATCCGCAAGCTCCTGTTTCATGCGAGCCATGCCAAAAGCGGTATTTACGTACTTTTTTATATTCTCCGGCATGTTCATAGCCGCGAAAGAATCGATAAACGCCTTGCGCGCGAATACGCGCAGCTCCTTTAAGTCTCCCAAAGTGCATCCTTTTATCTCTATGTCCAACTGTCCGGCCCCCAGCAAGTATCGGTTAAATGCAATTATACCATATACGAAGCCCTGCACAAACATATTAAGCGTACATGCGCCATAAAGGCGTACGATTTAAAGTATTCGTATCATCCAAAAGCCGCTTATTCCATGCAAAGCCCGGCGCCGCGCCGAACTTTTCGTATATTCTTCAATAATATCTCAGATAATAGTTAAGCGGGGCTGTTATGCCCAAAGTAAACATTAAAGGAGAGCATATGTTTCGCAATTCCGCTAAGAAGAAGCAGGAAATCGTGGATGCCAGGGTCAGCGACATAAACGAGCAGCTTGCGGGTTTAAAACTCTCGCGCTCGCTCGACGACAACGTAGCGCTGCTAAAAGAGCTGTTTACGGACGTGGACACGCTGCGCACCCGCCGTTTTGCGTGCAGCCGCAACGCGTCGCTTAAATACTGCATCGTCTACAGCGAGGGCGTTGTCGATATATCCGTGATTAACGACAACATAATAAAGCCCCTTATGCTCTCCGACGCGGCGGAGCCGGGCAGGCGGCTCATCGAAACGCTTGCAAGCGGCGTGCTGCAGGTAAACGACGCGAAACCGACCGGCAGCCTTATGGATATAGTAGAAGGCATATGCTACGGCGACACCGCGTTGCTGGCGGAAGGCGCCGCTCAGGTATTGATGCTCAATACCAAGAAGTTTAAGCAGCGCAACATTGCCGAGCCCGAGAACGAGAAATCGCTTACCGGCCCGCGCGAAGGATTTACCGAAGAGCTTGAAACGAACCTTTCGCTGCTGCGCCGCAAGGTTAAAACGCACGAACTAAAGATGAAGCTTAAAACGATGGGCAGGCGCACGCGCACGAGCGTATGCGTCTGCTATCTTGACGGCATAGTCAACAAAAAGGTGCTTGCCGAGCTTTACAGGCGGCTTGATAAAGTGGACATCGACGCGGTGCTCGATACCAATTACCTTACGGAGATCATACGCGATTCAAGGCTCTCACTGTTCAGGACGATAGGATATACGGAACGGCCCGACGTAGTAATAGGCAAGCTGTTGGAAGGGCGCATCGCGATACTGGTGGACGGCTCGCCCTCAGTGCTCACTCTGCCCTACCTGTTTATCGAAAACTTTCAGAACAGCGAGGATTACTATTTAAGCTTCTTCTATACGTCGTTCTCGAGGCTGCTGCGCATGATAGGGCTGCTGTTTACCACAACCGTGCCCGCGTTTTATATCGCGATAGTCGCGTTCCATCGCGAGATGATGCCCACGCAGCTGCTCATCAACATAGCGGCAGAGCGCCAGAACGCGCCGCTGCCCGCGGTGGCCGAGGCGTTTGTTATGATAATCATATTCGACATACTGCGGGAAACGGGCGTAAGGATGCCGTCCAACATTGGCCAGGCGCTCAGCATAGTGGGCGCTCTGGTAATAGGCCAGTCCGCCGTAGAAGCTAGGCTTGTAGCCGCTCCTATGATAATCGTCGTGGCTTTCACGGGCATCACCGCGCTGTTAGTACCCAAGCTCAACGCGCCGATTATCTATCTTAGGCTGGGGCTGCTGTTTATTGCTGCGATGTTCGGCTTTTACGGGCTTGTGGCGGGCCTGTCGTTAATCGCCGTACATATCATAAGCCTGCGCTCGTTCGGCGTGCCTCAGATATCGCTTACCGGCAATCTTCAGTATCAGGAGGTAAAGGACACTTTTTTCAGAGCTCCCTGGTGGCAAATGCGGATAAGATCGCGCATACCTTCGTGGAACAAGACGCGGCTTAAAAACAATACGAACAGCCAGGGTGCCAAAAATGATTAAAAAGGCCGGAGCGCTGCTGCTCATATTAGCGCTTATGTTCACAGGCGGCTGCTGGGACTACCGCAGCTTAAGCGATTTGACCATAGTAATAGGCATGTCGATAGACCGGTGTGAAGTTGGGTACGACGTTACGTATGAAGCAATAGACATAAGCGAGCCTATAAAGCAATCGGGTGTAAAGCACATGCTTATAGAATCCCGCGGGAAGACGCTGTTCGACGCGGCGCGGAACGCGAAAAAGCGCAACGACAACAAGCTTTATTTCGGGCATATGCAGCTCGTTATACTGAGCCGGGACGTCGCGGAAAACGTGGATATCGACGACATAATGGACTGGTACCTGCGGGACGCGGAATTAAGGGAAACGCTGCTTTTCGCCGTATCGCAGGAGGCGACGGCAAAGGAGCTGCTTGCCGTAACGGGCGAGGGGAATCCCCTTATCACTTTGGAGCTGCAAAAGATAATCCAATCGGACAATGCCGCGGTGTCGTCGACGCTGTTCTATGAATTGTACAATATGTACAACGTAACCGTGTTGGGCGGCAAAACGCTTGCAATGCCCCTTTTGCGCATCGTACATAATGAAGGCATTGGAGATATCGAGGTTAACGGCACTGCGGTTTTCAACAACGAGCGCATGATAGGTACGCTCTCGCCCGAGGAGTCGAAGTATTTGCTTTTTGTTTTAGGCAAAGTGGAAGGCGGCTTGCTTACGTTTCCCTCAATCGACAGCGGCGAGGACGACTCCGTGCTCGAAATCTCCGAAAACCGCACAAGCCGTTCGTTCACGGTAAAGGACGGCATGCCCGTTATAACCGTTAAAACGGATACCAAAGCTTTTTTGGGCGAGTACAAATGGCCGTCGGGCGAAATAAGCCGGCAGGAAACGGACCATCTTATATCACATGCGCAGCAGACGCTGGCGCGCCGGATAGGAGACGTGATAGCGCGCGTGCAGAACGAATTCGGAGGGGACATATTCGGCTTCGGCAGCATGATATCCAAGCAAAACCCCGGGCTGTGGGCAACGCTTAAAGATAATTGGAACGAGACTTTTTCTTCAGTGGAGGTAAACATAGAATGCAAAATAAGCATAGTAAATACCGCGTTGATAAAGGAATAGCGGCTCTTATATGCTGACAGTTATAGTAGTTCTGCTTTTTGCGGGCGTCGTTGCGTTCGACTTCGTTCCGCAGATAAAACAGGCGGGAGGGTTCAAAAAAAACAGCGCCGTGTATATTGTATTCCTTATTGTGAGCTTTGCGGTACTGCTGCTTTACAGCTTTGACGTAGACGTTCCCAGCCCGGCCGTGCCCATAAAGAATATTGTAAGCGCGCTGTTCGGCGTAAAATAGCCAAAGGCGGTAAAAAGGTGACAAACGAAACGATAACAAAGGCGCAGGGCGTCTGCATATTGACAATGTTCATATCAGGGGTGTTCGTAGTGATGAACATAACCCCCGAGGCGGAGCAGGACACCTGGGTGTCGCTGCTGTTGGCCGCGGTAGGCTTTATACCTTTGATTCTCATATACTCGCGCATCGTACGGCTGTATCCGGAAAAGGATATATTCCAGATAATCGGCATGCTGTTCGGCAAGGTCACCGCCAAAGCGCTTATAGCGCTGATGTTCTGGTACTGCGCACACCTGCTCGCGCTCGTGATGCGCAACCTGTCGGAGTTCGTAAAGATAGTTTCGCTTCTGGAAACGCCGTATCTGCCAATAATGATAATCACATTGCTGGTTATAGCATACATAGCCAAATGCGGCGTGGAGTGTCTCGGCAAATGGTGCGTCGCCACGTTCGTCATACTTGCGCTGTTCGTTTTGGCCACAGTGCTTTTGTCGATCAACAAGATGGACATAAGCAATATACAGCCCGTTCTGTCGCATGACGCCGGAACCATTGCTTCGACGTCGTTTGACCAGCTAACGTTTCCGTTCGCTGAAACGGTGCTTTTTCTCGGCGTCGCCAGCGCCGTTAAAAAGACCGACGGCGTGCGCGGCATGTATTTTCTTGGCACAACGCTTGGCGCGCTATTGCTGCTTACTGTCCTAGTACGCAACATTGCGCTGCTCGGCGTTCCGATGTCGAAGGCGAGTTATTTCCCGTCGTACAGCGCGATAAGGGTAATAAGCATTGGCGAAGTATTTACGCGCGTGGAGGGCTTGATATCCACCAACTTCATACTTACGGCGTTCACGAAGGCCGCGCTTTGCCTGCTCGTCGCCGCAAATGGGGCCTCTTCTCTGTTCGGCGTCAACGACTACAAAAAGCTTGTCATGCCGGTAGGACTGTTTTCTCTGGCGCTCTCGGCGACAGTCTATAACGATGTAATGGAGATGTTCGAGTTCTTTAAAATCTACACGTATTACGCCCTGCCTTTTGAGGTAATAATACCTCTGATAGTATGGATAAAAGCGGAAGTAAGGGCGCGCAAATCAAAGAGCGCGTAATGCGCTTACTGACCCATCCTTGCTATTGTAGAGGCGGGTTTCTGCACACGCCCGCTGCTGGCTCAACTCTGGAGGGCATCGAAGCCCTCCCCTACGAACCGCAACTTTTCTTTTTTGCGTAGCAAATAATTATCCGCCCGGCCGCTCGTATAACTCGGCTCTGTCGCCTGACATATTGAATAAACAAACCTCATAATGATAATAAACGTCGGCAATGAGGTTTTGTTGAATGGATACTGTCCCGATAGTATTTGCGCTGGTCGCGGGCTTTTGCACCGCGCTCGAGCAGACAATAAACGCCCGGCTCGGCAGAGAGATAACGCCGGGGCTCGCAACGCTTCATAACCTTTTGATAGGCGCGCTCTTTATGCTGCTTATTAACGTACTGCGCGGGAACATTGCAAACTATGCAAAAATAACGAAAGTCAGCCCTCTTCTTATGGTAGGCGGTATATTCGGCGCGCTTATCATCTATCTTTCTTCAAGGTCAATACCCATTATAGGCGTAACGGCGACGTTGACGCTGATAATAGCGGGACAACTTGCGTGCGGCATAATAACCGACGTGCTTTTCAGCAGCATAACGTTCAGTGCGGCTAAGTGGATAGGCATAGCGCTTGTAACAGCGGGAGTATACCTCATTATGAGGCAGTGACGCATCATGCTTTGAGCGCCTTATTTATAAATGACGCTGTTTGGCACGAACTGACGGATGAGGTGTTCCGTCGGCGGGCGTAGTCTACCCTTTCCCTGCGGCGTCGCCGGCTTTCCAACAAAAAAAGAACGCTTTGGGGGGCGTTCCTTTTTTCAACGGCGCATACGCAGGTTGGGGGTAGCAACCGCCCGTGGACTACGGGCCAGGGGCGCAGCACCGCTGTGAACTTGTTGTACTTATATTATCGGTATGCTAACGTAAAACTTAACAATAAATTTGCACAATTTCAAACGAAACCAAAAAAGACTGTGCTTTAGCACAGCCCTTTTTGGAAGGTAAACCGGTTCGGGGTATTAATCATACTGAACTAAACCACGCGCTTAAGTCCGCTGCGGGCTTTTTTTAAGTCGCGCTTTGCCTTTTCCTTTGAGTCCGGCGCGTTCTTATGCGAATTCAGCTTTATTTCGGAGCGCAGATATTCGCTTAGACCCTCGCTTTTACAGTACATTTTCAATTCATCGTACATATGGTACCTCCTTTGCGCGTAACGGTCTAATTGACATTTGGGTATTACGTGCTTATACTCATATTATATGCGATAGTTTGTAATTGTCAATACTTATTTTGGTGGTTACAGGATGGAATTTCCGTTCACGGAGCTGCTAAACAGCAATCGAGGCGGCGGCGACAAACTGAATGACGCGGCATGGATCACCGGCTTCCTTAAACGATGGGGGCTCAAGGTCGGCGCGCCTTCCGCCGAGGATATCGAGCGTCTTAAAACGCTGAGGCAGGCGATGGCAAACATAGTGGACGCGCTGACCACCGGCCGCGGCCCCGACGAGGATGACATGCGCGAGGTGATAAGCGCTCTTGCGGGCTCTCATATGACGTTTGCGCTGACGGCTCCGGCGGGCGAATGGCAGCTTTCCCTCCAGCCCGTAAAAAAGGACTGGGACTGGGCGCTGCACGAGATAGCGGCCTCGTTTGCGAAGGTTTTATCGAGCGAGGACAAGTCGCGCCTTAAGGTTTGCGAGAACGCCGAGTGCGGAATGGTGTTTTACGACGAGAGCAAAAGCAGGACGCGGCGGTGGTGCGGCAGCGCCTGCGGCAACCTTATAAAGGTGAGGGAGTTCAGGAAAAGGCAGAAGGAGAAAAGCGAGAAATAGAAAAGCAGAGCTGACGCTTGGCGTGAAACCTGCGGGTATCATTCCGAACGTAAGTGACCAAAAGGACGGGAATCTTATACGTGATTATTTATCGAAAGATTCTTCAGTCGCTCTGCTCCTTCTGAATGACACTTAGAAACTTTGTCAGCGCCCTAGGGCTAAAGCTCTTTTTTTATTGCGTCAGTTGAGGTCTATAACGATTTTTTTGCAGCTGCGGCAGAGATACGCCTTGTCTTTCGAGCAGTTCCAGCCGTACTTCGTAAGGCTGATATCTCCGCGCGAGGCGCTGGGCACGGTAAACACCTGTTTGTTTTTACGCGACCAGAACACGGGCCTCGAGCTTTGCAGATAACCCTGCTCCATCTCGCCATTGCAGTACGGGCATTTCATAGTCGGGCTCCTTTAGGTTGGATGATAAGATAATTATAGCGTTAAGGAGAGGAGAGAGGAAGAGGCAGAAGGAGAAAACAGCTGACGTTTGGCTAAAACTTGAAATTCCTCGCATCTCCAGTTTTTTCCGACTTCTCATTGCTAAAGCCGCAAAAAATGGGCTGTGCGTGCTGAACCCGTCTTGCCCACGAATTAAAATATATATGAAAGCAGACAAAATTGAGCTTCGGGCTTTTTTTATTTGTGATTTCATTACCGGAGTACTTTAATATCAAATTTATAGATAAAAAGGATATGTTGGGAATGGTAACAAGTTGCATATATTGCCGGTAATTATATTTTATGATATTATACTGTATATATGCGATATTTAGTATAAAATAACATCAGATAAACAAAAAAGGGAATCTGAATAATGCGAAAAACAATTATTTCTATCTATCCATTTTTCCAATTTGTTTTTTTGGGAATACTGGTAATCCTTATCTTTTTATTAATGGTTATAGGAGTTGTTAATATTATTATTACTGCAAGAAAAAAAACAGTACTAACGATGTATAAAGATATTTATATTGAGGAAGTACTTACAAGAATAATGGACAGAATACCCCATTATTCTAAGCGTATCTCACTATTAATGTTCGTTTTTCTTTTTATTTATATTATTTGTCTAGATCCCGTATATTTATTTTTATCAACTATTTTTAACCAATATAAGGATATGTTTTTAATTGTTATTGGTGCGTTTCTTGCAGGTATATTTGGATACATCTCGAATAAAGTTTCGGAAAATCAAAGTCGAATTAAAAGTGCTGTTATACATAGCAATCTTTTATATCAAGATATAGATAATATTAAAACAATCTTCTTTTTATATAATAATGTTGAAGAAATGAAAAGTCATATATGTTATTACTCTGATTGGAGAAATAGCTATGCAAAAATTGCAGAGTTTCTCACAAAAGATTATTATTATCGTATTTCAAACTTATACGAAAATATAGAGATTTTTAATACAGGGGATAAAAAGCAAAGAGAAAAAGCATGCCTCCATATTAAAATGATTTTGGATAATGAGGCAAGTTTAATGCCAAGTACTTCACTTTCACTTGAAGAAGTTTTGGCCGCTTTAAAGAGGATTTCAGAAAAAAAGCGCCCGAAAAATTATAGTATAATAAGGTTTATTAATGAAGTAAAGACCATTAAGTTATATCAGAAACACTTTGATCTCATTGAAAAGACCCTTGTTCAAGAAATCAAGAAAAGCAAAGACAATGATAGTAATTTAATTAATAATCAAGTGGTTCTATCATTAATTGAAGATAATAAACGTTTAGTTAAAAGAAAGTCCTTTAATAGGTTGATTTTCTTAGTAGCAACTCATTCGGACAAAGTATCACTGGTTTGGGGTACATATTCATTGAAGAATACCTCAAAAAAGAAATAATCGTCATTCGGTTTTTCTTAATACTGTTGAATTCCCAAATATCTTCGTCCCTTTAGCGGTAGCTTGGGAGGCGCGCCTCCAATAGTGCGCCAGCACGCCTGCCCCAACGCCCACCCACCATGCCAGCCCACAACGCCAGCCTGCAACGCTCACCTACAGCGCTACCCCCACACCTCCCGCAGCGTGCCCCCGCAGACATGCAGTACTCGCTGTATTTTCCCGTCGCATAGCACCCCACCGCCCATCGAGAAACAATCGAGCCCCCGCTTTATGTTTCTTGCCTTAGCCCGACTCTTTGCTTAATCTTGCGAAGCGCGCTCTCGCGTATCCTCCCGCACGTCGCTAGCGAACAGTAGAGCCTTTGCGCCGTTGCCTCCACACTGCGGTTCTCAAAATACCGGAGGCGCACATACTCCTCCTCGCGCGGATCCAGCCCCGCCTGTTTTACCGCCTGCTCTATCATCGCCGCCTTTCTGCGCTCTGCCGCCAGCCGCTTCTCAATCGACTCCATCTCGGCGCGGTAGTGGTCTACCACCAGCACCGCCGAATACTCCACGGGGCTTAATGTGCTGCGCTGCGACGAGCGCGCCTTTGTAAGGTCGCACGTCAAAGAAGCGTCGTTGTAGCTCTCCTCATACGCGCGCTTTGCGAGCGATAAATCCATCATGAGCCGCCCTATGCTGCGCTGCGCGTACCAGCGCTCCCTTAAAAACCTCTCCGTCTCAGTCATAGCTTTGCTCCTTTTCCGCCGTTTTGAGACGCGCGTCCCGCTCGAACACGGAGTAAGCGTAGCGCCTCGCGCATTCCATGCAGACGACGAGCCCCTCGTGCTCATAGTATTTATGCCCTTCGCATACCGGCGCTCCGCAGTAATCGCAGCGCCTCCAAAGCGGCGGCTCGCCCGCCTCTCCCGATAACCTGTCAATGTTTATATTCATATTACAATCCCCGATAATTTCTTAAGATGACAAGAGCGAGGTTTTTACCCCGCTCCAAGTTCGGTTTTCTGATGGCCTTGAGGCCGCTTACCAAGCTTCCCCTATAAGGGGAAGTGGCGCGAAGCGCCGATAGGGTATATCTACGCCCAATTCCGGCGGTCAAAGACCGCCCCTGCACGCATGACGCCCGCCTTGCTTATCGCTTTCCACGATAATTTCCGGAGACTATAAGAGCGAGGTTTTTACCCCGCTCTTTGTCTGTGCGCGATATACGTTTGCCCCTTACCGCGCCTTTGCCTGCTTGTCCATCTCCTGCTCCATCGCCTTTATGCGCCTTATGAAAAGCTCCGCTATTACGTGCCCCGCCAAAGCGACCTCCGAGTCCCTCGTGTCCCGAAACTCATCCACCACGAGCCGCATCGCTTCATAAAGCGCGTCCAGGTCTTTTGGCTCCTTCACATACTCTTCCATTCGCTCTCCTTGCCCTCGCGGGCGTCAAACAACAGCCTTTCTCTCTATCCTTAACGGCCTTGCGGCCTGTAGCTCCCCAACCCCTTAAAAAGTTCATTCCTTAGAATAGAACACCCGGAACATCTCCTCGTCGCGAAGGTTAAGCACCCTTGCTATCCTCCCTGCGACGCTGGGCGACGGACATCGCGTTCCGTTCTCGATGTCCGAATAATACCCTTGAGATATCTTTGCGCGCTTCGATATCTCCGCTTGCGTCAGATTACAACCCTCCCTTAAATTTGCAAGTCTTACCCTCATATGATCATCCTCCGTAAAATAGCTTGTAGCTATATATTATACAGTATATGGCATATTGTCAATATATATTGACAATTCCATAGCTATCCGCTATAATAGTCTGGTTTATATAGGATATACGCAATAATACAGGAAGGAGCAGTATTTTGAGCCAACTTCCAAACAGAATAAGGGCGCTGCGACGGGCACAGGGCCTCACCCAGTCGCAGCTGGCGAAGCTTGTCGGAGTAGCCCAGCCGTACATCAACGAGATAGAGAGGGGCAAAAAAAGGCCTTCCGTAGATGTACTTGAAAGGCTGTGCGATTCTCTCGGCGGCAGTGCGGACTATCTTTTGGGCGTAACCCCGGGGCGCTACAGCGCGGCCGGTCAGCCCGTGCCCAACATAAACCCCGAGCTGTTGTCCGAGATCGCCTTAAGCGGCTTAACCCTTGACGAGCTGAAGATCGCCATAAAGATAACCCGCCTTATGCGCGAGGAGAAGCAGGCCAAAGCAACTTAATACGGGGTCCCCAAAAGCCGTGAGGCTTTTTGGGGAGAAAATAGCATATCCTATATCGAACTTATGTTCTCATTATACTAATTATTTGTACCATTTTTCGTACTCTATTGGATATCAAATAACGTTTTTACACAGTAATAAAAGCGTGTAGTTTAGTGTTGCAAAAATGCCGGCGCGCGCTTATCATTGAATTTATTATAATAAGTATAAAAAATACCAATAGATAAGCGAAGGGTTTGCCATGGATTTAAAACTGCGCCTTGCGAATAAAGAAGACCTTAACACCATGCTCGACATATACGCGTATTACGTGTGCGAGACGGTTATATCGTTCGAGTACGCACCGCCGGAGCCCGCCGAGTTTGCCCGCCGTTTCGAGACGTTTACCGCTGTTTTCCCGTGGATCGTGTGCGAAGCGGACGGAGAAGTATTGGGTTACGCGTACGCCCACCGCTTTCACGACCGCGCCGCCTACGACTGGACGGCGGAGTGCACCGTATATGTGAAGGACGGCTGCCAACGCCGCGGCATAGGGCGCGCGCTTTATACGTGCCTGCTGGATATACTGCGACTGCAGGGCTACCGCATGGCGGTAGGGGTAATCAGCGTGCCCAACGAGCCAAGCGAAGCGCTGCACAGGTATTTTGGGTTTACCAAAGCGGGCGTAATAGAAAACGCAGGCTACAAGATGGGCGCCTGGCGCAGCACCGCGTGGTACGTTCTTCCCCTCTCCGACTACCCCGGCGAGCCCGCACCTCCGCTGCCTATCGGCAAGGTAACAGGCACGGAGGCGTTTGAGATAATAATAGAGAGAAGCACAAAGCCGTAAAGGAGACGATATTATGAAGAAATTCATACCAGTCTTATTTTTAGTTGTAGCTTGTTGTTTTTTAACTGCATGTGAAATAGATAAGGCTCCCGCAGTCTCCCCTGTCATTTCTTATAATACTGCCGCACCTTCTTTAACTCCTTCGTCTTCCCCAATACATAAAGAAGAATATGATTACGAAGACATAGAAAACCTGCGTAGCGTAATAAAAGGTTATTACAGTTATGCGATCGAAGAAGCCGACAAGTACCGCACAAAGGTGGGCGATACCGAATATTACCTCGACACAGACAAGTTAGTTGAAATGGATGTCGATCCTGAGTTCCCTCTTTATAGGGTTAAAGAGGCGGCATGGCCTGAATACCTTGGAACGACGGGCTTCGCATTTCAAGTCTTCGGCGATTATATATACGTTCAGAGCGACTCGCTTCAGGAGGATATCCCGAACGGCACGCTTACACGTGTAGTAAACTTAAACGACCTGAGCGTGACTCCTTTCGACCGCAATGTAAATCTATTCGTTCCCGAGCAGGGAAGCAATATATTCTATACCTACTCTTTTGACGACAACATTTATATTGCCGAGCCCTCGCTTAATAAGGCAAAAAAGCTGCATATCGAAGTTCCGGAACAGGATATTATTGTTGAAAAAGCAGGCGAATATATCGATGATATTTGCGAGTATATTAGTGTCACAGAAGTTAAGGACGGCTGGATCTATTTTGATTATAATGCATTCATATATGAAGGTGAAAGCTTACACGAAGGTAACTATCGAATAAAAACTGACGGAAGCCGTATAGAAAAGACTGACGAGAGCCACCGGCAGGTGACCGAGTGAGAGAAAACGGCTTGAAACTGGTCACTCCTCCACTTCATGCCACCTCCCGGGCCGGGGTCCCCAGCGAACAAAGTTCGATGGGGTAGGTTGAGGGCGGCCTATAGACTATATCGACATCTTTGGGCGGCCTATGAATGCCTGTCTGTTCCGAATTCTGGCGACCACAGGTCGCCCCTACACGCACCAAAGCCTCTTTCCTGCGTTGGGGCCAAGGTTCCAACCCCGCCCGCTGGCTATCTTCGGGAGGGCGCGGAGGCCCTCCTCTACGCCGCTAATGTTTCTTCCATCTCTCAGGTGCGTCTTTCGGACGCCCGAACTATCTGTATCGTATCTGGCGGTCAAAGGCTCCCCTGCGCGCGCTGACGTTTCTTACATCTCGTAGGGGCGTTCTTCGAACGCCCGCTTGCCTGACTCTTTTATACACACCCCAAAAAGCCTCACGATTTTTTGGGGACCCCCCTATTCAAATTGAAAAGAGCCGCGAAATGCGGCCCTTTTCCTGTCATCTCCCTGCTTATCCCAGTATCGCCTTTAAGTCTTCCTCAGGCGCGCTTATCAGCTTAAGCCCGTACTGCGAAACAATGGTATTAAGTACGTTCTGCGAGAAGAACGCGGGCGCGGTCGGCCCTATGTATATGTTTTTAAGGCCGAGCGCCAGCAGCGTTAACAGTATGCACACCGCCTTTTGCTCGTACCAGGAGAGCACCAGCGTGAGCGGCAAATCGTTCACGCCGCACCCGAACGCGTCCGCGAGCGCCAGCGCCACCTGTATCGCGGAATATGCGTCGTTGCACTGCCCCATGTCGAGTATGCGAGGGAATCCGCCAATGCTGCCTATGTCGAGGTCATTGAAGCGGTACTTGCCGCACGCAAGCGTAAGTATAATCGTGTCGGCGGGAGACTGCTTCACGAACTCCGTGTAGTAGTTCCTGCCGGGGCGCGCGCCGTCGCAGCCGCCCACGAGGAAGAAGTGCCGTATTGCCCCCGCCTTCACGGCTTCTATTATCTTGTCCGCCGCTCCGAGCACGGCGCCGCGCGCAAAGCCCGTAGTAAGCGTGTCGCCGCCATTGATGCCCGTCATATGCCTTGGTTCGCTGTACCCGCCCAATTCGAGCGCCTTTTTTATCACCGGCGTAAAGTCCTTCTTGCCGCCTTCTCCCGGTATATGCGTCATGCCGGGGAACCCCACTACCGACGTAGTGAACACGCGGTCCGCGTAGCTCTCCTTAGGCGGCATCAGGCAGTTAGTCGTAAACAGTATCGGCGCGGGCAGATCCGCAAACTCCTTCTGCTGGTTCTGCCACGCGGTGCCGAAGTTGCCCTTTAAGTGCCCGTACTTTTTAAGCTCCGGGTAACCGTGCGCAGGCAGCATCTCGCCGTGCGTGTATACGTTTACTCCTTTGCCTTCCGTCTGCTCCAAAAGCTGCTTTAGGTCGAGCAGGTCGTGGCCCGTTATTACTATAAACGGCCCGGGCTCAATATTGGTCGTGACCGTGGTCGGCACGGGGTTGCCGTAAGCCTTGGTATTGGCTCTGTCGAGCAGCTCCATGCACTTAAGGTTTGTCATGCCGAACTCCTTTAAAAGCTCCAGCCATTCGGGGATAGTGTGGCGCTTTCCAGCTTCTCGCAGGCCCTTAAAGAAACAGTCCGTCACCGCTGTGTCCTCCTCGCCAAGCACGTATGCGTGGTGTGCGTAAGCCGCCATGCCGCGCAAGCCTAACAGAAGCGTAGAGCGCAGCGACGCCGCGTCGGCGTCTTCGTCTTTGAAAAGCTCGCCTTGAAAGTCTGCCGCTCCGCCCAGGCGTTCCTTCTCAGCCTTTGCGCGGGCAATGAACTCGTCTATCCTTGAATCGTCAAAGTTGACGTTCGTTACCGTCGCGAACAGCCCTTCCATCACTATTTCCTTTGCCTCCGTGCTGACCGGCTTGCCCTCCTGCGCCCGCGCAAGGCCTATAAGCGCCGCCGTCAGCTTATCGTGCCTCGCCGCAGTTTCGGGCTGCTTGCCGCATACGCCTCTTACCGTGCAGCCCTTGCCGCCCGCCGTCTGTTCGCACTGAAAACAAAACATATTTTCCATAACGACCTCCCTGAAGATTTAAAAAATAAGGTATCAAATCCCTCTTTGACTTTATGTGCTCATCGTACTATATTTGATATAGAATTTCTGTAGCCACAGCTACAATTTCTGCTTTTGTACGGAGGATTCATGAAGGATTGGAGAACCGAAGCAAAAAACATCGCGCTGTTTGAAGACATACCCGAACATGAGCTTTACTCGATGCTTGCCTGCATCAATCCGCAGATAAAGACGTTTTCGCGCGGCGAGATAGTCGCACGTATGCACGAGCCGATGACGAGCATAGGCGTGGTGCTGCAAGGCGAAGCCGAGGTTATGCGCGAGAGCGCTTCGGGCGTTAAGAACATAATGGGACGTGTAAAGCAGGGTGAAACGTTCGGCGAGCTGGCGGCGTTCTCCAGCTCTCCCGTCTGGCCGGCAACCGTAACTGCAAAGACTGACCTAACGCTCATGTTCATACCCATAACGCGGTTTCTCGGCAACTGCCCCAAATCATGCCAATCCCACAAAACGCTTATACAGAACATGCTGCGCGTGATATCCGATAAGTCCTTGCAGCTTGACAGGAAAGTCGAGTATTTAAGCGTAAAGGGCATGCGCTCAAAGATATGCGCTTACCTGCTCGAGCAGTACAGGCTCAATAAAAGCGCCACGTTCGTGCTGCCCATGAACAAGAGCGACCTTGCCGATTACCTCGGCGTATCCCGCCCTTCTATGGTGCGCGAGTTTTCCCGGCTCAAGGACGAGGGCATAATTGACTACTACCTTTCCAGCGTGCGCATACTCGACATGGACGCGCTTAAATCGTGCGCGATGTAGCGATTGCCAATTATAGCTGGTTTTCTATCATAGGGATACGCCTGCATAATATCTGGCGGCCACAGGTCGCCCATACGTATGCTGACGCCTTTTTTCTGTGTTGTGGCGGGGTCAGCCAGTCCGTGAGATTTCGTCTGCGTATTGCGTAAACGGGAGGGCATGCACTCCTTCGGAGCACAAGGAAGCCCTCACACACGTGTTATAGCCGCTTATTTGAGACTTTTCAGCCATCGTGCGGGTTGCTTTCACCGCTGTGGGTAACGCGAACGTCTTCCGGCAGCCCTATATCCTTTTCCGATTCGGTTTGCTCATGGCGGGCGATCTGCTTCTCTCTTGCAGGGCCTATCTTGTCGTAACTCTTATGCATCCGTTTCATAGCCTTCTCCTTGTTTTTGTATATTGTCTGCATAACGGGCCGGTATTATTTTAAGGCAGCCGATGTTTTTCATGTGATACGGAGCGACGCCGATAGGGTGTACTTATGCTCCATTCTGGCGGTCAAAGACCGCCCCTACACGCTCTGACGTTTCTTCCTTTTTGTGGGGCGGGGTTCCATCCCCGCCCGCACGCTTAACTATTAGCTGTTATGGACACCCTTAGGTCAATTAAATGCCTAATGATAGTATAAGTATATCCGGAATTAAAACAGGGAGTTCTGTACGCCCCACCGACCTTAAAGCCCGGCAGACCCCGTACAAAGCTCCCTGTAAACTGTGTTTTGTTTTATACGTCCCTTCGTTCTCAGCCCTTTAGCCTGAACTTCTTCACGAGGCCTTTAAGCTTTTCGGCCTGTCCCGACAGCTCCTCCGAAGCCGCCGCCGCTTGCTGCGACGTGGCGGTATTCGTCTGCACGACCTCGTTCATCTGCTCTATGCCGCGGTTTACCTGCGTTATCGCGGCCGCCTGTTCGTTAGACGCCGCGGCTATCTCTCCGACGAGCTCCGCTGCTTTTTCCACGTCTTCCACTATCGCAGAAAGCGCTTTTGCCGTCTCGTCCGCAATCTTCGTGCCCGCTTCCGTCTTCTGCATCGAGCCCTCAATAAGCCCTGTCGTTTCCTTCGCGGCGCCCGCGCTGCGTGCCGCCAGGTTTCTCACTTCTTCGGCTACGACAGCAAAGCCCTTGCCGTGCACGCCAGCCCTTGCCGCTTCCACTGCGGCGTTTAATGCCAGTATGTTGGTCTGGAACGCTATATCGTCTATTACCTTTATTATCTTTGAAATGTCCTGAGACGCCGCGCTTATCTGCGCCATCGCCTGCTGCATTTCCTTCATATGCTCGTTGCCGCGCGCCGCGCCTTCCTTTGCAGCGCTCGTAAGCTTGTTGGCTCTGCTCGCGCTCTCTGCGTTCTGCCTCGTCTGCTCGGATATCTGAGCGAGCGAAGCGGTAAGCTCCTGTATCGCGCTCGCCTGCTGCGTCGCACCTTGAGATATCTCCTGGCTGCCTTCCGAAACCTGCTTCGTGCCTTCCGAAACCTGTTCCGCCGCAGTGTTTATCTCGGACATCACGGCGCTTAAGTACTGCGCTATGCCGTTTATCGAGTTCTTCAGCTGTACGAAGTCTCCCCTGTATTCCGAGGTGATGCCCACGCCGAGATTGCCGTTCGACATCTCCGCCAGCACCGCCGATATCTCGCTTATATACCCGGCTATGGCGTCCAAAGCGCGCTTAAAGCTTGAATTTATCTCCTCGAAGTTCTTTTTCTCGCTCTCGGTATATTTGTCTCCCTCGGCAACTTCGAACTTAAGCTTTAGGTTGCCCTGCTCGAGCTGCCTTAAGTTTTCCGCTACCTTTTTCATTTCGGCGGCGCTGTACTCCGCACAGCGTACCCTCGCCGTTATGTCCTGCACAACCTCTATGTGGCCTATGCGGTTACCCTTGCGGTCGAGTATGTACGACGTATCCACCTGGAAGTCCCTGCCTAGCTGCTTGAACGTCGTCTGCAAGTCGCCGTTTCTAAGGCGCGCTATGCCGCAGTTGGCCGTGCGGCAGATATCGGCGTTCCAGTTTTCGCACTGCATGCCAAGTACGTCTTTTCTCTTTTTGCCCAGCATATCCTCCACCGGTTTGTTAATAAACGTCCAGTTCATGTCCGAGTCGGTAACGGATATCGGGAACGGTATCGCGTCCAGCAGGCTTTCATACCAGTGCAGCCTGTTCTTCAAGCTTGCTCTTATAACCAACGGGAAAATCACGGCCGCCGCCGCTATGGCGAACGTTATACAGCCTGTGATGATTACAGGCGCGCCGCCGCCCGACCCCAGCAATGCCGTAATCGCGTATATACCCAGCGCCAGCGAAAGTACCAGTATAGTCACGAAACTGGCTATAATTTTCCCTTGCAACTTCATGTTGGTCTTATTATTCATTTGTGTTCCTCCCATAAATCAAAAAACACTTAAGTTCCACGCCGCACGCTTTTCTTTGCTGCACTCTTTTTGCTGAAAACCGCGCTGCACTGATTAATATCCATATTATTAATCGTAATTTCTGCGCTGCTTCTTTATATGCTTTTTAAAATATTAATTCCCACGCTTCACAATCGGGTTGACTCTTCCCTCCGCCTGCGCCGACTCGGCATAAAAACAAAAAAGGAGCCCATACAGGAGCTCCTTTGCATTGTTTCTCTACTGCCTAATCACCGTTATCAGGTATTCCTTTGTGTTGCCCGCCTGCGCGGTAACGGTGACGCGTACCACGGCGCTCTGCCCGTTTGCCAGCACAACCCTCTTTGACGACCTCCTTGCGCCGTCTATCGTCACTCTCGCCTTATACCCCGCCGCCCTTGCGGATATCGACACCGATTTCTTATTCGCGGGCAGTACGACGGTATATTCCGTCACGCCCGGGCTGAATCCCGGGCTGAGTCCGCTTGCTTTAAGCGACTTAAGATTAGCGTTCGTGGACGGCGCGCGCACCACGGTTACAGTATATGTACGCCTTGCGCCCGACTGCGCCCTTACTGTCAGCTTTATTACCTTTCTCGCTCCGTTACTAAGCGAAACGGCCTTGCTTTTAAACGACGCTTTTGCGAGCGGCGACGCCGCAGTGCCGTATATCTTTACTCCCTTGGTGTTCTCGTCAAGCGTCAATGTGTAATTAAGCACATTCGGGTCGAAGGCTTGGCTCCACGTGCCTGCCGAAGCTATCAGCGAACCGAGATAATTGTTCGTCGATTTCGCCCGCACGACGGTAAAAGTATATGTCTTAGATTTTCTTCCCAGCGATACCTTAACGGTTACCTTTACGCTCCTGCCGTTTTTAGGGCTCACGGTCAAGCTTGGCACCGCCCTCTTGTTGATGCTCATCGACGCGCCGTCAAACTCGGTGATAGGCGTCAGCATGACGCTGTCCTGCCCTTCGGTAAGGTAAATCTTATAGCTGGTAACATTTTTAGAGAACGGCCGCGACAGCGTGCCCGCAGAGAGTCCGGGGTCGGCAAGATAATATGAATTAGGGACCGAAGGGTATATGTCTATCACTCTTATGCTCTCGTTGCCTAGGTTGTCTCTCGAATACAACGTGTATTTGCCGCGCGCAGTAACATCAAAAGCGCCCGAAAACGCTGTCCCGGCGCTCCTTATTTGCTCTGCGCCGCACTCGCCTGCCATGTACTTCGTTTCGGCCACGCCCGATACATCGCTTGAATTGACAGTAACAGTGATAATTGCTCCGTTTTTCTGCCATGTGGCTGAAATATCGGGGCCGGAGCGGTCTATTACCGCGGCGGCCGTAGCTTTTTGACTGTCAATATCCAAAGCGTTAATAGTATTAACGTCGCTGCCAAGGGCTTGCGCCTGCGAGTTGTTTAAACCTGCGGACGACGCTCCCGAATAGGTAACCGAATAATTGCCCGGTTCGTTTACCTCTTTTGAAAAAGATATAGCATTACCGTCCTTCTTCAGCGTAGCGTCTGCGCTCTCTGCTCCTATATTGATACTGCCGTCCGTTACCGCGAGTGGCGCATTACTTACTGAGCCAGACTGCGGATTAACTTCGGTTACTCCTATCCAGCGGAAATCATAATAACTATACTGCCTGTTCTCATCGAACCTGTCTTTATAGGTACTGGGTATTTTATATTTGAGCAGATATACGCCGGTTTTGCTTGTATCAACGCTTCCTGTTACCTCTACCCTGCCCGTCAGATTCCCTTCCGTGTCGTTTGACGCGGCAACGCCCGCCAAAGGATCGAACGGCGCGCTCCCAACCATTACGCTTGAATTCTCAGTACCCGAAAAGACGGAATTAACAGTAAACACGGGGAACTGTTCCGAGTAAAACTTGCCAAAATCCGTGGTTCCCCACTCCGGAGAACTCCCGATCATCTGTTCCAAATCAATATATGTCAATGAGCATAAGCAGTATTGCCCGGCCGGCCAGTTTACAGGCGGGGTGATGGTGCACTCATATATTCCCTCTTCGATTTCCGTCATTTCGCTGCTACCCATACCTATCCATTTCTTAGCCCATTCGACTGGCTGCACCCCTACAAGCAACTTATCCACCCGGTTACCGCCTTTGTCAAGCGTAACGCGGATAGTGATAGGGTCGCCCTGTTTCACTACCGCAGGGGTTATCTGTATATCGGTAGCCCTTACGTTTCTTTTTACGAACGGCTGCCCGTGTACGCGAATAGAAACGCGCGCGGCGGCGGGCATTGCTTCAGTACCTTCACCGCCGTCGTAATCATAAAATCTGCTATTGCCTAATGTATCTACTACCGCGCAGCTGTTTATAGTATATACGCCGTCCGGATAATCGGCAGGTATCGTTGCACTGCATTGTAAAAGCTCAGGAGACCCTTCCACAGGCTGCAAATAGACGCTCAGTCTTTTCGGGCCGGTAAGGGTTGTTGCCAGCTGCGAAAGCCCGGACGGATCGGTTGCGGCAGCCGTCAGTACTATAGTATCTCCTGCGTTTATTTCCGTTCTATCAGCTGTAAGAGACTGAAGCACCGGCCCGTCCCAGTCTGTTTTATCATTTGTGACCTTAAACTGAATAGCCATTTCAGGAGGGAGCAATTGATAATGTTGAATAACTTTACGGCTGTAATTGTTTTGGTTATCAAAATTATCTTTAAGCGTAATAAAGTCTATCTGATATATTCCGCTTTTAAAATAGTTTTCATCCAACCTGCATTCGCCCACCAGCGTCCGGCCGTCGCCCTGAGGAATAAGATCGCACGAGGCTCCCCGGTTTTCACCGCCGAAGGTTAACGTACTCCTCGCAAGGCCGGATAAATCATCCGTGGCTGTTACTGTAAATATAAGCGTTTCTCCGGCAACAAATTCAAATTTGTTTATGCTCACGCCGACAAGCGCTAGCGGAGTAATATCCCCCTCGGCTTTCGCCGTTCCCGGAAAAAAACACATAGAAGCCATTAACGCTGCTGCTAAAAGCAATAAAACCGATTTTTTCATGGCTCGCCTCCAAATTGATGGCTGAAAGACACCGGTGCAAAATGCTATATATTCCATATTATAACTTAAATATATTAATTTTTCACCGAAAGCAAATAAAAAGGGACCCCCTTATGGAGCCCTTTTTACATTTAATATGTTAGCCGCCCGGGCGCGCTACCGTTATCGTGTATATACGCCTCGCTCCCGACTGTGCTCTTACGGTTATCTTGAAAGTCTTAGACTGCCCGCTTCTAAGAGTAATTTTCTTTGACGCGGGCGATACCCTCGCCGCCTTGCCCGCAGCCGCCGCGGCGGCCCTTATCGCCACGCTCTTCGTGTTCTCGTCGAGATACAGCGTATAATTTGTCACATCAGGGTCAAAGGGTTGGCTCCACGTACCCGCGGTAGCCGTAAGCGAACCGAGATAGTTGTTTGAAGACTTCGCGCGCGTGACGGTGAACGTGTAAGTCTTCGACTTCCTGCCCAGCGTCACCTTAACGGTTATCTTCGCGCTCTTGCCGTTTGCGAGATTGACGGTACAGCTCGAAACCGTCTTTTTGTTTATTGTCATCTTCGCGCCGTCGTATTCTTTAATCGGCGTAAGCGTAAGGCTTCCCTCATTTTCGCCCAGCGTTATTTTATATTTCGTTATATTCCTTGAAAACTCCCTATTAAGGCTGCCCGAGGACAAACTCACGCCCGCGAGGTAATAGCTTTGCTGCTGCGCGCTCCAGTTCGCGATATACATCCTGTGGCCAGTTGAGCCGGTAGGAATGGTAACGACCATCGTCTCTTTGGCAAGCCCCGTTCCCGTCCAGCCGGTAAAGTTGTACCCGTACCTTACGGGGTTATTTAGCGTAAAGCTCGGGCTTTCCACCGTATAGTATATGGGGTTGAGAGCGTATCCGGCGTTCAGGTCGTAGATTATTTGATACACTATGGGCGTCCATTTCGCGTAAAGCGTAATATTCGCGCTTACCGTGTCCGAATTAAAATTCCAGGCGTTTGAGCACGACGATTCCTTATACCAGCCGCCGAATGTATAGCCTTCGCGCGACGGCGCAGTCGGCTCGATTATCCTTGCGCCGCCTTCCGCCTGTACCGGCTTAACGGCGCTTCCGCCCTGCGAATCAAACGACACGGTGAAAGAGTTTGTTTCCCAGTTCGCCCTGTACTCCCTGTCGCCTGTCGAGCCCATAGCAATAGTAACGCTCATAGCCGTTCCCGATATTCCCGTTCCGCTCCAGCCCGTAAACCTGTACCCTGCCCGTGTTGGGGCAGTTAATGTGAACGACGGCGTTTCCACCGTATAGCTTTCGGGATTATTTGCCAGCCCTCCTTCGAGGTCATAGCTTATTCTGTATACTATGGGCGTCCACTCGGCATAAAGCGTTACGTCATGCGCAGGCATCAGGAACCCGTCCGTGCCGTTGGCGCTGTAGTGCGTACCTCCGCCGTTTGCCGCAGTGTTCCAGCCCGTAAGCTCGAAGCCTTCCTTCTTAAGGCCGCCCGTGTTGCCGCATACGGTCACGGCGTCTCCCTCGCCGTACCCGCTAGGGGAAACCGGCGCCGTGCCTTGCGTAGCCCCGTTGCCGTCGTAATATACGCGGTATCCGAAGTTTGCCGTAATGTCGTACTCCACTCCGGGCGTTAAGTCTATCTCCGCCGCGTCGGAAACGAACGCTGCTCCGTCCCGCTCCCCCGTCCAGCCGGTAAACGGCAGCTCTGCGGGTACGGCGGTTGCGCTCAGCTCGTCGATATGCCTTACATCATGCTCATCGTAGTATACCGAGTATGAGAACTGTACATTGCCGCCCGCTCCGGCAATCGTTATGTACTTTCCTTCGGCTTTCGCGCGTATAATTTTTAGCGGGTTATCGGAACATACGAGGTACTCTATAGGGCAGCCGCTTACATCCAGCGAGGCGATGTTGTTGCCGCTGCAGTTCAGCGCAGAGAGCTTTTCGCAGCCGTCCAAATCCAGTTCGCTTAGTGCGTTATTCGAGCAATATAGGCCTTCAAGGTTTACACAGCCGCTTACATCCAAAGCGCTTATCGTATTGTCGAAACAATCAAGCTCAATAAGCTTGCTCAATCCGCTCACGTCAAGAGAGGTGAGCGGATTGTTGCCGCAGTATAGATACTCAAGCTCGCCGCAGCCGCTTATATCGAGAGAAGCGAGCGAATTGTGAATGCAAGAAAGTCCTTGGAGTGCGCCGCAGCCGTTAATATCGAGGCCGGTCAGCCCGGAGTTATCGCACACCAGGCTATAAAGAGCGGTGCAGCCGCTTACGTCAAGCGTTCCGAGAGTACTTCCACTGCAGACTAAACATTTCAGCGACTCGCAGCCCGACAAGTCAAGCGGGCCGGTCAGATTGTTATTATGCCAGCTTATATACGTGGCTCGAAGCTCTTCTCCCGTAGTCCCCCAGTCAACGTCAGTCCACGTCGCAGGGTCGTCTATGTCGTAGCCGAGCGCTTGGGCGTTTGAGCCTTGCGAAAGGAAAGCCCTTATCTTATCCACGTCATGTTCGTTATATGTAACGCTGTTTATAAAATTGGCGGTATATATGGCGTTTTCCTCTCCGCCCAGATACAGCTCTATATCCGGTTCGGTCGAAAGCGTCTGCCCGTACTCGAAGTTCCAGCTGTAAAACTGCGAACCAATCGGAACAGCCGTCGCATAGGCGATCTCGCCGCCGTCGTACGACAGGCCGATATTTCCCTGCCCCGCGGCCGTAAGGTCTACTAATGTGTTATTAAGGTAAGCTTTTATATGCTCGAGCCCAGAGCATGAAATATGCGAAAGCCTGGTGCAATCGGTTAGGTCAAGCTCGTCTAAACAGTTTCTGTCACAAACCAAGCTCGTAAGAGCCGTGCAGCCATCAACGTTGAGTTCGTGCAGAAAGCCGTACGGCCAGTTTATGCTTGTAAGCGACGTACAGCCGCTTAAGTCAAGAGTTATAGTCTCTGTATTATTGGAACAACTCACCGTTTCAAGCGATGTACAGCCGGAAAGGTCGAGTTCACCCGCATTACCCTTGTCGTCCCAGTTGATAGCCGCGAGGCGCTTCGGCGTAGAGTTATCCCATGTTACTCCGCTCCATGTGGACGGGCCGGCGTTGTAGCCAAGCACCCTGGCGTTGCAATAGCCGGACTCAAGAGGCTCTTGAACAAGGTACGTTTGCATCTTAATCAGGTCGTGGTTGTTATACCCGGTATTGCCCGAAAAGCCCGCGGTAAGGCTGTACGCCGAGCCGGGAGTAAGGCTTAAAAACAAACTGTCCGACGAGTAAGGCGCACCATCCTGCGTTCCCGTCCAGCTGTCAAACGGCAGGGAAACAGGCACTGCAGTAACAACTAGCATTGGAAACACGTATGCGGAGGGATCGTTATCGTAAAAAATCCTGACGCATCCGTCCGGCGCGTCAAGCGTTACTTCAGCGCCTTCAATGTTTGCGCGTATAGTTTTTAGCGGGCTGCCGTAACTTTCAATATATTTAATAGCCGTGCAACCGCTTATGTCCAGAGATGTAAAATTGTTGTCTCTACAGCCGAGCATCTCAAGGGCAACACAGCCGTCTAAAGACAGGGCCTCAATGTTGCCTGAGCAATATAGCTCCCTTAAGCCGCCGCAGCCTGAAAGGTCAAGCGTTCCGGTCAAAGCCGGATTCCAAAAACTTATACTGACAACGCGTAGCTCGCTTCCGTCGCTTTCCCATATGACGTCCGTCCACGCAGCAGGGTCGTCGGCGCTTGCGTAGCCCAGCTTTTCGGCGTTCGTTACGCCGTCTTCCCCGAGTTTCAAAAACGCGCTTATCTTCTGCACGTCGTTATCGTTATAGCCGTCGCCGTTACCGTCGTCCGCCAGAGCGGCAAGCGGCAGCGCGGTAAGTATCATCAGCGCGGCTAATAGCATGGAAACAATCTTTTTCATCGGAATACCTCCAAGGTTTTTTTGGATTGCAGGTAAGCGACCGGAAAAGCAAACGGTGTTGGGCAAAATGTCAGATTATGATCGCAAATGATTCAAGTGTGACTGCATTATAACATAATTTAATTTATTTTGCTATATATAGTATTTATTTTCCTCATTTTCTTTTAAGTTAAATATTTTAGCAATTTCCCGTTTTTCTTTTTCAGGCATGAAATGGCACTGCCTATGCAAAAAAGGAGCCCGCAAAGGAGCTCCTCTAAGTTCATTCCGTTTGTTGCCTTATCACCGTTATCAGGTATTCTTTCGTGTTGCCCGCCTGCGCCGTAACGGTGACGCGCACTACGGCGCTCTGCCCGTTTGCCAGCACTATCTTCTTTGACGACCTCCTTGCGCCGTCTATCGTCACTCTCGCCTTATACCCCGCCGCCCTTGCGGATACCGATACCGAGCTTTTATTAGTGGGCAGCACGACGGTATATTCCGTCACGCCCGGGCTGAAGCGCGGAGCAAGCCCTCTTGCCTTAAGCGACTTAAGATTAGCGTTCGTGGACGGCGCGCGCACCACGGTTACAGTATACGTACGCCTCGCGCCCGATTGCGCCCTTACTGTTATCTTCAGCGTCTTCGACTGTCCGTTGTTAAGCGATATCTTCTTTGACGCGGGCGATACCCTTGCAACCTTGCCCGCCGCGGCGGCGGCCCTTATCGCCACGCTCTTTGTGTTCTCGTCGAGATACAGCGTATAATTCGCAACATTGGGGTCGAACGCCTGGCTCCAAGTACCCGCCGACGCTGTTATAGAGCTTAAATAGTTGTTCGAAGACTTTGGCCTCGTTACGGTGAACGTGTAAGTCTTCGACTTCCTGCCCAGCGTCACCTTAACGGTTATCTTCGCGCTCTTGCCGTTCGCGAGATTTACGGTATAGCTTGACTGAGCCCGTCTGTTAATGGTCATCGCCGCGCCGTCATACTGCTTTATAGGCGTAAGCGTGAAGCTCCCGTCATTCTCGCCAATAGTTATCTTGTAGCTCGTTACCGCCGGAGAGAAAGCGCGGTTTAAGTACCCGGACGAAAGGCCCGCGCCGGCAAGCAGGTTCGTCTGCGGCTGCGGCGCCCACCCGGCATAAACCGTTTGGCTGTAGAGTACCGTGTATGGGAAATAGCATGGTATGGTACAGCCGGGGTCTAAATACCAGCCCGTGAAGTTGTATCCCCATCTAGAAGGCGCGACGGGCGCCCATACAACGTCGCCGTAGTACGTTGTTATCGGCGGTACGCCCGTTCCCCCCTGACTGTCGAATCCGAAATACAGCAAACTGTTCGCAGCGGCAAGAGTATTCGCCCTGCCGTACCCGTACGCGTTGTCATAGCCCGGGGTGCCCAGATCGACAGCGGTGTTCAGTATAATCTGTTTTATCTGCGATGCGGGCATAAGCGGGAAACGCGATTTTAGCAGCGCAGCCACCGCCGCAACATGCGGAGCCGCCGCACTGGTTCCGAAGAAGTAATAACGGCCTCCCTCATATTCTCCGAAACCGCCCGCCCCGCTTACATACACGCCGTCTATGCCGCATATGTCAGGCTTCTGCCGTGTTTCGGTAAGCATCGTTACAGGCCCTCTGGAAGAAAATGATTCTATTTCATTCGGCGTAGCTGCATCCGCGGCGCCCACGCAGATTACTCCCGGCACTGCGGCATGCCCGAATATTGAATCCCCGGAGACTAAATAGGCGTCTTCCATATAGCCTCCGCTGCAATAAGCGTAAAGCTCCAGCGTCTTATCAGCATTGGTATAGAATTTTTTAACTCTTATTGAAACTATCATATCGCGGCTGCTTTGATTGGTGTATTGCACCATTTCAATGGGATCGCTGTTTCCAACGAACTGCCATCTCATACTGTAGCCCAGCAGCGTGGAACCTTCATACAGATAAAGGTCGTAATCGTTCGATGAGCCGCCGAACGGATCGTTCCATTCCAAAAATACCATTATACTGCCCCTGGGCTTTAATAAGCAGCGCAAGTAAGGCTGAGCAGGGTTAGCCCCGCCGCTGAAATCATGATATCCCAGCCCTGTATCGCGGTATACTCCCTGATAATGCTCTTCCGCCGAGTTCCCGGCCGAGGAGACGTAAGTTATGTCGTACGCGGCGAGCATATCCTGGACATGCCGTGCGATGATACCGTCCTCAAAGTACGGCTGCCCCGGCCAGCTGATATCATCGCATATTATATTGCACCCCGCGTTCACAAGGTTTGTTATCGCTTGGTTGAAAGCTATAGTGTTTGATCCGCAGTCGTGGAAGTAAAGGCTGGCGCCGGGCGCCAAGTCGTGCACTATCTCCAGCATGGCCGTGCCTTCGTCACCGGACTGGGTATTGCTGAGCACCGTTACATTTGAAGGCAGATTGCCGCTAGCCACAGCGCTTGCCAGATTGTCAACGCCGTCAGATATAATGCCGACCTTTACGCCCGCACCGCTATAGCCCGTTGCCGCGCGCATCTGGTCTGCATTGAGCAGCGAATCGCCCTGGCTCGTTACCGAACCGGCATTGACCACCGGCGCAATGACCTCAGTTATACTGACAACCTCGTCAAGCGCCGCAAGAGGTTCAATGTTTTTCAATTCCACATAGGCCGCTGCAAGGGCATAGTCCGCGTCGCTGTTCACTATTTCCGCGACATATGGCTTAATGACATTAAAACTGCTGCCCTGCTTCATACGGATATATACATAGAGGTATGTGTCCGCCGGGGCGCTGCGAGCGCCGTTCGTTACCGGCCTCTCCATTATCTGTCCCTGCGCTTCCATCTGCGTCATAAGCTCTTCCTTCGTGGCGCCCTTCGGCAGGAAGCTTTCGTTTACAAGCTGGAGTATGTTAGTCGAGAGCTTCTTCTCAATGCCGCTCAAGCGTTGCTTTAAAGCGCTTAAATCCAGAGCGCCTTCCTTAACGGCTGCTCCCGGCGTCTCCGTAGGCGCGGGCGTCTCCGTAGGCGCGGGCGTTTCCGTAGGTGCGGGCGTCTCTGTAGGCGCAGGCGTCTCAGACGGCTCGGGCGTCTCTGTTGGCGCAGGAGTGTCAGTAGGAGCAGGCGTCTCAGATGGTTCGGGCGTTTCCGTAGGCGCAGGCGTATCGGTTGGCTGCGGCTCCTCGGTCGTCTGCGGGCTCTCCGTTACCTGCGGCTCACCGGACGCTGCGGCCTCTCCTTCCGCAAAAGAAGCACCCGAAAAAGCGGAGAACAACAAAACCGCGATAAGAAAAGCGGCTACAAATCTCTTATTCATTTTTTCTCCTCCAATACACAGTTTTCGGATATATAAAACTATTTTGTGGAATAGGATGGAACAGTTTTTTATTAATGGTATAATTCGATATATTCTATCATATTATGCATACAATTTCAATTGGCATTTCTGTAAAATATAGCCGGGGTTTACACCCAATTTATATCCAATACATCCCTTGGCTTAATGGAGATACTATACGAAAAAAGGAGCCTCTCTTTGAAGCTCCCTTAAGTCCATTCCGTTTATTGCCTTATCACCGTTATCAGGTATTCTTTCGTGTTGCCCGCTGCGCCGCAACAATGACGCGTACCACGGCGCTCTGCCCGTTGCCAGCACTACCTTCTTGGACGACTTTTTCGCGCCGTCTATCGTCACTCTCGCCTTATACCCCGCCGCCCTTGCGGATATCGACACCGAGCTTTTTTTCGCGGGCAAAACAACGGTATATTCCGCCACGCCCAGGCTGAAGCGCGGAGCAAGCCCGCTTTGTGTGGTCAGCGAAAAACCGCCCATAAAAACCCTCTCCCTTCAAAAAAACACTTGACAAACCATCCGAAATGCGCTAGTATAATATTGTAATTAATATAAATATTTACATTCCGTAAATTATAATATACCACAGCCTTGGCGTTTGTGTCAACGGCTTTTTTAGTATGCAGGGATTTTTCAGTGTATAAATGGCTGATGGCGGCGTTGATTTACCGCTGCGTTTGCATTAACATGAAAAATAGAAAATTCGATATGCGGAGAAAAAATATGCTGGATTACAAATTTGACACGCAGCTGCTCATAGAGGGCAAAGACCTTTCGGAGGACAGTATAATAAAGTATATCACCGAGAATATAGAAGGCGACTGCCTGCTGGCCGTAGGCGGCGGCAGCCTCATCAAGATACATTTCCACACGAACACGCCGTGGAAGGTATTGGAGTACTGCGCCTCTCTTGGCGACATATACGACGTCGTTGTGGAAAACATGGAGCGGCAGGAGAACAGCTTGCAGGGGTAAAAAACTGAATTGAAATAGGGAGAGCATTAAGCCCTCCCCGTAAATTCGGTGCGTTTACCTGCGTTCGTTCTCCGACATGTTTTGCTCGGCCTGCCGTATCATCTTTCTGACCATATTGCCGCCGATCTTTCCCGCGTCGCGCGATCTTAAATCACCGTTATAGCCTTCTTTAAGTTCAACGCCCTGCTCGTCCGCAACCTCGTACTTCATCCTGTCGAGCGCGTTCCGAGCCCCGGGAACCAATGTCTTTCCCTTCCTCGCCATTTTTTCGCACCTCCTTATGCTGTTATTTTCCCCGCAGCGTCAGGAGGCTACACATGAAAAAATACGTAACAATTAAAATTAGTTTTCATTTCAGAAGAGGTCAGAGTGTCAAAAAAACCCGTATGTCATTTCGAACGTAAGTGAGGAATCTTAAAACAAACTCATTTACTTAAGATTCTCGTCCACTCTCGTAGTCAAAATTTTGAATTTCCTCATGCTGCGCTCCTTGTTGTCTTTTTTAATTTTATCGACATAAAATCGCGCTTATCTTATTTATACTGTAGTGGGTTTTTTCACCAATCTGTCATGCTCTTTTTATCCGCGCCTTGCCTTGCCGCCGCTTATTACGACAACCTCGTTTTCTCTGTTTTTCCTGACTATCATGTACGCAATGACCGCGGTTATAACCGCCAGCGCAGCGACAAATGCCGCGGATATAGCGGCGCTCCATCCGAAGGTATATCTTGCGGCTTCGTAGCAGCCGGCAAGCCCGAATATTATAAACGCCGCGGCGGATATCGTCCTTAATAGCTTCTCGTGTATCCTCTTTCGCAGCACGACGCCTACCAGTATGCCGATGGCGTCGGCTGCGATAATTCCCGCTACGGCGCCTGTCCACAGCGCTACGGGGTCGTCCGGGAACTTCGTCGCCATAGCCACGGTGGCAAGCTGCGTTTTGTCCCCCAACTCGGCTATGGTAAACGCCAGCGCCACGGTCATTACAGCTCCGAACCTCGTTTTTTTGCTGCCTACGCTCTCCTCCTTCTCACCTCGCAGCGTCCACAGCCCGAACAACACAAAAGAAAGCGACGCCGCGGCCTGTATCCAGCTTTTTAATATTTCCTGCTTCACGATTAGATTGCCTATCCATACCGCGAGCCCCAGGTTTATCGCGGAAGCTATAAGCACGCCTAAAATCACCTTTGAAGGCTTGTACCTTGCGGCAAAAGCCACGGCAAGAAGCTGCGACTTATCGCCCATCTCCGCAAGAAGCACGGCTCCCGCCGCGAACAAAAAAGCAACCATTTCCGAATGTACGCCCATACCTTTCTTTATGTAAATAAAAAAGACTTTATAACAAAGCTGAATCAGCCTTGTTAAAAGTCCCGTTACCGGTGCAAAGCCGGACCGGGTAAGCTTTTTAACCGCTGTTGATTTTGCAATACACACCCAATCAAGCCTCACGTCTTGCTGGAGGCCTCATATACACACCCCATCAAGCCCACGTCTTGCTGGGGGCCCCATATACACACCCCATCAAGCCTCACGGCTTGCTGGGGGCCCCATATAAAACCGCTCCTTCTAAACAAGGAAATAATAAACCGCCAAAGGCCTGTCAACATGTTTGCTCTAAAAAGCCCTTTGTGTAACACATACATATGCATAAAACATAATAATGATATATACGAGGGAGGTAAAATTATGGCGAGACTTCATACACACGAGTACAACGGAACGACTTCGGTAGACGACGCCCATTCGCATCGCTATTCGGGTATAACCAGCGCAAGCCCCGACGTTCCTGGGCACACGCACCGCTTATCCGGCCAGACAAGCTTTAACGACAGGCATGTCCACGGATACGATCTGCTTACCGGTCCTGCGGTCGGTACAAGCTCGGGGCATTACCACTTCTATCGCGGCGCGACCGGCGTAACGCAAGGCCATAATCATATCATGGAGGGCTATACGACGGTCTTTAGATAGCATATGCAAGCAGAGCCGTAAAAAACAGGACTGGCATGCTAACGGCTGTGCCAGTCCTTAAGGTTACTACATCGCCCGTTATTGCCGCGCCTGCGCAGGCCTGCATATGCCGAGCACGCAAAGGTAATGGTTCGCCTCGCGCAGCACGTGGTCGCCCAGCAGCGGCAGTATTATGGACTGTATCTTGCATTCCACCAGGCCTTTTGTGCCCGCCTCTTTGAAATCGCGCAGCCGCGCCGTCGCCTGCCGGCTTTCAGCGGTCACTCTCGCTATGTCCGCGGTCCGTCTTGTGGCCTCCGCGGCTTCGGCCGTAAGCTCGTCGAATTCACTGCCGAACATCCTCGCGGTGTCAATAAGCGTCTCTTCGGTCGGGTCGAGAAGGCCGGCAATGAACTTCGAGTGCTCCGCCATTATGCGGTTCCAGAACACCTCCTGGTTTAAAAGGTCTTCCGGCGTATTCAGGCTCTCGCGGCGCACCAAAAGCACCAGCATGTTCATAAAGAAGCGCGCTTCCCGCAGTATATGGTCTATAAGCAGCGGGTAATTCAACGTAAACATTTTGCATGAGCGCACGTCCGCAAGCACCCTTTCCTTAAACTCCGCAAGGCCTGCTGTCAGCTGATACGCCCTGCGATCAAGGCTCTCTGCGGCTTCCTCCATCTGCGGGCCTGGCTCGGCAAACGCCGGCTGCAGCATCAATTCCCTCCTCGTTATTGCGGAATCTATAGGCACGCCCGTATAGAAATTGGTAAGGCGTTCGGCTTCCAATGTGTACTGCGTGGCCGCCTGGCGTGAACTTAATACTGCGCCGCTTGCGTTTCCGTCGGCAAGAGCCACCGCTTCGGAAAGCAGCCGCTCAAATCCTCTCCTGAATTCCGCGGCCTGTTCGCCAAATGACCTGTCTTTTGGCGTAAATCCCAGCTCTAAAAACAGCGAGTGTTCTTTCATTATACGTAAAAAGAAAAGATTAAGGTCGACAGACATCGTAACAAATTCTCTTCTGGTCAGCAATCAACTCACCTCCTGTAGGTTGTTTATATGACAATATATGCATACCCGGAGACAAACGTTAGCAGGTTGCGGGCAGTAAATAGAGAGAACAATACTTTTTTTGCTTGATATGTTCACTATTACAGGCTATGGCAATCACTGAAAGCATTGCCGGCGCATATTATACTCTATCGAAATATCAGGAGGCACATAATGTATCAAAGCGATAATTCCGGCCGCATAGACGCGCGCGAGCTTCAGCTGCTTGAAACGGTGCGCAGGCTGTGGATGGAGCACGTGTTTTGGACAAGGCTGTTTATAATAAGCGCGGCGGCAAACCTGCCCGACATACGGCCGGTTACAGACAGGCTGCTGCGCAACCCTAAGGATTTCGCGGCGGCGCTCCGTCCCCTTTACGGAGACCGCGTGGCGCAGACGTTTGACGACCTGCTAACGCAGCATCTGGTTATTGCCGCCGACCTTGTAAACGCCGCGAAGGCTGGCAATTCTGCGCTCGCCGCGCAGAAAAGGGCAGCGTGGTTCGCAAACGCCGACAGCATCGTCGGCTTTCTTGCCGGTATAAACCCGTTCTGGAACAGCGAGACATGGCGTTCGATGCTGTACGACCACCTTAGGATGACGGAGAACGAGGCAGTGCAGATTATCAGCGGACGCTATGCGGAAAGCATCGCGCAGTTTGACGCGATACAGGAGCAAGCGCTCCGGATGGCCGACGAGATGAGCTACGGTATAATAAGGCATCTGCGGCTGTAATACAATTACCACCCAAAAAATCTCACGATTCTTTGGGGAGCCCGCGCCACCCCATAAAGTTTTGGCTTTTTGGGGATTTCATTGTCATATCTCCTTAACAGTTTATATGAGCGCACTGCTTATATCCCATTATTCGAAAAACATGGCAGCAGTTACAGAACATATTACAGTTAACGTTCATAGTATAGATTAGCATATACAAAATGCTGCAGAATTCTTTATGAGAGGAGATAATATATATGCCTGACGGCTTTGATACAACCGGTACTCAGATCGCGCAGCGCGGCGGATTCCGCGGCGGGTTCCCTCGCGGCGGGTTTCCACGCGGCGGATTTCCCGGCGGTTTTCGCCGTTTCCCCCGCAGGTTCCCTATAAGACGGTTCCCGAGGCCGATTTTCCCTCTGTTTTTCGGAGTACCCACAGGGCGCTGCTTCTTTATAGACCGCTTTGGCAGGTGCTGTGACAGGTTCGGCAGATGCTTTTTCCCGGGAGGGTTTGATTTCGGCTTTCCTTTTGCTCTTGCGGATTTTGACGACGACTGGTACGACGATGACGATTGGGGCATGACGGACACAATGACCGGCGCGGACAGTACGGCGGTATATAGCGATACGTCCAATAACACTTACGAAGTATAACGGGCAGGGCCCAACATACGGCTTAATCACAAGAACCGGCCTCGCCGCCGGTTCTTTATATTTTATCCTGAGAAATTAACGCCCCGAGTTTCAAAGCGTTGTTTTTAGCCTGCGCCCTCGTCCATTCTATCAGCTCCGCCATTTTGGCATACGATGCCCGCACGCCTTCAGGAGAACCGCCCAATGCCGCTATATCGAGCAGCGTTTTTTCGCACCCCAAAGGCTTTATCTCAAAGCCGCTTATATACTTTATGCTCCGCTTTCTGCTCGGAAAGTACTCGCGGTTAAGCGCAAACAGCGCCTGCAGAAAGTGGTCGAGCGCTATGTCAAGCGCGAAGTGGTAAAAAAGAACGTCGCCTCTTGCCGCCGCACGCTCCATGTCTTCGGTATCGCAAAGCGCTTCCGCGTGGAAACGCACGAGCGCCCGTCTGAGTTCTTCCGGGTACTCGGCGAGCTTAGCCTTTATCTCCGCGAGGAATCCTGTTTTGTCGAACAGCACGCGAAGGTTCTTCAGCGTCGCGAGCCTGCCCACAGGATAATAGTAGTTGTCCATCCTGCCGGGCAGCCGTCCCGAGAGCGCCTGCTCCGCCTCTTCCTGCGTCTCTTTCTCCGTTACGTACATCAGCCATACTTCTTCGCCGCCCGAAAGCGCTTGGTCGCATATGCCCCAACGCGTACGCTCCCGCCCGGGCATATAATCCGCCGTAATGCGCGAAACCAGCGCCGCCCTTTCCTCCCCGGGCGGTACGTCCGTGCAGTATACGAATATGTCAACGTCGCTAAAATCGTCTTCCGCCGCGCCGGGCAATGCGCACAACCCCGCCGCGCTTATGAGCGGATGGCTTCTCAGCGCTTCGGATATAGCATCTAAGTCCATAAACAGCACTCCTTCCCGCCTGATTATACCTCCCCTTTAGCTCTGCCTCAACACCCGTTGACAAAGGCCTGGAAAGCGTTTATTTTTCCATATAGAGGCATGAGGCCACCGCAACCGCATGCCCGAAGAACATTAACAATCGAGTTCTGGTCGATCATTCCTCTCCATCCATTTTTACGCTGTAGTATTAATAGAATAGCGATTTATCGATTCGAGCGTTTTTCGTGCACTTCATGCATATTAATAGAATGTTAAGCGGTTGACATCTTTATGCCGTAATTATATAATTATGTCGATTTACATACATTGCTATAGTCGGCGCTCTTGACCGCAAAGAAAGAAATCAGCCACCTATAATAACTTTACGAAAATGATACAAGGGGGTAAGCATGAAAGGTGATGTATTAGTCATTGAAAAACATCATGTGGATGCGGGCGAAGAAATCGCTTCTTATATCATGCCGAAAATTAAGAATATAAAAAGAAGATATATAGTAACGGTTTCGGGGGAATCGGGAAGCGGCAAGTCGGAGACGGCAAAAGCATTGAGCGATGCGCTTTATAACAGGAACGTTAAGTGCGCGGTACTGTGTCAGGATGATTACTTCATTTTGCCCCCCAAATCGAACGACAAAAAAAGAAGGGAAGACGACGCTTGGCTAGGGCCGCATGCGGAGGTTAAGATGAACCTGTTGAATCAGCATATTCTTGAAGCTCTGAGCGGCGCCGGAACGATAGTAAAGCCTCTTATAAACTATAATGATAACAGCATATCGCAGGAATTGCTTGACCTTGAAGGCATAAAGGTTGTCATAATTGAAGGCACATATACTTCTTTATTGAGGCATGTAGACTGCAAGGTGTTTATAAACAGGAACAGGCTGGACACATTGGAACACAGGCAAAAGAGAAACCGCGGAAACGAAGCTAATGATCCGTTTATAGAAGACGTATTAAAGATTGAACACAAGATAATTGCGGGACATCAGTACTTGGCCGACATTATCATATCGAAGGATTTTAAGGTAAGCTTGAATGCATAACGATAAAGAAAGAAGTATCGAATACATCAAGGAGAAGGGGTATGTCTGTTAAAAATAAAGTGCAACTCATTACATATCCGAATTCTTTGGGAAGAGACCTTAAAGAGTTACGCTCCGTGCTTGACGGAATGCTAAAAGGCCTCTTTGATGGAGGAGTTCATATACTGCCGCCGTTCCCTTCTTCCGGCGACCGGGGGTTTGCGCCAATAGACTACTTCGAGATAGAAAAGACTTTCGGCACGTGGGAAGATATTAATAATATCAGTCGTAATCATGACGTCGTTATCGATCTGATGGTAAATCATATCTCAAGGCAGTCCGAGTATTTTCGTGATTTTCTTAATAACGGGGATGATTCAAGATATAAAGACCTTTTTATAACGCTGGATAAGATATGGGACGGCGGTATGCCCGTGAAGGAGGACATAGACAAAATATTTTTACGCCGTGAACTGCCGTACTCCGAGTATACGGTAAAGGGCGGGCAAACGATAAAGCTGTGGACGACATTTGGCAAGACCGACCCCTCCGAACAGATCGACGTAGACATACATTCTGAAACCGCCAAAGAATTCTTCCGCAATATATTGCGCAACTTCAGCTTTAACGGCGTCAAGATCGTGCGTCTCGACGCTATAGGGTATGTGATTAAAAAGCGCGGCACTTCCTGTTTTTTTGTCGAGCCGGAGATATATGAATTCCTTAATTGGATATCGGACGTCGCAAGGCAGTATGATTTGGTTTTGCTGCCGGAGGTGCACGCGCATCATTCCATACAATACAAGCTTGCGGCAAGGGGTTATTGGATTTACGATTTCATTCTGCCATACAGAATTTTGGAGGCGCTTTTGCAAAAGAGGTTTGACAGCCTGGGGGAATATTTAAAGGAAAGGCCCAAAAAACAGTTTACAACGCTTGATTGCCATGACGGGCTGCCCGTAATACCCGATATGAACGACCTTGTCGATGTAAAGAGCGCTAGAAGAATAGTAGACATATGCGTTGAAAGAGGGTCCAACTTAAGCAAAGTCTATTCGGACGCACACAAGCTTGAGGGAGGCTTTGATGTACATCAGATCCGCGGGACCATATATTCAATGCTGGGCGAAAATGATGACGATTATATAATCGCGAGAGCGATACAGTTCTTTGCGCCGGGAATACCTCAGGTATACTACGTAGGCCTGCTGGCGGGCACCAACAAATACGAGCGCGCCGACGAAACAGGCGACGGCCGGGAAATCAACCGTTATAATTATTCGGTGGAAGAAATCAGATGCGAGCTTGAAAGGAAAGTGGTCCAAAGGCTTATCAGGCTTATCAGGTTCAGGAATGACCACCCAAGCTTTAGCGGGTCGTTCGCGGTCGAAAAATCCTCAGGCGGCGGGCTCGTGCTTAGCTGGAATGATCAAGGGCACTTTAGCAGGCTTGTGGTAGACCTTGAAAAGCGGGAAGCTTATATAGAATACAGCGATAACGGCGGTATTAATAAATTATTTATTTGATACTACTGCGCATTGAGTAAGGTACAGGACAGCCCTTTCCTCTTGGGCCGTCCTGTTATTTATACAATGCCGCTTTTACGGGGAGACAATTCAATTCACCCAAAGGCCCGTAGCTCATCAAAGGATCTCTTGTGGTAATAACGCATTCGGTGCCGTTGAAATGAAAGCTTATTTCTTTTTCGAAAGAAGTTTCTATCCATCGAACCGATACCGTAAAAGTATCGTCACTGGACCATGCGCCACAAAAGTAAGCGAGTATCGCCGTATTACCCCGCACCTTGAGCTCGTTTAACGCCCTCGAGCCGTCCGTTGCGATATTGACGCAATACTCGGTTCCGTCCTGCGTGAATTCAAGAGCACAGCTGTTTGAAGAGAAGTTGAAACGGAACCGTGATATTCCTTTTGAAAGCTTTGAGCCGCAGAAGACGGAAAGCGTTTGGTCTTCAAAGCGGAGTATGCCATCGGTTATTTCAAAGCTTTTTCCGCTGACTTTTGAGGTTTTGGGGCTAAATGGCCTGTACGAAGGACGGGGAAGTGCCAGAGAGGCCATCCGTTTTTGCAGCATAGAAGATGCTGCAAAATCTTCGGGAAGCATATCATCAGCGACTTCGTCAAGGAACATCCAAATTGCGTTTAATGTTTTTTGCGGTCCGTCTATTCCTTTGGCGGTTTCCGTAATTGATATAATCATATCCTGCTTTGGGGCAACTATTGCGAACTGGCCCATTGCGCCGTCCGCACGATAAACGCCTTCGGGCCGGCACATCCAAATCTGAAAACCGTAGCCGCAAAAGCTGTCTTTTGCAAAAGGATAGCTTACGGCCTGCGTTGAAGTATCGATCTGCTTTGTAACAGCCTGATTGACATATATTTCTGACAGTATCCTTTCCCCTTCGAATACGCCGCCATCTAAGTATAATTTCATCAGTCTTAAGTTATCCTCCGTAGTGGCGTATAGCCCGGCTCCGCCGGCGTCTAAACCGTCCGGCATTTTTACCCACCGGAGGTTGTCGGAGTCTATGCCTATCTTGTCAAACAACCTTGACTTAAGGTATTCAGAAAGGCCCATACCTGTAAGCTTTTTTATGATAGCCCCAAGCAGCGTAGAGCCGAGGCTGTTGTAAAAAAACCGGGTCCCCGGGACGTGTATTATAGGGGTGGCGATAAAGTCCCTTATCCAGTTGACCGTTGGACAAGGCGTGCTTTCCATGCCGCAGCCCATGCAGAGCACGTCGCGTACAGTGAGCTTTTTAAGTAGTTCGTCAGGCCGCGGCGGAGAATGCTCTGGAAAAATATCGATGATCCGATCTGACAGATCCAGCAATCCTTCCGTAAATGCTATTCCAACGGCGGTCGCGGCGTATGTTTTCGTCACAGACATCAGGTTATGGCGTATGCCGGGAGCATAGGGATACCACCACCCTTCAGCGCAGATACTGCCGTGGCGCATTATCTGTATTCCGTGCATTTCGGTAAAACCACTCTCGAGGCTGTCCAATAGCCTTTGAATTGAAGCGCTTGAAATACCGACTGATTCAGGAGTAACGCGTTTAAATTCCGTTCTTTTCATATGATCTCCTTGCTTATGACCTTATATTTGGTTAATTATCCATAGCGCCTTTAGCAATTGTCACTCGGTTGACATCACACTCCGGCGGTGTTATATTGATTTATGTATCTGAACCGAGACACTTTAAAGGAGAACCGCATAAATGGCGACAATCAAAGATGTAGCCGAGCGCGCAGGCGTTACTGTAACTACGATATCGAGGATGCTGAACAACCGCGTTCAGGTAAGCCAGAAGACACGCGATAAAATAAATCAGGCGATGGCGGAACTGGATTATCAGCCGAACGAGCTGGCCAGATCTCTTTCAAAGAAAAACAGTCAGATGATTGGCCTGATCGTCGCATCCGCCGGCAATTACTTCTTTGCCAAAGTAATAAACAGCGTTGAGCGTTATTGTTCTTCATATGGGTATAAGCTCCTTCTCTGTGTGTCAAACCATGAATCCGAGAAAGAAATTGAATACTTCAATATGCTCAAAGCACATAAAGTAACCGGAGTGATACTCGCGAGCCATACACAGAATTTAAGCAAATATCTCAATTTTAACGCTCCTATTATTACTTTTGACCGAACACTTTCACCTGAAATACCCTCCGTCTGCTCGGATAACTATAACGGCGGGATTCTTGCGGCAAACCATCTGATCGAAAAAGGATGCAAAAGACCCGCCTATTTCATGGATACGCCAGTAAACGGAATATACGCGAATTTGCGATACGACGGCTTTGCCGACACATTTAAAAAACACGGGATTGAGCCGGTCTTATATCTGGCGCCCAAAGAATGCTTTATATCCATGAAATATGAGAACAGCATCATTGAGTTTTTCAAACAGTACCCGAATGTTGATTGCATCTTTACATCGAATGACATCATCGCAGCCCACGTGCTCCAATACTGCGCTAAAAACGGTATTGATGTCCCCGGACAGATGAAGGTGATCGGCTATGATGACATTGAGTTAGCCAGATTTTGTACTCCCGCCCTTACAACTATAAGGCAGCCCGTTGATGATAACTGCCGTTTCGCGGTAGAGAGCATCATAAACTATAAAGAAAAGAGCATACCCGTTAATACAGTCTTCCCTGTTCAGCTTATCCAACGGGAGAGCGCCTGACAGACAACCTTAACATATGCAGTATTTTATCAAAACAACAAAATAAATGTCAAACGCATGACACGAAACACAGAAAAAATATGCAATAATTGAAGTTAATATTAGTCGGCGATGGCAAATAAAAGCGAATTTTAGCGATAATAATAAACATTAATGCAATATAATAGTACACATAGTTGACTTGGTGCCGTGTGCGTAATGTCAATGGGTTGACATTACTGTATGTATCTAGTATTATCAGAAGTGTTCGCATGGATGCATATGTGCGGAACAAATTATTCTTATCAGGAGGGTAACTATGAAACGTGGAAGACTAGTGGCATTGACTCTTGTGTTTGTTATGGTCGCTATGGCACTGGGCGCCTGTGCCGGCCAGGGGGCAGTTGCAGAACCAACCGCACCAAGCACTGCTCCGGATACAAGCAATGAGGCGCCGGCAAGCGTAGCACCTACGGAAGCGGCGCCTGTAAAGATCACCTACTTCAACACATCCGCTGAAGTAAACAAGATGTTCGAAGAAATGTTCGCAAGATACCACGAACTTCATCCGAATGTAACGATTGAATTGATACCCACGGGCATCGGAGAAGGCCAGCAGGAAAAGCTGCAGTCTCTTTACGCATCAGGAAATGCACCGACGTTCATGAACATTGACCCTGCTAATGTTATAGAATATCAGGAAAAACTTTTAGATTTAACGATGGAGAGTGCGCCATGGCTGGAGCTGTTGAATGACGGCGCAATCGACGGCGGCATATTTGACGGAAAGATCTATGGCATACCCTGGAGCGTCCAAGGGTTTGGATTGCTGTATAACAAGAGAATAGTGGGCGAAATATACGGCGGGACGTTCGATCCGTCGACGATCAATACGCGTGATGCTTTAAAGGCTTTCTTTGAGAAGATTGAAGCTACCGGTATGCCCGCGACCATGATACATGGTGAAAACTGGTCGGTAGGAGGCCATTACCTCACGCTCACCTATGCGTGCCAGGGGCCGGCGACTTCTGACGGCACAGGATTCATTGACGCGCTGAAAGCCGGAACCAAGAAAATCGAGGACGACCCCATATTCCAGGGATATATGGATACCTTTGATCTGTTAAAGGAACATAACTATAACAAGGCCGATCCGTTGGTAGGAGACTACAACGCGGACGCTCTGGCGTTTGGCCAAGGGAAATGCGCAACGTATTTCATGGGCGACTGGCTGTGGACGGTTATGACTACGCTTGAAAATGTTGAGCAGGACTATGGCTTTATCCCGGTGCCGTGGAGCAATGATCCGGCCGATTATGGCAACACTCAGGTCGTTATGGTATTGCCTAAATTCCAGGTCATAGACAAATCACAGAATACGCCGGAACAGCAGAAGGCGGCGCTTGACGCCTTGGAATGGATGCTTACCGATCCGGAAGGCCAGCAGTTCTTCCTCGACGCAGGTTTCTGCATACCGTATAAGAATGTCAGAAAAGACGCTACATATAACTCAATGACCACATCGATAGCCGAATACGCAGCTGCAGGCAAGACAATCAACTTAGGGTGCTTCTCGTACATAACGGGAGACGCTTGGACGCAGACGGGCAACCTTATGCTTCAGTACCTTGCGGGAGCCATTGACAGACAGCAGTTGGCTCAGGGAATCAACGAGTATTGGAAGTCGGTTAAGTAAAATATGGTAATAAAACAATAGGGGTATTGGATCTGGGCGGATATCGGTGTAACTAAGAATGCCGCTATCCGCCCAATAAACAGGGGGGAATAATGAAAAGAGGGAAAAAAGCACTTATCAATGCCGGAACTTTTGCAGCGTTTATGGGGCCTTCCCTTATTGCTTTTATCTGTGTTCTGCTGATTCCGCTCATATACGGCATTTATTTGACCTTTACGAACTACAGCCCGATAACGGGAGCTCAGGATTACGTGGGCTTTGATAATTTTGCGGCTATTTTTTCGGATAAGGAGTATCTTGGCCAGTTCGTAAAGACGCTGGGGTATGTTTTTTATTCGACGATTTTCTGCAACGTGCTGGCGTTTACGCTTGCTTATCTTCTCACCAGCAATGTCAAGGCTCAAAACTTTTTTCGGGCCGGTTTTTTTACGCCTAACCTGATAGGCGGCATCGTGCTCGGGTATATATGGAAATTTATATTTGCCAACGTTATCACACTCATTGGCAAGAGCCTTGAATACGAGCCACTGATGACATCATTTCTGACAAACCCGGAAAGGGCGATCTGGGCTATGATCATTGTTACAGTCTGGCAGTATGCCGGATACCTTATGATGATTTATGTCGCCGGCTTTGTAAGCATACCTAAAGATATACAGGAGGCTTCCGATATTGACGGAGCCACTGGCCTTAAGAAACTGTTTAAAGTGACGATTCCTATGATGGTCCCCTCTTTTATAATATGCTTTTTTATCTCTATATCGAGGGGTTTCATGTCTTACGACTTAAACCTTGCCCTTACGAACGGCCAGCCATACGGCTCGACACGGCTTGCGGCGATGCATATTTATCAAAAAGCGTTTCAGGCAAACGAGTATGGCGTGGGGCAGGCGGAAGCGATAGTGCTGTTTATTGCAGTCGCAATTGCGGCCGTATCGCAAGTCCTTCTCACAAAGAGATATGAGGTGGAAGCATGAAGAAAAAAATATCAAATAAGTGGGCAAAATATATTTTGATCTGTGTTTTGCTGGCCATATTTCTCGTGCCGTTCTACCTGATGGTGATAAACTCCTTCAAGACTACGCAGCAGTTTGTATCAAGCCCGTTCTCGCTGCCGGATAAAATAGACTTTGTCAATTATACTGAGGCGTTTGAAAAGATGAACTTTCTCAATGCTATCGGAAACAGCGCCATCATTACCTCGATAAGCGTTGTTCTTATACTGCTTACATCCTCAATGGCAGCTTACTTTCTTGTAAGGCACAAATGGAGAATAAATAAGATAATATTCGCCGTGCTAGTCGCTTCGATGATCGTACCCTTCCAGGCTATAATGATACCTCTAGTGAGCATTTACGGAAAACTGGATTTGATGAACAGCAAGTGGGTGCTGATTTTTATGTATATGGGCTTTGGGCAGGCTTTTGCTATATTTATCTTTCATGGGTTCATTAAAAACATACCGCTGGAGATGGAAGAGGCGGCCCTTATAGACGGATGCAACAAGATGCAGTCTTTTTTTAGAATAGTATTTCCGCTGTTAAGGCCTGTCATTATCACGGTACTGATACTTGATGTATTATGGATATGGAACGATTACCTATTGCCGAGTCTTGTGCTGCTTTCCCCGCAGGAGCGCACTTTGCCGCTATCAACTTATAACTTCTTCAGCTCTTACAGCGTTGATTTCGCGCCTCTTATGGCCGGTATCGTGCTTACAATACTGCCGGTGCTTATAGCGTATCTATTCTGCCAGAAACAAATCATTAAAGGGGTCGTACAGGGGGCAATAAAATAAATGCAAAAAATATCGGACATAACATCAAACGATAGTATCTTGTTTTTCGGAAGGACTATTATTGATAACAAGACCGGCGGCGTATTCTTTAACTGGTCCGGCTCAGGCTTTGAAGTCGTATTTGAGGGAAAGAGGCTTAATGCTTATCTTAGTGCTATAGAAACGGTTTTCCCTCCGGAAGGAACGCTTTGGCCATGGATTTCTGTCTTTGTTGACGATAATGAAACTCCTGTAAAGGAGATTGCAGTGGACAGGCATGAGCATCGGGTCACACTGTTTTCAAGCGAAGTATCCGAAAGACATAAGATAAGGGTAGTCAAAAGGTCGGAAAACGATAAGGGGAAAGTGGGCATTCTAGGGTTTGAATCAGACGGGAGCTTCCTTTCTCCGGAGCCCGTAAAAAGCAGATACCGTTTGGAGTTTATCGGAGACTCCATAACCTGCGGCTTTGGAAATGAGGCAAATCGCAGGGACGATATGTTTAAAACAGAAGAAGAGAATGGACTGTTGGCCTTCAGCGCGATTGCAGCAAGGGAAATCGGCGCGGAATATAACAGCATTTGTATTTCAGGAATACCGCTCTGCAAGCCGTCTGATCCGCAATTTAAGCTTGTGTTTCCTGATTTGCCCGAAATCGAATCAAGATCGTTTGCAATGGAAGATTACTACGAGTACACGGACAGGTTGCACGAAGAAAAGCGGGGGTTCAAGAACAGCTTTACAAAATGGGACTTCTCAGGATTTTTACCTGACGCGATTATCATTAATCTTGGAACAAACGATTCTTTTCTGATTAAGGCGTCAAAAAACAAAGAGGTTGAAGAGCGAAATTTTGAGGCCAGGTACAAAGAATTTTTATATAAGGTAAGAAACCTCAACGGCCAAAGACCGATCATTTGCTGTTCGCTTGGTCCGATGGACTATTATCTGTACGACAATATTTTAAACGCAGTAAAAGAATATAAGCAGGAAACGGGAGATATGAGGATCTTCTGTCATAAATTCGGCGGCATATTCCCTGATTTAGAAGGATATGGGGCTCAGGATCATCCATCTGTGTTAACACATAAAAGAATGGGGAAAGAGCTGGGCGAAAAGCTTAAAGAATGGCTGGCAGTGAACATGTAAATGGAATGGAAGACACAGGCTTGGAAGTATTATTAGCCGATTGGCAAGTTGTAATTGAAAATACGGCCAGGAAACATAATGGTTGAATCTTATGTATACAAAAGGAGGAGAAGGACGGAACTATGGCGAAGGTAATATTTAAAGGCATCAATAAGGTCTTTGATAAAAGTGTTGAAGCCGTCAAGGATTTTAATCTCGAAATAGCCGACAAGGAATTTGTAGTGCTTGTAGGGCCGTCCGGCTGCGGTAAGAGCACGACTCTGCGGATGGTGGCGGGGCTCGAGGAGATCACGAGCGGAGAGCTGTATATCGGAGAAAACCTTGTTAACGACGTGGCCCCGAAAGACAGGGATATCGCGATGGTTTTTCAAAACTATGCTCTGTATCCGCACATGACAGTGTATGAAAATATGGCATTCGCGCTGAGATTAAGGAAACGGAAGAAAACCGAGATAGACAAAAAGGTAAAAGAAGCCGCAGAAATACTTGAAATTACCGACTTGCTTCAAAGAAGACCCAAGGCTCTGTCGGGAGGGCAACGCCAGCGCGTTGCGATAGGGCGCGCGATAGTGCGCCATCCTCAGGTATTCCTGATGGATGAACCGCTTTCAAACCTTGACGCGAAGCTGAGGAACCTGATGCGTGCGGAGATAATCAAGCTAAGGCAGCGTATCGACACGACTTTTATTTATGTAACGCATGATCAGATAGAAGCGATGACCCTGGGGGATCGTATAGTCGTTATGAAAGACGGGCTGATACAGCAGATAGGTACGCCGCAGCAGGTTTTCGACAATCCCGCGAATATCTTTGTAGCCGGGTTCATCGGTTCTCCGCAGATGAATTTCTTCGATGCTCAGCTTGAGAATTCTGGAGGCAAGTATAACATACGCTTAAAGGAGTCTGTGATATCGCTCCCTGAAAGCGTACAAGAAAAGCTTAAGGATAAGGGACAACAAGCGGGCGAAATAGTGATCGGCATACGTCCCGAGCATATAACACTGACGGACAAAGACAATCAGGGTGCGATATCCGCCGAGATAGACGTATCCGAAATGATGGGCAGCGAGGTATATCTGCACGCAAAGGTTGCAGGCAAAGACTGCGTTTTAAGAATAGCTACGTCTAACCTCTCAAATGAATACAGGGAGCGGTTTGCAGCCGGTAACGTAATAAAGGTTGAGTTTAACAGCAGCTTCGTGCATGTGTTTGACAAAAAAACCGAGGCGAACATACTGATATAAGAGGCGCTATGGGAAAGAAAACCTACTATCTGGATAGATTTTTCAAGAGGCAAAGGGCGCCTGTAGAAGACGCCGCGCCGCCGCCGGAAAAAGGAGCGGCGCGTTTTTTCTTTTTGCTTACTACGCATTTATCGAAGCTGTTTATCTTGAACATGCTTTTTCTTGTTTTCTGTCTGCCCGTTATTACTATTCCGGCAGCAGTGGCCGGAATGAGCCGGGTTTGTATGCTGCTGGTACGAAACGGAGTATCTTTCATTTGGACTGATTTTATCACGGAAGTAAAAGCAAGCTTTCTCAAAAGTATTCCAGTATTTATATCATGCGCCGTTTTTATAGGGCTTGCATGTTTCTGCTTTATATCAAGCCAAAATTCTAAGGAGTCGCCGTTTTTCCTGATTTCGATTTCGGTTTTCCTGTTGATTATGGGACTACTGATTGGATGTTACGCTTTTGCCATGCTGTCGATGTGCAGTCTTCGTATCAGAGATATATTAAAAAACGCGCTCTCATTGTTTTTTTTGGAACCAAAGGCTGATCTGGCGCTCGTACTCTTTGTTGGCGTCATTGCTGTAGCTTTTATATGGTTATTACCATATACTATCCCCCTGGCATTTATTTTGTTCGCACTTTTATCTTTGATTTCAAGTATCATTGTCAATGAGCCGTTGGAAAGAAGGATTATTAAAGAGCAATAAATGATTGTTGCATCTCTGAGATTCTTCGATATGGTTCGTCTTTTGAGATATATGTAACAAATATAAGGGTTTTATAGAAAGATTCGCTTCAGCATTCAGAAACGGGAAGGCTTTCAGCAGCTGCTTGCGGACGGAGAAAAGAAGCTGTTTGATATGGTGCTCTTTCGCGTTGCGACCAGGCTGGCACGCAACACTATCAACAGCCTGCAGAGCTTCCGGAAGCTGATAGACTGCGGCATAACACTGCATTTTATCAATATTGGCTTTACTGCGACAAGGGAAAACGAGTTTCAATTAACACTTCTAAGCGCAGTACTTATAACGATGAGCGAGCTGAAGGAAAGGGTAAAGCCGATACGCAAAAGGATGAATGACCTTGAAGCCCGACTGGAAGCGATTGAAAACAGCCCCGGGGATGAGAACTATGTTAAGAGCATTATACAGAACATATACACCGGGGTTGACGAACTGCTTAACCTGTCTGAATGGAGCAACGCTCAGGTAAAACGGGTAATTGAGAAGATTACCGTTAATGAAAAAGGAGAGGTTACTGTCTACCTTAAGCCTCTCCGCAGGCTTGGCCTTGAATCGCCGGTCAGTGTAGGGATAAGAGAGAGTGCCGATATAAACGGAAAAGAAACTCAAAATATCAGCGAACTGGAATCAAAAGCTTTAAACAAAAACGCCGATAATGTACGGTATATTAATTTTACCCAAACTGCACATAATGGGGACTCCCAGCCCGCCAGAATGCGTAACGCAAATGCGTGCAGTGTCATACCCTATCGGCGCTTCGCGCCACTTCCCCTGCCGGGGTCCCCGTCGAATGAAGTTCGCTGGGGTGGGTGAAAGGGGAAGCATTCCTATCGCCATTGATTCCATGCTGTTTTACAGGCTATAATATGGTATAATTAACATATGCGGTCATTAAAGGCCGCGTTTATACCGGAGTACAAGAAGGCATACTTTTTGAAATGACAATAACCGGCCTTATTTTGCTTTGTCCGGAGGAAGCTATGACGATACTGAACGAGACGATACTGAAAGACGGCAGGCTGCTCGTGCTGAGGCGCTCGCGCGTTTCCGACGCGCAGCAAATACTTGATTATCTCAACACTGTAGGCGGAGAGAGCGACAACCTCATGTTCGGCAAGGAGGGCTGCCGCAGCATCACGGTGGCGCAGGAAGCCGAGCATATCGAAAAGCTTTCGTCCTCACCCAACACGCTTTTGATGGTCGGCCTCGTCGGCGGCAGAATAGTCAGCCTGTCGCAGATACGCGGCGAAACGCCGCCGCGCGTATCGCACAACTTCCAGCTTTCCATAACGGTTTTAAAGGCGTTCTGGGGCCTTGGCATAGGCACCGCCTCGATGGCCGTGCTGCTGGCCTTCGCGCGCAAACGCGGCGCAAAGGCCGTGCACCTCGGCGTACGCGCGGGCAACGACGTAGCAATCCACCTTTACGAGAAGTTCGGCTTCGTGCGCGCAGGCTTGCATCGCGGCTTTTTCAACATAAACGGCGTATATCACGACGAGATACTGATGGATCTTTATTTTGATTGATTAAGCTTAAGCCCTTTTACTCCCCCGGCTTTACCGGTCCATTATTTACACCCCATCAAGCCTCACGACTTGCTGGGGACCCCGTTATTTACACCCCATCAAGCCTCACGACTTGCTGGGGACCCCGTTATAAAAAGCCCGCAGCGTATGCGGGCTTTTACATCTGAAGACCCAGACTCAGCCGTTATTCGGTTTCCCCTGCTTCTTCCTTCTTCTTTCCTATGTTGAGTATCAGGTTGAGCAGTATGCCGAATATCGCGGCGCCCGCTATGCACGGAACGTCTATGCCGAAGAACGGTATGTTGCCGCCGAACGCGTATTTGCCGCCGAGCCCGATTATCATTATCGTTGCAATAACGGCTACGTTCTTAGAGTTGAACATGTCCACCTTCTTGTCTATCATTATGGCTATGCCCTGAGCGGCTATTGCGCCGAAAAGGTATATCTCCAGCCCGCCGATTACCGCAAGCGGTATCGCATAAATGCCCTGTATCAGCGGCGTGAAGAACGAAATAACCATCGCGATGACTGAAGCGACAACAAGTACCGGAACGGAAAACACGCGCGTTATCGCCATCGTGCTTATGTTTTCACCGTAGTTCGTACCGGCGGGCCCGCCGATAACGCCGGATATCATGTCGCAGATGCCGTCGCCTATAAGGTTGCGGTCAAGCATGCTCGCGAGCGGATAATGCTTGCCCGAGTTTTTCTTTCTGGCAAGTTCGTTGACGTATACGTCAAGCTGGAATATATGAGCCGTCGATTCGGGTATCGTTGCTATGGCTATCGGCATTATAGCCCATATAGCCTCCGTCGAAAACTTGGGCAGCGTGAACGCCGGAACGGAAATCGGCCCTGCCGACCACAGCGACGCCGTCAGCGCTTCCTGCGGTATCGTGCGGAACATGTTGTAATCCGCTCCGCCGACCCAGTAGATAATCGCGGCGGTGAGGCAGCCCACGGCAGCACCCAGCAGCAGCGGAAGCTGTCCCAAAAAGCCCTTAAGGTAGCGCGAGAACAGTATCGTCGAAAGCAGCGTGACAAGCGACACAGCCCAGACCCATCCGCTGCCCAGTACGCCCGGCACTGCAACGCCGTCGGACATTACGGGCGCCGCGTCTCCAAGAGCGTTGCCGGCAAGCGTTAAGCCGATTACCATTGCTATTGAGCCTGTTATCGTCGCCGGTAATACGTTCTCTATTTTATTCTTGCCCCAGAACCTCACTATAAGGCCGGCAGCTATCGAAATAAGGCCGGACATAACGATGCCGAACTGCGCGTAGGATATGGCTTCCGCAGGCATTACCGACGTCGCTTTATTGAGCCAGTCGGAAAGCTGCGAAGCGGCTGCGGGGCTTAATTTGTCGACTATGGACTGGCTGGTCATAAGGCTTATAACAGCGGTAAGGTAAGAAAAACTGGAACCGTAGTATAGCGGTATCTTCTTGCCGCTGATAAGTATGAAGCACAGCGTTGCGAGGCCGCTCGCGAATATGGTGGTAGACACCTGGAATCCTGTGATAAGCGCGACCGCTATAGTCGCGGGGAACATGACGATGACCTGCTGTACAGCGTAAAGCAGCAGCTTCAACAGCGGCGGCCGCTCGTCGGGGAGGTAGCCCGTAACAGCTCTCTTGGGTTGTTCATTAACGGACATGGTACAATACTCCTTCCAAAAATAAATTTAATATAACAGAATATATAAAAAAAATAACACGGTCTTCGTGTTATTTGATAACGGTTATACGGTTTTCGAAATACCTCTCCAAAAAGGAAACACGACGCCTCTCCGATTGCCCGAAACTATTTTCGCAGACCTTTGAAACTCCGAAGCGCATCCGTTTCACCCTTCTCTTCCGTACTCCTACAGGATTCTATCACACGGCGAAGTGCCTTTCAAGGAAAAAATAAGACTTCGGGCAAAAAATTCTCGCAACGTACGCTTTCTCTGGTATGCTGCGAAAAAGAAACGAACTATATATTGTTATTGCTTACTTCCCAAACTTTTCTTTGAGCCGCTTCTCCACATACGGTATAGGCGCGATTATGCAGGTAAGGCCTAGCGCCATCAGTATCATCAGCAGCACTTCAGGCTCCAGCGGCAGGGCGAGGTTTGCCGCAACAGTAACGGCGGTAAGCACCGGGCCTATGACAAGCCATATCCTTCCCGCAATATCGTGCGCGGCGGCCCACGCCTCGGGGGAGGCCATGGAGCGCGCGGTGCGGTAGCCGTATAACAGGTTTATATTTTTCGGCGGGCGGAACCTCATTAACAGCCCCATCACCGTTATAATGACCGGCAGAAGCAGGCTCACCGTCCAGTAAAACAAGCCCATGTTTTCTCCTTTGTAACGCTTTGCTTACACCCCCCAATATACACGGCACGGGGCTTTAAGTCCAGCGCCGTGTACAAGATTGTCTCCCGCCCCGCCGTCACAGTATGAATACCCTCGTTCCTATCTCTACGAACTTAAACAGCTCCTCTATGTCTTCGTTCAGCATCCTTATGCAGCCGTTTGAAGCGTGCGTGCCAATAGAAGAGGGGTCATTGGTCCCGTGTATACCTATGCCGGGCGCGGAGAGGCCTATCCACCTTGTGCCGTATGCCTTGCGGTAAGGGCATTCTATCTTGTTCACGACGGTAAAGTCGCCCTTGGGCGTAGGCGTGGACGTCTTGCCTATGGCGACAGGATAGACCCTGAAAAGCTCTTCGTCGCAAAAAAGAAAAAGCTCCCTCGATTCTACAAGCACGAGTATCTCATACCTTGTTTTTGCCGGCTCGGGAGTGTTTTCTTCCTGAGCGGCCGTTGCTTCCTTTACCGCGCATCCGGCAAGAAGCATTAAAAGCAAAACCAGCAAGCATACTTTTTTCATCTCTTTAGCCCGATTCATATAATAGACTCGTTTAAATGTATGAAGCAAACGCGGATGTTTATGAGCTTTCAGGGGCTTTTTGTCATGGCGCATGAACGTTTCAAATATACGGACGACTTCACGGCAACCGACTGTTTCTTCAGAGATATTGCTGCTCTCACCTACAAGAAAAGGACGGCATAAACGCCGTCCCTCGCTATAACCCAATGTCCGTATTGCTATACGAGAAAATCCTTCCTCCTGTACACCGCAAAAGCTACTGTCGCAAACGCAGCCATTACCCCGAAGCAAATGAGCGCGTTGCCCCAATCTATGCTGCCCGCCATAACAACCTGGCTCGGCGTAAAGTAGTTTATCGGCGACACCCACTTTAAAAACCCGAGAACTTCGAGTGCCGGCAGTAAGCCGAGTATATACGTCAGAAAGAATATGCCAACTGCCAGCGTGCCCGCCGTCCTTGCGCGCTGTAAAAATACAGAGACGAGCAGGCCGAGAAACAGGTATACTAATCCCGCGATAAAGCCGCCCAGCAGCACAGCGGCGACTTGTGCGAGCATATACACGCCGTCGAGCTCCGCCGGTTTAACGAATACGCACGCCAGCGCCCCCGCTATGCCGACTGTTACGAAATATATGGCATACTCCGTGCAGGCTGCCGCGAGCTTGGCTGCAGCTATGCTGCCGCGGCGCACCGGCTTTGAGCTCAAGAACTCTATCGTGCCTTCGCTCTGCTCGCGGGCAAGCGCGTTTATGCCGGTTATCGCTCCGTTGAGGCATGCCGCCATAAGCACGAACTGGAATACCCACGCGAAATACGACGGCAGTTCCCTTATGTCCTCGCCCGACATATGAAACATGTCGAGCAGCTCCCGCGGCAAAAGCTTCAGCTTTGCATCCAACAGCTCAACAAAATCCGAATTGAGCATTACGGGGTAAAGAGATATCACGAGCGCGAATACGGCCGCGGTTGATACCGTCCAGATAATCAAAGGTTTAAGGCTGCGTCTTATATCCATAACATAGATGTTCATACTCTGCCTCCTTACTTATAGTAGGACATGAACACGTCCGATAGGCTTACGTCCTCGGCGGTGAAGTCCTCAACGTCCCACGACGAGAGCATGGCAAGCAGCTCTGCCGCGCTTCCGCGGTAGGTAAACTCCAGCGTATCGCCCGTACGCTTAACGTTTTGCACGCGCTCCGTGATTTCGGGCCTGCCGCCTTTTACTTTCACTTTCTTGCCGCCCGCGGCGGAAAGCTCGCTTACCTTCTTTACGTCCGCTATACTTCCCTCGCGTATTATCGCCACGCGCGAACAGAGCGACTCCACCTCGTCGAGGTTGTGGCTCGAAAGGAACACCGTGGCGCCCTTTTGCCGCTCGCGCAGCAGCGCGTCGAAAAGCGTGCGTCGCATCAGCGGGTCGAGCCCGCTGGTGGGCTCGTCGAGTATAAGCAGCTTAGAGCGGGAGGCGAGCGCCGCCACGAGCGCCGTTTTCTTTTTGTTGCCCGAGGAAAGCTCCCCTATTTTTTTGTCCGGCTCCAGCTCAAAAGCATCCATTAAAGCGCGCGTGTATTCTTCGCTTGCGTCGGGGTAAAAGCTGCCGGAAAACCTAAGCATACGCCGCACGGTTATATCATCGTACAGCCTTACCTCGCTCGGCACGTACCCTATCTGCCGCTTTATGACGTGCGAACGCCTCACGCAGTCGAGCCCGAATATCTCCGCGCTGCCCCTCGTCGGGAATATCATGCCGAGCAGCGTCTTAATCATCGTCGATTTGCCCGCGCCGTTAGGGCCTATAAAGCCGAAGATTTCGCCCTCGTTTACCGACAGATCCACGTCGACTATGCCGCGGTTCCTTCCGTAGTATTTGGTAAGCCCCTTCGTCTCGATAACGGCCATACTTAAGCCTCCTTAAAACTTTTTATGGTAGTAATAAACGGAACACTTCAGCGTGCCGCCCAATACCGCCATATATCCGAGCGCTATATACCCGGCCGCGCCGTCGAATATGAACGATAGCAGCGCCGCCGCGGGCGAGAGAGTTATCGCGACAAACCCTGTCAGCGCAAAGCCTTTCATGAGCATCAGCTGTTCAAGCTCGTCGCTCGAGGTCTGATTGTCTTTTTTAATCCATCTGTAGAACGCGTATATCATGACGGGTGCAATCACCACTGCCGCCGCCCCAACTATCCGCATAACGGTAACCGCGAGCGCGTCCTGCACGAAGCCTGCGCATATTATCCATACGGCAATAACCAGCTCGGTCAGTATGAGCGTGTATATCAGGTACAGCCGCCTTAACTTATTGCTTTTTACTATTGCTTTGGCCCTCCTCGAATATGAATATATCCTCGATAAGCTTTCCGAACACCTTTGAAATCGCATACGCAAGCCATATCGACGGGTCGTACTTACCCGTCTCTATCGCGTTTATCGTTTGCCTGGAAACCCCCGTCAGCTGCGCGAGCGCCGCCTGCGTCAGCCCTGCCGCCTCGCGCAATTCCCTTACTCTGTTGTTCAAGCAAGCGCCTCCCAATTTTCAGCATCATCCGTCTTCCCTGGCGACTATATGTCAAGTTTACTTGACATCAATATAGCACGGTGCGGCGTTTTTGTCAAGTATACTTGACACCAAATTCAATAAAAAAGTCCAAGGCCCCTCTGCACTCATTTCTGCTGTGTCATGCTATAATCTCCATTTTATGGTATATTCTGTTCAGTAAATACTTTCCTTTAAATCATCCAAGTATTCATACAGAGGTACAAACGCATGAGAAACACAAAACTTGCTGCTCTTTGCGCGCTTATTGCGATAAGCAAAGCGGACGAAAAACTGTACGATGGAAAGCCGTCTCCGGCAGCTGAGAGCGGCGGGGGCTATCATCTTTATTTAAAGTGTTATATGGGCAAGGACAAAGCGGCGTGGCTGACCCTTGACCAGTCGATAAACGGCACGAGTACGCAGATGTTGTTTGAAAACAGCGATTATAACTGCGGGTACAGATGGCGGGTATCGCCTGAAGTCTTCATTGTCATTATAGACCACGAAGGTATAAAAACTGTGTGCAGGCTGAATCATACTGAATACATAGAAACGGTGGCGGAGGATATGCCGCTATTGGACTTTAACACTGAAAAAGGAATTTTCGAGAACTACTGCAAATATCGTTTCTCGTGGGCGCCTCCTTATGACGATATGCCAAAGGATATGGGCGCAACGTTCAACGTAAAGCGCGTTGAACTCAACCTCATGGTTATCCCCGAAAAAGACAACCTTGAAAACTATATAACCGTGCCCGTTTGGGATCTTATCGCTGATCAGGAGTACGAGGAAGGCTTAACAGACCAGGAGGGCAATCCATTTGAAGGGAGAAAAGATATAAGCATACTGACGATAAACGCTGTAAACGGAACTATAATAAACCGCGAACAGGGGTATTGAGCAGTAAGTTTCGAAACGGTCAATCGAAGATTTGTATTAAAGGCTGATACAATCGGGGTACTTAATCCGTCAGTCTATTCCCCTTATTTCATATATGCGGTTTTCCGCGCGCTTCTTTATATACGGCGCGCCGCCCTCGGCGTTCTTCGCCTTAAACAGAAAGTTAATTGCGTTCTTCATGTCGCCCGCCTTGCAGGAAAGCTCGCCTATAATCAGGCAAAGCTGCTGCTCAAGGCTTCCGGTCATGTCCACGTTCTCGTAAACGTCTATGTACGTATCAAGCGCTTTTCGAGCGCATTCGTCTTCCATGCTCTTGTCGCCGCAGTCGGCGTATATCCATGAAAGCTTAAGGAATAGCTTTGCCGTCACCAGCGCATGCGTGAAAAAGCAATAAGGGGCGCACAGCAGCGCAAGGTAATAACCCGCAAACAGCGAAAACGTGTCCATGTCGGCGCCGGTGCGTACGGCAATCTCCTGTTTTTGCTTTAGAAACAATTCTTTTAAACCGTCGCCTGTCTTATCCGGCTTGTCGAACGATTCCGCAAGCGCGCTGTAAAGGCACTCGGGGCACGTTATAACGTCGTAGTAAAGCGGCTCTATTCCCTTGTAGTGGTTGCGCATATCGCTGTCCGTATGGTCCAATGCGAGTTTCGAATTCCTTACCTTATACGCCTTGAATTCGCTTTTGCACAGAGGGCACGCGTAGCTTTTCAGCATCAGGCAGTTTTTATCCTGGCTCGCAAGAGGCAGCTCGTAGCTGCCGTGCCCTTCGGGGAACAGCGATACTTTCGCGCTCGACGCCGACTCACGCTTTACAGGCTCAGGCTTTGCGGGTTCAGTCTTTATGGGCTCAGGCTTTGCTTTCGCCGTCCGCTCAGCTTCTATAGCCGGGGCATGCGGCGCATGCGCAGCCTCCGCCCAGGGACGGCCGCAGAGCGCCTCGTAGTCGGCGCTTATGCTGTCAAGCCGCGCTATCAGCGCCTTGATAAGCTCACAGGCAATATCGGGCTCGCTTGCCGCTATCAGCGGAATAGTGCCGCTGTTTACGGGCAGCGCAAAAACATCGGTAAGCGCCGCCGCCGTAACGGCGCGCCTTTCAGCGAGCTGCACCGTCTCGCCGAAAAAGTCTCCGGGGCCCATGCTCGCTATCATCACCGCGTTCTTTTTACGGCTGCTTGTATATATGCCGACTTCGCCCTTGAGTATCACATACGCTTCACCCGCGGCGAACACCGTGCCTCTCGCGTATTTCTTTACATGCGAGAGATCTTTAAGCAGGCTGATGTTTATCAAACCAGTACCTTCTTATATGAAATATTTCAAACGGACAATAAATGCCCGTTTCCATCATTTACTTGTCTTTATATATTTATCGGCATTACGGCGGGTAGGTTTAACAGGTTTTCCCGAAAAAACAGAAAGGCGGACAGTTTATCGTTCTGTCCGCCGATATTTTTAATATAGCCCGCTTATAACGTTTTAATACGTTTTAGCTTCGCCGTTTTCGAGCAGCGTCAGGCTGTCGCCCTCGAGTATGAAGTACGCTTCATCGTTGACGACAAAGTCCTTGTTAAGCGACGTGTTGCCGAATATCGAAGCTGGCTGAGCGTCCGCCGTCTTTATGCCGAACGCTGCGATGTCCTTATCGTTTACGAACGACGTGACCAATATTAAACCGTCCTCGCCGTTATCCATAAAGTACTGCGAGGCGTAGCCGCCGCCTGTCTTCACGTACTCAAAAAACATAATCTCTTTACCCGTCCCGTCTTTTATCGTGGACTGCACAGAATCCGTCGCCGGGTCGTATTTGCAGGTCATCGTTACGGTGCCGTTCTCGGTGTCGCTGTACGTCACAGTGTAATCATTGCCGCTGCCCGTTATTTTTACATCGGTTATGCCCACCATCTCGAGCGTCGTTTCACTTCCCTCACCGAGTGAAACAACCGTAAGCGGTATAAGCGCCAGATCTACCATTCCGACGGTAAACAACGACATGCCCACCGACATATACAGCTCTTCGTTAGCTTCAAGCTTTTTGCTTAGGCGATCGTAAGCTTCGCCTTTAACCTTTGTGTATGCGTTGTATGACGATGACAGGTCGCCCGGCGCGCCTGCGGGCGCGGATACTTCGGGCGCTGCCGATTCATTGGGCTCCAGCTCCACGGAAACCGCGGCGGACTCGCCCGCGGGATTATCGCCCGACTGCGGCTTTACGGTTGCGCATCCTACCAGCGAGAAAACAAGCGCCAGCGCCATTACCATTATTATTATCTTTCTCATGGATATATTTTCCTTTCATTTATACGGACTATCCCGAAGTTTTTTAAGATATATGCATATTAATATGTTGCGGCTTAAATGTCAATTGCAGTAAAAGCGCCTTATTGACTTTCCTGCCTAAAGGCCCGTTTCAGTATGCCTTCTCCTCGCCGTCCACAAATACCGTAAGCCTGCCGCCGCCAAGCTTAATGCACACTTCGCCGCTTTCCGCAAAATTTGCGCCCGCGCCGGGCGGTATGGGGCTGGGCTTTTCCTTAACCGTATCAACGCCAACCGTAACGGCGTCGCCTACAAAATGCAGCCTTATACTCACAGCGCCGTCCTTTATGTAATACTGCGACACATACCCCGAATCCGCGCGCGCATATTCAAAGCAAACCGCTTCGCCGTTATCGTCCGTTACCGCGGCCTGCATCGAGTCGCCATTAGCGTCGTAAGCGCACATAATCTCGAACGCGCCGCCCCGGGCATCTTCTCTGCTGCCCGTTACCTTTATATTGCCGTCGCATAGCGCGACGCCTATGTTTGTTATGCCGAGCTTTTCCATCTCGCTTACGCTCTCGTCGTTTCCTATCGCCTTTATAGGCATAAGCGCCATGTCGGCTTCCGCCAGCGGAGCAAGGCTTTCGTATATCAGCGTATACAGTTCTTCGTTAGCTTCGGTTTTTGCAAGCAGGCGGTCAAGCGCTTCGCCCTTTGCTTCGTAGTAGGAGATATACGAATCGGCGGGAGCGGACGTGATTGTATCCGCGCTCTGCGAAGGAGCTTTATCCCCAACTCCTGTGCCGCACGCGGCGAGCAGGGCAAATAATAATAAAACAGCAGACGCTGCTATTTTCCTCATGTTTGTCATCCTCCCATACACGAGAAATAATATATGCGTACTGCTTTAATGTCAACCGTAAAGCCGGGCCCTAACAAGCGCATTCGCAGCGAGCGCCCGTTAATTGGCTTTACTACGTCCTTGGCCTCGAGCTCTTTTTCTTCTGCTCTTTCGCGTCTTTCATTTTCATCGCTCCCGTGCCTTTTTGCTGAGGTATGGAATGTATGTCGTGATAGCCGTCTACCTGCGCGTCGTCGAGCGGCGGCGTTGGCACCATGCCCGTGCATTCCGTCTGGGACCCTATGCTCACCCCTGAATAAAAGTCGTAAGGGTTTACTTCCGGGTCGTCGGGGCCTTCTAGTTTATTTTTCCTGCGCATCTTTCATACCCTCCTTTTTGGTATGAAAGTAGTTTTTCCTTTTGAAACCGCACGTATACCGCCGCGAGTCAAAAGCGTTTCGTGTTTTCAGGCTTGCGCCGCGGCGCATATGGTTTTCGACGTTTCGCTGCATTGCGCACCCGCTATGTCACCGTAAAGGCTTACGCGCTTAAACCCCGCGCTTATAAGGTCGTCCGTCAGTTCTTCGCCGGTAAACGCGTGGTTCCATATGTTGAAGCGGCGCACCCTTTTCTCTTCCACGACGACATACCGCTCGCAGTACGTACGGCATTCGTCGTACCTTAAAAAGGAATACAGGCAGGCATAAAAAGCCCGCCGGAGGACCTTTGTATCGACTACCGGCTTAAGAACTATCTCGATATGGACTTTTGCGGGGAGTACGACGTTGTGACGCTCATATACTGCGAAAAGTCTACCCCCGTTACGCAAAAGCCCTTCTTTGCGAACAGCTCCGCGTATATCCCGGGGCCGCAGCCTAAATCCAGCAGCCTCGGGCGTTTGACTGGGTGGGCGGTTTTGGCTATTCAGTCCGCCGAACGTCGCACGAAACCGATGCTCCTTGTAGCCGGGTCGCTGTTCTCGTCAAGGTGCGTCTCAAGCATGCTCTTAGATATGTGTTCGTCGTTCCAGAACTTCTCTTCTCCCGGCTCGTAGACGCCCGGCCACGAGCTTAGATAGCTCAGTAATTCCCCGTACATAAATATTCCCCTATAAGCGTTTTAAGCAGCCCAAGGGCGCCCATCCGCGCTCGAAGCGTGAGTTCTCGCACCACACCCATACGCCAGCCTCCGTTATACCGCGCAACCGCTCGCCTTTTTCTAGATCGAGCTCCTTCGATGAGTAATACTCTTTCGCAACGCCCTTGCTGCCGCGCATATCCAGCACGCTTTCGTGCACCCATCCGGATTGCTCCGCCGCCGTGCAATAATACCAGCCGTCCCAGCCTTCCCGCTCAAAATACGCCTCGCCACCGATACGCTCTCCCCTTTGGCGAGCTCTATCACGCCGTCCCGCTTTGCCTCGCGGGCGGCAATCGCTTCGTATACTGCCGCCGCGTCTCCGCATTTCGTATAATTTACTATGGTCAGCGCGTCGTTTATCTTCTGCTCGCTGCGCTTTATGTATCCCTTTTTCTCGTACAGATGGCGGTTGTTTTCAAGGTCGGCAGGGCAGTTCAGCGTCCAGTCGGCGGCTCCTTGGTGCAGCCGCTCCGCTATGTCTATCGCGCGGCCTCCTATGCCCATGTTCTGCAATTCGGGCAGCACATAAAGCGTATGAAGCTTCAGACGCTCGCCGCCCCGCTCCTCCTCTATCAGCAGCGCGCCCGCAAACTTCCCGTCCGCCAATATCTTATAGAAGTGCTGGCCGCGTATCGCCTTTTGTATGTTCTCCAGCTTTTCATTGGCTGGATCCATGTCGCCGTCGTTGTACCTTTCGAGCATAGGCAAAAACGCATTCCTTTGCCCCTCAAGTATCGTCTCTGCGTCCTTGCTCCCTGCTCTTACCAGCGTTACGTTCATTGCCGCCCCCCTTTAATGCTAATGCAACATATATTCAGCGCTATAAAGCGCCCATGATGAGTAATACCGTTATGCTAAAAAGACATGCGCATAATTATAGCATTATCTGTAAGCCCAATCAACAAAAAGGCAGGCGGCGCCGCCCAAAGGCTGCTTGCCGGGGATAAAAAAGCGGGGGTTTCTCCCTCGCCTCTTATATTGTGTCAGGAATCTTTCTGCCTGCTCCTTATCGAGAACGCTATGTTGACAGCGTGGTCCGCGACGCGCTCCAGCGTCGTCACCATGTTGGTAAACACGACGCCCGTCTGCGGGTCGCACAGCTCGTTCTGCAGGCGTTCTATGTGGTTGTCCATGTACTTTTCCCGCATCTCGTCCACCTCGCGCTCGAGCGCTTCCACCTCCCCGAGCCTCGACTTGTCGCGGCTTTCGAAAACCTCCAGCGCTTTCTTCAGCGTTTCCATGGTCTTCGCGGACATTTCCACGAGCTCGGCATGCGCGTCCGGAGTAAGCTTGCCGCGTATCTCGGCCATAGACAGCGAATACTCGGCAACGTTCTCCGCGAAGTCGCTTATGCGCTCCATGTCTATAATCACATGGTGCAGGCTTCCCAGCACCTTTATGTCGTGCTCGGGAATATCAAGGCTTCTATATGATATGAGATAGCTCGTTATGCTCCGGCTTAAATAATCAACCGTCTTTTCCACTTCTATTACTTTATTCGCCTTCTGCTCGTCGCGGTCAAAGAACGATTCAAGCGCGTTCTGGAAGTTGCCGGCGGATATGCTGCCCATCCGCGTAAGCTCTTTTAAAGTGTCGCCCAGCACGAGCAGAGGCGCTTTCGCAGTGCGCCCGCTTAGGTACATAAGCTTTCTCTCCACCTTGTCCGGGTCGTGCCTGTCGGGCACTATCTTTTTTATTAGCCACACCATCTGTTTGGCAAACCCAATGAGCAGCAATGTCATAGACACGTTGAAAAACGTGTGGAAGTTCGCTATCTGGCGCGAAACGTCGCCGGGAGACCAAGATTCTATTATACCTACTACTCCTGGGAACAGTGCGAGCAGCACAAGGTATACCGCCGTACCCGTTATGTTGAACATAAGGTGTATGCCCGCAGTGCGTTTTGAATTTGTGCTCTTGCCAATAGCCGCAAGTATGGCGGTAATGCACGTGCCTATGTTCTGCCCCAGCACTACATACACGGCCGAATCGAGCTCTATCAGCCCTATCATCGCGAGCGTCTGCAGTATGCCTATCGACGCGGACGAGCTCTGTATCACCGCCGTGAACGCCGTACCCACGAGCACGCCTACAACAGGGCTTTTGAAGCTGACAAGAAAGCTGCGGAACGCTTCGCTATACTGCAGCGGCTCCATTGCCTGCGCCATCAGCGACAGCCCCACGAAAAGCACGCCGAAGCCAAGTATTATGTTGCCTATGCGCTCTATAGCACGCTTTTTTACGAATACCGACATCACCATGCCGATAAACAATATTGCCGGAGCTACATCGGACAGCTTAAAGGCAATAAGCTGCGCGGTTATCGTCGTACCTATGTTTGCGCCCATTATGACCCCGGTCGCCTGCAGCAGCGTCATGAGCCCCGCGTTCACGAACCCCACCAGCATCACGGTCGTCGCCGACGAGCTCTGTATAATGGACGTTACGGCCAACCCCACGCCCACTCCCGCGAACCTGTTGTTGGTAAGCACCTCCAGCACCCGGCGCATCCTGTCGCCTGCGAGCCTCTCAAGTCCGTCCGACATCATCTTCATGCCGTAAAGGAACATCCCAAGGCCGCCCAGCAGCAAAAATATCATTGCGGCGTTCATGCGGCGCCCTCCTCAGAAGTTAAAAAATCTATAACTATACTCATGTTGTCCTCCACAGAGTAATGATAACGTGCCAAGCGCTTAAAATTGAAGCGGCTTTCGGGGAAATTCAAATGAATAAATGGACATACCCTTGATCATTATACAGAAAAAATTATACTCTTTCCACCCATGGTTTGTTAAGTCTGTCTACGTTGTCAATTGATCTGTTACACTTTTGGCAAAGTTCTCCCTCCAGTACTGGAGGGGCGATTTTCGTCCCAAGACCAGCAATGGAAAGTTGTTGTCCCATCTCTGATAGCGCTGTA
>JBLNCA010000014.1:0-65618 GCA_050260375.1 Burkholderiales bacterium | reverse complement strand
ATTTTCTCTCGATAGCCCGCACGGCGTCCTGCAGACGTCTGTTTTCCTATACCCTTTTTGAGCCATATGTTTTTTGTCCACCATACTTAATCTCGGGGTTGACTTTTAATAGTTAGTCTTTCATGACCACCTTAAGGACGTGTCAACTTCTGTGATCTTGTTGTCTTTCTCAACAAAATACACATAATGCAATTTAATTATATCTCCTTCTATATCCAAAGTCATGTCCTTAAAGGAATAATCGTTGCAGACACTCGAAGGCATCACACAAGCAGCATACAAAGTCAGTTGCTTTGGAATTTCTCCATTTAATCCGAAAAGAATCCACCATTGTCGACTAGTTTCGCTGCGAAGCAATTCACGAATGAAAGTAGTATAAGCAATGGCTTGTTTTAGTGCATCTATTGGCGGCTCACTTTTTTCATTTTCGTCTTTTAATTCCATGATGCAAAGATATGTATTAGACCCCCCAGTTCCGATTCTGGCCAAAATATCTATTCCGCCGCCATATATACCGGAATACTTTACTGTTTTGTGGTTACTGGCGCTTAAAGGTGTGGGCATGGGGAAGCGCGTTTTTCCGACCTCCACTACTTTTGCATAAGGAAGCACCTTGTCGCTTTGTTTTTGCAACTCTGTGATCCAAAGACTTTCTAACCTATGTTCCTCATTGCCCTTGTTCTCCCCCATTTTTCGCGGGCCTTTTCTATTCTTAAAGTATTTTCTAAATTCCGTGGCTTCAGGACCTGCCCAGTCTACTTCATTCAATTGAAGGTCGCAATCAAAATCTATTAGATTGCTCTTTTCAAACCCCTTTGTACTTAGCTTGTGTTTACCGTTTGCATATCCGGTAATCCTCGCTATTGTCTGACCGTAATAACGTAGATCGAATACAATCGTTCTTTTCGCATTTTGAGCAAAAGTGGTGTTCAAATACACAGTAAGCGGAACCCATTGACGAAAGGATGCACGTACACTTTTTATAAAATCAAGGTTCTGAACAATCTTTTGTGCATAGCCTTCATACCGTCTATGCCATTCATCATTTTGTTTTAGCAGTAACCTTGTTTTATCAACAATAGCCATGAAATCTCGTCTCAGTATTCCTCTCTTCACTGAGTTCATGGCTTCATCGCATTCTACGTCCAGGTTAAAGGAACTCCCATCTTCATCAATAAGAATCGCTGTCTTCAAATTTACCATAGCAATGGTGTTTTTATCAGCCTGGATCAACCACCAATGTATATGTTTATCCAAGTCTCTTTCATCTTTCCACGGATAATAAGGAAAATTTTTAGCATCATCCTCCAACTTGCTTTGATAAGAATCTTCATACCATGCCGAAAGCATCGTAACAGAATCGAGTTCTAATATCTTCTTCAAAAAAGATACCGAAGGACAATCCCAAATGGGTGTTTCCCATAACCGTATTTTAAATTCACGGGCAATCCGATCAATAAGATCCGCCCTATTTTTTTCGTATAATTCAGGATATGGACTTATTGTTCTGTCTCCTCCATGAACACCATTTCCATTGAGGGTAATCAATAATTTCGGAGTATAATGACTTCCATCGTATGCTAATAATGCCAAACAGTTATATTGCCCTCCACCCGGATGCATCATAGAAAGAATCAATGGATCATGATTGCGTGTCATTATTTCATAAGCGATATCCAATGCAATTATATGCTTTTTATTTCCTGACTCCATTATGATCCCTCATTAAGGCTATGTATTTAATGCATATAAATATAACCAAATGATTTCATTGATACCATTAGTGTTTCTAATTTCCATGATCCTTTACCAGAAATCATTTCGAATGCAAGGTTTAATACAATAATACAATTAAACAAATAAGAATCCTTCAGCAGAAGAATATTTAGAACATTAGTAAGTAGCTATTATTTCATTGTGTCCCCACATTCCATATTTATAACCACTGAAACTTCAACCGAATTCATAATAACTTTATTTCGATATTTTTCTCCTGTACTATTGAATCCTACGCACTTCGCAAAATGCCGAAAACTCAGTATTTCTATGTATTTGCTTTTTGTAGCACTATTATAGCCTCCACATGCGTCGTGTGCGGGAACATATCCACGCCTTTTACGGCTTTTATATTATAGCCCGCTTTGCATAGCAAAGACGCGTCGCGCGCGAGCGTTGATGGGTTGCACGATACGTATACTATTTTGTGCGGCGCCAGTTCAATCAGCTTCTCGACAAGTGCCCTGTCGCAGCCTTTTCTCGGAGGATCGAGTATGACGATTTGTGGCTCGCCTACAAGCTTTACCCCTTCGTCCAGCATGCGCTCCGCGTCTCCCGCGAGAAACTCGGCGTTGCCGATTCCATTGATGCGGGCGTTCTCCTTAGCGTTTTCCGTAGCGCTCTTAACGTACTCTATGCCTAGCACGCGTTTTGCTTTGCGCGCGGCAAGCAGCGAGAGCGTGCCGATGCCGCAATAAAGGTCGAACACCACGTCGTTATTTGATATATCCGCGTACTCTATGGCGAGCTTATACAGCTTCTCCGCCTGCTCGTGGTTGACCTGAAGAAAACTCGACAGCCCCGTCCTGAATGAAAGCCCTCCGAAAGTTTCGGTTAAATACCCCTCGCCGCTTACGGCGTACTCAATGTCTCCCAATATCGCGTTTGTATTCTTATCGTTTCTGTTAACTACTACGCTATTTAAGCCCGGTATGCCTTTGAGCGCAGACGTCAGCGATTTTTCGTTTATGCCGCCCTTTACTACGACGCCCGCCATAAGCTCACCGTTCGAAGACTGCCTGCCTATTATGTGCCGGAGCGTGCCATTGCCGCTCGTTTCGTCATACGCCGTTACGCCTTCTTTTTCGGCCCATTCCATCACCGCTTCCTTTATATCGTTAACGGGCTGTTTTTGTATGGGGCATACGGCGGCGACCAGCCGGTGGCTGCGCGGCGCGTAAAACCCCGCCTGGAGTTTCCCGTCCGCAAACGCCACGGGAAACGACGCCTTGTTCCTGTAATCGCGTATGTTGTCAGCGGGCACCACCTCGGGCGTTTCTATGTCTATGCCGCCCAGCCGTTTGAAGCACTCTTTTATGTGCCGCGCCTTATATTCAAGCTGCCCCTTATACGAAAGGTACTGCAACGTGCAGCCCCCGCATTTCTCGAACATTCCGCAAAAAGGCTCGGTGCGCTCCGGCGAGCGTTCCAATATATCCAGAAGCCGGGCGACCGCGTAGTTCTTCGCAAGTTTTATTACCTTTACCCTCACATATTCGCCGGGCAGCGCTTTAGGCACGAACACAGCCATGCCGTCATGCTTTCCTATGCCTGCGCCTTCCACCGTCAGGTCTTCTATAACCAGTTCTATAATGTCGTTTTTCTTCAGCATAGCGCCTCCCTTAGCGATTATACCATTTCCGCCCGCGCCGAAACAGCTTGCCGTTTTACTTAAGCGCGTTTTTGAGCCTTAATACGCCTTCCTCTATCTGCGCTTTGCCAAGATTTCCGTATCCCAGCACGAGCTTGTTTTTGAACCTGCCTTTGACGGCGGCGTAATCCTCCGCATAATCGACTTCGACGCCGCTTTCCGCAATCGCCTTTTTATCCTCTTCGGTTATATCCCTGTCCAGTGTGACAAGCATATGAAGCCCCGCAAGTTCGCCTGATATTTGAATGCGCGAACCAAACGCCGCTTTCAGGCAGTCGATGAGCAGCTTGCGCTTGGAGTCGTACAGCCGCTTCATGCGATATACGTGCCTGTCGTACTGTTTGCTTTCTATGATGCGCCCAAGCGCTATCTGCTCTATTGCCCCGACCCATATGTTGAGCCTGCCAAGCAGTACGGACATGCTTTTTTTAAGCCGTTCGGGGATTATAATATACGCCATGCGCAATGAAGGCGAAAATACGTTGCTGAAGCTGCCAAGGTATATTACCCTTTCGTCGCCAAGGTTCCAAAGCGACTGTATCGGTTCGCCGTGATAGCGGAACTCGCTGTCGTAATCGTCCTCTATTATGTACGCGTCATGCCGCTGCGCAAACTCGAGCAGCTTCAGCCTTCGCGCTATAGGCATAACGCCGCCCAGCGGATATTGATGTGACGGCGCGACGTATACAAGCCTTATATTTGCATCCGCGGGCAGCAGGTCTGTGCGCATCCCCAGTGAATCGGATTCAACGGGTATCGTTTTCAGCCCGCCCCTTTTAATCGCGCCCGGCGCAAAATCTATGCAGGGGTCTTCAAACGCAGCCGCGCAGCCCTCACGGTACAAAAGCTGGGCGACGGTTTGTATCGCCATAGCGGTACCGGGCAGTATTATTATGCGGTCGCTGCCGCAGTAGATTCCTTTAGCCCTGTAAAGGTAGCCCTGTATCGCCTTTCTCAAGTCGGGATGCCCTTCCGGCCTGCCGTACCCGAACGCGTCGTCTTCGGCGTAAAGGCACGCTTCCTTAAGCGCCTTGCCCCATAACGTTCTGGGGAACGAAGAAACGTCGGGGTTGCCTGCGTAAAATGCGATTACGTCCTTGTCTTTTTCTCGCCCGTACTCATGCGCTGCTTCCAAGGTCTGCTTTTTAAGTTTCGGCGGAGCGCCTATGTCGGCGGCAAATGTACCCGAGCCCGTGACGCTATTCAGATACCCTTCCGCGATAAGCTGCTCATACGTCTGTACGACGGTGTTGCGCGAAACTCCCAGCTCCTTAGCGAGGCTGCGCGTGGGCGGCATCTTTGCTCCCGCTTCTATCTTTCCGCAGAGTATAGCTTCCCTTAACTGCCTCGCAAGCTGGCTTGTCAGCGAAACGCTTGATGCTTTGTCTATCGTTAATCCAAACACATACGCTCCTTTAAATTGGTTCCATTAAAATGGCGATTTATTGGCACTTTTATTATTCCGATAATATATTATCCTCAATATGCTAATATATCAAGCCTTTAACGGTAAATAAAGGAGTATAACATGAAGCAGGTTGCATTGGGCAGAACGGGCGAAACCGTCAGCGAGTTTTGTCTCGGCTGTATGATGATGGGTACAGCGATGGATGAAGCATCGTCTTTCGAGGTGCTTGACCATTTCTTTGAATCGGGCGGAGATTTTGTAGACACCGCGAATTGCTACGCGTGGTGGATGGGCAAAGGCGAGTTTATAGGCGACGAGAGCGAGAACGTATTGGGCAAATGGATGAAGTCAAGGAAAAACCGTTCGGACGTATTTCTTGCGACAAAAGTGGGCGCGCGCCTTAAAGACCCTTACAATATACGCGACGCCAACGGCAATCCCGAATGGAGCCGGGTAAGAAGCGAATACGAAGGCCTCTCGGCGTCTGTAATACGCAAGGGAGTCGAAGACAGCCTGCGCCGTCTTAATACCGACTACATCGATCTTTATTATACGCACGTATATGACGAGCGCACGCCGCTTGAAGAAACGATGAAAGTGCTTGACGAGCTTGTAAAGGAAGGCAAGGTCCGCTTCATAGGATGCAGCAATATCACCACGCAGCAGATGAGGCGAGCCAACGAGATTTGCGAGCGCGAAGGCTTCGTATCATACGCCGCGATGCAGCAGGAATATTCTTACCTGCATCCCGTCGAAGGCGCTGACACCGGCATAACTGCTCACGGAGACAGCGAAATGTTCAGCTTCGCCGAAGAGAGCGGCATGGCGTTCCTCGCATACTCGCCGCTGCTTAAAGGGATTTACGGCGACAGGGCAAAGCGCGAGCAGTATTACAACTGGCACTTATATAACAGCGAATACAACAGGAAAAAGCTCGATTTGATTGAAGCGGTATCGTCACGGCTCGGCATATCGGGCAACCAGCTGGTGCTCGCTTGGATGCTGCGCCGGGAGCCGCGTATAATACCGATACTCGGGTTCAGCAGGAAGGAACAGTACTACGAAAACATAACCGCAGCCGGCATAGCGCTTTCGGACGAGGTTATGGCCGAGCTTAACGCTATGGAATAAGCGCATATTCCGCAGCGCCTGCCTTTTCCGGCTGGCAATAAACCCTTCATACGATATACGCAATACGCGCGCCCGGTATGTGGCGCGCTATGCTTTCCCTTAAAAATCGCGACGCCTCTTCCTTTTGAGACTGCTTGTAGCCGTATCTGCTGCGCCCGCAGTAAGACATGGTGTTTTCGTTATACAGCTGCACGGCGTTTGGAAACGCCTCGTCGTTTATCTTCCTTGTCGTCGTGCCGTACGTCATGAATATTATTTCGATCAATACGTTTTTAAGTATCCCGGGGTCTATGCTCTCCCCCATCGTCTTAAAAAGCCGCTCGTACATCTGCTCGTATCCTTCGAGCAGTATTATCGGCGCGACAAGTATGCCTACGTCGTAGTGCGCCCTATAAAGCTTGTTTATCGCCTCTATGCGTTCGTTAAGCCCCGACGTGCGGAACTCCACGCGCCGTATTATCTCCTGGGGATTTAGGCTCATCCGTATAGTCACATTGCGGCCGTGGTCTATATCAAGCAGCGGGTCTATCATATCGAATTTGGTGGGCAGCGTAAGCCGCGCGTTCGTGACGCTGGAAAACTCGCTTACCGTCCATTCGAGGTTGCCGCTTACCGAGTTCTCCAGCACAAGGTCGGAATTGCTGCCTATTTCAAACACGCTTCCCGGATATTTGTCCGCCGACGCTTTAAGCTTGTTCATCATCTGCTGCCTGTTTACGAACACGCGCAAGTATGAGCAGTTGTAATAAGTGCAGACGAGGTAACAATAAAGGCACATTGCGCTACACCCCGAGGACGTGTAAGGCACTAAGAAATCCGACGTCTTGTGGTTCCGTCGGTATGTTAGCGATTTTCTAATGCCCAGCACGAGATAGTCCTTCATTTTCGGGAAATCCCTGTCCGGGCGCTCGCGGTTTTCGGGTATGTTGTTGTGGTCGTCTATTTCCACAATCTCTACGCCCGCTTTTGTGTATTTATCTATAAGCTGCCTTCCCAGCGTGTATTTATCGCAGCCGTGCTCAACGTATACTCTTGTCGGTACAAAGCGTTCCATTGCGTCCTCCCAAGTTTAGAATGTTTAACTTGGGCGCGTTTATACCACGATTCATAAACAAAGAGCGTATTAATTCAAGGGGTGTGAATCTTATAAGAGATTCTCGCCGGATAGCCTCGCGGCATATTACGTTTCCGCCGACCGATGGGGTTAAGATTCTTCGTCGCTTCGCTCCTCTGAATGACACATGAGCTTTCTTCTATAAAAGCCTGTTTTAAGGTATCAGTTACTTTTATCATTCAAAAGGCAAGCGAAGAATATTTAATACGGGGTCCTAAAAAAAGACGTGCTCTCCACAATGTAGCATGTGGTTTTTTTAAGATAACAAAGCCTGCGCCGGTTGTATATGCCTGCACAGGCTTTGTTGATAATCATATGAATAGAACTTTTTTGGCAGATCCGCTAATCTATGCGGTAAATTACAGTCACGTTCGCCGTAATCTCCAGCAGCCCCGCGCTTACGGGCGTCGGCGCCGCTTCATCAGCAACCGATTTGGCCGCCGGGTATTCCCGGTAATCGGGCGAGTAATGCGCCTCGCTCTCCGTTATTTCCAGCGTTCCGGTAATTTTATAGCCTCCCGCCTGCGCTATCGCGTCCGCCTTGCCTTTGGCTTTCGTCATCGCGTCGGCAAGCGCTTCGTTATAGTACGGCGCTGCGTCCTCAAGGTCGAAGTTTATAGAGTAGTTTTCGTTAGCCCCGTTTGCCGCGGCAACGTCGATATAGTCCCCCACCTTGTCGATATCCTTTATCGTAAGCCGTATCATGTTGGTTACCTCGTAACCCGATATTTTGCCTGTGCCCGACGAGTAATCGTACGTCGGGTATACGGAATAGTTTACCGTCTCTATATCGCCGTCCTTAAGGCCCGCTGTTTTTAGCGCCTCTATAAGAGCGTTCATTATTTCCCGGTTGCGGCTCTGCGCCTTAGACATCGACTTGTTCTGCGTAGTCGTTCCCAGCGTTACGTACGCCACGTCGGGCATCACCTTTTTAACGCCCGTTGCGCTTACCGTCATCTTGTTGGCTAATATCTCGTTGCCTTCTATATCTACCAGCCTAGTTACAGGCGCGGGAGCCGCGCTTTGCTGCGCCTCAGGCGCTGTTGCCGCAGGTGTCGGGCTCGGCGTTGCTTCGGGCGAGCCGGTCGCCGGGTTTATAGTTGGAGCCGCGCCGCATCCAGCAAGCGCCAGCGATACGGCCAGCAATACCGATATTACAAGTACCATTGTTTTACTGCGGCTTGACATCGTTCTGGCCTCCTCCCATGTAAGGCGGCATGGCTCCTGTTCCGCGTTTCCTGCGCGAGCGGCGCACAAGCAGTATTATAAGCACGACTATTGCCGCCAGCGGCACCAGAATGGGCGAGCCGGATACAAAGAACACCAGCAGCCCTTCACCGAAATCCGCAAGCGCGTTGAGCACCGAGAAAAACCCGTTGGATATTCGCGTTCCAAGGTCGTCCTTTGCGGGCGTTATTTCCTTTATCTCCATTACTTCATACAGCGTTATGTTTATAGTCGAATAGTCTATAAGGCTGTCGTATGTGCGCAAGTCAGTCTCAAGCATCTGTATCTCGTACGATACGTCCGCAAGCTCTTTTTCGAGCTCTATAATGCTGTCGAGCGTATAGGCGGGGTTTTTGAGCATCTCCTCCAGCCTGCTCTTGCGGTTGCGCAATGTTGAGAGCTTCGTCTCGGTATCGTAATACTGCAGCGAAATGTCTTCGCCGCTTATCGACGTAGTGATGTTCTGTCCAATGCCTTTCAGCATGGTAATAAATGCGTCAAACTTGTCGTTGGGCACGCGTATAGTCATCCGGGCGACCCTGCCCTTGTCCTGCCAGTCCTCGGGCTTTGAGCCGTATATGTTCGAGCTCTGTACATACCCGCCCGCCGCGCGCAGCTGGTTCATTATCATATCGTAGTCCGACTCGAATTCTTTCGTGTTGGCCTCTATCGTGCCGTTGTAAATCACCTTTCTCTTTACGCCCGGCTCCAGTATCGAGATTTCGCCCTTTGCCGCTTCGACGCCTCCCAGCACTCCCGAATCGGCTATGCCTTCCTCGGGCGCGGGCGCTTCAGCAGGCTCAGCGGACGCCTCAACGGGTGCGGCCGCCGCCCCGGTTTCCGCTTCGCTTTTATCGTAATAAGCGTCGTTCGCTGACTGCGGCGTACTTGGAGCGGCGCTCGAGCAGCCCGCGAATATCATTGCCGCAATCAACACAAAAGAGACAACAATATATATTCTTTTCATACATGCACCTCCAATAATATATGCTTTGCTGCATTCACATTGCGTTCTTCGGAAGTTAGACGGTAATTTATACGATTTTGTTCCAATGGAAATAAATACGCCAATAAAACAGGATCCCAAGCCTTAAGGCTTTCCGGCGTATATCGTGAGTTTAAAAGTATAACGCTTTTAGAAACTCAGTATTTCTTTCAGCCTTTGGCGGCCGCGGTTTATCCTTGACTTTACCGTGCCGACGCTTATGTTGAGAAGCTGCGATATCTCCTCGTAGGAAAAGCCGTCTATGTCGCGCATTATTATTACGTGCTTATACGCGTCGGAGAGTATGTTTATTGCTTTTCTTATATCCTCGCTCTTTTCCACCGACAGCGCCTGAGCCTCGGGAGACTCGCAATACGCGTCTTCAAAAGGCACGCCTTTTTCTATGGAATGCTCAAGCGATACGGGCGCGCTCTTTCTCTTGCGCAGCCCGTCCATGCACGTGTTGACGGTAAGGCGGTATATCCATGACGACAGGGAGGCTTCTCCCTTGAATGATTTGATATTCTTATATATCTTGATGAGCGATTCCTGAGCCATGTCGTAGGCGTCGGCTTCGTTGCCCATAAAGCGGTAGGCTATATTGTATACTCTTTTTTCGCAGGCAAACAGCAACTCTTCCAATGCCTTGCCGTCTCCTTGCTGAGCGCGCTTCACAAGAAGCTCGTCGTTTAGGGGCATACCCAAACCTCCGCTTTACTCCACCACAGTTACATTATAAAAGAATTATACATTATTATCTAGTGGTTGCAAAGCTTTTTCTTGACACCGCCCCTGCATTATTGTAAACTTATTAACACATTTATGGTTTACAAGGATGGCATATGAAACTTAAAAAATTGTTGTTCTGCGGCCTTATGGCCGCGTTTACAGCGGCAGGTTCGCTGCTTAAAATACCCGTTCCGGGCACGCCGCTTATAATAACACTCCAGACGTTTTTCGTTTTCATGTCGGGGCTTCTGCTCGAACCGAAATACGCGTTTTTCTCGCAGCTTGCGTACGCTGCTATAGGGCTTGTCGGCCTTCCCGTGTTCTCGGAAGGAGGCGGCATAGCTTATGTGCTGCGCCCCTCTTTTGGCTTTATAGTGGGTTTTTGCGTATGCGCGCCTGTTATAAGCCTTATAGTGCGCAGAAACCTTATTGAATACATATCGTCAAAAAGCGGCAGGCTTAAACCGATGCTAAAAGCTTTGGCAGGCGCGCTTGCCTCCGTAGCCGCGATGTATGCGATAGGCTCGCTTTATATGTATATAATACTCAACCTGTATGCGGGACAGCCAAAATCCCTGTGGGCGGTAGTCGCTTCCGCGACGGGTATATTCATAGTAGTGGACATAATAAAATTCGCTTTCGCAATACCATTGTGCGTTGCAATACAAAAGCGAATTTCCAAATTGCTTCTCTGATATATTATTACCACGATATTAATTGCAGGGCGCCAGATGCTTTGCCGTTATTTTAACGATAGCGTTCACTACTTCCGGGCAAAGCCTTGCTCCGCTTTGCGCCTCAACGGCCGCTATTATGCTTTTCATCTTTGCGTTTTTATTTCCAAGGGATATATCGTCGAAGCTCATCGCTCCCGCGACTATTCTGCCCGGCAGCGCTATGCCGTCCTGCCACTCGTCGTAACGCCTGTAAACGTCGGTATAAAGCGCTTCGAGCCCCGATATCTCCTCGATGCCCGCTATCAGCGTCCTGCCGATTTCTATATGCTTTATATACTCCTGCCGCTCGTTGTCGTTCAAGCTGCCGCGTCTGGTAAGAAGGCTGTCGCTTATGCCTATTAGCCCTAAGTCGGCTATCTTGGCAAGCGCCTTTATCTCGTTTATCTGCTCCTCGCTGCACCCGAGCTCTGCGCCTATCTGCGCGGCAAGGCTCTGTAACCTTTTATTTCTCGCTCCCCATCCGATTTTTGCGCTTATTATTTCATTCAGCCTGTCCGCTATCGTTTCGCGCGACAGTATTCTTTTAAGCACCCTGTTTTTCTGCACTTTGCCCGCAGCCTGCTTGTAAAGGCTGAAAAGCTCGGTGGGCTCGCCGCATATCGCGTAGCCGAAAGAAACTTCGGTCTTTATAAGGTTGAGATACATCTTGTGTAACATCATGTTGGCTTCTTTTATCTTCATGCTTATCTCAAGGTCGTCCTTGCCCGAAAACAGGGCGCAGAACTCCCCGCCGCCTATCCTTACCATGAAGTCGGCGTCATAAAAGCACTCCTTTAAAGCCTCCGCGACGTTCTTTATGAGGTTGTTGCCCGCAAGATACCCTAAAGAGTCATTGATCTCCCTGAGGTTGTCAATGCAGGCTATTACCAATGCGCGCGGATAAAAGCAGCTGCCCGACTCGTCGAGCCTGTCAAAAGCTCCGAGGTTGTCGAGCCCCGTTAAATAGTCGTGCGTTTTCAGGTATTCGAGGCGCTCCATATGCTCTTTGGTGCTCTCTATGTCATACGCAACGCCAGCGGCGTATACTTTATCGCTGCTTATGCGGTAAACGCTGCCTTTTATCTTATACCAACGCTCGCTGCCGCCCCGCTTTATCCTGACGTCATGATCTATAATGCGGCGGCTTTCTTTGGCGTTTAAAAATTCTTCCTTTAAAGCCGCTGCGTCGTCTTCGTTAATGAGGCTTAAAAACTCGTCGAAGTCAATGCTGGTATCTTTTCCGTTCGGAAGGTCGGTACGCGTTATCTTCTTCGCCTTGCAGTCGGCTTCCCACGCGTACATGTCGGCCAAATACAGCACTACGTCCAGCTTGTCAAACATATCAAGCTGTCCGCTGCGAACTTCTCCGTCCCATAAATCCTTATGTTGTTCCGAAACACTTCTATGGAAAAAATCATTGGATTTTGTCGCCATCATTGTGTCAACCTTTCCAAGCTGCTTCCTTTAATGCAATCACCCTAATAATATAAACAAAAAGCCCGCCGTTGAAACAGCGGGCGGGCATATATTCGCACTTTCAGCAAAGACCTTTTTTTAGAAAATCGAACAACATATCAAGGCTGTTTTCCAGCTGTTCCGCAGAAGGCGAGTCGCCTTTGTCAAACAGTATATCGTAATAGTTCATAGACATATACCATATTATACGGGCGATGAATTCGGGCGGGTATCTTTTGGTAAATTTACCGCCCTCAACGCCCGCCTCAATGATTTTCCTGAACGTACCGCTAATTGACGGCATGAAACGCTCGTCGAATTCATCTCTTATCGGCCCCTGCTCCGCCGCAAACTTTAGCCCGAATCTGTAAAGTTCGGGGTTGTCCCGTAAGAATGCTGCGGCAGCTTTTATCTGCGCCTTCATCATGTCGAAGAAATCGCTTTCTTCCTGCCTCACTTCGCTCATCATGCGCTCGAAGTACTCCTGCTTTATGCGTAGCGCGTTTTCAATTATAGAGAAATAGAGCGACTTTTTATCCTTGAAATAGTGATAGAACGTTCCCTTCGATGTTCCGGAGGCTTTGATTATTCTGTTTATCGACGCTGCGTCGTAACTGTATTCCCCGAACTCCCTGACAGCTGCGTTGATAATATCTTGCTTCTTTGACATCTACTCTTCCGTATCCTCAATTCTCCTGCGCTTTTCAGCGCGGTTCTTTCTAATGCTGTTCCAAGCCTTAAGCTTCAGCATGCCCAGCAGTACAACGCCTACGGCTATAAGCACCCACCAGTACCATTCCATTATACCACACCTCCAAAAATTAATTTTATTGCAGGCCCTTTTTTACCTTTGGGGCAAGTATCACATATATAACGGCGCAGATTACAATTATAGCGCCCAAGCACAGCAGCGTTTGCGGCCAATCGTTTGCCTTTGAAAGTATCATGTCGTTTGCGCGGTAAGCCCAGTAGAAAGGCGACCACCAGAACAGCATCTGCCAGCCTCCCGTCACAAGCTCGTACCCCGCCACAGACCCCGCGAGCGGCAGAAACATAAGCTTTACGCTGCCCGCCGCCTCCATTATGTCGCTGCAGCTCAAGCCCTGCACGAAGCCTATCATCATGCTGAGTATCGCCGTCGCGACGACTATAAGCGCAGCCTGTATTATATTGACGTCATAAAAGCCGGTTATAGCAAGGCACGCCGCGGATATGACAAGCGCGAATACGATGCCGATAAAGCTCTTGCCAAGTATAAATGCGCTCCGTGTGACCGGCGAAACGCTGACCGCCTTAATTGTACGGTCCATCTTTTCCTCAACAATATTAAGCGATATCAGCATGCCGGCGAGTACTGCGTTCATAAGCAGCATTACGTTTACCATCAGGCTTTTCAACGGCGGTGTCGTTCTTTTGAAATCCGCTATCTCGACTTTTGCTTCATCGGGCTCAGTACGCAATTCATACAGCGCGTTTACAAGCCTTGCATATTCCAGCGTCGACTCCGTCTCGTTGCCCTGCGCGAGTATTACGGAGCGCCCATCCTCCCATAATATGCCGAGAACGCTGTCGCGCTGCACCACGCGCTCTTCGACGTCGCGCACGGTGTCCAGCAGCTCTACATGCGCGAACCTGTCATAGTAAGCTGCCTGTTCGTCGTTTGCGCCCTTTACCATCGCGACGTTTACCGTCGTATCGTTAATACCCGGCGTTATAAGGTTTATGCACACCGCAAGCAGCAGAGGTATGGCTATCAGCAGCAAGGAGAGCGTCTCACGGGTGTTGACTTTCAAGTCTCTTACAAATATCGGCCACATCTTTTTTAACACCTCGATTACCTCCTTAAACGCTAAGCGATTTCTTGAAGCGGATGTTCGTTAATCCGAACAGCACTACGCCCACAGCAAGGAAACCAACGCTTACGAGCAGCGCGTATACGGCGTCGCCTCCCGCAACGATGCTTTCCCTGAACCCCTGCATCAGCGGGCCGGACGGTATAAAGCCGACCCATACCGGATTCCAGCCCGGCAAAAAATACGATATACCCGGCAGAAGCATTATCACCAGTATGAAGAATATCAAGCCGAACGCTCTCGATATGTCCTTGAAGAAGCTCGCGAGCAGCAGCCCGGCAACGGAAGCGAAGAATCCGCTCGCAAAAAACAGCAATAGCAGCAGCGCGTAATTCGGGCGCAGCCCCATAACGGGAGTTACCACAATCAGCCCCGAGACGACGGATGTTGACAGTATGACGAATATCTTGCTAAGAAGGTAACGTGACACCGAGGAAGCCGTTACAGCGAACGCGTTTATCACACCCTCTTTCTTGTCGAGAAATACGTAAGCCGCCATTATGAACATGCCCATAAGGCTGCTGTTGAAAGCGAGCAGCGGCGGAATTGCGTTTTCCCTGTCGTTCAGCGGCTCGTATCCGGAAGACAGAGTGCGCACAGTTTGGGCGTCATACGCCGATTCGAGCGTCTCGGGGTCTTCGCTGTGTATTACGGTTATCAGGTTCTTAAGCCGTTCCGATTCGTAGCCTTGCAGATAATATTTGTAATGCAGAGAGTCTTGGGCGCCTATCGATATCACCGCCCCTATGTTCATCTGCGTATCCGCGAGCGTAACGGCGGCGCGCTCGCTGTCAACGATATATAGCTTTTGATCCTCCGATTCGGCAAGCTGCGCCGCGAAGCTTTCGCCGGCGGCCGTCAGCGAGGCCGGCTCCAGCCTGCCGTCAATGTCGTCTTCAAGTATTTTCGCTACAACCTGCTCTGCTGCCGCCTGCGGCATGTCGATATATATATATTCCGTCTGTTTGGCGGTCGAATGCTCAGGTATGGCAAACAACAGCACAGCCAGCAGCACAAGCGCAAACAATATCTCGACGTAGAAATAAAAGCTTCTAAAAGCGAGTATCAGCTCCTTTTTGAAGCTGCTTATTAGCTTCATTTTACGAAAGCCCCCTTCCGGTCACGCTTATGAATATCTGCTCGAGCGTTGCCTCTTTAGTGTGCATTGTGATTACTTCGCACTCGTCGAGTATACGTTTCAAACGCGCTTTATCCTGCGCTTCGACTGTAGAGAACGCACCCTTTTCGTACTTGCCGTCCTTTATATACTCCACTTCCACCATCTTCTCGCCGTACCGAAGTTTTAAGTTCTTGGGTGAATCAATTAGCTTTATCTCGCCGTCAACGATGAACGCGACGCGGTCGCAAAGCTCGTCGGCGATAAACATGTTGTGTGTCGTTAAAAATACGGTTACGCCCTTTTCGTTCTGTTCCCTTATTATGTCCTTTATATTTGCTGCGATGGCCGGGTCCAGCCCTGTTGTCGGCTCGTCGAGGAACCACAGCTCTGGGTTGTTTATCATGGAACGCGCAAACGTAAGCCTGTGCTTCATTCCTTTGGAAAAGCTGCCCGCCCTTACGTCTTCCTTTCCTTTAAGGCCCACGAGCTCTATCAGCTCCATCGGGTCGCGCGTGGGCACGTCGAAAAGTTTGCTGTAAAACTGAAGGTTCTCTTTAGCGCTCAGCTTGCTGTAGACGTTGCTTTGCTCAAACGAAACGCCTACGCGATTGAACATCTCGCTCTTTAAGCGCCTGACGTCATAACCCGCGACGCTTACTTCGCCCTTTTGTAGCTTGAGCAGGCCTGTAAGTATGCCCTGCGTTGTCGATTTGCCCGCGCCCGAAGGCCCTAAAAAACCGAATATTTCGCCTTTGGGCACTTCAAAGCTTACGTCCCTTACGGCATACTTTTCATCGTTGGAATACGAATGCCACAGCCCTTTAACTTTAATCATGAGACACCTCCCGTAATAGATTGCCCTGAAATATAAGTTAATAAATCATTATAATAGACCATATAGTCTAGACCTTATGGCCTATTGTATGTATAAAAAAAGAAGCTGTCAACTTCTTTTTTAAGAGTGCATGTGGTTGAACGCAATGCTTAAAGCTTTTCAGCTTCTTTTTGCCGCGAAATAGTCTTTCAATAGCTTCGCGCACTCGTCCTTAAGCACGCCGCCCGTTACTTTCGGCTTATGGTTGAGCCTTCCCTCACCAAGGTCGTAAAGCGAGCCAAAAGCGCCGGCTTTGGGGTCATACGCGCCGAACACCACCTGTTCTATCCGAGAATTTACTATTGCCCCCGCGCACATCGGGCAGGGCTCCAAAGTCACATATATTGTGCAGCCTTCCAGCCGCCAGCCGCGGAGCTTTCTTGAAGCCCTTCTTATCGCGATTGTCTCGGCATGCGCGAGCGGATCTTTTTTAGTCTCCCTCAAGTTGTGCGCGCGCGAAATTACCTTGCCGCCGCGCACTACGACGGCGCCTACGGGCACTTCGTCAATATTCGCCGCCTTGCGCGCCATCTTTAAAGCTTCGCGCATGTATCTTTCATCGTCGTCCATACTCAACTCTACCCGATATTTACACCCCAAAAAGCCTCACGCCTTTTTGGGGACCCCGTTATTACACCCCAAAAAGCCTTACGCCTTTTTGGGGACCCCGATATAAAAATACGCCTGAATGTATCAGACGATTTTTATTGTTTACTCCCTGTCCTGCGATTGTTCGTCGTCAGACTGGTCTTTGTTTTCCTGTTCACTCTGCGAATCTTCAGATTTCTTCAGAAAGTATTCGTAGAGATAATTAGTATCAGTCATCGTCGTCCTCCCTAAATTCCAAAATATCTCCGGGCTGGCAGCCAAGCTCGACGCATATCGCATTAAGCGTCGAAAAGCGTATGGCCTTCGCCTTCCCTGTTTTCAATATTGATAAATTGGCCTTTGTTATCCCAACCCTTTCGGAAAGCTCGTTAAGCGAGATTTTCCGCTTGGCCATCATTACATCCAGATTAACGATTATCGCCAATTATATACCTCCTCCGCTAAATCGTCAGGTCGTTTTCGTCCTTGAGCCTTACGGCCTTGCCAAAGACTGCGGCGAGAGTCTGGCAGAACAGACTCGCGAGCATCGCTATGACCGCGACGACAGGCGTAAGTATCGAAAAATCAGCAAACGTTTTTATTACAAGTACAAAAGCAATCACTGCGCAGAGGTACGATATATACTTTAAGTAGCTTACGTTTTTATATACAAACGGCGTGCTTTCCAATACGGTTTTAAGCAGTCTGTGAAGAAAAAAGAGTATGAACCAGCAGAATATGCCGCATATCTCCAGGAACATTATCGTAATCCATATGTTCTGCGAAGAACCGGATATCTCGGAAACATGTGTATGCTCCATAGGAGCGAGTATGAACGGCACCGCTATCATCAGCGCAATGCCGAGTACCATTACGACTTCAAGCATGCGCTTTAAAATAAGCGGAATATTCCATTTGCTTATACCCATATACACCTCCGTTTTTGGTGAGAATAACATACCTTAATCATTTATGTCAACAATTATTTATCGGTTTTCAATAAATGCTATGCGGCACTAAAGGCCTTTTGAACAATTGTGTACGGAAAATTACCCTCAATATATGGTATACTGTATCGCGGAAAGGCGGTACGTTCTATGGATTTGCCATACATAATAATCGGCGCGGCTACTCTTCTTTTGACGATTATACTCCTCGTAATAACGCTCTTAAGGAAGCGCTCGTCCTTCGATATGGGTCGCGAGTTTGACAGGCTGCAGTCGTCGCTTAATATGCAGCTCGAGGACATCAAAAAGCAGAATCTTGACAGCGCGTACAGGCTGCGGCGCGAAGTGCTGGAGATGTTCAATTTGTTGGGCGGCAACGTCTCCAACATGCTTGACTTGACCGCGAAAAAGAATACGGAAAACATGGACAGGCTTAAATGCGCGGTTGAGCAGAAGCTTAGGGAGATATCCGAAACCAACGAAAAGCGGCTCGAGCAGATGAGAAAAACCGTGGACGACCAGCTTCAGGACATGCTGCAAAAAAGGCTTACCGGCTCGTTCAAGCAGGTGTCCGACCAGCTTGAGCAGGTGTTCCGCAGCATGGGCGAAGTAAAGTCGCTTGCAACCGGCGTCGGGGATTTAAAGCGCGTGCTCTCCAACGTGAAGGTGCGCGGCACATGGGGCGAGGTGCAGCTCGGCAGCCTGATTTCCTCAATGCTCTCCCCCGTGCAGTATATGAAAAACGCAAATGTTAAGGACAATCAGGAGCGCGTAGAATACGCCATTGTACTGCCGGGCGGCCGCGACGGAAATGTGCTGCTGCCGATAGATTCAAAGTTTCCCATGGAGGACTACCTTAAAAAAGAAGAGCTGCTCGACATGGGCAGCAACGAGCTTGCTGCCGACGCTATGAAATTTCTCGCAAAGAGTATCGTTAACGAAGCGCGCAGAATACATGATAAGTATATCAACCCTCCGGTCACTACGGATTTTGCGATTATGTACCTGCCGACCGAGGGGCTTTACGCGGACGCGATAACGCTAAAGGTGTTTGAGGTGTGCCAGAGGGAATACCACGTGACGATAGCCGGCCCTTCCACGCTTACGGCGCTGTTAAGCAGCTTCCAGATGGGCTTTCGCACGCTTGCTATAGAGAAGCAGTCGGGCGAAGTATTAAAGCTGCTTGAATCGATAAAAAAGGCGTTTTCCGATTTTACGTACGCGATTGACAAGACGAAAAAGAGCCTTGCCGCGGCGCAGAACAACCTTGAAGACGCTTCAAGAAAGTCAAGGACCATAGAGAAACGGCTTCAGATCGTGGACAGCTATGACGACACGTTTTCGATAGAAGATTAACGGGCTCCCGCAAAGGGAAGCTTTGTGGGGTGAAAAATGGGATCCCCAACAAGACGTAAGGGTTGTTGGGGTGTAAATACGGGAACTCTCATAAAAGGAAACATTATAAATGTAAATACGGAGAAATAATATACATATCCGCCAGGCAAAGCCATAATGCTTATATGCACCATTTATACTCCTCCTGCGTAGTATACATTAGCCTGAATAAAGGATAACCTACAATATATTTCAAGGAGGACGTCATATATGGGATTTGATGGTGGCTTTGGTGGTGGATTCTTCGGTGGTAACTGCTGCTGCATAATAATCATCATCTTAATACTCTGCTGCTGCTGCGGCGACGGCTTTGGCGGCGCAGGCTGCGACGGCGGATTCGGCGGTGGATTCTTCGGTGGTAACTGCTGCTGCTTGATTATCATCGTCTTGATACTCTGCTGCTGCTGTGGCGGCGGCCGCGGGTTCTGCGAGCCGAAATGCTAAATTAGCATCCGGAAAACCGGTCCGGGCAAAATTACATTTAGCACGGCAAATAACATATGCAAAGCGGAGCATAAGTGACTTGAGGGCCTTAAAGAAGCCCTCTTTTATTGGGCCTGTTTCAACGGGCGCATTTTCAAAACTCGAAAAAGCCTTTTACCATATATTCGGGCTTTAACGGAACCAGGTCGCTTAAACGCCCGTAGCCGCGCTCGTGCAAGCAGGCGTCCACGCCTGCGGCTCTTGCGTACTTTAGGTCGGTGATGGAATCGCCAATCATCAGCGTCTCGCTGGCGGAAGCGCCGAACTTTTCCATCAGCATAAGCAGGCTTTCTGGGTCCGGCTTGCGCTTAGGGGCGTCTTCAAACGAAATTACCGCGTCGAATATGTCAATATCGAGGCATTTGAGTATCTTATGCACGGCGCTTTTAAACTTCATCGTAACGAGGGCGATACGCGCGCCTTTTGCTTTCAGGCTGTACAGCAGCTCTTTAACTCCCGGGTACAGCGTGACGTTGTCGCAGCAGAACTCGTCGTACTTCTCCATGAATATATCGACGTAAGAACCGACTTCCTCTTCGCCTAGCCCGGTTAGCTTCTGCACGGCTTTTTGCGCGCCCTGCCCTATAGCGGAGACTACCTCGTCAATGCTGGGCTTTTCAAACCCGGCCGCTGTCACTGCGGCCTGCAGCGCGCGCGCCATATCCACCTTCGTGTCCGCTACGGTGCCGTCCAGATCGAACACATACAGTTTGTACGTTTTGTTTATGCCCATATTATAAAGCTACTCTCTTGCGGCGAGTCCGACTTTTTTTTGTACCTTGCGCAGCATTTTTGCCGCGTTTGCTTCCGCTTTCTGCGACCCCAGCTTCATCGCTTCCACAAGATACGCCTTATCCGCGCGAACCTGCCTGTACCTTGCTTGCAGCGGCTCAAGCTCGGCGCATACCGCGTCGGCTACCAGCGATTTTAATACGCTGTAGCCCTGCCCCGCAAACTCGTCTTCTATCGCGTCGATCGCCTTGCCCGTTACTGCGCCGTATATCGATATCAGGTTTGATACCCCCGGCTTATCCTCCGAGTATTTTACCTTTCCTTCCGAATCGGTGACGGCGCGCTTAAATTTCCTCTGTATTACTTCGGGCGGGTCGAGCAGCGATATATAGGCGTTTTCGTTGCTGTCGGATTTGCTCATCTTGTTCTCCGGCTCCTGAAGGCTCATTATACGCGCGCCCGTTTTGGGTATATATGGCTCGGGCACTGTGAACACGTCGCCGTATATGTTGTTGAACCTTATCGCTATATCGCGAGTTATCTCGAGGTGCTGTTTCTGGTCCGCGCCCACCGGAACGAGGTCGGTTTTGAAAAGCAGTATGTCCGCCGCCATGAGCACGGGGTATGTATAAAGCCCCGCGTTTATGTTGTCCGCGTGGCGCTCGCTCTTCTCCTTAAACTGCGTCATGCGCGAAAGCTCGCCCAAGTACGTAAAGCAGTTGAGTATCCACATCAGTTCGGCATGCCCCGAAACGTGCGACTGGAAGTACATTATGTTCTTTAGCGGATCGAGCCCCGCGGCAATCAGCAGCGCCAGCGTGTCGAGGCAGCGTTTGCGCAGCTCCGCGGCGTCCTGCCGGACGGTGAGCGCGTGCATGTCCACTACGCAATAATAGCAGTTGTATTCGTCCTGCAGCGCGACCCAGTTCTTTATCGCCCCCAGGTAGTTGCCCAGCGTAAGCACTCCCGACGGCTGAACGCCGGAAAATATCGTCTTTTTGTCCATGTCTGCCTCCTAGTACCTCTCGATATCGGAAATTTCTATTCTGTCGTCTCTGTAGAGATAGTCTATTATATCCTGCGCGCACTGCTCCGCCGCCGACGGATTAGCCGCCGCAACCGCGAAACACATGTCGCACAGCTGCCATTTGTCCTGCTGTCCGCACTCGGCAACCGATACGTTAAACTTCGATTTGCAGCGCTCCTTTACGCTTTTTACGACCATGCGCTTTTCTTTCAGGCTCGCTGCGCCCGGTATTGCAAACGTAACCTTAAAGTTCGAAAACATCAGATTGCCTCTAACACTGCCTGCTTCATGCCGCTTATTTCCACTACCGTCGTGTGCCGCTCGGGCTTGCCTTTGAGCTCTAGTATCTGCCGGGGTACGTTCGTGCCTGTCGCCTTGCTTAAGCGCTCCGCCGTTTCGAACCCGGAAAGCCCGGATACGTCTTCTCCCAGCGAGCGGAGCACGTCGTCCGGGAACTTGTACGGCGACGCCGTGGAAACTATTAACGTCTTGGTATCGTCGCCCGTCTGCCGCCTGTATTTTTCATACACCCTCTCCGCTACGGCGGTGTGCGTATCCAAAAGGTACGATTTTTGCTCGAACGTGCGCTTTATGCAATCCATAGTCTCGTCTTCGCCGCACCAGTCGGAGTAGAAATACTGCTCCAGAGTTTTCTTCGCCGCACCGTCTATCGAGTATGCGCGCTGCTCCTTAAGCCGCTTCATCATGTCCTTTACCGCTTCCGGGTCCCTGCCCGTCAGCTCGAACAGCAGGCGCTCTAAGTTGCTCGATATAAGTATATCCATAGAGGGCGACATCGTCCTGTAAAACTCGCGCTTTAATGAGTATTCGCCCTTGTTGAAGAAATCGGTAAGCACGTTGTTCCTGTTGGACGCGCATATGAGCTTGTTGACCGGCAGGCCCATCCTCATTGCGTAATATGCCGCGAGTATGTTGCCGAAGTTTCCGGTGGGCACCACAAAGTTTATACGCTCGCCCGTCTTTATCTCGTTTGACTCGAGCAGCTTTTCATAAGCCCATATGTAATACGTTATCTGCGGAGCAAGCCTGCCAAAGTTTATGGAATTGGCCGACGAAAACGTATACCCTTTTGCGCTTATCGTTTCGGCGAACTCGCTGTCCGCGAATATCGCCTTAACGCCCGTCTGCGTATCGTCAAAATTGCCCTTTACGGCGACCACATGCGTGTTTCTTCCCTCCTGAGTTACCATCTGCAGCCGCTGCATATCCGACACCCCGCCGTGCGGGTAAAACACCACTATGTTTATCCTGTCCACGTCGCAGAAGCCCTCGAGCGCCGCCTTGCCCGTGTCTCCCGAGGTAGCGACGAGTATCAGTATGTCTTTGCCCTCTCCCATCGCCGCCGTCATCAGGCGCGGCAGCACGCTGAGCGCCATGTCCTTAAAAGCGAGCGTCGGCCCGTGCCACAGTTCGAGCACGAATTCGCTGTTTGATATCTTCTTTACGGGCGCAACGTCTTTATCGTCGAAGCGCTGGTACGCGGCTTTCGTGAGCTCCCCTAAGCCCGGCATATCGTCATAAAAGAGCCCCAGCACCTTTGCGCAAAGCTCGGGGTAAGACGCTCCCTTTATATCGCCCATATCCTCTATCGAGGGGAAACGTTCGGGCACATAAAGCCCTCCGTCGGGCGCTATGCCTTTGAGCGTCGCTTTTGACGCTTCAATACCGTTTTGGCCGTTTCTTGTGCTTATCAGTTTCATATCTTAAGCCTCCCAAATATCGCCCCAAAAAGCAATTCAGCAATTCTGGCGTTCCTTTATTCACGCCCCGTGGGACCCCGTATACACACCCCATAAAGTCCGAGAACTTTTTAGGGGCCCACACACCCCACCAAGCCTCACGGCTTGCTGGGGACCCCGGATAAAACAAACCTGCGCATAGCTTTCGCGTTTGAAAAGGCGAGAACACAACCGCGCAGGATTATCACCCCCGAAAACTTTTGCGTCTCCGGAGGAAATGCATAGATGTTTTTTGGCTCGGGATATGTATTATCCTCTACGCCAAATATTTTTTCAGATAATCAGGAGCCGGCTCGCTGCCGCTTACGACTATGTAGGCGTTTACGTCCGCGAACATGTCCTCAAACTGCGCCAGCAGCGTCACAAGATCCTTATTCTCGTTTTTTATCAGCTTTTTCAGCCCGTCGATATAGATTGACGAAATGTCAAAATTCCCTGACAATATTCCGCATACAAAGCCGTAGAGTTTGTCTGTGTTGTCGATGTTATAATCCGCGGTATTGACGAAGCGAATCTCATGCTTCAAGTCGTACATGCAGCGGTTGTTGTCGTCGATGTATACGATGTTCCCCGAGGACGTAACCACTTCTGCGTTGGCCATATCCAGCAGTTTTTTGGATTTCCCGCTGCCCTTTTTACCGTAGATCAAACGTATCATACAATCACTCCTTTTGGCTTTTTATTTTATTGGAATCATCAGTTTGACCCTTACGGTCATTATACAATGATTTCCTGCATTAATCCAGACTGAAAGGCTTTATTTCACGGTTTGTTCACTTTGCAATTATAGACGTTCCCGTCATCTCCTCCGGCTGTGGCAGGCCCATAAGCTCAAGCAGCGTAGGCGAGATATCGGCAAGTATGCACCCTTCCCTGAGCTTTGCAGACTTGAACCTCTCGCTTACGAGTATAAGCGGCACGGGATTGACCGTGTGCGCCGTGAACGGCCCTCCGTTTTCGTCAATCATCTTTTCGGAGTTGCCGTGGTCCGCAGTGATTATTACCTCTCCGCCCGTCTTCAGTATCGCGTTTACCACTTTTGCGACGCATGCATCTACGGCAGTGACCGCTTTTACGGCGGCCTCTAATACACCTGTGTGCCCTACCATGTCGGGGTTAGCGAAGTTGAGTATCATTACGTCGTATTCTCCCGATTCTATGCGCCTTACCGCCTCGTCCGCAACCTCTGGGGCGCTCATCTCGGGCTTTAAGTCGTATGTCGCTACCTTGGGCGACGGTATAAGGAACCTGTCTTCGCCCTCGTTGGGCTTTTCCACGCCTCCATTGAAAAAGAACGTGACGTGCGCGTACTTCTCGGTTTCGGCTATCCTGAATTGCTTTTTGCCGTTTTTCGAGAGGTATTCGCCGAGAGTGTTTTTAAGTGAATCAGGCTTATAGGCCACATGCACTCCCTTAAACGTCTTGTCGTACTGCGTCATGCACACGTAATACAGCGGGAAAAGCTTTCTTGGAAACGCGCTGAAATCCTCCTGCGTAAGCGTCCTTGTAATCTCGCGCGCCCTGTCGGGCCGGAAATTGTAGAACACTACGGAGTCGCCCGGCTCTATCTTTGCAACGGGCCTGCCGTTTTTGACTACCACCGTAGGCACGACGAACTCGTCCATCTCGCCTTTGTCGTAGCTCTGCTGCATCGCTTCTACGGCCGATGAGGCCGTCAGCCCTTCGCCTTTAACCATCGCGGCATAAGCCTTCTCGACGCGCTCAAAGCGGTTGTCGCGGTCCATCGCGTAATAGCGGCCCATTACCGTCGCTATCTCGCCTATGCCTATCTCTTTTATCTTCGCCTCGAGCTGCTCTATATACCCCTTGCCGCTGTCGGGAGGAACGTCCCTGCCGTCCATAAAGCAGTGTATATAAACATTATCAAGCCCGTGCGACTTGGCTAGCTTAAGAAGAGCATACAGGTGGTCCAGGTGGCTGTGCACTCCCCCGTCCGACGTAAGGCCGTACGCGTGCAGCTTTGTGCCGTTTTTCTTCGCGTTTTCTATCGCGCCGAGAAGCTCCGGGTTTTTGAAGAACCCGCCGTCCGCAATGTCCTTCGTTATGCGCGTCAGTTCCTGATAGACTATCCTGCCTGCGCCTATGTTAAGATGCCCTACTTCCGAGTTGCCCATCTGTCCTTCCGGCAGGCCCACCGCCATGCCCGAAGCGCCTATAACGGTATGAGGGTATGAGGCTTTCAGCGAGGAAATGTAAGGCACTCCCGACAGCATAATAGCGTTGCCCGGGTACGCCTCGCCCTCGCCGAAGCCGTCAAGTATGATTAGTCCTGTAAGTTTCTTTGGCATGATTACCTCTTGTAATTAACAATCTGCGAGAAATCTTCAGCTTTGAGCGCCGCTCCGCCTATAAGGCCGCCGTCTATCTCGGGCTTTGCCATAAGCTCCGCCGCGTTGGAAGGCTTCATGCTGCCGCCGTACTGTATGCGGATCTTATCGGCGACGTCTTTATTGAACGCTTCTTTGACGGCGTTCCTTATCGCGCCTATCGTGGCGTTCGCATCGTCCGCGGTCGCGGTCTTGCCCGTGCCTATCGCCCATATCGGTTCGTAAGCTATAACAACGCCCGCCGCTTCGTCCGCGCTTAAGCCCAGCAGCGCAAGCTTCGTCTGCTTGCATACTACTTCATTGGTAACGCCCGATTCGCGCTCCTCAAGCTTTTCGCCTACGCATATTATAGGAGTAAGCCCGTGCTTTATCGCGGCTTTGGCTTTCTTATTCACCATTTCGTCCATTTCGCCGAAGTACTGCCTTCTTTCGGAGTGGCCGAGGATCACGTACTTTACGCCGAACTCCTTAAGCATTCCCGGCGCTATCTCTCCGGTATACGCTCCGCTCTCCTCGTAGTGCATGTTCTGCACGCCTAAAGCTATATTGGTGCCCTTTAGCGCGGCGGCTGCCGACTCGATGTTCACAAACGGAGGGCATACTACTACGTCAACGTCCTTTACGCCCTTAACAAGCGGAATGAGCTCTGCTATGAGCTGCTTTGTTTCACTCGCGGTTTTGTTCATCTTCCAGTTTCCAGCAATTATAGGTTTCCTCATATTGCACATCTCCATATAATGAATTTAATATCAGACACTTTAATCAATAACCAGATAGCGGAGTTCTCAACCATAAAAGCTATTAAGTTTTATTATAACCCTACAAAAAAGGGGCGCCCGAAACAGGGCAACCCCGCGTTTATCTGGTTTTGCCCTTACTTATTCTGCAGCACCGAGATGCCCGGAAGCTCCTTGCCTTCGAGGAACTCAAGGCTCGCTCCGCCTCCCGTAGAAATGTGGTCAATATTCTGCGCATATCCGAATATCTTCACTGCGGCGGCGCTGTCCCCTCCGCCAATAATCGTCATCGCTTCCGTTTCGGCCATCGCTTTTGCTATCGATTTTGTGCCCTCCGAGAACGGCTCCATTTCGAAAACGCCCATAGGCCCGTTCCATATAACGGTTTTTGCCTTTCTTACCTTGTCGGCGAATAGCATCCTCGAAGAAGGCCCGATGTCAAGCCCCATCCATCCTGGCGTTATTTCGTCGGACGGAACAACCTGCGTATTGGCCTTTGCGTCGAACTTATCGGCAATTATCGAGTCTACCGGCAGGAATATCTCTACGCCCTTTGTTTCCGCTTTCTTCAAAAGCCCAGCGGCAAGCTCTATGCGCGCTTCGTCCACCAGCGACGTTCCTACTTCCATACCCTTTGCCTTCAAGAACGTATACGCCATTCCGCCGCCAAGTATTATCCAGTCGACTTTTGTTATGAGGTTTTCTATGACTCCTATTTTGTCGGAGACCTTAGCTCCGCCCAGTATTGCGAGGAACGGGCGCGTAGGATTGTCAAGAGCGCCGCCAAGGGCTTTAAGCTCTTTCTCAATAAGGAAGCCGGCTACGGCCGGTATGTAGTCCGCAACGCCAGCCGTGGAAGCGTGAGCGCGGTGCGCCGCGCCGAACGCGTCGTTTACATATATGTCCGCAAACGATGCAAGCTTTTTCGCAAATCCCGGGTCGTTGGCGGTCTCTTCCTTGTGGAATCGCAAGTTCTCAAGCAGTACTATTTCGCCTTCTCTTACGTTCTGGACGGCGGCCTGAGCGCTCTCGCCTATTACGTCGTTGGCAAATGTTATTTTGCAGCCCATAAGCTTCTCGAGCTTTGCCGCTACGGGCGCGAGAGAATACTTCGGGTTAAATACACCGTCCGGCCTGCCAAGGTGCGAGCAAAGTATAATTTTCGAGCTCTGATCCCTTAAATATTGTATTGTGGGCAGAGCCGCAACAATCCTGGTATCGTCCGTGATTTCCTTCTTATCGTTAAGCGGAACATTGAAGTCAACCCTTACAAGTACTTTTTTCCCTGCCAAATCGATGTCTCTGATTGTCTTTTTGTTCATAACTGCTCCTTAATTTATCGTTTAATTCCTTATAATAAACATCATCAAAAACGTATGAAAATATGATTATCCCGAATAATTCTATTCGAAAAAATGTGAAAAAGCAAGATAAAATTAGCTCTGATTATTGCATTAGTACCGCCCGCGCTTAGTTTATCCATAACGCTATTATTCTTATTTCAGTTCCGCGAAATTATTCTGCCTCAACGCCTCGTAAAGCACAATGGCGACGGAATTTGAAAGGTTGAGCGAGCGAAGGCCCTCCTTCATCGGTATCTTTATCGCGTTGTCCGGATGGGAAAATATGAGCTCTTCCGGAAGGCCTTTTGTTTCCTTGCCGAACAGCAAAAAACAGCCGTCCTCAAACTTCACCTCGTGGTAATACTTTTTCGCTTTAGTTGAACAGTAGTAATATACGCCTTCGGTATTTTCAAAAAACGCATCAAGGCTTTCGTGTACCACAACGTTTAAATACGGCCAGTAATCGAGCCCCGCGCGCTTTAAATGCTTATCGGATATCGAAAACCCAAGCGGCTTTACAAGGTGGAGCTGCGCGCCCGTCACCGAACATGTGCGGGCTATGTTGCCGGTATTTGCGGGTATCTCCGGCTCTACTAAAACGATGTTGATATGCATATTATCATCTCCCGCTTGATTATAATAAAATAACCGGCGCGGCACAATATCTGCATCCCGTCAGGCTTTAAGGGTTTATTGCGGTACCGGTATTAACTCGGGTAAAACAAACAAGCGTTGGCAAACGGCAGTAAATGCAATATAATTATATAAATCTGGCAATCGCATGCATCTTCGGGTAGGCAAACAATCAAATGTTCAGAAGCCGGCGGCTGAACAAATCTATATGAGCATGGAGCCTTTTTTATGAGCGGAGTACAAAAAAGTTTTGTTAAGGGTGCAGCAATCCTCGGGTTGTTCGGGCTTATCGTAAAGGTAATAGGCGCGGTGTTCCGCATACCGCTCACTAACGTAATAGGTTCCGAAGGCATAGCAAATTACAACGTAGCATACCCGCTGTACGCGCTGCTTGTAGTGATATCGACAGCCGGGCTGCCTGCCGCCATTTCAAGGATGGTCGCCGAGCGAGTTTCGTTAGGCGATTACCGCGGAGCCCACAACGTATTCAAATCGGCTTTTAAAGTGCTGTTTATCATCGGCATAGCCTCGACGGTAATACTGCTGTTCGTTTCAAAGGCCGTCGCCGCTTCAGTTAAGATACCGTCCGCCGAACTCTCGCTGATGATGATAGCGCCGGCGCTGTTTTTTGTCGCTATACTTTCCGCTTACAGAGGCTACTTTCAGGGCTTGCAGATAATGCTGCCCACGGCGCTCACGCAGGTTGCCGAGCAGGTCGTAAAGCTGGTCGCCGGGCTGTACCTCGCGTTTCTCTGGGTGGACAGGGGCGTTGAATGGGGCGCGGCGGGAGCGCTGCTCGGCGTTTCGATATCTGAAGTTTTTGCGCTTGGGATAATAATGATAATGTACCGGCGCAAAAAGCGCGAGATCGTATCCAACATGGCTCATTCTGCCCCGGCGAAAAACCGATCCGGCCGGTCGATACTCTCGGAATTGTTTGTTATAGCCGTGCCGGTGACTATAGGCTCCTGCATTATGCCTATAGTGGGCTTTTTGGACACGGCCATTATTACTAACGTGATGTCCTCGGTTGATTACTCGGCCTTTAGTTCGCTCAGCCCGACGGAGAGTTTCGGGGTGCTTACCGGCACGGTCAACCCGCTGATAAACATGCCTGCGGTATTATCGCTGGCGCTTTGCATGAGCCTCGTTCCCGCGATATCCGAAGCGCGCTCTCAAAAAAATTATTCGGAATTAAGCTCGCGCTCGCGCATGGGCTTTAAGCTGGCGGTGCTGATAGGCCTCCCCTGCGCCGTTGGCATGTTCATACTTGCAAAGCCCATTATAATGCTGCTGTTCTCAAGCGGCAGGCTTACTCCGGAAGAGCTGGCCGTAGGCGCGGATATGCTTAAAACACTCTCGATAGGCGTGCTGTTTTTAACGCTTCTGCAGACGATGACGGGCATACTTCAGGGCGCGGGGCACCAGTTCATTCCCGTCGTAAACCTATTGATAGGCGCCGTCGTAAAAGTGTTTTTAAGCGTTGTGCTGATGCGCGTGCCCTCGCTCAACATAAACGGCGCTGCGATAGGCACGGCGGCGTGTTATGGCATAGCGGCGCTGCTTAACGTCGTTGCCGTAATACGGTATACAAAGCCCGGTATAAAGCCCGTTTCGGGCGTACTTATGCCTGTTGTCTCCTCGGCAGTAATGGGCATACTGGTTTATCTGATGCATAGCCCGCTTGCTTCGTCCTTTGGAAACACGCTCTCCACACTAATTTGTATTGCGGCGGCGGTGGTAGTTTATGTTATAATGCTGCTCGTAACGGGAGCTCTTGACAAGGAAGACATGAAATATATTCCCGGAGGGAAAATAACGACAAGATTTATGAACCGTATAGGGTTTTGGGAGAAATAGCGATGCATATTACCATAGCGAGCATGGACGCAAACGGCGTAATAACCCAAAGCGTACTCGAAGAGGCAAAAAAAGCGTCCTTCGTTGTGCTGCAAACGGAGATATCAAACTATATTAAAAATTGCGGCTTGGAGTATGAAACTCTTGACAGCATATATGAAAGCGCTTCTGATTTCGACGACCTCGTAGATAAGTCCGTCGGCATGCTCAAGCGGGACAAGCTCATATTTATTGCGCTTGGCGATTTGCCGTCCAACAATATAGCGGTAAGCCTTGCGAAAAGCGTAACTGCCGAGGAAGGCACTGTAACCGTAATACCCGGCGGGGATAAGGCTCTTTGCATGGCGCTTGAAGAGGGGTTTGCCGATGCATTGGGCGGCGTATCGATATTTACCGCCGCTTCGTTTAAAAGGGTTGCCGATACCGACTTAACGCTTGTAATAAACGAGATAGATTCACGGCTTTTGGCTTCCGAGCTTAAAATCAAACTGTTAAAATATTACGATAACATGCATAATATCCTCTTTTCTGATATTCGCGGCAATTTAAAGAAAAAAATTCCTATCTCAATGCTTGACTGCGAGCAATCATACGGTTATTATACTAGCATAGTGATTGCTCCATGTGGGCTGGAAAACAAGCTTCGCTACACGTTTTCCGACCTTGTGAGCATAATGGACAGGCTCCGTTCCAAAGACGGCTGCCCCTGGGACAGGGAGCAGACGCACGAGAGTCTGAAGAGGTATCTTGTCGAAGAATGCTACGAAGTCATAGAAGCGATAGACGACGGCGATACGGAAGCGTTTTATGACGAATTAGGAGACGTGCTGCTGCAGGTGGTGTTCCACTCAAAGATAGCCGACCAGTGCGGAGAATTCGACATATCTGACGTTACTACGGCTATATGCAGCAAGATGATTTCGAGGCACACGCACATATTCGGCAGCGCTGTTGCCAAAACTGCCAAAGATGTGCTTAAAAACTGGGAACAGATAAAGAAAGACGAAAAAGGGCAGCGCAGCCAGACCGATGTGCTGCTGAGCGTTCCGAAGAGCATGCCCGCTCTTTTAAGGAGCGAGAAGGTGCAATACAAAGCCGCTCGAAGCGGCATGGACTTCCCCGGCGTAGCCGAGGCGATAGACAAGCTTAAAGAAGAGATATCCGAAGTCGAGCAATGCCCGGCGGAAGATATAACAGAGGAATGCGGGGACATGCTGTTCGCGGCGGTCAACGTATCAAGGCTTATGGGCGTCGAGCCGGAGACGGCGCTTCAAAAGGCAACGGACAAGTTTATTTCAAGGTTTCGCGCCGCGGAAAGTTATGCGTTAAAACGCGGCATCGACATGAGAAACTGCAGCCTAAGTGAGCTTAACGATATATGGGATTATGCAAAGGGCGAAAAATAAACTTTTACTTTTGGTGTATATTTCCGTGAAATGCGGAAAGAGTTGGTATAAACACTAGTATACACACACATCAATTCATTACAGGAGGTTATTGTTAATGAACAAAACAGAACTAATTGAAGCAGTTGCTGCAAAGGCAAATCTCAAGAAGAAAGACGCTGAGAGCTGCCTGTCTGCATTCGTAGACGTAGTCAGCGGAGCTCTTGCAAAAGGCGAGAGAGTACAATGGACTGGTTTTGGTACGTTTGAGCTTAAGAAAAGAGCCGCCAGGAAGGGCGTGAATCCGGCCACCGGACAGCAGATAGATATACCCGCTTCAAGTTCGCCGTCGTTCAAGCCGGGCAAATCATTCAAAGACAGTTTTAAATAATAGGTTTTCAAACATTAAATCAGAGCGCTTTAGTAAAGCGCTCTGATTAATGTTGCGTTATATGGGCTCCCGGCAAGACATGAGGCTTGACGGGGTGTAAAGATATGGGGTCCCCGGCAAGACGTGAGGCTTGACGGGGTGTAATTTATCGTGTTTGCTGCTAAAATGCAGCTTTTTTGTTTTCTTTACAGCTTGAGATGGTGGCAGAACATTATATACCTTTCCTCGTCAAGCTGGCGCATTATAAACTCGAGCTCGTCGTCGCCGAATGACGTCGTCCTTCCCTCCTCGAACTCTTTGTCCACTTCCTTCTTTATGCGCGCAACAAGCTCGTCTTTTTTATCTATCGCAAGGTCGCCTTTCAGCTTGAAATGCGAGTTTATCCAGTGCGCTATGCCCGCAAGCCCCGAATGCTCGTTTATTGCTACCGAAACGGGCCGTTTCAACAGCTTTTCCGTGTTGAATATGTTGTATATCTCTTCGTCTTTCAGCAGCCCGTCGGCGTGGATTCCTGCGCGCGTAGAGTTGAAATTCCTGCCCACAAACGGCGTTCTCGGGTCTATTTCGGTGTTGAGCTCATTTACGAAATAATCCGCTATCTCCGTTATCACCGACAGGTCCATGCCGTCCGTCGTGCCTTTGAGGCCGCAGTATTCTATTACCATCGCCTCGAGCGGGCAGTTGCCCGTCCTCTCCCCTATGCCGAGTATCGAACAGTTTACCGAAGAAGCGCCGTACAGCCACGCGGTCGCGGCGTTAGTGACCACCTTGTGGAAGTCGTTGTGGCCGTGCCATTCGAGCAGTTCGGACGGAAAGCCTGAGTAGAAGCGCAAGCCGTACACTATCCCCTGCACGCTCCTTGGCAGCGACGCGCCCGGATACGTCACGCCGTAGCCAAGAGTGTCGCACATCCTTATCTTTATAGGCACTCCCGTTTCCTGCATTATCTTCATAAGCTCGTTGGCAAACGGTATTACAAAGCCGTAGAAGTCGGCCCTCGTTATGTCCTCGAAGTGGCAGCGCGGGCGTATGCCGTGGTCTATCGCCTTCCTAACTATGCCGAGGTACATCTCCATGGCCTGTCTTCTCGTCTTGTTCATCTTTTTGAATATGTGATAATCCGAGCAGCTTACGAGTATGCCCGTTTCCTTTATGCCGAACTGTTTGGCGAGTTCAAAATCCTTTTCGCTTGCCCTTATCCATGCGGTCACCTCGGGATAATCGTAGCCCAAGTCAAGGCACGCCTGAATCGCTTCCTTGTCCTTTGCGGTATATACGAAGAACTCGCTCTGCCGTATTATGCCTTTGGGGCCGCCCAGCTTGTGCAGCAGCTTATAAAGGTCTACAACCTGCTTGACGGTAAAAGGCGTCCTTGACTGCTGCCCGTCGCGGAACGTAGTGTCCGTGATCCATATTTCGTCAGGCATATGCATCGGCACTACCCTGTGGTTGAAAGTTATCTTCGGCACGGAATCGTATTCAAACATATCGCGGAACAGCTGCGGCTTCTCCACGTCCTGAAACGAATAACGATAGTCGTTCTCTTCCAGCAGGTTCCACCTGGCATCTATATTTTTCATACTGCTTACCTCTTTTCTTATTTAAGCGACTTTACAAATTCACTTATACGCGCCATACCCTTGACTATGCTTTCTTCGCTCGTCGCGTAGCTCAGCCTTACATAGCCGTCGGCGCCGAACGAAAGCCCGGGAACCACCGCCGTTTTCGCTTCTTTGAGCACGGCTTCGGTGAAATCCATCGAGCCTGTTATTTCAATGCCGCCGGCCGTCTTTCTGCCCTTCAGGCCCGTTATGTCCATCATAACGTAGAAAGCGCCCGCGGGCAGCCTGCAGGACAATCCTTCTATATCGTTTATCAGCTTGCATAGCAGTCGCCTGCGCTTATCAAAGGCCTGCTTCATGGCAGAAACGTCGTCCTGCGGGCCGTTTAAAGCCTCTATGCCGGCGTACTGCGCTATCGAGTTGGGATTAGACGTCGCATGCGACTGGTAAGCCCCCATCACGTCGGCGAGCGCCTTTGTGCTGGCCGTGTAGCCTATCCTCCAGCCGGTCATCGCATACGTCTTGGAAAGCCCGTTTACGATTATGGTTAAGTCCTTTATCTCTTTGCCGAGCGTCGCTATGCTCGTGTGTGTTCCCTCATATGTGAGCTCGTCGTATATCTCGTCGGAAACGACGAATATATCCGCTTCCACGGCTACCCGCGCTATCTGTTCGAGTTCGCCGCGAGTATAGACCGCTCCGCTCGGATTTGAGGGCGAGTTTAGTATCAACGCCTTTGTTTTCGGATTAATGGCGTTTTTTATCTGGTCTGCGGTTACCTTAAAGCTCGAATCCGATTCGATAAAAACGGGAATTCCGTCCGACATGCGCACGAACTCGGGGTAAGACACCCAATACGGCATAGGTATCAAAACCTCGTCGCCCGGGTTCAGTATCGAGGCAAAAATATTGAACAGCGAATGCTTCGCTCCGTTTGAGATGACTATATCCGACGGGGAGTATTCAAGGCCGTACATCCTCTTTAGCCTGTTCGCGACAGCGGCTTTAAGCTCCGGCATGCCGGCTGCGGCGGTATAATGCGTAAACCCCTTGTCAAGCGCTTTTTTTGCCGCTTCTATTATATACCCCGGCGTTGCGAAATCCGGCTCGCCCGCCCCGAAATCTATTATGTCTATCCCTTCGTCCTGCATCTTCTTTGCCATAGCGGATATCTTAAGCGTAATCGAGGGCGTTATGCCTAAAGCCTTGTCGGACAGTTTCTTCATTGAATACCTCCAGTCGCAAATATGCATTATAAATTATTCAAAACTTCATTTATATTTGATACTACCATAGATATTAAGCTAATTCAATATATATTTTATGCGATTATGAAGCTTTTGCTAAATAATATTTCATTTTTTGTATCGTCACAATTCATGGAAACCTGAAGCGCGCGGCCCCCCGCGAGCGTAATATTATTGTTAAATTCGCAACTTTTAAATAACTTGATTATTGTATGAAATAGTATTAAAATTACCAAAAAAAAGAGAGGACAAGGGTTATGATGAATTATTGCATATCAACAAGCTCAACATCGGACCTGCCCCCGGAATACACGGAAAAGCACAAAATTCCCGTTATGAAATATACTTTTATGATCGGGCAAAAAGAGTATAAAGACGGCGACATGAGCTCTAAGGAGTTCTTTGATTTGGAGCGCGAAGGGGTGCTGCCCACGACGTCGCAGCTTACCCCAGATAAGATAACGAAGTTCTTTGATTCCATACTTTCGAGCGGCACCGATCTTTTGCATATAGAGTTTTCTTCGGGGCTTTCGGGAAGCTATAACAACGTGAGGCTCGTTGCGGAAGAGATGCGGGCAAAATACCCCGACCGCAAATTATATGTAGTAGACTCTCTGTGCGCTTCGCTCGGATTGGGGCTTTTGGTGGACTACGCGGTGAACATGCGCGACTCGGGCAAATCCATCGACGAAACGGCCAAATGGGTTGAGGCAAACAAGCTCTGCCTCAACCACTGGTTTACGGTAGACAGCCTAAACCACCTGCGCAGAGGCGGAAGAGTGACCGGCGCCACCGCTTTTGTGGGAAATCTGCTGCATATAAAGCCGGTGCTCAACGTCAACTTCGAAGGCCATCTTATTCCTATGGAAAAGGAACAGGGAAGAAAGCGTGCTTTAAAGTGTCTTGTCGAGAAGATGCAGGAATACATATATAATCCGGACGGCCAGCGCATATTTATAAGCCACGGCGACGACATTGAGGACGCAGAGCGCCTTGCGTCTATGATAAGGGAAAAATTTCCCGGCATCAGCGATATAATGATATCCCCTCTCGGCGCAGTAATAGGCGCGCACGCCGGCCCGGGCACTATTGCGGTGTTCTTCATGGGCAAGACGAGATAAAAGCGAATTTATGTCTTCATCCGGCTCTGCCGCCCGGCAGGGCCTTTTATATTTCCCACGAAAAAGACTTATCATATTACATTCTTATCATGTTGCATTATATAAATTGAATAACATTATACACACCCCAAAAAGTCTCACGACTTTTCGGGGACCCCGTATTAAAGCGCGCAATATGTTTTCTTTTGCGTTGGCTCTTAAAGCATACCCGGTTTTTGGCAAAGCGTCTCATATTTGTGACTGCATAAACATATAGTTTTGTATAGCGCAAGACAAGGAGGAACATATGAGATACTCAAGGATGACTACGCCGCCGCCCAGAAAGAAACGAAAATATGCCAACGTTATACTCGTTCTTATCATACTGGGCATAGCCGCTTACCTGATAAGCGCGGGAGCGGCGGGCAAATGGATTGCCGAAAACATCATAGACCCGGTATTCAACAGCGGTGGCACGAACGCCGCGCCGCCTGCGGGCAGCTCAGACGGAATAAGCCCTCTGCCTTCGCTGCCGGGAGACACGATAAGCCCCGTTACATTGCCGGCGGCTTCGGGCGCGAGAGCCCAGCAGAACCTTACGGCGAGCGAACTCTCGATTTTTGCGTTGCAGACAGGCGCGTTTTCCGACGAAAGCAACGCAAAATCGGCTGCGGGCGACATCGCTTTGCGAGGAGGTGCAGGATATATCGCATACGACGGCGACCTTTACAGGGTGCTTATAGCGGGCTACCTCAGTCAAAGCGACGCCGACAACGTAAAGACGCGGCTGGAAGGCGAAGGCATAGCGGCAAAAGTTTATAACATAAAATCGGGTTCGCTGTCTTTCAACATAGAAGCCGAGCAATCCCAGATAGACGCTATCAAGGCCTGTTTTGACGCCGTACCCCAGGCCGCGCAGTCGCTGCAGCAGATAGTCTACGATTCGGATAAGGGACAAAACGTCGACGCCGACATCACGGCTCTGAAGGAAAGAATAAACCTCGTTACGCAAAATCTGAATAAAGCCGTTTCATCGGAAGCAGCCGCAATCAAGAGCTTGCAAACGTATATGGGAACATTTTGTGAAACAATTAACAATATCCCTCTGTCTTCGTCCGTTTCAAGTGTGGAATTTCTTTCGAAATTGAAGTATACTTTAATAGGCGTAGTCGTGGATTACTCGGCGTTTCTCGACAGTTTAAGCGGCTAAAGCCTAAACATGACAAAGAACAGTTGGGAGTAGTATGACAATTTTTGATGTAATCAAGTACCTGGACTGCGATTTGATATGCGGCGGGCAAAACCTGGACAAACAGCTGATGTCGGCCTGCGGAGCGGACCTTATGAGCGACGTGCTGGCATTCGCGAAGGAAGGTTGCCTGCTGCTTACCGGCATGGTCAACAACCACGTGATAAGAACGGCTGAGATGCTCGACGTGCTGTGCATAGTATTTGTAAGGGGTAAAAAGCCGACGGAAGACGTATGTTCTCTTGCCAGCGAATGCGGAATAACGCTGCTCTCCTGCGATCAGACGCTTTTTGAAGCGTGCGGAATTCTCTATAAGCATGGCCTGCAGCCGTGTAAGAAGGTTTAGAAATGCCTGCGCCTGCGCCTGCATATACAGAAAAGTTCTCGGTAGCCGCCCGCGATTATGCAGCCGCGGGAGAAGTTTCCGCAAAGGTAAAGAGTATACTTAGAAAGATAGGCATCGACCCCGCGCTGATAAGAAGGATTACGATAGCGGCGTATGAGGCCGAGATAAACATGATAATACACAGTTTCGGAGGCGTTATCACGCTGGAGATTACGCCTGACGAGGTATATATAAGCTGTGACGATACCGGCCCCGGCATTGAGGATATCGAGCTCGCGATGCAGGAAGGCTATTCAACCGCGCCGACCAGCATAAGGATGATGGGATTCGGCGCCGGCATGGGCCTATCCAACATAAAAAAGAACAGCGACGTTTTCGACATAACCTCGTCCAAGGAAGGGACAAGCTTAAAGCTGAGGTTTAACATCGGGGTCCCCAACGAACCTTAAGTTCGTTGGGGTGGTAATATCGGGGCCCCCAGCGAACCGTAGGTTCGATGGGGTGTAAAATCGGGGCCCCCAGTGAACCGTAGGTTCGTTTGGGTTAATTTCTAGTAAAGGGGCATAAGATGGGCGATTATTTTCATTCAGTACGTCTTGACCGGGACAAGTGCAAGGGATGCACGAACTGCATAAAGCACTGCCCCACCGAAGCCATAAGGGTGCGCAACGGCAAAGCGCAGATTATTGCGGAGCGGTGCATAGACTGCGGCGTATGCATACGCGTGTGCCCTTATCACGCCAAAGTCGCTTATACCGACCCGTTTTCGGACATCGGGCGCTTTCAGTACAAAATTGCCCTTCCCGCGCCGTCGCTCTACGGACAGTTCAAAAACCTTGAGAGCATAGGGCGCGTAATAACGGGGCTTAAGCATATAGGCTTTGACGACGTATATGAGGTGGCGCGGGGCGCCGACATAGTAAGCTGCGCGATACGCGAAAAGGCGGGCGGCAAAAAGAACCTGCCTGTAATATCTTCCGCCTGCCCGGCTATAGTACGGCTTATACAGGTGCGGTTTCCCAACCTAATAGACAACATACTCGACGTTCAGGCGCCTATGGAAATAGCGGCGCTGGCTGCCAAAAGGGAATACGCAAAAGAGCACAATGCGGATATTAAAGACATAGGCGCGTTCTTTATCACGCCCTGCCCCGCAAAGATGACCAGCATTAAAAACCCTTACGGCGTCGAGAAAAGCAATGTGGACGGAGCCATATCTATAACCGAGATATACGGGCTGCTTGCGGGCAAGCTGAAAATCAGCGACGGCGAAGTATTCGGCGGCTCCGAAGCGTCTTCGTACGGCGTAGGATGGGCAAACTCGGGAGGCGAAATAGCGGCGTCGCTTATAGACAACTCGCTCGCGGTTGACGGCATAGACAACGTTATTAAGGTGCTTGAAGAAATAGAGAACTGCAAGCTCGGAGACCTTGAGTTTTTCGAAGGGCTCGCCTGCCCCGGCGGCTGCGTAGGCGGCCCGTTGACTTTTGAAAACCCCTTTGTCGCAAGGACGCGTATAAAAAAGCTGTCCGCAAAAATAAAAAGCGCCGACCTTCCCTTCGAGTACGCGCGCAGCTATATTGACGGCGGCGACGTTGATTTCAAGCTGCCCGTGCTGCCCCGTCCGGTGATGAAGATAGACAAGGATATGGTGAAAGCGATGCAGAAGCTCGAAGAGATAGAGGAAATAACAAAACGCCTGCCCGGCCTCGACTGCGGTTCGTGCGGCTCTCCTTCCTGCCGGGCTATGGCGGAAGATATCGTGATGGGCGACGCGAAAGAGCTGGACTGCATATTCAAGCTGCGGGACAGGGTAACGATGCTCGCCGAGCAGATGGTCGAGCTTACAAACAATGACAGGCGAGGTGAATGATATGACCGTAAAAGAGCTGGCTGAAAAAACCGGATGGGAAGTGGTTGCGGGCAGCCCCGACGGCTGCGTCACGTCGGCTTATGTGTGCGACCTTTTAAGCTGGGTGATGGCGCACGGCAAGCAGGGCATGGCGTGGGTTACCGTGCAGACGCACCTTAACGTGATTGCCGTAGCCTCGCTGCACGAGTTCAGCTGTGTCGTGATACCCGAAGACATCGAGGTGTCGAAAGAAACCATAGACGCCGCCAACGAAAAAGGCGTTTGTATTTTAAAGGCGTGCTGTACGTCGTACGGAGCCGCCAAAGCGATGGCCGCGCTTGGCGTAGGCGAAGTGTAATGAACGCATATTACGACCTGCACATACATTCATGCCTCTCCCCCTGCGCGTCGGACGATATGACGCCAGCGAATATAGCCGCAATGGCGCATTTAAAAGGCCTTAACATTATAAGCCTTACGGATCACAACGCGGGCAACAACCTTGAGCCGATGTCGTTTGAGGCGGAAAAGCAAGGCATTATATTCGTGCCCGGAATAGAAGTAACGACGCGCGAGGAGGTTCATGTGCTCGTATACTTTTCTTCGCTCGAGCCCGCTTTAAATTTCTGCGAAGCGATATACGACAGCCTTCCCGATATACCCGCACAGCCGGAAATATTCGGCGAGCAGATAATAATCGATAAAAACGATGAAATTTCAGGCCGCCTGGATAAGCTGCTGCTGCAGGCGTCCAGCTTTACTATAGACGACATAGCAGCAATGGCAAAGGAAGCGGGCGGATGCGCCGTGCCGGCACATATCAACCGCGATTCGTTTTCGGTAATATCGAACCTTGGCTTCATACCGCCCGGGCTTTTCGGCTGCGTTGAGATCGCCAAAAGCCTCCCCTACCCCGCCGTAAGCCCGGAATACAAAGTGCTGTATTCGTCGGACGCGCATAACCTTGGCGATATATCAGAGCCCTTAAACGCGCTTTCAGGCATATCTTCCCCCGAGGTTTTTATTTCATATATAGCCAATAAGTAATTGCCGTACCAATGTCTTTCGTAATTTAAGTATTACTGTATAAAAAAGCGGCATTATTCCGAACATTTCGTAAGATTATTCGCTTTTTCACAAAGTTTTTGTGGTATTATGCAACCTGTTGTGATACAATACAGTTTGGAAAAAAAGTTTGTTAAATAATTAACAATGTTATACGGTTCTATGTTGTCGATTGGTGTTGCATGTTAATATTTTAACAAGCGTATAACGATTATATATAAAGCCTGTAAATAATGTTTAGGCTAATATATAAATTTAGGGAGGGGTAAAAATGACAACCACTGTAGACGATAAGGCTTTGCGCGAAGAGCTTATAAGCTTTATCGAGGAGCAAAAGAAGAAGCCGGGGCCGCTTATGCCTATAATGCAGAAAGCGCAATCGCTTTTCGGAGCATTGACGTTTGATGTGCAGAAGCTTATCTCCGATGAGCTTGGCATACCTATGAGCGAAGTGTACGGCATCGCGACATTCTATTCGCAGTTTGCGCTGGAGCCAAAGGGCAAGCACGTTATTAGCGTATGCCTTGGCACCGCATGCTACGTAAAGGGTGTTGAAAAGGTCATGGAAGAATTGTCTGAGGATCTTGGCGTCAAGCCCGGCAGTACGACCGAAGACGGACTGTTTACGCTTCAGCCGACGCGCTGCCTCGGATGCTGCGGACTCGCGCCCGTAATAATGATCGACGATCAGGTGTACGGACGCCTTGTTCCCTCGGATATTCCGGATATACTTTTGAAGTACAAGAATAAATGAGAGACATATCTTTGCACATACTCGATATTGCCGAAAATTCTATCCGTGCCGGAGCAAGCCTCATAACAATAAGCATGGAGATCGATAAGAGCAAAGACACTCTTACGATCGATATAGAAGACAACGGATGCGGTATGAGCGAAGAAATGCTGGCCAAAGTCAAAAGTCCGTTCGTGACGTCGAGGACAACAAGAAAAGTAGGGCTTGGGATACCGCTTTTTACAGCCGGCGTTGAGAATACCGGCGGAAGCCTTGAAATAGCTTCCTCCCCCGGCAATGGCACAAAGCTGACTGCTGTTTACAAGTATTCTCATATAGACCGCCCGCCATTGGGTGACATCGCAGAAACCATATACACCTTGACATTGCTGAATCCACAAATTGATTTTGTATTTTCCGCAAAAAAAGATGATGCGTTTTTGTATGACACCAGAGAGATAAAGGCTGCGCTCGGCGGCGTATCCGTATCGGAGCCTGAAGTCTCAAAGTTTATCCGCGAGTTTTTACAGGAAGGAATTGCACAAGTTTTTGGAGGTAATGAGGTATGAAATCCTTAAAGGAATTAGAGGAAATAAGAAATAAAACATTGGCTCAAATCGATTTGAGAAAGAAAGGCGAAGGCGTAAGAGTCGTCGTCGGCATGGCGACGTGCGGCATTGCGGCAGGCGCCCGCCCCGTTCTTACCGCTTTTGTTGAAGAGGTCGCAAAGAGGAATCTAACCAACGTGATTGTTTCCCAGACGGGATGCATAGGCGTATGCCGCCTCGAGCCTATGGTCGAGGTCTATACGCCGGGAGCTGAAAAAGTGACGTACGTCAAGGTAACGCCCTCCATGGTCGCGAGGATAGTCACCGAGCATATCGTCAACGGCAACCCCGTTAAGGAATATACGATAGGCTACTATGAGAGCAACGACAAGGAGGCAGTAAAATGAATATTTACCGTTCTCACGTACTTATCTGCGGCGGAACAGGATGCACGTCGTCCAATTCGCCCAAGATAATGGATAAATTCAACGAAGAGATAGCAAAACAGGGCCTTGACAAGGAAGTCAAAGTCGTCCGTACGGGGTGCTTCGGGCTGTGCGAAGCAGGGCCGGTAGTCATCGTATACCCCGAGGGCAGCTTCTATTCCAGAGTTAAAGTGGAAGACGTTCCCGAAATAGTCAGCGAGCACCTTTTAAAGGGCAGAATAGTACAAAGGCTGCTTTACAAGGAAGGCTCCGAGGGCGTAGAGACGTCGCTTAACAACATTGAGTTCTACAAAAAGCAGACGCGTATTGCGCTTAAGAACTGCGGCGTCATCGACCCCGAGAAGATCGAGGAATACATCGCTTTCGACGGTTACAAGGCTCTTGGAAAGTGCCTTACCGAATACGAGCCGCAGCAGGTTATAGACATAATTAAGGACAGCGGGCTTCGCGGACGCGGAGGCGGCGGCTTCCCCACCGGCATGAAGTGGCAGTTCTGCCGCAACGCCGCGGGCGCTCAGAAGTACGTCATATGCAACGCCGACGAAGGCGACCCGGGCGCGTTCATGGACAGGAGCGTGCTGGAAGGCGACCCACACTCGGTGCTGGAAGCTATGGCCATAGCGGGCTATGCAATAGGCGCCAACATGGGATATATATACGTACGTGCGGAGTACCCAATCGCCGTAAAGCGGCTTGAGATTGCCATCAAGCAGGCGAGAGAGTACGGGCTGCTCGGCAAGGACATATTCGGCACCGGATTCGACTTTGATATTGAGATACGTCTCGGCGCGGGCGCGTTCGTATGCGGCGAAGAGATGGCTCTTATCCATTCCATCGAAGGAAACAGAGGCGAACCCACGCCCAAGCCCCCGTTCCCCGCGAACCAGGGCCTGTTTGGCAAGCCGACGATTATAAACAACGTTGAAACGTTCGCCAATATTGCACAGATAATATTAAAGGGGCCCGAGTGGTTCAAGTCGATAGGGACGGAAAAGAGCAAGGGCACGAAGGTATTCGCGCTCGGCGGCAAGATAAACAACACCGGCCTTGTGGAAGTGCCTATGGGCACGACGCTGCGCGAGATAATATACGACATCGGCGGCGGCATACCCGGCGGCAAGGCTTTCAAGGCCGCGCAGACGGGCGGCCCTTCGGGCGGCTGCATACCGTTTACGCATCTTGACACCCCCATCGACTACGATTCGCTTACGGCTATCGGCTCGATGATGGGCAGCGGTGGCCTTATTGTCATGGACGAGGACAACTGTATGGTAGACGTCGCAAGGTTCTTCCTCGACTTCACGGTAGACGAATCGTGCGGCAAATGCCCGCCCTGCCGTATAGGCACGAAGCGCATGCTTGAGATATTGGAGCGCATAGTTTCGGGCAACGGCCAAGAAGGCGACATAGAAAAGCTCGAAAGCCTCGGACGCAACATAACGAACGCGGCGCTCTGCGGACTCGGCAAAACCGCTCCCAACCCCGTGCTCTCGACGATACGCTATTTCCGCGACGAGTACGAGGCGCACATAAAGGAAAAGAGATGCCCCGCAGGCCACTGCAAGGCGCTCCTGAACTATATTATAGACAAGTCGAAGTGCATAGGGTGCACGGCCTGCGCTAAGGTCTGCCCGGTAGGCGCTATATCCGGCAAGGTGAAAGAGCCTCACGAAATAGACAAATCAAAGTGTATCAAGTGCGGCGCATGCATGGGCAAGTGCAGATTCGGCGCTATCAGCAAGAAGTAGGAAAGGGGAGAAAAAGACATGGTATCTTTAACGATAGACGGCATAAAAGTGGAAGTGCCCGACAACACTACGGTGCTTGAAGCGGCAAGAAAAGCTAATATTAAAATACCTACGCTCTGCTATTTGAAGGGCGTTAACGCGATAGGCGCGTGCAGGATGTGCCTCGTGGAAATGATAGAAGGCGGAAGAGGCCTTCAGGCCGCCTGCGTGCTGCCGGTAAGCAACGGCATGGTCGTATCCACTAATTCCAAGAGGGTGCAGGACGCGAGAAAGACGAACTTGGAGCTCATTCTTTCCAACCACGAGAAGAAGTGCTTAAGCTGCGTCAGAAACAGGAACTGCGAGCTTCAGAAGCTCTGCGAAGAGCTCGGCGTGGAAGACGACACGGTTTTCGAAGGCGAAAAGACAGACAAGCCTGTCGATACGTCTTCGCCTTCTATAGTGCGCGACCAGAACAAGTGCATACTCTGCAGGCGCTGCATAGCGATGTGCAGCAAAGTTCAGAAAATAGGCGCTATCGGTGCTACGAACAGAGGATTCAAGACGACGATAGAGCCCGTTTTCGGGAAAGGCTTAAACGACGTGCTGTGCATCAACTGCGGGCAGTGCATCACCGTCTGCCCGGTGGGAGCGCTTTCCGAGAAGAGCGAGATAGACAAGGTTTGGGCCGCGCTGCATGATAAAACAAAGCATGTGTTCGTGCAGACCGCTCCCGCCGTACGTTTCGCGCTGGGCGAAGAATTCGGCCTTCCGATGGGAACAAGCGTTACCGGCAAGATGGCTGCTGCGCTGCGCCGTATAGGCTTTGAAAAGGTGTTTGACACCGACTTCGCGGCCGACCTTACGATTATGGAGGAAGGCACGGAGCTCTTAGACAGGATCAAGAACGGCGGAAAGCTTCCTTTGATCACGTCCTGCAGCCCCGGCTGGATAAAATACTGCGAGATGTTCTTCCCCGATTTCCTCGAAAACCTCTCGTCGTGCAAGTCGCCTCACGAGATGGAGGGCGCGGTTATCAAGTCGTATCTTGCGAAGAAACTGAATCTTGACCCGAAGAGCATATACGTTGTATCGGTAATGCCCTGCACGGCCAAGAAGTTTGAAAAGGAAAGAGAAGAGCTCAAAAACGACGGCGTGCCTAACGTTGACGCGGTGCTTACAACGAGGGAGCTCGCCAAGATGATTAAGCAGTCCAACATAGACTTCGCAAGACTCCCTGACGAGGACTTCGACAGCGTGCTCGGCGAATCGACGGGCGCTGGCGTAATATTCGGCGCGACGGGCGGCGTTATGGAAGCCGCGCTGCGCACCGTGGCCGACATACTGACGGGCCAGGATCTTAAGGACATAGACTACACCGCGGTAAGAGGCATAGACGGCGTCAAGGAAGCCACGATAAACATCGCAGGCATGGATATAAGCGTCGCGGTGGCAAGCGGCACGGGCAATGCTAAAAAGCTGCTTGAAGCCGTGAGAGCGGGCAAAAAGACATACCATTTCATAGAGATAATGGGATGCCCCGGCGGCTGCGTAACGGGCGGCGGACAGCCCATCGTTTCGGCTGAGAAAAGGATGGAGGTTTCTCCATATGTGCTGCGCGCCAAAGCCACATATATGGAAGACGCAGGCAAGCCGAAGAGAAAGTCGCATAAAAACGCTGAAGTGCAGAAGCTCTACGAGGAGTTCCTCGGAAGCCCGGGCAGCCATAAGGCGCACGATCTGCTGCACACGCATTATGTGGCAAGGCCGAAGTATAAATAAGTTTACCCCTAATACCTAACGTTATTAACAACTGATAAAAGCCCCGATTCGTTCGGGGCTTTTGTCTACACCCCACCAAGCCTCACAGTTTGCTGGGGACCCCATATCAAACCGATGACAAACTAAAGTTTGTCATCGGGCCTTGCCCACTCTACCGCCCCAAAAAGATTTATCTTTTGGGGGACCCCGCTTGTACTCCGGTACGGGCGGCTGGGCGCTTCTGCGAGGATTTTATGAATTAACGTTTGCCCTTCACTGGCAGAGTTCAGATGACCATGTTGATATTCGGGTTTTAGCTTAAAATTATATTCATTTTTCCGACAGGAACTTTGTCATAGGCTCTCAATAAATCTCTAATTATTCAAGAAACACTATAAACATAGTAACTATCATACCGAGCGCTATGACGATGGCTATGGCGCCCTGTATAATCCTTACCGTGCGCTTGCGCCTGCCTGCTTTCGTAGCTTTTCCGCCGCTTTTTGAATTGCTCACCTTCTATTACCCCCTTGCCGCCTTAAAAGCCTCGCGGTCTTATAGGCAGCCGTGTTATTCTATTATTTTCACGTTGTCCGCGGCTATCGCCGCGTCTGCCATACCGTTTATATCGAGCGCTTCTTCCGCATTCTCCACATCACCTAGCCGCGGCCGTGTTACCGGATGCTTCGGCACGAACACCGTACAGCAGTCCTCAAAAGGCAGTATCGACGTCTTGTACGTGCCGTAGCATTGGGCACGCTCGATTATCTCCTCCTTGTCCATCGCAATGAGCGGCCGCAGCACCGGCAATGAAACGACGCTGTTGGTTGCCGCAAGGTTCTCGAGCGTCTGGCTCGCCACCTGCCCCACGCTCTCCCCCGTCGCCAGCGCAAGGCATCCGTCGGCAATTGCCAGCTTTTGCGCTATGCGCATCATGAAGCGGCGCATGAGCACCGTCAGGTAATCGGGCGGGCAGTCCTGATAGAGCTTCATCTGAATGTCGGTAAACCGTATCACGTGCAGCTTTATCGCTCCGGTGTACTTCGCCATTAACTTGGCCAGGTCGACGACTTTATCGAGCGCCTTGTCGCTCGTATACGGGAAGCTCTCGAAGTGCACCGCCGACAGCGAAACACCGCGCTTGGCTACCATTATGCCCGCTACCGGGCTGTCTATGCCGCCTGACAGCAGCAGCATCGCGCTGCCGTTGCATCCTACCGGCATGCCGCCGGGGCCTTTCATTACCTGCGTGTAGCAGTACGCCATCTCGCGCATTTCCAGGTATGCGGTAATATCCGGGTTCTCGAGGTTCACATTTAGCCCGTCGACGTTCTCCAGTATTATCGCTCCCGCCTGCCTTGCGATATCTATCGAGTTAAGCGGGAACCGCTTGTCCGCCCGCTTCGCTTCCACCCTGAACGCGGCTGTTTCAAGCCGCAGCCTTTCCTTCTCGGACTTTACCATATCTGCGAGCGTCAGCGCCGCTTTTTGTATGTCCTGTTCAAGCCGCACCGCGGGGCTGAATGAATGTATGCCGAACACTTTTCCCAATGCGTCAAACGTCCTGTTATAATCCGCCTCGGCTACTCCCTCTATGTATATGCGGCTCTCTCCCCTGCTCACTCTCGCGCCGGCAACGTCTTTAAGCGCCGCTTCGATGTTCTTTACAAGCGCCTTTTCAAAATACGGCCTGTTAAGCCCTTTCAAATGTATCTCAGCGTACCTTATGATGATTATGTTTTCCATGCTATCTTCTGCCAAAACTCCTTAACTTCTTCACTGCCTTTTCAAGCTCTTCCGCGCATATGTCGATGTCGGATTCCGTATTGAGCGCGCTCATGCTTATCCTTATCGTGCCTTCGGCCTCCTGTTTGCTGAACCCGCTTTCCAGCAGCACCCTGCTTACCTTGCCGCGCGAACACGCCGCGCCCGTGCCTACATATATCCCCTTATCGCCCAGCACGCGCACGAGCACCTCGGCACGCACGCCGGGGAAAGAGACGCTGACGATATGGGGCACTTTGCTTGCCGGCAGGTTTAAGCGCGCGTCCTGCATACTTTCGAGCGCGCCAATTAGCCTATTTTGCAGCGCCTCCACCCTTTTGACCGCTTCGGGGAAGCCTGCCCTGCCCCGCTCAAGCGCTTCGCCAAACGCCTGTATACCCAGAGTGTTCTCTGTGCCGGGCCGCAGCGTATACTCCTGCTCGCCGCCGTGCAGCAGACCGCGCAGCGCCGCGTCCCTTGCGGTAAGCAGCGCGCCCGTGCCTTTTAACGCATGTATCTTGTGCGCGCTTACAGTATAATAATCCACATTTGCGCTGAGGTCTATAGCCGTTTTAAAAAGCGCCTGCACGCCGTCCGAATGGAACAGCGCCGCTTCGTTTGCCGACTTTACCGCCCGTGCTATGGCCGCTATGTCGTTGAGCGCGCCTGTTTCGTTGTTTACGTTCATTATGCTCACAAGCGCCGTGTTATTTCTCACCGCTCCCGCTACGTCCTGCGCCCTTATCAGAAAGCCATGAGGCTTGATGTAATCGACGCTCGCGCCCAGCGATTCTATGTGTTTGAACGCGTTATATACCGACGGGTGCTCAATTGAGCTCGTTATATAATGGGCGCCCGGCTTGAAGGACGACATAATGGCCGTGTTGTTGGCTTCCGTGCCGCCCGACGTGAACAGGCAGTCCCCCGTCGCGCCCGTTATGCTTTTAAGCATCTCGCGCGCCCTTTTCATTTCTATAAACACGTTTGCCGCGGGCCCGTAGGCGCACGAAGGATTGTACCAGCCCTGCCGCATATGATATTCCAGCGCTTTTTCCAGCACCGGTTTTGTCGTTGCCGCGTTGTCGAGATATATTTCCAAAAAAATAGTGCCTCCGCTACAAAAATAGTATATAATAGTTATAATAACATGCGCGAAGTGTTTTTTTAAGCTTTATTATATACTTACCAGTAAATACTTCGGAGGTAATTATGGAAAGATGCCCTAAGTGCGGCAATAAACTCAGCAATATCGATGTGCTGTGCCCCAGATGCGGAACGGTCGTGGAAGTCATACAGATAAAGAACAACATATCATCCGACGCCGCTGCCAGTACGGTGGCCAAAGACAGCAAGCCGAAGATTAAAGATTTTCCCCAGAGTTTTATCGTCTATAACGAAGATTTCCCCTCTGACGCGGAAGCAAATGAATCGCGCGAAGAGAATGCCGTTTTAAATACGGCGGGCGGCGTTTTTGAAGCGACTGACCCAATTTCCCCTATCGCTGATACATCCCCCGTAGAGCCTGATGCTCCGCATAAATACAGCCCAGACGCGAGCGCCGCGGCGGACGATAAAGCGGGCGTCTCCGTTGAGCCGGGTGCGGACGACAACGATTATTCCCCCCGGTATCTCGAAAACCTTATGAATATCAATCTGCCCGAGATAGACGACCTTCAGGACTTCGACCCGGACGAGTTCATGCGCGAGTACATGCAAAAGAAGCAGTCTTCTTCACCGGATGAGCCTGTTCCTCAAAAGCGCTGGATTGAGATAGAAGAAGCCGACACGTCTGAAACCGCGCCGAAGGATAGTACGGACTCTCAGCTTACAGAGCGCCGTTACAGATCGTCGTCGCAGCCAATAATACGCGAGCAGCCCAAGGAAAAGTCGCGTAAGCGCGAGCCCAGAAAAATGAGCAAGAGCAAAAAGAACATAGCTCTTTCCGTGCTTTTATGGGTTCTGGTTGCGGGCGCGCTGTTCTTCTCGTTCATATACTTCGACAAATACGTGCAGAAGGCATATGGGAATTACGACAATTTAATCTATTCGATTACGAACGGCAAAGTGGACTTAAGCCCTCAGGATTAACCTCTCTTTTGAAACTCAAAACTCCTCCCCGGCAGCGGGAGGAGTTTTGAGTTTACACCCCAAAAAGCCTCACGACTTTTTGGGGACCCCGCATTTACACCCCAAAAAGCCTCGCGACTTTTTGGGGACCCCGTATGGCTGGCGATTAAGCCATCCTCCTGTATCAGAAACTTTTGTTTAACAAGAATGAGGGAATAAGATTGTTTTGATATGTTTTAGATACACCTCATCCGGCGCTGCGCGCCACCTTCCCCTCTAAGGGGAAGGCTATATTTCATTCGCTGCGCGCCGCCTTACTCTGTTCGCAATAGTCGCCTGATACTACCGTTCGGCATTCTCCTTTGCCGTCCAGCTAAGCTAGTCACAGAGCCTTCGGCTCGCTCATTGAGAAGGCTATATACTTCTTTGCATATAAACAGTAAAGGCTGGCGATTAAGCCAGCCTCCTGTATTAGAAACTTAGTTTTGCGCGGACGGCGCGTATTAGGTGTGATACATTTTAGATACACCTCATCCGGCGCTGCGCGCCACCTTCCCCTCTAAGGGGAAGGCTTAACTATTTAAAGTTTTTTACCTTGTCGTATATAACGGGTATCTTGAATATATCGCCCTGCAGCGCTTTAAGTATGCATATGACCGTAAGTACCAGCCAGGCAAGGCCGGCTATAAGGTACAAAAAGCCCCATATGCTGAACGCGCCCATCGCGTAAGCGACTATGTTCCAGGGGTTGAAGAATATCGCCGCAAGTATACCCAGCACGATATATACCGCTACGAAGAAGCAGCCCATTACAACCGACTGCCACGCTTGCGTGCGTACGTCCTTATCATCTTTCTCTGTTGCCAGTACAATGACGCCGCTTATTATGGAGAGAATGTAAGCAAACCAGCTAGCCGTTTTTTTATCCATGCCCATATGATACCGACCTCCTATAAAATATATATCTGATTATACAATATTAATGGACATTATGTAAACATATGCCTTGGAAAAATACGGTCTTTATTTATAAATCATTATAATGAATCGTTAAGTCGTTATATGGTGTTTAATGTCGGGCGGTATTGCCTTTTGGCTCTGTGTTCAGCCACATTATCATTGCGCTCTCGCCGGTATCGGCGTAGTAGCCCGGCCTTAAGCCGAAGCTGCGAAACCCCATCCGCGTGTAAAGCTTTATCGCGGTCGCGTTTGACACTCTTACTTCCAGCGTGTAATTAACGACCTCGGGCGGCGCGAGCTCAAACATTTTCTTAAGCAGCTTTTCGGCTATGCGCTTTCCCCTGTACTCCTCCAGCACCGCAACGTTCATGATATGCCCTTCGTCGAAAATGGAATGCATCGCGCAAAAGCCGATAATGCGCTCCCCCTCCGCGGCAACCACATATAGCGCGCGTTCGTTTTCGCATATATCTTCGCGTATCGATTCCATCGACCACGGCGACCTAAAGCACCGTGACTCAACGTAGAATATGTCCGTTATGTCTTTTGGGTTTGCTCTTCTATAGATAATATCCATCGTCAGCTTTTGCCCGGGGCGCGGGAGGCCTTTAACAGCCGTTCCGCCTGCGTCTCGCGAAGATAAAAAGGCTCTAAAGTGTATGCGTCGCTATAAGCGCCCTTATTATACAGCGCAAGCGCCGCAAGCCCTACGGACCCCGCCCGCTGCAGCGCTATGCCGGTATGCGCCACTCTAAACGTAGCCGACGCTTCGAGTATCTTTTTCTTGAAGCTTATCGCCGCGTCGCCCAGAAACACCGCCTTTTCTCCGCTTAACTCGCGTAGTACGTCGTCCAGCAGCAAGGCTCTGTAATCCGTTATCCTTTCGCCGTTTCGGTATGACGCCGTATACACCTCGCCCCTTCTCGCGTCTATAACGGGACAGACTATACCGTCCGTTCCCGCCATGTTCTGTGCAAGCGCGTCGAGCGTGTTTACCCCTATTGCCGGTTTGCCCGAAGCGTGCGCGAACGCTTTAATAAGCCCTGCTCCTATGCGTATGCCGGTAAACGAGCCGGGGCCTATGGCGCAGCAAAACAGCCTTACGTCCTTAATACCCAGCCCAGCGCTTTTAAGGCACCCGTCCGCCATAGGAGCGAGAGTTTCGGAATGCGTCTTTTTGTTGTCGACGTATGTCTCCGCCAGTATGCGCGTATCGTCAAGCACCGCCGCGGAGCATACGTTACCCGAAGTATCAACGGCAAGTATGTACATGGTTTATCCTCTTTGGTCGTCTATCGTTACCGAGCGCTCGTCCGAGCCGGAACCCTCGAGCGTGACGTATATGCAGGAAGGGAGAACGGCCTTGTCCGCCCATTCTATTACGCAGACGCCCTCCCCTCCCAGCCAGTCGTAAAAGCCGGTCTGAGTAAGCTCTTCCTCGTCCTCTATCCTGTAGAGGTCAAAGTGGTGCAGTTTAAGCCGCCCTTCGTACTCTTTAAGCAGCGTAAACGTAGGGCTTGTTACGTCTTCTGTAATGCCAAGCCCAGCGGCTATGCCTTTTGTAAACACCGTCTTTCCCGCGCCCAAGCCGCCTTTTAATGCCACGATATCTCCGTCAGCGAGTTTTTGCCCCAGCTTTTTCCCTAGCTCGAACGTTTGCTCCGGGCTGCGTGTCACGTGCTTTTCAACCAATGCTTTGCTCCGATTTCATTTGTTGCAACCGTTTATGCAGTATACCTGAAAACCGCGGATTATGCAATAATTTTTGGCAATCAGCGGTATTTATGCAGAAGCGGCGATAACGGCTTATACAGCAGTCCGGTAACGAGGCAGACGGCAAAGCATTTTATGATATTGAAAGGTATCACAGCGTAGATAATATATGTCCAGAGGCTGTTTATTCCCGGGTTGGCTGCGGCGGCCATACCCAATATCTGGTCTATCGGGAAAATCATGGAATAAAACGGTATCAACACAAAGTAGTTCATCAGCGGCCCTGCCAAAAACGACATTATGGCGCTGCCCACAGCCATGCCCGCAATCGCGCCCTTACGGCTCTTTTTGTACTTATAAAACAACGCCGCAGGCAAAATCAGCGCGAGACTTATTACAAAATCGGCTATCTCGCCTATGCCTCCCGTTTGCGTAACGGGAAGGTACAGCAGATTTTTAATCAGCAGTATTGCCGCTCCCGCCGCCGGGCCAAGCGCGAACCCTCCTAATAGCGCCGGTATGTTGCTGAAATCTATCTTCAGAAAACCGGGTATCATTGGCAGCGGCGTTTCCAGAAAACGCAGTATTGTGGACGCCGCCGCAAGTATTCCGGCCGTGGCCAGAAACAGCAGCCTCCTTGACGATGCTGATCTTGTTGACATGTTTTCCTCCTTCTTTTCAGAACTATTAATTATCACCCCAGCAAGCCTCGCGGCTTTTTGGAAACTTCGATAATAAAAAAGCTCTGAAATGTATCTTCAGAGCGCTGCATCAAAAACGAGCATTCTTCTCTCATCCAGACTGTACTGTCGGTTACGGAATCGCACCGTATCTGCCATATGGCTCGCGGACTTTACCGCCGGTTGGGGAATTTCGCCCCACCCCGAAGATATACGTTAATTTAATTTTTATTTATGATACTACACTATTTCGGGACAGTCAATAATATTATCATGGTTTTATGTACTTTTCGCCTTTTATGTGTCAAGATTCTCAAGATAATGCTCTATGTTTTCGAGGCTGTCGAAAAGCTTGCCGACTTCGAGCGCCTGCTGTTCGTCCTTGTTTATACTGGAAAAAAGCATAGGCACCTCGAGGCATACCTCCTGATCCGGCGTACCCAATACTGTTCTGAATACCGCAAGCTTATCCTTTAAGCGCCTGAGTATGTAGTGGCGCGGGCAGTAGCACTCGAAGCTCTTTTTAAGCGTCAGTTTTTTCGGTTCGAACGAAACGATACGCATATCAGGGCTTGATGCCTGCAGCTCGGAGAACGTAAGCCCTACAATGCTCTCGTCGGCCTCGCAGTGCAGATATATATGATGGCCGCACATACTGTACTCGTAATCCCAGTCTACGGAAGCGCCTTTTTCTATGCGCGCGTCGTCGGCGCCCGCGGGCACATCCGAGGGCTTTGGCGCTTCCTCCACTACCCGCGGTTCGTTGGCGGCAAGAATATATCCCGCAGCGCCCGCCGCGGAAAGCGCAAAAAGTATAAACATGAACACCGCAAGCTTCTTATGCTTCCTGAACAAAAAAATCCCTCCGTCAGGGATATTTTTTGTTGAAAAAAAGCTGTTTATGCTCGATAGTCACGAACCAGTATTTTCATCCCGGCTTGCCTGGTATTTTAAAGCACGGCGTTGTGATACACGTTCTGCACGTCGTCGTTGTCTTCCAGCATGTCGAGCAGCTTTTGTACGCTCTCTTCCTTGTCTTCGGGCAGCTCCACAGTGTTTTCGGGCACAAGCTGCAGCTCGGCCAGCGCAAAAGCATACCCGCACTTTTCCAACTGTTCGTATACGCCGGAAAACGACACTGCATCCGTCGTTATCTCAAAAGCGTCTTCGTTCTCTTCAACGTCGTCGGCGCCTGCTTCTATTGCGTCCATCATCAGCGCGTCGCCGTCCATGCCCTCGGCCTTTTCCACAACAAGCACGCCTTTTCTTTCAAACATCCAGGATACGCAGCCCGTAGCGCCGAGCGACCCTCCGTTTTTATCAAATATATGCCTTACGTCGCTCGCGGTGCGGTTCCTGTTGTCGGTAAGCGCTTCCACTATTACGGCGACGCCTCCCGGGCCGTAGCCTTCATACACGACGGATTCGTAATTGATGTTTCCCAGCTCTCCGGCGGCTTTTTTGATTGAGCGCATTATCGTGTCGTTAGGCATATTGTTCGCTTTCGCCTTTGCCACGACGTCCTTAAGCTTTGAGTTCGTCTCTATGTCGGGGCCGCCTTCCTTAACGGCCACGGCGAGCTCCCTGCCTATCTTCGTAAACGATGCGCCGCGTTTTGCGTCTGTCTTTTCCTTTTTGCGTTTTATGTTTGCCCATTTTGAGTGTCCGGACATAAATTCACCTCACGGTCGTTTATACTACGTAATAATAGCATAAGCGGCGCAAACGTTCAATGCCCGCGTTTACTGCGCTTCATGGCCCGGAAGAAGGTTCAATAAGTCGTTCTCCGAGCCCTTGTAATACCCTTGCGGCACTTCGCCGACTATTACTGTATCGGTAATAAGCACCTTTGAAGATATATCAACGGTCTGCGCGGCGTTGCCCACGAGTATCCTTACCGACGCGCCCAGCACAAGGTATATCTTGTGCCGAGTCTGGTTTATGCCCGCGTCCTCAAACTCCGCTATTATGTCCGTAGTTACCGACCCTACAGGCTCAAACAGTATCGTTATTGCCGGGCCTCGTCCTGTAAGCAATGGGCCGCCTAATATCGTGCCTATAGGTATGTTTACGCCCTGCCGCCCCGCGCTTAATACCTTATCCTGCGCGGCCATCGCAGTCTGCGCCGCAAGGTTGTTCATAAGCACCGTGTTTGCCGTTATCAGCGATATGTTGCCCTCATCGTCCTTTTCGATATGTATCAGGTCGGAATATGTGACGCCGCTCGCTCCTATCGTCTCCCTCACAGCGTCGTTCATTGCCTTTACTCCTATTGCGCGCAGCCTCGCCTCCGAAAGGCTTAATATCGTCGGCCTTATCATGTTGTCAACAACGAGATATAATACCGCAATCAGAACAAGCACGATCACAATAATCCACTTTTTAGAGAACTTTACCCTCAAACGCATGATAAACACCTTACTTTAAAAAATATGTTTTTTTAAGCGTCACAATGCTTTATATGCGGTTTCGCGTCAAAATGTAAATAATATTGGTATTTTAATGCGGCAGGCTAAATGATATGGTATAATACAAAAAACCTTAAGGGTAATTTATTATGCGCAGAACACGTTCGTCTTCATCAAACAGCATAAGCTCGTTTTTTTCGGCGGTCTTTGGCCACATCAAAAATGACGCGAGGGCTGTCGCGCTGTTTTTTGCTGCCTGCTTTAAGTGGGTTGCCGGGCTGTTCAGGCACAAAGAAGAGCATGCGGAATGGGAAGAGCCCGTAAGCGACGATACTCAGGTGTTTAATAGCGCGGATATAGCCTACCGCAGCAGGGGCGCCGCTAGGCCGGTGCAAAAAAAGAGGCAGAGCGAAATGCCCCGCATCTCAAGGGAACACCTTTCAGGCGAAGGAAAAGAACACATCAACATTTTCGCCGCAAGGTTCCACCAGCCGAATTTCATCGTGGGCATAATACTTACGGCATTTAAGCTCGTGATTATCTGTATTTTCATTATCGGCGCGGCCGGGTTCGGCACGGTAGTCGGCATAGCGAAAGCGTATATGGACACGACGCCCAAGCTCAACACCGCGCAGATAGAAAACCAGGAAGAAACATCGTATATATACGACAAGTACGGAAATCTTATAACCGCGTATACGGGCACCGAAAACAGGGACTGGGCGCCCATAAGCGAGATACCCCAGAGGCTGCAGGACGCTGTCGTTGCTATCGAAGACGTAAGGTTCTATTACCATTCGGGCGTGGACATCAAGAGGCTGCTGGGCGCTTTTATAAACAACCTTATGAACAGCAGCGTTCAGGGCGGCAGCACTATAACGCAGCAGCTTATAAAGAACAATCTGTTAAGCCCCGAGCGCACATATAAGCGCAAGATACAGGAAGCGTATCTTGCGATGCAGCTCGAGACAAAATACACAAAGCCGCAGATACTTGAGGCGTACCTAAACACGATACCGCTCGGGGGTTCCAATTACGGCGTCAAAGCGGCGGCTATGGATTATTTCGGCAAGGAATTGAATGAACTGACGCTTCGCGAGTGCGCGATGCTCGCGGGCATTACGCAGTACCCTTACCTCTACGACCCGAGAAGAAGCTATTACGTAACAGGCAACGCCGACAAGCTTAACGAGCGTACAAACCTCGTGCTGCTTAAGATGTATATGGCGGGCTATATCACAAAGGAAGAATACGAAGCCGCGAAGAACGATACCGTACACGTCAGGGAGAAATCGACGGTAAATCAGATGTACGAGATGCCGTATTTCGTGGAATACGCCGTATACGACGTGATAACGCATTTGCTCGAACAGAGGCATATGCAGGATACCGACGAGAACCGTGCGCTATTGGACCAGGAACTGCGCACAAACGGTTATAAGATATACACAACGGTAGACCCAACGATACAGAAAACCGTCGAAGAGACGCTCGCCACTTGGGACGGATACCCGAAGCTTAAAGACGAAGACGATTCGGCGACGCACTATCAAAACAAGGACGGCACCGTAGCAAGCGTAATACAGCCGCAGGCGGCTGCGGTAGTTCTCGACCAGCATACCGGCGATCTTGTCGCCGTAGTGGGCGGCCGCGAGACTCCCAAGGCAAAAAAGACGCTCAACAGGGTGTACCAGACGACTATGCCCGTAGGTTCGTCGATTAAGCCGATAGCCGTTTACGCGCCAGCTATCGACAAGGGGTACTCGGACGGCACCGTAATACCGAACGTTGATCTTCCGATTAACGGCTGGGATTCAAAAAACGGCTATCCGGGCGGAGGCTCGAAGTATTACGGCCCCGTCACGCTGCGCATCGGCCTTGTGCAGTCGCTCAACAGCGCCACTGCATACACGCTTATGAATCTTGTCGGCCTTGAAGACTCCGCGTATTATCTGCTTCAGATGGGCGTCAACCCTTCGCATATAAGCAAGACGGGCTCGGGGCTCGCGCTCGGCACGTCGGGCATCACTCCCATAGAGATGGCGGGCGCCTACGCCACGATAGCAAACAGCGGCGTTTACTTTGAGCCGCTTTCGTTCACCAGAGTGGAAGACAAGGACGGGAACGTTATACTTGACGCCAACGAGATAAGAGACCGGCGTCAGGTGTTCAAAGAATCAACTGCGTGGCTCGTCACGGACATGCTCACGAATGCCGTACAGTCCGGAACAGGTACTGAAGCGCAGATACCGGGCATGACTGTGGGCGGAAAAACAGGCACCAACCAGAACGTTAAAGGAATATTTTTCGCGGGCATAACGCCCTACTATACTTCGACGCTCTGGATAGGCCATGACGAATTCAAGTCTTTAAGCAGCAAGGTTTACGCTTCGGAGTATGCCGCGCCGCTCTGGCAGAGCTATATGTCGAAGATACTGCAAGGTCTGCCCGACAAGCCGATAATACCGAAGACCGCCGAAGAGACCGGGCTTGCCAAGTACAGAATATGCAGCGTTTCGGGCATGCTGGCAACGCCGGCGTGCGAGCAGGACCCCGGCGGGCGCCAGCCTATAGAGGCTTATTATGTGCCGGGCACCGAGCCTGCCGAAGAGTGCAACGTGCATCAGATAGTCGCGGTATGTTCCGACAGCGGTAAGCTCGCTACGCCGTACTGTCCCGAAGCCTCCAAGACAAACAAGTGCCTCGTGTTTTTGGAGCCCGATTCTATATACTGGCAGCTCTCTTCTGAAAAGCTCGCCAAATACATCCCCGGGGCCATAAAGACGCCCGAAGGCGGCTATGTGCCCGGCTCGGGCGAGACGTGCGATCTGCACACCGAAGCCTGGTATAACGAGCAGTACAACCTTTCAAACGCTATAAGCGCCGCTAACGCGCAGATAAACGTATCGAGCGGCGTGCTTGCCGACTCTACGCTTTCGATGACCATGGAAGACAGGAACAGGCTGTCCGCAAAGATAGACGAGCTAAAGAACCTTATCGCTGTGCCGGGCGCGACGTCGGGCGCCGTAGAGCAGATTACCGCGGAGCTTAAGGCTTTGACAGACCAGCTGCTTGCTATTTACAGGCCGCCTGCGCCTTAAAGTTTAAGGCATATATTCTTCTTCGGGCAGTATTGAGATTTCAACCACCGGGGAGGACGGGCCGGTAAGGCTCTCCCCCCCGTTTTTAATATCAGGATGGACGGGCAGCACGTAATACATATACGTATGCCCGTATTCGGCGGTATCGTCGGTAAACTTAACCTCGCGCATGTCTCCCGAGCATTCCGCTATTGCTTCGGGCAGGCTTTCTTCTTTATCGATACGCATTACGCGGTATATCACAAAATCCTGCAGCGGCGTAAAGCTTATAACAGGCAGTCCCCCGTCGCCGCTTTCCACGCTGAAATCGTCAGGAGGCGAGGGTACGACCCAATACGTGGAATATTTGCCGGGCACGTTGTCTTTCAGGAAGTATTCGAGCATCGTCTGGTCTTTGGGCGTAAAAGCGCCGGCCAGCATAGGCTCCTTCTCGCTTTCCAGCGACTTCGCATCTATTTTTGCCTGCACTATAGTGCCCGGCTTTGTAAAGCCGGGTGCGTCCTTTCCTCTGTAGATGCCTTCAAACAGCTTTCTTATCAGCAGCGCGGGGAACGTGCCTCCCGTAACGTCGGCAGGCAGGTAGTGCGTCTTTGTGTTGTTGTCAAAGCCCATCCAGCAGCACATCGTATATTCGGGGTTATAGGCTATAGTCCAAGCGTCCCTGTTGCCCTCGTCGTTGCCCGCCGTCCCCGTCTTTGCGGCTATCGGCACTCCGTCTATTTTTATCCTTCTTGCCGTGCCCTCCGTGGCCGCGCTTTCCAGCATGGAGGTTATCAGAAACGCCGTTTCCTTGGAGAGCACGCACGTCTTTGTTTCCGGCCGCGAATATACCGTATTGCCCGACGAATCCTCTATCCGCGTTATGCAGCTTGGGTAGCTGTAATATCCCCCGTTGGCAAACGGCGTAAAGGCGTTGCACAGCGTAAGCGGCGAAACGCCCGTCGTAAAGCCGCCGAGAGCCAGCGTAAGCCCCGTATCGTTTTTTTCGAACGGTATGCCGACTCTTGAAGCATACAGCTTCGCCGCCTCTACGCCCACGTCCTTCAGCGTTCTTACCGCGGGCAGGTTGAGCGACTCGGAAAGCGCCTCCCTCAGCGTTACCCAGCCCTTGTAAGTGTTGGAAAAGTCTTTGGGCACATATCCGTTGAAATCGCCTTTTTCGTCCAGCACGAGCGTCGTAGGCATATACCCCAGCTTCTCCATCGCGGGAGCGTAAACTATTACCGGCTTTATCGCCGAGCCGGGCTGCCTTTTCATATCAAGCGCCCTGTTAAGCCCGCGCCGCGCCTTATACGCCCTTCCTCCCATCACCGCTCTTATCTCGCTAGTTCTGCTGTCCAGTATGCAAAGCGCCGACTCGCACTGGCTACCGTCCTCAGCGTTGCCGGGAAAATTCGAAGAGTCATCAAAAAGCGATTCCAGCATGTTTTGCAGTTCCGGGTCAAGAGTCGTATGTATCCTGTAACCGCTCGAGAGAAGCTCCTCGCTGTCCACCGCAAGTATTTCTTGGGCTTCTGATAGCACCATGTCGGTAAAGAACCCGTATTCGAACTTCGGCTCCTCGCAGAGAACGACCTGCTCCGACTTTGCCTCCTTATACTGCTCCTCTGTTATAAACCCCTGCTCTGCCATAAGCGAAAGCACGAGATCGCGCCGCTTTATGGAGTTTTCCATTTTGATATGCGGCGCATAATGCGAAGGCGCTTTTATCACCCCAGCGAGCAGCGCTGCCTGGGCGATGGTAAGCTTCGGCGTGGTTGTGCCGAAATACACCCTTGCGGCGGCTTCTATGCCGTAAGCGCCGTGCCCGAACGGTATGTAATTGAGATACATCTCGAGTATCTCGTCCTTTGTGTAAACCTGCTCGAGCTTTATGGCCATTACGGCTTCCTGCAGCTTTCTTGCCATAGTACGCACATTCGTAAGGTTGGTGTTTCTGACCAGCTGCTGCGAAATGGAGCTGGTCGCGCTTATCGCTTCCCCGTCGCGTATGCTTTGTACTATCGCCCCTATAGTGCGTATGAAATCGACGCCGTTATGCTCGTAAAACCTCGTATCCTCCACCGCTATAAACGCGTTCCTCACATGCAGGGGTATGTCCTTTATCGGCACATACACCCTGTTCTGCTGGTGGTAAAGGTTTGCCATTTCTCGCCCGTTGCAGTCGTATATAAGCAGCGCCTGCTGCATCTCCCTTATTTTAAGAGGGTCGAACTCCTTCCACTCCTCAAGGCCCATGAGGTAGGAAAACGCGAATATGGCTCCCATGAAAAAAAGAACCGCCATCGTAAGCGTCGTATATTTGAATATCTTAAATACAATGCCTCTTCTTTTTTTCGGCTTTTTAACGTGTTCGCGGTGTTTGCCCATCAGCATGTCCCTTAACAGTACTTCAACGTTTCTTATGCTCTCCGATTTCAAATATATTATGTTTTTTCGACACGAACCATATATTAACACTAAAACAAGTTAAAATCTGCTAAAAACTCTTAAAGGGAAGTATGGGCGCCGGCAGAATAAGGTAGTGTATAATCCATGAAAGGACAGGCTCATGCATATACAAGTAAAGCGCCAGAGCGATTATATTACCGCATTTTTGTACGGCGAGCTTGACCATCACAGCGCCGATTTCGTGAAATCGCAGCTCGACGAAATAATCGCCAAGTATAGAAATGCAAATCTGATACTGGACCTTAAAAACTTAAGCTTCATGGACAGCTCGGGGCTTGGAGTGCTGCTCGGGCGCTATAAAAAGCTCAAAGCTCACGGCAGCAGCATGTATATAAAGAACGCAAGCAGGCAGATAGAGAAGGTATTCGACGTAAGCGGAATATACAAGATAATTAAAAAAATCAAATGACGGGGGGCATACATGAAAAGCAAAAACGTGATGGAGCTTAAGCTCTTAAGCCTTTCGGAAAACGAAAGCTTTGCGAGGAGCGTCGTTGGCGCGTTCGCTACGCAGCTTAACCCGACGCTCGAAGAGATAGCGGACATCAAGACGGCCGTTTCGGAGGCGGTGACTAACTGCATAGTACACGCCTATCCCGGCGCCGTCGGCGACATTCTCATAAGGGCCGAGCTGACGGAGGGGAGCTTAAGCGTGAGTATCGAGGATTTTGGCGTGGGGATCAGCGATATAGCCAAAGCGCGCCAGCCGTTTTTCAGCACGGCTAACGACGAGTCGCGCTCGGGCATGGGGTTTACCGTTATGGAGACGTTTATGGACAGCCTGGATATAGAATCGGTGCCGGGGAAAGGCACGAAGGTGACAATGACAAAAGCAATCGGCAAATAAGGAATAAGTATGGCAGAAAACGGCGTTTTAAAACACGAGGAGTCTTTAAGGCTTATTAAAGCCGCCCAAAACGGCGACGAGAGCGCCAAAGAGACTTTAATAGTGCGCAACACGGCGCTTGTAAAAAGCATAGTTAAAAAGTTTCTGAACAGAGGAGTCGAGTTTGAAGACCTGATGCAAATAGGCTCGCTTGGGCTTATTAAGGCCGTGCTCGGCTACGACCCGGCTTATGAGGTCAGGTTCTCGACATACGCTGTGCCGATGATAGCGGGCGAAATTAAGCGGTTCCTGCGCGACGACGGCATAATAAAAGTAAGCAGGTCTTTGCGGGAAAAATCGTTTGAGATATTCAGCGTAAAAGAAAAGCTCAAAGACGAATTAAAGCGCGAGCCTACAGTCGAAGAGCTTGCCCAAAGGCTCGACATGAGCGCGGAAGACATAGTGTTCGCGATAGAGGCGGTGCGCAATCCCGTTTCCATTTACGAGCCCGCTTTCGACGATGAAAACTCCAAAACGCTGCTGATTGACACCATGTCCGAGGATTCTTCGGGCGACATGATAGACAAGATACTGATAAAAGAGCTTATCGCCCAGCTTGACCCTAAGGAGAGGCAGCTTATTATGCTGCGCTTTTACAGCGATAAGACGCAGATGGAAATAGCGGACATACTGGGAGTTTCGCAGGTGCAGGTTTCAAGGCTAATAACCAAGATAATCAACAAGCTGAAAAAAGCGGTGGAGTAGCGTTTAGTATTGTCAGGAGCCTGTATCAAGTCCACCTCATCAGTCAAATGCTTTGCATTTGCCAGCTTCCCCTCGAGGGGAAGCCTATTAGTTTGCAAAAATCGATAAAAATAAGCCTTCTCCTCGAGGGGAGCCGTAGGCGAGCGCACCCGGTGGGTGATTAAGCGAGCCGGAGGCTCTGTGAATAAAGGAGCATGCCGAACAATAGTGAGGCAGGCGACTATTATGAACAGAGGTAGGTGGCGCTTAGCGACGGATGAGGTGTCAAATAGAGTATTATGTTAACATAATCGACACAGCGTTCATCAAAATGGAGCGGATGGTTAACAGGCTTATACTTTGAAAGCGGCCATGAGCCGTTTTTTATTTTTGCAATTTTTTACGGCTGCTGGCAGGTAAATATTTTTTGGCCGCCTGCTAATAATAAAAACATCCAAGCCGTTTTAAAAGCGGGCTTGCTTAATCAGTATTATTGGGTTTGGTGGCTTTTTTGGAGTGGATTAAAAAAGGATGGATAATAGCGGTAATCGTGGTACTGATAATTGCCGCCGTGACGATGATAGTCTTTTTATGCCAGCCCCGCCGGGGGGCTTATACGAACGCATGGTACGTAATGCGCACGCAGGAGAAAGGACGCGCAATGAAAGGTTATGTTAAAATACCGGAGTTTAACGCCGGGCACTTGCCTAATGTGGAAGAGAGCGAAGAATTGAATAAGACCGTATCCGAAAAGCAAAAGAAGATATAGAGAGGTTATATGGATATCAAGCAGAAAGTGGACGGGAAGACATATCAGGAACGCGTAAAGGCCGGCATGCCCAAGAGCAGCCTTGTTAAAGAATGCGTAATGGCGTTTATCGTCGGAGGGCTTATTTGCGTATTGGGAGAGGCTCTCAACGACATAGCAAAGAACGCGCTGAACCTTGATAAAGAAGGCGTGGGCACGTTCCGTTCGGCGATACTCATATTTCTGGGAGCGCTGTTTACGGGCATAGGCATATACGACGTGCTCGGAAGATATGCCGGGGCGGGCTCTATCGTGCCTATCACAGGGTTTGCGAACTCCATAGTCTCCCCCGCGCTCGAATATAAATGGGAGGGCTACATAATGGGCGTAGGCGCAAAGCTTTTTACTATAGCCGGCCCGGTGCTCGTGTACGGAATAAGCACGTCCATACTTGCCGGGGTAATCTATTACATCATAGGAGTACTGTAGCATGGGCGCAAGGATAGGCCAGAACACCGTAAAGTTTTCCAACCCGCCCGTATTGCTGTCCACGGCGTCGGTGGTAGGCCAGAGTGAAAAGGAAGGGCTGTACGGCGACACGTTCGACATCGTTATCAGCGACGACCTCTGGGGCGAAAAGACGTATGAACTCGCCGAGCGCAAGATGCTGCTCGAAGCGGTAAACGCCGCCCTTGTCAAGCTGAACTTAAAGCCTGAAGACATATCGTACCTTATCGGCGGCGACCTTTTGAACCAGATAATCTCTTCGGGCTTTGCCGCCCGCACGCTGGGCATACCTTTTCTGGGGCTTTATGGAGCGTGTTCGACTATGTCCGAATCGCTGCTGCTCGGCTCTATGATAGTCGACGGCGGCTTCGCCCAGTACGTGGTCTGTACGACGAGCAGCCACTTCGCCACAGCGGAACGGCAGTTCAGGAACCCGCTCGAGCTTGGTACTCCCAAGACTCCTACGTCGCAGAACACGGTGACGGCCGCGGGTGCAGTCGTGCTTTCGTCGGCAAGGGACGTATCGATGCCCGCAATAACCTACGGGACGGTAGGTAAGGTAATAGATCTTGGCATAAACGACGTGAACAACCTTGGGGCGGCAATGGCTCCCGCAGCGGCCGATACCATTATCAACCATCTTGAAGATACGGGCAGAGCACCGTCGTATTACGACTACATACTTACGGGCGATCTCGGCATATTCGGCAGCGAGCTTCTCATAAAGCTTACTGCGGAAAACGGGTATGACATATCGGCAAACCATCTGGACTGCGGAGCGCTTATATACAGCGGCAACGAGCTTATGAAATGCGGCGGAAGCGGATGCGGCTGCAGCGCCTCGATGCTGTGCGGGTATTTTTACAACCAGCTGAAGAGCGGAAAGATAAAAAGGTTGCTTTTCGTAGCGACAGGCGCGCTGCACAGCCCCACGAGCACGCTGCAGAAAGAAACTATTCCTTCGATAGCCCACGCCGCGGCGATAGAAACGGGGTGCGTATCATGAACTATGTTTGGGCATTTGTTATAGGCGGGGCTATCTGCGTTGTCGGTCAGATACTTCTCTCAAAGACGGCAATGACGCCCGCAAGGATACTCGTGCTGTTCGTTACATTGGGAGTAGTGCTTACGGCGGTGGGCGTTTATGAACCGCTCGTTGAGTTGGCGGGCGCGGGCGCAGAAGTGCCTCTCACGGGGTTCGGGTACGCGCTTGCCAAAGGAGCGTATAAAGCCGTTGACGAGACGCGCAGCATACTCGGCGCTCTTACCGGCGGCGTAGAGGCCACCGCGGGCGGTATAGCCGCCGCCGTGCTGTTCGGATACCTCGTAGCGCTCATATTCAAGCCAAAGACAAAGAAATAATTTGTAATAAAGTTCTCTTTGCGTTGTTATAATACAAAGAGCTTCTTTTATAAGGCTCTGGGATTATTAAATCTGAATCGTCATACGTTATCCACACCAAAATTAACGAATACATCAACCATACCCCTACGGGGCATACAGCGGGGGCTGTTCCCTACAGATTTTCCTTATTTTATATTCATAACAATGGCAAATGGAGGGTTGTCGACACTCCGGGAGTCTCTTTTAAAATCCCCAAAGGATATTCTCCTTTGGGGCAGTCATGGAGGTTATGTCCGCGACTTCTCGGCCATCGCTATCGCCTCGCGCACAATGTTACCGCAATTTCTGGATGAAACGCTCCCCCATCCCTCGCGGGATACGATATCGTCAACACCCAGACGCCTTGCGATCTCCTGTTTCAAAGCATCCGACATTAACCCTTGTCTAGACATAAGAAAACCTCCTTGCAAAATTCGCGGCGCTTGCCGCATTACTTAATATGTCCCAAAGCGTCATAATTTATCGCGCCGCTTATCGGGTATTAAACTTAAGAAAGCTATAAACTTTGCCGTCGATTTCGGCATATTTTGACACGTTTATTTCGCCATGCCGCGGGAAGAATACTATTAAAAGGAGGTGAAAGCAATGGCAAATAACAATTCAAACCAGACGTTGGTTCCTCAGGCACGGCAGATGCTCGACAACATGAAATACGAGGTAGCAGGAGAAGTCGGGGTCACACTGAAACAAGGGTATAATGGCGACATATCAGCGAGAGACGCTGGCAGGATAGGCGGCAATATGGTCAGAAAGATGATACAGTACGCGGAAACGAATTTTTCCGGTAAGGGCAGCTTCTGACCGGAATAATAGTCTGGATATAATCGAGTAGGAGGTAGGTGATTATTTCACCTACCGACCTCTCACACCACCGTACGTACCGTTCGGTATACGGCGGTTCAAATAGGAATTAGTGTACTAATAAATACCTTTCGGTTATT
>JBLNCA010000013.1:0-46055 GCA_050260375.1 Burkholderiales bacterium | reverse complement strand
TACAGCGCTATCAGAGATGGGACAACAACTTTCCATTGCTGGTCTTGGGACGAAAATCGCCCCTCCAGTACTGGAGGGAGAACTTTGCCAAAAGTGTAACAGATCAATTGACAACGTAGAGCCGCGCAAGTGTTGACAATAGAAATCGCCGGCAATATAATTATCATGGGGAGGGATTTTTCGCAATAATATTTGTTTTTTTATTCACAATGTATTATAATAACGATAATAGAATAGTTATTGCATTTTCGGTTGGCAGCGATGTTCAAGATTTTGAGTTTCTAGGGTGGGAAGCTTACGCTTCCCGCCTTTTTTAAAGGCTGCGGCAGGACAGGCAATAAAATTTTGTCGGAAAATAAAACCACAACGGTTTTATATAAATGTAAAATTTTAGAGAAAGGATTTTGGTATGAAAGTAAACATAACAGAGACGGTACTAAGAGACGCAAACCAATCGCTCATCGCTACCCGAATGCCTTTTTCCGATTTCGAGGAAATACTCGAGACAATGGACAAGGCCGGCTATTATTCGCTTGAATGCTGGGGCGGCGCAACGTTTGATTCCTGCCTTCGTTACTTGAACGAGGACCCGTGGGAAAGGCTCAGAAAAATAAAAGCGAAAGTCAAGAACACCAAGCTGCAGATGCTGCTGCGCGGCCAGAACATACTTGGCTACAAGCATTATCCCGACGACGTCGTACGCTTGTTTGTCGCGCATGCGGCGGAAAACGGCATGGATATATTCAGGATATTCGACGCTCTCAATGACTTTCGTAATATCGAAGTCGCGATAGACGAAGTTAAAAAGCGCAATGCGCATGCGCAGGGCGCTATCTGCTATACCACAAGCCCTATACACAACCTGGAGAAATATGCGGCGATGGGAGTCCAGCTTGAGAGCATGGGCGTGGATTCCATCTGTATAAAAGATATGGCGGGCATAATGGGGCCACAGGAAGCGTACGACCTTGTCAAGGCGCTTACCGAAAGCGTGAAGGTGCCCGTAGTGGTGCACACGCATTCCACCACCGGCCTCGGGCCGATTACCCTTGTAAAGGCGATAGAGGCGGGCTGCAGCGGCATAGACTGCGCCATATCCTCGTTCTCGGGAGGAACGTCTCAGCCTTCCACCGAAACGTTGGTTTACGCGCTTAAACAGATGGGGTATGAAACCGGCGTCGACGAAAAGGTGTTAAAGAAGATCAACGATTTCTTCAAGCCGGTTAAACAGAAACATATAGAATCGGGGCTTATGGAGCCGTTTGTAATGGGAACGGAAACGGACGCCTTGGTATACCAGGTGCCGGGCGGAATGCTCTCGAACCTGCTTGCGCAGCTTAAAGCGCAGAACTCCCTTGACCGGCTGGATGAAGTGCTCGCGGAAATACCCAACGTCCGCAAAGACCTTGGCTATCCGCCTCTCGTGACGCCAATGAGCCAGATGGTCGGCGTACAGGCCGTATCAAACGTACTTCTGGGCGAGCGTTATAAATCCGTTTCGAAAGAGGTTAAAGCTTATCTAAAAGGCGAATACGGCAAAGCTCCCGGCGAAGTCGACAAGGCGCTGATAAAAAAGGTGCTAGGCGACGAAAAACCGATAGAGGGGCGGTTTGCGGATACGCTCAAGCCCGCGTTCGAGGAGACGAAGCAGCAGCTTAAAGGTGTTGCGAAAAGCGACGAGGATGTGCTTTCATACATAGCGTTCCCGCAGATAGCCGAAAAGTTCTTTGAAGAGCGGGAGAAACGCTCGGTAATGAAAGTTACGTACTCTATCGTTGAAATGTAGGGGGTAGATGTATATGTCTTTTCTGGATAGCCTGCTGACAGACGCGTTCGGCCTGGCCATCGTGTTTGTCGTTTTGATAGTAATTTGCTTGCTTATCAAGCTTATATCTGCAATCATAAGCCGTATTCAAAAATCGGGCGCGCCTTCGGATGAACAGGTTTCCCCGGCGGTTTCAGAGGCGCAGCCAGGCAGCGAGCTTGCGCTGATTGACGTGGATGAAGAAACGGCTGCGCTCATAATGGCGATAGTAAGCAAGAATACGAATATTCCGTTGTCAAAGTTACATTTTACATCGATAAAGCTTGTGAAATAGAGAGGTCAGCAAAATGAGATACATAGTTACGATAAACAGCAATGAGTATGAAGTTGAAGTTGAAGAGCGCGAGGCTCAGATCGTAAGCGTGAAGGCTGCCGCGCCCGCAGCGGCGCCTCAGCCCGCTCCTGCCGTACAGACCGCGGGTGGAGAAAACATAACGGCTCCTATGCCGGGCGTAATACTGGATATCAAGAAAAACAGCGGGGATCCCGTAAAAAAAGGCGAGACCATACTTCTGCTGGAAGCAATGAAGATGGAAAATGAGATAATAGCACCAAGGGACGGCGTAATAGCTCAAATAACGACTGCAAAGGGCGCGAGCGTTGAAACGGGTGCCGTTCTTGCGGTTCTGCAATAACGGAGGCCGGGGAAATGACGTCATTTGTTGATACACTAGCAAAGATCTGGGAAACCTCCGGTTTTTCGGCTATTACGTGGCAGCAGGGCGTAATGCTGCTAGTAGCCTGCGTGCTGATATATCTTGCAATTGTCAAGAAATACGAGCCGCTGCTGCTGCTTCCTATCGCTTTCGGCATGCTGCTCGCCAACCTGCCGCTGGCGGGGCTTATGAGCGCTCCTGCCGAAGGTTCGTCTGAGCCGGGCGGACTGCTTTATTATCTCTATCAGGGCGTAAAGCTGGGAATTTACCCGTCGCTCATATTCATGGGCATAGGCGCCATGACGGACTTCGGGCCGCTGCTCGCGCGTCCGTCCAGCCTTATTATGGGCGCCGCCGCGCAGCTCGGAATATACGTCGCGTTCACCGTCGCGATAGCGCTGGGATTCACGCCTCAGGAGGCGGGTTCGATAGGCATAATAGGCGGAGCGGACGGCCCTACGGCCATATACCTTACAACAAGGCTCGCACCCGATCTGCTGCCTGCGATAGCCATCGCCGCTTACTCCTATATGGCGCTGATACCGTTCATACAGCCGCCCATAATGCGCGCGCTGACAACGAAAAAAGAGCGTGAAGTTAAGATGGAACAGCTGCGCGAGGTAAGCAAGGCGGAGAAAATAGTGTTTCCTATAGTCGTTACGGTCTTTTGCGTGCTGCTTCTCCCTTCTGTCGCGCCTTTGATAGGCATGCTTATGCTGGGCAACCTTTTCAGGGAGTCCGGCGTCGTGGAAAGGCTTTCAAACACCGCGCAGAACGCGCTTATTAACATAGTAACGATATTCCTGGGAGTTACGGTTGGCGCTACCGCCAAGGCGGAAACCTTCCTGCAGCTGGAGACGCTGATGATAATAGGGCTCGGCCTTCTCGCATTCATGTTCAGCACCGTGGGCGGAGTGCTTATAGGCAAGCTCATGTATGTAATATCCAGAGGCAAGGTGAACCCGCTTATCGGCTCCGCCGGAGTGTCGGCAGTGCCTATGGCCGCACGGGTATCGCAGGTAGAGGGCCAAAAGGCCCGTCCGGGCAACTTCCTGCTGATGCACGCTATGGGCCCCAACGTTGCCGGCGTAATAGGCTCGGCCGTTGCCGCGGGCGTGCTGCTTGCGCTGTTCGGCTGATGCACCGATATAAGACACGAAGAGCGGAACAAAACTGTTCCGCTCTTTTTTTCTCAATATCGTTCGTGAAAACACGAACGTTTTTAACAAACATCGTCGCCGTTTGACTTTTTTATGTTGAATATCTTATCTTTTTAATATAACATATGGATGATTTACAATTGCAGTTGAATAATGTTTGTATTGCTCCGTTTTTTGTTTAGCATTATTGTGCCCATTGCTGTGCGAGGCGTTACCCCTTGCGGCGATGGGTAATTTTTTTACTGGCAGTCTGATATATAGTATTAACTTTAACTGCGCAGTTATCTTTGCAGAAATATCTCGGCTTCCGAGCCCATATCGTACTTGATGCCGGTTATAGTTCCCGTGGCCCTGCCTTTCTCCAGCCTTATCTCCTGCCCCGTTTCCTTAAACAGCAGCTGCATGCCCAGCTCGGAGAACCAGGGTACCGCCTCGCAGCCGCCGGCTGACTCGTAAGTCCCTTCCGTACCCGCGCCTGTTATTATATACGAGCGGCTGCGGCGCGAAGAGTCCTTTATATCTGCTACGCTGCCAATAGTCACGAACTGAGGTTTGCTTTCCCCTTCGACAACCTCCGCGTTATCGAGATATACTTCGAGATTTTTGATGTATTTGTTTAAAAAGCCCAAAAGCTTTACGTATTTATCATAATCCATCGAAAACTGGCGCACCATGGAAATCTTTCTGTTTTGTACTTCCTTCATGTGCAGCGCGAGATAATTATACACTTCTTTCGTAATCTGCCTGTTCATAGCGTTCCTTGGTATCCCGATATACAAAAACTTAACACTTCCGTAATATATTAAAGAATATATTAATGTATTAACTACCATTTGTCAATACTGGTTCTGGGTTCCATTTTATTGCTTATATATAATTAAATTGCTTGGCAAATATTAAATTACATTATACTGCACGTATAAGCGGCGAAATATTTATTACCATATACATTCGCTGAAAGGATAAATGGCAATAACGCTGCGATTAAAAATTAATATAATCGTACATATTAATATTTCAGCTCGCTGACAAGATTGCTACATGAAAAATGAATAAGATTTGGAGTTGAAATCCGAACATAAACATGCCCTTCATCTGGACTCTGCCAGTGAAGGGCATGCGGAAATTCATAAAATTCTAGCAGAAGCGCCCAGCCGTCCGTACCGGAGGTAAATCGGGGTCCCAAAAAAGATTTTTTTGGGGTGGTAGAATGGGCAAGACCCGATGACAAACATAAGTTTGTCATCGGCCTAATATCATACCCCCTCAAGGTCAAACGGAGGGGTGAATTCTTTTTTTGCACTGCCTCGGCCCTGCATGAACCCGCCGTCCATGCCCAGCCTTATCGCTTCGCTTACTACGGCGTTGTACTCGTAAGTCGTCACCCTGCGGTTTATCTCCTCGTATTCACCTGCCTTAAATAATGGCGTATACTGGCAAAGCAGGCTTAACAGGAACGCGTCTTTGGGTAAGTTGGCGCTTATCCACCTAAGTATGCTTATCGAGTCTTCCTTTGCGCCCGGCAGCACAAGATGGCGTATTATCACGCCCTTGCGCAATATGCCCTGTTCGTCGAATTCGAGCCTGCCTGCTTGCTCCGCCATTTGCTTTACGGCCGCCGAAGCGACTCTGAAATAATCCACCGCCTTTGAATATCTGTGAGAAAGCGAAGCGCTGAAGTATTTAATATCCGGCAGGTAAACGTCCACATAACCTTTAAGCGCCTCTAAAGCCTCCGCTCGCTCGTACCCGCTCGTATTGTACACGACGGGTATGTTAAGCCGGGGCTTAGCAATTTCGAGCGCCTTTATGACTTCGGTCAGGTAATGCGACGCGGTAACAAGGTTGATGTTATGTACGCCCATTGCCTGCAGTTCGAGGAATATCTCCGCGAGCCTTTCAACGGATACCTCTTTGCCTCGCCCTTCAACGCTTATATCAAAGTTCTGGCAGTAGCAGCACTTGAGCGCGCACCCGCTGAAAAACACCGTGCCGCTGCCCCGCGTGCCGCTTATGCACGGCTCCTCCCAGTAATGCGGCGCCGCCCGCGCCACCTTTATTGTATCTTTGCACCCGCAGTAACCCGGCTGTTTTGATCTGTCCGCCCCGCATTCCCTCGGGCACAAATTGCACGGGCTCATCGTAAGCATGTTATACATATCACCTGCCTATAAACTTCAGTATGGCTTCTTCTCCTGCGTCCCCGAACAGGCTTGCGCAATGCTCCGTTATCTCCGCGAGCGATTGCTTCGGGTCGGCCTTATACTCGGAGCGCACAAAGTCTGCGCCGAACAGAGCCTCCGGCGTAGTATACAGCCCTATCGGCCAGCCGTACTCCTCGCCCGTTTTGTTGCGCCTGCGCACAAACCCGCGTACCGTAAGGTACGTCTGCATCTGCAGAGCCGTCATCGTTCCTTCGAAGCCCTTCTCGCCGTCTCCTCCAAACCCCGCTCTCCTCTTTATCTCATACGAGGGCCTCACAGCGCCGTCCTCAAACAGCTTCATTATGATGAATTGCCGCCGGGGAGCCAGCCCTTCTTCATACAGCGAATCAAAATCGTACCCGTCCCGCCGGTAGTTTACGAATTTTGGGTACCACTTCTTCGATATGAACCCCGCCTTGCCGTTGAAAAGCTTGCCGTAAGCAATGTTGCCTTCCGCTGCTATTGCCTTGCGCCATTTCCACGGGTCGTGCTCCGGGTCGTCGTCGCTGAACCAGCGCTCCCACACCGTTATATCCTCCACGGAAAAGCCGGGTATACCGCACTTAAACAGCGGCAAAAACCCTATATCCTCAATGAGCGAGCAAAGCTCGTCCTTCGTTTCAATCATAGGCAGCTTTATCATCTTCAGCCCTCCCCCTGCTTCTATTAAGGCCTTATTAAACCGCATTATGCAGTATATACCTTTTCATGTTTTTCTCCAAGCGTATTATAACAGACGCTGCGAAAAATTTCCTTGTGATGATTTGTAATTCAAAAAATCGGGGTTCACAAAACAAATCTATTGCTGTATAATACTATCTAGCTCATTTGGAGGCATAGCTCAGTCGGTTGGAGCGCTCGCTTCACATGCGAGAGGCCGCTGGTTCGAGTCCAGCTGTCTCCACCAGCAGGAAAGCCCGGTATTTTGTGATTATCGGGCTTTTTGATTACTACAAAAAGCGGCAGCGGGGGCGGTTGTATTGTGACATTACTTACATTTATGAGATATAAAAGCCGCACATACTTGCAATGAAAAAAAATGATATATGGTATAGCACTAAAGGCAGCACTATGAAAGTCCAAAACTAGTAGAGGGTATGTTTATGAATTTTAACAGAATATAAAAAAGGAGGAGTTAATACCATTTATCGATTAAATAATTGAAAAAAGCAAACTCGTTAAAAGACGGGGACGCAAAGCCGCAAATCTAAGGCAAAAATGCTATGGTGGTTGGGCTGCCAATTATAGGGATGTTAATAATTTTATTGCTTTTTAGCCTAAAGTGTAATACCTAAGTTAGGCAGCACATACCTGCTTATTTATGGGGGATGAAAGGACAAATAAGAATGATCGCAAAGAGAGATATTTATGATAGAAATTCAAATCTTTTAGTAGCAAAAGGAACAGAAATAACAGATACAATTATAAAAAGACTGGAAAGACTTGGATTATATAATCCTAAAGACATTTTTGATTCCGAAGAAACGATTAACCAAAACAGCAAAAGTGAGTCAGTAATATCAATAACCCAAGACTTTTCAAAAAAGATAAACATTCGTAATGCTAAATATTTGGAGCTGCCAAATAAAATATTAAGTACTATTATATTTGAAAGCAAAAATAAGCCTTGGTTTATGTACATTAATGCGCTGAGCAACTATTTGGACTGGATATACACACATTCCATTAATGTATCATTAATTTCGACAATGATGGCAGTAGAACTAAAATACAACGATAAAGAACTTTGGAATATATCTTTAGGAGCGTTCTTGCATGACTTGGGAATGCTACTGGTCCCAAAATTTATCTTATCGAAACCTGAGCCCTTAAACGATATGGAGATGAAATATGTTCAGCAGCATTGCGAATTGGGAATGAGCACTTTAAAACCATTATCTCTACCAAAAGAATGTACCGACGTTATTATGGAACATCATGAGCGACTGGATGGCAGTGGATATCCCAGAGGAATAAAGGGAGATGAAATATCCCGAAACGCGAAAATTGTAATGATTGCAGATGTTATTGATGAAATTACTTCTGGCCGTACTTATAGAGGACCGATGGAAATGGAGGATGCATTTATTATAGTAAAAGAAAATAAGGAAAAATTATCACAAGAGCTTATTGAATTGTTAGAAAAAATATTGAATTCGCTGTGATTGTAAAAAGCAGAACATCGAAACGAAAGAGGTCCGTCATGGTAATACGGGGAGAGAAAAAACGGCCGGCTTTCGCCAGCGGCATGAAGGTCAGAAAATTTCGTATATTCTTAATTATATTCAGCATTATAATCGTATCAGCCAGCGGCATTTATCTGAATTATTCCTGGAACAGGTATGAAGAAATCGCTTCGTCGGAAGCTATTTTGTTAGCGGAATCGTTGGAATCCCTTTTACATCCCGAGCATGTCGCCAAGCTGTCAGGCAGCGCCGAACATCAACTGCCTTAAGATAGACAAGTTCTTTATTGACAAACTGCTGACGCTTAACCCCGACGAGGCTATGACCGGAGATATAATGTCGATGGCTCACAGGTTAGGCCATTGCGTTGTAGCCGAAGGCGTAGAGTACGAAAGCCAGCGCCAATACCTGCAGGAGCACAGTTGCGATAAAATACAAGGGTATCTTATTTGGAAACCGCTCGATGAAGAAGCGGTGTTTAAACTGCTTACGGAAACAAATCCCGATAAGAACGCCTGAAGCGGATTAAGCGGCGTTTGAACTTATTTTTTAATACATTATTTATTGACTTTGCATAACGTCTGTGATACTGTAACATAAATTGATTGCTTCCGCGGCTTTGGTAAACGGGAGCGCACAAACGCTATGACGGAAGACGCCGTACGCCAAAACTTTTTACAGAGAGCCCTTGGCTGGTGGAAAAGGGCAAAAGAGGCGCAGCGGACATCACTTCCCGAGCGGAGGCCCTGAACATCGATGTAAGAGCCGTCCGGGTTTGCGCCGTTACACGCAAAGGTTTGTCTGAACCTGTAAAGAGGGTAGTTTTACCAATCTGGGTGGTACCGCGGAATGTACACTTCGTCCCATAAACGGCGAGGTGTTTTTTATTTCCCGGAATTAATAAACGATTAGTATAGGAGGTATGTATATGGAAGACCGGATAATGCTTATCGCGCAGCGTATAAAGGATTTAAGGGAGATAATGGACGTTACGGCCGCCGACATGGCAAAGGCAGTGGGACTCTCCGAAGAGCAGTACCTTGAATACGAGGCGGGCAAGAACGACTTTTCGTTCTCGTTCCTTTATTCGGTAGCGGGCAAACTGGGCGTTGATATCGTCGACCTGATGACGGGCGAAGCGCCGCGCCTTACGGTGTGTTCGTTTGTCAAGAGCGGCACGGGGCTCAAGATGGAGCGCCGCAAGGAGTACAAGTACGAACACCTTGCGTACATCTTCAAGAACAAGAAGATGGAGCCGTTCCTCGTAACGGTGGAGCCAAAAGACACTGACGCGAGGTCGCACATGAACTCGCACGAAGGCCACGAGTTTGACTACGTGCTCGAAGGCAGCATGCGGCTGTTTATCGACAAGCAGGAGCTGCTTATGCAGCCGGGCGACGCCGTTTATTACAACGCTAGCCACCCGCACGCTATGCAGGCCGAGGGCGGAGTATGCAAATTTCTTGCGGTGATAGCAAAGTAGGAGGGACATATGAGGATATTCGAAAAATACGCAAGAGCTGATTTTACGTCGTATGAAGATTTTCACGAGAATTTCAAGATAAACGTACCCGAGCGCTTTAACTTCGCGTACGACGTGCTCGACGAGCTGGCGGCCACCAAGCCGGACAAGCGCGCGCTAGTATGGGTACACGAGGACGGTACTAAAAAGGTGTTCACGTTCGCCGACATAAAGCGACTAAGCGACAAAGCCGCGAATTACTTAACGTCGCTGGGCATAACCAAGGGCGATAAGGTAATGATCATGTTAAAGCGCAATTACCAGTTCTGGTACACTATTATGGCGCTGCACAAGATAGGCGCCATAACCGTGCCCGCGACGCACCTTCTGACAAAGAAGGATATAGAATACCGCGTAAACGCCGCGGACATAAAGATGGTAATCTGCACTAACGACGGCGACGTAAAGGAGCACGTGGACCAAGCGGAAAATGTGCCTTCGCTAAAGGTCAAGGCGCTCATAGGCGACAGGGAGGGCTGGCTCAATTATACCGAGGGAGTGCTGGCATCAAGCGAAGACTTCAAAAAACCTGCGGACCTGCCGAAAAACGACGATATAATGCTGCTGTATTTCACGTCAGGTACCACGGGGCTGCCCAAGATGGTGGCGCAGTCGTACACGTACCCTTTAGGCCACATACCTACCGCGGTGTTCTGGCACAACGTCGACCCCGAGGGGCTACACCTTACGGTCGCGGATACCGGCTGGGCGAAATCCGTGTGGGGCAAGCTATACGGCCAATGGCTCGCCGAGACAGCAGTATTCGTATACGAGCACGACAAGTTTGTGCCATCTAAGCTGCTCGAGGCGATAATCGAGAACAAGGTTACGACGTTCTGCGCGCCGCCTACTATTTACCGGTATTTCATAAAGGAAGACCTTTCAAAGTACGATCTTTCATGCATAAAGTGGGCGAGCATAGCAGGCGAGCCGTTAAACCCCGAGGTATATTACAAGTTCAAGGAAGCGACGGGTTTGAAGCTGATGGAAATATACGGCCAGACGGAGCTTACCGTGACGATAGGCAACTTTATCTGGATGGAGCCCAAGCCCGGCTCCATGGGCAAGCCTTCGCCGCTTTTTGACGTGGACATCGTTGACGAGAACGGCGAGTCCTGCAAGTGGGGCGTTCCCGGCGAGATAGTAGTGCGCACCGACAGGTGGACTGCGCCCGGACTTTTCCTCGGCTATTACCGCGACGAAGAGCGCACGAAAGCCGTATGGCACGACGGCATGTACCACACGGGCGATGTCGCGTGGAAGGACGAGGATGGTTACTACTGGTACGTGGGAAGGACGGACGACGTAATAAAGTCTTCCGGCTACCGCATAGGGCCGTTTGAGGTGGAAAGCGCTTTGATGGAGCACCCCGCGGTACTCGAGACGGCCATAACGGGCGTGCCGCACCCCGAACGCGGCCAGATAGTAAAGGCTACGATAGTGCTCGCCAAGGGCTACACGCCCTCCGAGGAGCTTAAAAAAGAGCTGCAGGAGCACGTTAAAAAGGTAACCGCGCCGTACAAATACCCGCGCGTAATAGAGTTCGTCGACGAGCTGCCCAAGACGATAAGCGGCAAGATACGCAGGGTGGAACTGAGGGAAAGAGACCAGAATAAATAGTAATATGAAACAGCGCCGGTGGAAACATCGGTGCTGTTGTGTTATATCGTTGAATCCCAGCTTTTATTTGCTATGAATGCTATATTAATCTCTTTGCTGACAATCCAGTGTGGGAACTAATGAGGTGTTGCTACAAAGCCCCTCATCCGTCACGCACTAAATTGCGGGCATATATCCGGGGCTTACAATTTAGTGCGCGCCACCTTCCCCGTAGGGGAAGGCTTAAAATGTCGATAAACCCCTTTTGTCATTTCAAGATTGCGGCCAAGGAGAGTGTTTTACAGAATGAATGTCCTTTAGTCGCTTACGCTCCATCAAGCGAAGCTGACTGAATGAAATTTGTACTATTTAACTGCTCAGAATCTCCTCATAGGGAGCTGTCAAGCACTGGATTGTCGGCTTGTATTCCGGGCTTACAATCCAGTGCTTGGCTGAAGGGTTGGATACGAAACCTCTGAATACTAGCCTTCATCGGTGCGAATGACTGTGCCGGTGGTGTATGTCTGGCGCGTGCGGGTGGCAGTGCTCCATTGCCTCGTGCTCATGCACATGCGAATGCTCCAAAGCGGGGTCCAGACCTTCGTGCGTATGCGTGTGATGCCCGTCCGTGTGGTTGTGCCGGTGTTCGTGCACGAGGTGCTCGTGCACGTGCGTATGGCTGTGATTCTCTTTCAGCAGCAGCACGGCGCCCGCCGCCATTACGGGCAGCGATATGAAAAACACGGGCCCCGGCGTTTCGCCGAACAGTACGAGCGAGATTATTACTCCCGCGAACGGCGCCGTGCCGTAATAAGCGCTCGTCCGGGAAGAGCCAAGGCCGCGCATAGCGAGTATGAACAGCACGATGCTTAAACCGTAAAATACGAACCCCAGCCCCATAGCACCTAGCGCGGTAAACAAAGGCGGAAGCTGTTCGCCCGCGATAAGCGACAGCACAAGCGAAACCATCCCCGCCCCCAGCCCTTTTACCGCGACGATGGATACCGGGTCTTTTGCGGATATGTTGCGCGTAAAGTTGTTGTCTATACCCCACAGCGTGCACGCGCCGAGTATCCCCAGCGCACCGAGAGAGAAATTCAAACCCCCGCTTGGGTCCCACGAGAGTATTATGCTGGCAAGCGTTATGCACGCTATAGCCGCCGCGACGCGTTTGCCCACCGCTTCTTTAAACGCCAGCGCCGCTATCAGCGTCGTCGCCACGCCTTCAAAGTTAAGCAGCAGAGAAGCCGTTGTTCCGGGAGTGTTTTTAAGGCTTATCATCAGTATTACCGGCGCGGCTACGCCGCCCGCGAGCAGCGCTCCCAGCAGCCATTTTACATCATCTTTTTTTATGCCCGCCTCGGCGTCCCGTCCGCCCGGCAGCTTTTTCAGCAGTTTTATTATTAGCAGCCCGAGCCCGCTGCCGAGATAAAACAGCGCGGCGAGCGGCACAGGCGCTATGCTGCCCAGCAGCAGCTTCGCCACGGGCGCGCTTGAACCGAAAAGCAGCGCCGACCCTATTGCTTCGATTATCGAAGCGCGTTTGCTTTTACCCATAATAATGCCCTGCCTTGTTTGATACGGCTATTTTACCACACAAGCGCCGCTTCTGCCCGATTGATATTACATTGCATAGCAACCCCACGATTTTCAGGACGCCCCATATTTAAGCATTGTCTTATTTCCCGATAAAATATAAAATAACGGTATGCTAAAAAAGATTTTTTATATCGCGACTGTAGCGCTCGGCGTATTGGGCGTTGCCGCGACGGCAGTCGCCGCGCTTGTATCCACCGGCATCAGCACGGGTGTGGTGCTGCCGGGGCTCGCGGGAGCAGTGCTCATCGCGTGGGGTCTTAAACATATACTGCATCCCGGGCCGGTAATCGGCATAAAATGGCTGAGAATAGCCGTGACGGTTATAATATGCATAGGGCTGTTGTCGTTCGCAGCCATCGAGGCTATGATAATAGCGTTTCCCGCCGACGATGCTCCGGAGAGCGTTAACTTCGTAATAGTGCCGGGCTGCGCCATATTCCCCGACGGGCGCCTCACGCTTACGCTCAAAAACCGCCTCGACGCAGCCTACAGCTACCTCGTGGAGAACGAAGGCGCCATATGCATCGTTTCGGGAGGCCAGGGCAGGCGCGAGCCTACCACCGAAGCCGAGGCAATGAAGAACTATCTCGTCTCCCGCGGCATAGACCCGTCGCGCATCGCCCTTGAGGGCAACTCATTCGACACGCAGGACAACATGTCGCAAAGCTCCGCGCTGATGGACAATATGTTTCCGGGCAAAAAGAAGACAGCCGTAGTGGCGACCAGCGATTTTCACGTGCTGCGCGCCGTAACGCTCGCGCGAAACAACGGCATAGAGGCTTACGGCATAAGCGCTCCCACGCCGTGGTATATAGCGGTAAACTACTACATGCGCGAATACATAAGCGTGCTTAAAATGGCGCTTATAGACCTTAAATGACCGGGCAAGCATTGATTTGCCATACGCTGTGTGATATATTCTCTATTGTGTTATACCCCGCCAAGCCTCATGGCTTGCCGGGGACCCCATATTAACACCCCAGCAGGCCTAGTAACTTGCCGGGTAGCATCAAACGGGATTGCAAAAGCTTTTTGCTTTTATGAATAAGAGGATAACTGATGGACTATAAACAGGAGCTTTCACAACTTATCGCCCCCGCGGCGGGCATGGACCCGGGTGAGGTTCTCTCTCTCATAGAGATTCCGACCGACGAGACTCTCGGGGATTTCGCTTTCCCGTGCTTTAAGCTTGCCAGGACTTTTAGGAAGCCGCCTGCAGCGATAGCTGCTGAAATAGCTGGCGCGTTAAAGCTGCCCGCGTTCATAGCGGAAACAAAAGTCGTCGGGGCGTATATAAACTTCTTTCTCGACAGGCGGCAGTTTATACAGGACACGCTGGCCGAAGTCAGCCGTAAGGGAGCGTCGTTCGGCAGCGCGGATTACGGCCGCGGGCGCACCGTCTGCGTAGACTATTCGGCGATAAACATAGCAAAGCCGTTCCACATGGGCCACCTCTCTAGCACCGTCATAGGCAACTCGCTGTGCAGGATATACGAATTCTTAGGCTATAAGGCCGTGGGCATCAACCACCTTGGCGACTGGGGCACGCAGTTCGGCAAGCTCATAGCCGCTTACAAGAAGTGGGGCGACCGCGAGGAGATAGAGCGCGATTCGGTAAACGCTATGCTCAAGCTGTATGTTAAGTTCCACGACGAGGCTGAAAAGGACGAAACGCTTAATGACGAAGGCCGCGCGTGGTTCAAGAAGATAGAGGACGGCTACGCCGAGGCGCTCGAGATTTTCAACTGGTTCAAGGAGCTTACGCTCAAAGAAGCGGGCGTGATATACGACATGCTGGGCGTTAAGTTCGACAGCTACGCGGGCGAAAGCTTTTACAACGACAAGATGCAGCCCGTAATAGACGAGCTCAAAAGCAAAAACCTTCTGGAGCTTTCCCAGGGCGCGTACGTCGTGCGGCTGGATGATTTTGAACTGCCGCCCTGTATAGTATTAAAATCCGACGGCGCCACGCTTTACGCGACACGCGATCTCGCTGCGGCGTTTTACCGCAAGCGTACGTACGACTTTGCAAAGTGCCTTTATGTCGTCGCATACCAGCAGAACCTGCACTTTAAGCAGCTGTTTAAGGTGATTGAGCTGATGGGCTACGAATGGGCGAAGGATTTAGAGCATGTCGCGTTCGGCATGGTGTCGCTAGAGGACGGCACCATTTCCACGCGCAAGGGCAAGGTAGTGTTTTTAAAGGACGTGCTCGACAAGGCTGTGGAAAAGACGCTCTCCATAATACAGGAAAAATCGCCCGGGCTTGAGAATAAGGAGGAAGTCGCTAAAGCCGTGGGCGTGGGCGCTGTTGTGTTCGATACGCTCACTGCGGCTCGCATAAAAGACATAGTGTTTTCGTTTGACCGCGTATTGAATTTCGACGGCGAAACGGGGCCTTACGTGCAGTACACGCACGCCCGGTGCGCGAGCCTGTTGCGCCGCGCGGAGTTCGATTATAAATCTGAGCAAAAGGATTTCTCGGCGCTCGACAACGAGGAGGCATTTGCTGCGGTAAAGCTGCTTTATTCGTTCCCCGACGCCGTGCGCCGCGCGTGCGAAAAAAACGAGCCGTACCTTATCACGCGGCATATAATCGAGCTTGCGAAGGCGATGAATAAGTACTATTACGAGCACCGGATAATAACCGAGGATACTCGGCAAACCGCCGCAAGGCTGCTGCTTGCCGAGTGCGTTAAGACGGTTATAAAAACCGGGCTGTCGCTGATTGGCGTCGGCGCGCCCGAGAGAATGTAATAAAGAAACGTTGAAAGACAAACGACAAATACTTTCCGGCTGAATAACGGAAGGATAAGAGGCTTTATTATGCTGGATATAAAAAGGATAAGAACTAATTCGGAAGAAGTAAAAGAAGGCCTTAAAAAGCGCGGAGTCACCGGCGCGGTAGAAAATATACTCGAGCTCGACGAAACCCGCAGGAAGCTCATAGCCAGGGCCGAGGGCTTAAAGGCGCGCCGCAACGAGGTGTCAAAGTCCATACCCGCGCTTAAAAAGGAAGGCAAAGACGTTGAGCCGCTGTTTGCGGAGATGAAGCAGGTCGCCGACGACATAAAGGCGGCGGACTCTAAGCTCGGCGAAATAGAAGCGCAGCTCAGTCAGATACTGCTCACTATTCCCAACGTGCCGTTACCCGACGTGCCGCTCGGTGAAAGCGACGCGGACAATGTGGAGATCAGAAAATGGGGAACGCCGCGAGAGTTCGGTTTTGAGCCGCTCGCCCACTGGGATATCGGCACGTCGCTCGATATACTCGATTTTGAAACCGCCGCTAAGGTTACGGGCGCGAGGTTTACGTTCTACAAGGGGCAAGGCAGCAGGCTCGAGCGCTCGCTTATAAGCTTCATGCTGGATACGCACACGCTTGAAGGCCCGTATACCGAGGTGTTCCCGCCGTACATGGTAAACCGCTCGTCGATGCAGGGCACAGGCCAGCTGCCCAAGTTCGAGGAAGACGCGTTCAGCGTTAAGAATGTCGACTATTTCCTTGTGCCGACGGCCGAGGTTCCCGTTACCAACATGTTCAGGGACAGCATTATGGAAAAGCTCCCCGTCTATTACACGGCGTACAGCGCGTGCTTCCGTTTTGAGGCGGGCAGCGCCGGTCGCGATACGCGCGGCCTTATACGCCAGCACCAGTTCAACAAGGTCGAGCTTGTAAAGTTCGTGCGTCCCGAACAGTCCGAGGCGGAGCTTCAAAGCCTTGTAAGCGACGCGGAAAAGATATTGCAAAAGCTCGCTTTACCCTACCGCGTTGTGCTGCTGTGCACAAAAGACTTGGGGTTTTCATCCGCAAAGACATACGACATAGAGGTGTGGATGCCGAGCTACGGCCGCTATGTAGAGATATCGTCCTGCTCGAATTTCCTCGACTTTCAGGCCAGGCGCGCGGGCATTAAATACCGCACTGACGATAAGAAGCTCGAATTTGTGCACACGCTCAACGGCAGCGGCCTTGCCGTAGGGCGGACGGTCGCGGCGATACTCGAAAACTATCAGCGCGCGGACGGAAGCGTGGATATACCCGAGGCGCTGCAAGACTATATGAAAGCGGACGTAATTAAACCGGCTTAAAATTAACTTTTACACTGCTTTTTCGGCAAACAAAAACAGGAGCGTAAAAGCCCCTGTTTTTTTGTATGTCATTACTTGAAGTACTTTTCAGGGTCCTTGTAATCTCCGTCCACCATGTATTCAAAGTGCAGGTGATACGACAGGTCGAGCTCCTTTGGCATTTCGCCTATTTCGCCTATCTTCTGCCCGGCGTTCACTTTCTCGTCCTTTTTGACCACTATGTTGCCCAGCCCTGTGTATATCGTCTTTGCTTTGCCGGAATGCTCTATTACCACCACGCCTCCGTTGGATTCGTCAGTGCTTACTTCCGTCACGGTGCCCGAGAGCGCCGCGCCCACCGACGCGCCGTTTTCCGCCTTTATGTCAATGCCGTTGTGCGTCGCCCATATGCCTATAGCCGGGAACGGAACGAGGCCGTCGTCCGAAAACTTGTTTATTATCAGTCCTTTAAGGGGCTTTGTAAGCGTTACCTTGCCGCTGCCGTTAGGGTTCGCCTTTCCGCTTTGGGAAGGCTCGGGCGACACGGACGGGCTCGGGCTGGGAGTGACGGATATCGAGGGTAAGGGCGACGCTTTCGCTATCTCCTCCGAAAGCGACGGCGCTTCTATTACGGAAGCTTCTTTGTTCGAATCTCCTATTTTTTCTTTATTGTCCCTGGGCCACGCTATGATAGCCGTTATGCCCGCTGCAACTACGCATAAGAATATGAGTACATATAGGCCCTGTTTCTGAAAGAAACCCTTCAGGCTTTCTTTGTTCAGTCTTCGCGCGATCTTTTCTTTGATGCCATTAGAATTCATTGTTTCACACCTCCACGATATAATAGTTCCCCTTTTTTCATAAAAAAATACCAATGCCATAAAAATGGAAACAAAAAGTGTGAAACATGAAAAAACGTTGTTTTATTGTTACAACTTTATTATTTAACCGTTACGTCCGTATAATAATGCTCGAGTATGTCAATATAGTCTGCTCCCCGTTTTGCCATTGCGTCCGCGCCGTTCTGGCTCATGCCCACGCCGTGCCCGAAGCCTTTTGTATCGAATATTACCTCGTCTTCAACGCTTACGGTAAAGTCTGCGGAATTCAATTTGAATATTTCGCGTATTTCCCGGCCGGTAAAGTATTCGTTGCCTATCTTTATACTTTCCACCCTTCCGCTTTCAAAACGTTTTATCTCCCCTATATTCGACGACAGATTTTCGGTGTCTATGTTTATGCTCGGTGAGTATTCCTTCATAGCGTCAACGAATTCCTCCGGCGAAACGCTCACCGTGCCGTAAAAATGCGAATAGCCTTCTTCGCCATCGCTTTTAACGCTCTTTAAGTAAGGCAGCGCCTCGGAGTATACGTTGGCGCAGTCTTCCGTCCATCCTCCCGAGCACGCGTGATAAAACGCCTGTATCTCTTCACCGTCGTAGTATATCCTCTGCCCTCGCGTCTCGCTGACAGCCGTCCTTATTTTATCGAAATAGGAATCGAACTTGCCGCCCCAGTTTTTCTGCATCCTGTCCTCGGTGATGTATGCCTGGCAGCATCCGCTGTTTGTGCATATGTCAGCCTCGGGGTGCGACGAGCATCCGCCGTGGTTCTTTATATAGCTCGTATACGTCCTCGCGGCTACCGCCTGCGCTTTCAGCGCTTCAAGTTCATACGACGCGGGCATTTCCGCCGCCACCACGCCCACGAGATACTCTTCAAGGTTCATCTTTTCTATGCCGCCTTTTTTGTATACGTCCACATATTCGGAAGATTCTATTTCAAAGCGGATATCCGAAGGCGGCTCGTCCTGCGGCCTGGATGCAAACAACGCGGGGAAAATTATCGCCAGCAATATGCCGGCTATTATGAGCAGCAATATCTTGCCTTCCGGAGTTAAATGTCTCTGTCTTCTATACACTTATAGCCTCCTCTTGGAAATCATATTTCCGGCGAGGCTCTATTATTCCACCCTTTCTATATTCGCGCCCAGCTTCTTAAGCTTGCCCGCAAAGTCGTCGTAACCCCTGTCCATGTGGTATATGTCGCAAATCACCGTCTCTTCATCCGCAATAAGCGCCGCTATGCAAAGCGCCGCTCCCGCCCGCAAATCGGTTGCCGAAACCTTGGCGCCATGCAGCCTGCCCGTGCCCTTTACTATCGCTTTGTTTCCGTTGACCATTATATCCGCGCCCATCTTTTTAAGCTCCGCCACGTGCAGAAACCTGTTCTCAAACACCGTTTCGCTGATTGTGCTTATGCCCTTCGCAGCGCAGCACGCCGCCATAAACTGCGCCTGCATATCCGTGGGAAAGCCGGGATACGGTGAAGATACGATATCCAGCGGGCTTGCACCAGCGCCCCTTACCCTTACGCCCTCAGGGTACGGGAAAATTTCCGCGCCCGTTTCGATAAGCTTGCTGGTCACAGGCCCTAAGTGCCGTATATCCGCCTTTTTGAGCATCACGTCGCCTCCCGTTACTGCGGCGGCAAGCATCAGCGTTCCCGCTTCTATCCTGTCGGGTATAGGCGTATAATCTGTGCCGTGAAGCTCTTTTTTCCCTACTATTGTTATACATGTGTTTTCCGTCTTTATCTCCGCGCCCATCGAATTAAGAAAAGCAATCAGGTCTACTACTTCGGGCTCGACCGCCGCGCCCTTGATCATTGTGCGCCCCTCGGCAAGACAAGCAGCCATTACGATGTTCTCGGTAGCGCCCACCGAAGGGTAGTCAAGAGAAATGACAGTCCCCGAAAGCTTTTTTGCCCATGTGCGCACATGCCCCGAAGATGTAAGAGTGCTGGCTCCCAGAGCGGCCAGCCCTTTTAAATGAAGGTCTATCGGCCTTAGGCCTATCCTGCATCCTCCGGGCATTGGCATGGTAACGCATCCCATGCGCGCGAGCAGCGGCCCCATAAACAAAAACGAAGCCCTCAGCCTGCCGGCCATGCTTTCGTCCGTATTAGTCGTTGTTATGTTTTGTGCGCGTATATACAGCGTATCGCCTTTTAAGCTTACCTCGGCGCCGTACGCCCCCAAAAGCTCTATCATATAGGCAACGTCGCTTATTTTTGGAACATTTCTTATAATTACGCATTCTTTTGTGAGCAGCGAAGCCGCTATTATAGGAAGTACAGCGTTTTTTGATGTGCTGATATCGCATGAGCCGTAAAGCGGCCCGCTTTTCATTATCCTTAAGTGTTTACCTGTAAGATTTTCGCATTTATTGCCTGGCCACATAAGCACCTCGGAAGCATTCTTTTATTATTTTGTCCGAAGCGCATTAAATTACGAAGGTTAATTTTTTCAACAAGTGTATACTCCCGCCAAAAAAACGCAGGCGCAGAATAATTATAATTATGCAGTAAACCGACAAAATATTTTAAAGAGTATTATACATTGCCTCGTGTTTATATTATAATATATAACAATATGGAACATACGATTGCGACGGCTGAAGGCACGCTCAAGTTTACATTGCTGAGAAAAGATATTCGGAATATTCGCATCCGTGTAACGGGGGCTTCCGAAGTCGTTGTTTCCGCTCCCCGCCGCACGGCGGAAAACAAGATATACAGATTTGTTGACGAGAACATCGATAAAATATACGCAAACCTTGAATCGGTAAACGAAAAGCGGCAGAAATATTATCCGATAAGATACGTCAGCGGAGATAAGTTCTGGCATTTAGGGCGCAAAGCTACACTTAAGATTGTCGAATCGAACCGCGCCTCGGCGGTGTATTCGGGAGGAACGCTGCTGCTTCACGTGCGCAAAGGCTCGGATATAGACGCCCGAAGAGCGCTTTTTGCACGTTGGTCAAAGCGCGCGGCGGACATGATATTCGCGGAACGCCTTGCCGCCATACTTCCCAGCTTTTCCGGCAGGCGCGAGATAACGATAAACGTTAAAAACATGCTCACAAGGTGGGGAAGCATAAACACCGTACTCAATACGATGAGCCTTTCTATACACCTCCTGCGCTGCGACGTAAGGCTCATAGATTATATAATCACGCACGAGCTGTGCCATCTTAAATATCCCAACCATTCTCCGGCGTTTTACCGCGAGCTTGAAAGCCGTTTTCCTGACAGGGCGCGGCTGGATAGCATGCTCGATGAATACGGGCTCGTCGACTTCAACTGAACGTTTCACGCAGGCTCCTCAAGCGAGGGGCTTTTTTATTTGCTCTTTTAAGGCGCACGGCGTGTGTGTTGTAACCAAAAGTAACCAACGCTAATAAAATATAATAAATTGACTGAAAGGAGTTTAATCTATGAGCGATAACTTTGAACATGATAAAAACTCTCTTATAGAAGAGCTTTTTGACCACATAGATACCGTAGTTACCGTCTGCACAGAAAGATGCGTATTCACAGGGTTATTGGTCGGCGTCAGCGAAGATGCGATAAAACTTGTTACAAGGTGCTTCTGCCCGGGAAACAACTTTTTCGGCAAGGTGACTATAATCCGTATCAGGCAGATACAGGCGATTACGTTCTGCAACACTACGTTCTAAAGATCAATTATATTACATGTTTTGTTTTTGGCGCGCTGTATTCCCGCAGATCGCCAATATACATAGCAGCTTTGGAAAGGCTGCTATTTGCTTATACATGCGCGGCTCGATTTTATAAAACAATGTCAGCTTATATTGCCGCGCCGTATTAGATTAACGAACGTATTTGCAATCCACGGGTCAAACTGCGTGCCCGCGCAGCGCTCTATTTCGCAAAGCGCCTCGTTTACATCTACCGGCTCCCTGTAGCACCGCCCAGAGGTTAGCGCGTCAAAAGCGTCCACTACGGCTATTATACGCGACAGCAGCGGTATGCTTTCACGCTTGAGGCCTTTGGGGTAACCTTTGCCGTCCCACCGCTCATGATGGCACAATATCTCTCTGGCTATGCCGGAAAGCTGCGGTATTACCTTCGCTATCCTGTAACCCATCTTGGGGTGCTTCATTATCTCGCTCCATTCGCGAGCGCTTAAAGGCCCCGGCTTATTTAATATGCTCTCATCTATGCCGACCTTGCCTATATCGTGCAGCGTGGCCAGCAGCTCGAGCTTTACAAGCTGCTCTTCCGGCAGCCCGAGCGCCTCGCCTAGCATTCCCGATAGGCGGACAAGCCTTTCGCTGTGCTCTTCGGTTTCGTGGCTCTTGTCATGCAGCGCATTCTTTATCGGCTGCAGCAACGACGCGTAAAAGTTTTTCTGCCCGCCCAGCCTTTGCACTTGCATATCCTTCTTTGCCTCGGCAATAACTTCCGTTATATCTTCCTGCTGACCCGTCTTCGTAGCGCAGCCCATGGAAAGGCACAGAAGGTTTTCACCAGTATTGCCTGTATTGATTTCGCACTTGCTTTGTATCCTGTCAATTATAATCCGGGTTACTGCAGCGCTTGTCTCGGGCAGCAATATTAAAAAGTTCTCGCCTTCGCCTTTTGCGACGCAATCTCCCTTTCTTACGCAGGATGAGATAAGCTTCGACGCATTTATCAGCAGCTCGTCTTTTTTTGACTGGCCAAACGTCTCGCTTATAAGCGCAAGCCCGTTTATATCGCAGATTATTACTGACAGCGGAAACTTTTGTTCTTTCTCCAAAAGCGCCGCCTGCTTTTTGAAATAATCAAAATTAAACAACCCGGTCAATGAGTCGCGATTGCCGGGTACACTGAGATTCTGCGTCGCGCCGCTGTTCTTTATGGTACTGTTTAGCATTGACAAAGCTGTATACCTCGTAAACCGAATTTTATTGCTGGATTATAGAAAAATTACCCAATACGGCGGTTAAACCTTAAAGCCTCTTTACCTTGATAAAGAGGCTTTAAATCGAACGTTTTGAATTTGATAATTGGGAAATCCTGTGTTATGCCATTATTCACACCCCGTCAAGCCTTACAACTTGCCGGGGACCCCGTTATTCACACCCCAAAAAGCCTCGCGTCTTTTTGGGAACCCCGTATCAATATGTATCGTAATGGGTGCACGTTACGCTCTCAAGCAGCGTATAGTCGTAATAGCAATAGTAGTAGCATTTCAGGCGGTATTCATACCCGCTTGTCACATAGTATCCTTTCGACCATGTCGCATAATCGGAATACGTCGTTTGCGACCAGCTTGCGACATCCTGCCACGAGCCGTTTACATATCTCTGGAGATGCGGCGAAATACGTATTTTGTTGACAGGCGAGTAGCATGCCATAGCCGCGCTCATTTGCGCATAACCGTTTGATGAAATATTAAGCCCACAGGTTGCATAACTGATGTAAGCAAGCATCGGGGTTACCACGGAGTCGGACTCACCCGCAGCTTGTACGTTATCTGCCGCCAGAGCGGCTCCCGGCATGCAAAAAAGCAGCGCGGCGACAAGAACCAGAGTTATTACCTTTTTCATATTCTTCTCCTTTCTTGTTTTGTTAATGATAAAACGAGGTCTTCGGCGCTTTTAACATAACTGCAGATACTTGGGATGAATTTTCTTGCAACGAAAAACCCCGTTTATCATTAAATAATATATGGACTCCCTACACAATAATAACGAACAGCCGGAGTGAAAGGTTACAATGAATATTGAGTTTTCTAAAAAAGGTTATTCCATTATACTCTCTGCAACTTTTTTTAGCTCGGAAACATCCGTTTTTCCTAACACCGAAAAAACATAAGACCGGTAGTTAAAAATTATCAGGTTTCCTTCTTCGTTTTCGGAAACAAACGCCTTTTCCCCTTTTATTTCGGTTTCGTAAGCGTCTTTGCCGTCGCTGTCCACAATCGCGCTGGTGTTCTGGCTCTGCTGCATTATCCGCAGCATATTGCCGCTCGAATCTTCATATCTGCTGGTAAAAAATTCGCCGTTCTTTTCCGCTTCGACCAGCTTGTAGCCGGCTGGCAGATACCTCGGAACAATCATTCCGGCGGGTATGTCGTTTTCGCCGACCTCATAGAATTCAACGTCTGCCGAATCGCGGCCGATGCTGGAGAACATATTCATTACCTCGGTTCGCAGCGCTTCCGAGCTGAATATTACCGCCGTCGATATTACAACAAGCACGAGCAGCGCAGCCGCAATTCTTGCAGCTGCCCGCAGCGCTTTAGACCTTCTCTCCTTTCTGTTTTCAGCGCCGATAATCTTTTGCATGCGTTTCTCGAAATCATCGGAAAAACGCGCTTCCCCGGCGTCCATAGTCATTGAAGCTTCTTTGAGAATATCGTGGCCCGCATGTTTTATAGCGACGTCGACAAGGTCGTCATAGTAACCCCTATACATTTATGGCCTCCTTTTTTATAGCCTCTATCAGCTTCTTCCTGCCCCGGTGGCATCTTACCTTTACATTTTCGACGGATATATCCAAAAGGTCGGCTATTTCAGCATGGGAAAATTCCAGCGTATACTTTAAAATGAGCGGCAGCGAATATTTTTCGTCCATCTCGCGAAGCTTTTCTTTTACCGTACTAAGATCAAGATCGAGCATCGCGATATTCTCCAAAGGCCTTCCGTCGTCCACGGTAAACTCTATGCTTTCGTACGATACGGTATTGTCTTTTTTCTGTTTCCTTAGGTAATCCAGCGACAGGTTCTTGACTATATATATAATATAGCCCTTTACCTCGTCGGCCGGTATGCTGCTTATTCTTCCTATATGCTTGATTATGCGTATAAAAGCAAGCTGAACTATATCCTCGGCCTGGCTGTGGTCCTTTACTATCGCCAACGCGGTATAGAACATATCGTTTCTATAGTCGTAATATAGTTTTTCTACCTTGCTTTTATACTTTGGCGGCAGCGATTCCAGTACAAACAGCAGCATTCTCTACTCTCAAATTTAATATTCAGTATTGAAATTATATAACATTATTGTATGCTTTACCAGTAGTTTTACTGTTACTGTTTTACACATTCTCTTACGTATACAAAACTTTCCCTTCTTTCACCAATACTTTTTAGCAATTTCATTAAACGGATTATACAGGTGGAAAAATCAAATATTGTAAACATTGCAATATTATTTACTTTGCATTAATATATAAAAGGAGGTATAAGCATGCTTGAATACTCCGGGTCCACTCCCCTTTATATACAGATAAAAGATCTGCTGCTCAGCGACATACTTTCCGGCAGGCTTCAGCCCGGCCAAAAAATACCCACCGAGTTTGAACTTAGCTCGACATACGGAGTAAGCCGTATTACCGTCCGCGGCGCTGTACTGGAGCTGGTGAAAAGCGGACACCTCGTGCGGAGGCAGGGAAAGGGCACGTTTGTATATAAGCCCACGCCGGATGAAAATGCGCCCGTAAACCGGAGCTTTACGACGGTATGCAGCGAAAGTGGCATGGCTCCCGGCAGCAGGATAATAGTCAATACCCTGCGGCCTGCCGGTCAGTATGATATATCAGAGCTCGAGCTGCCCCCGGGAAGCAACGTGCTTTATATCGAACGAATAAGGTTCGCAAACGGCTCTCCCGTAATACTCGAATACAACTTCTTTCCTGAAAAGTTCTCCACGCTCGCGCATAGCCTTTCAGACGACATATCGCTTTATTCGCTGCTGGAAAACGAGTACAGCATAGGCAGGCTTAAATCGGTCAAACGCATAAGCATTGCGAAAACGGACGAGCACCAATCCGCACTGCTGGAAACAAAGCAAGGAACGCACGTGCTTTATATTCGCGAGATAGTATACGACGTACAAGACGTTCCCGTACACCGGACAACGCAGTATATACTCGCCGACAGGTTTGAGTACATCGTTAAGTAGAACGGCTTACCGCATGCTGCGCCGGCCGCCGTATGAACTAATAATATAAAAAGCCCCGAAACGTTCGAGGCTTAAACTCGCTTTTCGCAGTTGGTTCAGAAATAATCTTACTTTCTATAAACAAAACCTCCGTTAAGTGCTTTCATATTACACCTATCGGAGGTTTATACAGAATTAAGGATAGTTTCGACTGCAAATACGTATGGGTATCAATACGGATTACAAAAGCTGAACAATTTCCAAATGCTCTCCATCCGGCCCGCGAAACATAAGATACCTGACGCCGTTTAGAATATCCATCGGAACCGGCGCTTTCGTCTCAAACTGGATGCCTTTGCTCTCCAGTTCTTTTTGCACTTTGTCAATATCCGTCACTCTCATGGCAATATGGTTGACAAAACCGTCCAGATAATTCTTGTAATCAGGCAGCTGCACAATTTCGATCATAAGGTCGCCGCGCTTAGCCATGGCCACCTTTGTACCGTCCGGCATATCCGCTTCGGATACGATTTCAAATCCGAGCGTTTCCGTATAGAACTTTTTTGATACCTCAATATTCCTGATAAAAAGCCCAATATGCGCCAAACCTTCAATCATAGCTACTTCTCCATTCTGGCCGCTTTAACAGCCGCCACTATCTTTTTGCCGACTTCGGTGATCAATGCATAGTTGCCCGTTTTTGCGCCCGCCGTTAACTCGCTTCCCACGCCGACTGCAACCGCGCCCGCTTTGATCCATTCTCCTGCGTTATCCGCATTGACGCCGCCTGTCGGCATCATTTTCATCTGCGGAATGGGTCCCTTTATTGCCTTTATAATAGCGGGCCCAAAGAGGCTTCCCGGGAAAATCTTTACGATATCAGCGCCTGCCTCCATACACTCCACGCCTTCCTTTATGGTCATCGCGCCCGCCATACAGGCGATCTGGTATCTTAGGCACAATTTAACTGTATCGACATTCAGGTACGGAGAGACGATGTAGTTTGCCCCTGCAAGTATTGCCGCGCGGGCTGTCTCCGGATCGAGTACCGTTCCTGCGCCTATTATCATCTGATCGGGCGTATACTTCTTCGCTAGCTCCGAAATGATGTCGGATGCGCCGGGAACCGTATATGTAATCTCGATGCCTTTCACTCCGCCTTCAATACACGCGTCGGCAATCTTGATTGCCTGCTCCGCATTTTCTGCGCGGACAACAGCGACAACGCCGCAGTCCTGCAGTCTCGCAAGTATCTCTGTCTTGTCCATTTGCTCACTCCTCCTTCGCTCTGACAATATATCGGCAATCCTTGCCGGAAAGCACAGCGATCAGGTTTTCCACCGCCATCATGGCCATTGCCCTGGTTGCTTCGTCGGTATGGGCGCCGGTATGCGGAGTCATTACCACATTATCCAGCCCTAATAGCGGCGAATCCGTTACCGGCTCGTTCTCGTATGCGTCAATGCCGACGCCGCCGAGCTTGCCCCGGCGAATGGCCTGTGCAACTGCCGCTTCATCAAGCAGGCCGCCTCTTGCGGTGTTTATCACAAACGCGCCGTCCTTCATTTTTTCTATCCGCTGCGCATTTATCATGTGCGCGGTTTGTTCGCTGAACGGCACATGCAAAGATATGAAATCCGCCGTACTTATCACTTCTTCAAGGGTGCTCTGTTTCACGCCGTTGGCGTTGGCAAACGCCGTATCGAAATATGGATCGTACGCAATCACATCCATGCCAAACGCCCTGGCACGTACGGCAAGGTTTTTTCCGATTGCTCCAAAACCGATTATCCCAAGCGTTTTGCCCTTAAGTTCAATACCGTTATTCCTTGGCCACTCCCCGCGCTTTACCGCGCTATCCAGCCGCGGAATCGACCTTGCAAGCGACAGCATCAGCGCGAATGCCAGCTCGCAGACAGCAGTCGCATTAGTACCCGGCGTATTGGTCACGACGATACCTTTCTCTTTTGCCGTTTTCAGATCAACCCTGTCAACGCCCGTACCGTACCTTGAAATCACCTTAAGCTTATTTGCGTTTCGCAGCGCGTCGGCAGTAATATAATCCAGTCCCGCAATATAGCCGTCCACGTCCTTTAGGCGATCAGACAATTCTTCGGAGGTTAACGGCCGGGCCAGCTCGTTGTATACGACCTCGTCGGCAAATGCCTCCAAAACTTCCCTCGCCTCTTTGTTTTGCGGCTTATTGAACGACGTCGGTGTAACAAGAATCTTCATACGTTCTCCTGTTTCCATTTAGGGTTGTCGATAATCTCGACTTTCCCGTTTTTCTCAACAATCAGCTTGCGGTATCCTTTCGTCATTATAGTACCGTAATCGTGCCCCGCGTCTCCCCTAAAGCAGAAGAATGTTACGAGCGGCGCAACCCCCACGTTAACGCTTCTGTGCGCGTACCTTGGCGGAACATACACCATCTTGCCCGGCTCCAGCTCCTGCGCGCTCCAGTCCCCTTCCGGATTCTCTATCAGCATATAGCCCTTTCCGCTGAGGCAGTAATACGTTTCCGCCGTATCCAATATCGTATGGAAATGCCCTTTAGTCATAAAGTATTCGTTGCCGACTTTTCCGGGGTATGTGATACTCGTGCCAAACGCAAGGTCTCCCGCCGTCTCGGGCGCACCCATCTCGTAGAATTCATATACCTTCGGATCGCCGTTTTTTATCAGCTCGTCAGCCGCCACCTGGTCCGCAAACATATCGCGCATGTCGGAAACACGCCGCACCGACGTTTCCGCTCCGCTCTTCGACATTCCTGTTTTCAAATCAAAATCAATCGTAAACCCATGTGCCCAATCAAATTTTGCCGTGTTTTTATTGCTCCCACTCATATCCTTCATCTCCAATACTTAATTTCTGAATTTGCTTGCGATCTTGTCGCACTGCTCCAACTTCTCGCCTTCGATCGGTATATGGAACACCTCGGAAATAACGGCCGTCCAACCGTAAATGAAATATTTCCACCCGTCGATTACCGTAAGCTCCCGCTTTTCCTTTTGTTTCAGCGCCTGATGCATGAAACGAAGGTCCCCGCGGTAGTTGATCTCCCACACCAAAGCCTTTCTCGGAAAGACAGCATTGTCGGTTAACGGGCTTCCCGGCCGGTCTTTGCCAAGGCCCGTCGCATTAATAATCACAGAGCCCTCTGCCATCTGCTCAAGCACTTTGTCATTCTGTCCCGGCTCCGGCGTCAGATAATATTCAAATTTAATGCCGCCCGGATCCAGCTTTTTAAATATTCTTTCAATTTCCGTCAATCTCGGCTGGCTTCTGTTGGCGATTACGATCTTCTGCGGGTAATTTCCCTTGAATCTATCGCGCATCAGATGATATCCCATTGAAATTGCGCTGCCGCCCGCCCCCATAATAAAGACTTGCGCGCCGGTATCCCGGAAGTAATTTTCCGGTATGAATTCGTCAAGCGAAAGCCCGGCTGTGATGGGGTCTTTTGCGTGGCCGCAGAGCTTTCCGTCTTTTTTTGAAATCGAAGACAGCTCGCCGAATTCCGTTGCCAACGGGTCGAGATAGTCAAACAGGTCTTTGGCCGCATTATACAGGTCGATTTTGTGCGTCGTTACCAGCGCGCCTAACGAAAGCGGGTCGTTTTTAATAAACTTAACCACCTCTCTGTAAACTTCAGGCTTCTCATGGATCGCAATGTCTATACCTTTCATTACAGCGTTAAGCCCCAGCGCCTGCGCCCATTCCGGAAACACTTTCATTATGGACGATTTCGTCGTTGTAACCCCGATAAAATACATTGTTGGCTGTGTTGCTTTCTTTAGTTCCATTTTTCTCTCCTTTGACATTAAACTTTATATTAAACTTTGCATTAAACTTTTTCTAAAACTCAGTGCTTTTGCTGGGTTATTTATCATGATCTGTTCAATGACTCTCGCAGGCATATATTCTTCCAGAGTAAACCGAAAATCCGTCAATATGAAATCCAGCCCGAAATCCGCGCCGTAACTCTTTAATCTTTGATTGGTTGTATCCATTGACAGCAGCAACCTGTCCGCATAGCCATGGCCGACCATATGTGCGATCAATTCCGCTTCTTCCCGGTCGCTGTGGTACTTCAACCTGTGGACCGTATCGTATTCAAGATATGCGCCCAACGCAGCCACTTCTTCATGATACCCGCGGTCATACTTGGTTCTGTCAAGGTGGCAGAATATAAGTTGCTTCGGGTTTACACCATGTTCGCCGAAAAATGCGGCTAATGACATCGCATCAGCGCCTTGATCCATATGTATCATTACCGGGGCGCCTGTTTCTGCGGAGGCATGCGCGGCGGCAATGAATAGTTTTGCATAGATACTGTCCGCTTTATGTTCACCTTTTACCGCCGCGCATTTGATAATTCCTGCTTTTTGCCCGAGCCTGGAGCCGTTTGAAGCGGATATGCCGTTCTCTATCTCTTCAATATAGAATTCCGCCAATGTTTCTTCAGTCTGGCTGCCCAGCCATACAGGGTCGCTAAAAAATTCCGTCTTATGAAAACCTGTACTTGCAATTATGTTTACACCTGTTTCTCGACTAACCCAAACAAGCTTTTCCGCCATGCGTCCATACCCGTACGGCTGAGCGTCCACCAGACTTTTACCCCCGGCTTGCTTATACAGCTTTACTTCCGCCAGCGACTTTGAATCATCCTCAATATGCAAAGCCGGATTGATACTTTTTGAAGCCCCCTCGGCAATAAATATATGTTCATGACACTGACACCAGCCTAGATCGCCCGGCTCAATATCTTTACTGATTGTACGTATAAAACTCACTCGTGTTAATCCCTCTTTATTTGATCGTGTCGCTTTTAAGCCAATGCCGGAAACCGCTATTCCTCATGCTCGCTTCAAATATCCTTTGCCGGCGGTGCTTTTATCGTCTTTAATTTGTCGAACACGTCTTCCAGCGCCAGATACGCATCGTTAAATATCGGTATGATTTGGGCGTACATTTTCATATTTTCCTGATTGGGCTTGCAGACCGCATCGACTTTAATAAATTTATTTATCTCATGGAAGCCTGCCAGTTCGCCAATCCCTACCCCGGCTGTTATAGCCGCGCCCATCGACGTCGCCTCTTCAAGGTAGTTCAGCTTTAAAATATCCATTCCAAAAACATCCGCCAGAATCTGCCTTTGCACTTGTCCCTTCGCCATACCGCCTATGACTACCATTTTTTCTATTTTCAATTGTTCTTTTAAGACATTTAATATAATGTTGAGATTCATAGCGATGCCTTCGACAACGCTGCGAAGTATATCGTTGCGCGTATGTTCCATTTTCAGCCCGATGAACGCCCCTCTTGCGTTCGGGTTCCACCTTGGACTTCTCTCCCCGAGCAAATACGGCAAAAAGATCAGGCCGTTTGCTGTAGGACTCGATTGCTCGATTTCATCATTGATGATTTGGTATGGGCTGATCCCCTCAGCCAGGGCTTTTTCCTGTTCGATCTTGCAGAGCTCATTTTTTATCCAGTTGAACGCCGCGCCGGCCGTCTGCATTGTTCCGCATGGCCCCACGTATCCCGGGACGATATGCGCCCAGTTAAACGTTCGCATCTTTTCATCAAAAATAGGTTTTTTAGCCGTCGTGCATATCCACGATGACGACCCCAAACAGTTATAGGTCTGGCCTTCCGATACGGAGCCCGCACCCACCGAAGCGCACATCCCGTCGCCGCCGCCGACAACAACTTTTGTTCCTGCGGCGAGCCCGCATTCTTTGGCAACTTTAGCCGTAATTTCACCGGCAACACAGGTGGAGGGTACGATTTGGGGCATCTTGTCTCCGTCAATACCTGCCGCGTCCAGTATTTTCTCAGACCACTTAAACGTATTGATATCAAAAGCGTTTGTTCCGGAAGCGTCAGAATAATCAGTCAGGAATTTTCCTGTCATCTTATATACGATATAGTCTTTCGCGTTCAGCATTTTGTAGGTCTTTTTATAGACTTCGGGCTCGTTGTTTTTAACCCACATCAGCTTTTCTATACCGTATGAACTGCTTATCCGATGCCCGACCGTTTTATAAAACTGCACTTGCTCGATTCTGCTCTTCAAGAAGCGTTCTTCTTCTACCGCTCTCATATCCGCCCAGATGATAGACGGACGCAACGGGGTTCCGTTTTTGTCCACGCATAAGCACCCCATCATCTGCCCCGAGAACGAAACGGCAAGCACGTCTTTTTTATCGATTCCTTGTAACAGCTCTTTTGTGCTGTCGCAAATTGCGCGCCACCAGTCGTCCGGATTTTGTTCCACCCAGTTGGAATTGAAATAGTTCGTATGATAAGTGCAAACCGTACTTTTTACAAGCTGCCCGTCCAGGGTAAACAACGTCGCCTTGTTTCCCGAAGTTCCCAGATCGTGAGCTAATAAATATTTGCTCATATGCCTATCCTTAATTCCTGTTGCATATACGGATCTTATATTTTCCGTTATAATGCATATTTTTAATCGGCGCGCTCTTTTGCAAAGCTGCCATACCCAGAAGTTAAAGAGCGCGCCTTATCCAATTGGATCCCTAATTCAGTAAGCTCCTTGGCTTTTATGCCCCGGTATCTCAATGACTATACTTAATAATACACTTTTTTGCAATCTGCTTTTTCTCAACCTTATCAAATGCAGATAAAATGTCGTCAAACGGGATAATGTCGGAAATGTAATCATCGATGTTGATGATTCCCTGCCTTATCCACGTAATCACCTGTTTGTCCGCCATACCTTCTTCGATTTTTGAAGGGAACTGCTGGAAGTGCAGCTGCCAATTGTACGGCGCCTTTAACCAGTCAAGCTCGAACTTTGTTTCCGAAGCTATACCGTAACAGCATATCTTCCCCTGGTCTTTAAGCATAGGCATTGCCCGGTTCATTATGTCCAATACGCCTACGGCGTCCAGTACGTAACCTACGCCGTCCGGGCATATTTCGCGAACCTTTCCAACGATATCCGGATCCTGCGCGTTAAAAACGTAATCGGCGCCGTTCTTTTGCGCATCCTTAAGTTTTTCGGGTATAATATCGAGCGCAATAATCTTGCCGACTCCAAGAATGCTCATAAACTTAATGAACGTAAGGCCTACCGGCCCGCAGCCATACACAACTACTTCAGCATTCGCGCCGATACCAAAGCGTTTAATAGAGCTCAGCACTTCGCGGAATGTAACGATCATCGCAGCCTTTACCGGATCAATATCGTTGGGAACTATGGTCTGCCCATAGGCGCACTCGGGCGCTTGCTTGCCGTTCGCCGCATAAGCCGCCGCATCGTTTACCACGCCGTATTCGCTGTATGCGCCCCAGCCCGATTCAAAGCCGCCAAGCGGGCCTGCAAACGGAAGCAGCACCCGGTCACCGACTTTATAGCTTGTTACCTTTGAGCCGACTTCGATTACTTCTCCCACAGCCTCATGGCCCAGCATTATAGGATACATATCCGGAGTAAATCCCTTAAATGTACGATGGATCAATTTGCCGTCCGTACCGCTGCATACGCCGCAGCTGATTGTTTTTACCAGCGCGTCGCATTCGCCATAGCTCGGTATCGGGCATTCTTCCAGGCTTAGCTTGCCGTTTTTATCTACAACCAGCGTTCTCATAGTTTTATCCATGCGTTTTACCCTTTATATCTTCATTTTGCAGTACGGCTCGCCGGCGCCCAGCTTTTCTTTATACCATCTGCCCATTTCGTCCGCCGCTGCGATTGCTGCAAAAACATCATCCTCGTCCATCAGGAACGGTTCCGCATCCCAATAGGACTTCATCGAATGTTTGGCAATCGCGCGGATATTCTCCTCAGTGTTCTCAATATATATATCTTCCAATGTAACCGGCAGACCCACGTCAATACAGAATCCGTAAACTTCGTCCAAAAGTTCTTTTGACGCGTTCTCGGCCATCAGCTGGCAAAGAACGCCGAACCCGACTTTTTCACCGTGAAATGTTTTCTTGTCCTGTTCTGTTAAAATGGATATGCCTTCGCAGATTGAATGCGAACCCGCAACCCCGTTGTTTTCCACTCCAAGGCCGCTCATCAAAGTATTTACCTCGATAATATCCTCCAGCGCTTCCGTTACCACATGCCGCTTTGCCGCCTGCAACGCTTTTAAGCCGTTCTTTAACAACTCTTTATAGCACGTCTCGGCAATCGCAGCGCCAATCTTGGTTGCCCTGTACCCGCCGGAAACTATATTCTTACTGTCCGATTTACGGGCCGCTCTTGCCTCAAATACCGTGGAGAGCGCATCGCCCATGCCTGAAACGAGAAACCTTACCGGAGCGTTTGCAATTATCTGGCTGTCCATCAATATGACGTCCGGGTTCTTTTTGTAATATCTTGCGTAGAGGTGTTCGCCTTCCTCGGAATACATTACGGAAAGCGCAATCGTAGGCGCATCCGTCGATGCGGACGTCGGAGCCACAATTATAGGTACCTTGCATATATCCGCAACCGCCTTTGCCGTATCGATCGTTTTTCCTCCGCCGATGGCAACCACTACATCAGGATGCGTTTTCATCGCTTCCTCAGCAGCCTTTTCAACCCTCTGATCCGTAACTTCCGAATTGAAGATTTGCGTCTCAATGTTGCAATCCGTCTTCGCAAAATCTTCCTTCAGCTGTTTCGTCAAAGACTCGAAGAAGTACTGATCGATAATCGCGAACGCATTTTTACCATACATCGCCGTATATTTACTCAGTTCCCGTATCAGGTTCGGCCCTTGAAAATATCTGGACGGAGATGCCCATCCTCTGATCGTTCTTTCTACTTTCGCCATATTTCTCCCTCCTCTTTTTTAAGAATTAAACGCCTATTAACAACTTCCAATCCGGTTCAAATCGCAATGCAACGTAAGCGCTTGCCCCTATATTGACCCATACGGGCAACTGCGTTTTAAGCCTTTTTTTATTAAATCGCATTGTTTCTTTTATCCGTCAGCATCTGGAACATTACGGCGACAACTATTATCAAGCCTTTGATTACGTCCTGCGGGTATGACGGTATCGCCATCAGGTTCATTATGTTTCCTATAAGCGCCAGAATCAGCGCGCCGGTCACCGTTTTCAGTGTTTCGCCCCTGCCGCCGGCCAGGCTCGCTCCGCCGATAACACAAGCGGCAATAGCTTCCAGTTCTTTCCCTACGCCGATTGTCGCCAGGCCGGTATTTGAACGCGCTGCAACAAACATACCTGCCAAACCCGCTAAAACCGACGAAACCATATAGACGATTATCAGATAGAATTTGATATTGATACCAGCAAGGTTAACGGCAACGGCGTTGCTGCCGATCGCTTTAACCAGACGCCCAAAAGACGTATATTTCTCCATGAAAAGAAATGTAATGATAATTAATACGGTGATTATCAGCATGGGATAGTAATAATCCTTATGCGCAATCAAAGGCATTGTGTCCAATGCCAGCCGTATAGGCGTTCCCTGGGTAATTATAAAAGCAAGACCGCTGGCAATCGTCATCATTGACAGTGAGGCAACGAACCCTTGAAAACGGAAGAAGGAAACCAGTATGCCCGTAAAAAGCCCAAGAAGAGAACTTGCAAGCAGACTAATCAACATGGCGACAATAAAATTGACATCCATAAATGTAATTAAGTATGCAGACAGTGAAGCGCCAAAGGCCATTATTGAGCCTACGGACAGATCGATTCCTCCGGTGAGAATGACCAGCAACATTCCTAAGCCGATACAAATACACGGAGCCTGCTGCAGTGCAATGTTACGGAGATTCATCATGGTTAAGAAGTTATCTGACATCAGCGTACATACCACGAACAGCAGCAAAAATATAATGTAAGTGTTATACTTGATTATGAAACTTTTCGCAACAGGTAATATGCTATTGTGTTTTGTCATTTTTCTAAACCCCCATTGAAAGTTTTATCAAATTTTCTTCAGAAAGCTCGTTTTTTGATAATATACCTGAGATCTTACCATTCCGCATGACAATCGCGCGGTCACATAATCCAATAATCTCCAACATCTCCGAGGAAATCACAATAACGGCTTTGCCCGCTTCCACCATGCTGTTAATTATTCGATAGATCTCTACTTTTGCGCCAACGTCAACTCCTCGGGTAGGCTCATCGAAAATGATACACTTGCAATCTGCTGCGATCCACTTGGATATTGCTACCTTTTGCTGATTTCCACCGCTCAAGCTATTCGCTTGATCCTCGACCGAGCCGTATTTAGTAGACAGCTTTTTTAAAAGATCCTGCGTAAATTGCTTTTCATATTTGTGCCGAAGAATACCGCCATGTGTAATTTTATCAATGATAGTAATGGTTGAATTCACCCGAATGGATTCGTTCAGCAACAACCCTTGCTTTTTTCGGTCCTCGCTCAAAAGGCCGAGGCCGTTTTTAATCGATTGTTTCGGGTTTTTGAAGCGAACCTTTTTTCCCATAAAATAGACTTCGCCCGAATCTATTTTATCCGCTCCGAAAATAGCACGCATTGTCTCTGTTCGACCGGCCCCTACAAGGCCGTTAAAGCCGACAACCTCGCCGGCGCGGACAGTAAAACTTACATCATCCACTATGTTGCCAACTTTAAGGTTTTTAACTTCTAATACGACGTCTCCTATTTTTGCGTTTCGCGGCGGATACATTTGCGTAAGCTCGCGGCCAACCATTTTTTTAATCAAATCGTATTTGCACGAAACATCTTTCATTTCCAGAGTTTCGACCAGCGTGCCGTCCTTTAATACCGTCACCCTGTCCGCCATGTCCATAATCTCATCCAAACGATGAGAAATATATATGATGCTGACTCCCTCGCCGCGCAGCTTTTTAAGCAGCGCAAATAATTTTTTTATTTCCGTGTCGGTAAGTACCGCAGTAGGCTCGTCCAAAACGAGTATACGGGAATTTCTGGTCAAGCATTTGCATATCTCGACAACCTGCTGTTTTGCAACGCTAAGCTCGCCTACCAGAGACATGGGGGCAATATCATTGAATCCCAGGCTTTCCAGCTGTTCGCTGGCTCTTTTTTTAAGTTCCCCCCAGTTGATAACCTTTTTGCCACTGGTCAGACGGTCGATAAAAATATTTTCGGCAACCGTTAAATCGGGCGCCAGCATAAATTCCTGATATATAACGGCAATCCCCAATTCAATTGCCTGATGGGGCGTGTTGATATTTACTTTCTTTCCGTCCAGTATGATTTCGCCTGAATCACAATGGTATGCACCGGAAAGTATTTTCATCAGCGTGGATTTTCCAGCGCCGTTTTCTCCGATTAATGCATGAATCTCGCCAGCTTTAACCTGCAAAGTCACACCATTTAAAGCTTGAACCCCACCAAAAGCTTTTGAAATGCTTTTCATTTCCAATCTGTATTGTTCCTGCATAACCGCCTCCGCAATACCTGTTTTCCAAATGAAAACAGCGACCAAATGCTTTATATGGCTGGCAGGGAAATGAAGTTAATTCCGTTTCCCTGCCATCCTCCAACTACTTAAGTTTTACTTCATGTGGACAGGATTAGAAACCATAATCATAACGTTCGTCAACGTTTTCTATGGTCACACCGACTGCTTCCGTAAGCGTTACCCACGGATAGCTCCAAGGATCCTTGCCATCAAGCAGGATTTCTTTGCCGATTTCAAAAGCTTTCTGGGAAACCAGCCAGGGGCTGTTTTCACCTGTTCCAAAGTACTTGCCTTCTTTAATCAGGTCGTAAGCAGCCTTTGCGCCGTCAGCAGCGGCAACGATGTTTACCTTTCCGTCATCGCCGTAAGTAATGCCGGCATTTGTAAGAGCCGTAATTGCGCCGAACAGCATCTGGTCGTTTTCACCCAGTACCGTATTGAGGTCACGGTTTGCCGTTATCAGGTCTTCCGCAGCAACCAGGCCGTCAGCTTCAGCCCAGTTTCCCCATCCCTGACCACGGACAGTGAAATTGGCTTCCTGGCAATAACCCTTGCCTTCGGTCTCAATCTGCTTGTAAAGCGCATCTGCCAATTTCCATGATTCTTCTTCGCTGAGCCCTGTTCTTCCTTCTATAATACCACAGAACAGGCCGGTGCTTCTTTCTCTGCCGGCGACGTTGCCCATCACGCCGGAAAGCAGCACGGATATAATCTCGGCGTCAGCGCCCTCTTTCTTATTGAAGTAATCCGCATACTTCAATCCTACCGCACGGCCGTTTTGCTTGTTATCCGAATACACGGTTGTCACGCAATGTGCGCCTTCGTCAACACCGGAGTCGATATTGATTACCGGTATACCTTCCTGATATGCCACTTCAATACAAGAGACAGCGGCAGTCGGGTCGATGCAGTCATAGAAAATCAGGTCGCAGCCCGACGAAACCAAGCTTTCCATTCCTTCCAGCTCAGCCGTGACATCCTCTGCAGCGTTAATCGAAATGCACTCCCATCCCTGCTCCTTACTTAAATCCTGTATCGCCTGGTCCAGGCAAACGAAATAAGGAGAGCCCAAAGTTTTCATGAGGCATCCGATTAAGATGGTATCGTCTTTCTTATCGCCGCCTGTTTCTGCCGTCGCGCCACCCGTTTCTTCAACTTTTTGAGTTGTTTGACTGGTGTCCGCAGCCGGTTCCAGCCCTGCTTCCTGTTTTCCGCAGCCTACCATTGTTGCGAAAACAAACACAACCACGAGCAATAGAATTAGTAGCTTTTTTCCCATTTTGTTACCTCCATTTTATTTTTAAAACTTTTCTATCCCAGCATTGCTGCTTATAACGTCATAGACAATGCTGCGCTTTTCATGGAACTGAAAGTCTTTGAACATAATTACCAATGTATAACCTAAAAGTTTATAAGCACTTTTCCATAGATAATCGAATTCTTCAGCATTTTTGTAATCATTTCAGGAAGCTCGGTCAAATCGCATTGATGCGTAATAATATCCTTTACGTTTAACCGTTTATCCTGTATATATTGCAAAATCGTTTTCCATTCTCTTCCCGGGAATGGAGCAGAATATGAATTCCATGCACCAGTAACGGTATATTCTTTTCGAACCAGCTTTTCAAAAACTTCCGGCGGAAATGTGACGTCTTTATGCGCCGTACCCAAATAGAGCACTCTTCCGGATTCTTTGACCGCGTTTAAACATTGCACCTGTGTAGCGCAGACGCCGGCGGTCTCAATGGCCAAGTCGCCGCCCTTTTTGCCTGTAATATCCATGATGCGCTGTATTGGATCCGCTTCGTTTGCATTCACGGTAACAGCCCCGGCAATACTGCGTGCGTATTCCAACTTTTCTTGGAGTATATCTACTGCGATAATATTCGCAGCGCCCATAATCTTAGCCAATTGCATTATGAGCAAACCGATAACGCCGCAACCGAATACAATCACCGTATCCCCTGATTCAACTTTCACCTTGCGAATGCCGTGAAGAGAAACCGCCGAAGGTTCGACCAAAGCCGCTTCCTGATACGTGATGTTATCCGGTATTCTGATAATATTCCTTGCCGGCACTCTTACATATTCCGCAAAAGCCCCGTCGCATCTCGAACCAATATAGTCGTAATCCACACATTGTCCGTAATGGCCCTTCTGACAGGCATCACACACAAAGCAGGGCTTTATTGGTACGGCAACCACCCGATCTCCGGCATTTATTCCGGTAACGTCCTTGCCCGTCTCGTATACCTGCCCGCTGAACTCGTGTCCCGGTATCAGCGGATGCCGGTACGCACCGGTTGTCATTATACGGTGTACATCCGAACCGCAGATACCAACCGATCTTACGCGTACGATAACATCGTCCGTTTTTTCGATTTTTGGAATCCCGACTTCTTCAATCCGCAGATCGCCCGGAGCATGGAGTACTGCCGCTTTCATAGACCGCATAATCTATATCCCCTGAACTTAATCAAACACAATCACTGTTTTGTTGCCTTTGCCTGCTATTGCCCAATCAAAAGCATTCTGGATATCATCTATACCAAACCGGTTGGTAATCAAGCTTTTCACTTCAATCTTTTTAGAAATAATCAGATTTAAAGATTTATGATAATGACGCAAATTGGAACCGGTCGTCCCGAGTACTTTGAGCTGCTTATAATGAATCAGGTTGGTATTCAGCTCTACAAATTCCTTACCAGCCGGCAACCCTCCAAAAAATTCTATCCTGCCGCATACGGCGGCCATCTCTAACGCGGCGGTTTGAATCTGGGGCACCGAGCAGGCGGTAATCACGACGTCGCATCCCCGATTATGCGTGATCTCCATCACGGCTTTCTTCAAATCAACTTTGGATGAATTGATAATTGGGTCATTGCTTATTTTTGCGATTGCATCCAGTCTTTCATCCGAAATATCCGCTACAATGATCTTGCCCGCACCTGCCAACCGGCTCATTTTGTAATGCAGCGTGCCAATGGGGCCTGCGCCCACTATCAAAACCGTTTCGCCAGGTTTTGTATTCAGCGCTTCGTAAGCGTTGTAACAGCAGGATAACGGCTCGGCCAAAACAACTTCTTCGAAGTCCATATCGTCCGGAAAAGGTATCACGTTGCCTGCCTGAATTGCCTGCGCGGGCACCTTCATATATTCCTGCAAACCGCCGTCCAAAGAAATTCCGAACGCTTCGTAATCGGGGCACAAATTGTTGTTGCCCTTAATGCACATCTCGCATTTCCCGCACCCTATATTGGGCGATATTAATACTTTCATGCCGGGCAAATACCCTTTTACCGCTCTGCCAACCTTGTATACGACTCCGGCGATTTCGTGCCCTAAAACACGCTTTTCTCCTCCTTTTATTTTAAAATGGCCGTTTTTATATATCCGCACGTCGGTGCCGCATAGAGCCGTTATTTTGACTTTGATGAGTATTTCCCAATCCTGAATCTCCGGAATTGCTACCTCCTCAACCTTGATGTTGCCTTTGCCATAAAAAAACGCAGCTTTCAATTTGGACCCCCTATTATGCACTATCGATGTTTATAACTTGATGACTCGACTTGTTGATATTGATTCATTGCCCGCCTGTACGACTTTGACTGCCATTTTACCGTCATGCCCCTTAACTTTCGGCTCCGTATCGTTTAAAATGCTGTTGATAAAATGCTTGTCTTCTTCCAAATATGCTTCCTTATAAAGATCGATCCAGCTATGTATAAATTCCGAAGAATTTTGACGATCGTTTCTGACGACTTTGACGTCATCCGCGTCCGAGCGTCCGATGCTCATAACGCCCTTCGTTCCGAGCACTTCTACGCGGACGTCGTATCCATACTGGACATATTGCGCGCCTTCAATAGTAAACTGAACGCCGTTTTTAAGCTTGCCGCACATAACTACATTGTCATAAAAATCAGGATATTTCTCCCGGATCTCGGGATTTCGGTAATTGCCCGCATTGGCAAATATAAAATCAAATTCGCTGTCTGTAATCCACCGTATGCAATCAATGTCATGGCTGTTGACTTCAGCCAACGGCCCGTTGCTGACGCTTATGTCGTACATCCATTCTCTTGGTTTGCTGGGCCCACGCGTAATCGACCGAATATGGACGATATCGCCGATGACTCCGCTTTTAATGGCTTCCCTTGCCTTCATCATGCTTTTATCAAAACGCCGCATGAACCCTAATTGAAGCTTAACATTGTTATCGCTGCACGCCTTAATCATACTTTCGCATTCCTGCACGGTCACCGCCATAGGCTTTTCGCAAAAAACGTTTTTCTTTGCTTTCGCACATGCCGTTACGATATCGCAATGCAGTTTGGTGGGCGCAACAACTACCACCGCGTCAACATTTTTATCTTTAATCGCTTCTTTATAATCCAAATAATAGGAATCAATCTGTAATTCCTGACAAGCCGCTTTGCACGCTTCCTCGCTTGAATCGCTGACCGAAACAACCCTTGCATTGGCAATGTTGAATTGAAAATTCCTCGCATGTATCATGCCCGCCCGTCCGACGCCAATAATGCAAATACCTACGCAACGATCCATTGATGAAACTCCCCTTTTGGCTTTTACTATTTAACAAATTGTTATCATCTAATACCAATTCGCTTAAATACTTTAAAACTCTAATATTGCTACGTTTAATATTAATATCTGTATTTTTGAAACGCTATTTTATGTTATCGATTTTACAACGCAAATATTGTTTTGTCAATACAATTTAGAAAATTTTATTGATTTTTGCCTTAAGTATTATTACTTGTTATTATATTTTATTTGAAGAGTATAATAATCTCGTATTTTGTTATCTGTTTTGAATCTTTTTTATTGTTCTATATTATTGTCTAAGAGACATAAAACTTAATCGCCTTACGTTGTTTACAATAAACGCAAACAGGGTTTCAATCTCTCCCCTGATTGAAACCCTGCGCATTTTGTTTTTGTCTATTTGGTCGCCCCAACTATTGAGAAAAGAGCCCTTTTATTCTGAAACTTTTTTATTTTGTATTTCGCATAACTGAACATCCTGAACTTTATCTTTGATTTTTTCCAGATACGCGGAATCTATATTGCTATCCGTAAATAGGACGTCAAATTCGGATAGATTCGCAAATTTAACAAACGATATTTTGCCTATTTTGCTGCTGTCCGTCAATAGCAACACTTCATTCGCAAATGACATAATCTTTTTTTTGATTTGTGCGATTTCCATGTTGGGCGTCGTAACCCCTTTATCCACCGAAACGCCATTCGCACTTAAAAACGCCTTATCCACATTCATGTTATCAAAAAAGCTGATTGTCTCCGAGCCGATTGTACAATGGAAATTACGGCGTAAAACGCCCCCTGCCAAAATAATATTTGCGTCCGAATTTTCTTCAAGATAATATGCAATCTTAATATCATAGGTCACAATCGTCAAGTTTTTGATGTACGCCAGATGCTTTGCGAATTCCAGCATTGTCGTACCGGTATCCAGTACAACCGTATCGCCTTCCTGCACAAAACTCGTCGCCTTTTCGGCAATGCACTGCTTCAATTCAATGTTTTCAACTTCTTTTTGTATTGAAGTCGGCTCATAATTGGTTTTCTTGTTCTTGATTGCCCCGCCGTGCGTACGTTTTAATAAACCGGCAAATTCAAGCTCTCTCAAATCGTTTCGTATCGTCGCCGGCGAAACAGAAAAGTAATCGCATAGCTCGGCTACGCTTGTCTTAATATTCTTATTTACTAAATTGACGATTTTTTGTTTTCTTTCTTCCGCAAACATATTTACTTTCCCTATACATTTTTTCAATATTTATCATTGAATCGGTTAAGAGCTTTGAATTTCTTTTACTTATCTGTACTATTTATCCATATCGATTATAACTTTCATTACGCTGTCTTTGTTCTCTTCAATCAACCGGTAAGCCGAGGCATAATCCGAAAATGGAACGCGATGTGTAATTAAAGCGTTCAGCTCGATAAGCCCTTTTTCCACCAATGAAATCGCTTCACGAAAATCTTCAGTCCGGTACATTGCAGAACCGATCAAACGCAATTCATGGTCCTGAACAAACCCCATATTCAATTTGCATAAATCCGGAACGACTCCTACAACAATAATGTCGCTTCCTTTGCGCGCAATATCTACCGCCTGTTTCAGCGTATCAGGATTGCCGATGCATTCAAACATCACATCCGCGCCGTCGGTTCCGAATTCCTCCAGAATCGCGTCTTTAAGATCTTTTTCCCGCGGAGTCTGTACCCGAAGCCCGCATGCCCTTCCAATAGCCAAACGCTCCTGGCTGATTTCCGACATCAGCACCCCTACGGCGCCTTTAGCTTTAGCGGTTTGCGCTACCAGATTCCCAATTGGGCCGCCTCCTATAACAACCACATTTCTCCCTTCAATTGTACCAAAGCGCCTCACCGCATGACAGGCAACCGCCAGCGGCTCAATCATCGCGCCATGTTCCATGCTTATGCCTTCGGGAAGCTTGACCGCTTTTACCGCGTCGGTTACAAAGAATTCGCTGGCCATACCGGTCGTCTGGAACCCCATTACCTTTAACGTTTCACAGTCGTTGTACAAACCGTGCGTACACGGGTAGCACTTGCCGCAGACCACTTGCGGCTGTATGGTCACCGCATCTCCGGGCGCAAAATCACGGACTTTTGAGCCGACTTTTGTCACCACCGCAGCAACTTCGTGCCCCTGCACCACCGGGTATTGGGTATACGGATGCTTTCCATACCAAACATGGATATCCGAGCCGCAAACCCCAATAGTTTTGATATTTATCTCAATCTGCTCCGGCCCAACTTCCGGCACCGGCACTTCCCTATAAATTATGTTCTGAGGTCCCGTCATTAATGCCTGTTTCATATTTTGCCTCCATTATCTTTAATTTGCAAAACAAAAGTGTTCCTTGTGATAAGCGCGTTGCTTTAAACGCACCCGCTATAACACCGATGAGTCTTTAACAGCGTCGTTCAGCCGAACAAAAGAATCATGGAATTCATCAATGAATCTTTTATACAGCTCAATAAAAGGTGCATAACACGCATGGGCTCTCGGGTCCGGTTCAAAAACCTGCCGTATTTTCAGATCCTGGGACGCAGTCGACAGGATATCGTCAAAAACGCCTATCGCATTTCCGGCCAATATCGCCGCGCCCCAAAGGCTCGCGTCATTTCTGTCCATACATAAGAAGCGCCGCCCGGTTACATCGGCCAATATTTGATTCCAGAGTTTTGAGCGCGCTCCTCCGCCGATAATCTTAATCTCATCCCATGGATATTCCGGATAATTCTGCGTCACACGTTCCAGCGTTACCGCCAGGTCATATGCAAAGCTCTCCAGCAGCGAACGATAAAAATGTTGCTTTTTATGATTCCAGGTATGTCCGATCCACAAGCCTTTTACCGCGCTGTCAAACGGAATCGCACTGCCTCCCAGCTGCCCCAAGGCAAACAGGCCATCGCTGCCCGGCCGTAAGCCCGCCGCCTTTTCCTCTATTTCCCGGAAAGCAGCACTTTTGTCTCCGCTTTCATTAAGCACAAAACTCTCGACAAACCAATCCAGCGTAATTCCTGACCCCTGAATATATTTGTGAATATACAAGCTGCCTTCCGTCGCTCCGCCGATGATATCATAAAAGCGTTTCTGGTAGTCCGGGCGAAAATCCTGCACCATACAGCTTAAGCCGGCATACGAGGAAGCTTCAAATACCATATCCCCCTGCCGCAATATGCCGATGCCAACACAGCTCGACACCTTATCGCCTGCACCGGATATTAACGGAATCCCCGAGCGAAGGCCAGTAATGCTTGCCATCTCCGGAAGCAGGTAGCCACAAATTTCGTTTGAAGAAACGATTCGAGGCAGACAACGCATGTCAATACCGATCGCATCGCAAATCTCCGGCGACCACCGGCGGTGCTTCATATCTGCAAATCCTGTCCAGGCAATGAAAGAACCGTCTATGGGTGCTTCTTCCACAGAAATTCCACTTAAGCGGCCGATTATATAGCCGCTGATCATTACATATTTGGCGATACGGCTTGATTCCTCCGGAAACTCCTCTTTAAACCATTCATATTTGCTGCACATCTGCGGCGCGTTGGTACCGCTTATCTCCAGAAATTGCTTTGCAAGCCGTTCTTTCTGCCGATCCGCGTAGGAAGCATATCGGCCGTCAAGCGAGCACGACCAGGTGGTTATGTCATTCCATTGTTCGTCGACGCCCATAAAGCCCGCCATCTGCCCTGTGAAAGCGATTGCCTCGACCTCGGTTGCACGGACGCCTAACTGTTTAACCGTGTTGCGCATACAGTTTAATACCGCATCAAACAAGTCGTCACCGCGCTGTATAAACACGCCCGGCTCCGGCCTTTCATCCCGTGTTGGTTCGATGGACTGCGCTAGGCAACGCCCCTGAACATCGTACGCCGCTGTTTTAATGAAACTTGTCCCTAAATCAACAGATAGGAGCACAACATCCTTCACAAAATCTTCCTTCTTTCTTGTCGTTTTCACCCCGCCTGCCCCTGGCGGTTGATACTATTTCTTTATGCTTCTATTGTTTATTAATAATAATATCATTGCACCTGATTATTTACAAGTTATTTTATCTTTTGATATTGTTTTTTGTATAAAATATTTTTATTATCCAAGATATTTTTTAATATTGTTATCATTTGATAGTGAATCTTTTTCATAATTTGACTTTTACATTCCGGTTCGAGTCGGCACGTACTTATTTTCAACATACTTACATCGGTCTTGCAGGAGGTTTATTCAGATATGTTGTGTAGGTGACCGGCAGAAAACTCACAAAATGTCATTGTATTAATACATAATTTGATTATATAGCTGGTAACAGAAAAGAATCAAAGCGTTTTTTACTACTTTTATTGTTAAATGCAACATAAAGTCTTGCTTCTTTTAAATCCTTATTACGCAATCGAGTAGGAGGTAGGTGATTATTTCACCTACCGACCTCTCACACCACCGTACGTACCGTTCGGTATACGGCGGTTCAAATAGGAATTAGTGTACTAATAAATACCTTTCGGTTATT
>JBLNCA010000012.1:0-4711 GCA_050260375.1 Burkholderiales bacterium | reverse complement strand
GGGTTGCCGGTAACAGGCCCCATGCGGTTGGCGGAACCGTAATATGCCTTTAGGCATTGCCAGCAAGAGTCCCTTATAGGGTTCAAGAAAAACCACCCCTTGAAGGGGTGGATGATTATTTATAAAAAAGATAATGATTTTACGCTCCCGGGATGGAGGCGTGCAACGAAAAGCCCAGTTTTCGGAAATTAAATAAAGAAAAGAGAAAGGAAGACATAGGGAAAAAGTAAAGGAAGATTTAAATTCGATAAAAAGTAAATTGAAAAAAAAGACGTGGCTTTGGTATTACAGAAGGATAAATTGTAGGTTTGTCAAACATATTGGACACCATGCAGTGCAAGATATTCGGTTGGGGAGCGCCAGCCGAGCGGACGCATGGGTATCTTGTTTGAACGATATCGATAAACTTCAAGCTGCAGCTTGAAGTCGGAAAAAGAGTAGAAAGTGTGCTTCGAGTAAAACCGTTTCTGGTCCTCACGATGGCTGCGTTCGACCTTTCCGTTATGTCTTGGTGTATAAGGACGAATGAGCTTGTGACGGATGCCAAGAGACGCAGCCTTACACTCAAAGAGGGTGGGCAGATCACGATTGGTATTTGCGAAGCGGTTAGTAAACTCGAAGCCATTGTCAGTCTGTACGCACTCGATTGAGAACTTAAAGTACTTGGTAACATGCCCAAGGAAAATAGCAGAGGAGTATGTATTGTGTTCTTCAAAAGCCTCGGTGTACCGCAGCCTAGAAAACTCATCAATGGCTGTATACTGATAGAACCGCTTGCCCTTAGCTTCACCGACCAGACAAGTGGAAGGTACGTATTTGACGTCAATCTGGACTCGCTGGCCAGGATAAAGCATCTGCTCATATGGCTTAGGCGTATACTTCGGTTTGGGAGCAGGCATTGGATGTAAGCCAATACGGCGCATAACCCGATAGAGACTTACAATGCTTCGGGAATATCCACGTTCTCGTAGTCTGCACCAAAGCTCACATAACCCCAGATCAGGATTTCTGCGTCGCATACGGCGCAGAAGGGCCAATTCGACTTCGGTATGCTGGGCGGGATGAGAATGCGGCCTACGAGACCTACAGGCAAGAGAGGCGATATCGCCATTGTACCTTGACAACCAGAAATAGATGTAAGAACGAGTTCTGTTGTACTTGCGGCTCGTACGCAAAACGCCATTTTTGAGTGCAAATGAAACGAGGGATTGCCGATACTTCATTTCCTGTGTTATGTTATTCATGCAGGAATGGCTCCTTTCGGTAATGTTTTGTCTGTTCAACTCAACAATACCCCATGAGCCAGCTCCTGCATCTTTTATTTTCAAGGTTCAGTGTCCAATATGTATTGTAGTCCTACAGCTTTGGTATTACAGAAGGATAAATACATGTTGTAAATGGCAAAGCGCGATGTTATAATCAACTGATGTAGCGTCTTTCTTGCTCTCCAGCACTAAAAGGCTTTGCAGGAACGGTGCATTTTTAGGCCTTTTAGTACTGGAGGGCCATTAGTCCAAAAGGAGGTAGTCTATGAACAAGTACGAAAGTTTGTACATTTTGAAGCCGGACACGGAAGAAGAGGCAAGGAAAGCTCTTATCGAGCGGTTCAAGGCTCTTGTGGAAAGCAACGGCGGAAAAGTGGAAAGCGTCGATGAATGGGGCTTAAGAAAGCTTGCCTATGAGATCGACTACATAAAAGAAGGGTACTATGTGCTAATGACGTTCGAAGCCGGGCCCGAACTGCCCGCTGAGCTTGAACGTAATTATAACATCAGCGATAGCGTGCTTAGATATAACGTAATAAGACTGTAAGAAAGCAGGTATTGTTATGAACAGAGCAACGATTATCGGCAATCTGACCAAGGACCCGGAGCTTCGCACAACTTCTTCGGGAGTGTCGGTTTGTACGTTCACCGTAGCGGTGAACAGAAATTTCGGAGAACGCAAAGAAGTCGATTATTTGCCTGTGGTCACCTGGAGAGGGCTTGCGGAAAACTGCGCCAAGTTTCTTGGCAAGGGACGCAAAGTCGGCGTTTCGGGAAGAATACAGACGAGAAGCTATGAAGGGAACAACGGCGAGAGACGCTATGTGACCGAGATCGTTGCGGACGAGGTCGAGTTCCTGTCGCCCAAGGGCGAGGTTAGTGGAGCGAGGATGGATGTTCCGCCGCCGCCCGACGACATAGGGCTGTTCGGAGACGAGAGCGACTTCGAGCCGCTTGACGACGAACAGATGCCTTTCTAGCGGCAGGGCTCCCAATACACAGTTTGGGATATGAAAAGGAGAAGCATATGGTCAACGAAGATAAAGATAAAAAAGTTGCAAGCAAGGTCCGCAGAATGAGGCCGAAGCGCAAGGTCTGCGCATTTTGCGCCGATAAATCGAAGGATATCGACTACAAAGACGTACTGAAGCTTAAGCGTTTTCTTACGGAGCGCGGCAAGATACAGCCGAGGCGCACGTCGGGCGTCTGCGCGAAGCATCAGAGACAGCTTGCGATGGCTATAAAGCGCGCGAGGCACGTTGCGCTGCTGCCGTACACGCAGGACTGACAAAGTAAACACGAAGGGAGCGGAGAAGCCGCTCTCTTTTTGTATGCCCCGCTATGGCGGCAGGTTTCATTAAATCGACTTGAAATTGGATATAATCGTGTGGCTAAAATCCACGCATAATAGTATAATAGGCGGCGGAGGATTGGGATGGATTACAAAAAGACTTTTGAAGAATGGAAGAAGCTAAAGCTCGACGCGGAGACGGCCGCAGAGCTGCTGAATATGGAGCACGACGAGGCGGAGATAAAGAGCAGGTTTTCCAGCGAGCTCAAGTTCGGCACGGCGGGCATGCGCGGAAGGCTCGGCGCGGGCACGAACAGGATGAACATACATACCGTGGGACGCGCCTCTCAAGGTCTGAGCGAATACGTGCTGCAAAACGGCGGGCAGCAAAAGGGCATGGCCGTAGCGTACGATACGCGCAAGAACTCGGCGCTGTTCGCGGAAGTCACCGCGCTTGTGTTCGCGGCGAACGGCATAAAGACGTACCTGTTTGAAACGGCGACAAGCGTGCCCGAACTGTCGTTTGCGATAAGGAATTTGGGAGCGTTCGGAGGCGTCGCGATAACGGCGAGCCACAACCCCCGGGACTACAACGGATACAAGGTATACGCGCCGTGGGGAGGGCAGCTGCTCAATGAAGCGAGCGACTGCATAACGCGCTGCATAGAAGCCGTGACCGAAGTGAAGAGCATGCAAAAGGAAGAAGCCTTAAGCAAGGGATTGCTCGTAATGCTGGGCAGCGGCACGGACAAGGAGTATTACCGGCGGCTTATAGGCCTTATTAAAAGGAAAGAGCATATAGACGCATACGGCAAGGATATAAAGCTTGTGTACACGCCGCTTTTCGGAACGGGGCTGCGCACCTTTAAGGGCGTGATGGAAAAGCTGCCCTACAGCTATACGCTAGTGGAAGAGCAGTGCGAGCCCAACCCCGAGTTTCCCGGCATGAAAGCGCCCAATCCCGAAGACGCCGCGGCAATGGAGAAGGCGATACGGCTCGCGCGCTATACGGGTGCGGACATAGCGTGCGGCACCGACCCGGACGCGGACAGGATGGGCGCGGCGATAAAAAACGAGAGCGGGGAATTCCTGATGCTTTCGGGCAACCAGATAGGCTGCATTATCGCCGAATACCTGCTGCGGCAGAGAAAAGAATCGGGCGAGCTTTCCCCCGACGATTATATCGTCAAGTCGTTCGTTTCCACGGCGATGGCGGACAGCATAGCGCAGGATATGGGCGCGCAGTGCATTACCGTGCCCACCGGGTTTAAATATATAGGCGACCTTATAAACACGCGGAAGCAGGGCGCGTTTGTGTTCGGCTTTGAGGAGAGCTACGGCTTTCTCGCGGGAGATTTTGCCGCCGACAAGGACGGCGTAATGGCGCTGCTGCTGCTGTTAGAGGTGATGTGCGAGTGCAAGGCCAAGGGAGAAACGCTTTACGGCAGGCTGAAAAAGCTGTATGAGAAATACGGCTGGTACAGGGAAAGCGTGACGAGCGCCGTGATGGAAGGCGACGGGGGCATGAAGCGCATACAGAGCATAATGCTGCGGCTGAGGGAGACGCCTCCTATGGCGATAGGCGGACAGAAGACCGTTGCGGTAACGGATTACCTTCGCGGCATACACAAAGACGGCGAAGGAGTAAAACGCATAGACTTCCCAAGCGAGAACGCGCTGAAATTTAAGCTGGAAAACGGCTGGGTGTGCGTAAGGCCGTCGGGCACGGAGCCCAAGATAAAGCTGTATACGGCGGTGCGCGGCGCTACCGACGATGAGGCTAAAACTATGCTTGATGCGCTGGAGCGCGACGCGAAGAAACTGCTTGAAGAATAAAGCGATAAGGCAATTATCATCCACCCCTTCAAGGGGTGATTTTTCTCGGACCCTTTAAAGACTCTTGCTGGATAGCCTTGCAGCGTATTAGGGGTTCAGTCAACCTTATGGGGTTAAGATTCTTCGTCGCTTCGCTCCTCAGGATGACACATGAGCTTTCGTCTATAAAAGCCTGTTTTACGGTATTAGTTGCTTTGAGTCATTGCTATGAAAACAGTTGAATTTAAGGGTACACTAAAATAAGGCAATAGAAATATTACCTATTGAAATAATAGCGGTCAAAATACTTTAAGCCGTCAATGAAGCACGCAAGATGCAA
>JBLNCA010000011.1:0-95071 GCA_050260375.1 Burkholderiales bacterium | reverse complement strand
GGGTTGCCGGTAACAGGCCCCATGCGGTTGGCGGAACCGTAATATGCCTTTAGGCATTGCCAGCAAGAGTCCCTTATAGGGTTCAAGAAAAACCACCCCTTGAAGGGGTGGATGATTATTGAAAAAAGCCTTCTCCTTTAGGGGAGCCGAAGACGAGCGCACCCAGTGGGTGATGAAGCGAGTCATAGGCTCTGTAAATAAAGGAGAATGCCGAACGATGTGAGGCAGGCGACTATTGCGAACAGAGGAAGGTGGCGCGGCTTGCCGCGTCGGATGAGGTGCTACTAACCTTCTGTAAACACAATATGATGAATCTATAACAGACGCTCTTTAAATCACCGACTTATGCCTGGGTGATTTTGTATCACATGATTGTTTATCTCTTATCCACCTCATCAGTCAAATGCTTCGCATTTGACAGCTTCCCCTCCGAGGGGAAGCCTTTTAATTGCTTCGCGATTCTCTAAAAGTGAAATGAAGCTGGTCTGGAATGAGCCTTCCCCTTGAGGGGAAGGTGGCGCGCAGCGCCGGATGAGGTGTGAAATTTATATTGGTACACCGTGCAGTCCTATCTTTTAACACCTCATCAGTCAAATGCTTCGTATTTGACAGCTTCCCCTCCGAGGGGAAGCCTTTAAACGGATTGCGCTTGTTCTGGTTTTTCAGTAATATTGGTATATGGACATAGAATACAGAGACGGCACAATGATAATACGCGGCGTAGAGCACTTCTCTCTCGAGCAGTGCCTGACTTGCGGCCAGGCGTTCAGGTGGAAGAGCGAAGGCGGCGGCTTTAAAGGCGTCGCGCTGGGGAGGGCCGTATACGCCGTGCAGCACGGCTGCGACGTAATGCTTATGGGCGTCGATGAGAATGCGGGCAGCGATTTCATACGATATTTTGACTTGGAGCGCGACTACGGCGCGATAAAGCAAAGCTACGCGGACGATCCGTTTCTTAGAGAAGGCATGGAATACGCGGGCGGCATACGCGTGCTCAGGCAGCCGCCGTTTGAGACGCTGATATCGTTCATCATATCCCAGAACAACAACGTAAAGCGCATATCCGGCATAATAGAGCGGCTGTGCCGGGCCTATGGAGAGAAGATCGAGGGTGAATACGATTTTCCGACGCCGCAGGCTTTGGCGCGATGCTGCCCCAAGGACTTTGAGGAGTGCGGGGCGGGCTACAGGGCTTCGTATATAGCGGGCGCGGCGCGCATGGTAGCGGAAGGGTTCGACCTTGAAGGCGTTGCGCGTATGCCGTACGAGCTCGCGCGCGAGGAGCTTCAAAAACTGCCCGGCGTAGGGCCTAAAGTCGCCGACTGCGTGGCGCTGTATTCGCTGGGGTTTACGCAGGCGTTCCCCGCGGACGTATGGATGAAGCGCGTGCTTAGGTACGTTTACGGATTCAAAGGCAACGATAAACAGATGAGGGAGTTTATCGACAGCAAATTCGGCATAAACGCGGGGATCGCGCAGCAGTACCTGTTCCATTACGCGCGCAACAACAGGTGCGTGCTTAATGAGGAATAAAAAAAGACGTTTAAACAGAGGTACGCTTTGTAACCCTCCTTTAGTCATCTTGCAGCAACTGCCTCCGACCGGGTCCCCGGCGAACAAAGTTCGCTGGGGTGGATGAAGGGGAGCCTTTATTGTTTACGGTTGTTCCGGCGGGCGCGCGCCCTCGAGAAGCTGCTGTGTAGAGAGGCCGAACGTATACTGGAAGTGCGGCCGGTCGATAAGCGCTACCTGGAAAGTCGTCCAGTTGCCGCCCCATTCGAGCCCTACCTGCTGTCCAAGCTCTCCCATTCTGTTGAAAAGGTCTATATTGCTCCAGTCGGGTACGCCGTTTATAAACGGCGCTACGTCGAACGCGAGGCCCCAGTTGTGGTACGAATCGCCGCCCATCGCGTCGGTGACTATTGAACCCGGCGCAGTGCGGCCTTGAGCGTACAGTCTGTCCTGTTCGTCCCAGCTGCGGAACGCGGAGATTACGCGCGCGTCTATGCCCTCTGCCCGCGCAAGGCCAAGGAAGCGGCGCGCAAGATTCGCAACGTACGGGTGCAGCGAATCAAGGCTCGCGGACGAAGGGCGCGTGTCGTAATCGTCGGTGCGGTCCGGGTTGAAAAGCTGCTGGCGCGTGCGCGGGGTTACGGTGCCCGTAACGGCAAGGCCGTTTGCGCGCTGAAACCTCTCTACGGCGTCTGTGGTCCTTGGGCCGAATATGCCGTCGACGGGGCCCGCGTTGAAGCCCGCAGAATTCAGCCTTTCCTGTACGCGCCTTACCTCTTCAAGCAGCACTCCCCATGTGGCCGGGCCGACTATGCCGTCAGGTACGAGCCTGTGCTCCGCCTGAAAATTTCTGACGACCTCCTCGGTAAGCGAATCGAAAACTCCTGTTACCATAAGTCCGTTGTAATTTTGATTAAGCCCGTATAGGTTCATCTGTAGCAGCCTGACGGACGGGCCTTCGTAATATCTCCTGAGTACCGGTAACTGCGGCATAACTGTGTCTCCTAAAAATAGTATTTCGAATTATTATATGCGCAGCGCGGATTTTTGGTAAAAACGGGGTATGCCCTGTTTATTCTACCGGAAAGCGCCGCCGCATAAGATTTATATGATTAATCTTACGGGGGACGCGGGATGTCCGGTTTTAAGACGCATAAGCGGTATTTTTCAGGTATAGTCAGCTATATGATAATACTCGCGGCGCTAGTATTTGTGTCGTTTTTGCTCCGGTACGGAGGCGATGTGCCTGCCGCGGCTTTATCGCCTGCAAAAAGCAGTACGCCCGAGCCTACGCTGCAATACGACTGGAACGGCATACTGAAAAGCATATTTGAGAAGCGCGACAGCATACTGCTTAAGGGAACGACGGAAGAATTGAAAGCGATGTACGCATTGGGCGAGAGAAACAGCCGCTGGGCGTACGAGCTCGAGGTAAAACGCGCGGAGTATTTAAAGGACTGGGGAGAGCGCCAGGGCGCGCAGTTTAAAAGCGCAACCAGCAGCATAGAAATCAAGCGCGTCAGAAAAGTGGGAAGAGGCTACGCGTTTTACGCGATAGTATCGACGGAGTACGTTTATGCGTATGAGGATACGCCCGAGACGGACAACGTGTTTCGCGTAGGCACCTATCATTCATTGGACTTGATACCGGGCGCGGAGGAAGGATCATGGATAATATCGCGCGAGTGGTATCTCGACCCGTTCCAGGACTCGCTCAACCATGAAGCGTTTGAGGGCGACGAGGTAAAGCAGTTTGTGCTATCCCAGAGCCCCAGGGATTTCAGCGCGATTTCCGAAGGGAGGAAAAAGGCGGCGGAATATGCCGACCGTTGGGCGGGAGCGGCGTCCGACGGTACAAACGGATACGGCTACAATCCCGATTACCCCAACTACAACGGCAGAGGCGGCGACTGCTCGAACTACATTTCGCAGGCGCTTCACGAAGGCGGCTTTAAAACGGGCGGCGGATGGACGTATTCGGGCAACTCCGGCTCGAGAGCGTGGTGCAACGCTTCGGGGCTGGCAAATTACCTCATATGGAGCGGAAGAGGCTACCAGCTAATAAAGGGCACTTACAACAAGGTCTACAAGGAAGCGTATAAGCTGATACCCGGCGACGTAATAGCCTATCAGGAAAAAGGCAAGGTAGTGCACAACGCGATTGTAACCGCCGCGGATTCCAAAGGCTATCCGCTTGTCAACACGCACACGACGGACCGTTACCACGTGCCGTGGGACCTCGGCTGGAACGACAGCGATATCAAATTCATACTTATCAAGATGAATTACCCTTCTTAATACACCACATTATTGCCAACTGAATATGGTAAACTAGTGTTTTCCGAAAGGGAGTGTTTGTTTATTGTGCCTGGATCAGAACGCTACTCCTTTGTTTGACGCGGTCAAAAAGTATGTGGACAGCGGCGTCGTGCAGTTTCACGTGCCGGGGCACAAGCAGGGAAGGGGCTTGCCCGAATATGCCGAATACGTCGGGCGGCGCGTGCTGCAGATGGACGCAAACGGCATGGACGACCTTGACTTTATAAACCATCCGGTGGGCGTAATTAAGGAGGCGCAGCAGCTGTTTGCCGAAGCTTTCGGGGCGAGGCAGGCGTACTTCCTCGTCAACGGCACGACTTCCGGCGTGCAGGCGATGATACTTGCCGCATGCGAGCCGGGCAGCGAGATAATAGTGCCGCGCAATATGCACAAGTCCGTTATAAACGGCATAATACTCTCGGGCGCAATCCCTGTGTACGTACAGCCGGTAATAAACCACAAGCTGGGCATAGCGATGGGAGTAACCGAGGAGAGCGCGGAGCAGGCAATAAAAGAGCATCCGAGGGCAAAGGCGATACTCGTCATTAACCCAACGTATTACGGACCCTGCTCAAATATAAGGCATATCACAGACGTAGCGCACGAGTACGGCATGGCGGTGATAGCGGACGAGGCGCACGGCACGCACTTCTATTTCCACCCCGACTTTGCCGTGCCAGCCATTTGGGCGGGCGCAGACCTCTCCGCGATAAGCGTGCACAAGACGGGCGGCTCGATGACGCAGTCTTCCGCGCTGCTCGCGAACAGCGATATAATAGACGAAGACAGGGTGCTGCACGCGCTGGGGCTTATGTACACGTCGAGCGCGTCGTACCCTCTGATGTGTTCGCTGGACGTAGCGAGAAAGCAGCTTGCGCTTCACGGCGAACAGCTGCTTGGAAAGGCGCTTAAGCTGGCGCGACGGGCTCGCGACGAGATAAACGGCACGGACGGCCTGATAGCGTTCGGGCCGGAGCTTGCGGGCAGCCCGGGATGCTTTGACTTTGACGAAACAAAGCTCGGCGTGCATGTGACGTCGCTGGGCCGCTCCGGTCGCTCGGTGGAGCTGCTGTTGCGCGAGAAGTATAACATACAGGTCGAGCTTGCGGACCTATATAACATACTTTCTATAATATCGATAGGCGACAGCAGCGAGGACGTAGAAGCGTTCGTTAACGCGCTGAAAGACATATCCCGAAACTCGAGCATTAAGGAGCGAAAGAAAATAACCGAACTTCCCGACACGCCCAAGATGATAGTTCTGCCGCGCGACGCGTTCTACAGCCCCAAAAGGGTGATGCCTCTGGCAAGCTCTGTGGGAGAGATAGCCGGGGAGATGATAATGGCGTACCCGCCAGGCATACCGGTGCTTTGCATTGGTGAGCGCATCACGAAGGATATAGTGGAATACATAAGCGTGCTCAAAGAAGAGCGGTGCGAGCTGCAGGGCGCTACCGACCCGAGCACAGAGTATATACGCGTGCTGGGCGCCGACTGACAGCGGCGTTTTCGGTTACTGCAGCGTGAGTACGATGCCGCCTATTATCAGCAGCGAGCCCAATACCTTCGTGCCGGTAACGGCTTCGTGCAGAAATATCATCGATAAAAGCATAGTGACGAGCGGAGAGCAGGACAGTATTATTGCTACAAGCGACACGGAGCCGTTCTTGACTGCCGCGAAATAAGCGAGATCCCCCACGAACGTAGCGATGAACGCCTCTATTATGAGAAATACGAGCGCGGAGGCGGGCACCGTGTTAAGGCGCGCAAAGCTTCCGTCCGCAATCATCCAGCCCGTGAGTATTATCGTCGTGGTAGCCGTGCGTATCGCAAGGCCTATGTGCGGGTCTATATCCTTAAGGCCCAGCTTTACGAACAGCGGCGTTATGCCCCAGCACACCATGCCTATGAACGCCAGTATTACGACCATAAAGTTGCTTTTGCCGGGAGGATTCATAAGCGAATACATTCTCCTGAAATTACAAAGTTTCATTAAACATATAGTTATCATATATGAGCGCCGGAACGCCTTTTATTACAAAAACGTTCTAACAAACCGCCCGTGTTAATAAGTATCATAAAAACTGCTGCGGTTAAGGGTATGAAAAAGAAATTCGAACTGTCGCTGCTGGCCGCCGTAATAATCGTTGTCGCGTTCGTTATGGCTGCCGCGATAATTCTTTCCTGCGTGGAGTTGCCGATATTCAGGGAAGTAGTGCGCCAGCGCATCAATTATTGAATATTAACAAACTTTTATTGAATATCGTTAATTATATGGTTGACATATGGCGGCAATGAACATAAAATAACGGTAGTCTTTTTAAGGAGGCCGTTATTGAAACCGGACAAGCATACCGTACTCGGTATTTACAATAAAATGCTTCTTTCGCGAATGTTTGAGGAAAAGTCCGCTGAGCTTTTCGCCAAAGGGCAGATACACGGAACGATACACCTTTATACGGGCGAAGAAGCCGTTGCGGCGGGAGTATGCGCCGCGCTGGAGCCGCAGGACTATATGACGTCAACGCACCGCGGCCACGGGCACTGCATATCGAAAGGCATGGATATTAAGACGATGATGGCCGAGCTTTTAGGCCGCGAGACGGGGTGCAGCCGCGGCAGGGGCGGCTCGATGCACATGGCGGATATAAAGAACGGCAACTTCGGAGAGAACGGCATAGTGGGCGGAGGCTGTCCGATAGCGGCGGGACTAGCGCTTGCCGCAAAGAAAAAGGGATTGGGGAATATAACGGTCTGCTTCTTCGGCGACGGCGCTTCAAACGAGGGGAGCTTTCACGAAGCGGCGAACCTTGCTTCCGTATGGAAGCTGCCGCTGCTGTTCGTTTGCGAGAACAACATGTACGGCATGTCGATGTCCGTCGAAAAGTCTATGAACATAAGCGACATTGCGGTGCGCGCGCAGAGCTACGGCATGCCCGGGCAAAGCGTGGACGGCAACGACGCGCTCGCAGTATACGAGGCGGCGCTTGAAGCGAGAGAGTATGTGAGGCAAAACGGCCCTATGCTTTTGGTATGCAACACATACAGGATAGCGGGGCATTCCAAGAGCGACAAAAACGTATACAGGAGCAAAAGCGAAATCGACGCATGGCGCAGGAAAGACCCTATAAAGCGCATCGAGCGCTACATGCTGGAAAACGGGTTTTCCGCGGAGGAGTTGGAAGCGGCTAAAGCGGAGGCGGCCGGTACGATAGAAGAGGCTGTGCGGTTTGCGCAAAGCAGCCCATACCCGTCTTTGGACACGATAACTGATTTTGTTTACTCAGAGCCCCCGGTAACCGAAGGGGGGATAAAGCAGTGAGAACGATAACATATGCAAAAGCGGTAAACGAGGCGATGTGCGAGGAGATGAGGCGCGACCCAGACGTGTTCCTGCTCGGCGAAGACGTAGGGGTATACGGCGGCTCGTTCGGCGTGAGCGCAGGTATGATTGACGAGTTCGGCCCTGAGCGAGTGATGGACACGCCTATATCCGAGGCTGCAATAGCGGGAGCCGCGGTGGGCGCCGCCGCTGCGGGTATGCGCCCGATATTTGAGATAATGTTTTCGGATTTCGTAACGATAACGATGGACCAGATAGTTAACCAGGCCGCTAAGCTCAGGTTTATGACGGGCGGGCAAGCCGAAGTTCCGCTCGTGCTGCGCACTGCCGGAGGCTGCGGAACGGGCGCGGCGGCTCAGCACAGCCAGAGCCTCGAAAGCTGGTTCTGCCACGTGCCGGGGCTTAAGGTTATAGCGCCTTCAACGCCTTATGACGCTAAAGGCCTGCTGAAAGCCGCCATAAGGGACAACAATCCCGTGATATTCTTCGAGCACAAGCTGCTGTATAAGCAGTCGGGCGAGGTGCCGGAAGAGGATTACGTGCTGCCGATAGGAAAGGCGGACGTTAAGCGGCAGGGAAAAGACGTTACGATAATAACGTACAGCAGGATGGTTAACGTATGCCTCGAGGCTGCAGAGAAGCTGTCAAGGCAGGGCGTAAGCGCCGAGGTTGTGGACCTGCGGACATTAAAGCCGCTTGACTCAGAGGCGATAATAAGCTCGGTTAAAAAGACGGGCAGGGCGCTCATAGTGCACGAGGCATGCAAGACGGGAGGGCTCGGCGGCGAGATAGCGGCGATATTGAGCGACGAAGCGTTCTCATACCTCAAGGCTCCCGTTAAGAGGCTATGCGGGCTCGACATGCCCGTGCCGTTCTCAAAGGAGCTGGAGAAAAACGCAGTGCCTACCGTAGAAGCGGTAAGAAAAGCGGTAATGGAGATAATTAAATAATTCTATCTATAGACCTTTTAACCATCGCTCCCCGGCCGCCGGCGAACATAGCTCGCTGGCAGTCAAAGCGGAGCCTTGTTTATGGCAAGATCCCAAAACAAAGTTTTGGAACAATAATAACTGGAACCTTTCCGGTGCTTCGCGCCATCTCATTTCAATGATTAATAAAAAGGTATCTCGAAAATGTTAAATACATGCTGTAATTTTCTATTGTGCTATTTAGTAAATTAGTATATTATTAAAACAGTAAACTAGTAAATGGAGATAATGAAATGAAGATACCTACGTTTTTAAAACACAAGCCTGTAATAGTTTCAGAAAACTACGATAACGTGGACGGCAGATACGCGTATAAGTCGGACGCGAAGGGGTTGTCATTAGGGCTCGCGCAATGGAACGACCGCGGCAAGGTGGACATATCGGCAAAAGTGTGGCGCTACACGGGCGAAAAGTGGTCGAGACAGTCGGAAGAGCTGCCGCTGCACCGCGTATTAGACCTCGCGATACTCGTGTGCAGGGGTCTGCAGTACTTCCGCGAGGCGTACCGCATGGAGAAGCTGTACGACCCTTCCAACCCCCGAATAGACCGGATAGGGCTGCAGGGCGACGCGATGAACGTCGCCGTATGCACCGACAACCCTATGATAGACGAAGATATAAAGCTGTTTTCAGATGTGTTGAGCAAGGACGGCGAGCTGATGGGCGAGCGGCTTGCGACGCTCGGACGCATACTTGAGGAGATGGGATACTGATGGACAGAGAAAGCAGAAGGAAGATAATAGATTCCTACAAGGCGCGGCGGGCAAACGGCGGCGTGTTCGCTATAAGAAATTCCGCAAACGGCAAGAGCTATGTAGCGGCAACGACGGACATGCAGGGTTCAAAAAACAGGTTCGAGTTTTCGCAGGCGACAGGCGGGTGCGCATTCATGCCGTTGCAGGAAGATTTAAAAAGATACGGCAAGGACGTATTCAGCTTTGAAATACTGGAGCAGCTTACGCAAAAAGAAGGGCAATCGGACAGCGATTTTAAGCGGGAGGCAGAGGAGCTTTACCGCATGGTTGTTGAAAGCGTCGAGCCGGAAAAGCTGTATTAAAACAGGACTATAACGGGATATAATCATTGCTGATTAAAAACTGTCAGTATTATCAGGAGGCTTTATGGTCAGGTTTGTTACGGATAGTGATATTAACGCATGGCTGGAATTGGCAAGAGAGGTCGAGCCTCTGTTCGGCGGCATGGCGGATAACGAGGACTTCAAAAATGGAATAAAAGTATGCATACGCGCTTCGTCGGCACTCTGCGTTGTAAATGATGACAGCGATATCGAAGGTATTGTTGCGTTTGATAAAGCAGAAAACGAGATATGCTGGCTGGCCGTCAGGGAAAAAAGCAGGTCAAAAGGATGCGGGCGTGAGCTGCTGAAAGCGGCGCTTGGCTGTATGGACAGCGAAAGGCCTGTGTTTGTTCAAACGTTCGCTCCTGAGGAAAAGGTTGGCGAAGCGGCAAGGAAGCTGTACATGCGGTTTGGTTTCAAAGACTATAAAGAAGCCGGGGAGAACCCTGCGGGCATCAATACGATAATAATGAAGCTTGAAAGACCTGCCGGCTGAAGTTTCCGGACGCAGACATCAGAAAAGCATAAATAAAGGCCTCCTGATTTTCAGGAGGCCTTTGATGCATCGTATTTTCTTATCAGCCTTCGGAAAGCTTCTTGTAGAACTCGTAGCGTTCTTTCGCGTCCACTTCGGCTTTCTTGAACAGCTCTTCGGCGGTTTCCGGGAACTGTTTTTTCAGCGTGTTGTACCTTATCTCGGACGTGATGAAGTCCTGGTAGCTGCCCGTAGGAGCCTTGCTGTCCAGTATGAACGGGTTCTTGCCTTCCTTCTTCAGATCCGGATTGTAGCGGTACAGATGCCAGTAGCCCGCCTCGACGGCCAGCTTTTCTTCCGCCTGAGACTTGCTCATGTTTATGCCGTGGTTGATGCAGGGCGCGTAAGCTATTATAAGGGACGGCCCGTGATACGCTTCCGCTTCGGCCAAAGCTTTCAGCAGCTGGTTGTGGTTGGCGCCCATAGCGACCTGGGCTACATAGATGTATCCGTACGTCATGGCTATTGCGCCCAAGTCCTTCTTCTTCGTGCGCTTGCCCGAAGCTGCGAACTTGACCACCGAAGCGGTAGGTGTCGCTTTGCTTGCCTGGCCGCCCGTATTCGAGTAAAGCTCGGTGTCGAGTACGAGCACGTTGACGTCTTCGCCCATAGCGAGCACGTGGTCGAGTCCGCCGTAGCCTATATCGTAAGCCCAGCCGTCGCCGCCGAATATCCAGACGGATTTCTTGACGAACAGATCGCTCATAGAAGCTATCTCGGAAGCGAGAGCGTCGAGCTCGCAGCCGCAATTTTTGCAGCCGTCGATAAGCTCTTTGAGCGCGGCGGAAGTAGCCCTGCTCGCGTCGCCTTCATCCTTTGCCGCGAGCCATGCGTCGCATACAGCTTTGGCTTCTCCTCCGGCCTTGTTGCCGAATTCCTCGACGAGCGCTGCAAGGCGGTTGCGGCGCTGCGTCAGCGCGAGGTTCATCCCGAAACCAAACTCAGCGTTGTCTTCAAACAGCGAGTTTGCCCAGGCGGGGCCGTGGCCTTTCTCGTTCTTCGTGTAAGGGCACGTAGGCGTGTTCGCGCCGTATATCGACGAGCAGCCCGTGGCGTTCGCAACTATCATCCTGTCGCCGAACAGCTGCGTTATCAGCTTGATGTACGGCGTCTCGCCGCAGCCCGCGCACGCGCCCGAGAACTCGAACAGCGGCTGCTGGTACTGCGAACCTATTACCGTCGTCTTGTTGACGTTTATGTCCGGCTTCGGAAGCTTCCTTGCAAACTCCCAGTTCCTGTTTTCCCTCGGGCCTACTTCGGTTAGCGGCCTCATTACGAGCGCTTTCTCCTTGGCGGGGCAGATGTCCGCGCAGTTTCCGCAGCCCGTGCAGTCGTAAGGCGTAAGCTGCATCCTGAATTTGTAGCCCGCGACGTCCTTGCCTCTCGCGTCCTTCGTGATGAATTCCGCGGGAGCGTCTTTTAAGTCCTCTTCCTTCGCGAGGAAAGGACGTATTGTCGCGTGTGGGCATATAAACGAGCACTGGTTGCACATTATGCAGTTTTCGGGTATCCAGTCGGGCACGTTTACGGCTATACCGCGCTTCTCGTACTGCGTCGTGCCCGTCGGGAAGAATCCCCTCGGGTCGAACGCGGAGACCGGCAGTTCGTCGCCCTTCTGAAGTATTATCGGGAACTCGACGTCCTTGAAGAACTCTATCGCGTCAGCCGGAGGCGTTGCGAACTCGGCGCCTTCCGTAGTCGTCGCCCAGCTTTCGGGGTATTTAATCTCTTCTAAGCCCTGGGCGCCTAAGTCTATAGCCGTGTAGTTCATCTTGACTATCTTTTCGCCCTTCTTGCCGTACGTCTTTTCAGCCGCTTTCTTCATGTACGTCATCGCGTCGGCTTCGGGTATTATGCCCGCAACCTTGAAGAACGCGGACTGCATGACGGTATTTATCCTTCCGCCCATGCCGGCCTGCTGTGCGAGCTTTATAGCGTCGATGTTGTAGAACTTTACTTTCTTCTTCGCTATAGCGTTCTTCATCTCGGCGGGAAGCTCTTTTTCCATCTCCTCCAGTGTCCACGGGGAGTTTAAGAGGAATACGCCGCCCTCTTTAAGCGTTGCGAGCATGTCGAGCACGCGCACGAACGAGGAGTTGTGGCACGCTATAAAGTCCGCGACGTCTATGAGGTAAGTGGACTGTATCGGCTTCTTGCCGAAGCGGAGGTGGGATATCGTAAGTCCGCCTGACTTCTTGGAGTCGTAATAGTAATACCCTTGGGCGTACATATCGGTATGGTCGCCTATTATCTTGATTGAGTTTTTATTTGCTCCTACCGTGCCGTCCGAGCCGAGGCCGTAGAACTTGCAGCGGAACGTGCCCTCGGGCGCGGCGTCTATCTTTTCGGAGATATCGAGGCTTAAGTGGGTCACATCGTCGTGTATGCCGACCGTGAAGTGATTCTTCATTTCGCCCTTCAAGTTCTTAAATACAGCGTTGACCATGGTCGGCGTGAACTCCTTGGAAGAAAGGCCGTACCTTCCGCCGATAACCTGTATGTTCCTGCCGGCTTCGGCAAGCGCGGTAACGACGTCCTTGTAAAGAGGCTCGCCCTCGCTGCCCGGCTCTTTCGTTCTGTCGAGCACGGCAATCTTCTTTACGCTCGAAGGTATGGCCGCAAGCATATGCTTTGCGCTGAAGGGGCGGTACAGGCGGACTTTCAATACGCCTACTTTCTCGCCTCTAGCGTTTAGGTAGTTGACCGTTTCCTCCGTGGCTTCGCAGCCGCTGCCCATGAGTATTATTATCCTGTCGGCGTCGGGAGCTCCCGCGTAATCGAACAGATTGTATTTCCTGCCGAATACCTTATAGAATTCCTGCATTACCTGCTCTACGATAGCGGGCGTCGCGTCGTAGTACTTGTTGGCGGCTTCCCTGTTCTGGAAGTAGATATCGGGGTTCTGCGCCGTGCCTTGAAGGTGCGGATGCTCGGGGTTGAGCGCGCGTTTGCGGAAATCGGCTATGGCCTCCTGGTCAACCATCGAAGCCAGCTTGTCGTAATCCAAAACCTCTATCTTCTGAACTTCGTGAGACGTTCTGAAGCCGTCGAAGAAGTGAAGGAACGGAACCTTTGCCTTAAGCGTGGCAAGGTGGGCTATCGCCGCGATATCCATTACTTCCTGCACGCTGCTCGAAGCTATCAGCGCGAAGCCAGTCTGCCTCGTGGCCATTACGTCGCTGTGGTCGCCGAATATTGAGAGAGCGTGAGCGGCAAGGCTTCTTGCCGTAACATGGAATACGCAAGGCAGCAGCTCGCCCGATATTTTGTACATGTTCGGTATCATCAGCAGCAACCCTTGCGAGGCGGTGAACGTAGTGGTAAAAGCGCCGGATGCAAGCGAACCGTGTACAGCGCCCGCAGCGCCCGCTTCAGACTGCATTTCCGCTATGCGCATCTTTTGGCCGAAGATGTTCTTTCTGCCGTGAGCCGCCCACTCGTCGCAGACCTCAGCCATAGGGGACGAGGGTGTGATGGGATATATAGCGCCGACTTCTGTAAAAGCATAAGCAACGTGAGCCGCGGCGGTATTTCCATCGATTGTTTGTTTAACTGACATTTTATCCTCCTTGAAATTTGAATTAAAATTGAATTCTAAAATTCATTTTGCCCATTTGTATATCAATAAATAGTCTTAAACACAAAAGACTATGTGAAAAAATTAATTATTAAGAATCCTGCCTGTCCCAATCAAGTATTACCCAATCAAATATTATATATTTATTTGATAAGGCGGTCAACCAATTGGGCGTTTTTTTGCATGAAAAAAGGCATAACCGTTTGTTATACCCTTTTTCGGACATAATTTTGCGTCGTCATTCGAGCATTTCAGCCGCGGGCTCGCGCCCGAACGTACCCTGTTCGAGCTGATCAAGAGCAAGTCCCGCTCCGACGGCCACGGCGTCGAGAGGGTATTCCGTCCGCCGTACGGGCATACCTGTGGCTTTCGCGACAAGTCGGTTGAGGCCAACCAGCATAGAGCCGCCGCCCGACAAAACTATGCCCTCGTTTATTATGTCCCCCGCGAGCTCGGGAGGAGTGTTTTCCAGCACGTTCTTTATAGAGTCGAGTATGTTCTGCACGGGCTCGGAGAGCGCCTCCCTTATGCTGGAGGAAGATATCGTTATAGAGACGGGCAGGCCGCTCGTCATGCTGCGCCCTCTTACTTCCATGTTGAGCTCCTTGCCGCGGTCTACGACGCATCCAAGTTCTATCTTCACCTGCTCGGCAGTGCTCTCGCCTATTATTATGCCGTGTTCCTTTTTAATATATCGCATTATGGCCTCGTCCATGTGCGTGCCGCCCACGCGCAGCGAGCGCGACGCAACTATGCCGCCCAGCGATATTACCGCGACTTCGGTGGTGCCGCCCCCTATGTCTACTATCATCGACCCCTTTGCCTGGTATACGTCGAGCCCGGCGCCTATTGCCGCCGCCATCGGTTCGTCGAGCAAAAACACCTCTCTCGCGCCCGCGGATTTTGCCGCGTCCTCAACGGCGCGCTTTTCTACTTCCGTTATGCCGCAAGGCACGCAGACAACGAGCCTCGGGCTGCGCCTGAAAAATATACCCTGAGGCACGGCCTTGCGTATGAAGTATCTGAGCATTATTTCCGTTGTGGCGTAGTCCGCGATTACGCCGTCCTTCATAGGCCGCAGCGCTACGATATTGCCCGGCGTCTTGCCGAGCATCTTCCTCGCGTCTTCGCCGACGGCAAGTATATCTTTCCTGTTCGTCCGCATAGCGACGACAGAAGGCTCCCTAAGTATTATGCCCTTGCCCTTCATGTACACGATCGTGTTGGCCGTGCCAAGATCAATGCCAAGGCAGGGAGCAAAAAGTGAAAACATATATAACCTCCGCATTCTGATATGGTATAATTCTTCCTATACGGGTAGTTTTTATACATAAATTCGCATTCAAAATTACGCTGCAGCCCTAAAAAACTTTGTATAAGGAGCACTTGCTTGAACAGGAATCAGGCGTACGAATATCTTAATCGCATAAACAGGGTATGCGATTATATAGACCGGAACCTTAAGGAAGACCTGACGCTTTCGGAACTTGCAGGCGTGGCGGGTTTTTCGCAGTACCATTTCCACAGGATATTTGCCGCAATGACGGACGAGACGCTGTTTAGCTTCATATGGAGGCTGCGGCTCGAGCGCGCGGCGGCGCAGCTCTGCTCAAACAGCATGCCTTCCGTAACCGAAATTGCAGCCGAATGGGGTTTTTCCTCTCCTGCCGTATTTTCCCGCATGTTCAAGAATCGTTTCGGCTGTTCTCCGACTGCGTTCCGCAATCGCAACAGGAGTCAAAAGGATAGCAGTTTAAGTCAACTGCTTCGCAACAGAGGCAGAGACTTTACCGCCCCTCCCGGCTATACTGGGGATACCCAAAACGGGAAAACAAAAATCAGGAGGCGGGACATGAAAGCTGATGTGAAAATCGAGAAGATAGACAAGATGAGAGTGGCGTACGTAAGGTATATAGGGCCGTATGCGGGCGATGCGAAGCTGTTTGAAAACCTTTATTCACGGCTGTTCGCCTGGGCGGGCCCAAGGGGCGTGGATACGTCCACGACGTATATACTGTACCATGACGACCCTGCGGTGACCGAAGAAAACAATCTGCGCTTAAGCGTATGTGTGCCGATAGGCAGCGACGTCGAAGTCTCGGGCGAGGTCTGCGAGATGGAGATAGGCGGAGGGAATTACGCAGTAGGAAGCTTCGAAGTGAAATTGGACGAATTCGGCGAAGCGTGGAACTACATGTGCGGCGAGTGGCTGCCCGCAAGCGGCTACCAGCCCGCGGACAGCGCTCCTTTTGAGAGGTATGGAGCGAACTGCGAGACGCAGGACGGCAAAATGAAAGTCGATATCTGCGTGCCGGTTGTACCGATGCAGTAAAACTAATATTGTCAACTATTACAAAGACACGGCAACAAGCCGTGTCTTTTTGTGCGTATGTATGGCATATAAGACGCCAAAAACGCCTGCTCCGCAAGAGGAAGGCGCGTTCTACAGTGCGCCCGTTCTTTTTAGCATGTTGTACACAGTGTTCTGCGGCAGTCCCATAACGTTGAAATAGCAGCCGTCTATGCGCTTTATGAATTTTCCGCAGTACCCCTGTATTCCGTACGCGCCCGCCTTGTCCATAGGCTCGCCCGTTTTTATGTAATCCGCTATCTCCTCATTCGTCATGTCGCCAAACTCAACTTCCGTTGCGACGCACTCTGTGATAACCTCTTTGCCGTTTACTATCGCCACGCCCGTATATACCGTATGCGTTCTGCCCGAGAGCATGCGGAGCATAGCGGCCGCTTCCTTCCTGTCTTTCGGCTTGCCGAGAACGTTTCCGTCTATCGCGACGAGCGTGTCGGCGCCTATCACTACGGCGTCAGGGTAATGCGAAGCGACGTCCAGCGCCTTGTCCTTCGCAAGCTTTATAGTCTGCTGCTCGGGCGTTCCATACGCCGTTTCCTCAAGGCTGCTGGGTATCACGGTAAAATCGTCGGTTATGTAGTTAAGCAGCTCTTTGCGCCGGGGCGAACCGGACGCGAGTATTATTTTCTTCTTTGCCATATACACCTTTTATTATTGCCAATATTTACACCCCATCAAACCTGACGGTTTGCCGGGGACCCCGATTAAAAAGGCAGCGCATGTTACGCTGCCTTTATAATACGGGGTCCCCAAAAAGATGTAAAGCTTTTTGGGGTGAAAATCACCCGTTTGCGGTTTCCGCTTTCTGTTCCGGTTTGCCCGCGATTACGCCTTTCGGGCAGACAGCGGCGCACGTTCCGCAGTGCGTGCACTTGTCGTATTCTATCACCGGTATGTTATCCACCATTGTGATGGCATGCTCGGGGCATTTTTTAACGCACAGGCCGCACGCTATGCATCCCGCCTTGCAGTTTTCGGAAACAGCTTTGCCCTTTTCATGGGCATGGCAGCGCACATACACTATCTGATCTTTCGGAACTAGCGCTATGCTGTCTTTCGGACAGATCGCTACGCAGTTTCCGCAGCCCGTGCATATCTCTTCATCTATCTCCGCTAAGCCGTTCTCGCTGCGGTGTATTGCGCCGAACGGGCAGGCGGACGCGCAGGTAAGCTGCCCCAAGCACCCGTACCGGCAGGACGAAGGGCCGTCCGCGAGCATGGCCGCCGCGCGGCAGTCGGGTATGCCGTTGTAGTTGTACTTAGGCGTAACGTTCCTTGAGTCGCCGCGGCAGAGCACGCGGGCTACTTTTTTAACGCCCGCTTCCGCGTTTACGCCCAGCACATCGGCTATAGCTTTTAGGTTGTCGGCGGATACGACGACGCACGCGGAAGGCGTAGCTTCGCCGTCGGCGAGCGCTTTTGCAAAGCCGTCGCAGCCCGGGAAACCGCAGCCTCCGCAGTTGGCTCCCGGCAGCAATTCTCTTATCTGCTCAACTTTCGGGTCAATTTTAACGGCGAACACCTTGGCGGCTATACCGAGCCCGAGCCCGAGAACAAGCCCCAAAGAGCCCAACGCAATGACCGGCCATAATATATCGTTAATCATATGCTTTGTCCTTTCCTATATCAGTCCCTGAAAACCAAGGAATGCCGTCGCCATCAGCCCGGATGAAATGAGGGCGATGGGGAAGTCCTTTAAAGGCTCGGGTATCGGAGCGAACTCCATCCTCTCACGAATGCCCGCAAACAGCACTATCGCTACGAGGAACCCGAGCGCCCCGCCTACGCCGTTTATAAGCGATTCTAAAAGCGTGTAGTTCTCGTTTATGTTGATTATCGCAACGCCCAGCACCGCGCAGTTCGTCGTTATCAAAGGCAGGTAAATTCCCAGCGCCTTGTAAAGCGCGGGCACGCTCTTTTGCAGCATCATCTCTACCAGCTGTACGAGCGCCGCGATAACGAGTATGAATGCTATCGTCTGCAGGTAGCCTATGTTAAGCGGGTTAAGTATATAGTACTGCACCAGGTACGATATCACGGAAGCCAGCCCCATTACGAACGTAACGGCGAGCCCCATGCCCAGCGCCGTCTCGACCCTCTTTGAGACGCCGATGAACGGGCATATGCCGAGTATCTTATAAAGTACGAAGTTGTTAACAAGAATAGTGCTTACGAGTATAAGCAGTATGCGTGAAAAATCCATGGCCTAACGCGCTCCTTTCCGCTGTTTTCTTAAAGACAGCCAGTTGATAAGGCCAAGCAGCAGCCCGAGCGTTATGAACCCGCCCGGCTGTATCGCAAGGTATCCTATCGCCTGAAAGTCCTTGTCGATAAGAGTCATCCCCGCGAACATGCCTTTGCCCAGTACCTCGCGGATCGTGGCTAAGAGCGTAAGCGCCAGCGTAAACCCTATGCCCATGCCTATGCCGTCAAAAAGCGACGCTATAACGGTGTTCTTGTATGCGAAAGCTTCCGCTCTTGCTATTATAATGCAGTTGACGACTATGAGCGGTATATAGAGCCCCAGCGATTTGTCGAGCGCAGGCACGAAACCTTTAAGCAGCAGCTGCACTATTGTAACGAACGTCGCTATTATAAGCACGAACGCCGGTATCCTCACCTTGTCGGGTATGAAGTTTCTGAGCAGGGACGTAATTATATTTGACCCTACGAGCACGAACGTCGCGGCAAGACCCATGCCTATGCCGTCTATGACGGCTATCGATATAGCGAGCGTCGGGCACATTCCTACCATTATGCGGAACGTCGGGTTCTCGGTGAATATGCCGTTTTTGATTATCGCAAGCGGCTTCGTTTTTGTTTTCATTTCGCACCTCCGAGCTGTTTATAGAACTCTGCGGCCGTGTTGACGGCATCAGTTATTGCCTTGGACGTTACCGTCGCGCCTGTTATCGCCTGTATGTCGTAATCGCCCGACGCTGACTTTACAACTTTAAGCGGGCTGTCGTACGGCTTGCCGGGGAACTGGTCGCGGAATTCGGGGTCGGCGGCCTTTTTGCCTATGCCCGGCGACTCGTTGTTGTCGCCCATTATAACGCCCCTTATTTTGCCGTCCGCGCCTATGCCTATTGTTAAGTTAAGGCCCGAGTTAAAGCCCTTTGTCGTCATGGCGAACACGGCGCCTATCTCGTTGCCGTCTGAGTCGAGCGCGTTAAAAACGCTCTTTATTTCGGAGTATTCCTCGGGTATATCAACTTTTGCGTCTTCAAAGCTCGCCGCATCGGGAAACGCAGTAAGGCGCGCCTCAGTCGCGGCTTTTTCGGTCTGCGCCGCTATCGGCTCTTTTGTAACGGCGTATACTACGCCTAGCAGCGCCGCAGCAACCACTGTTATCACGAAAAGCTTTATAGCTATGGTAAATACGTTTTTCATTTCACAGCACCTCCGAACACTCTCGGACGGAACTTCCTGTCAAGCAGGGGCACCGCGAGGTTCATTATCAGTATAGCGTAGCACACGCCCTCGGGATAGCCGCCCCAAAGCCGTATGACCCCGGTCAGTATGCCGCACCCGGCTGCGAATATTACCCGCCCGGTGTTCGTCATCGGCGATGTCGTGTAGTCGGTAGCCATGTATATGGCTCCGAGCAACAGCCCGCCTCCCAATACGTGATAGAGCGCGTCTCCGGTGAAAAGCCCGCCAGGGCCCGCAACCCAGGTAAACAGAGCTACGACGCCTATATAAACGGCCGGTATCCTCCAATTGATGACGTTGCGCGCAATTAGGTATACTGCGCCGATAAGCAGCGCAAGAGCGCTTGTCTCGCCTATTGAGCCGCCGACGTTGCCGAGGAACATGTCAATATACGGGCTTAATACAACCCCTTCTCCTCCGTATTTGAGCGCCGCGAGCGGCGTCGCCGAAGATATCGCGGAGGGCGGCATCGTCCAGGTGGTCAGGGCCGTCGGCCACGACACGACGAGGAACGCCCTTGCCGCGAGCGCCGGGTTTATAAAGTTGTAACCAAGGCCGCCGAAGCATTGCTTTGCTATCGCTATCGCGAAAACCGAGCCGAAAAGCGGCATATAGAAATCCCCGGGCGCAAGCGGCGGCAACGTGAGCGCGAGCAGCAATCCAGTTACGGCCGCGCTGCCGTCCGATATCGTCACCTTCTTTTTCATAAGGAACTGAATAAGCGCCTCAGTGCCAATGGTTGCGGCTACCGATACCAGAACGGTAACAAGAGCATTAAAGCCGAAAAAGTATACGCCGCAGGCAGTCGCGGGCAAAAGCGCTATTATTACATCTGTCATTATTCGTCTCGTCGTCACGGCAGTCCGGATATGCGGCGACACAGACATTGTAAACTTATCCATATTAACCCTCCCTAATAAATCAGCCGTCATTTCGCAGCTTTTTTACGCCTTTTGGCTATCTCGGACTTCGCAAGCTTAATCCGCTGCGTCAAATACCTGTGCGCAGGGCAGATATAAGTGCAGCCGCCGCATTCCATGCAGTCCATAACGTGCCTTTTCTCAGCTGCTTCAAAGTCGCCCTTGGCGGCGTAGTTGTTCAGCAGATACGGCTCTAAGCCCATGGGGCAAACGTCTACGCACCGCCCGCAGTAGATGCACGGCGATTCCTCCATCATGCGGGCTTCGCTTGTGCTTAACACGAGTATGCCCGACGTGCCCTTTATTACGGGAGCGTTCAGGTTGCTTTGAGCTATGCCCATCATCGGGCCGCCCGCGATTACCTTTTCTATATCTCCTACAAAGCCGCCCGCCTGCTCTATCACATGGGATAGAGGCGTACCTATACGCACAAGAAAGTTGGAGGGCTGCTTTACGCTGCCGGTTACCGTCACTACGCGCTCAATCAGCGGCATGCCTGTCTCTAATGTCAGCGCTATCTGATACGCCGTGCCCACGTTGACAACGACTACGCCGACGTCCATCGGCAGCTTGCCCGACGGCACGCGGCGCTTAGTCACCGCGTATATCAGCTGTTTTTCAGCGCCCTGAGGATATTTGACCTTCAATGTGGCGACGTTTATGCCGCTCGATGCTTTGCGTATTGCGGCTATGGCGTCCTTTTTATTATCTTCTATCGCGATTACGGCGTTGGCTACGCCGAGCGCCTTCATAACCGCTTTTACGCCGAGTACGACCTTTTCGGGGTGCTCAAGCATTATGCGATGGTCGGCGGTAAGGTAAGGCTCGCATTCCGCGCCGTTTATTATTAAGGTATCAATCTTCTTGTCGGGCGGGGGAGAGAGCTTTACATGCGTCGGAAACGCCGCACCGCCCAATCCTACGATGCCCGCATCCTTTATCATGTCTATAATCTGTTTCGGCGAAAGGCTTTCCAAAGACCCCTTGCTCTTTATGTCTTTTGAGAGCCTGTCCTCAAAGTCGTTTGTGATGACTATTGACTGCGACAACACGCCCGAGATATGAGGACGCCGCGCTATTTCCTTTACCGTTCCCGAAACGCTGGAATAGCAAGGAACGCTGACAAAACCTTCTGCCTGTGCTATGAGCTGCCCCATGTCGACTCGGTCCCCCGGAGAGACGACAGGCTTGGAAGGGGCGCCTGTGTGCTGCGAAAGCGGTATTATAACCTCTTCGGGCACGCTGCACGCCATAATCGGGCGGTCCTGCGTTAAATGCTTGCCGTGGTGCATGCTACTAAGTGGGTGCACGCCGCCCTTAAAAGATAGTCTTCCTGCCATACTTCCTCCTTTATATAATTAGTAAAAACTTTTGTTCACTGTTACCCAATCAAGTATTATATCACTTCGGCTTACGAATACCATACCATGTATGGGATTTATTTTATGGAAACGTGGATTTATACTCGGAACGCTGTATAAAAAAACATTGCGGCGAGCAATAATAAAAGCAAAAGAAGTTCCGGGAGAGTGAGAAAAAGAAGGCTTTTTCGCTTAAAACTCGTTAAAAGGAATTGTTTACAAACGAAAGAGCATGTGCTATTATGTTTTTTGAATCTTAACCGTATACGTTGTTCAGCGACTTTTCCGACGCTTTACTATGTTTACGGGGATACAAAACATGGAGGAAAAAATGGATAAGGAAACAAAATCGGCAATCATTGAAAAGTTTGCCGTCACCAAAGGCGACACAGGGTCTCCGGAGGTGCAGATAGCGTTGCTTACGGAGAGGATAAACCATCTTAACGAACACTTGAAGATCCACAACAAGGATCACCATTCAAGGAGAGGGCTCTTAAAGATGGTAGGCAAAAGAAGAGGATTGCTCAACTATCTTAAGAAGAAGGACATAGAGCGTTATAGGGAAGTTGTTAAGAGCTTGAACTTAAGAAAATAAAAGATTCTTGATAGAGCGGGCGACCGCTCTATTATTTATCGAGGTCCCCCGTGCAAGCCGTGAGGCTAGATGGGGCGTAAATAGAACTCTGCCGGCGTATCGCCGGGAGAGGAATAACGGTGGGCGCAAGGGTGCGTGCCATCAGGTAAGGTAAGGAAGGGATAAAAAGAATGGAACACAAAGTATTTCAGACGGAGATCGCCGGCAGGACATTGACGGTAGAGACAGGAAAGTACGCTCAGCAGGCAAACGGAAGCTGCATAGTGCGCTGCGGAGACACGGCCGTACTCGTTACGGCGACGGCTTCAAAGGAGCCTAGGGAAGGCGTTGATTTTTTTCCGTTAAGCGTCGAGTTTGAAGAGAAGATGTATTCGGTAGGCAAGATACCCGGCGGATTCATCAAGAGGGAAGGAAGGCCTTCCGAAAAGGCGGTGCTTACCGCAAGGCTGATAGACAGGCCGCTTCGGCCGTTGTTCCCCAAGGGGTATTACAACGACGTGCAGGTGATATGCACGGTAATAAGCGTGGACACGGACATACCCCCGGCGGTATACGGTATGCTGGGCTCCTCGATAGCACTTTCCATTTCCGACATACCGTTTTTAGGGCCTACCGCTTCGGTTGTGGTCGGCATGGTCGACGGAGAATACATAATCAATCCGGATTCGGCGCAACGCGAAAAGAGCGTGCTTGAGTTAACGGTATCAGGAACAAAGGACGCGATTATGATGGTGGAGGCGGGCGCCAACGAAATCAGCGAAAAAGAGATGCTGGACGCCATACTGTTCGCGCATGAAGAGATAAAGAAGATAATAGTGTTTATCGAAAAGATAGTTGAAGAAGCGGGCAAGCCTAAAGCGCTTTACGTGGTAAAACAGGTTCCCGCCGAGCTTGAAGCGGCCGTGCGCGAATACGCCACCGAGAAGGTAAGATGGAGCGTAGACACGACCGACAGGAACACCCGGGAGGAGCGCAGCGAGGAAGTGCTGGCGGACGTGCAAGCGCACTTTGCGGAGGAATATCCGGGAGCCGAGAGCGATATCGAGAGCGTGCTTTATGATATAAAGAAAGAGATAGTACGCGACAAGATAATAAACCATGGCATACGTCCGGACGGCAGGAAATTCACCGAGATACGCCCGATATGGTGCGAAGTCGGTATTTTTGCGCGTACGCACGGCAGCGCGGTATTCACGCGCGGCGAAACGCAGGCGATGACGCTGACGACTCTAGGCGCGATAAGCGACGCGCAGAGGCTTGAAGGGCTTTCTGACGAAGCTTTCAAGCGCTATATGCACCACTACAACATGCCGCCTTACGCTACGGGCGAAGCGAAGCCGCTGCGCAGCGCGAACAGAAGGGAAGTGGGGCACGGCGCGCTTGCCGAGAGGGCGCTGCTGCCGGTGCTGCCCAGCGAGACGGAATTTCCGTACGCTATAAGGACGGTTTCCGAGTGCATTAGCTCGAACGGCTCGACATCGCAGGCGAGCGTGTGCGCAAGCTCGCTATCGCTGATGGACGCGGGCGTGCCTATAAAAGCTCCGGTAGCGGGCGCGGCGATGGGGCTTATCAAGGACGAATCTACAGGCAACATAGCCATACTCAGCGACATACAGGGCCTTGAGGACTTCTTCGGGGACATGGACTTTAAGGTGGCGGGCACGGCAAAGGGCATAACCGCCATACAGATGGATATAAAGATAAAGGGCATTGACGAGGAGATATTGACTCGTGCGCTCGACCAGGCAAGAGAAGCGAGGCTCTTTATACTCGATAAGATGAACGCTGTGCTGCCTGCGCCGAGGGCGGACCTTTCCAAGTACGCGCCGCGCATAATGCAGTTCACTATCGACCCCGAGAAGATAAGGGAGGTTATCGGCTCGGGCGGCAAGGTAATCAACAAGATAATAGCCGACACGGGCGTAAAGATAGACTTAGAGGACGACGGAAGGGTGTTCATAACGTCGCCTGACAAGGATGCCGCAGAGCGCGCAAAGGCTGCAATAGACGCGATAGTCAAGGACGTCGAGGTGGGCAACGTCTACCTGGGCAAGGTGGTGCGCATAATGAACTTCGGCGCGTTTGTCGAGCTCGCTCCCGGCAAGGACGGCTTAGTGCATATCTCGAAGCTCTCCAACGAGCACGTGAAGAGGGTGGAGGACGTTGTAAACATAGGCGACGAGATACTCGTGCGCGTCACGGATATAGACAAGCAGGGCAGGGTTAACCTCACGAGAAAAGGCCTGCTGCCCGAGGACAGGAAAAGAGGCGAAGGGCCCTCAAAGGACGCGAAAAAAGAGCGCAGGGAAGACAACGAATAACGGAATGAAAAGGACGCTGTAAAAAGCGTCTTTTAAGATTACCGATAAAGTACCTTTTGTCATTCAGAGAGAGCGAAGCGACCGAAGAATCCTTAGTAAACAAGAAAGATTCCTCACTTATGTTCGGAATGACATATAGAGGTTGTTTGACACTCTGGGATGCTGTAAAAAGCGTCCCTTCTTTCGTCATTGCGATTAATTATGGCGTATTTATTGGTTGTACGCTTGCTTTTCTTCTCACAGAGTAAATGACAAGCCCTATGTAAACGCTTGCGAATATAAAGTAATAAGGGATGCTCTCAAAGATATATATCTGTACAGTCGGCATGGCGAGGCCGGGGATATACGACAGCAGGAAAGCCAGAGGCATTATAATAATGCCAAGTATATATCCGACTGGAGAATTTGACGGCTTCTTAATACCATCTTTGCAGACAAAAAACAGAAAAACGCCAAACACGATATTTCCGATAACCTCAACCAGTATCCTGATACCTATTGTAAAATGAGTGCTTGAGTAATCCTGCGCCCAATTAAAACACATAATGTACAGAACGATTATTATATTGGCAGCAGCGCCGTGCAAATGAGTTTTATTTTGTTCATCATAGCCTCCAACTTAATTTTACATTGTATACGGATAAGGGTGATACATTCGTGTTTCCTTTCAATTCACCGGTTTCCTGAGAAAAGGCCAGCAGGAGTACAGAGGCACAAAAGCGGCTATTTCAAGTCTAGTACGTTCTTTAATTCTTCTTTGAGCCGCCCGGCGTCCAATATATCATTTTCATAACCTTCTCCGGACTCATACCATATATTAAACTCGCCAAGCACTATATGAACCGGTTTGCCATTGGCAACGAGGTCGATTTCAAAATCTACTTTAGCAGTTTTGTACGGGGCAACGTTCCTGATAGTAGCAACGGCATTATATTTGCTCAAAATATCTATTATATCGTTTTGATTTACCGGGATTAGAGTATTGTGATACGTTACCTTTAAACCGTCAATATCATCGCTTTTGTTGACGATTCTTCTCGGTGTAAATATCAATATAGATCCGACAATCAAAGCAACGATTATTGCCGCTGAAACTATGAAGACCATCGTTCTTCTTTTCATGCTTTATCCTCTATCATTAATAAAGTAATATTACTCGGAAAAGCCGATTAGAATATCGCAGCTAAAAATAGCATGTTATGTAAATTGTAACGCAAAAGGATATATATAGCAATATGCCCGGTAAAAAAAACGCCGGATGAACCGGCGGATTGGCTTTAGCTTTTAACCGATAGGAGGTATCTATGGCAAAAAGCTTAGCACACACAAAATAGAACTACTCGGATTATAGCATATTGATTGCTGAATGTGTAGAAAAAATGTCGCAAATTGTCGGGGAACAGCCCTTGCGGTAATAAAGGGCGTACTAAATTCAAATTTACCATTTCATAATCCGCGCTTTAACAGGCGCCGGTCAAAAAGCGCCGGTTGCAGCGCGCAAGTTTGCCGCACACAAGCATATTTGAGCCTGCTTGATAATACAAATTACTATATCTATTTATGCTGATTAGGCGGTGTTGATATGCGCATATTCGTTGTTAAAAAAAGCACGCTTATAAGAGCGGCGGTGTTTGTACTTCTTGTGGTAGGAGCGATAGTCTATACGCAGGTGGCGTTCGGCGGGGGGGCGCCCGTCGCCAGCACGTCGGAAGCAATGCCGATATGCAGGGTGGCCACGGATGAAAAGATGGTGGCGCTGACTTTCGATACAGCTTTCGGCGACGCCGATTACACCCGTCAGATTTTGGACGTACTCGATAAGGAGAGCGCAAAGGCGACGTTCTTCGTAATGGGGCTGTGGGCGGATCAGAATCAGGAAGCGACGGCCAACATGGCGGCAATGGGACATGAGATAGCGAACCATTCGATGAACCACACGCGGTATCCCGACATGACGGCAAACGAAGTACTCAGCGACGCTAGCGAAGCAAGCGATAAGATATTCCAGCTTACCGGCTGCGACCCTAAGGTAATAAGGATGCCGTACGGCGCGTTTAATTCCGAAACCGTATCGGCGCTGGAGAACAAGGGATACGTACCCGTTAAGTGGAGCCTCGACTCGAAGGACTGGAAGGGCGGCGACGCCAAAGCCATCGCAGACGAAGTGCTTTCCAAGGTAAAGAGCGGCGACATAATAATGTTTCAGAACAACATGCCCGCGACGCCCGAAGCGCTCCCTGAGATAATACTCGGCCTGCGCGAGGACGGCTATAAGCTCGTGACGGTATCGGAACTGCTGCTGCCCGAAAACTCGTTCGTGGATTCTCAGGGTACGCAAAGGTATATGCAGGAAACGAATTAAGCCGGGCTGCGCCGGTCCGCTCCGGGATAAAGTACGCGGCTTAAAAAGTTGCTTTAGGGCAGGCTGAGGGTTGAGTATGAATGAATCGACTAACAGCGTAAGCATAGCCGGTAAGCTTAGTGAGCTTACGCTGTCGCATAAAATCTTCGGGGAAGCGTTCTATACGTTCTTCCTGGAATGCGAGCGCTTGAGCGAAAAGGCGGATATACTGCCCGTGACGGTTTCGGAAAGGCTGCTTTTAAAACATCCGCTGTTTGAGGGCTCCGAAGTTTGCGTCAAGGGACAACTGCGGTCGTACAACAAGCTCGTTGACGGCAAGGTAAGGCTCTATCTTACAGTGTTTGCGCGCGAAATAGAGGAGAAGACGCGGCAGATAAACGAGATTGAGCTAACCGGGTTCGTCTGCAAGCCGCCCGTATACCGCGTCACCCCCTTCGGGCGCGAGATAACCGACATGCTGGTAGCGGTAAACCGCGCCTACAACAAGTCGGACTACATACCCTGCATAGTGTGGGGGCGCAACGCAAGGTTTGCCGCGGACTTTCAGGTGGGCGGCAAGATTTCGGTGTTCGGCAGGGTGCAGTCGAGAGAATATGAAAAGGTGATGGAGAACGGCGAAAAAATGATCCGCACCGCTTACGAGGTTTCGGTTTCGAGGCTGGAAAAAGAAGAATAAGCTATTCCAGGGTCCGCCGGCGGGCGCTTGCGGGGTGTGAATTTCATATCGGCGTCCGGAAAGCTTTGGAAGGTTTTTTGGAGTATAGCGAGGCGTATGCCTCTTTATTTTTGCTTGCCGCATAAGCCGCAATACAAAGAATGGGAACCACAGGTTTTTATGCTTTTCCGTTCGCGTGCCGGTGTGGTAATATAAGATAAGCTATATAATCTCTTTCGTATTATATGGATTTTACAGCGAGGAGCCTTTTTATGAAGATACTCAGGGCGTCAAAGGACGGGCAGGAGTTTTACGCGCAGCTGGAAAACGGAACAGTAAAACGCATCGAGGGATTGCCTTATGACGGCATAAGTTTCACCGGAGAGGAATACAAGCTGTGCGAATTAACGCTGCTTGTGCCGTGCGAGCCAACAAAGGTGGTAGCCGTGGGACTTAACTATTCGGATCACGCCAAAGAGCTCAAAGAAACGCTTACGGGCAAACCCGTGCTGTTCATAAAGCCTTCGACGTCTGTGCTGGCGCACGGGCAGGCTATAGTCTACCCCGAAATATCGCAACGCGTGGACTACGAGGCCGAGCTTGCCGCCGTAATAGGCAAGAAATGCAGAAACGTTTCCGCTGAAGAAGCGGAAGGATATATATTCGGTTACACCGCGATGAACGACGTTACCGCAAGGGATATACAGAAAAGCGACGGGCAGTGGACGCGGGGAAAGTCGTTTGATACGTTCTGCCCGATAGGCCCTTATATAGAAACGGAATTCGACCCGGCGGGCAAGAGTATACAGAGCGTGCTTTCGGGCGTTGTTATGCAGGACGGCAACACCAGCGACATGCTCTTTTCAATAGCGCAGCTTGTGAGCTTTGCAAGCCGGTGCATGACGCTGCTGCCCGGCGACGTCGTGTCTTCGGGCACTCCGGTGGGCGTGGGGCCCATGAACAGAGGCGATACGATAGAGATAAGGATAGAGGGGCTGGAGACTCTCAAAAACACCGTCATATAGGAGGGAAATATGCACGAGTCAATGCTTAAATCGGAAGATATGGACATGCTATTCGACGCGATATTGAGCCTTAAGACCGTCGAAGAATGTTATATGTTTTTTGAAGATATCTGCACGATATCCGAGCTGAAATCCATTGCGCAGAGGATGAAGGTGGCGGCGTTGCTCCGTGAAGGGCATACGTGCCACGACATATCGATAAAGACCGGGGCAAGCACTGCGACGATAAGCAGGGTTAACAAGTGCCTAAATTACGGCACGGGCGGCTACGGACTGGTGCTCGGGCGGCTGGAAGGCCGGGAGGACTGATGGACTTAAGTAATTTACACCCCAACAAGCCTGCCGTCTTGTCGGGGGCCCCGTTAAACGAAATGCAGCGCAAGGCAGTGCTTGCTACGGAAGGGCCCGTGCTGGTGCTCGCGGGCGCGGGCTCGGGCAAGACGAGAGTGCTTACAACGAGGGCGGCGTACCTGATAGAAAAGGGAGTGGCGCCGTGGAACATACTCGCGATAACGTTTACCAATAAAGCCGCCGACGAGATGAAGCAGCGCATCGCTTCTTTCTGTAAAGATACGCAAGACATGTGGGTATGCACGTTCCACGCGATGTGCGCGAAGATACTGCGCGTAGAGTGCGACCGCTTAGGATACGAGCCGGGGTTCACTATATACGACTCGGGCGACTCTTTGACCGTAGTCAAGGAAATACTCAAAGAGCTTGACGTATCGAAGGATTTCATAAACCCCAAGGCCGCGAGGGCGATGATAAGCCGCGCGAAGAACGACAGAGTAACCCCCGTAAAGTTCCGCGACGTGTACGGCGAAGGCGACGTCAATAAGATGACGGCGAGGGTCTACGCTAAGTATGAGGACAGATTAAAGTCGAACAACGCGATGGACTTCGACGATCTGCTGTTGAAAACAGTGCTGCTGTTCGAAGGCAACCCTGACGTGCTCGAAAAGTACCGCCGCAGGTTCAGGTACATAATGGTGGACGAATACCAGGACACGAACGCCGTACAGTACGACATAGTGAGCATGCTCGCCAAGGGCAGCGGCAACATATTCGTAGTGGGCGACGACGACCAGTCTATATACGGGTGGCGCGGCGCCGACATAACGAACATACTCGAGTTTGAAAAGGACTTCTCGGGTGCGACGGTAATAAGGCTGGAGCAGAACTACCGCTCGCACCAGCATATACTCGACGCGGCTAACGCACTCATACGCAACAACCGCGGGCGCATGGGCAAGGAATTGTGGTCACAGATTGAATCGGGGCAAAAGCCTCTCGAATTCGAAGCGAGAAACGACGAGGAAGAGGCACGCTACATAGCCGCAAAGGCCGAGAGCCTGATTCGCGAAGGCAAATACAAGGCGAGCGACATAGCCGTGCTTTACCGCATGAACAGCCAGTCGAGGATGCTGGAGAACAAATTCAAGGAGCGCGGCGTGCCGTATGTAATCTACGGGGGCCTTAGCTTCTACGAGCGCAAGGAGATTAAGGACATACTCGCGTACCTTAATCTGCTATGTAACCCGTACGCTGACCTTTGCTTTATGCGCGCCGTAGGGGAGCCCAAGCGCGGCGTAGGTGACGTGACGCTTGGAAAGCTGAGCGAAGCGGCGGCGCAGCGCGGAATGACGCTGCTCGAGGCGAGCGCCGCGGCGGGCGAGTTTCTGCCGAAGAAAGCCGCAACCGCGCTTATGGGCTTTGCGAATATGATAAACGGGCTGCGCGGGAGCATGGGGCGGCAGACGCTGCTTGGCCTGGTGGAGAGCGTTATAGAGCAGTCGGGATTAAAGGCGGAATACGAGTCGGATACGTCGCCCGAAGGGCGCATGCGCATGCTGAATATTGAGGAGTTCCTCCGCAGCGTCGCGGACTTTGAAAAGAGCATGCCCGGGGCTACGCTGGAAGCGTTTTTGGAGCGCAACGCACTGCTTTCGGACATAGACATGATGAGCGACACTGACGAAGCCGTAATGCTTATGACATTGCACAGCGCGAAAGGCCTCGAGTTCCCCATAGTATTCATCGCAGGGCTGCAGGAAGGGCTGCTGCCACACCAGATAAGCATACAGGAAGGCGACATTGAGGAGGAGCGGCGGCTGTGCTATGTGGGAATGACTCGCGCCAAAAAAAGGCTTTACCTTACGTGGAGCGAAACAAGGCTCATGCGCACGAGCGGGGGGTTTGAGTACGTTCCGGGCGTAAGGTCGCGGTTTTTAAGCGAGATACCCAAGAGCTACATAGAGCCGGCAGAAGTGAAAGAGCAGCGCACGTACATGACGGCGCAGAAAACGGCGCGCAGCACGTACCAGTTCCCGAAGTTTGAGCTGCCGAAGAAACAGGAGCAGGTAAAGGAGCACAAGCCGGAAGAATTCCTGACTGGCGGCAGGGTGGAACACCCGAAGTTCGGCAAAGGCGTGATAGTCGCGACGAACGGCGAAGGCGAGGAAAAGATAGCGGTGGTGAACTTTGAGAGCGCTGGCGAAAAGAAGATGTTCGTAGCGTTCGCGCCGCTTAAGATAATAGGGTGAAGGTATGGAAGACGCGTTGCAAAAATGCATAGCGCGGCGGCTGGGCGGCGCCGATTTCGGCAAAGATACGGAGCTTTACAAGTTCGCGAAGATAAAGAGCCTAAAAGCCGCGGCGCTCCGCGAAAACCCCGGCGTTCGTCTTATAGACATGGGCGTGGGCGAACCGGATAAACCGGCGGATAAGGAGATTGTCGACGTGCTGGCGCGCGAGGCGGCAAAGTGCGAAAACAGGTTTTACGCCGACAACGGCATAGCGGAGTTCCAGCAGGCAGCGGCGGCGTTCTTAGAGAGAATGTACGGCGTTAAGCTCGAAGACCCGCTTAAAAACGTGCTGCATACGATAGGCTCGAAGTCCGCGCTCGCGATGCTGCCGATATGCTTTATAGACCCGGGCGACATAGCGCTGGTAACCGTGCCGGGATATCCGGTGATGGGCACTTATACGCGGTACCTGGGAGGCGAAACATACGAACTGCCGCTATTGAAGCAAAACGATTTTTACCCGGATTTTTCTAGCATACCGGATAACATATTGAAACGCGCAAAGATGCTGTATATAAACTACCCGAACAACCCTACGGGCAAGACGGCGACGAAGGAGTTCTATAAGCGCGTAGTTGAGTTCGCGCAGAAAAACGGCATTGTTGTCGTATCCGACGCGGCGTATTCGGCGATAACTTTTGACGGCGAAAAGCCGCTTAGCTTCCTCTCGGTTGACGGCGCGCAGTATGTGGGCGTCGAAATACATTCGCTTTCCAAGTCATTCAACATGACGGGCTGGAGGCTGGGCTTCGTAGCGGGCAGCGAAAAGATAATAAGCGCGCTCGCCGCGGTGAAGGACAATACCGATTCGGGACAGTTCCGAGCGATACAGAAGGCGGGCGCATACGCGCTGAATAATATGGGCCGCATAATAGAGGATAACTGTAAGAGGTATTCGCGCAGGTTCGATAAGCTCGTGCGCGTTTTGGAAAGCGCCGATATAAAGGCGCAAAAGCCAAAGGGAACGTTTTATTGCTACGTCGAAGCGCCAAAAAGCGCGGCGGACGGAACAGCATTTGACAGCGCCGAGCAGTGCGCGGAGTATCTGATAAAAAAAGCGCTCATATCCACCGTGCCGTGGGACGACGCGGGCGCGTATCTGCGCATGTCGGTGACCTTTGAGGCTGCGGACGAGCGGGAGGAAGACGCCGTGCTGGGCGAGGTGGAACAAAGGCTTAAAAAGCTGGGGTTTAAGTATTAAGGTGGACCGTATGGAAGAAAAGAAAAACCGTATAGATTATCTCGTCGGGGAACTCACGCGGCATATGTACAACTACTATACGCTGGACAACCCGACTGTAAGCGACGCCGAGTACGACGAACTGTACGACGAACTGCTTAAACTTGAGCGCGAGACGGGTTACGTGCGCCCCGATTCGCCCACACAGAGGGTGGGCGGCGAGATACTGCCCGGCTTTGAAAAGATACGGCACCTTGCGCCTCTTTTCAGCCTTGACAAGGCGAGGACCAGAGAAGAACTGCTTGCGTGGGAAGAGCGCGCAAGGAAGTTCACAAACGAGGAATTTCTGTATATAGTCGAGTATAAATTCGACGGGCTCACGATAAACCTGCGCTACGAAAACGGGCTGCTCGTCTCTGCCGCCACGAGAGGCGACGGCGTGACGGGCGAGGTGATTACCGCGCAGGTTAAGACCATAAAGAGCGTACCGCTTTCTATACCGTTTAAGGGCGTGCTGGAGGTGCAGGGCGAGGGCATGATGAAGCTTTCCGCTTTGCGCGAATACAACGAGAAGGCGGACGAGCCGCTTAAAAATGCGCGCAACGCCGCGGCGGGTGCGCTAAGAAACCTTGACCCCGGCGAGACCGCGAAGCGCAAATTAAGCCTTTTCTGCTACAGCGTAGGGTTTAAGCAGGGCGAGCAGTTCGCGACGCACCGTGAAATGACGGCGTTCCTTAAAGAAAACCATTTTCCCGTAAACAGCTTCATAAGAGAGGCAAAAGACATAGACGGCGTAATGGAATGCGTAAAAGAGGCGGAAAAGCAGCGTGACAGCCTCGATTACCTGATTGACGGCGTCGTTATAAAGGTAGACAGCTTCGCGGCGAGGGAGAAGCTCGGGTTCACGCAGAAGTTCCCGCGCTGGGCGATAGCCTATAAGTTCGAGGCGGACGAAAAGACGACGATATTAAAGGACGTTATATGGCAGGTGGGGCGCACGGGCAAGCTTACGCCGGGCGCAGTGCTCGAGCCGGTGGACATAGCGGGCGTGACGGTGAGCCGGGCGACGCTCAACAACTACGGCGATATAAAGAAAAAAGGCGTTAAGAAGAACTGCCGCGTGTTCCTCAGGCGTTCGGGGGACGTGATACCCGAGATAACGGGCGTGGCCGAGTGTTTGCCCGATTCGGAGGATATAGTGCCGCCGACGCATTGCCCCGCGTGCGGGTATCACCTTGTGGAGAAGGGCGCGCATATATTCTGCGAGAACATGCTTTATTGTCGCCCGCAGCTGACGCGCTCTATAGCGCACTTTGCGTCGCGCGACGCTATGGACATAACGACGTTTTCGGACAGGACGGCGGAGGCGTTTTACGACCACCTTGGGCTCAGCGACGTTTCCGATTTATACTATCTCGATTATGGGCGCATAAAGACGCTGCCGGGGTTCGGCGAGAAGAAGGCGGAGAATCTAAAAAAAGCGATTGAGGCCAGCAAAACAAGGCCGCTTGCGGGCTACATATACGCGCTCGGCATACCCGGCATAGGCGCAAAGACCGCTAAGGACCTCGCGGAGCGGTACGGCAGCATACAGGCGCTTATGAAAGCGGATATAGAGAGCCTTTTGACTATTGAGGGCATAGGCTTAACGCTCGCGCAGAACATAGTCGAGTTTTTCGGCAACGAGCGCGCCCGGCGCATAATAGAGCGCATGGAAGCTGCGGGCGTAGCGCCCGTATTCGAGCGAAAGACAGCGAAAGATACTGCGTTTTCCGGCAAAAAGGTAGTGCTTACCGGAACGCTGGAAAATTACACGCGCAAGGAAGCTTCCGACATTATAGAGTCGCTGGGAGGCGAGGTGTCGTCCTCGGTCAGCAAGAACACGGATTATGTGCTCGCGGGCGCGGAAGCGGGTAGCAAGCTGGGTAAAGCGCAGAAGCTCGGCATAACGGTGATAGACGAGAAGCAGTTTGAAGAGATGATAAAGGCGTAAGTACTTCGGCGACGCCCTTTTAGTCACATTGTATTAAGCAGGCGGGCGGGTGTGCCCTTTCAGGGCACACGGCTAAGACCCGCCCCTACAAACATAAAAGCAGCGTTACAGATAATAGGCGCAGTTTCAAGCCGCCCGAAATTGAATTTCTCCAAAAAACGCACATTTGCATAATTCGACAAAATCCGTCCCAAACTACTGTTATGGGCTTCGTTCAATTTTTGCTTGTATTAATAATCATAGCGGCGGTCGTGCTTATGCTGCCGCTTAAGTTCAGGGTAAAAGCCGTATTCGGCAGCAGCAAATACGTCAATGTCTTTTTCCTGCACCCGCTGCTCCGGGCGAAAGTCGAATGGAACGGGGGAATAATGCCTACGGTCAGCGTATACCTGTTTAAAAACAGGGTGTTTAAAAAGCAGCTGAAGAGGGAACACAGGAAGGACAAACACCCGCTGCTGTGGCTTAAGTCCGCCGTCATAACCAACAGAAAGGCGGAGGTCTGGTACGGCATGAAAAATCCTTTTGCTACCGGTATGGCGAGCGGCGTTATGGGCATAATATCGGGCTTTTTAAAGTTTGACGAGTTAAGCCTTCATCCCGATTTTTTCTCTGAGGAAGATTATGTGCGCATATCGGCGAGCGCGGAGATAACTATAGGGAATACAATATTTAATTATGTTAAAAATAAAAGAAACAAAACAAGGAGGAAAAACGAATGGAGCAAAGCATAACGCAATATGTTGACACGTTGTTTGTGAACATGGAGAATTTCTCTCAGAAAGACGGGCTTATAGGCAAACCGGTCACGCAGGGCGACAAGACGTTTCTGCCCGTCATGTCGTTAACGCTGGGGTACGGCGGAGGCGACACGCAGGCTAAAAGCAAGCAGAGTACTGGCAACGCCAGCAATATGGGTGGAGGCGTAATGGGCGGAGCGCTGGGAATAGGCGCCAAGCTGAGCACAGACGCCGTTATCGTAATCGACAAGGGTAACGTTCTTATGGCGCCGTTAGGCGCGGCAGGCAGCATGGGCCAGGTGATAAACAAGATACCGCAGATAATAAGCAGCTTAAGCCCGCAGTCGGGCCAGCAGGGCACAGCGCAGCAAAGCCAGCAGAGCCAGCAGAGCGCAGGCCAGACAGGCCAGCAGAGCGGCTCTCAGAACCAAAACAAGAGCATGTTTTAACGATAACCTGTCCGCAAAAAGGCTGGATCTTTTTGATCGGCCTTTTTGCTTATTCTCCAAGCACGAAAGTAGTACCGCTCATCGGATGGTCGTGGCCGCGCACAAAGCCTGTAACGCCCGAGTAAAAATGATAATGCTTATATCGCGCCCTGTCGACATATACGGGGCCCTCCGATATCATCCGGTAGGGGTGCGAGTGGCCGTCGTTTACCGTTGTTTGCCCCGCTATAATATGCGTATGTCCGGGCGCATTAGGACTCGCGTCCGAGACGCCCGAAAACAAATGCACATGGCCGTCGGCATAAACGGTGACGCCTTTATATTCGTGCCTATGGAGTTCATCAGGCAAAACAAATCGCCTCCTTGCTTTATTATACGTACATATGCGCATATTGCTACAAGGAGCGCCGCTGCCGGAAACCTGGAAAGATTTATAAAAGTTTTTTCGTTTCGTTGTTGACGCTGCCCGAACCGAGCGTTATTACGACGTCGCCGGGCGAGGCGTGCTGTTCAAGATATGCGTTTATATCTTCAAACGTGGGTATGTACATGCACGGCGAGTGCTTGGATATAGCGTCCACAAGGTCGCGCGCGTGTATTTCGCCCTTGTCAACGTCCCGGCCCGGGTATATGTCGGGCACGAGCACCATGTCCGCGTATTTAAAGCTTACGGCGTACTTGTCTTTAAGCGTCTTGGCGCGCGTATACGAGTTGCACTGGAACACTACCCAAAGCTTTTTGTGCGGGTATTTGGACGCAGCATCGAGGCATGCCTGTATCTCGCTGGGGTGATGGGCGAAATCGTGTATTATCTCCACGCCGTTCTTGGAGCCCATATGCTCGAACCTGCGGCCCGCGAGGCGGTATTCCTTCAGCGCATCTGCCATGCATTCGGGGCTTAAGCCGAACACCTCGCTGCACACCGTTATCGCGGCGAGCGCGTTGGCCATGTTGTGCTTGCCGACCACGGAGAGCGATATTCTTGCCTTGCCTTTTGGCGTAATTACGTTGAACGTCGGACAGCCGCCTTCGTCGTACTCGACGTTTGCGGCTACATAGTCGGCGTTTTCAAAGCCGTAGGCGACGACCTTGCGCCCGCATTCCTTTGCAAGCTTTACGGTTAGCGGGTCGTGCGCATATGCAAACAATACCCCGTTTTCGGGCAGCAGCGACGCAAAGCGAGCAAATGCCCCGTATATTTCGTCTATGTTCTTGTAATAATCGAGATGGTCGTCGTCGATGTTGTTTACGAGTATATGCGTGGGGCGAAGGTCAAGGAAGCTTTCCACGTATTCGCACGCTTCGGTAAGGAACGCAGGGTAGTTGCCTACGGCGACGCCGCCGCCTAAGAAATCTACCATACCGCCGATGTGCACCGTCAAATCTATGCCGCAGTCGCGCAGTATCAGCGCGGTCATAGAAGTTATCGTCGTTTTGCCGTGGCAGCCCGCTATGCCTATGACGGTCTCATACTGCCTGCTTATGAGCCCCAGTAGCTCGGCCCTTGTAAGCATCGGAAGGCCCAGCTCCTTTGCGCGGGCGAATTCGGGGTTATGAGGCTTTATAGCCGCCGAGTATATAACGAGCGAAGCGTCGCCTATGTTTTCGGCTCGATGCCCTATTACAAAAGGTATGCCTTCGCTTTCGAGCTTTTTAGTGAAAGCCGATTCGCTTATATCGCTGCCCTTTGGGTTGTAACCTAAGTTCTTAAGTATGACTGCAAGCCCGCTCATACTGCATCCGCCGATGCCTATGAAATGAATGCTTTTATCTTTGAACTGCCGCAAATCCACCATAATTACCTCTTTATTATGCCGTCCTTAAACGCGGGCGCTGATGTTGACAGCGCTCATACGGGGCCCCCAGCAAGACGTAGACTTGCCGGTGTATACGGGGTCCCCAGCAAGACGCGAGACTTGCCGGTGTAATAAGCGCCGCCGCACAAACTTTCAAAAATCATCTTTATAAGTACGTGCGTATTGCATTATACTCCAACAACCGTGTCAATATCAATAAAAAGGTGCGCCGCTATTTAAAAATACAATAAAAAAACCTATAATATTATATGAAAAAACATGCGGAGGTGCACATGGAAAAAACCGACAGAAAAACAAGGATGGCGGCTATTACATCGATGCTTGTCAAAAACCCCTCAAAGTCCTTTCCGCTTAATACTTTTTGCGAGATGTTCGGCGCCGCGAAATCCACGATAAGTGAAGACATCTCTATGATACGCGATACGCTCGCCGCTTTCGGGCAGGGCGATGTTGAAGTCGCGATAGGCGCAACCGGCGGAGTCAAGTATATACCCACGGTAAGCGCGGAAGCGAAAGAGTCCATACTAAAAGAGGTAGCAAAAAAGCTCTCCGACCCGTCAAGGATACTGCCGGGAGGGTATATCTACACAGTGGATATATTCTCAGATCCGAAATATGTGTGCGCTATGGCGGAAATACTCGCCGGCATGTTCGTAAGGACAAATCCCGATTTTGTAGTGACCGTAGAAACAAAGGGCGTGGCGCTCGCGTTCGAGGTGGCAAGAGCGCTCGGCAAACCGCTCGTTATAGCGCGCAGCGATTCGATAATAACCGAGGGTTCGGCAGTCACTATAAACTATATGACGGGCATATCGAGAAGGATAAGAACGATGTCGATATCGAGGCGCGCGCTGCGCTCGGGCCAAAAGGCGCTGCTTATTGACGACTTCATATCGGGCGGAGGCACGCTGCACGCGCTGTGCGGCATGATGAAGGAACTCTCGATTACCGTAGTGGGCTGCGGCGTTGCGATAGCCACGCGGGTGCCCGAAAGAAAGCGCGTAGACACGTATAAGGCGCTGCTGCTGGTGGAAGACGTGGATATGGCGGCCGAGAAAATAGTGATAAGGCCTGTCTGACGGGTTTAACAGGGGCCCCGTCAAGTCGGGTGAACGGATAATTAAGAGCCTTAGCGTATCGCAAAACGCATAAAAACAGCGGGGACCTTTATAATATGCCTTAAAGCGTTGGCTCCATTTCGAGTATCCGTTGGACGGCCTGCTCAAAGAGGCCGAGCTCGTCGAGCGCTTTAGCCACGTTGTATCTCGGGCGGAAGTCCTTCGCGGCGAACAGCGTTTTTCGGAGCATGTCGATGCCAAGGCCCGCTTTGACGGCGCTCGCCGGGGCTCCGAAAAGCTCGAACGTATTTATGATATCCCTGTAGCTTGGAAGGTTTTCGCATTGCCGCCTGTACTCCCCGTAATAGGCTAAAATGTTTTCTATGTGCCTCTCCTGCTCCGGCCATTCGAGATACCAATACTTGTTGGAGGCCATTACCTCTTCACCCACGCCCGGGGGATAATAGGACTTTATCCGTGCGGCTTGCCGCTCCTTTGATATGCGGCGGGATTTTATAACATCTTTATCCAATTTCGACAAGTCAGCGTTTTTTAGCGCGTCATGTAATATTAAAGCGTAGACAAGGCCGAGCCCCGCGCCTGTGCCGTGCGGTATGTGGGGCGTGCCGTACGCTATATGCGACATATCCCAAAAGTGCGCCATGTTGTGCTCCAGCGACGAACAGGGGCGGGTATCGCCCACTATCAGTATTGTAAAACCGCCGAGTATAAGCGCCTCTATCAGCGCTTCCGCGCCTTTTTCGGTGCGCTTTGCTATATCCTCAATGTTGGACGAAGCGGTATCGAGCGCCGTGGTTATGAGGCTCTCGCACAGCGGGCAGTACGTTTCCCCGATAACTGCATTGCCTAGCTGCCAGTCGACGAGCACGTTATATTTGGCGAACATATCGCCTACGCCCGACGCCTGCATGTCCATAGGCGCGGACGCTATTACGGCGGGGTCGAACATAAGCAGCCTCGCGGCCTTGCCATACACCGTCTTTTTAATGCCGCCGATTATCATTGCCGATGTGACGGACGTATAAGCGTCCATCGAAGCGGCCGTGCCGAACACAGCGAACGGAAGTCCGGAAAGCACGGCGGCGCGGCGCGTAAGATCGGTAATAACGCCCGAACCCACGCCAAGCAGAAAATCTGCGCCCGTAGCGCCGGAGAGTATATATTCCGCGTTTTCGGGCGTAGGCTCGACGCTGCTGCCCGGGAGCACGCAAGTTCTGCACGAATACCCCGCTCCCTTAAGGCGGGCTGCGATACGCTCCGCAGCGATATCGTATGTTACCTCGTCGGCTACTATAAGCACATTCCTGCCAAGCCCCGCTTCGGCGGCATAATCGGGGCAGCCGTCCGCCAGGCCGCGTTTTATATAGATATCAAGTTCGGGAATGCTGTGGCTGTATTTGCAGCCGCATTGCAAATTGGCAAGCGAGAGCTTTCCGTCCTGCTTTATTATATCGACGCGCATAATGAAATCCTTTCAGGTCCAGCCGTATATCAACTTCATGGTATTTGTATGCATTTTTCAATATGCTGCTTCCGGGCAACTATAATAGCCGTAGCGCCCTTGCGCCATACCGTTTCCGCCGAGCTGAACCCCGCGCTTTTAATCAGCGCAAGCTGGTTTTGTATGGTGCACGGCGTGTCTATATGCAAGAGCTCTCCGTCCCCAATGCCCAGCTCGCCTCGCATGTGCCGTGCTTCCTCAAAGAAGCGGTCTTCTTCGGATTGCTCTTCAACCATGTAATCGCACTCTATGTATACGCCAAAAGGCTTAAGCGCCGCGCAAATTCTTGCGTACAGCCCTGACTTTTGCCCGTGAGTAAAGTGGTGCAGCGTCTGGCACGATATCGCGGCGTCGAATGCCGCTATGCCGAAGTCATACTTGAAGTAATCGGCGTTGATAAGCCTAAGCCGCCTGCCGGGGTATTTCTTTTCAAGCCTTGTCAGCATGGCTTTTGTTATGTCTATTCCCGTTACGTCTATCGACGGATTTCTTTTGAATATGGGGTCAAGCTCCAGCCCGGTACCGCAGCCTAGGTCCAACAGCGTTTGCGCCCCTTCCGGCAGCAGCGAGGCTACGCGCTCATAGCCCTCGCGGCAGCCCTCGACTTCATAAAGCATGTGCTCGTCGTAACTTTCAGCCCTTGCGGTAAAAAAGCCGTCCATGCTTTCTGCCTGCGTCATTTCAGATCCTTTATTATTATCCTTTCAAACTCGATAGGCCGGAGGAACAGCTTTAAAAGGTTCTTTTGATCCTTACGCAGCATATAGCCGCAGCGCTTGTAAAACTCGTGGGAATCCGTTCTTTCAAAGCCGGAATTGAGGCGTACGCCCGCACAGCCGCTCATCTCCGCCCAAACCTCCACCGCGCGCAGCAGCTTCCTGTCAATGCCGCGGCCGCGGAACTTTTCGTCCACGGCGAGGGCCATAATGTTTTTGAGCGGGTCGCAGTACAAGCACTCATAATCGCAGCCGTGCACATACCCCGCGACTTCGCCGTCGCATTCCGCGACATAGACCTTGTCCGTCGGGCGCGAAAGTATAAATTTTAGCCGTTCTATTGTCTTGTCTTTGGGATAATCGTACCCTAAAGCGGACTTGTTAAGCTCGCATATTCTATTTGCGTCGTCTATTCGGGCTTCGCGGATATGGATATGGTCGTTCATAAAAAATACCGCCTGCAACTTAAGTTTTTTTCATTATAACACATTTAAGCGCAAATAACCTGTTATATTGCGTATAAAAAAGGCCCGGCGGACCGAACCTTTTTCAAACTCAAGTTATTGCTGCCCCGTCAGCAGCTTTGCAAGATATGAGTCTTTGCCCAGCACCACCGTCTTGTTGGCGCCGGTAAGCGACGCTTCGAGAGCGTCCAGCGCGAGCATGTACTCGTAGAAGAAGCGCTTGTCGTCGGTATTGTACGCCTCGGCAAGCATCATCATGTATTCCTGCTCGCCTTCGGCTTTTATCTTTGCCGCCTCGGCTTCCGCATCGGAAACGATTATGCCCACCTGCTTGTCGACTTCGTTGCGTATTACCGACGCCTCGTAGTTGCCGTCCGCCGTATACTTTTCGGATATCTGTTTGCGCTCGGATATCATGCGCGCATATACCGCCTGTTCGTTGGCTTCGGGCAGGTCGAACCTCTTTATCTTGACGTCTATTACCTCGATACCGTAATTATCCGCAATAGCGTCGACGTTCGTGGCGATGCCCGCATATATGTCGTTTCTTCCGGAAGGATCGTCGATGTTTATGATGTCCTGCTGCGAGAGCGTGCCCATTACGTTTTTAAGAGCGTTGTACGTCATCGTGTCGAGACGCTCCTCTGCTACGCTTACGCTTCCCAGCGTCTGAAAGAACTTAAGCGGGTCCGATATACGCCACAGCACGTAGCTGTCCACGGTCATGTTCTGCTTGTCGGCCGTAAGCACCTCGGAAGGCGCTATGTCATAGAACATTACAGCCTTGGGGAACGTCCTTATGCTGTCAAGGAACGGCGTTTTGAAATAGAGCCCCGGTTCGTCTTTCGTGTCCTCTATTTTCGAGAAACGGACGATGCATGCGTAGTCGTTCTCCTGCACTACGTAGAAGCTCGACGCTATGATTATTACCGCAACTATTATAACTACCGCTGCAAGCAGCTTTATTATCTTCTTCTTCATGTTATTCCACCCCCGTTGTCGGCTGCGGCTGCGCGTTAAGGAAGCTTTCAAGCGGCAGCATCATATCTACGCCGCCCTCTGAAGCGTTTATGTATATCTTGACGTCGGGCAACAGCTTTGTAATCAGCTCATAGTACATGCGCTGGCGCGTTATCCCGGGGTTGTTCGCGTATTCGGCGTACATTGCTTCGAACATCGCTATGCTCTCGGTAGCCTCGTTTATCCTTCTCTGCTTGACGTACTGGGCGTCCTGCAGCAGCTTGTCGGCTTTGGCCTGCGCGTTGGGCAGCTGAGCGTTCTGATAGGCTTTCGCCTCGTTGACTATGGTCTCGGCGCCCTGCTTCGCTGTTTCAACCTGCTTGAAAGCCGCGGTGACCTCTTCGGTGGGCGGTTCGCTGTCCTGTATCTTTACGTCGGTAAGCATCAGGCCTATGTCGTACCTTGCCAGCACCTCGGTTATAAGCTCTTTAACCTGCTGCTGCACGAGCTCTTTGCCGCTTGTCAGCACCGCATCCACGCTTGTCGAGCCGACGACGTTCCTCACCTGGCTCTGTATGAGGTTTCTGAGTATCTCCTCGGGCTCGTACGACGAAAACAGGTATTTCTCGGGATCCGATATCTTATACTCTACAAAGAACTCGACGTTGACTATGTTGTAGTCGCCCGTTATCATCTTGCTCTCGTCGCTGACAAGCGTATACCCGCCGGGAGCCGAAGGGTCGGTGCGGTATCCGAGCTCTATCTTCTGGTAGACGTTTACGTCCACAAGGTACGCCTGCTCTATGCCGAAAGGCAGCTTGAAGTAAAGCCCCGCGTCTTTTATCGCGGTAACTTTGCCGAACGTGGTAACAACGGCGCGCTGCTTGTCGTTTACTGTGTACCAGCAAGTCGCCGCCGTTGCTATCAATATCGCTATTACGACGAGGGAGATTATTAGCTTTTTTGCCTTTTTCCAGTTAATGTTCTTAAGGTCAACCCCCAAATCCATCACCCCTTATGCAATTTGTATATATGTTATCATAAACGGGCAGCGATAAAAAGGCAAAAATAAAGAGCCTTATAAAGGAAGTATGTTATATTGCAGTATTTAAAGCTCTTTTATCATAATTATGCAGTGGTAGTTTTCGCCGAGGCAATGGGGCATGAAGCCCGCGGGCTTAAAGCCGTACTCCAAAAAGAAGTCAAAGTGTTTGCGCCCGTAGGATTTTAAATTTTTAAGCTCCTCCCAGTATTCGCCCAAGGGGCGGCCGTGGCAGGACATGCCGGTGGAGCCTATCATGTATCTCAATATGCGGTAGCCCTTGCCGCGCGCGTACCGCTCCGCAGCCTCAAGCAGCGGAATTATCTGATGCTCCACCACGAACTCGCCGTCTTCGTCGTACCCCAGGCATTCTATGCTGAGGCACGAGTAACACTCATAGTCCGCGCAGAGCAGCCAGCCTATGGGGCGGCTCTCGTCTTCGCCCATGAACCAGCCGACGTTATACGTGGTATTTCTTATATCGGAAAGCTGGGAGACCGCGCCCTCGTAATCCCACCAGTCGGGCTTTATGCCGGCCATGAGCCGCGCGACGGCGGGTATGTTTGATTCGGAAAGTGAGTAGACGTTCAATAATACCTCTGCAACGTTTAATATTACCTCGAGGTATATTTTACCACAAAAATTAACTTAGGTCAACATCGGCAATAAAATTGCTGTATATCATAAAGCGCCTACTACACGGTGCGGTATATACGGTTCTTCCAGAAAAACGACTTCCTCGGGCGACAGCTTTACCGAAAGCGCGGCAACCGCGTCGTCGAGATGGCGCGTTTTTGTGACGCCTATTATAGGGGCGGTAACCGGCTGCTTCTGAAGCAGCCAGGCGAGCGCTATCTGCGAACGGGCGAGGCCGCGTTGTTTTGCCAGCTCTGTCAGCCTTTCCAGCACAGGCTTGTCCGCATCGTAAGAGCTGCCGTATTTTTGCCTGGCGATCTCGTCGGTTTCCGAGCGGAGCGTAGACTCGTTAAAGTCGCGGGCGAGCCTTCCTCCCGCCAGCGGGCTGTAGGGAATAACGCCTATGCCTTCATCCCTGCAAAGCGGCAGCATTTCCCTCTCCTCTTCGCGGTATATGAGGTTAAGATGGTTCTGCATCGACACGAAGCGCGCCCATCCGTGCTTTTCCGCGACGTGCAAAGCCTTTGAAAACTGCCACGCGTACATGGCCGAAGCGCCTATATAGCGTGCTTTTCCCGCCCTGACTACGTCATTTAGCGCCTCCATCGTCTCTTCTATCGGAGTATTGTAATCCCAACGGTGTATCTGATAAAGGTCGACATAGTCGGTTCCCAGCCTTTTGAGGCTATTGTCTATCTCGCTCAATATCGCCTTTCTGGAAAGGCCTTCACCGTTCGGGCCGTCGTGCATCCGGAAAAATACCTTGGTCGCTATTACTATTTTATCGCGGTCCGCAAAGTCCTTAAGCGCCCGCCCTAAAATTTCTTCGCTTGTTCCGTCAGAATATACGTTTGCAGTATCGAAGAAGTTGATTCCGGCCTCGAGAGCCTTTTTTATTATCGGCCTGCTGTGCTCTTCATCGAGCACCCACGGATGTATCCACCTCTCGGCAACGCCAAAGCTCATGCAGCCAAGGCACAGCCTTGAAACCTTTAACCCTGATTTGCCCAGCCTAACGTATTCCATTTAACGCTCCTTTCTTGTTTTTGCGGCGTCCAAAGCTGCCAAACATATCTTTACATACAATGTTAATACTTAAAGTCAGCTTCAAGTCAAGAAGTTTTTTAAAACAGCGAAAAGCGCATTACTTTATATATTTAATTGTTGAGCAGTACTAAACAATCGCTGTTTTGGGTATATTCTGTTTCATGCGCGTGTATTGTTTACAACTATTTCATGTTTGCGGCGGCTGTAAAAAGACCCATGCGCGTTTGGCGGGCTTGCAATGAACATGCGCCGCCTGTATAGTAATGGATAACAATTATGATTAATTTATTCAGGCATATGGTTGAAAAGTTGAAGCGGGCAAAACTTAAGACCGTTAAAATGATTGCGGCTGCGGCTGTTGTTATAGCGCTGGGGTCGTGCGCTGCCGTTCCGGCGCAGGCTCCCGCAGAGCCGAGCGATACGCCCGAGATTACTTCGTCCGCGGAAGTTACAGCCGCGCCTACGGCCGAAAGCATGCCCACGCCGGTAAAGACGACGGCACCCGAGCCAAGCGATACGCCGGAGCCCAGCAAAAACGCCTCGCCCGAGCGTACGCCGGTGCCGGCGGGCATCGTAAAAAACAGCGGGGAGATAATAGGCTCGGACGTGGCGTTCCGGGATAAGCCGAACCCGGATTCGGGCATCATCACAAGGCTGCAAAAAGGAACGTTCGTGCAGATACTAAAAACAAACGTCAACGCGCAATGGCATAAGGTCAAATATGACGGCAGGACGGGGTATGTGAACAGGATGTACGTTTGTCTCGACTCGTCGCTGGACGGATACGCGCTCGACTTTATAGGCGAGATAGTAAACTGCAACAGCGACGTCAACGTAAGAAGCGCTCCTTCCACCGACTCGGAGATAATTGGGGTAGCAAAAAAGGGCAGCAAGCTCAGCATACTCCCGCACGAAGATTATATCGAAGGCTGGTACAAGGTGGAGTTTGAAGGCAAGACCGCCTATATAAGCTCGAATTACCTGGACGTTACCGCACAGGTTGACGATACGCAGCTCGCGGACATTTCGATATGGGGCGGCAGGCTGTACCCGTCGTTTACGCCCAACGAATATGGCTATGTTGTAAAGGCGACGAAGCAGAGTGTAACGATTAAGGTCAAGGCCAACAAAGGCGTCGCCGTAGCGATAAACGGCAGCAGCGGAAACGAATTGACGGTTAACCTGTCCGACGCAGGCATGAAGACCGTGCGCATAGCGCTGAACGGGGAAGTAAGGTATTCCGTGTATATATCGCGCAACCTCTTAACCGTGGGCACGTGGAACATAAAGCGCGGCAACGGCAACCTTCTGATGCAGGGACGGCTTATCTACGACCAGCAGCCCGACATAATGGGCATACAGGAGGCGTTTCAGGACCTTACCGCGAGCGACATAATAGACAACCTTGCGAGCCTTAAGACAAAGGACATGTCGCACAACATACTCTCGCCTACGATAAACTATTCGAACGGTTCGCAGTACGGCAACGGCATACTTTCAAGGTTTGACCTAAGCGGCATAAAAACGTACGAGCTCGACAGCGGCAGCTATGAGAGGCGCATAATACAAAAGGCCGTCGCCAACATAGACGGCAAGGCGGTATCGTTTTACAACACGCATTTTTCCTATAACTCGGCGGAGATAAGAAAAAAGCAGTTCGCGAAACTTAAAGAGCTGCTGGATAACGACAAAAACGAGTACAAGATAGTTACGGGCGATTTCAACGCGGGTATCTCCGAATTCAAAGCGTTGAAGAATTACACCGTTGTGAACACGGAGGAGACAAAATACTACGACTACTCGAAGAAACCGATAGATTACAGCGAGATAGACAATATAATAGTTTCAAAGAACATAAAGGTGGTAAACTCGAGGCTCGTCGTAAACAGGTTCTCCGACCATTACCCGCTGTTCGCATACCTTTTGCTCAACCAGGCATAAACGCTGCGCCGAGCCATGTCACATGGCTCATCCCTTTAAGCGTTCGAATACATACCGGCCGCTTTCGGAGAGGTGCTCATTCGTCCATCCGCCGTCCGGCGCGCCGGGCTTGAGCGCCGCGCTGGTTTCGTCCCTGTCGCCAAGGCTCCAGTTGCACCAGCTTATTTCGTGCTGCGCTAAGAAATCAAGCCAGACGTCGCTTTCTTTGATATATACTCCGTCGCTTCCGTCTGCTTCGCTTGTGCCCCATTCGCTGGCGAACACCGCGGCTCCCATTGCGAGCGCCGCGCGGCATTTATCGCGCAGCTCCTCGCCGTGTGTTCCCGCGTAAAAGTGCAGCGTGTACATTATGTTATCAAATTTAAGCGGGTCAGCGGCGGCGACGTCCACATCCTGGCTCCACGTCGGGGAGCCTACGAGTATTACGCAGTCGGGCGAATTGCGGCGTATAACGGGTATTATGCGCTCGGCGTACGGCTTTACATTGCCCGCCCATGTAACTTCCTCGCCGTTGGGCTCGTTGCATATCTCATACAGCACGCCCGGCTCGTTTGCGTAGCGCAGGCTCATTTCATGGAAAAACTCTTCGGCTTTATCCACGTTCGCGAGCGGGTCCTTATCGTAGTTGACATGCCAGTCTATTATGGCGTACATGTCGAGCGAGAGCGTGTCGTCAACCGCGCGTATCACGTCGTATTTTATACCGGGGTTGGTAAGGTACCCTCCTTCGTCGGTATACATAGCCACGCGGAACACGTTCGCGCCCGCTTCCTTTGTAGTTTTTATTCCTGCGGCGCGTGCAAAACGCGGATACCACTGCATGCCGTGGCTGCTCATGCCGCGCAGTACGGCGGTCTCGCCACGGCTGTTTGTAAGTTTTATGCCCTTCACTTTAAGCGCTCCGTGATAGCTTATTCCCTTCCATTCGTAAACCATAAAAGCCCTCCTTTGCTTAATAACGCGCGCACGCTAAGCGTTGACGCGTTCGGTTTCTTTTAGCTTAGATACATATACCGCCCGCTGCGTGCATTCTGTAGAGAATATCAGCGCGCCGAACAGCAGCAATAGATAGACCGGCCATATGTCAAGGCCGATAAGCGACGATATCCATCCGAACAGCGGCGGCATAATCGTGCCGCCCAAATATGCGCCCGCGAACTGCAGCCCCATCATACCCTGTGAATAATCAGCGCCGAACAGCCTGGGCGTTTCGTCGAGCAGCGACGGGAATATAGGCGCGCAGCCTACGCCTATCAGCAGAAGCCCTATTATCTGCGCCGTTCCACCAAACGGTATCAGTATTGCTATCCCTAAGAGTATCGCGCATTGCCCTATGCGCACGAGAGAGCGGCTGCTAAGCTTTAATGCCGCAAAGCCGCTTAATACGCGACCCGCCGTAATGCCGAGATAATACATCGAAGCCCATGAAGCGGCGATATCCGGCGTAATGCCTTTTACCTTGACGAAGTATGAACTTGCCCAGAGTCCCGTGGTATATTCGGCCGCGCAGTATGTGAAAAAAGCGAGGCATGCGAAAACAGCGCCCGGCCTGCGTATCAGCTCGCGCTTTGGCACCGGAGCTTTGCGCTCCTCCGCTGCGGGAGTGCCGTTCAGCTTTTTCCACAGGGGCAGCGACGCAAAAAGCACCGCGGCTATGCCCAGCAATGTGAACGATATCGTGCGGTAGGCGCCGTGCCAGTCGCGGTTTACAAGAAACACCGACATAATAAGCGGCCCGCACGTAGCGCCTATGCCCCAGAAACTGTGCAGCCAGTTCATATGATGGGTGCGGTAGTTGAGCGCAACGTAGTTGTTAAGCGCAGTGTCTATCGTTCCGGCGCCCATGCCCAAAGGTATCGCAAGGGCAAGCACTACCCAGAAATGACCGACAAAGCTCATGCCCAAAAGCGCCATAGAGGTCATAAGCACGGAGACCGCAGCCACCACTCCGGTGCCGTATTTCTTTATCATGCGCTCGGAAACAAGGCTGGAGATAACGGTGCCGAGCGTGGACACTATCGATACGAAGCCCGCAACGCCCAACGGAACCCCAAGATCGGTATGCGCCACCGGCCAGGCCGTACCGAGCAGCGAGTCGGGAAGCCCCAAGCCTATGAACGCGGCATAGATTATTACGAGAAGCAATGTTGCCATGGTCTTACTGTTTAACCTCCGTATTTATGCAGACTTATTATGTATTTGCGCCCTGCATATAGATGTAACAGCATTTTAAAGCAGTGTATATCTTAAATATTAGATTCATGTTATAATCGTTCTGTAAATCAATGCTTGTTAAGGTATATATATGAACAAAAACGATATCGATAAGATGCTTATGCGCATGGCGTTCCAGCAGCGCGAGGAAGGCTTCTCGCATCTCGAATATGACGAAGAGCTGCTGCAGTTCGAGTACGTGCGTGCGGGGGACCCGAGAGCCGAGGAAGAGGCGGCGTGCGTATTTTCCTCGAGCGTTGTAGGCAAGCTCTCCGAGGACCCTGTACGCGACAAGCGGTATCTTTTCGTTGCCGCCACGACGCTGACTACCCGCTTCGCAATTGAAGGCGGCCTGGATCAGGAGACGGCATATAATCTAAGCGATCTCTTCATACGCAAGATGGACCTTTGCCAGACCGTCAGCGAGATAAAAGAGCTGCACCGCGAGATGGTAAGGGAATTCACTCGGCGCGTCGCGGCGATACACAAAGTGAACCGCTATTCAAAGCCGATACAATGCGCGCTTGACGACATATACCTTCACCTTCAGGAGCCTATTTCGGTTGACGAGCTCGCCGAGCGGGCGGGCTTAAGCCGGTCGTACTTTTCCGTGCTGTTCAAAAAAGAAGTAGGCATGCCTGTTTCCGACTACATACGCAATAAGCGCATAGAGGCTGCGGAGAACATGCTCAAGTACTCGAACTTTTCGCTGCTTGAGATAGGCAGCTATCTCGCATTCAATTCGCAGAGCCATTTCGTAAGCGTATTCAAGCACGTAACCGGCATGACTCCCGGAGCGTACCGCAGAGCTAATTTCCGCCGCGGCTGGAGGGACAGCGTTCAGAAATCCCGCGTAAAATAGACCATGTCGGTAAGCTTTACTCCTCCTTCGATAATAGGGTGGTCGTAGTTGTCGGTAAAAAAGTTGCTGACAACGTAATCACGCTTGAATCCGCACTTTTCATAAAACGGTACGGTAAGCGGGCTGTCGCCCGTACCTGCGCGCATTACGCTGAAACTGCCGCGGTAACGTTCAAAAAGGAAGTCTATCATTGCCCGCCCGTAACCTTTGCCGCGGCTATGAGCGGCGGTTGCGATGTTCTTTATCTCGAGCACGCCGCTTCCCTCGTCGGTCACTATGCACACGCATACTGCCTCGCCTTCATGTTTCATAACGTACATGTCTCCGCGCTCCAAATAGCGCTCTATCATATTCTCCTGCTCGTCGGCCTCAAGGAGCAGCGCAATGAAGCGCTTCCTTTCGGAGTTTACGGGCTCTATGCTTATTATCAAGTTCGCTCATAACGCCTCCTTAATACGTGATTCCCGGCAAGGGGCGAAGCCTTCCGGCATTGAAGCGCTTTTTGAAGACAACATGGTAGCTTATCACAAGCTGTATTGCCGCCGCCACCCACCCTGCACCAAGCGAGAAGTAGACGCCCCATGCGCCGATGAATGCGGGCAGTATAAACAGCGACAATATGCGCATTACAAGCTCGATAAAGCCGGAAGCCATAGGCGCGGATGCATTGCCCATGCCCTGCAAAGCGCTCCGGTAAATCAGCAGCATATAGAGCGACGGCAGGCAAACCGAGAACGCAAGCAGGTTGCGGTATCCTATTTCTGCGACAGCCGCCACTTCGGACACCTCGCCCGAGATAAACAGCTTAATCATTTCCCTACCGAAAAGCGCCGTAAGTGCGGCGGTTATGACGGAGCTTATTATTGCCAGCCGCCGGGCGGCGCGCATTCCCGACTTGATGCGGCCGCTCCTTCCCGCTCCGTAATTCTGGCCGACATATACCATCACGGCTCCGTCGAGAGAAAAGCCTACGAGGTTCATAATGCCTATATACCTGAAGGCTGCCGCAACTCCCGCGACATACAGCGTTCCGTAGCCGTTTACCACATACTGCACCAAAATGCTTCCGGTCTCAATTATTATATTGCGCAGAGCGAGCGGACAGCCAAGCCTTATGAGCGCTCCTGCAACTTTGCGGCCGTGTTTGAAGTCATTTGGCGTAATGCGCGCCGCCTCTATGCTTTTCAGACTATAAAGGCAGTAGACAAACGCGCAGCAATTGGCAATAACGGTCGCTATCGCCGACCCAGCGATGCCCATGCCGCAAGGCCAAACAAACAGCAGGTCAAGAGCGATGTTGATAACGCTCGATACTATAACCGCCGCGAGAGGGGTACGGCTATTGCCAAGCGCGCGAAGCAAAGTCGCGCAAACGTTATAAGCGAACATCACAGGCGCAGCCGCAAGCACCCACACAAGATAGGTATACGCTCCGTCCATCACTTCGGCGGGAGTGTTCACCAGCACGAGCGCCGGACGCAAAAGCAGCAGGCTTGCCGCGGTGAGCAGAGCGGAAAGCGCCGCAGTACATATTACCGACTGCGCTATCGCGCGCCTTAAGCCTTCATGGTCTCCAGCACCGAAGCGCTGCGCAAACAGCGCTCCGAAGCCTTGGGAAAACCCGAATATTATGCTGAGCACGAGCCAGTAGTAGAACCCCGCAGCGCCTACCGACGCAAAAGCGTTCACTCCCATTATGCGGCCTACGATGATGCTGTCGGCTACGTAGTAAAGCTCCTGAAATATGTTGCTGAAGAACATGGGCAGCGCGAACAACACAATAAGGCGGAGGGGCCTGCCCTCCGTCATATTGGTAGTCCTGTTCATATGCCATCCTTTGCGGCGGCTTGCTTGGCTCTGTTCATTAACCTCACCTTATGTCGTATACGCTCCGGGCTTTAACCGATTTCGGCGCGCCGCGCAGCACTTTTACGCGGCGCTCTCCTGCGTTCATATCGAAATAGTTGTCGCTCAGCACGGAGTCGTCGTCGCATATTATCTCTACGCTGCGCGCGTAGGCGCACGCAGATACGACTATTTCGTCTCCATCGATATACGCGGAAAGCTTAGGGTCCTCAAAGCGGAAATGCTTGGGAGGGCAGAACAGCACGCTGCCGCCGCCCACCGTACCATGTTTGCCTTCGAGCTCGTACGCATAGTAGCATCCGTAAGTGTCCTTGTCCGAAAAATCCTGCTCGGGCAGCCATACGGCGGAAAACGCCGGCACTTCAACGTCGAATGCCCCTTCCCTGATTACTTTGGCGTCCGGGCTGCGCAGCGACCAGCGCGCTACTCCGGTAAACGCTTTTGCCGTTTCGTTGCTCACATTGAGCTTCGCGCTCTTTTTAAGAGGGAAGGGCTCGGCGTTTACGTTGGTGTTCTGCGACAGCACGCCTTCCTCGTGGCAGGATATCAGCACTGGTGCGAAGAACCTCTTCATATAATAGTGCAGCGCCTTCCAGCGCCCGAAATAGTCGATGCTCGACCAGCTGACCACCGGCCAGCAATCGTTGAGCTGCCATATTACGGCGCCCATGCAGCGGCCGCGGTTCCTGCGCCAGTGTTCGACGCCGTACTGCATCGCCTGCGCCTGAAGCAGCTGCGAGGCGTATATCAGTATCTCAAAATCGCGCGGATAAAGGTACATCTGTGAAAGGTAAGAGAGTATCTTTCCGTTAGCGGACGCGTTCCGCTGATGTTTTTCCATCACATAAGAGAACATGTTGCGGTCATTTGGTTCGGTAAAAGCCTCTATCGTTTTTATCGACGGGAACGACTGGAAGCCGAACTCCGACACATAGCGGAACTTGTGGTTGCGGTAGTCGGTAAAAGGAAGGCCTCCGTGCCATACCTCCCAGTAATGAACGTCGCCCCTGTTTGGGTCGTTGGGCTTATCGAAGCTGCCTCCCGAAGAAGGGCTCGCCGGCCAGTAGAAAGTATTGGGGTCTTCCTTTTTCAATATCTGCGGGAAGATGTACTCGTACATCTTTATATAGTCGGCTTTTTGCCTGCCGCTAGACACCCATTCGCCCATCGCGACGAACATCTCCATCTCGTTGTTGCCGCACCAGAGGCCAAGAGAGGCGTGGTGCCTAAGGCGCCTTACGTTGTCGGTTATCTCCGCGCGTATGTTCTCTTCGAATTCGTCGGTAAGGTTGTATACCGCGCACGCAAACATGAAATCCTGCCAGACCACGAGGCCGAGTTCGTCGCAAATATCGTAAAAGTAATCGTCGGGGTAATATCCCCCGCCCCATACGCGAATAACGTTGAAATTCGCCGCCGCGGCGTCTTCTAATAATCTGCGCGTACGCTCCTTGTTAACCCTGCTGAGTATGCAGTCCTCGGGTATATAATCCGCGCCCATAGCGAAGAACTCTACGCCGTTTACGCAATGCGCGAAGCTTTCACCCCACTCGTCCTTTTTTATGCTCATAGTCATAGTGCGAAGGCCTATGCGCCTTTCCCAAACGTCGAGCGCGCGGCCGCCTGCGCTCAAAGTAACCTTGACGGTATACAGCGGCTGGCCGCCGAGGCCATTCGGCCACCACAGCAGCGGGTTGTCTATGTGTATGTCGCATTCGGCTCCTTTGGCGCTCCACGTTCTGCCGTCAGGCGCTGTTACTTCGACGCTTATATCCGTTTTGGCTTCGGTTACGACATCAACGGCTGTCGAAACATGCAGTATTACGCAACCGATTTCGTGGGACTGCGCAACGTATACTCCGCCTATGCGCGCGGCGTCAATGCCTACGAGCGATATGCTTCGCCATATGCCGGCGTCGGGAAGCCTCGGGCCCCAATCCCAGCCGAACATGCAATGGGATTTGCGCAGCAGCGGAAACCCCTTCATCGCGTCGGAAGTGCCGTCGGCTCTCGAAACTTCGTATGCCTTCCTTATATATTTTGTAGGGGAGAAGAAGCGTATCTCTATGCTGTTCTGCCCGGGTATCAGCAATGAGCGTACGTCAAATTCCCACGTTCTGTGCATGTTGTCGGCGTCTCCTGCGTGTTTTCCGTTTAGCGATATAGCGCAAAGCGTATCCAGCCCTTCGCAGCGCAGCAGCACGCGGTCGCACCCAAGCAGGTTTTCATCGGCGGTAAACGTTTTCGTATAAACGAAATCATGCTCCATAAGCTTTAAAGCTGCGTTTTCGTTGTCCCGCCAATACGGGTCGTCCATTGCTCCGGCGGCAATAAGGTCCGAGTACACCGAACCGGGTACTGAAGCCTTAAATATATCGTTTTCGCCGGAAAAACGCATCTCCCAAGCCCCATTAAGCGACTGAATAAACATAATATGCCGAACGCCTCCTTCCATACGCGCCATTTTTTAATAAATATAGCCATTGTTTTAACCGGGGTCATAATAAATGGTATAACATTTTGGCAGTATGTCAAGCGATTTCTCCTAAACCGTTTTAAATTCGCGGAAAATGGTGGAAGCGAAAGAATATTCACGCAAAAAACGTGCTTGACATAGATAAAATGTGATACTATAATAAGGCCAGAGAAAACGATTAAGTAACTATCATTACTAGCAGAGGATACGCATACACATGGTAACAATAAGGCATATAGCTGAACAATGTGGCGTATCGGTTGCATCTGTCAGCAAAGCGCTCAACAACGCCCCGGATATCGGCTTTGAGACTGCCAATCGTATAAGGCAGGTTGCAAGGTCGCTTGGATATTTCCCGAATGCTGCGGCGCGTGCTCTCAGAACCAACCATTCATATAACATAGGCGTTCTTTTTGTGGACGGTACCAGCAGCGGGTTGACGCATGAGTATTTTTCGGAGGTATTAGACAGCCTCAAAAACGAGGCCGAGCGCAACGGTTACGACGTAACATTCATAAGCTGCAACATAGGCCATACCAGCATGAGTTACCTTGAACACTGCAAATACAGAAACTGCGACGGCGTAGTTATAGCGAGCGTTGATTTTCAGGATCCGTCTATTGCGGAACTGGTGAACAGCAGAATTCCTGTTGTCACGATAGATTATGTGTTTGATAATTGCGGAGCAGTAGTATCCGACAACGTGCAGTGCATGCGTGACCTTGTGCGTTACGTGTACGGCAAGGGGCATAGAATAATAGCGTTTATACACGGCGAGGACACTGCAGTTACACGTTTTCGGCTCGCAAGTTTCTATAGAACCTGCGAGGAACTCGGCGTTTCGACCCCGGATAAATATATACGCAAAGGCTTATATCACGACCCGTGCTCGAGCGGGCTTGCCACGCGCGAATTGCTGGAACTTGACGATCCCCCCACATGCATACTCTACCCGGACGATTTTTCATTCATCGGGGGAATGAACGAGATAGAACGCAAAGGGCTCGTTATACCCGACGACATCAGCGTAACCGGCTTTGACGGCATCTACTTAAGCAGGGTGCTTCGTCCCAAAGCTCACGACATTAAAGCAGGACTCAAAGAAGATAGGCGAGCAGGCCGCGAAGCTGCTCGTAAATGCGATTAAATCTCCAAGAACATATATACCCAGCCGTATTGTTGTTCCCGGCGTTATCTGGGAAGGCGAAACGGTAAAGCAGCTCTGAGTTTATAGATAGCGTTATCGGCCAAAAAAGGCCTTAACGATAAAAAACAAGGAGGAACAATCATGAAGAGTACATGGAAGATAATGGTGTTGGTACTCGCTATAGTGTTCGCTTGCGTAACGCTGTTTGCGTGTGCTCCCGCACCGGCCGCTTCAAGCACTCCGGAGCCCAGCGAGAAACCGTCTGAGGAAGTGGTAGAGCCGTCTGAAGAACCTTCGGCGGAAGTGTCTGTAGAACCGGGCGGGGAACTGCCCAGAAAAGAGACGCTTTACGTGGCTGGTTTCCAGTACGGCGCAATCAAAGGGTGGAACCCTTACAGCGCAGACATGAACAATGCCATAGCTTGTACGGAAGAGCCCGCGAGGCAAGTTGTCCACGAGACGCTGTATATGTACAATCTGCTTGACGGCAAGATGTATCCGCTGCTCGCCGACGGCGATTACCAGTGGAACGCCGACCAGACCGAGATGACCGTCAAAATCAATCCCGATGCGAAGTGGAACGACGGCACGCCCGTAACGGCTGAAGACGTAGCTTATACGTATGAATGCCACCTCAAATACGAGACGAACAGAGGCCTTGAGTTCAAACCCTTCATCGAGAAGATCGAAGCGGTCGACGCTTCAACCGTAAAGATTTATTCTAAACTCGATGACGAAGGCAGACCGGTCAACCCGCTTCAGGTAGTGTTCTACCTCGGTAAGACGTTTGTCAACCAGAAAGCGTTTACGCAAAGGCTTGAAGAGCGCTCGGGCGGAGACGCCTCGAAGTTCAAGAACGACCCCTGCGAAGACTTCGTAGCGTCCGGGCCTTATAAGAGCTTCTATGCCGACGATCAGAAGGTCGTATATATACGCGACGATAATTACTGGGGCCAGGCTGAATCCTTGTGGGGCAAACTGCCTGTTCCCAAGTACATCTGCCACGTAATTTACGAAGGCAATGAAGCTACACAGGCCGCTTTCGAAGCCGGCCAGATTGACGTGAACCAGCAGTTCCTGCCCGACATACAGAAGCTCTGGCTCGAGAAGGGTCTGCCTATCTCCACGTATATCGATGAACCGCCTTACGGCATCTGCACGGCGATACCGACCGCATGGTACAACATGAATTCCTACGGCCTCGATCAGGTTGCAGTACGTAAAGCAATTGCCATTGCTGTCGACTACGACGCGATAATCGCTAACGCCATGACGAACCAGAGCCCGACGTTCAAGGCTGTGCCGCGTTCATGCATGAACCCGACCGAAGGCGAACAGGCTATGTACGATCATGAGGCGGTAAAAGACCTGCAGTGGACCGGAAACGATATCGAAGGCGCCAAGAAGCTTCTTGACGAAGCCGGCATCGTCGATAAAGACGGTAACGGATTCCGCGAATACAAAGGCAAAGAGCTTCATTACAAAGCTTGCTGCCCCGAGGGTTGGACCGACTGGCAGGCGGCCATGGAAATAGTGGCTGCCGCCGGACAGAAGATCGGCATCAACATTGAAACATATTATCCCACTTGGGATGTATATCAGACTGTGTTCACGAATGGCAAACAGACAGAGTACGACATATTCATGTGGTCGGGCGACGGCGCTTCCGCAACGCAGCCCTGGTCGCGCGTACGTCAGTTCATGAGCAGCGAGTTTGTAGGCCAGGAGAACAACTGGGTTGGAAACTTCGGCGGATACTCCAACAAGAGAGCCGACGAGTTAATTGCGGCTATTCCCAAAGAGACCGATCCCGTGAAGCTTAAGGAGCTCTATACCGAGGCGGTAAAGATATACCTCACGGATGTTCCCTCGTTCGCTCTCATGTATCGTCCGCAGCTGTTCCACGCTGTAAACGAGTCTGTATGGACGAACTACCCCGAGCTTGACGACGGCAACAACATCCCGCCGACGAACCTTATGTGCGGGTACGGCATTGCCGGCCTCTACAATCTTGAGCTTGTAGAGTAAAGGATAAAGGTGAGAAACAGCCATGTTTCTTTAAACATGGCTGTTTTCTCGTGTTTGACCTTTTTGGGAAGAGTGGAGGTGTTAATTTGAAAGGCTACCGCAAATATTTCGGCAAGAAAATTCTATGGCTTTTGATAACATTGGTATGTGCCATAATACTGAACTTTCTACTGCCCCGGCTTATGCCGGGCGATCCCGTCGCCGCGATAACCGCGCGTGCGGCTGCAGGAATGTCTATCCCGACCGCCATACAGAAGATATACGAAGATTACGCAAAAAAATTCGGTACCGACCAACCTATTCATGTACAGTTCTACAACTACATAAAGAATCTGCTGAAAGGGGACATGGGGATCTCTTTTAGCGAATATCCGCGGACAGTGTCCGATATCATATCAAGCTCTATATGGTGGACTATCGGGCTGCAATTGCCGGCAATAATAATCGGCTGGCTAATAGGAAACCTTTTAGGAGCTCTCGCAGCATATATACGGAAAGGATTCGACAAGGTGGTAATGCCTGTATGTTTGTTTGCCACCAGCATACCGGCGTTCGGCATGGCAACCCTGCTGCTTGTCATTTTCGCGTTAAACCTCAAAATAGCTCCGATAGCGGGAGGATACGCATTCGACCTTATACCGACGTTCTCATGGCAGTTCGTAGCTTCGGTGATATCGCATTACCAACTGCCGTTCTGGTCCATAGTCATAATAGCCATCGGCGGACAGGCTATCGGCATGCGCTCGATGTCCATATATGAGCTGAATGCCGACTATGTGAAGTACAGCCGCTTTTTGGGTATAAAGGACAGAAAGATAGTGCGTTACGTGTTTCGTAACGCCATGCTGCCTCAGATAACCGGGCTTGCATTGTCGCTCGGAACCATGGTAGGCGGCGCGCTCGTTGCGGAGACTATATTCAGCTACCCTGGGCTGGGCACCACGATATTCAGCGCGGTCACGGGCTCCGATTATCCGCTGATATCCGCAGCAACGCTGATAATAACTGTTATGGTGCTTATTGCTAATTTCCTGATAGAAATTTTGTACGGATTTATCGACCCGCGCGTAAAAGCGGCGCAGATGGATTAAGGGGGGGGGTATATATGAGAAATACATTCCGTCAGGTCTTCCATTCCCCGAAGTTCGTCGTGGGGTTTATCATACTCGCGATAATGCTGCTCACAGTCATAATATACCCGATATTCGTGCCGGACGATCCTCTTAAGATGATAGGCCTTGGAACGTTTTCCAAACCGGGCATATACGTTTCCGTGCAGGACAGCGTCAATACCGGAAAATTTTATACATTCAAACTCGACGACGCAGCCACAAAGCGCATAGAAAGCAAGCTCAGCAGCGAGGACCGCATAGAGATGAAAAACTGGCTCGTCGCTTTCGGCATACCCGAAGAGGAGATAAACATAGAGGATACCGAGCGCCTGCTCAATATCTGGGAAGCTAATTTTGACCGCAAACTGAAGTTTAAAGGTATGACGTCCGCAAAGCGCAAGTACTACGGCAGGCTCGACGATAACCTCAACACGATACTCGGTGAAGAAGGACTCATCGTTATGCAGAAAGATGGTGAAACAGAAGAGCTTCAGGAGGTGGTGAAGGTCACAAACACCGATTATGTAAACGTTAACGATGTGGCAAACACCATAAACCTGCCGCTGGGTACGGACAACTTCGGGCGAAATGTGCTTACCGAGCTGGTATCGGCCGTGGGAACGTCGCTGCTTATAGGCCTTATAGCAGGCTTGGTAGCGACATTCATCGGGCTGGTTTTAGGTTTGCTCGCAGGTTATGTAGGCGGCATACTCGACGACATAATAATGTTCTTTACAAACCTGTTTACCGTGATACCGTCCTTCGTGCTGCTGATACTCATATCATTCTCGATAAGCCAGAACGATCGCGGAGCCGCGACTGTCGCTTTGGTTATCGGCTTGACTTCGTGGGTGTGGACGGCAAGGGCCGTACGAGCGCAGGTCGTTTCTTTAAGGAACCGCGACCATGTTAACTTAAGCAAACTTTCAGGCCACTCGCTGCCGCGCATATTGCTTACCGACATACTGCCGTATATCGCGTCGTACGTGGTGATGGCGCTTATACTGCAGATAAGCACGGCGATACTCGCCGAAGCGCAGCTCTCCATACTTGGCCTCGGTCCGAAAACGACGGAAGTTCCGACATTGGGGCTGATGATGTACTGGTCCATGGCGTACGCGGCGCATATAAACGGCGCCTGGTGGGCTTTCATACCGGTAATATTGTCTATAGCGTTCGTCGGATTTTCGCTGAACCTGATGAATACCGGCCTCGACCAGGTGTTCAACCCGACTTTGAGAGATTAGGAGGCCAGATATGGGAAAAGTTATACTTGAGGTTAACGGCCTTACAACAAAATACATTACGCGCTTCAGAGAGGACGTTTACGCCGTGGACGACGTGTCCTTGAAGGTAGAGGAGGGCAAGTCGCTGGGTATAGCGGGAGAGAGCGGCTGCGGAAAGTCTACGCTCGCTTTAAGCCTTATGGGTTATTACTTTCCTCCTCTGCATTACATGAGCGGCGAAATAATAGTGGACGGCGTAAACATATCGTGTATGACCCCGGACGAGGTGCGCAAGAAGATACTGGGCACCGAGATAGCGTACATACCGCAGGCGGCGATGAATGCATTGAATCCTACAAGAAAGATAATACGTTTCGTCGAGGACGTTATTCGTGCGCACGAACCCAAGGCTACCAAGGCGGAGATATACGAACGCGCCAAAGAGCGCTTTGAGGTATTGGGGCTCTCTGCCGACATACTGAAAAGGTACCCCGTGGAACTGTCGGGAGGAATGAAGCAGCGCACGGTAATCGCCGTTTCGACGATACTCTCGCCCAAGGTGCTCATTGCCGACGAGCCGTCGAGCGCGCTTGACGTCACAAGCCAGAAGATGGCTATAAAGATGCTTCGCGATCTTATGGACAAAGGCTACATCAGATCGATGATATTCATCACTCACGAACTGCCGCTGCTCTATAACGTGACCGACGACATAATGGTGATGTATGCCGGGCAGATAGTGGAAGAGGGTACGGCAAAAGAAGTGGTGTTCGACCCGCTGCACCCGTATTCCAAAGGGCTTATGGGCTCGATAATCGTACCGGAGGAGCATACCCGCGAGATGAAGCTTACCGCCATTCCCGGTACTCCGCCCAACCTTAAGAACCCGCCTTACGGCTGCCGGTTTGCGGAGCGCTGCAAATACGTAAAGCCCGAATGCAAGGTATCCAAAGTGCCTCTGTTTAAATCGGAGGAGGGGCGCAGATACCGCTGCATATTGTCGGAGAAAACGTTGAGGGAGGTATACGCAAATGAGTGAAGCGGCCGTGAATTTTGACAAAAACAAATCGCTGAAAGACCGCCCTCTCTGCCTTTCGGGCAAGGGCGTTACGAAAGTATTCGGCATCGGCGCCAACAAATGCGTGGCTGTCGATAATGTGGATTTTGAGTTCCGCGAGGGCGAGCTTATATCGATAGTCGGAGAATCGGGCAGCGGGAAGACGACTCTTGCCAAAATGCTGCTCGGGCTTATCAGCGTCACGTCGGGCAAAGTGTACTTTCAGGGCGCGCCGCGCGATATAAGCACGCAGCGTAAAAAGCGCGAGTACTGGAAGAACATACAGGCTATATTTCAGGACCCGTTTTCATCGTTTAACGTGTTCAACAAGATAGACACCGTGCTGCTCGACTGCATCAATATGCGCGGAGGCAGGAAGCTGCCCAAGGAAAAGAAGATTGAGATGATGAGGGAGGCGTGCAGCTTCGTCAATCTTAAGTTCGCGGAACTGACCAACAAATATCCGTTCGAGCTGTCGGGAGGGCAGATGCAGCGCCTTATGATAGCGCGCATATTCCTTCTCAAGCCGAAGATACTGCTTGCCGACGAGCCCACGAGCATGATAGACGCGTGCTCGCGCGCAACAATACTCGACATGCTTCTTCAGCTGCGCGAAGAGACAGGCATGACGATAATATTCATAACGCATGATATCGGCCTTGCTTATTACATATCCGACTCGGTGTATATCATGGAACACGGGAAGTTCGTGGAGAGCGGCACGGCGGACGAAGTAATACTCAACCCCAAGGCGCGCTATACGCAGCGGCTTATTAGCGACGTGCCTAAGATACATGAGGAATGGGACCTCTCCACGGTTTGACTCTGTCTCCATAAAAGCCTTCGTGCGGATTTATATGACACAAATATGATAAAATACCAACGTAGATGATATACTGCAACAGTTGTGAAGGCTAGAATTATTGCATAAATTACGCTGCAAAAGAGGTTTAAAGCAATATGGATATTAAGAAGCTGGTTTCCCAGATGACGCTCGAAGAAAAGGCAGGGCTTTGCTCCGGGCTTGATTTCTGGCATACAAAGCCGGTAGAAAGGCTGGGCGTGCCTTCGTTCATGGTAAGCGACGGCCCTCACGGCTTGAGAAAGCAGGCTGACAACGCGAGCTTTAATGACAGCATCGAGGCTGTCTGTTTCCCCGCGGGATGCGCTACGGCCGCGTCGTTTGACCGCGGTCTGCTGAAAACGCTGGGCGAAGCAATAGGAGAATCGTGTCAGCACGAGAAAGTAAGCGTAGTGCTAGGGCCGGCGGTCAACATAAAGCGTTCTCCGCTTTGCGGCCGGAACTTCGAGTACTTTTCGGAAGATCCGTATCTTGCGGGAGAGGCGGCAGCCGCGTATATCAACGGCGTGCAGAACAAAAACGTGGGAGTGAGCATAAAGCATTTCGCCGCAAACAACCAGGAACACAGGCGCATGTCGTCAAGCTCCGACATAGACGAGCGCACATTGCGCGAGATTTACCTCGCCGCTTTCGAAACGCCAATACGCCGCGAGAAACCCTGGACGGTGATGTGCTCTTACAACCGCATCAACGGCACGTTTTCGGCCGAAAACAAGTGGCTGCTTACCGAACTGCTGCGGGACGAATGGGGCTTTGACGGATATGTGGTGACAGACTGGGGAGCGGTAGTGGACCGCGTAAAGGGCATCGAAGCCGGTGTTGACCTCGAAATGCCTTCTTCGGGCGGCGTTAACGACAAAAAGATAGTGGAGGCGGTGCGCGAAGGAAGGCTCGATGAAAAGCTTGTCGATCTAGCCTGCGAGCGCATACTCAGCGTACATTACCGCTATCACGAAAACGCCAAACCGCAAACGCCCTGGGACAAGGAAGCGCAACACGAGCTTGCCGCTTCGATAGCGGCGGAATGCATGGTGCTGCTTAAAAACGAAGGCGGAATACTGCCGCTCGCCAAAACGGACAAGGTCGCGTTTATAGGCGAATTCGCCGAGAAGCCGCGCTTTCAGGGCGGCGGGAGCTCGCATATCAACTGTTTCAAAATCACGAGCGCTCTGGATGCCGGCTCGGGCCTCGACATAGTCTACGCGAAAGGTTTTGAGATCGACACGGACAAAACGAGCGAAGCGATGATACAGGAAGCGGTAGCAGCGGCAAGGCAGGCGCGCGTCGCAGTGGTGTTCGCGGGCCTGCCTGACGCTTATGAATCCGAGGGGTATGACCGCACTCATATGCGCCTGCCCGACTGCCAGAACGAGCTGATAGCGGCGGTAGCGGCGGCAAACCCAAACACGGTAGTCGTGCTGCATAACGGTTCACCGGTGGAAATGCCGTGGACGGGGAGCGTAAAGGGCATACTCGAAGCGTATCTCGGCGGTCAGGCCGTCGGGAAAGCAGTAATAAAAGTGCTTTACGGCGACGTGAATCCGTCGGGAAGGCTGCCCGAAACGTTCCCGTTAAAGCTTGAGGATAACCCTTCATACCTGTTCTACGGCGGTGAAAAGGATACTGTCGAATACCGCGAGGGAATATTTGTAGGCTACCGCTATTACGACAAGAAAAAGATGGACGTGCTGTTCCCGTTCGGTTACGGGCTGTCTTATACGACGTTTGAATATTCCAACCTAAGAACGGATAAGCAGCGCTTTAAAGACGCCGAGACCGTCACGGTATCGGTAGACGTGACGAACACGGGGAAAGTGTTTGGCAAAGAGGTGGTCCAGCTTTATGTTGCCGATATTAAAAGCACGCTGATACGCCCCGTTCGCGAGCTAAAGGGCTTTGAGAAAGTCGCATTGCAGCCCGGCGAGACGAAGACGGTTACGTTTACGCTCGATAAGCGCGCGTTTGCCTGCTGGAACAACGAGATACACGACTGGCATGTCAAGACGGGCGAATTTGATATCGAAATATGCAGGTCTTCGCGCGACATAGTGCTAAGCAGGACGGTATTCGTCGAATCCACCGTAAGCCTGCCCGTTAAGTACGATATGAACAGCATATTCATGGACTTGATGGCGGACCCGAAGGCAAAACCGATAATCAAGCCGGTGATGGACGACATAATTTCCACATTCGTTTCCCACGACGGCGAACCGTCGCAAGCCGCAAAAGACGCGATGAATGAGGAAATGATGGAAGCGATGCTTAAGGATATGCCCCTTCGGGCGCTGCTGAGCTTCGGGGGCGGCAGATACAACGCCGAAAAGCTGCAGGCTATATTGGACGAGCTTAACCGGTAGCTTATAAGTAATATAATGACGCCGCTTCCCAGAAAGCTATCCCGGCAGCGAGTCGTTTTACCGGGAAGCATACAGCGGGAGCGGCTGATTTTTACCCTGAAAACCTTTTTTACATGCAATAAAACGATACGAAGCATGACTTTTTGGAGGTAGTATAATGGGAACATTTCCTGACGGTTTTATATGGGGAACATCGTGCGCCGCGTATCAGTGCGAAGGCGCGTGGGATGAGGACGGCAAGGGGCCCAGCATATGGGACGATTTCTGCCACAATACCGGCAAGGGGCACGTATATAACGACGAAAACGGCGACGTTGCGTGCGATACGTATCACAGGTACGCTGACGACATAGCGCTGATGAAAAATCTCGGCATAAAAGCGTACCGCTTCTCGATAAACTGGCCGCGCGTACTTCCGGGCGGCAAGGGTGCAGTTAATAAAGCGGGGCTCGATTACTACGATCGCTTGGTAGATACGCTGCTGGAAAACGGCATAGAGCCCTGGGTTACGCTGTATCATTGGGAGCTTCCATCCGCGCTTCAAAAGGAAGGCGGCTGGCGCAGCCGCGCAGCGGCGGAAGGTTTGGGCGAATTAGCGGGCGTGATAGGCAGGCATTTTAGCGGGCGGGTCAAAAATTATATGACAGTCAACGAGCCGCAGTGTTCGGTGCTCCTTGGCCACGCTATCGGAGAACACGCACCGGGGCTGACTCTGCCGAATGAAGAGCTTGTAAAGGTCATGTATCACCATATGCTGGCGCACGGCATGGCGGCAAAAGCGCTGCGTGAAAACGCTTGCGATATAAAGGTGGGCGCGGCATTATGCGGAAGGCTCTGCTATCCTGAAAATGACAGCGAGGCTGCGCGCGAAGCGGCTTACAGGGCGACATTTCGCTTAAGCGAGGACGACTGGATGTTTACGTTCAACAGCTTTTTGGACGGAGTGATGTTTCACGGATACCCGGACGGCGCGCCTGAGTTTTTTAAAAGTTTTATGGACAGCGTTCCGCAAAGCGACTGGGAACTGATGGAGAAGCCGGATTTTTTAGGCGTCAATGTTTACAGCGGATGGATGACGGATATAAACGGAAACCTCGTCGTACACTATCCCGGCTTTCCTATGACCGCCACAAAGTGGCTCGTCACGCCTGAAGTAATGCATTACGGTATCGCAAACCTCTATAAGCGTTACGGCCTGCCGATATATATTACCGAAAACGGGCAAAGCTGCAACGACCGTATATTCATAGACGGGGAAGTGCACGACCCCGAACGCATAGATTTTCTTAGGCGCTACCTGCGCGAGCTGAAAAAGGCGATAGACGAAGGCGTGCCGGTAAAGGGATACATGCACTGGAGTTTTCTCGACAACTTCGAGTGGTCAAAGGGCTACAGCGAACGCTTCGGGCTGGTATTCGTCGATTACCCGACGCAGCGCCGCATACCGAAGGATTCGGCAAAGTGGTATTCGGACGTTATAAATACAAACGGAAGAGTGCTTTAGTTGTTTCAATATAGCGAAACTCATTGCTGTTGAACCGATAAGAATTTTGTAATAAAAAGGGGAGGCGTCCAGCCTCCCCATTAATTTAAGCCGTTTTCAGCTGTTTTCAAGTTTTAATACCGACTGTCCCTCGATAAGTTCACCGGGAACGACCACTTGCTCCAACAGCGCGGCTTTTGGGTTGACTATAGTTTCTATAAGCTTTGCGGCAGCCTCGCGCCCTATCGCTTCGGTATCCTGTTTCCATGTCGTGAGGCGGGGCCTTAAAACTTGCGAAAGGTATATTCCGTCGTATCCGACGACGCTGATATCGTCGGGTATCGAAAGCCCCTCTTTTTCAATTACGTTCCTGCCGCCTATGAACGAGAAGTCATCGGGATACAATATGCATGTAGGCCGCTCGGGCAGCGCAAGAAGCTCCTTCGTCGCTTGCGCGCTCATTTTCGGGTCGTGGTAATGCGCGGGCTTTACGTACTCGTCGGGAACGCTTATGCCCAGTTCTTCGCATGTCCTGTGAAAACTTCCCAGCCTTTTTATTGTTACAGACGTCCTTTCACCGTGAATGAACGCTATCCTTCTGTGGCCCATATTATATACGTAATTCACTATGTCGCGCATGCTGTTCACGTTATCCGACAGTATCGCGGTGCGGTTGTCAAACACGTGATCTATTGTAACCGTCGGTATATCGCTTCTTACCAGCTCAACAACCGCCGGGTCGTAGAAGTTGACGCAGGCCACAACAACCCCGTCGCATTTGCGGTACCGGCAGTGCTCGAGATAGCTCATCTCGTGCCCGCCTATGTTCTGGCTTATAAACGTGATATCGAACCCTAAGCGTTCCGCTTCCACTTTAAGGCTGTTAAGCACGGCGGCGAAATACTCGTGCGTTAAACCGCTGCGCGTTGCGTCCACAAACAATACGCCTATATTGTTTGAACGGTTAGTCTTTAATGCCCGCGCGGTGGCGTTAGGGAAGTATCCCATCTCTTTCGCGGTTTTTCTGATAAGTTCGGCGGTCTTTTCGCCTATGTCCTTATAGCCGTTAAGGGCCTTGCTTACCGTGGCGCAGGAAACGCCGCATCGCTTTGATATATCTTTGATTGTAACAACTTTGACCACTCTATGTGACATCTCCCATATGCCCCCCTTATATGCTGCTGTTAACAGGGGTTTGTAATAAATATAACTAAAAAACGATTTCGTAATTCATTATAATTAAAAGTATATCATTAATCAACGGCTTTTTAAAATAAAAATCGCGCTCCGGGCTATAGCATTAATATAACTTTTGAGTATTGCTGCAAAATATCCTTTGCTTTTTGGGCACTGATAGTATAAAATGATACTATAATACGAAATCGTTATCGTTATTAGCCAATAGGAGATATTACATGAAATTCGGATATTTTGACGACGATGCCAAAGAGTACGTTATTGAGACGCCGGCCACGCCTCTTCCATGGATAAACTACCTGGGAGCCGAAGAATTTTTCAGCCTTATATCAAATACAGGAGGCGGATACTGCTTTTACCGCGACGCAAAGCTTCGCCGTATTACCCGCTACCGTTATAATAACGTTCCTTTGGACACAAACGGGCGCTTTTATTATATCAAAGACGGGGACACTGTTTGGAACCCCGGATTCCTGCCCGCAAAAACCCCGCTCGATATTTACCGCTGCCGCCACGGGCTAGGCTATACGATACTTGAGAGCGCCAAAAACGGCGTGGAGGCGCAGCTGACCTGCTTCGTTCCTATCGGCGCAAACTGCGAGATAAACCAGCTTAAGCTTCGCAACTCGGGCCTGCGCAGCAAGTCGCTGAAGCTATACAGCGCTATTGAATGGTGCCTTTGGAACACGCTCGACGACGCTACGAATTTTCAGAGAAACTTAAACATAGGCGAAGTTGAAGTGGAGGGCAGCACGATTTACCACACTACGGAATATCGCGAGCGCCGCAACCACTTTGCGTTTTACAGCGTAAATGCTCCCGTAAACGGCTTCGATACCGACAGGGAATCGTTCTTAGGGCGTTTCGGCTCATGGGAAAACCCCGCTGTCGTCGAACAGGGCATAAGCAACAACAGCCTGGCTCTCGGCTGGGCGCCCATGGCAAGCCACCGGCTGGATATAACGCTCGAGCCGTCCGAGGAGAAGACGTTTATATTCATTATCGGCTATGCGGAAAACCCGAGGGATTCAAAGTTTGAAGCAGCCGGCAAGGTCCGCAAGGCGCCCGCAAAGGAGCTTATACGGCGCTTTTCCGACACCGATTCTGTACAGAAAGCGCTTGTCGAGCTTTCGGCTTATTGGGACAGTCTTTTATCGCGCTTTTCGCTGAATAGCGGCGATAAGAAGCTCGACCGCATGGTGAACATATGGAACCAGTATCAGTGCATGATAACGTTCACCATGAGCCGCAGCGCGAGCTATTTTGAAAGCGGTACGGGAAGGGGCGTGGGTTTCCGCGACAGCTGCCAGGATATACTGGGGTTCGTACATCTGGTGCCAGACCGCGTGCGCGAAAGGATACTCGACCTTGCCGCGATACAATTCGAGGACGGCAGCACGTACCACCAGTTCCAGCCGCTCACAAAGCGCGGCAACGGCGACGTAGGCACCGGCTTTAACGACGATCCGCTGTGGCTTGTAGCCTGCACCGCGGCGTACGTGCGCGAGACGGGCGACGATTCCATACTGAGCGAGCTGGCGCCGTTCGACAACGTTCCCGGAACGGAAAAGCCGTTGTTTGAGCACCTGCGCAGAAGCGTAAGGTACACGCTTAATAACCTGGGGCCTCATGGGCTCCCGCTGATAGGCCGCGCAGACTGGAACGACTGCCTTAACTTAAACTGCTTTTCGGAGTACCCGGACAGCAGCTTTCAGACGGCTGCAAACACCGAAGGAAGAGTAGCCGAGAGCGTGTTCCTCGCGGCGATGTTTGTAAAATACGGCGGCGAATACGCGGAACTTTGCCGCAGGTACGGCTGTCCCGACGAAGCGGACGAGATAGAGGAAGGCATAGAAAAAATAAGGAAAGCGGTGTACGACCACGGCTGGGACGGAGAATGGTTCCTGCGCGCATACGACGCTTTCGGCAACAAGGTTGGGAGCAGCGAATGCGCCGAAGGCAAGATATTTATCGAGCCGCAGGGTTTCTGCGTAATGGCCGGTATAGGCGTGCAGGAAGGCCTCGCGCAGCGCGCTTTAAACTCGGTTAAAGAGCGCCTTACCAACGACTACGGCATAGAGCTGCTGTCCCCGTGTTATACGCAGTATCACAAGGAGTTGGGCGAGATATCGACATATCCTCCCGGTTACAAGGAAAACGGCTCGGTATTCTGCCACAACAACCCGTGGATAACGATAGCGCATACTGTGCTTGGCAACGGCGAAGAGGCTTTTAATGTATACCGGCTTACATGCCCCGCGTATTCCGAGGATAAGAGCGATATACGCAAGGTAGAGCCGTACATTTACTGCCAGACGATTGCCGGACGCGAGGCCAAACGCTACGGCGAAGCGAAAAACAGCTGGCTGACCGGCACGGCCGCATGGGCGTTCGTCAGCATAAGCCAGGCCATACTGGGCGTCCGCACCGGCTACGACGGTTTGATTATAGACCCGTGCGTACCCCACGACTTTAGCTCATACAGCATAAAAAGGTTTTACCGCGGAGCGGAGTACGAAATAACCGTAAACAACACAGGCGAAGGTACATACTCCATGAAGGTGGACGGCCAGCCGGTAGCGGGAAAGACCGTGCCTTATGTGGAAGGGAAGAAGAATTATACAGTAGAAGTAACCATATGAAACTGCCTTTAGCCGGTAGTCACCCGGTTGTGATATGAGAGTGCATTTTCCTCTCTCCCTACTTTTTTTGAGCGCACACCCAGTGCGCTCCTTTTATATATTTTATCTTTGTTGCGTGACTAAAGGTTTATTCTGATTATAAAGACACCAGCGGAATTATGATTAAATAAGAGTTTGTTATTGGTCAGTAGTAGTGTTGTCTGAGTATAAATCATAGATCAGATGGTCAATTGTTTGCATTAGAGGTGGAAACAGACTTTTCCTTATTCTTTGAATCTTTTGCTTCACGCAAATGAGCAAAAAGCCCTTTTTTCTTTTCTCTAGACACATACCAATCATCTATTAAATATTCAATCATATCTAGAAGGTAACTTGCTTCATCAGGTTCAACATCGAGTATAATGTTTACATTGGAATTATTGTTTGGATGTGCGCCGATGTTTCCAATTGACTTTACGGCGAGAAGGGCGTCAACTACTTCATCATCAATTTTTCCTCTCAAGGCTTCGATTTCTTGATGTAGATTAGATTTAGATATACCCCAAAAATCTCGAATCATACCTTGCAAACAACGTCGTGATAGTGTAGCAGACGCTTTAGGGCTGAGCTCAAATATTGATGACGCTTCTATTTAATCCTGCTGTATATGCAACGGTACACATGGCGGCGGTTGTGTACGGTTATATCTTGGTAGAAGTTGTATATTTTGCCCATGAAAATCACCCCCATTATCACCATACAAGATAAAGGTGCCTTTCATACAATTATCGTTTGGGCAACGATATGTATGTAATTCAAACAGATATGAACTATTATAGTCCTCCTCAGCTGAAGCTAAGCCGTTTTTAAGATAAAGTTGTACCATACCATGATTGACGCCTTCTATAATAGTAAAATATTGATTGCAATAAGGACATTTGAATCCATCCATTATTATCACCTTGTTTCTATCATTATACACAATATAAAATTAGTTCTATTTCAAAAATAAGAAAAACAATGCATACTATTAACAAAATTATATCATATTCTTCTCGCAGAGCCAAACAAAAACAGATAGGAATTTGTTAATTCATCATTTTTTTATATAAGAAGCATACGAGTTGGTGACAGGCAAGGTGTAATTTTAAAAACAGTCTGCGCCGTTGCTGCCAGCACGCTGTTGCTGTAGTACAAGCCGGGTCGGGGGCAACGTGCCACTGGCACGTTGTCTTATCCTCTGTTCGCTGCCGATTCACGCTTCGCTGACGCTTGCGTTCATCTGTTGCTCACAGAACCAAAACCTCGCTTCATCTGTCACTGGCAGCACTCGGTTTTGGTTCCCTTCAAATCCTCTCAATCACATAACCAAATAAAAAATTAATAAGAGCAAGCATTGGGGCCCCCGCAAAGCCTAAAGCTTTGTGGGGAAGAGGAGGAGCAAAGTGAACTTTGCTCCGACGTGGTCGGGGTGACAGGCCAGATGAAATTTCAAATACCAGTCTGCGCCGTTACTGCCAGCGCGCAGCTACCATAGTACAAGCCGTCTCGCTAAAAACGCCACACTGTGGCGTTTTTTTAACGCTCGCTTCAAATCCTCTCAAACTCATAACAGAAATATTTAAGAGCAAGTAATGGGGTCCCCGCAAAGCTTAAAGCTTTGTGGGGAAGAGGAGGAGCAAGGAAACGAGCTCCGATTAGCAATAAAGCAAAACGGAGCAAAGTGAACTTTGCTCCGACGTGGTCGGGGTGACAGGATTTGAACCTGCGACCTTTTAGTCCCGAACCAAACGCGCTACCAAACTGCGCTACACCCCGATAAACAAATTTCTTTTATAAAAAAATGGAGCCAATGAACGGACTCGAACCGTTGACCTGCTGATTACGAATCAGCTGCTCTACCGACTGAGCTACATTGGCACGGCCTGCCGAGTTTTTTTATGCTTTAACACCGGCAGTATCGAATTATACCACATAAATTTCAGACTGCCAATACATTTTTATAAAGAAATATTCAATAAAAATTACAAAATTTAATGGCTCAAAAAAGCATGAATTTCTCGATTGGTAATTTATTATGAACATTTTTAGTCTATTTTTGACATGGTATTTTACGGAGTATATAATGTTCGAAAAGCCGGATATTCACTCAAGTAATAAGGTTTTTTGCATAATCGGTGCTAAATACGAACCCAGTAGTAAATGCTGTAATCCCGGGGTCCTTAGCAATAAATGAGACTTTCCGGGAGATATTTTAAGGGCATGCGGAAAAGCGAATAATCTGCCTGCCCGCACACATATTTATATACGTATGTGTTTTTGGAGGGATTATATGAGCAAAAGGTCAGCCGTTATAATGGCTGTTATAGTAGGCATAGTATCTTCGCTGTTAACGCTGACCATATTATCGGTTACGCTGGGGCTGCACCTGTTTGATATAGACGGCGCGCAGGATGAACTTCCCGTATCAGAGTTTTCCAGGGTAGAAGAAATCATCAAACAGAACTATCTTCGGGAGTTTAATATGGAAGACCTGCAGTACGCCGGCCTTAAAGCGATGGTGGCGGCGCTTGGCGACCCTTACAGCGTTTATTACACGCCCGAGGAGTTCGCGGCATTCAAACAGGAAGCGTCCGGCGAATACTACGGGCTCGGCATGGTTATAAGCAGAGAAGAGGCGACCGGGCTTGCCAAAGTAGAGTACTTTTTTGAAGGGTCTTCGGCAGAGGAAGCGGGCATCAGAGTCGGGGATTATATAATCAGCGTGGACGGTCAAGACGTGACGGATATGTCGCTGCAGGAGATAGGCAAGCTCTGCATCGGCGAAGAGGGCACAACGCTTATTATAGGCGTGCTCCGGGGCGAAGAGTCGTTTGAATTTGAAGTCGTGCGACGCGCCGTTGCCCGTGATATGGTCAAATACAAGATGCTGCCCGACGGCATCGGATATATGCAGATAATACAGTTCGGCGGCAACTGCGAAGAGCTTTTCAACAAAGCGATAAGCTTCTTTGAAGAGCAAGGGGCAAAGGGCATAGTGATAGACCTGCGCGACAATCCCGGCGGGTATCTTAATACGGTGGTAAAGGTGCTCGACAGGCTGCTGCCCGAAGGCACGCTGGTATATACGGAGGATAAGTACGGGCGCAGGGAGACATGGTCAAGCGACGCAAATTGTATAGACTTGCCCGTATCGGTTGTGGTGAATGGCAAAACGGCGTCCGCCGCCGAGATATTCGCGGGCGCGGTGCAGGATTTCGGGTACGGGCCTGTCGTTGGCACGAGGACGTACGGCAAAGGCGTCGTGCAGGTGGTCATACCGATACAGACGACGGGCGCAGGGCTTAAGCTGACGACGTCGCAGTACTTTACGCCAAACGGCAGGACAATAGACAGGAACGGCATATACCCAGATAATTATATAGACATACAGCAGGAATTCAAAGACGACCCATCAAGCTATACTTTTGAGCAGGACGCGCAGATAAACAAAGCCGTGGAGTTGTTAAAAAAGAGAATAGGCGGATAGCCGGATTTCGTAATAAAGTAATTTATAAACGCAGGTTATCCCTTGTATAACGTGTTTGTTTTTTTGCGGAAAATAGGGTATTATTTGTGTACATCGGTAAAGTGCGAGCAGCAAAGGTAAAGGAGCAGAATATGTACGATCTGATAATCGCCGGCGCCGGTACTGCGGGGCTGACGGCGGGCATATATGCGGCAAGAGCGGGAATGTCGGCGCTGATAATCGAAAGCCTTTTTGCGGGCGGACAGATAGCGCGGGCTCATATCGTGGAGAATTACCCCGGGTTTCCGGAGGGCGTGTCGGGAGCGGAGCTGGCTCTGAAGTTCAGGGAACAGGCGGAGCGCCTGGGCGCGCGTATAGAGAACGCGCAAATCACCGGGTTTGAGCTTGAGGGCGGCGAGAAAAAAGTTTTAACGCAAGATGCGGCGTATTCCGCGAAGACCGTGATACTCGCTATGGGCGCGAATTACAAATCGCTGGGGCTTATGTCGGAGAAAAAGCTTGTAGGCTCGGGCGTCTCGTACTGCGCGACGTGCGACGGAGCGTTCTTCAAGCGAAAAGACGTGGCGGTAGTAGGAGGCGGCGATACGGCGCTGGAGGACGCGCTGTACCTTTCGGGCTTTGCTAACCATATATACGTGATACACAGGCGGGACGAGCTGCGCGCTCAGAAGGCGCTGCAAAAAACCGCGATGGCAAATGAAAAGATAGAATTCGTCTGGGACAGCGTAGTGGAAACCGTGCTGGGCAAGTCGTTTGTCGAAGGCGTGCGGATAAAGAACACCAAGACGGAGCAGCTGCGCGACATCAGCGTATCGGGCGTGTTTGTGGCCATAGGCACTACGCCGCAGACCGAAATTGTAAAGGGCAAGGTGGATATCGACGAGTCGGGATACATAATAACCGACGCTTTTATGCGGACAAGCGTTCCCGGCGTGTTTGCCGCGGGTGACATCGTGAAAAAGCCGCTGCGGCAGGTTGTGACTGCGGCGGCGGACGGAGCGGTTGCGGTATACTCCGCATTGAGCTATTTAAGGGAAAAATAACGCGGGTTCCATAAATCCGCGCGGTTAATGAATTAAAGGACTATACCAGTTTGCAAAGTGGTATAAATACGGGTATAATGAACTAACCCGATGGAGGTAACATGGGAAGACTATTCGGAACGGACGGAGTGAGGGGCGTCGCCAACGAAAAGCTTTCGTGCGAGCTGGCGTTCAAGCTGGGCCAGGCGGGAGCGTATGTGCTTACAAGCAAGGTGCATAAGGCGAGGATACTCATAGGCAGGGACACGAGGATATCAGGCGATATGCTTGAAGCGGCGATGGTGGCGGGCATATGCTCGGTGGGAGCGGAAGCCATAGTCGCCGGCGTTATACCCACATCGGGGATAGCATATCTGACAAGGGACTACGGTGCGGACGCAGGCGTAGTCATATCGGCGTCGCATAACTCCGCGGAATACAACGGCATCAAATTTTTCAGCTCGGAAGGCAAAAAGCTGCCCGACGAGGTGGAAAACAGGATAGAGAGCATAATACTCGACGGGTCCGAACAGCTTACAATAAGGGCGGGCGTCGATGTGGGCAGAAGGGTGAGCGCCGTAAACGCGCTGACCGAATACAAGGAGTTCCTGCTCTCCACGACGGACACGAACTTAAGAGGCTTAAAAATAGTGCTCGACTGTGCGCACGGTGCTTCGTCGGTAGTGGCGCCGCGGGCGTTCAGGGAGCTGGGCGCCGAAGTCGTGCCGTATTACAACACGCCGGACGGCACTAATATAAACGACAACTGCGGCTCTACTTACCCGGAAAAGCTGACGCAGCTGGTCGCGGAACTGGGCGCGGACATGGGCTTCGCGTTTGACGGGGACGCCGACAGGATAATAGCTGTCGACGAGCACGGCGTTATAGTCAACGGGGACGAGATAATGGCGATATGCGCGCTCGACTTAAAGGAGCGCGGCCTTCTTAAGGATAACACGCTCGTATGTACGGTGATGAGCAATTTGGGGCTCGACCTGGCGATGAATGCCAACGGCATCAAGACGGTAAAGACAAATGTCGGCGACAGGTATGTGCTGGAAGAGATGGTGCGCGGAGGATACTCGCTGGGCGGCGAGCAGTCTGGGCATATTATTTTCCTTGACAAGTGCACCACGGGCGACGGCATACTCACCGGCATACAGCTGGCGTCCGTAGTAATGCGCAGCGGCAAAACGCTTTCCAAGCTTGCAAGCGTGGTCACGATATTGCCGCAGGTGCTCGTCAACGTTCGCGTCAAGGACGAACATAAAGAACATATCATGGAAGACCCGGAAGTCAAAAAGAAGATAGACGATTTGGAGAAACACTTCCGCGGCAACGGCAGGGTGATTATACGTCCTTCGGGCACCGAGCCGCTGGTCAGGGTGATGATAGAGGGCAAGGATAAAAAGGAAATAGAGCGGTATGCCGTGGATATGGCAGCGCTCATAGAAAGCCGCCTTGCATAACCTGAGAACTTAACGTCAAGCGAGCCTCCCTTACGGCCCGAAAAGCATGCTTTTTGGACGTCGGTACAAGGCCCTGAAGGCGAGCGGTTTTCGGGGCGGCAGCGACGTTATTGTGGTGGGAAATTTTGGTTCCCGAAAAGGGACGGTAAAGGGAGGCATATACTTTGTGCGGAATAGTAGGATACGTTGGAGGCAGGGACGTTGTGCCCGTGCTGCTTGGCGGCCTCGCCAAGCTTGAGTACAGGGGCTATGACAGCGCGGGGCTCGCTATAGTCGCGAACGGCGAGCTCACGATAAGAAAGACGAAGGGCAGGCTCACAGAGCTCGTGAAGCTTGCGGGAGATATCGAAGCGATAGGAGCCGCAGGCATAGGGCATACGCGGTGGGCGACGCACGGCGAGCCCTCGTTTGAAAACTCACATCCGCATACGAACTGCGCGGGAGATATCGCAGTCGTTCACAACGGCATAATAGAAAACTACCAAAAGTTAAAGAACTGGCTTATATCAGAGGGAGCGAAGTTTGCCTCCGAGACTGATACGGAGACAATAGCGCACCTTATCAACTATTACTACAACGGCGACTTGCTTACTGCCGTATTAAAAGCGCTGCCCAAGCTTGAGGGCTCGTACGCGCTCGGAGTGGTGTCGCAAAAGCACCCGGGATTGATAGTGGCGGCAAGAAAGGACAGCCCGCTCGTTATAGGCATGGGCGACGGGGAAAACCTTATAGCCTCCGATATACCTGCGCTGCTCGAATATACGCGCGACGTGTATTTTCTGGGCGACAGGGAGACCGCGGCGATTACGCGCGAAGCGGTAAGCGTGTACGACGAGTACGGCGCGCCCACGGGGCATGAGAGCTATCACGTGGACTGGGACATATCGCGGGCTGAAAAGGGTGGATACGAGCACTTCATGATAAAGGAGATACACGAGCAGCCCCGCGTCATGGCCGATACGTTGTTCCCGAGGCTAGAGGGCGGGCTTATAGACATTAAAGAAGCGGGCATTGACGCCGATATGGCCAAAAACACTAGCAAGATAAACATAGTTGCGTGCGGTACGGCTTATCACGCGAGCATGGTGGGCAAGTATATAATAGAAGAGCTCGCGAGGATACCCGTCGAGGTGGAGGTAGCTTCCGAGTTCAGGTACAGGAATCCTATTATAGAACCCGGCCAGCTCGTAATAGTCATCAGCCAGTCGGGCGAAACGGCGGATACGCTTGCGGCCATGCGCGAGGCAAAGAAGCGCGGGGCAAAAGTGGCGGCCATAGTCAACGCCGTGGGCAGCTCGATAGCGCGCGAGGCGGACGCCGTGCTGTATACGCACGCCGGGCCCGAGATAGCCGTAGCGTCCACCAAGGCGTATAACGCGCAGCTGATGGCTATATATATGATAGCGCTGGAGTTGGCGAGGATGTCGGGCAGCATGGACGGCAGCACATACGATAAGTATGTAAACGGGCTTTCCAGGATTCCAGCGCTTATGAACGGCGTGCTCGAGACGAAGGAGCAGATGCAGCGCATAGCGAGCATGCACTTTTCAAAAAGCAGCGTGTTCTTCATAGGGCGAGGCCTCGATTACGTGCTGTCAATGGAGGCGTCGTTAAAGCTCAAGGAGATTTCGTACATACACTCTGAAGCGTACGCGGCGGGCGAGCTCAAACACGGCACAATAGCGCTGATAGAGCAGGGTACGCTTGTCGTCGCTATAGCAACGCAAACTCGGCTGCTAGAGAAGACGGCGAGCAACATAAAGGAAGTTAAGGCGCGCGGCGCGCATGTGCTCGCGGTGTGCTTTGAGGGCTGCGGCATGTTCGAAGGGCTGGCGGACGAGATAGTGTACCTGCCAAAGAGTGACGGCATATTCGCGCCCATGCTTGCGGTCGTGCCTATGCAGCTGTTCGCCTATTACATGGCAGTGCAGAAGGGCTGCGACGTAGACAAGCCGAGAAATTTGGCTAAGAGCGTGACGGTGGAATAAGGGGCTGTGTGAGATTTATATGAATTATTGTGCGTTATATCTTTATATTGCACAAATTATATAATTATTTTAGCATATTATTATCGGGATTGCATTATTGTCCAAAAAAAACAAAAGAAATCAGGGCACTTCTTTTCTTGAAATGCCCTGTTTGAGTTGTTTATATTTTATCTAGCAAAACATCATCGTCCCGTTCTCTGATAATACATAGCTAATCTTTCCTCATTGGGACGATCTTTGTCATCCTTCCAAACGATAAGGGTATCGAAGCCTATATCGCACATGACGTAGTTATAGGCATCGTCCTCATTTACCAGCCCCTTGTCGATTTCATTCAGCACTACGCCCGGAATATAATGGTGATCCGGCGGTGTATCCTTTACCAAAACGAACGGACTTTTGTTACTCAGATGAGCAATGTTTTTCAGATTTGCTTGAGGAAGGTGATGTTTCAGGTAATCAAAGTTGCTGAGGCCACTTTCTCCGTAAGTTTTCTTGACAGCGAAGAAATTCTTCAGATCCGCAATGATCACTCTGGCGAGATGCTTAACAAATAATGGGGATACGCTCGGTACCCATATCGCTTTATCGATGTAATAATACTCATCGTCAGGATCGATCTCCTTTACCAATATTGACGTATCTGTCACAACGACGTTGCCAGGGAGAGCGTGATCCATCAAATACAGCGTCTTGCCGCTGCCGTTTGTGATCAAACGATACATGGGATATTCCTTTCCGGATACGTTCAGTTTGTCTACGACAACCTTATAGTCGCCTTCCTGAGGAATAATGTCCGATTGCTTCTTCAAATAGCCTTTTGCCTTTTTAAGAAGCTGTTCATTCTCGTTTCTGTACATCTTTGCATCTTCGGGTGCGTTTTTTTGCTGGTAGTTTCAGTATGCTGTATGCAAAATTACACCTTTTGTTTCAACAGCTGAAATGTGTTCATAGAACATACGCGACAACTCTCCCGACTCATGCTTGAAGGGATAGACCTTTTCAAGAAAACTGTTACACAAAATGAGGATAGGGCTCTGTGTCCCGCCGCCGTTTTCGGTAAGCTCGGCGTTAATGTAGTTGAGCATGGTGGGAATATCCGCATTTGCTATATCAGTGGAAAGCTTTTTCGCATAGCTTTTACGAAGCTCAGGATCATCTGAATTTGCCATTTGCAGATACCGGTCGTAGAGCGTATTGATCTTGCTGACATACTGGTTGATCGTGGTCATGCGACTGCCTAACTCTGCACGGTCTGTTGCAGTCAGGACTTCCCGCTCAATGGCATCCAGCTTCTTATCGATTTTTTCAACCTGTTCGTCCAGCTTTGTCAGTTCATCTCTGACTTTCTCCAGTTCTTCAGTATATCTTGGATCAAGTTTGTCACCGAAGCCTAATTCAGACATGATTGTATTGGCAATCACCTTACCCGCCGAACTGCCGCAGGCTTGCAGCAGCGATGTGCCAAGGTCTTTTATAAGCTCGAAGCTAAGCCCTTCAAAGCCCTGCTTGCTCTTCCAATTCACCTATGCGCCATCGGGATTCCAGGATGCGCTCCAGAACATTGCATCCTCCGCGCCCGCTTCGCACTCAATGCTGAGGTTCTCACAGCCAGCAAAGGCGTTTCCATCCACATAACATACTGTTTGCGGTATCATGGCGGTTGTCAATGCGGTGCAGTTTTTAAAAGCTCCATTTCCGATTGAAGTAATGCTCTTAGGAAACCATATCTGCGAAATTGTATCATTATTCGCGAAAGCACCATCGCCAACTGTAATTACAGGCTTACCCAGATATTCCTCGGGGATAACGGGCGCTTCCTCGGTTCCGTTATATGCTTTGAGTTCATACCCGCCTTCGATTTTTTCAAATACAAACGGAGATACAGCTTCTTCCTGTTTTTCGGTATCATCGGTGGGCGTGGTTTGTGGTGTTTGTGAAACATCAGGAGTTATCTGTTCCGAAACGACAGGTTCTCTATTGACAGGCGCACATGCAGTCATCAAAAGAGCAGACAATACCATTATGGTCGTTAATACAGCTGCAATGAATCGCGTTCTTTTCTTATTTCCCTCATTTCTTGTGGCGCTGCATCACGTGAATAAATATTTTCGAGTCGATTAACATACTCTTTTTCCCCCACCGCAAAGATCAGGTATCTGCTTTTCATAGAATCCGAAACATCTTCTAATTGTGCTTCATCCAACATGTTTACCCACCTGTTGTTAAAATAGGCATTAATTCATTAATAGATTAACGTTAGCAGCGTTTATTAAGAGAATGCCTATATTAATGTTGCCTCCCATCCAAAAGGGCCAGCTTTTCACTGGCTCCTTCTGGATGGGCCTGTCGCTAATATAGCGCCAATGCTTGGTCAGTACTTTCCGAAATCACCATCGTTGAGTGTTATAACGGGAGTGGCTGCCGCAATCTCTTTCGTTTCCGGCGCTGAGCGCAGCTCATGCTTTTCGCATTTTACGGATTTCTTCAGCGTAAATTTTCCAACCATGTTTTTGAGCATCTCTGCCTGGCTGGAGAGCTCTTCTGATGCCGCGGCCGCCTCTTCAGACGTCGCCGAGTTGGTCTGTACGACCTCGGAGAGCTGTTCTATGCCACGGTTAACCTGAGCAATCGCGCCGGCCTGCTCGTTGGATGCGCCTGCAATTTCTTCAACCAGCTTGGCCGCATTGTTTACGCAGTCAACAATGGATAGCAATGCTTCCGCTGTTTCATCTGCAATCTTGGTGCCTGCTTCGGTTTTGCTGATAGAGCCTTCAATTAGCTCGGTCGTTTCTTTGGCTGCACCCGCGCTCCTAGCTGCCAAGTTGCGGACTTCCTCTGCGACCACCGCAAAACCTTTGCCATGAGTGCCTGCCCGTGCGGCTTCGACCGCTGCATTCAAAGCCAGTATGTTCGTCTGGAACGCAATATCATCGATGACTTTGATTATTTTGCTGATACTGAGCGACGCTTCGTTGATTAGTGCCATGGCTTCCTGCATGGCTTTCATTCTTTCGTTGCCCCGGGATGCCTCGGCTGCCGCTGTGGCGGTCAATTCGTTGGCTTTGCTTGCATCCGCTGCATTCTGATTTGTTTGTTCAGCAATCTGAGTGATTGACGCTGTCAGTTCTTCAATAGAGCTTGCCTGCTCCGTCGCTCCTTGTGAAATTTCCTGGCTGCCATCAGATACCTGCTTGGAGCCGGCTGCAACCTGGTCTGCTGCTACTCCAATTTCGCTCATCACGTCGTTAAGCGAACTTATAATGTGGTTGATGGCTTCCTTAAGCGCATTGTAATCGCCGCGATATTCCGAATCTATACCCACATTCAGATTGCCGCGCGCCATTTCTCCCAGCACGTAAGACATCTCAGAGATAATGCCGCGAAGCGCTTCGGTGGTTGAATTCACCGCGTTTTTGATGATGGCATAATCGCCTGCAAAATCGCTGGTTATCGTAGTATTCAGGTCTCCTTCAGATATTTTAGCGAGCACTTCGGCGGCCTCGTTTATCGGTTCGGTAAACGCATCAAGCGCTTGATTAAAACCGCCGATAATATCTTGGAATTCGCCCTTATGACGTGATAAGTCCGCTCTGGTTGAAAGCGCGCCATTTTCTGCCGCCTTAATAAGCATTCCGGAATCCTCCAGCAGCAACTGTAAAGACTCCCGGACAGAATTCAGACTGGCGATCATCTGCCTGAATTCTCCGCTGAATTTATCTTCATCCAAGGTTTCAATATCTAAACCTTGAGCTATTTTATCCAAATTCTTTGCCGTTACATTAACCGGTTTTGTAATGCTGCGTGTCATGAAAATCCCAAGTACAACAGCAAGCGCGATGCCGGCAGCCATCAGTATAATCATCGTCAGCTCAGAGGATTGAGCCACCACACCGTTCTGCTCATTACGGGTTTCACCACCTTCAACATTATAATCGTACATCTTTTGGAAAGCTTCCTGCAGAGAGGTTGCTGTTCCTGCGGCCTCAATAGTTATCAATTGAGCAGCTTCATCTGATTTGTTTTCCTGCACCAGTGCTATCGTCTGATCCAGATACGATTTATACTCGGTCCATAAAGAATCAACTTCAGTGTAAATCTGCCTGTCTGTATCAGTAATGATGCCCGCTTCGTAGTCAGCCATGTTTTGCTCTGTATTAGCAATATATTTTTCGATTTTCTCGATGCACTCCTGGCGGGCTTCACCCTCCGTCAGAGCACTTTTCAGTGCGTTAAAACGGGCTCTCTCAAAGTACCCCGAGGCCCCGCCCGCATAAGTAACGCCCAGCGTATTTTCTTCATACAGAAGTGTATCAGCCTCTTCGATGGACTTAATATTGAGTATGCCGACGAGCCCTATAACTCCTGCGATGACGGCGACAGCTAAAAACGCAGTTATCAGTTTGACGCCGACTTTCATCTTTTTTAGAAATTTCATTGCTTTTACTCTCCTTGTTGCATTGTTATTTCGTCTTCCGTTTGTCGTATGGTTATTTCGTCTTCCGTGAAAAGTTTCTCGCAATCAAGCAATAGTATGATATTGTTATCCTGCTTGCCGATGCCACTTAGGTAACGTCTACTCGTCCCTGTCCACTCGCCAAGCGGCGGCGCTATATCCTCGTCTTTCATTGACAATACCTCCGCCACCTGATCAACAATAAGCCCGACGGAATTCTCTTTGGTGTCGATAACGATAATGCAGGTCCTGTCGGTGTAGGGTTCGGGCTGCTTTTTAAATTTAAGTCGCATATCAATTACTGGGAATACTCTTCCCCTAAGATTAATAATTCCCTTGATATACTCGGGAGCTTCTGGAATCGGGTTGATCGGCTGTAAGTCTATGATCTCTTTAACAAAATTAATTCCGATACCGAAAACTTCTTCCCCCAGCGCAAATGTCAGGTATCTGCCTTTCATAGAATCCGAAACATCTTCTAATTGTGTTTCATCCAACATGCTTACCTCCTCTTTTTTTTGTTTAAAATAGGCATTAATTCATTAATAGACTAACGTTAGCAGCGTTTATTAAGCCCGCCCCACTAAATATATCGTTCATAATAAGAGAAATATTAGCAAGAATGTCTAGACCATCAAAGACAAATTAAACGTGCTAAATTTAGCAAGACAACTCTGCTTGTGGAAGGTTAGGTTAATTTAAGGTGAAGATGTAAGGGACGGATTTTCTTAACATTGACCAAGTGAAGAGTCGATATAAATTCTAATTCAAACAACGGGTTAATCTATTATAGAACAATTGCGGAGAAAATCAAATAGTCTTGGACAGACCCTTTTATTGATTGTATAATTATCTGAATTAACAGGTTTGGAGAATCGTAAAATGTATAACGACATACTAAAGCTGGGGTCCGTTACAATACACGGCTACGGGCTGATGATAGCCATAGGCGTTATATGCGCTTTGCTGGTGGGTGTTAAAAGGGCGAAAAGCAAAGGTTTGAGCGCCGACGCAATATTAAGTATGGCGATCGTCGCGCTTATTTTCGGATTTATCGGGGCAAAGATATTTTTCTGTATTGTTGAACTTGATTCGTTTATAAAAGACCCGTGGGCGGCTCTGTCCGGAAACGGATTTGTGGTATATGGCGGCATAATATCCGGAGTGCTGGCGGCATTTATCTATTGCAGGATAAAGAAGCTAAGCTTCCTTAAATACTTCGATATTGCGATGCCGTCGGTGGCAATAGCGCAGGGCTTCGGGAGGATAGGGTGTTTTCTTGCCGGATGCTGCTACGGATGCAGTACCGACTCGTTTTTGGGCGTGGTGTTTCAAAACTCACCGTTCGCGCCTAATGGCGTTAAGCTGCTGCCCACGCAGCTGTTTTCCAGCGCCGGAGATTTTATAATAGCGCTGGTGCTTGTATTGTATGCGAAAAAGCAGCCCAAAGACGGCAGGGTAGGGGCGTTATATCTCATTTTGTACAGCGTCGGGAGATTCATTATCGAGTTCTTCCGGAGCGACGACAGGGGCGCCGTAGGCGCGCTATCGACTTCCCAGTTCATCGCGATATTCATGCTGGCGGCAGGCATAGCAATGCTGTTTATGCATAAGCTGCCGCGGCCGAATAAAGAAAAGGCCTGCGCGGAACATGCGGCTGACGATGGCGGGAATAGAGAATGATGGTTTTGCGCCAGCGTTCACTGACTTTTATCGCAGCAAAAGATTGATAAGTATGGTTATTCGGCAAGTCAGTGCCTTCTAAAAGGAATAAGAGAGTAATGGATATCGGGAGCAGTTCTGATATCTTTTTTTATCATGAGGATAATAAGTAGTGCAGCCGGCTTTTTGTAAGGCTGCAAACTTTAGGGCGGGAGACATAAAGGAGAATAAGTAAATTAGTCGAAATAATACCGGGGCCCCCGAAAGGCCGAAGGCATTACGGGGTGGAAATACCGTGGCCCCCGAAAAGCCGAAGGCTTTCATGGGGTAAAAAAGAAGCGGCATACTATCATATACCGCATTCCGGAGAACGAATAAAAATGACGAGTATAATATCAAATAAAAAGAATTTTCTGCTGCTAAATCTAGGGCTACTTATAGTAGCGCTGGGCGTTCACTTCTTCAAGGTACCCAACAACTTCGCGACAGGCGGCACCACAGGAGTGTCAATAATAGCGGCCACGCTTGCGCCTTCGCTCAATGTGGGGCACTTCATGCTCATCCTAAACGTCGTGCTGGTAATTATAGGCTTTATATTCCTGGGGAAAAAGTTCGCGTCGGGCACTGTGTATTCGTCACTCGCGCTCTCGCTTTTTATATGGCTGCTGGAATTGACCGTACCCATAACGAAGCCGCTTACCGACGATAAGTTCCTAGAGCTGTGCTTTGCGGTCATACTGCCCGCGGTGGGCAGCGGCATAGTGTTTAACCTCGGCGCTTCTACAGGCGGCACGGACATCGTGGCGATGATACTGTCAAAGCACACCAGCCTCGAGATAGGCAAGGCGCTGCTGTTAAGCGATTTTGTTATAACTGCTGTCGCAGGCTCGATATACGGCATAAAGACAGGATTGTACTGCGTGCTGGGGCTGCTGTTAAAAGCGTTTTTGCTCGACAACGTTATAGAGAGCATCAACGTGCGCAAACAGGTAATGATCATATCAAAGGAAAGCAAGGCGATACAGGCGTTTATAATAAACGTGCTGCACCGCGGAGCGACGATATCCAAAGCGTGCGGCGCGTATACGCGCTGCGAGGAAGAGATAATCATGACGGTATTAGGGCGCAGGCAGACCGTGCTGCTGCGCGACTACATACGCTCTATAGATAAAGAAGCGTTCATAACGATAGTCAATTCGAGCGAAACGGTAGGCAGGGGCTTCAGGGCGGTATAGTAAGATTGTTATACTTGACTTGGAGCCGGCTTTAAGTGTTAAACTGCAAGTAAAAAAGAGGTCATTATGGGTAAAAAAGTATTGATATTATCTTCAAGCCCGAGGAAAGGCGGAAATTCTGATACTCTATGCAACGAGTTTTTGCGCGGCGCCATAGAAGCGGGCAATGAAGCCGAAAAGATATTTTTAAAGGACAAGCGCGTAAATTATTGCACGGGCTGCTGTACATGCGAAGAAAAGGGAAGCTGCTTCCAGAAGGACGACGCCGCGGAGATAATCGAAAAGATGATAGCGGCGGATGTGATAGTTATGGCGACGCCCGTATATTTCTACACTATGTCCGCGCAGATGAAAACGCTTATAGACAGGACTATAACGGCTTACAGGCGCATGAGCAGCAAGGAGTTCTACTTTATTATGACCGCGGGGGATGACAGCAAGCCGGCAATGGAGCGCACGATAGAAGCGTTTAGAGGATTCCTTTCTTGCCTTGACAGCCCGAGTGAAAAAGGCGTCGTCTACGGAACGGGTGCGTTTGAAATAGGCGATATTAAGCAAAGCTCGGCGATGGACGAGGCCTACGATATGGGGAAGGCTGTATAAAGCGGACAAAACATAGAAGCGGCGCGTAAAGACGATGAATAGTTATTAATCCGGGGTCCACGACAATTTGTGAGACTTGATGGGGTGCAGATTTAAACAAGTGATATATTGTAAAGTTTATAATGTAATTTTCTATATACTCAAAAATCAAAATCCTTACAACACTTATTGGCAAACTTCTGCTGCGCATTAGATACAATCAGCAGCAATAATGTAAAATTATAAAAATTATGTAACTTGTATACTGATTGAAACGTTATTATGTTTAGGGGTGGTATGCGGAGAAATGAAAAATATAATATATATTAATAAAATATAATTTTATTGACTAATTAAGACATATGATGTAATTAATGTTATGCGATTTATTCCAATTAAATGTTTCCGATAGCCTTAACAATTAGACCTTACAACTATGAAAAAGGCAAAAAATTTCAATACTTCTACAGATAATTTGATAGCAAGATTACAGATATATGAAAACGAATGGAGAAAAGTAACTGAAGTATCGGTTAGGCCTGGAAACCTCTATAACAGTTCATCATTGAGCGTTACCCCGGCATATAATTTCAGGCTAAAATTATATTCGGCTGGCGGTAACGGGGGAGTCTACGGACGGGGAAGCGTTTTTGATTATTAAATATAAATCCGTCCATAATAGTCTACCGGGGGATTATGTGCATTTTGCAGAATAATCCCCCGGTAAAGTTTCAGAGGATAATAAAAGGAATTAAGCGAAAAGAAGAGGTAGTTATATGCGGAATACAATGAAACGCGTACTAATCGGAATGAATTTTGCATTCTTAATAATAATCGCAATACTTGTCTGCGGATGCCAATCTACGCCCGATAAAGCGGCGGTCGTCTATGGCGGCGGCTTGGAAGAAAAGATAAAAGGCTCTCCCGAGCCTTTAGCGGCCTACGACGCACCTTTAAGCTGGCAGGAGACGCTTGATATGAAGGGCAGCGATATAAAGGTAGAGATAAACGCGACAATAAGTGTGCCGGACGTTACTGCCTTCCCTGTATACAAAGTGAAAAAAACAACATTTGATATTACGCGTATTAAGCCTCTGGTCGATTACTTTACTAAAGGCAGAGACGTCATAAAATATAAGGAGCCCACGAAAGCCGAACTGGAGCAGGAGTTGCTTCAAGCAAAAAAAGATAACGATGAAGAATGGATAGCCGAATTGGAGGAAAGGATAGCGGCCGCTCCGGAGACTGTGGAAGACGAGGTTATCACGGATTGGAACCCGGACAAATCGCCAAGCGGAAGCTTCCTTAATGAGGACGGGAAATATGCCAGTATTGACATCAGCCCGGACAGATTTGGATATATGAAGACTGCATTTATATTAAGCGAGAAATGGTTTTCCGAAAGTGACAAATATAAGATCGAGGATATCGCAATATCCAAAGAGGACGCTATAGCTGCGGCGGAGGATATGCTTCATGAGCTGGACATTGGTCATATGGCTGTTGGTCGCCTGGAAAAAGCGCTGAGTTATAAGTCTCTTGAAGACGCATATGCGCAACCAGCCGAAGAACCACTGTCAAAGGGGTATTTCGTCAATTTTGCGCGCGATATCGACGGCATTACGGGTATTACGAATGAAGGTTTAATTTATAATATTTCGGACGATTTCGCCTATAAGGCACCGTTATATCCGGAAGAAATTCGGGTCTATGTGAACGAGGCAGGCAAGGTGCAGTCGTTTGACTGGTCATATCCATTAACGATAGAAGAAAAAGTAAACGAAAACGTTGCTCTTCTGCCGTTCGAAGACGTCAAACAAAGAATACGCGATATGTTTATTTATTTTAATTCTTATGATAAGTTACCGATGAAGGTAACAAGCATTGAAATGAATATGGCGATTGTTGATGTTAAGGAACATCCTGAAGAAGCCATGTATGTTCCCGCCTGGTTCATTTATTACACGGAAACATATGAAGACGGTACACAACAGGAAGTAAGATTTGCATTAAACGCCGTAGACGGAGGAAGGGTGCTGGAATGTCCGGTCGAAATCGACCCCGGGACACAACAAATGATAGATAAGGATCTGCAAAAAAGATAGAGATAAATAGCAAGTTTAAAAGCGTATCCCTCTAAGCGAACAGCCGGTTATATACGTTTTGTTTGACGCTTTATATATGTGAGATTTGTTATATTATTATAAAAAGACAATAACACTTTAATATAAACTTTAGCAACACAGCGCGGCCGGGCCCTTTCTTTTTTTTAGGTACAATCGCACAAAGGCGAATTTAACAAGGATATATACGTGGTGCTGTTAAACTAATCTAAAGATAATTATTCAAATAACATGAATTCCTTTGTGAAAAATACGCGTAAGTAAAATTTATTGCGGTATATGCTTGACTTGGAGTAAACTCAAAGTGATACAATGCGTCAGGAGGCGGTAAGGTATGACTATAGCACAGGTCAGCAAGAAATATGGAATTACTACGGATACGCTGCGCTATTATGAGCGGGTCGGGCTGATACCGCGCGTAAACCGCAACAAGAGCGGAATAAGATATTATACAAATGACGACTGCAACTGGGTTGAATTCATAAAATGCATGCGCAGCGCAGGCCTCCCGATAGAAGTGCTCCGGGAATATGTGGAACTGTATAAGCGGGGAGATTCGACGGTGGAAGCGAGAATGCAGCTGCTCATAGACCAGCGCAGGCAGCTTGCGGCGAGGATGGAAGAAATGCGCGCAACGCTCGCAAGGCTTGATTACAAGATAGAATTTTATGGGCGCTCGGAGGCATTAAAACAAAAGCATATAGAACAGGCAAAATGATTTATAAAAGATAAAATACTTGGATCGGGAAAGGATATAAATAATATGGAAAAATATCCGGGACAGGACATTCCAAAGCTGGGTTTCGGGCTGATGCGGCTTCCGATGATAAACGACAGCATAGATATAGAGCAGGTAAAGGATATGACCGACCTGTTCCTCGCCAAAGGGTTTAAGTATTTTGACACTGCGTACGGGTATAACAACGGAGATTCGGAGCGAGCCGCTAAAAAAGCGTTGGTAGAGCGCTATCCGCGTGATAAGTATCTGCTTGCCACAAAGCTGCCCGCATGGGCTGGCCCGAAAACAAAAGAGGAAGCGCAGCGGATGTTCTATACATCTCTGGAGCGCACGGGCGCGGGCTATTTTGACTTTTACCTGCTGCATAATCTGGGCGAGACGCGCACCGGGTTCTTCGACAGGTTTGATATATGGGACTTTTTAAGCCAAAAGAAGCAGGAAGGATTGATACGGCATCTCGGGTTTTCGATACACGACAAGGCTCAGGTGCTCGATAAAATACTGACCGAGCATCCCGAAATGGAATTTGTACAGCTTCAGATCAACTATGCCGACTGGGACAACCCCCGTATAGAGTCGAGGTTGTGCTATGAGGTTGCAAGAAAACACGGCAAGCCCATCATAATAATGGAGCCTGTAAAAGGCGGACTGCTGGCTTCTCCGCCGCCCGCCGTCGAAAAGATATTGGAAGACGCCAATCCCGACGCGTCGCTTGCATCCTGGGCGATGAGGTTTGCGGCGTCGCTGGACGGTATTATTACCGTATTGAGCGGTATGTCGAACATGGCTCAGATGGAAGACAACATATCATATATGGGCGATTTTAAGCCGCTAAGCAAAGCGGAGCGCGAAACTATAGCCAAAGTTCAGTCGGCCTTAGGCGAGATTCCGTCCATACCGTGCACGTCGTGCGCGTATTGCATGGACGGCTGCCCGCAGTCAGTAGCGATACCGGGCATATTCGGCGCAATGAATATACTTAACGTATATAAAGACGAGCAGGCTGCGAAGGGCTCGTATTACTGGAGCACGAAAGGTAATAAAATGGGCGAAGCGTCCGCATGCATAGAATGCGGCCATTGCGAGAGCGTGTGCCCGCAGCATATAAGCATAATCGAAGAGTTGAAAAAAGCCGCTGCGGCGCTCGATAAGCGGTAACGGTGCGGATATGAAGAAAGCCTGTTAAGAATTTAACTAGACGTTTCTTTCAATGTTGTCGTAAGCGAATTTGTAAAGCTGGAAAAGCTCGTATGCGGCGGGATCGCATATATTAACGTCGGGATGGTACTTTGCGCATATACACGACCAACCTATACTCCTTATTTCTTCTCTCATTGCGATGAAGCGGGTGAGGTATCCTACGCTCTCGTTTGCTTTGGAAAGCGTATCGCGTATGTCTTCGAGACGCTTTAATATAAGGCCAGTCTGCTCGCTTATCTCTTTTAACTTGGCGGTATATGCTTCGTCCATAAAAAACGCTCCCATACGGATTTTATGCTTTTACCCGGCACAATAATCGTGCAGACCGACCAAGGCGCTTAAAATTAAAGCTTGTACCGGTAAAATTATAACTTAATATGGGTTGCAGTTCAAGCGGCCAAAGTTGTTTCGGCGAGTTGGGCTGCGTTGTTTTAAGTAGCTGTTTTATGCATATTAACAGTTAATTGTTACAGGAGAAAAGGCTATGCAGCAGGCAGCAAAAAACAGGGAGGTATTTATCAAAAATAGCGTTAAATATTTGTCATATCGCTTGCGAATATCCATATCAGTGATGTAATATATATACATATAAACTTTAAGGAGGTTTCGCTCATGTCTCCGTACAAAGCTTTTTTGAACAATGTAAGGCAATACTTTAACACTTCCGGATTTTTAAGGTTTCTTTTATCCGGTTATATCTTTATTTTTGCAATCGGAGGGTTGCTTTATCTGCTGAGCGCTTTTATACCTGCCATATCCGAGCCGTTTAATGTAATCAGCGGGATACTGATGTATGCAGGGCTTATACTGACGATGCTTCGCGAAGATATGATGACCATGGTTATAACAAGCGGCGTGATTTCTTTAGGCAGCCTTATCGCATGGGTAATAGGCCTTGTGGGAAGAGATTACGGTTTTGGCTTCATGGGAATAAGAACAAGCGTGTTCCTGGTCACTCCCTTTTTATACTTCCTTATGTTTGGTGCCATTGCCATTGTTGTTTTCGTTAAAGCCGAGAAGTTCAAACAGATGAGAGCGGCTTCCATGGCGGCAAGGGCGCAGGCTGGCATAGCCTGTCCGAGATGCGGGGCGTTCGTACCGGTAAACGCGGCGTTCTGCCCGGCTTGCGGCGTACCCAACCCCGCAATGCAGCAGTACGGCGCTGTACCGCAAACCCCTCCGCAGGCTCCTCCGCAATACGGGCCTGTCATGCAGGCGGCTCCCGTACAGCCTGAAGCGGCTCCCGTTCCCAAGTGCGCAAGCTGCGGCGCGGACGTACCGCCGGGAGCGGCGTTCTGCGCGAAATGCGGCGCAAAGCAATAACTATATAACGGTTTATGATACAAACAGGGCTGCTCAAAAAGGCAGCCCTGTTGCGGCTTGTGTTGAAATAAAAGTTATAAAAAAGAGCTTTCATTAAAAAAGCATATACTGTCATTCCATCAGCTTTGCTCGATGAGCGTAAGCGGATAAAGTAATCCCCTGTATCTTTACTCTATACACCTCATCCGGCGCTATGCGCCACTCCCTCTGTTCGCAATAGTCGCCTGCCTCACTGCTGTTCGGCATTCTCCTTTGCTCACAGAGCCTCCGGCTCGCTTCATCGCTCACTGAGCGCGCTCGCCTTTGGCTCTCCTCAATGAGAAGGCTTAATCCGCTGATAAAGCCGGGACTATCGCGATATTTCTAAGTTTGTCCTCAATGTAGCGCTGTTACGGTTGCGTCGCAATACAGCGTCTCCCGGCTTCCCCGTAAGGAAAAGGAGACAGGCTATTTGGCGGCCCTTGCTGCTTTCAGTATCAGCGAAAGGGCATGGAGCGTCGAGAGGTATCTTATCGATTCGCGCTCCTGCGAATGGCCTCTTGAAAGCAGCAGCTTCTTCGTTTCGCTGTAAGCGTCGCTGCAAACGGAAACATACACTAGCCCCACGGGCTTTTCTTCGCTGCCGCCGTCCGGGCCGGCTATGCCCGTCACGCCTACGCCTATATCAGCGCCGCTTAAGCGCCGTATGCATTCTGCCATCTCAGCGGCAGTCTCGGGCGAAACCGCGCCGTGCCGGGCGAGCGTCTGCTCCGATACGCCCAACAGCTTTATCTTCATATCGTTGGAATATGCGCAGACGCCGCATTCAAAAACGCTGGACGAGCCGGGTATATCGGTTATCGCGCGCGATACGCCGCCGCCCGTGCAGCTTTCGGCCGTCGCCGCTTTAAGCCCTTTTTCCTTAAGCATCTTAACAACCTCGTTCTGCATCGAGCCGGAGTCTATGCCGTATATAACGCTGCTGAGCCGCTTTTTTATCTCGCCGATAACGGGCGCTATCAGCTTTTTGGCGGATTCTTCGTCTTTTGCTTTCGCACTGACGCGCACCTGCACTTCCCCTGTTTTGGCGTACGGCGCAATAGTCGGGTTTGTATACGCCGTCATAATATCGCGCAGCGTCTCTTCAACCTGCGACTCGCCCATACCGAATATATGCACGGTGCTTGAGACTATCGTCTCTTTCGATTTGCGCAGCAGGTAAGGAACGACCTTGTTTAAAAACATAGGCTGCATCTCCGCGGGAGGCCCGGGCAGCATTATCACGGTTTTCCCGTCTTTCTCTAGCGCTATGCCCGGCGCGAAGCCCGTGTCGTTGAAGAACACCTCCGAGCCCTCGGGCACCATAGCCTGCAGCTTGTTGGATTCTACATGGCGGTTCATCTTCAATTCGAGAGCGCGTATCTTTTCCATCGAAGGCTCGTGCAATGTAAGCCCGACCCCGAAGTAATCGGCTATAGTCTTTTTTGTCAGGTCGTCGTACGTCGGCCCGAGGCCGCCCGTAGTTATTACCATGTCGGCCCTCGAGAGCGCAAGGGAAATGCTGTTTTTAAGCCGCTCTGCGTTGTCGCCCACCACCGACTGGTGGTATATGTCGATGCCGAGCGCCGCGAGCTGGCGCGCGAGAAACGCGCCGTCCGTGTTTACTATGTCACCCAGCAGTATTTCCGTTCCTATGCATATTATTTCCGCGTTCATCTTCCACCTCGATTAATATCAGCGGCAGGCAACAAAGCCGCTACGATGCAAATTATAGCATTGCGTACCGGGCGCCGCAACAAAAGCGCAGCAAAAACGGCAGCTTATTATACGATTGAAAAAAGCACGCCGGTTGTATAGAATAGGCATATGAGTAGTAACGAAAGCAAGATCACGCTGGTAACCGGAGCGAGCTCCGGCATAGGCAGGGCTACCGCCAGGCTGCTGGCGAAAGAGGGTTATACCGTATACGGCACGTCCCGCCGCGCTAATTACGAGACGGTGAAATTTGAAGGCGCTTCATATACCATGCTGCCGTTGACGCTCGAGGACGAGGAGTCGATAAAGCGGGCTGTAGAGTATATCATTGAAAAGCACGGTAGGCTTGATTTGCTTGTCAACGTGGCGGGCAGCGGCATAGCGGGCGCCATAGAGGAGACGACGGCAGAGGAGGCAATGAAGCAATTCGACGTGTGCTTCTTCGGCGTAATACGCGTGCTGGGCTGCGCGCTGCCGCATATGCGCGAAGCGGGCGGCGGCATGATAATAAACATAGGTTCTCTGTCGGCGTGTTTCCCGGTGCCGTTTCAGGCTATGTACAGCGCGTGCAAGGCTGCGCTGTTTTCGCTGACAACAGCGCTTAGAATGGAGCTTAAGCCGTTTGGCATAAAGGCGTGCACCGTCGAGCCGGGCAACACGATATCAGGATTCATGCAGAGCAGGACGTACGCAAAAAAAACGTGCGCCACCAATTACAGGACGCACCTTGAGCGTTCGCTGTGCGTAATCAACTCGGAATACGCGGCATGCAGCCCCGAGACGTGCGCGAAGACCGTGCTTAAGGTTTCGCGCATGAAAAACCCGCCCGTGAGGGTAACGCCGGGGCTTGGGTACAAGCTGCTTTACGGGCTCTCCAGGCTCGTTTCATGGAGGCTGAAGCAAAAAGCGATAGAAACAGTATACTTAAAGAAGGACCCTTCTCCCGACGGGTGGACTTTTGACAAGCAGTTTAAGGAGAGATGACATGGACGGATTTGACAATATACTGGCGAGAAGAAGCATAAGGGTTTATACGCAGCGGCAGGTGCCCGACGATGTGACGGAAAAGCTGCTGCGCGCCGGGATGGCGGCGCCCTCCGCGCAAAACTCGCAGCCGTGGGAGTTTCTTGTGATGCGCGATGAGGAGAAGAAAAGCGCAGTGTCAGCGCTGGGCAGATATTGGGGCATGCTGAAATCGGCGCCTCTCGGCATACTCGTGATGGCGAACCTTTCTGGATACAGGGCTACAAGGCATGAGTTCTTCATACAGGACTGCTCCGCCGCGACGCAAAACATACTGCTTGCTGCCCACGCTTTGGGGCTGGGCGGCGTGTGGCTCGGGCTGTATCCGAAAGAAGAGCTTATGCGGGGCATAAGGGACATATACGGCATTCCTGAGGATATAATACCGTTCTCGATCATTTCGCTGGGATACCCGGCGGAGACAAAGCCGCCGCATGACCGTTACAACGAGGACAAGGTTCACCGGGACGCTTATTGACCCCGGTCAGGAGATAGCAGTGGTGCTTGTATGCATAGGAAAATTTTTAGGCTTCTCCTTGGGTGAAGAAGATATAAACTCCCTTAAAAAGGCGTTCCCTCAGCATGATTTCATATTGAGAAGCGAAGCGGATACTTGCGCGCTTGAACGTGCTAATATAGCGTTCGGGTTTTTTAAACATGAATCGATAAGCGCAATGAGAAGCCTTGAGTGGCTGCATCTGCCTTCGGCGGGAGCAGACCATCTCTTGGGGGCGGAGCCTTTTAAAAGCGGGGGCGTGAAGCTTACGAACTCAAATATATACGGTACGCCTATATCCGAGCATATACTCGCGATGTTCCTGTCTATGAAGTGCAGGCTGCACATGTACCGCGATATGCAGCATGAGCAGGTTTGGAGCCCGATAAACTCGGATAAGGAGTTCAAAGGTTCCACCGTAGGCATAATAGGCTTCGGCGACATAGGCCGCACGCTCGCGGTAAAATGTCACACGCTGGGTGCAAGGGTGCTTGCGGTGAAGAACGCACCGGCGGAAACGCCCGGATATGTCGAAGCGCTGTGTACGTCGGAGCGCATTGAAGAGATGCTGCCGAAATGCGATTTTCTCGCGCTGTGCCTGCCCGAAACGGAGCGTACGGCGGGCATACTGTCAAGGGAAAGGATAGCGTTGCTCAAAAAAGGCGTATATATAGTAAACGTGGGGCGCGGTTCGGCGATAGACACGCAAGCGCTCATTGAAGCGTTGAGAAGCGGCCATGTCGCTGCGGCGGGCCTCGACGTTACGGAGCCCGAGCCGCTGCCGCCGGGGCACGAGCTCTGGAAGCTTCCGAATTGTATACTGTCGCAGCACACGAGCGGCAGGTCTCCGCTTCTTAAGGAGCGCGTATTGAAGGCGTTTTCGGACAACTTGAGAAAGTATACGGATACGGGCGAGCTTGACAACTTGGTGGACCCGGAAAAGGGGTATTAAAGCTTAACACCCTTCAGCCCAGCACTGTATTGCAGGGTGTTTTTTTATGTCCGGCAATAGTGCTGGACTGAAGGGTTTCCGTAACAGCTAACAGTTGAGCAGGCGGGCGGGCGCGGAGACCCGTCCTCTGTTCGTATGGGTGTTAAACTTCACTGTCGTTCGTTAACACCTCATACTCACAGAACCTTCAGTTCGCTTCATCTGCCACTGGCAGCGCTCACTTTCGGTTCCCTACGATATGTAATAAGCGTCAGCGGGGGTAGGGGCGGTCTTTGACCGCCGAAAAAATTGCAGATAATGTGATTGCTCATAGGCTGCCCAGTGCTGCCGATATAGTCTATCAGGCCTCCCTCGGACGAGGGAGGTGGGCAAATTGTCAATTCAAGTGCAACACTTGGCATAAAAGATATCTGCCGGGGAAAGCCAACCAAGGCATTTACGGGGACGATGATTGATGAGGTTAAGTACATGATTTAACATGTCTTCCG
>JBLNCA010000010.1:0-43216 GCA_050260375.1 Burkholderiales bacterium | reverse complement strand
AATAACCGAAAGGTATTTATTAGTACACTAATTCCTATTTGAACCGCCGTATACCGAACGGTACGTACGGTGGTGTGAGAGGTCGGTAGGTGAAATAATCACCTACCTCCTACTCGATTGGGGCAAAACCCAGGTATTTACGCACTGCAAAATGAAGAGTATAACAAAAATAGCGGGCTGATGGAGGAGCAGGAATAATATTCTTATCTTTTTTGAATGACTAGGGGTGAGGCAAAGCCCGAAAAGGAGGATAAAAAATGAAGGGAATGTATTACCTCGGCAACAAGAAATTCGAAATGAGAGAGATGCCGATCGCGCTCGGCGCAAAAGACGTACTTGTAAAGGTAGCTGCGTGCGGGGTATGCGGTACGGACGTACACATTTATAACGGCGAAAAAGGCTCTGCGGAGGTAAAACCGCCCGTCGTTCTGGGACATGAATTTTCCGGAGAGGTGGTGGACGCGGGCAGCTGCGTTACAACTGTTAAAGCCGGGGACCATGTGTCCGTTGACCCCAATATTTACTGCGGGCAGTGCCATTTTTGCCGCACGGGAAAGAAACAGCATTGCGAAAATCTGCTGGCGATAGGCGTAAACCGCGACGGAGGCTTTGCGGAATACTGCGTAGTTCCCGAATCGCAGTGCTTTTTGCTTGACCCGGCAGTTCCGCTGACTCACGGGGCTATGTGCGAGCCTGTGGCTTGCTGCATTCATGGCGTTGATCGCGCCGCTATTAGGCACGGCGACACGGTATGCGTTATAGGCGGAGGGGCGATAGGGCTGATAATGGTGCAGCTCGCAAAGCTCGCGGGCGCGTCGAAGGTGATACTCAGCGAGCCGGTAGCGCTGCGCAGGGAGATAGGGCGTAAAGTCGGCGCAGACTATGCCATAGACCCCATAAGCGCCGATATCAGCACGTCGATAAAGGGTATTACGGGAACGGACGGAGTGGATAAGGTGATCGAGTGCGTGGGCAACCTTAGCGCAACAGAGCAGGCGTTTGAAGCTGCAAAGCGCGGGGCGACGGTGCTGCTGTTCTCCGTTCCCAAACCCGACGCGGTTTTCGGGCTCGCGCTTATGGACGTGTTTAAAAAGGAGTTGACAATAAGCGGCTCGTTTATAAACCCTGATACTCATCAGCGGGCTGTAGATATGATAAACAGCGGCAAGCTGCAGCTTGAACCCATAATCACGCACAGCTTTCCGCTTGAAAAGCTGGAAGAAGCGATATTTGCGCAGATAAGCAGCGACAGCATAAAAGTTGTAGTTGTGCCGCAATAAGAATATTCCAGGTTGCTAAATGCAAGACATAAATATGCAAGGGCAGAGGGTGGTTATTACCAATGTGCGAATGCCGAATATGGACGGCATTTCCCTCGCAAAAACATACGTGAGTAATTTCCCCAAATTAAAATCGTCTTTATCAGCGGTTACGAAGATACTTCTTATCTTCGTAACGCTTTAAAGCTCTCATACGATAAAGACCCCGCTCAATGCGATAGAACTATCCCCAAAGCCCTCTTATAAACGCTACGGCGTTTCTGGCGTCTTTGTCAAGCTCTTCCTCACTTCCGGCTGAAAGATTACGCCATATGGATATGTCTTTGCCAACCTGCCCGCCCATGGTCACAAACGGCTCCATTACGACATTGCCGTTGTAGCCTATATCATGCAGCGCCTCGCCTATCTGTTTCCACGGCATACGTCCCGCAGGGTGCGGAGGGCGGCGGTTAGCCTCTCCGATATGAAAATGCCCGAGCAGGCCGCCGGCCAGCTTAATAGCGTCTACGAACGAATCTTCTTCAATGTTCATATGAAACGTATCGAGCATTATCATAACGTTTTTTCTGTCTACGGCCTTTACATACTCGAGCGCTTCGCTGCAGACGTTTAGCAGGTATCCCTCAAACCGGTTGAGTACTTCCATGTTGAGCGTTATGCCGTAATCCGCAGCCATATCCGCGAGACGCTGCATTGCGGCGACACTGCGGGCAAAGTCGCCCTCCTTGTCCATAGGCAATGAGAAGTCGACAGGCCAATAGGAATAAAGAGCGCCGCCAATTGAGCATATGCCCGCGATGTCCATCTTGCGGAACACATTGGCGTAAAAGTCAAACGTCTTTTGAAGGGCGGCCGGATCTGTTGTCGCCGGGTTGTGCTCGGGGCGGGGGCCGTAACCGCCCGTAAGCATAATACCATTGTCGTCCGCAACCCTCTTCAGCTCGTGAAAAAAGCCGTCGCTTTCGAGGTGGAAGTTGCCGCACGCCACTTCGAGTATATCAAACCCGAGTTCTTTAACGCGCCTTATATAAGGGACGAAGTTGCCGCCCCATTCCTTTTCCCAATAAGCATAATATATACCGTACTTCATTATTTTTGAGCCATGTCTATCATTACTTTTATGGCCTTATCCCTCTCCTTCTCTATAAGTTTATACGCTTGTTCATATCTGCTAAAAGGTATGCGGTGGGTATATCTCCGGGTTTTGTCATCATTGCCTGTTTCGCAAGATCATCTCCGTTATAAATTATTCAGGTTCAAGCAGTACGCCGCTGTTTTTAGTATTTCGCGTATTTCTTTCACGTCTGCGTCGGCGGAGGATACGCCGTGTTTTACCGCAAGCGCGGCGCCCACTCCCGCGCCTTCACCTATAGCCATACAATAGGCATAACGCGCGCCGAACTCATAGCCACGACCCCACAGAGCTGCAGCGCCCGCTCAGCATAAGGCCTTCAATGCCGCGGCTGACTGATGAATTGTTTTTTATAGATATAAGTATATTGTTATCACAATACGGCGTCAACGAATACCCAAATTGTTTTGAACAAATAAGACATACTCGAATAAATGAAACGGTTAGAGTATACTTGTCATATAAAATACGATCGTACTGAAATTTGAGGAGGAACCATGCGGGATTTAAAAAAGATAGGTTTTATAGGAACGGGCGTAATGGGAACGGGCATGGCGTTGAACCTGATAAAGGGAGGCCATACCGTTGCCGTTTATAACAGGACGAAAGGGAAAGCCGCGCCTCTTATCGAAAAAGGGGCAATCTGGATGGACTCCGTAAGCGATCTGGCAAAATGGGCTGACACCGTTATTACCATAGTCGGCTATCCAAAAGACGTTGAAGAAGTATACTTCGGCGACAGCGGATTGATAAACAACGCCAAAAGGGGAAGCTGTCTTATTGATATGACCACTTCCAAACCCTCTCTTGCCCAAACGATTTATAAAGAAGCGAAAAAAATGGGTATAAAAGCCTTGGACGCGCCGGTTTCCGGAGGTGACGTCGGGGCGAGGAACGCAACGTTGACTGTGATGGTCGGCGGGGATAAAGAAGTTTTCGAGGAGAACCTGCCTATTTTTAAGCTTATGGGAAGCAACGTTACTTATATGGGAGGCGCCGGCTTTGGACAGCACACAAAGCTGTGCAACCAAATAGCCGTAGCCGCAAACATTATGGGCGTATGCGAGCTGCTTGCATATGCGGATAAGGCGGGACTTAATAAAGACAGCGTTATAAAGTGCATATCAGCGGGGGCTGCGTCCAGCTGGCAGCTTACGGGAAACGGCGAAAGAATACTAAAGGGCGACTTTATGCCGGGGTTCTATATAAAGCATTTTGTAAAGGATATGTCCATAGCTCTAGAAGAGGCCGAAAAATTAAACGTGCCTACTCCCGTGTTAAAGCTTGCCAAATCGCTCTATGATATGCTTGTCAATGATGGTTTGGAAGACCTTGGAACACAAGCGCTTTATAAACTATACCAAATCCGCGACGGAGGGTAAAAAAGATATACTGTTGACGAATCGGCAGACGTGTAAAGATTCCACTGACGATATTGCAACGGACGGAAGGAGAAGATTATGAAGAAATATGTTTGCATTCCATGCGGGTATGTGTACGATCCCGAAGCGGGCGACCCCGAAAACGGCATTGCCCCCGGCACGGCCTTCGAGGATCTTCCCGACGACTGGGTTTGCCCGGTTTGCTTTGCAGGCAAGGACGAATTCGAACCGGAAGAGTAATGGGCGGATATCGCCGGAAAGTGCACGCTGATATAAAATGTAGGGATTAAAGCTTTGGCAGTAGGCTATTGCAGCTCTGATTTTAAAAAACAAATTTTAGTCAGCGAACTTTCCGGCATGCGAAGCTTACGGGCATGTAGCCTGAAAACAACCCGTTCGCCGGATTAAGCCGGCTTAAGTGTATCTTTCCCGGTTATTACGATGCGGGTTTTGAGCCTAAGTAATATTAATTTAATACGCACCCCGTAAGGTTCAGCGGCGGGCTTTATGGAGACTAAGGGTGGTATTGTTTATGACGTTCTGTACATAGGATCTTCGGAGAAATATGCGAACATATGTGTTGTGGAAAAGCAGCAAAACGTTGTTTTTTTGTGGAAAGGGTCCATTTGGTAACGTAGATAATAAGCTTAAGGCTTTTTGACAAGCGTTTAATGGAGTGTTATAATGCTATACACATAAATTTTTAAATGAGGTGGTGTTTTTTTTTATATTTATAAAATATACTAATAAAGTCCACCATTTTAAAAGGTATTCTAGTTGTATTAGTAAATACGGTATTATATGATAATACTTAGTGTCTAATGAATATTTAATTATTAGCGCGCGTTATTTTGATATACAAGGAGAAATATCAAGTCGCGTATGTTTGTAAACGTTTGATAAAACTTTATGAAAATTAAAGAACTTTAAAAGGAAAAGCTCCATAACGTGGAGGCAACAAACCTTTTTACCTTACCGACAGCGGAAAAATTCTACAAAGAGGCTTAAAAAAACGATTATTTCCTACTAGGGCGGCAGCAGACCACACTACGACGGCACAGAAGAAGTATACTGTGTTATACCCTGAGGGGGGTATAATTTTGATAGGCAATAGCAACTAAAAACTGGTCGTGAGCAATGTTGCATCGCGTATTTTTTATATTACGTTGCAGAAGGGCAACAAGCCGTTTGTGGCGATTAAAGAGTATGATATACGCTAAAATAAATGTTCGGCGACTATAAGAAGGAAGGGATAAGAATGTATAATGCAATCGTTGTCGATGATGAAACATGGATATGCAAACTTATTCGAAAAATAGTTGACTGGGAAAGAATAGGCTTTAACATAGTCGCCAATACGGGTGACGGCCTTTCCGCTTTAAAGCTTATAGAAGAACATGAGCCTGAGCTTGTTATAACCGATATCAGAATGCCTGGACTCGACGGGCTTGGCTTGATCAAAACCGTACGCGAAAAAAAGATTGACGTTGAGTTTGTTATAATAAGCGGCTACAGCGATTTTGAATACGCCCGAAACGCTTTAATATATGACGCCTTCGCATACACGTTAAAGCCGCTGGACAAAGAAGAATTCGAAAAAATACTGTATAGTGTAAAAGACAGGATTACCGAAAAGCGCAGAATCAAAAAGAAGCTTGAAAGCGGCGATATTGTGATGCTTGAGGGTGAACTGAGAAAAATAATCGATAATATAAACCGAAATATCAACCTTAAGGCTCTTAACGACCGCTTTAACACAAATTTTTCGGATGGGCCGTTTTATACAGCTATTTTCAAGCAGGATTTCTTTACAAAAGAAAGGTATAATGACGATTATCAGTACTTTTTATATGAGATAAAAAAGAAGTATGCGGATAATTTTCAGGAAATAATCTATTTCCCCGGGAAAACGGAAGATCAGACCGTATTTTTAATAAATTTAAAAAAAGAAACTCAGGATATTTACAATTTAATGAAGGATATAATTCGTTCATTCGATGAAAAAGACTTTTCAAAATATTTTACGCTGACCATAAGCATTGGCAATAGGGTGAACAGCATCAACGAAATAGGCGTTTCATATGAATCCGCAGCAAACGCATTGAAAGCACGGGTTATCCTTGGTGCTGGCAGGGTGATAGATGCAAAAGAAGAGGCGGGCAGGATAGTTGAGACGAAATGTATAGTTGATATCCGCGCAAAGAAAAAACTTTCAGCACTTTTGGACGTGTTTGATACGGAAAACGCATTGGCCGAGATAAAAACGATATTCTCAGACGTTGAAAAGAAAAGTGCTGTTAACCTGATCTCTTATCATATCGCATCGTATGAAATCATCGATTTATTGTTTGAAATAATGCAAAAGAAGGGTATACAACATAAAAGCGGACTTAATAGGCAGCAGGCGGCCATGTTTATTGACGGGTGTTCTTCGGTCAAAGAAATAGAAAATTATATTGCTCTGCTTATAAAAGAATTCCGGGATTCTTATCTTGTTGAAAGGCATGATAACGGTGAAAAGCTGATAACGGAAATAAAGAGGTTTATATCTGAAAATTACATGACCAACATTAACCTTGACGACGTTGCAAAGCTTGTATGCTTAAGTCCGACGTATGTCAGCGAGATATTTAAAAGGAAAACCGGTGAGAATTTCAGCGAGCACTTAATAGATTACCGTATTGAAATAGCGAAGGATATGCTAAAGGACATCAGATATAAGGTTGTCGATGTCTCACAAATGGTCGGCTACACGGATTCAAAATATTTCAGCAGGCTGTTCAAGAAAAAAGTCGGAGTTAATCCTACAGATTACAGAAGACTATATATATAACCTTGAGCTTAAACATTATGGGAGAGGTCGATGGTTGAAAAATGGGTTGTCAAGCTTGTCTTTCGAATTAAGACTTTTTTTAAGCAGACAAAAAACTTCAAGTTGCGGGCAAACATCATATCGATAGTCGGGTTATATTTTGTATGCATACTGTTGACTCAGGTCTGTTACGGCATTATTAATGTGAATTATACAAGGAATTCAAACATTAAAAGGGACATACAAACCGTCTCGCATTTTATTAATCAAGCGGCTTTAAATATCAGGTCTGAGCTGGACCGTATCGAAAAAATGTCCAAAATGGTTTATGACGAGTCATATTTCTATTTCAAAGAAAAAGACAGAGTTTCCGAATACCGAAGCGACAGCAGCGAACTGAATACTATAATCGATATGATATTCAAGATAAACGATGATATATCGGGAGTATCGATATACCGGCCAAAGGGCGGAATGATTTCATATACAAATCCTTATGGGCCATACTATTATGTAAGCGGTACTAGATCACAATATTCCGAACTTATAGCGCTTAAAGATAAAGGGAGCGTCCTTGAAAGAAGCAAGGGCGATTACCTCGGCCAATGCATGCTTTCAATCAATTTCTACCAGCCGGATACATCGGCAGACGAATACGCCATTATAGTGCTTGAAAAGAACTGGGCAGAGCAGAAAGAATACTACGAGGACTTGGGGTTGCTGAGCAATGGTTCAATTGTGCTTATAAACGAAGAAGGCGAGATACTCATGTCTTTCCGTAACGAAAACGCCATAGGGGATGAAGTTTTAGTGAGGAGCGGAAAGTTTAACGGTCGGTTTGAAGGCACGGCGGACATGTTTGAAACGGAAGCCTACGGGGAAACAAAATATGTCTTTTACGACAGAAATACCGGCTCGGGCTGCACATTGCTTTATATCGCCGGCAGTAGGTTTTTTGCAGAGGATATGTATGAAGTATATTATATTATCATTATTTCCGCACTGGTACTGATAATAGTAAACGTAATTATAGTGATACTTTTCAATAAGCGAGTTTACCGTCCGATAGCTAATGTGGAAGGAGCCTTGCACGCTATTGTAAGCGGCGATACTAACATTAAGTTTGCGAATTTACAGCGGGGAAATGAACTGTATCCCGTATATGACGACCTTAATTCACTGACCTTGCGTTTAAAACAGCTGATAGACAGCGAGTATACTGCCAGGATAATGAAAAAGCAGTCCGAAATAGACGCCCTGCAGAGCCAGATAAATCCGCATTTTCTTTACAATACCCTTGAATCTATAAGAGGGCAGGCAATAGTGGAGGGAGTCGAAGGGATAGGAATGATGGTAAAGGCTTTGGCCGATATTTTCAGGTATAGCATAACTAATAAAAACGCGATGGTAAAGTTGGAAGAAGAACTGAAGAATATAGACAATTACCTGAAAATACAGCAATTCCGATTTGACAATAAATTTATAGTAATTAAGGATATCAAAGAAGATACAAAAGACTGCCTTATACCCAAGCTTGTTATCCAGCCTATAGTAGAAAACGCTATCATTCACGGACTGGAGACAAAACCGGGAAAAGGCACTATCAGTATAAAATCGTACTCAACGACAGACAGCATTATTGTCAGCGTCGAGGACGATGGAGAAGGAATGGAAAGGGAAACGCTGGAGGCCATAAACGAGAGTCTTGCCCAGGGCGTAAGCCTTAAAAAGTCAGAAGATATTAAGGTGGGCCTTGGGCTCATAAATATAAACGAGAGAATAAAACTTATTTTTGACAGCAGTTACGGCCTGAAGATATACAGTATAAAACAGGTCGGAACAAAAGTAGAGCTAAGGATACCTAAAAACTCAAAATAGTCCGACAAATATTGAATTAATCTTATTGTAACTATTGTATAAAAGAAGTACGTTTAATAAGACTGGTGCAGGACAGCTTCTTTTGTATTTATGAAAAGAGGTCGTTATGAAAAAGTCGTTGATTGTGGTATTTGCTTTATTCCTTTTGTGTTGTGCCAGTGCGTGCAGTTCGATATACGCGCCGAAAAAAGAAGATAGCGCGACATTACAGGAAGGGCAGACGACGCCTGAGGAAGAACCGAAAGAAGTATATTACCTTGTCGGTATGCATATCATACTTCCCTATTGGCAGGACCACCGCAACGGGTTTGAGGAAGCCGGAGAGGAGCTTGGCGTAAACACTATATTCACAGGCGAGAATGGTAACGATGCGTTGCGCCAGGTGGATATATTCGAACAGGCGGTTAAAGAGAAGCCTGCGGGAATACTTGTCTCGCCTATCGACAAAGAAGCGATGACCGGCCCGATAAATGACGCTATTGCTAAGGGCATACCTGTGATTTGTATTGACAACGATGCGCCGACCAGCCGAAGGCTTACCTACATAGGAACGGATAATTACCAGTCAGGGTATCTTGCAGCGGATATAATCGGAAAAAAACTGGGCGGCAAAGGCGACGTGGGGATACTCACTATTCAGGGGCTGTACAGCCTTGACGAAAGACAGCGGGGTTTTGAGGAATGTATCGCTGATAAGTATCCCGAAATAAATGTTGTAGCCATAATGAACGATGAAGCTGACCCTTCGATAGCCGCAAATATGGCTAAAAAGATGCTTGATGAACACCCAAATATAGTCGGACTTTTCGGTACGGACGCGGCAAGTGGAGTAGGAGCTGCGATTGCGCTTGAGGAAAAAGGCAAAATGGGAGTAGTCAAAGTAGTAGCGTTTGATAAAGATTCTTCTGTGCTTGAACTCGTAGAGCAGGGGAAGATTGAGGCGACGCTTGTACAGAGAACGTTTACCATGTCTTATTGCGGCCTTAAATTTTTATATGACTATAACCATAACGGCAACCTGAAAAACGAGGGGATAAGCATGCTTCCCGATAAAGTCGATACAGGCGTAATAGTTGTGACAAAAAGTAACGTAGGCAGCTTCTATTAAAAGTTGCTTCAGAGTTAAATATTGACGGCGTGCGAGGTGAGTAAGAATGATAGAAGCATTTGGTATGAAGCTTTCGAAAGAAGAACTTCTTGAGCGTATAAGCTCAATGAAGCAGATTGCGGGAGCAAAAGTGTTTGAATACGTCGAAGGAAAAGCCTCTGGTGTAAAAGCTGTGGAGGTAAACGCCGGAGATATTGTCTTTACGGTGCTTGCGGACAGAGGAATGGATATAGGTGACGCATATTATAAAGGAATCCCTATAGCGTGGAAAAGCAAAGTGGGAGTAATTGGTCCTACCTATTTTGAAAATCAGGGCCACCAGTGGCTTAGAAATTTCTACGGAGGATTACTTACAACCTGCGGCCTTACTCATGTTGGCGAGCCATGTCAGGACGGAACGGTTACGCACGGGCTTCATGGAAGGATATCCCACACGCCGGCAGAGAAGTTCTGGGTGGACGAGTATTGGGACGGCGACGATTATATTATAAAAGTGACCGGCAGAATGCGTGAAGCTATTATATATGATGAAAATCTGGTACTTACAAGAGAGATAAAATGCGTATACGGGCAAAAAAAAGTATTCATAAAAGACACTGTTGAGAACGAAGGTTATAAAGATTCGCCGTTCATGATAATGTACCATGTTAATCAGCCTTTCCCCATTGTGAGCGAAAACTCAAGGCTGTATTCGTCTGCCTTAAGTGTCGAACCCCAGCAGGAATGGGGGGATTACAGCAGAATGACAAAGCCGACCGCAGGCTTTAAGTATGAAACATTCGTACATACTATGCCAAAAGATAAGCCAAAGGTCTATTACGCGATAATAAACGAAAAAATGAACATAGGCGTGTACTTGGGTTACGACCCGAAAGCGCTGCCTGTCGGGAACGAGTGGAAAATGCTTGGCCAGCAGGATTACGTCGTGGCAATGGAGCCTTCAAATACTTTCAATATCGGCATAGTCGAGGCAAGAAAAAGAGGATGCTTGCCGATGCTTAAGCCGAAAGAAAAGTCGGAGATCAATCTGGAGATCGGCGTGCTTGAAGGAGCCGATAAGATAGAAGAATTCAAGAAGCTGTTATAGAAAAATACGGAGTCGCTTAAAAAACTAAGAAGCTTTATATGCCAATAAATTCAGAAAAGGAGAAATGAAGTATGAAAGCAATCGTTATTCACGGGCCGAACGACGCAAGATACGAAGAGGTTCCGATAAAGAAGCCGCAGGAAGGCGAAGTTCTTATTAAGGTTAAGGCAGTAGGGCTTTGCGGGACAGATTACGAGTTGTATACCAATGAAATGGTTTATATTAAAGAAGGATTATGCAAGCTTCCAATGATACCCGGACACGAATGGTCGGGTGTAATCGAGGAAGTCGGAAAAAACGCCGGAGATTTTAAGGTGGGGGATAAGGTCTCGGGTGAATGTACGGTAAGCTGCGGGACCTGCCATTTCTGTAAAAAGAATCAGCAAAATATGTGCGTTAACCGTACCGAAACGGGCGTTATGAACAGGGACGGAGCCTTCGCGGAATACATAACTTTCCCGGTTTCGCATCTGCATAAATTTGAAAACATTACTTTTGAAGAAGCGGCGCTGCTAGAACCGACTGCTGTCGCGCTCTATGTGGTAATGCGCTCGCACGTAACACCTTCAGATAACGTGCTTGTAATAGGGCCTGGCCCTATCGGGCTGCAGGCGGCACAGATAGTAAAAAAGATATACGGCGCTAAGAGGGTCATACTGTCGGGGACGAGGAAAGACAGGCTTGACCGTGCAAAAACGTTCGGCCTCGACGGCTGCATAAACGTTCGTGAGGAAGACCTCGTTGAGCGCGTCAGGGAGATTACAAACGGCGAGATGATAGACACGGTCGTGGAAACGTCGGCGGGACTGTCGGTATTCGACGATATCAAAAAGGTGATAAACCCGTGCGGTAAAGTCGGTATGGTAGGATTCTTCGGTGCAAAGAAGCCGGAATGCGATTGGGACTCGTTTACAACACGGGATATTTCAATATACGGTTCGCTCGGAAGCCCGAACGTCTGGGATGACGTGATAAAAATGATTGAGGACGGAAAGCTTGAGACGAAGTCAATGATATCGCATGTCATGGATATGAAAAGCTATGAAGATTTCAAGAACGCGCTTGATTTGATGACAAACAGAAAAGACAACGCGTGCAAAATAATACTAAAGCCGTAAAGGAGAAGAGGATGAAGAAATATATAGATCTGACGCATTGCATAACTCATCAGATGCCTGTATTTCCCGCCGATCCGGCTGTAGGCGTATTGACTCATCACAATTATCAAAACGGCTATTTTGTCAGCCAGGTGATATTCGGAACGCATACCGGGACGCATATCGACGTACCCGTCCACAAGATAAAAGGAGGGAAAACCGTGGACGAGGTACCTGTAGAGAGGTTTGTAAAAACGGCATATGTAATGGATCTAAAGTTTTTGAAACCTCTTGAAGAGATAACGCGCAGTCATTTGGATAAATACGCGGAAAAAGTAAAAGGCATAAGCGCTGTCATTCTTAAGACAGGTTGGGGAAGCCATTTCGGAAAAGAAGATTTCTTTACGTCTTTTCCCGGGATAAGCGAGGAAGCGGTTGAATGGTTCAAGGAGCACGGAATAAACCTTATCGGCCTCGAAAGCCCTTCAGTCAACGCAATAAAGCATGCTGAGATACATACGCTGCTGCTGCAAAACGATATATATGTCGTCGAGAGCCTTGCCAACGCAGAAGAGATTACTGCAGAATATGTGGAGCTCTATGCCGTCCCGCTTAAATTCAAAGGATTGGACGGATCTCCCGTAAGGGCGTTTGCCATTGAGGAATGATGCATAGCAAAGTAATACTTGATATGAGTATGTTGTCTTAAAAAGCCAGCTCGATTATAATGGGGACAGCAATTCTTTGTCGTGCGTTTAGCAAGTCTGCGGGAGATGCGTATGGAGAATAAAGTAACAGGAATACGTAAAAGTTTCAAGATAGCGGGAAATGTCTTTTTGCTTGCGGTGTTTCTGGTAAGCGCATATCTCCTCAATAATCATTTCTTTACCTATCCGGTTATCGTCAGCGTGCTCAAAGGCATCGCCCTTATAAGCATGCTGGGAATGGCCGAGAGCATCGTTCTTGCTTCAGGGGGAATAGACTTCTCGATAGCCGGCATAAGCCTTCTTTCTTCAACGATCGTGTTTTATTTTGTTGAGACCGGTACCACCGGTGTTTTCACGGCGTTGCTGATTAGCCTTGCCACAGCTTGCTTAATTGGGCTAATAAACGGAATATTCACTGCGAAATTAGGGATACACCCCCTCGCTGTGACGCTGGGGACTTCGGTGCTTACACACGGCATAGCGGGATTAATCACGAACAACATAAGCATATTTGACACTCGCCCTGAGTTTAACGTTTTTAAAACAACCATATCATTTATTCCAGTTTCTCTTATAGTCGCGCTGACAGTAATGGGGATATGCTATGCAGTTTTCCGGTTTACCGTAGCAGGGCGGCAGATATTTGCGGTGGGAGGCAGTGAAAAGTCGGCCAAATTAAGCGGGCTCAATGTCGATATGATTAAAATATATACGTATGCTGCAGCCGGGCTAATTTCAGGCATAGGAGGGCTGCTGGTGCTTGCGGACAGTTCGATGTCCGCGAGATTCTTTAACGGGGGAGCGGAGCTTGAGGTAATATTTGTTGCTGTAATGGGCGGAGTATCTCTTTACAGCGGCGCAAAGATCTTTTTCAGAGCGTTTGTGGGAGCGGGTGTTATCGCTGTTATAAACAGACTTATTTACGGCCTTTTTGTATTTAACTATATGCGTGAGATAATAATCGGATTGCTGTTTTTAATAGTGTTGGCGTTAAAAAAGAATATGTTCAAGGGGGAAAAGGCAAAAGACTGAAAACCTGAAATATGTCCTCTTAATACGAATTCAGACTCATTGTGAGCGATAAGGCTTGAAGCTACAATGTATACATCAGAATGAAGTTGTGTGCATTGTAGTTTTTTGTTTGCAGCGGGAAGCACAGACAAGACATCGCACGAAGGCGCAGTTGACAGGAGGAGACAGCAATACATGAAGATATCGATAGGGTGCGACGAGTTGGGCCTTAACTATAAAAACATGATAATCGAGACCTTTACAAAAAAAGGCCATGAGTTTACAGACGTTGGCTCGTTTTCGGGGGAAAAGGTTAACTATCCGGCCATTGCTCTCAAGGCCGTCAAGGCTATGACGGAAGGCGATTGCGAAAGATGCATACTTATCTGCGGCACAGGCATCGGCATGGCGCTTACGGCAAACAAAATAAAGGGAGCATACGCGGCTGTTTGCCATGATATATATTCCACGCAGAGATCAATATTGAGCAACAACTGCAACACGATGTGTATAGGCGCGCTGGTCATCGGGCCGAAGACGGTCGAGACACTGGTCGATATATGGCTCGGCCTCAAGTTCGATCCTGCAAGCAGGTCGATGCCCAAAGTGCAGGAGATATACGACATAGAAGCGGGCAGGTTTGATAAATAGCATGAAAACATTTGACAGGCATGCGCTTGAAAGAGGAGCACATAACATAAGAAAACATATCGTAAACACGATAGTAAACAACGGCGAAGGGCACGGAGGCTCGGCGCTGTCCTGCGCGGACATACTTTCGGTGCTGTTTCTGGGGATAATGGGCGAAAATGACAAGTTTCTCCTAAGCGGCGGCCACAAATGTCTCGCGCTGTACGGAGCGCTTGTGGAGAAAGGAATCGTTGATAAATCGGTACTGAGAACTTACAACATGCTTGGTTCGCCGGTCCCAGGGCATCCCGATGCGAGCAAGCTTGCAGGAGTGGAGTTCAGCACGGGATCTCTGGGACACGGGCTGCCGCTGGGGTGCGGATACGCAATGGCGGCAAAAATGACGGGCGAGGCTTATAAGACGTACGTGCTGATGGGGGACGGCGAGCAGGGTGAAGGCTCTAATTGGGAAGCGGCAGCGTTCGCGTCTCTTAAAAAACTCGACAACCTTATCGCGATTATTGATGAGAACGGGCTGCAGATAAACGGAAAAACAGTTGATATAAGCAAGCCGACGGATTTTGAAGACAGGTACGCAGCGTTCGGATGGAGTGTAAGGTCTGTTAATGGCCACGACGTGGGGGCGCTGTACAAAGCGTTTGCCGAAGCTCCGTTCGAGGAAGGCAAGCCTTCGATAATAGTTGCAAAGACGATAAAGGGAAAAGGCATATCGTTCATGGAGAATGTAGCGAAGTATCACCACTGGCATCCGGGCGAGCAGGAAGCGAACGAAGCTCTAAGGCAGATGGCAGAAGCAGAAAAAAGGTGGCAGAAATGAGTTTGGATCCGAGGAAAGTATTCGGGGAAACACTGCTGAAGATAGGCAGGGAAAATAAAAGGATAGTAGCTGTGTCATGTGACTCCTCTTCGGGAGGCGGGATGGGAGATTTCTTTAAGGAGTTTCCGGAAAGGTCGGTCGAGGTAGGAATAAGCGAGCAGAACGCAATAGGCATCTGCGCGGGGCTTGCGAAGCAGGGTATGATACCGGTTGTCACGGTGATAACACCGTTCATAACTATGAGGGCGTACGAACAGGTACGGGACGACTTGGGATATATGAACATGAACGTTAAGCTCGTAGGCTCGGGAGGAGGGCTCGCGTATTCGACACTCGGCTCTACGCATCAGGCGATAGAAGATGTGGCGCTTATGCGGACGATACCCAATATGAAGATATTCTCGCCATGCGACGGCGAGGATGTAAGGGAAGCTCTTAAAATGGCCGTGGAAACGGAGGGGCCTGTATATATACGTATGCCGAGGCAGCCGCGGGAAGTAATCGCGCATGAGAGATACATTAAAATGGGCAAAGCAGAAATTCTCAAGGACGGCAAAGACGTAGCCATACTGGCAACCGGCCCGATGACGGAGGAAGCGCAGGTAGCGGCCGAGATACTTAAAGAAAGCGGAATAGACGCAGCCGTACTCGCATTTATGACGGTAAAACCGCTGGATGAAGAAACAATAAAAGCTTATGCAGGCAAGGTCGGCGCTATAGTAACCGTCGAAGAGCATTCGGTAACAGGCGGTTTCGGCAGCGCGGTGGCGCAATGCCTTGCCCCGCTAAAAGATAAGCCGCCCGTACATATTATCGGGCTAAAGGAAGGCTCAAAGAATACAGGGCCGTACAAGGAGCTTTTGGATTACTACGGACTTACCGGTGAAAGAATCGCCGAGACTATAAAAACTTTAAAGGACTGAAACGAAATGACTGTTAATTATTCAAAAGAGGGGTATGGGAAGACAGGAATAAACTTTACGCTTAAGTCGCTGGGTGTGCAGGCGGCGCACGGAAGCGAAGCTTTAGTGCAGCGGGTGATGAAAAAGACGATAACGCTGGACGAGTACGAGGCGCTTAAAGACAGGGCCACGGCGATAGGCGTAACGGAACGCTTTAAGGATGTGATAAGTACGTTCAATGTGCCCGAGGGTGAGACGCCTGCGGGATTCAGAATAGAAACGTATCTCGAAAATGATGGTTTGCTGACTGTCGATCTTGTGAGGGATATAAGCTATGACAAAGACGGTATGAAACGCCCGACAAAGACGATATTCTCGGCGGACTCGGCGAACCCTTATGAGGTGGCTCCGATAGCGGCGCTGATCGGCAACCTTACCTGCAACCCAGGGATTGTGTACGACCTTTTCATAAACAACCCAAAAGCCAACGTAGGCGGCAAGTTCAAGACTATAGAAGAGGTAATGACGGAGTTAGGCAGGATACTCGGGCCCGGATGCGATATAAGCGTAGAGCTCAACAACCCGTTTGAAAAAGACTTTAACAAGATACTCGACGAATGCGAAAAGTTTAAGAGCATACTCTCGGAGTACAGGCTAGTGGTGAAGGTACCGCACATGGGGCCGGTAAACGCGGACAACGTCAGCGAGCTGCTTACGGGCGACAAGAAGTTTAGCGTAAGATACGACCAGCCGGCGACGGAAGACGCGTTCAGAAGCCATAACCTCGCGCTTAAGCTGCGCGAGCATGGCTACAGAATAAACTACACGCTGATGTTCGAGCCTTACCAGACGGCGCTCGCGCTGCAGGCGAAGCCCGCGTTCATAAACAGTTTCGTGCGCCACAGGATGAAGCAGTCGGAGCAGATGAAGAACATGCTTGCGTTCTACGAGATAACGAGGGACGCAAAGCATCTCGAAGACCTGAGGACTTTTATGCTGAGCGTAGATCTGTTGAGTAAAAACGAGGCGGACAAGGACCTTTTGAAAGTAAAGCAGTTTGCGGAAGACCTCATAAAATATCGCCAGATAGACGGTGAGGGAAGCGACGGGCTGGACTCGGCGAGGCATAACCTCCGTATGCTCAAGCAAAGCAACCTGCCTGATACGAGGCTGATAATATGCAGCATGGAAGGGCCGCTCAATTATCCGGACATAGACAAGATGGCGAATGAGCCGGAGTTTGCGGACGTTATAGACAGGCTCGTGATAACGGCTGAGCCGGGCTATCTTGCGAGATTCACGTCTTCAAACCATGTGGTGTCGTATCAGAGAAGGTTCATGAATGCCGTACAGGGCGCGAAATAATAGTGTTAACGACTTTACGAAATAAAAAAAGGGAGGTTTGAGAATGAAGAACGAGAAACTGAAAGGTATAATCGCTCCTATCACGACGCCGTTCAAAGCGGACGGAGAGGTAGACTACGCAGGGCTTAAAAAGAACATGGATTTCTACGCCAAATCGGGCATACAGGGGTATCTGGCGCTCGGCTCGAACGGCGAGAACAAGAGCCTTACGAATGACGAGAAGGTTAAAGTCTTAAAGACGATAATCGATAACAAGGGCGCCGACCAGTTTGTGATGGCAGGGTGCATATTCGAATCGACCTTTGAAACGATAAAGTACGCCAAAGAGTACGAGAAGCTGGGTGCAGACTTTCTGACGCTGCTGCCTCCGTCGTATTTCAAGAAGCAGATGACGGAACCTGTACTCATCAAGTATTTCAATGACGTCGCAAACGCGGTTAATACGCCGTGCCTTTTGTACAATGCTCCTCAGTTCTGCGGAGGCACCGAGCTAACGGTAAACCTAGTGAAGGAATGCGCCAAGAACCCTAACATAGTGGGCATGAAGGACTCTTCGAAAGGCAATATAGAGGGCTTCCTGTTCGCGGTGAGAGATCAGATATGCGTTATGGCGGGCAGCGCGGACTTCTTCATGAATACGCTGTTCATGGGCGGCACGGGCGGCGTGGTATCGCTTGCGAATGTTATACCTTCGGTGGTAGTCAAATTGTACGAGTTGATACTCGCGAAAAGATATGAAGAAGCGTTTGCGCTCAACGAGAAGGTATTAAAGCTCAATAAGGGCGTATCGGGCTCGGGCGGAGTGGCTGCCGTAAAATACGGCATGGACTGCGTAGGACTCGCGGGAGGAGACCCCAGGCTGCCGCTTCTGCCGCTGAGTGAGGAGAACAAGGCCAAGGTAAAGGCTGTTCTTGAAAAAGAAGGAATGATCTCATGAGAAAGGTTCTTCTGACTAAAAAACTCAGCGAAGCGGACGCTAAGCTGTTTGAAGGTATAGACGGCATTGAGCTGAAGACCATACCCGACGGAGAACAGGCGCAATTCGATGAACATATAAAAGACGCAGAGGCGGTGCTTTTAAGCACGGCGTACCAGATGACAGGCGAGGTAATCGATAGCGCGAAGAACTTAAAGGTGATAAGCCGCACGGGCGTGGGCGTCGATAACGTCGACGTTAAGGCTGCTACGGCGAAAGGTGTGTTGGTACTCAACACGCCTGAGGCTAATTCGATATCGGTGGCCGAGCACACGCTGGCAATGATAGTCGCTGTGTCGAAACAGCTCTTAATGTATGACAGTGAGCTCAGAGCAGGCAACTTTAAGATACGCCGTACTAACAAAAGCGCCGATATCGACGGCAAGACGCTGGGGCTCATAGGCTGCGGAAGGATAGGCAGGTTTACGGCCGAGAAATGCAAAGCGGCGTTTAACATGCAGGTGATAGGGTACGACCCGTACATAAAGGAGCTGCCGGGCATAACGCTGTATGAGGACATTGAGGAAGTATTCAAACGTGCCGACTACATATCGCTGCACATACCGCTGACCGAAGAGACCAGGGGACTGGTGGGTGAAAAGCTGCTCTCAATGATGAAGCCTTCCGCTTACATAATCAACACGGCGAGGGGCGGCATAATAGACGAAAAAGCGCTCGCGAAGGTACTGAAAGAGGAAAGGATAGCCGGGGCCGCGCTCGACGTACTTGAATGCGAGCCTCCCAGAGAAGATAACCCCCTGCTGCCGCTTAAGAACGTGATACTTACGCCGCATAGCGCAGCGCTTACGAAAGAGTGCTCGGCGAGGGTGGCGCATGAGGCGGCCTTGGGCATATCCGAATACTTGAAAGGGAATACACCCAAGTTTGTATTTAATAAGGAGCTCATAAGATGACTAAGAAATATGACATGATGGGTTTCGGAGAAGCAATGATACGGCTCAACGCTCCCGAGCATATGAGACTCGAACAGTCGAGCTACCTTCAGATTGCGATAGCAGCGGCGGAACTTAACTGCTGCGTAAACATATCAAGGCTGGGGCTAAGGACAGCGTATATAACGAAGCTTGTGGACACATGGAGCGGTAAGTACATAGTGAATCACGGACGCGAACACGGCGTTGATATGTCGAGAGTTAAGATGGTACCGTTCGACGGGTGCGGAAAGACGAGAAACGGGTTTTGCTTCCTCGAGGTTGGTATAGGACCCCGGGCGAGCAGGCAGATATATGACCGAGGTCACAGCACGATAAGCAAGGTGGAGCCGGGAGAATTTGACTGGGAAGAGATACTTAAGGACACGAGATGGTTCCACACGACAGGGATAACTACGGCGATATCCGAAGCTGCCGCAGCTCAGGCTGTAGAATCGCTTAAAACCGCGAAAAAACTGGGTGTAACTACGAGCTTTGACCTTAATTTCCGTTCAACGCTGTGGAGCAGTGAGCAGGCGCAAGCAACTATGAAGAACGTGATGCCGTATGTGGATGTCATAATAGGCAACGAGGAAGATTTCGAGAAGATGCTTGGTATCAAGGCCGAAGGCACAGGCGCGAACTACTCGAAAATAGACCCGGAGAGCTATAGGGCTGTGGCTGAGAAGGTCGTAAAGGCGTATCCGAACGTTATTGCAGTAGGCACGACGCTTCGTGAGGTGAAGACAGCATTACTCAACGACTGGCGCACGGTAATGATGTACAAGGGCGGATACTATGTGTCGCGAAAGTACGAGAATTTGGAGATAACGGACAGGACGGGCGGAGGCGACAGCTTCGCGTCGTCGATGATGTGGGGCATGCTTGAGGGCAAAGACCCGCAGTATATAGTAGACTTCTCGGCCGCGTATTCGGCGCTGTGCCATACGTTCCTCGGAGACTGGAATTGGGCGTACAAGGAAGAGGCAGAGAGTGTGATGCGCGGCGAGAGTGCAAGGGTGAAAAGATAATACTCTGTGTTATGAAAGAGAGGTAAGGCAATGAAAAGTATAAAAGTTGGCCTGGTAGGCCATAAGTTCATGGGGCGCGCGCATACTCACGCGATTACCGACGTTCCGATATTTTTCGATCTCGGCGTTGACGTTGTAAAGAAAGCCATATGCTCCAATGAAGAATCCGTTATCGAGATAGGCAGGAGATGGGGTTGGGAAAAGGCCGTGCTCGACTGGAAAGAGCTTATTGAAGATAAAGAGATAGATTCCATAAGCATTGCCGCTCCGAGCAAATTTCATGCGGAGATAGCCATAGCTGCAGCTAAAGCGGGAAAACATGTTTTTTGTGAAAAACCTCTGGCCATCGATATGAAGGACGCGGAAGCGATGGTAAAAGCAGTCGAGGACGCGGGCGTTATCAACATGATAGGCTTCAACTTCCGCAGGGTCCCTGCGCTTTGTCTTGCGAAGCAGCTAATTGAGGAAGGCATTTTGGGCAGGATATATCATTTCAGGGCAATATGGTCACAGGACTGGCTGACAGACCCTATGTTTCCGATGGCATGGAGGCTCAGGAAGAGCTTTGCAGGCTACGGCACGCACGGGGATCTGGGTGCTCACATTATCGACATAGCGCGTTTCCTTATCGGGGACCTCGATGAAGTGTGCTGTGTGGAAAAGACGTTCAATAAGATAAGGCCAAAAGCGGTGTTTGAAGACGGGCTGTTTGCAAAGGCGGGGGAAGAGATGGGCGAAGTGGACGTAGACGATGCTTCCCAGATGCTTGCAACGTTTAAAGGCCAGGATATTATGGCGTACTTTGAAAGCACAAGGAACGGGACCGGTCATAAGAATCAGAACCGCATAGAGGTAGCGGGAAGCAAGGGCGCCATCATATGGGACGAGGAGAAGCTAAACGAGCTTGAGTACTATAACGACGAAGATCCGGCGCACCTGAAAGGCTTCAGAAGGATAATGGTCGGGGAGGGAGTACATCCTTATATGTCCAATTGGTGGCCTGTAGGACACATAATCGGATACGGCGATACGTTCGTCAACGAGTACTATGACTTCTTTACGGCTATAAAGGAAGGCAAGCAGGTAACGCCTAATTTCCGTGACGGGCTTATGTGTCAGAAGGTGCTCGATGCTGCCGAAAAGTCTGCAATAGAGCGTAAGTGGAAAAAGATAGAGTATTGAACATAACGAATTAATAAAAGCGAGGGCCCTAATATGATAACTGTTAAAGCCAGGCGTATAAGCCCGGATGTTATGGAAGGATTGGGAAAGGCTGTATGCATATCGGCTGACACCAAGCCCGATGCCCAAACGGACATACAAACATTTTACGGGCAGCTTGCAATAATGAACTGCGAAGACGCGATACAGATAGGCGTCTGCGTAGCGAAAAACAGGAAGTATGTCGTAGACGAAATGGAGCGGCACGCAAACACGTCCGAATTGCTCTTCGCAATAAAAGGCGACTTCGTAACCGCGGTCACATCGTCAGCAGAGGTGGACGGAAAGCTTTGCCCGGATTTGGACAAAGTGATGGCGGTAAGAGTTAATCAGGGAGAGGGTATATTTTTTAACGAAGGCGTCTGGCACTGGACACCATACGCAATAACCCCGACATGTGACGTGCTGGTGATTTTCAAAAAAGATACGCCAAAGAATGACTTCATAAGCTGCAGGCTGGAAAAGACAATCACTATGGAATTATAGGAATTTAAAAGCCGGCAGCAGAAATGGATTTCCTCCAAACAGGCTATAGTGTAGAGTGTATTGAAAAGGGATAAAAAACAGAATACAAAAAGTTTTTCGGAGGAAATATGCAAAAAGAGGTTTTAAGACTTGATTCAGTATCAAAAAAGATAAATGAAGTCAAAGTTTTAAAAAATGTATCTATATCTGTCAACGAAGGCGAGATAGTAAACCTGTACGGCGATGAAGGTCAGTCGAAGGCAATGATAGTAAGGCTCTTGGGGGGAGTGTTTCAGCCGGATTTCGGGAAGATTTATGTTGACGGCAGGGAAGCCAGAATCACGTGCCCGGGTGACGGGAAAGAACTGGGGATAAGCATTATCCATAAGAAAAGCGATTTGCTGCCCAACCTCACTGTGATGGATAATCTGTTTCTCGGAAGGAAGGATTCTAAGAACAGCAGATTTGTAAAAGAGAAGCAGCAGCTTGCAAGGACAAAGGAACTGCTTAACATACTTGGTCTCGATATTTCACCATATATTATGGCCTCAAAGCTTACCGTGGAGCAGGTGCAGATGGTGCAGCTCGGGAAAGCGCTTCTCGACGACCCGAAAGTGGTAGTGATGGATCACACTAATATACTGCTTGACAGGAATCAGGTAAAGCTGTTTAAGGGAGTGTTTAAAGAGCTTTCCAGGCGCAAAGTCGGCATATTGATAGTAGCCCAGAACCTTCAGGACTTTTCCGACATATCGGACAGAATGTACATAATAAAGGATGGTAGCATAATAGGGAATTTCAGCGCTTCCGAATTTGACAGGGAGAAGATCGTGAAGGTGATCATGGACGACTGTTTCGTTAACAGGTCCGGGATATCACTTAACGACATATACCAGGAAGTACTGCGCGTTGAAAACCTGACAACCAGGCATGCCTTAAAGAAAGTAAGCTTTTCTGTCAGAAAAGGCGAAATAGTAAGCATAACGGGGTCGTATGGTTCGGGAAAGTGCGAGATAGGATATGCGATCTACGGGATAGAAAAGCTTACCGGCGGCAAAATTTATCTCGACGACAAACGGATCAGAATAAAAAATCCCGCCGACGCGATAAAGAACAAAATAGGGCTTGTTTCATTCGAAAACGAAGAAAACGGACTGCTTTACAACTTAAGCATAAAAGAGAACATAAGCATGCTAAGGCTCAACAATCTGAGCCATTTAAGAATAATACGGCGTGAGCTGGAGGAGTGGCTGATAAAAACGGTTAAGGCTGATATAGGCTTTGATTTTGAGGACGAAATGATGAGCCTTGAGCGGCTGTCGACCGCAGACCAAAGGAAAGTCAGCATAGCGAGGGTCATGTGTTTATTTCCAAAAGTACTTATACTCATTGACCCCACAAAAGGATTGGACAATGCAAGCAGGAAGCAAATATTGGAGTTGCTTGTTTCGTTTTCGAACCGCGGCGTGTCAATAATACTTATATCCTCAAATGTTCATGAGATGATGCAGGTTTCACACAGGATATTGGTATTCAGCAATAACACCATAACTGGAGAAATAAACGAAAACGACCTTGTGTTTAAAAACCAACTGGATATATAGCATAACGCTATAAAAGTGTTTTAAGCAATATAAGGGGAAAGAGGTTTTGTCAGTGATTAAGAGAGTGTTAGCTAAGATTATCAAATATGATATTGCAACGATATCGGTGATATTCGCAATATTATTAGCTGTTCTCATCGCAACATCAAACCCGACACGATTAGGCTTCAGTCTGACTTCGATTTCCAAGGATGTTGCTATTTATGCGATCGTAGGAATGGCGCAGATGGCAACGCTCGCAGTCGGGCAGTTTAATCTTGCTGTCGGGGCGATTGGCGGCGCGTCGGCCATGGTATGCGGATATCTAATAAACCTACCCACTTCCGGCAATATGGAAGTGGAAAAATACGTGCAGGCAGAAATAGGGCTGGCCGTGCCTTGGGTAGTAGGGGTGCTAGTGGGGCTCGCCGTAGGCTTGCTGCTTGGAGTGATCCAGGGCTGGCTTATAACAAAGACAAAGATAAACCCGTTTATTATTTCGCTGGCTCTTATAAGCGTTATCCACGGGCTTAACATGGGGATTACTGAAAACATCTATTTCAGGAGATTACCGGAAGGTTTTACGAATTTGAATAACATCACGATACCGCAGGCAACTGCAAAAACGGGACAGACGTCAACTTTCGGTTTCCCGCTGGTCTTTATAATAACGATAGCAATAATGGTCATAATATGGCTGCTTTATAACAGAACCGCTCTCGGAAGAAAAATGCTTGCGACCGGAGTCAGCAAAAGGGCGGCAGACTTTGCGGGTATCAATTCAAACAAATACGTTATGTATGCACATGCTTTAAGCGGCTTGTTGTGCGCGCTCGCGGGCATGTTTACAGCATCGAAATTGAGCGCGGCCCAGACCTCGACGGGCGACAACTGGCTGCTGTATTCTTTCGCAGCTCCGATACTCGGAGGCACGCTTTTAAACGGCGGCAAGGTTGCCATCATAGGTACGATGATAGGAGCGGGTATCATGACAATAATAACGACTGTGCTCGCGGTGCTCAAACTGGATGCATTCACGCATCAGATATTCATAGGCGGTATACTCCTGCTTGCGTTCATACTTAACAGGGGCAGAGAGACCTTAAGCAAACAGCAGGATAAAGCGCTTATTGAAAATCAGGAATCAGCCGCCGCTGTACATATTGAGAGGTGACTAAGATGAAAAAAACACAGAATCCTCCGACAAGCAAAAAAAAGTTCGTATTTACAAACACTCTTGGCATCCTGGTTGTGATTATAGTTTTTTCTCTGCTTATACAAACAAGGAGTTCGGAATTTATCTCTGCGGATAACTTTATCACGCTGATGAGGAACTGCAGTATCACGATACTTGTCGGATATGGGCAGATGATCGTTATGGCCGGCGGCGGCCTGAATGTATCAATTGGCTCTATAGGCGGGCTTGCGGCGGTCGTAGTAGGCGCTATGATACAGAGAGCCGGGCTGCCTTGGGAACTGGCTATAGTCATAGCGGTAATTATAGGCGGGTGCTGCGGCGCTTTCAATGGCATCGTTATTACACGCCTCGGGGCTACAGGCGAGATTTCATGGCTGGTCACTCTTGCGACGATGAGCATATTTACCGGAATAACGCTGACCATAACAAAGGCAAATCCGTTTTACAACTTGCCGAAAGGATATACATGGATAGGCACAGAAAATATCGGCGGATTTCTTCCGGTTATGATCGTCATTACAATAGTCTTTTCGGTGCTGCTGTGGTATATGTTCAAATACACAAGTTTCGGCCGCCAGGTGCTGGCTATAGGCGCAAACCAGAGGGCTGCCGCGCTTTCAGGCATCAACGTCAATAGAGTGATAATCGTAAAGCATATCATATCCGCAGTGCTGGGAGCGTGCGCCGGAATACTGTTCAGCACAAGGCTCGGTTCGATACATTCCGATATAGGCGGCGACTGGATGCTGTTCTCGTTCGCAGCGCCTCTTATCGGAGGAGCGAGAATGGAGGGAGGAAGGGTCAATATATTAGGCGCATTCCTCGGGGGACTTCTGCTTGCCATGGTTTCCAATGCAGTCGTCCACTTAAAGGTCAACGTATATATCGTTGAATTTCTGCAGGGATTGATAATACTTCTCGCAGTTGGGCTTGACAGGATTAGGGCTTTGCGGGAAGAACATCGCGAAAGAATGGAGCGTGCTAAGTTATGAGCGATACAATTCTGGAGCTTAAAAATATTACAAAGGTTTTCCCCGGCGTCAAGGCTCTCGATAACGTTGACTTCAGTGTAAAAGAAGGCGAGATCCATGCTTTGATGGGAGAGAACGGAGCCGGAAAAAGCACACTTATTAAAATAATTACAGGCGTTTATAAGCCAAACGAGGGTAAGATGTTTTTAGATGGCAAGGAAGTGTCTTTTAACAACCCGAGGGATGCTTTTAACGCAGGTATAAACGTCGTGCACCAGGAAAGAAATCTTTTCCCGACGTTTACGGTTGCCGGAAATATAATGATAGAGCATTATACCGACAGAATGATGAAGAGGATAAATCAGCGGGAGATAAACAAGGCTGCTGAAAAATTTATCGAAATGGTCGGGCTTAAGATTCCGCCTACTAAGAGCGTAGAATCTTTAAGCGCAGGGCAGCAGCAGCTTATTGAGATTGCTAAAGCGCTTTCTTCAAACGCTAAGATAATACTTCTCGACGAGCCTACTTCATCAATTTCCGTAAACGAAGCCGAGATGCTCATTAATCTTATCAAGAGGCTGCGCGATCAAGGTATATCGTTCATATTCGTCTCGCATAAAATCGAGGAGGTACTTGGGCTGGCTGACACAGTTACGGTTCTCAGGGATGGCAAGAACGTGGTTTCGGCCGATACGGGCCAGATCTCGAGTCCTGTAAAGGGCATGACAAGAGAGGAACTTATCACAAGGATGGTAGGAAGAACGAAGGAGTTCCAATCGCTTGAAATGAGGAATTTTGATAATGCAAGCGTCGTTCTTGAAACAAAAGACCTGCGAAGCGTATATTCACCTAAGCCCAACTCATTCCAATTGAAAAAAGGCGAGCTCTTAGGGTGGTACGGCCTTGTTGGAGCAGGAAGAACAGAGTTCGCGCGCGTGCTTATCGGCTCAGACGTCGCGATAGGCGGTGAGCAGTTCATTAACGGGGAGAAGGTAAAGGCAAAAAGTATTACGCAGACGCTCAATAAAAATAAGATTTGTTACCTCAGCGAAAACAGAAAGGAAGAAGGACTCTTCCTGGATCACAACGTTAAGATTAATATTACTTCGTCGATACTCAAGAGGCTTAAAGGTTTCATGTTTTTACTGAGTCCCAAAAAAGAACAGGAAATAGCTCAAAAATACACCAATGAGCTTCAGATAAAAACACCTAGCCTTAGACAAACTGTCAGAAATTTAAGCGGAGGCAACCAGCAGAAGGTAGCCTTGAGCAAGGGGCTTGCGATCGAGCCCGATATACTGATAATCGACGAGCCGACTGTAGGTATCGATGTTAAGACTAAATCAGAGATCCACAGGATAATGTATGACTTAACGACGAAGGGTAAATCGGTCATATGTATAACTTCGGATATGATGGAAATCGTCCAGATAGCTGACAGGATTATAGTATTCAAAGACGGCATGATAGCGGGCGAGATTATCAACAACAAGGACTATGACCAAATGAGCAAAAAGATAATGAACCTAATAATGGAATAGGTTAAAAGATTAAGCCGTAAGGCTTAAATAAAAAAAGAAAGGACAAGAAATATGAAAAAGTTAATCGTGCTTGTGTTGGCATTGGCTATGGTTTTGACAGCCTTTGCAGGTTGCGCCAGTCAGGGAACTTCGACTCCTGACACCAGCGAGGAAGCTCCAGCCCCAGCCCAGTCTCAGGGAGCCGGTGTCCAAGAAGGAATGGAAGTGGACGTACAGGGAGACGTTGCCGGACAGGCAGGACAGCAGGAAGGCAAAGTTTACAACTTCGCCATCATCTACGGCGGAGTACATCCGTTCTTCGATCCGTGGAGATTCGGTGCTCAGCAGGCTGCTATGGACTTAGGAATTCCTACTCCTAACGTTACAAGCCCGCAGAACTGGGATCAGACACAGCAGAACGCGATAATCGACGGCCTTGTAGCCGGCGGCGTCAATGGTATAGGAATGTTCACTTCCGATGCTGTTGCAGGAAATGAAAAGATAACCGAACTTGTCGACATGGGTATCCCCGTAGTGACGATGGGAGGATCTCCTGCTACACCTTCAAAGGCAACCTTGTGCTATACTACAGATGTCGGCGCTTCCGTTGCTTACGCAACCCAGGCTATAATCGACAAACTGAAGGCAGACGGAAAGACCGAAGGCAAACTGATGCATCTCTGCTCGGGTCTCGCTGATACGAACACCCAGAAGAGACAGGCCGCTATAAAGGAAGTACTTGCTAAGCCCGAAAACGCAGGATTCACGCTCGAATGGGAGCTCGCGGATACAGACGCAACGCAGCCCGCAGAAGAAGCGATCTCCGCAATGTATTCTTCCTATTATAAGGATGTCGACGGCATCGTCTGCACTGGTTACATCAACGCGCAGGTGCTTGCAAAGACGATGAACGAGAGAGGGACGAACGACGGCATAGTAGCTATCGGAATCGACGACTCGACGGACGTTATGACAGCTATATCAAACGGCTATATGTACGGCACGATGACTCAGAGCTCCTGGGCCATGGGATATGTCGGAACATACGCCCTCAAGCTCTTGACAGATGGATACACCTACAAGGAAGGCGCTCCGTTCCTGATCAACTCCGGATATTGGCTCTGCACAAAGGACAATATCGCCGAGTATGACGCCAGGCAGCAGAAGATAGCGACCGATTTCGTGGCTACGATGGCCGACACGTACTTCGATGCGCCGGGCGCAACGCCTACGCCTTTTGATGCGTCCGCCGTTCCGCCTGTCGGACCCGCTTATTAATTTAATACAGCAGTAAGCTAGCATGTATTCAATGCTGGTGAAAAGCGGTGCTTCAAAGCAATGAAAAAAGAACCTGCCCCATTTATCTTAACCTAGCTTGAGAAAGGCTGAAGCCTTCTAGGGCGGAGAAGATAAAAGACGTTAACGCTGCTCACCTGGTGAACAGCGCTAACATCCCGCGATACAGCCTCGGCAGCCATCGGTTTGCCGAGGCTGTAAATTAAATTTACTACTTAATGTAATAGCAGTCAACATAAAACGCCACCCTTGAATTATGATTTTATTAAGAAGCCGTCTACAGGGTATAGTAAATTTCAGACACCAGATGATATAATAAAAATACGCTGGAAGGATTAGAGCATTATAGGCGGCATTAAAGGGATGAGAGTAAAAACGAAAAAAACTTTAGTATGCCTTGTGAATTTAATAGCGGTAATAGCTGTCGCAGCATGCAGCAATCAGAATCAGCTGCCCGATGGCGCGTCCGCAAAAACAGTGAAAGTCTCTTCAAGTTATCTCGGCTCTGATATTGTTGAAGATTCTTCGAGTTATCTTAGCTCTGACCTTGCGGCGGATTCTGAGCGAATACTGGATCCTTCCGAATATCAGTTTGCAATAATTTACGGAGGAGCGCACCCATTTTTTGATCCGTGGAAACCTGGAGCTCTGGCGGCAGCTAAAGACCTTGGAATACCGGAACCTTATATTATGAGCCCTCAGGCGTGGGATCAGCCTGAACAGAATAGCGTAATAGTCAACGTTGTGGCAAAGGGAGCAAAGGGCATAGGCATGTTTCCGTCCGATGCGGAAGCAAGCAACACGGAAATAACATATTTAGTAAGGAGCGGTATACCTGTTGTTACAATGGGAGGATCGCCGAAAGAGCCATCCGACGCCGAGTTTTGCTTTGCAACTGACGTAGGCGCTTCCGTAGCATTAGGAACGCAGAAGCTTATAGATAAATTAAAAGAGAACGGACTTTCAGAAGGGAGTATTGTGCACTTATGCAGCGCTCTTAATGATACAAATACGCAAAAAAGACAATCAGCAATTAAGGAAGTATTATCAAAGCCTGAAAACGCGGGCTTTACTCTCTATCGTGAGCTTGCGGACACGGATAATACCGAGCTTGCGGAAGAGGCGATCAGCGAGATGTATTCATCTTATATAGACGAGGTAGACGGCATAATATGTACCGGCTATGTAAACGCGCAGGTGCTTGCGAAAACCATGATGGTTAAAAACGAGAGCAGGGTAGTCGCTGTGGGCATAGATGATTCTCAGGATGTACTGGACGCAATTGATCAGGGTTACATGTATGGAACTATGACGCAGAACCCTTGGGGCATGGGTTATGTTGCGGTTTATGCGCTAAAGCTATTAAAAGATGGATACACATTTAGAGAGGATCAGCCATTTTTTATTAATTCGGGGTACTTTTTGCTTACAAAGGAAAACCTCGACAGCTATCAGGAAACGATGGAAGAAAATACGAAATCTTTTGTATCCACCATGAAAGACAAATATTTCATTAAGCCTATAAAGTAGTTATAATTATTTGTATTGCGGCTGTAAGAACAAAGTATGCTAATGAAAAAACGAAACAACAAACGGAGGGGACTATGGCTAAAATAGGGATCCGTCCAATAATAGATGGACGTGAGGGAAAAGTCAACATACGCGGCAGTCTGGAAGCGCAGACGATGAATATGGCAATATCGGCTGCCGAGCTGATAAGCTCAAATATAAAAGACAGGTACGGCAGCCCCGTTCAATGCGTTATTGCCGATACAACGATAGGCGGCGTATACGAAGCCGCAAAATGCGCGGAGAAATTTCAACGGGAGGGAGTATGCGCCACGTTGTCGGTAACTCCATGCTGGTGTTACGGCAGCGAAACTATGGATATGGAACCGCTGCTGCCGAAAGCGGTTTGGGGATTCAATGGAACCGAGCGTCCGGGAGCGGTGTATCTTGCCGCAGCGCTGGCGGCGCATACGCAAAAAGGCCTGCCCGCTTACTCGATATACGGACGCGACGTGCAGGACGCGGGCGACACAGCGATACCCGGGGATGTAAAAGAAAAGATATTAAGGTTCGCAAGGGCCGCCGTTGCCGTAGGCGAGATGAGGGGAAAGAGCTACCTCTCGTGCGGCGGCGTATCTATGGGAATAGCCGGTTCGATAGTAAACCCCGATTTTTTTGAGAGTTATCTGGGAATGCGGTGCGAGCAGATCGACATGGTAGAGTTCATACGCCGCATCGAAGAAGGAATATACGATAAAGAGGAGTTTAAAAGAGCGCTTGACTGGGCGAAGATGAATTGCCGGGAAGGCAGAGATAAAAACGCGCAGCCCAGCTCAAGGGAGCGGAAAGACTGGGAATGGGAGTTTACCATTAAAAGCGCGCTTATCGCAAAAGACCTTATGAACGGCAACCCAAGGCTGAAAGAACTGGGATACAGCGAGGAGAGTATGGGGCATAACGCTATCGCCGCCGGGTTTCAGGGACAGCGCCAGTGGACGGATTATTACCCGAACACCGACTTTGTCGAAGCCATACTGTGCTCGTCGTTCGACTGGAACGGCAGGCGAACGCCGTATGTGCTTGCTACCGAGAACGATGGGCTTAACGCGGCGGCTATGCTGTTTGGGCATCTTCTAACCAATACAGCGTCCATATTCGCGGATGTGCGCACATACTGGAGTCCCGAGGCCGTGAAGCGCGTAACGGGCAAAGAACTGCCGGAGCAAGGCAGACATGGCATAATCCATCTTATCAACTCGGGAGCCGCCGGCCTTGACGGTACCGGACAGCAGGAGATAAACGGACATCCCGCGATGAAGCCCTTCTGGGAGATAAGCGACGATGAAGTAGACAAATGCCTAAAGGCAACGGACTGGTGCGCGGCGGACAAAGGATATTTCAGGGGAGGCGGGTTTTCGAGCCACTTTAAGACGCGCGGCGGAATGCCTGTAACAATGAGCCGCATAAACCTCGTAAAGAACCTGGGCCCGGTTTTACAGATCGCAGAGGGTTATTCGGTACAGCTGCCGGACGATATGAACAGCATACTTGAAGAGCGTACCGACCCGACCTGGCCGACAACATGGTTCGCGCCAAGGCTTACGGGGAAGGGTGCGTTCACCGACGTTTACAGCGTTATGGCAAACTGGGGCGCAAACCACGCGGCTATAAACTACGGGCATATAGGCGCCGACATTATCACGCTTGCTTCGATGCTGAGAATACCCGTAAGTATGCACAACGTAGAGGCGGGCGGTATATTCCGCCCATCGGCATGGAGCGCTTTCGGCACGGATAACCCGGAGTCTGCCGATTACCTGGCATGCAGAAACTTCGGGCCGTTGTACGGGAAATAATTTTAAGCGAACCGGGAAAAACTCATGTTTTAGATGAACATGAGTTTTTTTTATACGGGGTCCCCAGCAAGACGTGAGGCTTGATGGGGTGTAAATCGCATGGGACACCTGTTTTCAGCATTTTTTCAGCATTTTATATGCAAAACATCATTTTTTCTTACGCTGCTTCGTATAAACAGGGACGCCCGACATTTGGCTTTCGGCCGACCTTCTGACGTTTTTGCTGATGCCTTCGCGGTTATTCTTCTTTGGCCCGTCTATACCGAATTCTTTGGCTGCCTCGCTTTTTATATTATCGGCAAAAGGGTCCATACGCGGGAAGACGTCACCGCTGTTATCTTTATTTTTCGACACGCTATACCTCCTTCATATGATTATTTTCGCTCAATAAAAGCGTTTCTATTAAAAACTTATCGATAAAAATGCTGCCTGCTCTAAAAACCATGGGAACTTGCGGCATGATATTTGCCGTAAATGCCAATAGCCATCGGCATCTTCCGCGGAGCAACAAAAATTCAACATATTTTTGTGTTAAAATGCATACATATGTTAAGGAAAATGTTTGACATAAGTTATAACATATGTTACATTAACTGTGTATAATTCATAGTGGGTTTAAAGCTTTTGCAAGAATCTGAGCAGACGGACAAGGAATGCGGAAAACAAAGCCGTGCTTCTCCGTTTGGCGGACGATATAGTCCGCCGCAGTACACAATCTTTAGTCGGACATCAAAGGGAGGTAACACAATTGGATAACATTAACGGCTGTCTTTTAGGGTTATATGAAAAAGCATTGCCTGCCGAGTTAAGCTGGGGCGAGCGACTCGCTATTGCAAAAGCCGCCGGTTACGATTTTCTTGAAATAAGCATAGACGAAACTGAAGAGAGGCTCGCGCGTGTAAACTGGAGCGACGCCGAAAAGGAAGAGCTGGTGCATACGATACGTATGAATAAATTGCCGATACTTACGATGTGCCTTTCAGGAAACCGCAAGTATCCGATAGGCTCGGAAAATGAAGAAACAAGGCAAAAGGGCATACGCCTTATTAAGGATGCAGTTGATTTCTCGCTGGCTGTTGGCATAAGAATAGTGCAGCTTGCGGGCTACGACGAGTATTATAAAGAAACGAATGAAAAAACAAGGGCGTTATTTATGGAAGCGCTGAAGGAAGTCGCAGAATATGCGGCCGGCAAAGGGGTTGCGCTTGCCATCGAGACGGTGGATACCGTTCATATGGATTCAATAGAAAAAGCGATGAAGTATGTTGCGGAGATAAATTCCCCGTACCTTCAGGTTTATCCGGACATCGGCAATATAACCGCAATGGGCAAAGACGTCGAAAAAGACTTTTTGAGCGGCGCGGGCCATATAATGGCGATACACCTTAAGGACACTATGCCCGGTAAGGTGAGGAATATACCTTACGGCTCGGGCACGGTGGATTTCGTATCGTTTTTCAGATTGATCAGGAAGATGGACTACAAAGGGCTGCTCGTGGCGGAGATGTGGGCGACAGAGGACGGCCAGTCGTCCATAGAGTATATAAAGGCGGCAAGAGATTTTCTTCTGGAAAAATACCGGGAGGCGGTTGCCGCGGATGATGCCATTGGCGACAATAAACGTATCGGCTGAGTTAATAACGATTGTTGATGTATCCAAAGCACATCTTGCAAACATATATGCGTGATGCTAAAATAATGCTAATACATGGAACGGACAGATATCGTTTACTGATAAAAAATTAACGGTAACGGAAACGGAGAAAGTGATAGCATGAAGGCTCGATACGATATACAGCTGATGGTACAAGCCTCGAAAATGTATTATATAGGAGGCATGACGCAGGAGCAGATAGCTCAGCAGCTGGGCATATCAAGATCGTCTGTTTCGATGATGCTTTCCGAAGCCAAAGATTTCGGCATTGTTGAAATCAGCATAAAAGACCCCAAAAACAACGTCAAGGAAGTTGCTGACCAGTTCATCGAAAAATTCGGCCTTAAAGGCTGTCTCGTTATACCCACGGCTATAGACGATATTCGTTTGATAACAAGGGTGGTTGCTTCGCAAGGCGCCGATTATGCGGAAGACATACTCAAAAGCTATACGACCGTAGGCATCGCGTGGGGAACGACATGCTACGAGTTCATGATGTCGTTTACCAACCGCAACAAATTAAGAGGCATAAATGTGGTGCCTATGATAGGCGGCACGTCGCGTATCGCTTCGGAATACCAGCTTAACGAAATGGTCCGCATGTTTGCGGAGAAGCTTTTCGGCACGCCTTCGTTCATATATGCTCCCGCAATAGCCGAGTCGCTGAGCGATAAAGAGCTTTATATGCAGAGCACGTCGATGAAAGCCATAATAGAAAAGTGGAACAGCATGGACGCCGCGATAGTAAGCGCCGGCGCGCCTCCTGAATTTTACGACAATCAGATGGTGTTTGACCTGGCGCGGAAGAAGCATTATGAAGAAAACGCGAATAGGGTAATAGGGGACATATGCGCAAGAAGGTTTAACCTAAAAGGCGAGTTTATACACAACGAATATAACGACAGGATAATGGGTATCGATGAAGCCAATTTGAGGCGTATCGAGAATGTGATATGCATTGCGGCAGGCAAGCATAAGATACTTTCAATAATAGGCGCGCTGCGCACAAACGTCATCAATTACTTTGTTACCGACGAGAATACTGCGCGCAGCGTGCTCGAGCTCATCGATAAATAAGCGTTATTATTATTGTTTATTCAAGCATAATAAATTTAAGTTTTAACTTTTATATCCTTTCAACAATTAAATAATGGAACAGTAGCCTTAACCGGTCTGTTTCGCATACCCTGCTATTTTACCGGACTTGCTTTATTTTGCGGTAGCGGCGGTTGTGGAATTTTCTTTGACAAAAGTGTTGACAAATTCCATGGCATATGCTATCATACGATTGAACAAATGTTACAACAAATGTTACGGCACGTATAGTCAGACGCAACGGTTATCAAGTCGGTTTTCAAGTTCGGTAAAGTAGTTTAATCAGCAGTAGGTTGATTAAAAATTAATCATATTATGGAGGGAAAAATGAAAAAGCTTATCGTGGTTTTCTTGAGCATGCTGCTTGCATTAAGTTTACTGGCTGCTTGCCAGGGAACTCCTGCAGTATCCGAAACTCCGGCTGCCACTGAAAAACCTGCGGCATCTACGGAGGCTACGGAAAAACCCGCGGAGCAGACGGCTGAGGCCGAAAAAACCGTGGAAGGGATGAAGATAGCTTATTTTGTATCGACACTCGCGAATGAGTTCCATCAGGCGCGTGCTCAGGCGGCGGTCGATTACGCCAAAGAAAAATACGGTGCGGAAGTCGTTATACTCGACGGAAAATCCGACGCGAACGTAATGACCCAGAATGTCGACATGCTTGCGACGTCCGATTTCAACGGAGCGACGCTGCACATCTGGGAAGCCGAGGCGGCAACTCCTGGCGTTAATGCGGCCATAGAAGCGGGCATCGCAATGACGAGCTTCTTCAGCCCGCTCGGAAAAACAGGCATACCCACCTACCGCAGCGACGAGGCCGGCGGATCCAAGCAGATGGGAATCGACGCTGCCAAAGCTTGGACAGAAGCGCATCCCGACAAGCCGATAGTAACCGTACAGCTTGGCTGGCCGGACAACAGGGAAGTTAAGACCGGACGTACCGACCCGTTTGTCGAAGGCATTAAGAGCGTTGTGGGCGAAGGCAAATTCACGGACCTCGGATGCATAGACTGCAGCGGCGGCGCTGACGCTACGAAGGAAGCGCTGAGCAACATACTGGTCACGAACCCTGAAGTTAACATCATCTATTCGGAAGCCGGCGACCTGACGCCCGGTGCGATGGCTGCGCTTATCGACGCAGGCAGGGGCACGATGGACAACGGCAAGCCCAAGACGGAAATAGTCTGCAGCGTTGACTGCCCTGTTTCTGAGCTTAAGGACATATTCAATCCGAACAGCTCGCTGAAAGCTTCGCTTGGCCTTCCGCCGATCGGAACATCCGAAGCGATTATCGACCTTATCGTCGACGTTTACACGGGCAAGATACCGCAGGTATCAGATCCCGCCCAGGAAGTATTCGGACCTGTACAGGTAATCGACGCCTGGAACATGACACTGCAGGATGCGCTCGATTGGTACAATACGCAGTTTGGCACCAGCCTTAAAGAAGCGGACATAAAGTAACATAATAGACAAACGCAACGTTTTTGGGAGGAGGCAGTCTGCTTCCTCCCAAAAATTACGAATAACCCATTAAGCCAAAAGCTTGATGGGATGAAAAAGGCGCAAAAAAGCAAAAGCAACTTGGGATAAATACGGGTTAATCCCAAAAGAGCCGGAGGTAAAACCGAAGGCTTTTTGGGGCGAAAACCGGGGTCCCTGAGAAGCCGAAGGTTTCCTGGGGTGGAAAAACGGGGTCCCCAAGAAATCGAGGATTTTTTGGGGTGATTAAAAGGTGAGGTTAATATGGGCAACTATGCATTGGAAATCAAAAACCTGGTCAAAGATTTTCCGGGCGTCAGAGCGGTGGACGACGTCAGCTTCAACATTGTAAGAAATACCATACACTGCCTTGTCGGCGAAAACGGCGCCGGTAAATCCACGCTTATCAAGATACTGACCGGGGCGCTTGCAAGGACTTCGGGCACTATTCTTCTCAATGGCAAAGAGTATAACGCAAGCAACCCCAAAGACGCCGGAAACAAAGGAATAAGCACGCTGTTCCAAGAGCTGAATGTCGTAGACCAGCTGACGGTTGAAGAAAACCTGACTCTGGGCATCGAGGACACAAAGTTCGGATTCCTGTTAAAGACTAAGAAAATAAAGAATATAATCGAGGTTCTGAAAAATATCGATCCAAGCATTGACCCCAAAGAGAGGGTGTCAAGGCTGAGCGTAGCGAAAAAGCAGATAATCGAGATTGCAAAAGCGGTCGCATCCGAAGCGGACATAATAATAATGGACGAACCTACCGCCGCGCTTTCGGAAGGTGAAATAGAACGCCTGTTTAAGATAGTGAAAGGCCTGCGCAATCAAAACGTAACTGTCATCTATATTTCACACAGGCTGGACGAGATATTTGAACTCGGAGATTACGTTACGGTGATGCGTGACGGAAAACATATAGACACGAAACCGGTAAGCGAAATCAAGGACCGTATGGAGCTTATACAGATGATGATAGGCAAAACGGTCATGGAGTCTTACGTTCCAAAAGAGGAAAAATCGCAGGAAATACTGCTTGATGTGAAAAACGTGTCGAATCATAAGCTCAAAGACATTTCCTTCAACGTTAAGAAGGGGGAGATAGTCGGGTTTTACGGGCTCGTGGGCGCAGGCAAGACGGAGCTTGCGCGCGCTATATACGGCGCCGACAAGTATACCGGGACAATAATGTTCAAGGGAGAAAAGCTGGGGACGGTTCCGGCCGCGACGATAGAGGCGGGCATAGCGTTTGTTCCGGAGGAGAGAAGGACGCAAGGGCTTTTCACGCTGCTTACAATCAGGCAGAACATACCCGTAATGAACCCAAAGAAGATATCCAACAGCGGCGTCATAAACTCGGCAAAAGAGAGGGCGGCTGCAAAAGAGTATATAGAGAAGCTCGACATAAAAACGGATACCATGGAGAAGGAAACGGCAAAGCTGTCGGGCGGAAACCAGCAAAAAGTAGTTTTCGCCAAATGCCTTTTTGCGGACGCCAACCTTCTGATACTCGACGAGCCTACCCGCGGCATAGACGTCGGCGCGAAGGCGGAAATATACCATATTATAAGGGAGCTCGCCAAAGAAGGAAAATCCATAATATTCTTTTCGTCGGAGCTGACAGAGATACTGAATTCGTGCGATCGTATATTCCTGCTCTATGAAGGAGAGCTCAGGTCCGAGCTGGAAAACGGCAAGGAAATCGATCCCCAAAATATCATTCATATTTGCACAGGGGGGGTATGCTGACGTGGTCAAAAATCAGGGAAACAAAAAGGTAAAGATGAGCAACGAAACGTTTATAAACCTTTCAATGCTCATTGTGCTTATAGTTGCGTTTATAATAGCAAGCATATGCATCCCCAAATACTTTTCTGTGCCGATAGTGCTGAATCTGCTCGCAAACAACTGGTACATAGTAATAATCGGAATAGGCGTGACATTCCTTCTTATAACCGGCCATTTCGATATGTCGGTGAGCGGCATAATCGCAATGTCGGGAGTGCTGTGCGCATATTTCTGCCAGACGCAGCAGGAAGGCTTTTCCGAGCTCGCAACAGGCCTTGGCATGAGCTACGGAGTAAGCGTGGTGCTGGCGCTGCTTGCTTCTCTTGCGATAGGCGCAATAAACGCGTTCTTTATAGCGAAGCTCAAAGTGGCTTCAATAATAGTAACGCTCGGCACGATGGCGATATCCGGAGGAGTGGCGCAGGTGATAACGCAGGGCGCGCAGCGCAGCGCGGGCCTGCCGGATGTTTTCGGAGTAGTGGGCAACGTTTCGCTGGTAGGGCCTATAAAGGTTGCCGTGGCGATTGCGTTTGTGCTGGTGCTGATAGCGGTTTTCGTCGAAAAGAAAACGGTGTTCGGCAGAAGGACGTACCTTATAGGCGCGAACAGGGAAGCCGCGAGATTGTCGGGAGTAAAGGTAGAGCGGCACATTACGATACTTTATCTGTTAAGCTCGCTGCTTGCGGGCATTACGGGCATAATACTTGCTTCGGAGAGCAGGGCGGCGATATCCACGCGCGGCGAGGGGTTTGAGTTTAACGCGCTTGTCGTAACGCTGCTCGGCGGAACGAGCATAAACGGAGGGTTCGGCTCGGTGGCGGGCACGGTAGTAGGAGCGTTCATACTGGGCGTAGTCGCTTCCGTCGCCACAAGCCTGCTGTTAAGGCCCGAATGGCAGTTCATATTAAAAGGCGTAGTGACGTTCTTCGCGATATTGGCGCAAAGGTACGCGCTCGACAGAAGGAACAAGTAAGGGAAGGTGAGGCAGATGAACGAAAAGAGCATTAAACGCTTAAGCGGCAAGAATATCATAAGAGCCATATACGTATACATAATACTGCTGCTGGTGGTTGCGGTATTGAGCCTCATCAAAGGCGAACTGTTTCATAGGGGCAACTTCCTTTACATCGATTCGGTGACAAACATTATAAGGATGTCGGTGCCTATACTGCTGATAAGCAGCGGCTTCACATTCATAATGATATCGGGAAACATCGACCTTTCTGTGGGTAGCACGCTAAGCCTTACGGCAGTGTTCTATTCGCTGCTGGTATTAAACGGCTTCTCATTCCTGCCGGCGCTGCTGCTTACGCTGCTGCTCGGCTTGGTACTCGGGTGGATAAACGGCTGGCTGGTAATGAAGATGCGCATTACCCCGGTTATTGCGACGCTGATTACTATGAACGTATACCAGGGCATAGCGAGGTACCTGGTTCCTGAAGGCATTTCGGCGATTAAGAGCGGAGACGGCCTGGAGATGCCCGCGTGGATGGACGATTTTTCACGGAACGAAGTGTTTTTGGGGCTCTCATGGGCATGCATCGTTGCCATAATCATAATAGCGGCGCTCGTCATACTGCAGCACAAGTCGGTGCTGGGCAAATACGTAGCGGCGATAGGCGGCAACAGGACGGCGGCCGAGCTTTCGGGCATTAACGTAGTGAAAGTGGTATGGGGCGTATACATACTGCTGGGGGTGCTGTCGGCTCTTGCGGGCGTGGCGAGAGGCAGCTATATGACGATAGGCGAGCCGTACACGGGCCAGGGCACGGAAACGGAAGCGATAATCGCGGTGCTGCTGGGCGGAACAGTGTTTACGGGCGGCGAAGGCTCCGTGGTTAAATCGGTAATAGGCGCTCTCATTATAGTGTGCCTGACGCTGGGTCTCAAAACGGTAATACCGGCATACTGGCAGACGCTTGCCAAGGGCGTGGTGCTGGTGCTGGCAGTCGCGCTCAACCATATGCTTTCAAGGGAGAGCATCGCGGCATAAAGGCAGCTTAAGCTATGTGCGAACCGCCAAAAATGCGGCTTTGAACAAATAATTATAGATTAACAGGAGGTTAAAAATGAAATACAGGAGATTGGGCAACAGCGGCTTCGATATATCCGTTATCGGCCAGGGAACATGGGAGATGGGCAACGACTTTTTCGGAGAGGTTGACGAGAAGCTCGCCATCGGCGCAATAAGAGCGTCTATCGACGCGGGAGTCAACATGATTGATACGGCGGCTGCATACGGCCTCGACGGGGCTTCGGAAAAGGTAGTGGCCAAAGCCCTTAAAGGATTGCGCGATAAAGTAGTTCTCGCGACAAAGGTTGGCACGCTGCGTATATACGGGGAGTATGTCAACTGCCTGAACACTAAAATAATGCAGCGCGAATTGGAAGACTCGCTTCGCAGGCTGGAGACCGACTATATCGACGTTTATTACATACACTGGCCTGACTTCAATACAAGTATAGACGCCGCGCTCGAGATGATGGTCAAGTTCAAGAATGAAGGAAAGATACGCGCGATAGGCGTATCCAATTTTAATACCGAACTGATACAAAAAGCGATAGACATAGCGGATATATCTGTTGTGCAGCCGCCCATGAATCTGCTGAACCGCAGTTCGATTGAAAACGGCATATTAGGTAAGTGCCGCGACAACGGCGTAGGAGTTATCACATACGGCTCACTCGGCGGAGGCATTCTGACCGGCAAGATGGAGAAGCCGGTTACAGGCGGCAAGGAGCTTCGCTCGGTATTTTACTCGTTCTATGATGAGCCGATGTGGTCCAAGTGCCAGAAGTTCCTTGACGTGCTGCGCGAAATTGCGGGAGACAGGGGCACTACTGTCGCGCAGGTGTCTATAAACTGGGTGCTGGCACAGCCGGGCGTAACCTGCTCGCTGATGGGCGCTACGACTCCCGAGATGGCTTACGAGAACGCAAGCGCGGCGGATTGGGAGCTTACCGCGGACGAAATCGCTTATATAGAGAAGAAATACAAAGAGATAATACTATAAGCGTATGCGCCGGAGTTCAGACAACCAACAGTAAGCTGGACTCCGGCGCGTCATTTATAAGCTCCACGTTAAAGCCAAACTTTATGGTGTGGATGCGAAACGAATACAAATTCGGCTTCCGGAGGTAGCGCTGATGAGACAGATAAAAATAAGTAAACTGACCCGGGACGCTTTTGCGCCGTACGGCGAATATGCGAGCATAATAAACCCTGAGGGCTGCAAGATGGGCGAGCCGCCCGTGGAATTTTACCGCGATATGGCGCAGCAGTTCCTTGGAGGCACAAACACGGTGTCATACTCCGCGTGCGTAGTCAGGGCGAAGAGCGACTGGATAATAGAAAACGCGGAATACCATAACTTTACGTGCGAGGCGATACTCTGCCTTGACGGGGACTATCTGATGCACGTCGCGCCCGCATGCGCGGAAGACGAGGAGCCGTGGGACAACATAGAGGTTTTCCTCATACCCAAAGGTACGCTCGTCGTTACAAGGCCGGGTGTATGGCATCAGGCAGGATTTCCGTACGGCTGCGGCGAAGTCCATATATTATGCGCGCTGCCTGAGAGGACGTACGCGAACGACTGCGTATTGAAGATCGCGCCCGAAGACAAGCGCATAAGAGTGCTTGATGAGATGAAAGACTGATAAGAGAGGATAGTTGAATGGGCGAGCGGTTTTTGCTTGGGCTTGATAACGGCGGCACGCTTGTAAAAGCCGGCCTTTACAGCGTAAGCGGCAAGGCCGTCGCTTTCGCGTCTGAAGAAATACCTTCCATACTCGGCAGGGACGGGTTCGTCGAACGGGACATGAACGTACTGTGGGAGAAAAACTGCCGGGTTATCAAAGATGTAATAGCAAAGGCGGGCATAGACCCGTTTTGCGTTGTCTGCGTTTCGGTTTCAGGGCACGGCAACGGCTTGTATCTGGTGGACAAAGACTTAAAGCCGGTGATGAACGGCATATATTCCACGGATATACGCGCGAAAGGCTATGTCGAGCAGTTCAACGAGTCGGGAGTCTGCGACAGCATACTGCCTAAAACTATGCAGACGTTATATCCCGGCCAGCTTCCGGTATTATTAAGATGGATGAGCGACAACCGCCCCGAAACGCTTGCAAAGGCGAAGTGGGCGCTTGGGTGCATAGACTACATACGGCTGCGACTCACCGGTGAGGCGTACGCCGAGATAACGAATATGTCGGCCGCAAGCGTGCTCAACCAGAATACGCGCAGCTATGACGACGCCATACTTAAGGCTATGGGTATAGAGGGCTGCAAAGAGCTGCTGCCCCCGCTGGGGCAGTCGTGCGGCGTATGCGGCCGCGTAAATTCTAAGGCCGCCAAAGAGACGGGCCTTAGCGAAGGCACGCCCGTCGCGGGAGGGCTTATTGATCTTACGTCCTGCGCAATAGCGACGGGGCTTATTGACGAGAGCAGGCTCTGCCTTATAGCGGGCACATGGGGCATAAACGAGTTTGTATCGAAAAAGCCCGTTTTCTCAAAGGGGCTGCTGCTTACGTCGGTCTACTGCATAGACGGGTACTATCTCGTTACGGACGGCAGCATGACGTCGGCCACCAACCTGGAGTGGTTCATAAGGGAGTTTTTTGAGTACGAAAGGCAGCAGGCAAAGGCGCAGGGTAAAAAGGTTTACGCCGCTGCCGACGCTATGGTGGAAGCGACAGCGCCCGAAGAAAGCGCCGTTATATTCTTGCCGTTCCTTTACGGCACCAACGTGAATGCGAATGCGAAGTCTTGCTTCCTTGGCCTTAGCGGCTGGCATACAAAAGCGCATCTGCTGCGCGCGGTATTTGAAGGCGTAGTGTTTTCACACAGGATGCATATAGAAAGGCTGCTTGCTTTAAGGGACAGGCCCGAAGCCGTAAGGATGGCTGGCGGAGTAACAAAATCCAGCGTTTGGGTGCAGATGTTCGCGGACGCGCTGCAGACGCCTATAGAGATATCAGACGTGGAAGAGCTGGGCACTATGGGCGTCGCGATGTGCGCGGGCGTGGCGGCGGGCGAATACAGCTCGCTTTACGAGGCGTCAAAGGCGTTTTCCGGCGTGTCGCGCATATGCCGTCCCGACAGCGAGAAGAAAGAAATATATGACAAAAAGTACGAGCTGTATAAAAAAACCATCGAATGCCTAGCGTCCATAAGCAGCTGGGACGTAACTTAAGGCTGATATGATTAAATATCTTTTCATACTCTTAATCTTCCCTTCTGGAATGGAGCGGATAAAAAAGGCCTTTTGCGAGTGGGCCTTTTTTATGTGCGCGCGGCATGCGCGCGACCTTGACGGTGAAAGTCCGTTACGGGGGTTGATAGCACCAACCGTTAGCCAAAGGCAAGGGTGTCCATCGTGAGGTGGAATCTGAAGGAAGC
>JBLNCA010000009.1:0-26911 GCA_050260375.1 Burkholderiales bacterium | reverse complement strand
TACAGCGCTATCAGAGATGGGACAACAACTTTCCATTGCTGGTCTTGGGACGAAAATCGCCCCTCCAGTACTGGAGGGAGAACTTTGCCAAAAGTGTAACAGATCAATTGACAACGTAGAGGCAGTCAAATGCTGTTCGTTGATTTTCACGTATTAATATGTTATTCTTCAATAATCGACATCATATACAAGAGGTGGTACAGTGTCAAAGATTACGATAGATAAACACGCGTGCAAAGGCTGCGGGCTCTGCGTTACGGTATGCCCTAAAAAAATACTGAGGCTTTCCGAGACCGAGTTAAATGACAAAGGCTACAGCCCTGTCGAAATAATCGATATGGAAGCGTGCATTGCATGCGCTTCGTGCGCAAAGATGTGCCCCGACGTCGTATTTACGATAGAAAAATAACTCCTTTTTGGAGCAACGTTTAAAGGTGGTCATATGGCAAAAGTATTGATGAAAGGAAATGAAGCCATAGCCGAGGCTGCGGTTCAGGCAGGCTGCAGGTTTTTCTTTGGATACCCTATAACCCCGCAGAACCAGATACCCGAATATATGGCAAGAAGGCTGCCCGAGGTCGGAGGAACGTTCCTCCAGGCCGAATCGGAGGTGGCGGCGATAAACATGGTGTACGGAGCAGCGGGCGCGGGCGCGCGCGTAATGACGTCCTCGTCCTCGCCGGGAATAAGCTTAAAGCAGGAAGGCATAAGCTACATCGCGTGCGCGGAGCTGCCCTGCGTTATAGTCAACATGGTAAGAACCGGCCCCGGGCTCGGAGGCATACTCGCCTCGCAGGGCGACTACTTCCAGTCCGTAAAGGGGGGCGGGCACGGAGATTACCACATGGTAGTATACGCGCCTTCTTCAGTGCAGGAAGCCGCGGACCTCGTTATGCAGGCGTTCGACGTAGCGGACCTTTACAGGGTGCCCGTGCTGATACTCGGCGACGGCATGATAGGCCAGATGATGGAGCCGGTAGAGTTCCGCCCGCAGAAAGAGCGCAAGCTGCCTGAAAAGACGTGGGCGGCCACGGGGCACAAGGCCGGTGAGAAAAAAGCGCTTATCAACTCGCTGTATATAGAAGCGGAAGAGATGATAGCGGTAATGGACAGGCTTGCAAAAGTTTACGACCGCATCAGGGAAAACGAGGTGCAGTACGAGTCTTACATGATGGACGACGCGGAAATATGCATAGCCGCTTACGGCTCGACAGCGCGTATCGTAAAGAACGCCATAACAAAAGCAAGAAAAGAATACGGCATAAAGGCAGGGCTGCTGCGCCCGATAACGCTATGGCCGTTCCCCTATAAGGCGTATTCCGGCGCTGCCGAAAAATGCAAAGCATACCTTGCGGTAGAGATGAGCACCGGCCAGATGGTGGAAGACGTAAGGCTCGCGGTAAACGGTAAAAGGCCGGTGTCTTTCACGGGAACGGTTGGAGGCGTAGCTCCTACGCCGGCTATGATAATAGACGAATTAAAAGCGATAAAGGAGGGGTTATAATGGCAGTGGTATTCAGGAAAAGTCCTATACTGACGGACGTGCCTTTCCATTATTGCCCGGGCTGCACGCACGGCGTAGCGCACAGGCTCGTTGCGGAATGCATCGGCGAGCTCGGTATTGGGGAAAAGACCGTAGGCGTCTGCCCTGTCGGCTGCGCGGTATTTGCTTATAAGTACTGGGATATAGACATGCTCGAAGCGGCTCACGGAAGAGCTCCCGCAGTCGCTACGGGCGTTAAGCGCGTACATCCCGAGAACATAGTGTTCACGTATCAGGGCGACGGAGACCTCGCCTCAATAGGCGCGGCTGAGATAACGCACGCCGCCGCAAGGGGAGAAAACATAACCGTAATATTCATAAACAACGCGATATACGGCATGACGGGCGGCCAGATGGCTCCCACCACGCTTGTCGGACAGAAGACGACAACGTCCCCGTACGGCAGGGACGCAAGCCACTGCGGCTACCCGATACGCGTCGCGGAGATGCTCTCTACAATGGAAGGCGCGGCGTACATAGAGCGCGTGTCGCTGCACGACGTGCCTAATATAAACAAGGCCAAGAAAGCGTTCAAAAAGGCGTTTGAAAACCAGATAGCGGGCAAGGGCTTCTCGCTTGTAGAGGTGCTCTCGACATGCCCAACCAACTGGGGGCTTTCGCCTGTAGAGGCGCTTAAGTGGCTTAAGGAAAACATGATACCTTATTATCCGCTCGGAGTTTATAAGGATAAGGGGGCTAAAGCATGACTAACGAACTTATAATAGCCGGATTCGGCGGGCAGGGCGTATTGCTGATGGGCCAGCTTTTGACATACGCGGGCATGGTGGAGGACAAGAACGTCTCGTGGCTGCCTTCTTACGGCCCCGAGATGCGCGGCGGCACGACGAATTGCAACGTAATAGTATCCGACGAGCCGGTTGGCTCCCCCGTCGTTACCGAAGCGGACTGCGTTATAGTGTTCAACAGGCCGTCGCTCGACAAATTCGAAAAGTTCTTGAAACCGGGCGGCAAGCTTTTCGTCAACTCGTCGCTTATAGACAAAAAGCCGTCGCGAAGCGACATTGAAGTTTACTATGTACCGGTGAACGAAGCCGCAATGAAGCTCGGAAACGTTAAGGTGATAAACCTTATAATGCTCGGTGCGTTCGTCGCTGCAACAGGTTTGGTTAAAAAGGATAGCGTGATGAAAGCCGTCGCCAAAACATTCGGTGAGCATAAAGCAAACCTCATTGCGATAAATGAACAGGCGTTTGACGAAGGCGCCCGGCTGATAGCGGGATAATCCGTGAAAGGAGATTTCATATGCTAAGGCATATCGTAATGTGGCGCTTCAAGGACGAGGCCGAGGGAAAAACAAAGCTGCAGAACATGGAGTATGTAAAGGAAAGGCTTCTTGCGCTTAAAGGCGTCATCCCCGAGATATTGCATATTGAGCTGGGCTTCAATATAAACAAGAGCGATATGGCGTACGACATGGTGCTTTTAACGGAATTTGAGGACGAGGCCGCGCTTGAGAGGTACCAGAACCATCCGAAGCACAAGGAAGTGTCCGCTTACGTGAGCAAAGTGCGGACGGAAAGAGCCGTAGCGGACTATATATACTAAGCAAGGACGTAAAAATAGCCGTCAATACCGACGGTTATTTTTATTATCGTAAAAAACCATACGTTAAGTGTGCGGAGCAACGGATGGATTTACAGAAATTAAATATATAAAGTCAAAGCACTAAAGATTCTTCGCTTGCGCTCAGAATGACAGAAGTAACTAATACCTATTGAGGAAAACTCATATGTCATTCTGAGGACCGAAGGGACGCAGAATCTTAGCCCAATTTGGTTGGTAAAACGCCGCAAGTTTGTCCAGCGAAAGCCCCTTATAAAGGTCAAGAAAAGCCACCCTTGAAGGGTGGATGATTATTTTACCGCCGTAAAGAACAGCCGCGGGAATCTGAATATCACCTCGCCGTTTCTCTGCACGGGGTATAGCTGCTTTACGCATTTTAGCACATCGCGTTCAAAGTCCGCTTTGTCCTCATCGCTCAGCCTGTCAAGATAGGGCTTAAGGCCGGTGCCGCGGTACCATTCATGTTTATACGGTTTACAAGGTCAATCGCCGGCTGGGTGCGCTCTTTCCCGAATTTAAGGTACAGTTCGGAATTCCAGTCTGCCACTGCGGCCTCCTAAGATATGCTCATTACAATGTTATCTATCGAAGCGCCCGGCGCAACCATAGGCAGCACCATGGTGTCCTGATCGATAACGCAGTGTATCAGGCTGGGTTTACCGCTTTCCAGCGCGGCCTTAAGCGCTTTTTCAAAGTCGGCGGGATTATCGGCCTTCTGTGCGAAATACCCGAAGCCGCGCGCTATCGTGCAGAAGTCAAGCTCGGGCAGCGTAGTCTCGGAATACCTGCCGCCGAAGAACAGCGTCTGCCACTGGCGCACCATTCCGAGAGTCCTGTTGTCGAGCAGTATCGTTATAACGGGCAGGTTGTATCTTGTGGTAGTCGCCATCTCCGCAAGGTTCATGCGAAAGCTGCCGTCGCCCGTGATGTGCAGCACGCGCTTGCCGGGACACGCTATTTGCGCGCCTATCGAAGCCCCGAAGCCGTACCCCATAGTGCCGAGGCCTCCCGACGTTATGAACTTGTTGTGCTTTTTAAACGGGTAGTACTGCGCCGTCCACATCTGGTGCTGTCCTACGTCCGTCGTTATAATCGTGTCTTCGCCGAGCTGCTCGCATATCTTCTCCATTATGATTTTCGGGAAATGGTCTTTGGGTATATGCGCGTCGTTCTCTTCTTTCCATTTCTTTACGTCTTTTATCCATTGCTCGTGGGACTTCTTCGGAGCTATCCGGATAAGCTTGCGGAGCGCCTCCTTTATATCCTGCACGACATGAATGTCGGTCGATATGTTTTTGTTTATCTCCGAAGCGTCGATGTCTATCTGTATTATCTTCGCGTGGGAAGCGAATGTCTTTGCGTCGCCCGTTACGCGGTCGTTGAAGCGCGCGCCCAGCACTATAAGCAGGTCGCAGTTCTGGAACGCCATATTGCTCGCCTTAGTGCCGTGCATGCCCACCATGCCGGTAAACAGCCTGTTGTCTCCCGGGAACGAGCTGGTGCCCATCAGCGTGCATGCGACAGGAGCGTCTATCTTCTCCGCGAACTCAAAAAGCTTATCGGCCGCGTTTGACAGCACTACTCCCCCGCCCGCCAGTATCACCGGCTTGCTTGAGCCTTTTATCATATCGACAATCTCCTGCTCGGGCATATCCGTAGTGCGCCACTGCAGCTTCAGTTCTTCCGGCTCGGTATATTCGCACACTTCGTTGAAAGCGTCGCTCGTTATGTCAATGAGCACAGGCCCCGGCCTGCCGCAGCGCGCGAAAGCGAACGCTTCGCGGAAAACTTCGGATAAGCGCTGCGCGCTTTTTACCTGGTAATTATGCTTCGTAATAGGCATCGTAACGCCCATTATATCCACTTCCTGAAAGCTGTCCTTGCCGAGCAGGTCGGCGGGCACATTCCCCGTTATCGCGACTACCGGTATCGAGTCCATATACGCCGTAGCAAGCCCCGTAACGAGATTAGTCGCGCCGGGACCCGACGTAGCGAAGCAAACGCCTACCTTTCCAGACGCTCTGGCATACCCGTCCGCGGCGTGCGCCGCGCCCTGCTCGTGCGCCGTCTCGATATGCCTAATGCTCTTTTCGTCATACAATGCGTCATATAGCTTTAACACCTTGCCTCCGGGAAAGCCGAATACCGTATCGACTCCTTCCCGCTTCAGGCATTCCATAATTATCTGCACACCTGACAGTTTCATAAGATCCCCCATCCTTTATTCGAGTATCGCGCCTCTGTCCGCCGACGACACGAGCCGCGAGTATCTTGCGAGCCAGCCGGTTTTAACGGCCGGTTCGCGCTTTTTAAGATTCTTAAGCCTTTGTTCGATAGTCTGTTCGTCAACAAGCAGCGATATGCTTCTTGCCGGTATATCGATCTCTATAATGTCGCCTTCTTCAATGACGGCTATAACGCCGCCCGCCTGCGCCTCGGGCGACACATGCCCTATCGCGGCTCCCCTTGTCGCGCCGCTGAACCGCCCGTCGGTTATCAGCGCGACGTCCTTATCCATCCCCATGCCCGCGAGCGCGGAAGTGGGAGTGAGCATCTCTCTCATGCCGGGGCCGCCGGAGGGGCCTTCATACCTTATCACGACGACGTCGCCCTTGTTTACTCGCCCGCCGTATATTGCGGCTACCGCCGCTTCCTCGCCGTCGAACACTCGGGCCGGGCCGGAGTGCTTCATCATCTCGTGGGCAACCGCGGACTGCTTGACGACGCAGCCGCCCGGCGCTATGTTGCCGCGCAGCACCGCTATGCCGCCCTGTTTCGAAAACGGCTCATCAAACGGCCTTATCACGCTATTATCCAGCACTTTTGCGCCCTTTACCGCCTCGCCAATGGGCACGGCGCTTACGCATAGCGCGCCGCTTTTAAGCAGCCCGTTTTGATTGAGTATGTTAAGCACCGCGTACACGCCGCCCGCGTAATGCAGGTCGGTGATATGCGTAGAGCTTGCGGGCGCGAGCTTGCAAATGTTAGGCACTTTTTCGCTTATCTCGTTCACCTTGTCGAGGCAAAGCGTTATGCCGCACTCATGAGCTATCGCCGGGAGATGCAGCGCCGAGTTTGTAGAGCACCCGAGCGCCATATCTAGCGCAAGCGCGTTTTCAAACGCATCCTGAGTCATAATGTCCCGCGGGCGTATGTCTTTTTCAAGCAGCTTCATGAGCTGCTCTCCGCTCGTCTTTGCGAACCTTATGCGCTCCGCGTGTACCGCGGGTATCGTGCCGTTGCCGCGCATTGCCATGCCGAGCGCTTCCGTCAGGCAGTTCATGCTGTTAGCGGTGAACATGCCCGCGCACGAGCCGCAGCCGGGGCAGGCGCTGTCTTCCAGCTTTCTTAAGTCTTCCTCGCTCAGCTTCCCGAGGTTATATGAGCCCACCGCCTCGGATATCGTAGAATAGCTGCAGTTGTTGCCCTCAAGGTCCCTTCCGGGCAGCATAGGCCCGCCGCTTACGAATATCGACGGCCTGTTAAGCCTCGCGGCAGCCATCAGCATGCCGGGAACTATCTTGTCGCAGTTGGGCACAAACGCTATCGCGTCAAATCCGTGTGCGCCAACCATCGATTCAATCGAATCGGCTATAAGCTCCCTTGACGCCAGCGAATATTTCATGCCGGCGTGGCCCATCGCTATGCCGTCGCAAATGCCAATGGACGGTATCATCACAGGCGTTCCGCCCGCCATCCTTATGCCGTCGGCAACCGCCTTTGCAATCTTGTCCAAATGTATATGCCCCGGAACTATTTCGCTGGCGGCATGCACGACCGCAACAAGCGGCCGCTCAAGCTCGCTGTTCGTATATCCCATCGCTTTGAACAGCGCCCTGTGGGGAGCCCTGTTCGCGCCTTTTTTTACGCTGTCGCTTATCATAGTTATACCTCCAGGTTATCCAGCACCGCGTCTGTCATCTGTGCCGTCGAAAGCGCCGTCTCGCCCTCAATCGCTATGTCCTTCGTCCTCGCGCCTTGGGTGAGCGCCCTGTCAACGGCAGCCTCTATTCTTTTCGCTATCTCTTCCTGACCCAGCGAATACCTCATCATCATCGCCGCGGACATTATAGTCGCTATCGGGTTAGCTATGCCCTTGCCCGCGATATCGGGCGCCGAGCCGTGTACGGGCTCGTACATTCCAAGGCTCCCGGCGCCTAAGCTTGCCGATGGCAGCATGCCGATAGAGCCGGTAAGCATTGCGGCCTCGTCGGACAGTATGTCCCCGAACATATTCTCCGTTAATATTACGTCGAACTGGGAAGGGTTCCGTACCAGCTGCATCGCGGCGTTGTCCACGTACATATGCGAAAGCTCTGCTTCCGGGTACTGCTTTGCGACGTCGGTAACGACGCTCCGCCACAGCCTTGAGGATTCGAGTATATTAGCCTTGTCTACGCTTACAACGCGCTTTTTCCTTTTCATCGCAGCCTTAAAGCCCACATGCGCTATGCGCCTTACCTCTTCGTCGCTGTATGCCATCGTGTCGTAAGCCATGCCCTTCTTGCGCTTCTTTTTGCCGAAGTAAATGCCGCCCGTCAGTTCCCTTATTACGAGTATGTCAAGCCCGTTTTCGGTAAGCTCGGGCTTAAGCGGGCAGGCGCGCGCGAGCTGCTTAAAAAGTATCGCTGGCCGCAAATTAGCAAACAGTTCGAGCCCGGAGCGCAGGCCGAGCAGCGCGTTTTCGGGCCGCATGTCCGATGGAAGCGTATCCCACTTTTCGCCGCCCACCGCGCCCAGCAGCACCGCGTCGCTCGCCTTTGCGTCGCGCAGCGTTTCGTATGGCAGAGGCATTCCTATTTTGTCTATCGCGCAGCCGCCCGCAAGGTATTCCTTGAAATTGAGCTCAACGCCGGTATTTTTTACCGCCTGCTTAAGCACGCGTACCGCTTCGTTTACCACTTCCGGGCCTATGCCGTCCCCGGGTATGACCGCTATATTGTATTTCATATCGCACCTGTCCTTATCAGCTTGAAAGAAAATGATCTATTGAGTCTATGAGAGCATACAAGCTCGCCTCGATAACGTCCGTCGAAACGCCCATAGTCCGCCAGGAATTCACGCCGTCCGCCGACTCTATTATTACGCGCACCTTTGCGGCAGTAGCGGCGCTCGTATCGAGCACGCGCACCTTGTAGTCGGTAAGCGTAACGTTTTTAAGCTTCGGAAAAAATTCGCCAAGCGCTTCGCGCAGCGCCTTGTCGAGCGCGTTAACAGGGCCGTTGCCCTCCGCCGCCGCCATCCTTGTCGCGCCGTTAACGTCTACCTTGACTACAGCGTACGAACCGAATGTCTTTTCATACGCGGGCTCGTCGTTTACCTTAAAGTGCACAAGCGAGAAATGCTTCTTGTGTATGCCCAGTTCCTTCATCACAAATATCCTGAAGCTGCTTTCCGCGCCTTCAAAGCTGTACCCTTCGCTTTCGAGCTCCTTTAGCTTGTTCATCAGCCTGCCAACGCTTTCCTTGTCGTCTGCGACTTCGGGGAACTCGTCGCGCAGCTTTGACGCCATCGCCGTCCTGCCCGCCACCTCGGAGAGCAGAAACTCCCGACTGTTGCCAACGACTTCGGGGTCAATATGCTCGAACGAGCCTTCCGCCTTGCAAAGCGCGTCTATATGCATGCCGCCCTTGTGTGCAAACGCGTTTCTGCCCACATACGGCAGCGTTTCGTCAAACGGCAGGTTGGTTATCTCCGCCGCCTCACGTGCAGCGTGGTAAAGCTCGCTTATATGGTCGCCTATGCAGTCGTACCCGAGCTTTAACTGCAGGTCGGGTATAATAGAGCTTAGCCGCGCGTTGCCGCAGCGCTCGCCGTAACCAAGCAGCGTGCCCTGCACATGGCAGGCCCCCGCCTGCACAGCCAATATGGAATTCGCCACGGCAAGCTCCGTATCGTTATGCACATGCACTCCTATCTTTACATCCACAGCCTCGAGCGAAGCTTTAACCGCCTCTTCAAGCTCCTTTGGCATAGTGCCGCCGTTCGTGTCGCACAGCGCTATTGTCTTCGCGCCGCCCTCGGCAGCCGCTTTTATAACTTTCAGCGCGTATTCCCTGTTTGCCTTGAAGCCATCGAAAAAATGCTCCGCGTCGAATATAACCTCGCGCCCGTTGTCTTTGAGATACCTCATCGTGTCGTATATCATCGCAAGGTTTTCTTCAAGCGTAGTGTTAATAACGTCGGTGACATGAAGGTCCCACGCCTTGCCGAACACGGCGACAACTCCGGTATTCGCTTCGAGCAGCGCTTTTAATCCCGCGTCTTCGCTCGCCTTGGTGTCCTTGCGGCGCGTGCTTCCGAACGCTACGAGCTTCGCGTTTTTAAGAGGCACTTTGACGGCTTGCTCAAAAAACTGCCTCTCTTTCGGGTTGGAAGCGGGGTTGCCCGCCTCGATGTAATCCAAGCCGAGGTTGTCGAGAAGCTCGAGCATGTGCATTTTATCGGTAAGCGAATAGTTTATGCCTCGCGCCTGCGCTCCGTCCCGCAGCGTGGAATCAAATATTTCTATCTTCCTTGACATAAGATGCTCCTATACACCCCGTAAAGTTTTTAACTTTCCGGGGACCCCGTTATTAGCCCAAAAAGCTTTTAGCTCTATGGGGACCCCAGTTATTACCCCAAAAAGTCTCACGGCTTTTTGGGGACCCCAGTTACTACCCCAAAAAATCTCACGGCTTTTTTGAGACCCCAGTCATCAATATTCGGGTTCGTCCTGCCACGGCATCATTTTCCGCAGCTCCTTGCCTACCCGTTCGACCTCGAGGCCCCGCTCTATTCTGCGCCGCGCGTTGAAGTTCGGGCGCCCCGCCTTGTTTTCAAGTATCCATCTGCTGGCGAAAACGCCTTCCTGTATCTCCTTTAAAACCTTTTTCATCTCTTTGCGCGTCTCGTCGGTTATTATGCGGCGGCCTATTGAGTAATCGCCGAATTCCGCCGTGTCGCTTATGGAGTAGCGCATGTAGGAAAGCCCGCCCCTGTTGATCATATCCACTATAAGCTTCATCTCGTGAATGCACTCAAAGTAAGCGCTCTCCGGCTCGTAGCCCGCCTCGACGAGCGTGTCGAATCCGGCTTTCATGAGCTCTGTCACGCCTCCGCACAGCACTGCCTGCTCGCCAAAGAGGTCTGTTTCCGTCTCTTCGCGGAACGTAGTCTGCAGTATGCCTGCGCGCGCCCCGCCAATTCCCAGCGCGTAAGCGAGCGCTACGTTTTGCGTGTCGCCCGACGGGTCCTGCGCTACCGCGATAAGGCACGGAACGCCTCTGCCCTCCTTATACTCCGAGCGTACGGTATGGCCGGGGCCTTTGGGTGCTATCATGAACACGTTGACGTCGCTCGGAGGCTTTATCTGCCCGAAATGTATGTTGAAGCCGTGCGCGAACATCAGATATTTGCCTTCGGAAAGCCCGGGCTTAATTGACTCCTCGTAAATTATGGGCTGGAGTTCGTCGTTTACCAGCATTACTATTACGTCCGCCTGTTTTGCAGCGTCCGCGGCTGTAGCTACCTTAAGCCCTTCCGCCTCCGCCTTCGCCCACGACTTCGAGCCCTTGTAAAGCCCTACAATTACGTCGAATCCCGAATCATGCAGGTTGAGCGCATGCGCGTGCCCCTGGCTGCCATATCCTATTACCGCTATCTTCTTGTCGATAAGGTACTCCCTGTTGCAATCTTCCTGGTAAAACAACTTTGCCATAAATTCATATCTCCTTATTTTCAAATAATTAATACTTTATAAACATTTTGCGGCATTTATTATGCCGTCTTGTGTTATTGCTCGCCGGTATACAGCTTCGTGTCTCCGCACTCCAGTGCGACCATGCCGGTCCTTGCGAGTTCCACAATGCCGTACTTCTTCAGTTCCTCTATGCCTTCGTTTATAGACGATATCGTTCCTGTAAGCTGCACGGTCGCCGTCTTCTCCCCTATGTCAAGCACAATGCCTCCAAGGGCGGTTAAGTCGTCCATAAATTCCTTACGTTTTTTGCCTTCCGTGCTTACCTTGACGAGAGCTATTTCGCGGAGCGTTCCGTTTTCTTCCGGTATCTCCTTTATTGCCTTTACATCCAGCAGCTTGTCAAACTGCTTTATAACCTGCTCTATAACCGCGTCGTCCGCATTCATTACAATCGTTATACGCGACAACTCAGGATTGTCCGTTACACCGACGGTAAGGCTCTCAATATTGAATCCTCTCCTGCTTATAAGCCCGGATATACGGCACAGTACACCCGGCTGATTTGAGACCACAAAAGATATGACACGCTGCATAAAAACACCCTTTCTTAGTCCATATTATATTTCACTAACCTCAAAAGCCATGGCTTTTAAATCCGGGGCCCCCAGCAAGCCGAAAGACTTGATGGGGTGGAAATTCCGGTAATAAAAAACTGCGTACTCTTCTGTTAAGAAGAAGAGACGCAGTCGTTTCCAACTTCGCGGTACCACTCACCTTGCCTTTACGCCCTTAAAAGTTTACGTCTTTTAAAGGTTTAAAAAGGCCGCTTCAGGCTCTATAAAGCCCTAAACCTGTAACGGGGTTAACCGGCTATGCTTACTCAATTCAACACGCGGCTCCGGAGTGACCCGTTTATCAATTCGCTGCCGGTCTTGCACCGCCCGCCGGCTCTCTTCAAGCTCCTTTGATAAACCCCTCTCCATCAAAGCCTTTAAATGGGCAAATTATTACGCTTTAATATATCAGACATAATTCCGTTTGTCAACATGCAATATATTAAAAAAATATACTTTTTCAGGCATTGGATTTTTGATTCACTGTATTTTCAAATTATCATAAACGGCCTTAAGTTATTGACAACGCAGCCGTTTTTCTTTTATAATTAACGAGTTGCTCGCGAATATGGAGAAGTACCCAAGTTCGGCTGAAGGGGCTCCCCTGCTAAGGGAGTAGACCGGGGTAACCGGTGCGAGGGTTCAAATCCCTCCTTCTCCGCCAAAATCCTCACAACCCGCATAAAAATCAGGTTGTGGGGATTTTTTATTTCTCTGATTATCAAACACCGGGCGACAAAAAGACGGATAAAAATAATAACGAATCGCTCTACTGTCTACTCTGCTGCCTACACATAAAATACGCCCCGCACAATCGAGGCGTATTCTCGTCTATGAATCGGTTTATCTCTTAAGCTTATACTGCCTATCTTCCCCAGACGATATCTCCTATAGCCAGCTTATCCCTCAGCTCATGGATGGTCGTATGCTTATTGATATGTATAAACTCAATGCCCATTATCTCGGCAAAGTCGCGCATGTGCTCGGCAGTAAGGTCGTAGGATATTATACTATGGTGCATCCCACCGCAGAGTATCCACGCCTCGTTGGCAGTAATCATATCGGGCTCTGGATGCCACATGACGCTCGCCACCGGAAGGCGCGGCATCTTCTCCATAGGCTTTATGGCGCGGACATCGTGCGATATCATCCTGAACCTGCCGCCCATGTCGATTATCGTCACAAGTATCGCATCACCTTCTTTGCCTTCGAATACAAGCCGCGCGGGGTCACCTTTTCCGCCTATGCCTAATGGGTGTACCTCTATCTTAGGCTTATCAGCCGCTATTGACGGCGATACTTCAAGCATATGCGCGCCCAAAACAGCCTCGTTTCCCGGTTCAAAATGGTATGTATAATCCTCTATGAACGTATAACCTCCGTCAAGCCCCTTCGACATAGCGCCTACGATGGCTCCCAGTGCCGCCGTCTTCCAGTCTCCCTCCGCTCCAAAGCCGCAGCCTTTTCCCATAAGGTTCTGCGTCGCAAGCCCCGGGAGCTGCTCTAAGCCATAGAGGTCCTCAAACGTATCGGTATAAGCGTTAAACCCGCCTTCGGCGAGCATGCTCTCCAGCGCAACCTCGAGTTTCGCCTGATATCGCACTGCGTTTATATTGTCGGTGTTAAACTCATATTTGCTTCTATACTCTTCCATCTTTCCATCTATCTCATCGTCGGTGACGGCGTTAGCCCGCTCTAAAAGCCCGCCCACTCCGTAAGTATTTACGCTCCAGCCCAAGTCTTTCTCGGCCTGAACCTTGTCGCCCTCGGTAACGGCGACATACCTCATGTTGTCGCCGAGTCGCATTACTTTTAGGTTTCTGCTGAAAATGGCTCCCACAGCGCTCCTCATCCAGCCGCCTATCCTGCTTCTGAAAGTCTCGTCTTCCCAGTATCCGCATATGACTTTTCTCTTCATGCGCAGCCTTGCGGTTATGAAACCATGTTCCCTGTCGCCGTGCGCCGACTGGTTCGTGTTCATAAAGTTCATGTCAATCGTAGCAAAAGGCAAGTCCCTGTTAAACTGCGTGTTGAGTTGCAGGTAGGGCTTGTTGAGTATGGTAAGCCCGCCTATCCACATCTTGCTCGGCGAAAACGTGTGCATCCATGCTATGACTCCCGCGCACTCCACGTCGCTGTTAGCTGCGGTAAAAACTGCTTTTATCTCTTCTGGTGTTGTTGCCACGCCTTTAGATACAACCTCAAACGGTATGCTTTTATCGGCATTAAAGCCGTCCGTCATTATCTTCGCGTGCGCGGCCACCTCTTTCAGTACTTCGGGCCCATAAAGGTGCATGCTTCCCACTACAAACCAGAACTTATACGCCATATTTCAATTCCTCCTACTGCTTATATTAGTCTATCGTGTCAAATCACGTCAAGCGCACACTGCTGCTGCTATGCATATTTACGTTTACTTTTCCCGAACCGCCATAACGCCGGATTCTAAATACTCTCTGTTTTTTCGCTCTTTAGCCTGATCCATTCAGGCAGCAGCAGTTTAAATCCGCCCTTGTCACGGAGCGCGAGAATCACGCTCTGAATTAAAATAAAGAAGCACAGCATAAGTCCGGTGGTAATGCTCTGCCAATACGGCTCCCTAAGCCCCGAAGCAACGACGATATTGCTGAACGTCTTTAATGAAAGCACCCCGAAAAGCGTACCTATCACATTGCCAACGCCGCCGGTTAATAATGTCCCGCCGATAATAGCCGATGCGATCGCCTGCATTTCTGCGGCGGTAGCATTGGATGCGTTTCCCGCCCCCGTATGCAGCAGATAAACATACCCGCCGATTCCGGACAGCAAACCGCACAGCAAATATGAATAGAATTGTGTGCGTTTTACATTGATGCCGAGCATCAACGCGCTCTGTCTGTTGCCGCCTACCGCGTAGAGGTTGCGCCCGAATCGCGTCCATTTCAGAATCACCAATACGGCTAATACAATAACTATAGCCACTATTACGCCGAGTTCGATTTTGGCGGGAATAAAGTTGCCGGTTTTTCCGTAAGAGCCGATCCCCGGAATCTCTATACGGAACTGCTTAAGGGCGACAAAGGCTTCGTGCGCCGCTGTTCGCGGAGTGGCGCTCACTATGGTTGTCATCCCTTTTGCAAAGAACATACCCGCTAAAGTAATAATAAAGGGCTGTATCTCCAAATATGATATCAACGTTCCCTGAACAAGTCCGAATGCTATGCCTATCCCCAAAGCCAAGCCCACCGAGCCTGTTACGCTTCCGCCGTGGTCGTCAAGATATACAACGCAAGCCATTGTAACCAGCGCGGTTATGCCGCCCACCGAAATATCTATGCCGCCCGCTATCATAACTATAGTCAGCCCGCAGGAAATCACAATCAAAAACGCATTGTTATTGAATATATCCAGGAACTGCTGAGGATTTAAAAAACCGCCGCCCCAGACAAGCATGGCAATTACGTACATGCAAACGAAGGTGCAAATCGTTATTGTCAGCAGCAGATTTGTGTTGGAAATGCGCTCCCTGCGTTTTTTCCCTGGTAACCCGGCAAAATCCTTATTACTTGTCATACTGTTTATTCTCCATTTTTTCGTCGCTTAATAAATTGCCTTAAAAGCGGCTACAGGCTTTTACTGTCGCCCGTAAAACCTTGCTGGTGATCCGTTATTTTCGCCGGCCTTCTAATCATCTTATCGCGCAGACGAAGCGCATATTCTTTTATGATTGGCGAGCTGAGCACAACGATTACTATAATAACGATTGCCTTATAGGCTTTTACCGCCGTAGAAGGAACCTTCATGGCATAAAGCGTAATAGTAAGCGCCTGAATTATGTATGCGCCGACAACTGAACCGGCCAGGCTGAATTTTCCGCCGCTTAAAGAGTTGCCTCCTATGGCGACTGCCAAAATCGCGTCCATTTCTATGTCCAGCAGAAGGGTTTCATGGTTGATAAGCCCTATTCTGCTTACGTTTATTGCGCCTGAAATGGCGGCGCAAACGCCCAGTATCATAAATGATAATAGTTTCATACAAACGACGTTTATTCCGTTTAAACGGGCGGATTTTTCGTTTATTCCGACCGCTTGGGTGTATAGCCCAAGATTGGTGAACCTTAATACAAGCCAAATCAATATTCCGAATACTATTACTATAATAATGGGCGTAGGTATGGGAATGCCCGGAATAAAGCTTCCGATGTAACCCAGCAGCGGGCTTTCCACTGTAGGCGTTGCGCCGCCGTTTATCCAATACGCTATAGAGCGCCCGGCAGTAAACAGTATCAGCGTCGCAATCATTGGCTGTATCTTGAATACGGCAACCAACGTGCCGTTGAATGCGCCGAAAACAATCGCAACTATACAGCTTGCCAAAAACGCGGCAAGAATAACAGGCAATGTAATCTGATTCGCACGAAGCACGCTGACGAAAACGCTGCCCGCTATTGCCGCCTCCGCGCCCACGCTGATATCCTGTCCTCTCGACGACGCCGTAACGAGCGTCATGCCTATAGCCAAAATAGCAAGCTCGGACGCGCCGTTCAATATACTGATAATATTGCCTGAAAGAACGGTGTTCCCATCGTTGTTGGTTGTAACTGTTAAAGAGAAAAATCCAATATCCCTTATCAAATTAAAAACAATAAGCAAAAGAAGCGCAAACAACGGAACAATCAGTTGAGACCTTAAAAATTTCTTTAAACCTTTAGCCATTATCAGCTGCCTCCCCCGCTATCGTGTGCATAATTTTAGCCTGCGTCATGTCCTCGCCCTTTAGCTCGCCCACTATTTTACGATCGCGCATAACGATTAACCTCGAACACGTGCGCAGCATCTCCTCTATTTCGGAGGAAATAAACGTAACGCTGACGCCTTCTTCGGCAAGCTTTAGTACAAGCTTTTGTATTTCAACTTTTGTACCGACGTCAATGCCGCGCGTCGGTTCGTCTAATATAAGATACTCGGGATTTGTGAGCAGCCAGCGGGCAAGTATTGCCTTTTGCTGGTTGCCGCCCGAAAGCGATTTTATAGGCGTATCTAGTGACGCGGTTTTTATTCCCAGCAATTTTATATACTCGTCTGCAAACGCCTCCGCCTCAGCTTTGGAAAACGGTCGGAAAAAGCCCTTCATCACCTGCAGTGCAAGTATGATATTTTCACGCACGGACAGATCCTCGATTATGCCGTCCTGCTTTCTGTCCTCGGGCAGATACCCGATGCCGTGCTTCATGGCGTCCTTTGGCTTTGATATCTTAACGTTTTTACCGTTTACCCTTACCGTGCCGCCTGTAATTTTGTCGGCGCCGAATATGGCGCGCACGCTTTCGCTGCGGCCGGAGCCTAAAAGTCCGGTAAACCCGTTTACTTCTCCTTTGTGAATTTTAAAGTCAAACGCCTTCGCCGCAGTACTTGATAACCCAAAAGCCTCGAAAACGGGCGCAGCGTCAGCCTCGGTATGCAATGGCCGGTTTTGCAGCGCAGAAATGTCGTCAAGCTCTTTACCCATCATTTTTGAAATGAGCTGTACGCGCGGAAGGTCCTTTATTTCATACTCGCCTACGAGCTCGCCGTTGCGCAAAACTGTTATCCTGTCGCATATTTCGTAAGCCTGTTCAAGGAAATGCGTAATGAAAATAATGCCGACGCCGCGGGACTTAAGCTCGCGCATCAGAGAAAAAAGCTTTGCAACCTCTTGCTCGTCCAGCGAAGATGTCGGTTCATCCAGAATAAGCACTTTGCAGTCCATATCCACGGATCGGGCAATAGCGACCATTTGCTGCACCGCGATAGAGCATGTGGCAAGCTGCTGAGTAGCCCTCGCCGGGATATTGAGTTTTTCAAGTATTTCCGTCGTCTTTTTTTCTATAGAGCGCCAGTTTACGAAGCGGTAATTTCCCCGCCCGATAAAAATATTCTCGGCAACCGTAAGGTTGGGGCAAAGGGCTATCTCCTGATAAACCGTGCTTATTCCTAAATTCTGTGCCTCCTGCGGCGATTTTACGGTAATTTCTTTGTTAATGCCCGCTAAATAAATCTGGCCTGAATCTTTCGGGTATACGCCTGTTAAAACCTTAATAAGGGTCGACTTGCCGGCTCCATTCTCACCCATCAGGGCGTGTATCTCGCCCTTTAAAAGAGTGAAATCCACATTCTGCAATGCGCGTACGCCCGGGAACGCTTTGCATATTTTCCGCATGGATAAAACGACGTCTTTTTGCATAGGTAACCATCCTTTAAGCGCTCTAGGTTCCGTAAAAGTTGCGGTGCGTGTATGCAATCCGCATACTCCGCACCGCACATGCTTTTAATCCCTCGGGGGGGAGGGGAGATTTACCGGTTACTCACCAAGACCGTATTTATCGATATCTTCCTGCGTAATAGTCGTTGCGTCAAAACCGCGCTCTTCAGAAATGACCTTCTTTGAAGGAAGCGTCTTGTCGGCCTCAAGATCCTTTATCATCCCATCGATTACGGAGGCCTGGAAGGGGCTGCACTGTCCGTCATAGTTCCAGTTGCCCGCAAGCAGTTCTCTTAATGCCCACTTGTTGCAATCGAAGCCCATTATAATGACGTCCTTGCCGACGCCGTGGGTGATGCCGGCTTCATCGAGGGCCGCTACAGCGCCCTTTGCCATACCGTCATTTTCGGCATAGATTACGTTGAATTTTTCACCTGAATTGATCACTGCCTCTACGATTTTCTTTGCCTCGGCTTCATCCCAGGTAGCGGTCTGCTGTGCAACCTTTTTCATCGTGCCGGCTGCAAATTCTGCATCCAGCGCGGCTGTACGCCCTATCTGCGCATCGCTGCCCATCGCGCCCTGAATGTGGATGACATTATACTCGGGTAGTTTCTGTGCTTTAAGCCACTCAACAGCCATCGTTCCTTCTTTCGCCATATCGGAAACAACGGCGGCTTCGTAAAGGCTCTCGTCGGCATTCAGCATGCGGTCAAAGAGAAACACTTTGACGCCTGCTTCCTTGGCGCTTTTAAGAACGGCGTCCCAGCCATCGGTAGCGGCGGCCGAGATGAGAAGATAATCTACGCCGTCGGTTATGAACTGCGCAGCTGCGTTGAGCTGCTCGTCATTCTTCAGGCTGTAGAAAGTCGAAACCTTGTATCCGTTCGCTTCCGTGAAGACTTTTTCAAAGTCTGCCACATTTGCCGCGCGATATCCCGACTCGGCCGGCGGATTGTTGACGATACCGACCTTAATCAGTTCGGCAGCGCCCTGGCTTCCGCCGGTAGCTGCCGGAGGTTGCGCGGCGCAAGCCATCAGCCCTATTGCGAGCACAACAACAAAAAGAACAGCAATGAATTTTTTCATACTTCCATTTCCTTTCCAAAGTTTGATGCGTCAGGGTACACATCTTTCATCTTGCTTATAACATTTGGAAAAGTGAAAAACAATGCACGCAACAGAAGCTGTGAAGAATTCAAACAATCTCGATTAAATATCAAAACGACGGGGTTTTTACACTTTGGAGAAGACTTGGCTGTAGTATTTTTACAAACTTCTTTCATAAAAAAACTACCCTTAAAAAGTCGTTGGGACCAGTATGTGTTTATGGCTAAACGGGCTTTTGCAGCTATTATCCGTTCGCCTGCGAGCGCCCGCTTTCGCCTTACAGTCAGTAACTCCTTTGATCAATTAATTCCTGCGTGATAGTGCGGTAATCAAACTGAGTCTCGTCGATAAATCTCTCGCGTTCAATATGTTCGCCGCGTTCGAGCTTTTTGATTATCTCGTCAACGTAAGGCCCCTGCAGCGGATTGCATTCCACATTCAGCGCTATCTTTCCCTCGAGACAGTATCGGAGGCCAACCTCTGTCGCGTCAAACGATATGACTATAACGCCGTCTTCTGCGTTGCATTTTAGGCCTGCGGCCTTCATCGCGTCTATAGCCCCAAACGCTTCGCCGTCGTTCTCGCAATAAACGACGTCTATGTCTTTTGTCTCCTTTAAGATTTCGCTCATTACTTCGTTTGCCTTGGCCCTTGTGAAATCGCCGTCTTCCTGCGCTACCAATGTCCAGTTCGGATGCCGCTTTATCGCCTGCTCGAGCGCAAGCGTCCGGCCTATCTGTGCAGATGACCCTTTTGTTCCCTGAATATGAACTATATGTATCGAATCTTTTGTTCGCCCCTGGTCCTTCAGCAGCTGCTCAAGCCAGACAACGGCTTTTTCACCTTCTTTTCGAAAGTCCGATCCGACAAATGCCGTATATAAGTCCTCGTCCTTTGCCTCTATGTAGCGGTCGGTCACTATGACCGGTATGCCCGCCTCTTTTGCTTCCTGCAGTATCGAATCCCAGCCCTTTTCCACTCTTGGCGAGAATACTATATAATCAACGCCCTGCTGTATAAACTTGCGGATCGCTTTGATCTGGTTTTCCTCCTCATTACGGGCGTCGTCAAATATTAGCTCATATCCGTTTTCTTCGCTCAGCGTGGCCTTGATGTTCTCGGTGTTGGCCACCCGCCACTCCGATTCTGCGCCTACCTGAGAAAACCCGACAGTAATAAGCTTTTTTTCGGTATCGTCGGGCACAGGCTGTACTTCCTGCAAGCAGCCGCAAAGCAGTACCGAGAGACTGACGGCCAGTACAAATACTGTTTTTTTCATTTATCCATCTCCTTGTCTATCGTCTGCTTAGGGATGGTCACGGTGACTCTCGTGCCGGCATCCGGCATGCTGTAAATATCAAGACCATATTCCCTGCCAAAAAGTATTTGAATCCTCTCGTGCACCGTCCTTAAGCCGAAGCCTTCGCTTTTATCTTCCGCCAATGACGTCCGCACTTCGTCAAGGCGTTCCTTAGTCATGCCCGATCCGTCGTCGACTACCTCAAGTACAATATGCCCGCTCTGCTCGGCGCCGGTTACGCGTATAAAGCCTTTGCGGCGGCTGATTTTTATGCCATGGTACAGCGCGTTTTCCACCAGCGGCTGCAGTGTGAGCTTAGGCAGTATGAAGCTTTTAAGCTGATCCGGAATGTCTATTTCGTAATCCATCAAGTCGCGGTAGCGCATCTGCTGTATCTCGAGGTAACTTCTGATATGCTGTTCTTCCTCCGCCAGCGTGATTACGTTCTGTCCGCGGCTTAAGGAAAACCGGAAATAATTCGACAGGCTGCATACCATAGTTACCGCTTCGCTTATTTCCCCCGACTCTATGAGCCAGATGATGGTATCGAGCGTGTTATACAGAAAATGCGGGTTCATCTGCGCCTGCAGCAGTGCCAGCATCGTGCGCCTGCGCTGTTTTTCCTGCTCCGCGTTCTTGTCGATAAGCTGCTTTAACCGCCCTACCATGCTTTCAATGCCGTCCGAAAGAAGCTGAACTTCCTCCACGTCTGCCTGCACAGGCTCGCATACGAGCAGGCTGCCTTTTCCTATAGCCTCCAAACGCCCGCAGATTCTGTCTATCGGGTCGACTATTCTGCGGCTAAGCTTTCTCGAGTTAGTCAAAAGTATATACAATAGTACCGTCGATAAAACTACAACAGCGCTCATTAATACCACCATGTTTCTGATCATGGCCGTCTGCAAGGCATTCAGATGCGCCGCCTCGTAATAGAGATAGATGTTCATGTACTGCAGAATAAGTTCCGTTCTCCCGTAAATATCTGTTTCCAGCAGATCCATGCGGGCGTCGTACTCCTCGGTAACCTTAATCTGCAGCATCTTTTCTTCCAGCTTTTCGCACATATTAAGAACGCTGTTTATAGCGCGGAGGCTGTTTTTTTCGGTCGTAGTATCCTTGAGCTTTTGGGCTATAGCCTTCGCCGACTGCACCTCGTCGATGGGCAGGCCTACGGAGTATTGGCTTTCTATCACGTAATGGTACATTTTCGAATCGATGTCGTCAGCCCAGCTCTGGTTGAAATCTGAAGACGAAATAACATTGAAGTTGGAAGCCGTCGTAACATTGTTCAGTATCGCGTTATACTGCAACACGTATCCTATACCGATGGTCGCGATCACAAATATAACGATCATAAGCGGCAGAGCGACGATGAGTATCATCTTCCAGAGCTTGCTTTGCATGGTACTTTTCCCGTTTTTCGCTCTCTGCCTTAAATTAATGGTCACTGCCTGTCTCCTCTGCGGTATTCGCTTGGCGTGCAGCCTGCAACCTTTTTGAACACAAAGCTGAAATAGTGAGGGTCTTTATATCCTACGGCAAATGCAATTTCGCTGGAACGCTTGTCCGTCTGGCGCAGCATGCGCTTGGCTTCGCCGATACGCTTGCTTGTTAAGTATTCTACGAACGTCTGCCCGACTTCCTGGCTGAACATCGCGGAAAAATAATTCGGGCTGATGTTTACTTTTCTGGCCACCCTGTCGAGAGAAATTGACTCGTCCGGATAATGCTTGTCAATAAATCTTATAGCCTGTATAAGCAGATCGCGCTGCTGCTTTTTGCTCTCGCGGTCTCTTAGCTCTATAGCCTGGCGCATTACCTTAAGCGCGTACCTGCGCGCTTCCTCCGGCGTAGAAGCGTTGTCTTTGGGACGAAGCTCAAAAGGCCAAAAGGCGTCCATGCCGCAGCCAATAGATTCAAGATACTCCGCCGCCGCGAAGTAAACCGTCATTGTCAGATACCTGCAAAAAAGCGGCAGTGAAACGGCTTTCTCTCCGGCGCTTTGCAAAAGCTGATCGATAAAGCGGTCGATTTCTTCCAGCTCTCCGCTGCTTAAAAAACTGCGGATACGCTCCTGATCAACATCCTTACCCGCATCTGTTTCCGGGCCGGCTTTTTTAAGAAAATTCAGTATGCTGTATTCCGAAAGCATATGGTCTTTTGGGCACAGATAGCGATACGACAGAATACGGCTCGCTTGCTCAAAACAGGCCGGAATGGCGCTCAGCCGGGACACAGGCGTACCGCAGGCGATATACCAGTCCACATCCTGTCCGGCCGTCGCACAGCGTCTCTGTATGTTTTCCGTGCACTCATTGGTCATATGCACAACATCGTGCTGCCCGCCCTTTATCAGTATGGCGTACGTCGTTACATTCCAGCGAAACAGTATAAGCTCAGGCTTGCTGAATATAAACTGTGTAATATCGTCCTGCAGCCTTGCGAGCGCGTCGGTATAGCTATCCGGCGCGCTTCCGTCATACCCGGCGCTGTTCAGCGAAAAAAGCACAATGTTATAGAACGGCGCGTTTAAATCAATGCCCATCGCATTCGCTGTTTCCGATATTTCCGATACGCTCAGGCCTCCGGTCACTATCTGCTCGAAAAACCTCCTGCGCGAAAACGTTTCGTATTCCTGCGCCTCCCGCTGGAATTTCGCAAGGTATTCCTGCTGCTGCCGCTCGGTTTCCATCTTATCCCGCAGCGCGATAAGTATCTCCACCATCTTTTCCTTTACGATAGGCTTTAAGAGATATTGCTCCACACCCATGCGTATTGCCTGCTGCGCGTAAGAAAAGTCGTCGTATCCGCTTATGATTACGATTTTTGTTCCGGGAAGCTCTTTGCGGACAAGCCGAATCAGCTCCAGGCCGTCCATAAACGGCATTTTAATATCGGTAATAAGAAGATCGGGCTTTACCTTGCGTATCAATGGCAGCGCAAGCTCCCCGTCCGAAGCGTCGCCTGCAAAATGAAAGCCGTACTGCTCCCAAAGAATGTTGTTGCGTATACCTTCGCGTACTACGACCTCATCCTCGACAAGAAAGACCTTAAACATGCTTTGATCTTCCCTTTCCAGTAGATGTGTATATTTGCTATTTTATATGCATACTGCCCCTTATTATTATGAACCATAATTTCCTAATCAACAATGCATTTTTTTCTGAAAATGGTTCAATATTCTATCGCGAATTGACAAAACATGAAAAATCATATGCAAAGCTTAAAAGCAACAAGGTAGTCCCGTATAGCGATCAGTTGTGAACCGGCCGCGCTGCCGGCCTTAAAAAGAAAAAGCTGAACACAAAAGTGTCACAGCTTTTTTAATAACGGGGTCCCCAGCAAGCCGTGAGGCTTGATGGGGTGTAAATCAGCTTTTTATTCCCGTCAGTATTACTTCTGCCCGTAGTAAGCGCTATCGCCATGCTTTCGGAGGAAATGTTTCTGGAGCAGCGCTTTAGGCATAGAAGCCTCAGGGTTTAGCCTTATCGTTATATACGCCATCTCGGCAGCATACTCCATGACGGCCGCGTTCTCTACGGCCTTGCCGCAGGCAGCGCCCCAAGCGAACGGCCCGTGATTAGCCACCAAAACCGCCCCGACTTTAAGCGGATCGATTTCTTTTTCCTTGAACGTCTCGGCTATGACAAGCCCGGTGTTTTTTTCATATTCGCCTTGTATCTCCTCGTCCGTCAACGCTCTGGTACAGGGTATTTCTCCGTAAAAATTATCCGCATGCGTCGTGCCCAGCGCGGGTATGCCGCATTTTGCCTGCGCCCAGCTCGTTGCCCATTTAGAATGCGTATGCACAACCGAACGCACTCCCGGAAACGCCTTGTAAAGCTCTATATGCGTAGGCGTGTCCGACGAAGGCTTATACGTTCCCTCCACTACCTTTCCGTCAAGGCCGACAACTACCATGTCATTTTCGGTCATATTTTCATACGCCACGCCGCTCGGCTTTATTACAACGAATCCAGTCTCTTCGTCGAGTATGCTCACATTGCCCCATGTAAAGAGCACCAAACCGCGCGTTACAAGTTCAAGGTTTGCCCGCAGCGCTTCCTCCTTAACGTTCTCCAGCATATATTTACCCTGTCCTCCCAAGACTATATACGCAGCGATTCCGTTGCAATACCCATCAACGCATCGCTCAGTCGCCGAGTTCCTCAGCCGCAGCCCGTTCAACTTCAAGGCCCGCTTTATACCGCTCAATAAACTTTGCAAATCCCGCAACATCTGCTTTGTCCGGCTCCAATGTCACGCACTCGGCGCCGCCGAACACGCGGTTTGACAGATAATCTGCAAGCGATTCGCCCTGTTTGTTACTCATATACGCCGCGAGTATCGCTATGCCCCACGCCCCGCCTTCACTGGCAGTCTCCATAATCGTTACCGGAGCGCCAATCGCAGCGGCCATTACGCGCTGGCCTACCTCGGGCACCTTGAAAAAGCCCCCGTGGCCCGTTATCGAATCGAGCTTGACGCGTTCCTCAAACAGTATATCCATGCCTATATTCAGCGTGGCGCAGGCGGAATAAAGCTGGGTCCGCATGAAATTAGGCAGGTCAAGCTTTGAATCCGGCGCGCGCATGAACAGCGGCCGCCCGGTAACAAGCCGTGTTATAGGCTCGCCTGAGATGTAGTTATAACTCACAAGCCCGCCGCAGTCGGCGTCGCCTTCAAGAGCGAGCCTGTAAAGCGTACCGTATAGTTTGTTCGTATCGAATTGTGCACCCAGCGCTTTGGCGGCGTCGCCCAGCAGCCTTACCCATGCGTCAATATCTCCGAGGAAGTTGTTGCAGTGCACCATCGCCACAGGCTCGCCGGACGGCGTGGTAACCATATCTATCTCCTGATATACTTTCGAGAGCGGCTTTTCGAGCACCGCCATAAGGAACACGCTTGTGCCCGCGCTGACGTTGCCCGTACGGGGGCGCACGCTGTTAGTCGCTACCATCCCCGTGCCCGCGTCGCCTTCGGGAGGACACATAGGTATCCCAGCTTGCAGCATGCCGGAAGGATCGAGCAGCTTTGCGCCCTCGGGTGTAAGAACCCCTGCGCTTTCACCGGCGGACAGCACCTTAGGCAATATGTCCGAAGCTTTCCAGCCGAATCCCCTATCCGCAACCAGCCTGTCAAACTGCCGGAGCATATCGGCGTCGTATTGTCTTGTCGCATCGTCTATCGGAAACATGCCTGAAGCGTCGCCTATTCCGAGCACCCTTTGCCCTGTGAGCTGCCAGTGTATATAACCTGCAAGCGTGGTGAGATAATCAACCTCGCTTACGTGCTTCTCGCCGTTCAATATGGCCTGATACAGATGCGCTATGCTCCAGCGCAGCGGTATGTTGAAGCCAAACTCTTCTGTCAGCAGCCCGGCGGCTTCCTCCGTGTTCGTATTGCGCCACGTGCGGAACGGCACAAGCAGTCGGCCGTCGCTGCCAAAAGCCATATACCCGTGCATCATTGCCGATATGCCTAACGCGCGCACTGTTTTTAACGTCACGCCGTATTTTTCATGCACATCCTTTACAAGGTCTGCGTAGCAGTCGCGAAGGCCTTCCCAGATATCTTCAAGCGAATATGTCCACAGTCCGTTTTCGAGGCGGTTCTCCCATGTGTGGCTGCCGGACGCTACAGGCTTATGCTCGTTGTCAATCAGCACAGCCTTTATGCGGGTCGATCCAAGTTCTATGCCCAGATATGTTTCATTGATGTTTATGTCATTTTCGTTTTGCCGCATACCCTTTTATCCTCCAAATCGACAATCTGCCATTTATGTATAAATTGTTATTAAGTGTCCCCATATAGTATACCACAGTTTATTCCAATTCCACATGCTCTTTCTTACGATTTTCTTCTTATTTTTTAATGATTTGGGCACAGCATGATAAAAATCTCCCCGCACGAGAAAAATTACGGCATTGACGAGCCTTCTTTGCTTTCTGCATAAAACGGGTCTATTATGCGCTTTTTTATTGCGCCGGGAACAACATTGCATACAATATACTGGCAAAGCGAGAACATTATAAAAACAAACAGCGGCAGGCTTGCGGGATAAAGCAGTACGCACGCGGCAAGCAGCGCGAGCGGTATAATGAGCAGGCTGTTGCGCTTTATTTCTATGAGCGCGAGCAGTAAGGAGTTTTTAATTGCCGGTTTTAAGCTTATATCCACCGTGGTTATTATTGCAAAAAGGTAACAGGCGGCGATATACAGCAGCGCCTCGAAGAATATTATGAACGCTATGCCCAGCGAAGAAGCAAAACCGTCAAAGAAGCTATATATCGCGTAACCTGTGAAAAACACCGCTGCCATAAGCATCCCCATTACCAACCCGGCAACAAGGCTGCCTAAAAAGTCGTGCCGGAATTCGCGCAGAAAATCATGCCACAAATCGCAGTCGTCTTTCATCACAAGGTTCATAAGCACTTTTGTCATAGCCGATACCGAAGCGGGTATGGTGACCACCGGTATGCAGAAGACGAGGAACAGCACGTTGAGCCGTATAAGCAGCCATGCCCTTGCGCTTAACGACTGCGCCAGCTTTTCCGCCTTTTCCCCGCCCCGCGGGCGCTTATTCATTTCATCCACGCCTCGCTCTTCGTTATACCTCATATCGTCTCTCCCGCAACACGGCTAAATTCTACCAGAAACTCTGTTACTATTCAACCGCCTTGCCTGCCCGGCTCAAAAGCCTCCTAAAACAAAGACGCCTCCCGTATGCAGGGAGGGCGGCAAATTGTCAATTCAAGTGCAACACTTGGCATAAAAGATATCTGCCGGGGAAAGCCAACCAAGGCATTTACGGGGACGATGATTGATGAGGTTAAGTACATGATTTAACATGTCTTCCG
>JBLNCA010000008.1:0-31276 GCA_050260375.1 Burkholderiales bacterium | reverse complement strand
CATACAAGGATTCCTTTCTCTCTGATGTTGTTTTCTTTGCAGTTACAACTTTATCAGATTTTTGGAATCCTTGCTTTTTTCTTTACCTCTTTTTGTTACACATCATTGTACAACCTACACTTTTGCATATACATTTTACGTTTTTATAAAATAAATTATGTACAATATTATATAACTAACGCAAGCGTATAATGACCGGGCAATAAAGTTTCACCAACTTTTGGCCCGGGCTCTTGAACAGATAGTCGTTGTATAAGCCATGATCCATGACGTTTTGCAGCTTTTACGTTTCCATTATGCATTTAGCATAGAATTGCGGGCCGTTTCACCCCTATTTTAATGCCGCTTCGTTCTAAAGCGCGGCCTTATATTAAATTTCTAAAATTAAATATTGAAAATTGCAATCTTTTTTTATTGACTTTAATATAATGTAATGTATAATATATTTAAGTTTATATTTTGAAACGAAGACGTTTCCAACTGTTTTTTGGAGCGTCTTTTTTATTTATATTTTAGGAGGGATTCATATGTCGGACTGCACAATACTCTCGCCTGAAGAGATATTCGGGGAATGTGTTTTCAGCGAATGCGTGATGAAAGCAAGACTTTCGAAAACAACGTTCAAAACCCTTAAAGAAACAATAGAGTCGGGAGTACCGCTTGACTCGTCGATAGCGGACGAGGTCGCATGCGCGATGAAGGCGTGGGCAATAGAGAAAGGCGCGACGCACTTTACGCACTGGTTTCAGCCAATGACGGGAATTACGGCGGAAAAACACGACGCGTTTATCTCGCCGCTGGGTGACGGGCGCGTAATTATGGAGTTTTCGGGCAAAGAGCTGATTAAGGGGGAGCCGGACGCATCGTCGTTCCCGTCGGGTGGCCTCCGGGAAACGGCGGCTGCGAGAGGTTACACGGCATGGGACTGCACGTCTCCCGCGTTTATTAAGGAAGGAACGCTGTATATACCCACCGCGTTCTTCTCGTACACCGGCGAAATACTCGACAAAAAGGCTCCGCTGCTTCGCAGCGTAGAGGCGCTCAGCAAACATGCGTTGCGCGTGTTAAAGGCTTTTGGCAATACTACGTCAAAGCAAGTAATAGCGACCGTCGGCCCCGAGCAGGAATACTTCCTTATTAACCGGGAGCTTTATCAAAAAAGGCTCGACCTCGTGATGACCGGGCGTACGCTGTTCGGTTCAAAGCCGCCTAAGGGCCAGGAGCTTGAAGACCAATATTTCGCGCGGCTGCGCATCAAGATAATCGAGTTTATGCACGATCTCGACAGGGAGCTTTGGAAGCTCGGAATCACAGCTAAAACGAAGCACAACGAGGTCGCTCCCGCTCAGCACGAGCTTGCGATAATATTCGACCCGGCGAGCGTTGCCGCAGACCACAACCTGCTCGTCATGGAGATGATGCGCAAAGTCGCCAAGCGCCACGGACTTGCCGCGCTGCTGCACGAGAAGCCTTTCGCGGGCGTCAACGGCAGCGGCAAGCACTTAAACTGGTCTTTGGCAACCAACGACGGGCTTAACCTGCTTGACCCGGGAAGCGACCCCGCGTCCAACGTACAGTTTTTAACGTTCCTCGCGGCGATAATTAAAGCCGTCGACGAATACGCCGACATACTGCGGCTTTCAATAGCGAGCGCGGGCAACGACCACCGCCTGGGCGCAAACGAAGCCCCTCCGGCGATTGTCTCCATATTCGTGGGCGAAGAGCTGCAGGGCATAATCGATTCGATAACATACGGCAAAGCGTATTCGGGCAACGGCCGGGTGAAGACCAACCTCGGTGTATCGTCGCTGCCGGTAATCACCGAAGACTCTACGGACAGGAACAGGACGTCGCCCTTCGCGTTTACGGGCACCAAGTTTGAGTTCCGCATGTGCGGCTCGTCCACTAACATCGCCGAGCCGTGCTTCGTGCTCAACACCGTCGTAGCGAAGATACTCTCCGATGTGGCGGACGTGCTCGAAAAAGCGCCCGACGCCAAAGCAGCCGCTTTAGGCATAGTAAAGGATTACTTCTCGCAGCACAAGAGGATAATATTCAACGGCAACAACTATACCGAAGAGTGGGTTGAAGAGGCGGCGCGGCGCGGACTCTCCAACATAGGCAACACCGTGCTCGCTATAAAACAGTTAAAAGCCGAGAAAAACGCCGCCGTATTCCGGGATATGGGCGTGCTCAACGAAAAAGAGCTCGAGTCGCGCTGCAAGATACTCTTAGAGAACTATGCCAAGACGATAAACGTTGAGGCGCTTACGCTGATAGCGATGATGGACCGCCAGCTAATACCGGCCGTATTCAGCTACACGTTAAAGCTTTCGGAAGTATCGATAAAAACCGGCAGCAAAGCCGCGTCAAAGCGCCTTGAAAAGCTTACCAAATTCGCTGACGCGATGGAAGCAAAATTGGCCGACCTTAAAAACGCATTGAGCAGCGCTCACGCCGAAGACGCGTACGAAACCGCGCTGAATTACCGCAAGAACGTTGTAAGCGCGATGGAAGCGGCGCGCGCCGTAATAGACGAAGCCGAGCAGCTCATGCCGGCAGACGTCTGGCCCGTACCGGTATACGCCGACCTGCTTTTCAAGGTTTGATCGCTTCACGCTACTATAAGCCCTGCATATGCGGGGCTTTTTTCGTTCCCCGAATATCATGACTGCGTGTTGCTTTTAACAGAATCGCCTCCGCCTGAATATCATTTACTATCACCCGATAATCGTTTTGGTGATCGGCATATCAGGGGAACATATATATTCCCGCAACGCCGGAAACGGAGGAATGCTATAAATGAAAGAAAACCAAACATCCGAAGCAAGAAACGACCTTAAGTTTACGAGGATCGAGCGCACATCGGACCGTCAGGCGCCTGACGCTCTCAATATGACCCCTGCGACTCAGGCGATAACTTCGGCGAGGACGCCGCTTACGCCCGCGGCGCTCGAAACAGTTCCGCCGCAATGCGGTGCGCAGCAAAACATATTTACGCCTCGTCCCCAGCAGCAATTCGAATTCTCTACTGCGCAGCCGAGCTTAACCACGGAAGCTACCGAAACGCCCATGGTGCTGGCAAGCGCATATTATTCCGCGGGCTTTCTTAAAAACTTCATAGGCTACAACATGAGGGTGGAGTTCGTTTTGGGGACGAGCGGAGGGTTTACCGACAGGACGGGCGTGCTGAAGGAAGTGGGCGCGAGTTATATAGTGCTGCAGCCCACGGATACCGACGATCTTCTGATGTGCGATCTTTTTTCGATAAAGTTCGTAACGATATTCGGGTAAAAATAAACGGTTTTAAAGCAATTGCGTATCCTGCCGCCGGGCGGGCAACATAATACCGGGGTTCCCGATATAGAGGGTTGGGAGTGACAGCATGTTAATAGGCGTGCTTTCCGATACGCATATGCCGCGCAAAGCCGCTAAGCTGCCCGGCGCGGTTTTGCGCGCCTTCGAGCGTGCCGATACCATAATACACGCGGGCGATATATCGGACATAAGCGTGTTACGCGCGCTAGAAGCGCTGGCGCCCGTTATAGCTGTAGCGGGAAACACCGACCCGCCGGAACTTAAGGAGCTGCTAGGCAAACAAAAGCTGATAACGCTTGATGGTTTTATTGTCGGCATAGTCCACGGCGACGGCAAAGGAGGCAGTACGGCGGACCGGGCGGCGCGGGCATTCGAGCACGAGCATACCGATATCATAATATTCGGGCACAGCCATATGCCGTTCTTAGGCATTCACCTGGGAAAGCTGCTTTTCAATCCCGGCTCGCCCACCGACAAGCGAAGAAACAGGTACTATTCTTTTGGCATCATAGAAGCGGGAAAAACTTTATCCCCGCGCATCATTTATTTTGACGGTAATCAAAAATAGAAAACAATCTCATTATAACGTCCTTAGTAAGCTTTTGTTTGTCCTAATATTAATTATTTTAATATTTTTATTAATATAATTAATTAGGCTATTGACATTATTAATCTTTCGTGATATACACAATATATAAAATCAATACGGAGATAATTTATGAACAGAAAAGCGCCGTCAATCTGCCCGGTATGCGGCGGGCAGTACGAAACAACACAGCTTACATGCAGCAATTGCAGGAGCGAGCTTAAAGGCTCGTTCAGCGGGTGCGACTTCTGCAAGCTCACCGAAGAGGAATCGCTCTTTGTGCTGACGTTCTTAAAATGCCGCGGAAGCATAAAAGACGTGGAGAAAAGCATGGGCATCTCCTACCCTACGGTACGCAGCAGGCTGGACGCCGTCATAAAACGGCTGGGGCTGGAGAGCAGCATGTCTTCAGACGAGCTAAGGGAAGAACGAAAGCGCATATTCGACCGGCTGGACAAAGGTGAAATCACCGCCGACGAGGCGGCTGAACTTTTAAAGAATTTATAAAAAGGAAGGTAAAAGAAATGAACGAGGAAGTACTCAGAATATTGGAGATGGTAAAAAGCGGCCGTATAACCCCCGAGGAAGGCGAAAAGCTATTAAGCGCCATAGGCCAGGGTGGCGAGGCGGGCAAGAGCCCTGCTGGCAAACGCACGATGCTGCGCGTGCGAGTCGACGTTAAAGACCCCGAGAAGAGCGAGCAGGCAAAGGTTAACGTAAACGTGCCTCTTGCGATAGCCAAAAAAGCGATGGGACTTTTGTCGCTGATACCGAAGGAAGCAAAAGCGGAGCTTGAGCAAAGCGGCATCGACTTAAACCAGATAGACCTAAAAGGCCTTATTGAGTTGTTCGAAGACGGGGAGATAAACGAGGACCTTGTCGACATTGTGACCGGCGACGAACGGAAGGGCGCCACGGTGAAGGTATATGTTGACTAGGAAAGCTTCGTTCGTGCTCATATCCGTGCGCATAAAGTGGTTCCCGATATTCCTTATCGTGCCCTTTCGCTGCGTAAACGAAGTGCTCGAAGGTATAATTGACATAATGTCGCTGTTCAGGCGTATAAGCGGCAAGATATTCGCGGGGCTGTACGCGGCGGAAAATATGATGATGCTGGTGCAGAGCTACGGCTCGCTCGACCTTGTGGACGCAGATATAAAATCTCCCGACGCGCGCGTTAAGGTAAGAGTTTTGTTGAGGTGAGGAAAATGTTTCTGTTACGCTATTCGGTAAAAGCCGTGCTATACTTCGGGGTGCTGCTCGCGGCCGCGGCGATAGGACTGCTGCCTCCCGTGAATACGCCTGCGCTTATCGCCCCAGCGCTAGTACTCGCCGCTGTAAACACGCTTTTGCGACCGCTGCTGGTAATGATAGCGCTGCCGCTTAACCTATTTACGTTCGGCATAGCGAGCGTGTTCGCAAACCTGTTGACACTTGTGATAGCGAACGGTATAGTGGGCGGCACGGTGACAAGCGGCTTTTGGGCGATGCTGCTTGTGGCGCTCGCAATAATGCTCGTGGACGACGCCGTGCGCGCCGTGCGCCACGCGCATACCATGCGCAAAGCAAACGTATAAAAGCCCTGTATTGTCAGCACGGGGCAGGCGGCAGAACGATGCCCCGCCGGGTCTGGTTTAAACCAGCCCTTTTTATTTGCGCTTCTTTACCATAATATTAACCATGCGATCTGATGATGGGTAATCCGCAGGCTGACTGGGGGATACCGACAAAACCCCGTTATCCTTTTATATTGACAAATTCGGGCAAACAGCCGATAATTAAAGTCCACAACGTCCAGGAAGGTGAAAGTACATGCCGCATAAAACCGATCTTGAAATCGCAAGGGAAGCAAATATACGGTCCATATGGGATATTGCGCAAAACGCAGGCATAGAGCCGCACGAGCTGATACCGTACGGCACAAACAAGGCTAAAGTATCGCTTAGCATACAGGAGCGCATAAAGGATAACCCTTGCGGCAGGCTCATACTGGTCTCCGCGATTAACCCCACGCCGTCGGGCGAAGGCAAGACGACTATGTCGATAGGCCTCTCGGACGCATTGCGGCGCTTAGGGCAAAAGTCGTTCCTCGCATTGCGCGAGCCTTCCCTGGGCCCTGTGTTCGGCATAAAGGGCGGCGCCGCGGGCGGCGGCTATTCGCAGGTAATACCTATGGAGGACATCAACCTTCATTTTACGGGCGACATACATGCAATCACGGCGGCAAACAACCTTTTGTGCGCACTTGTGGACAACCACATATTCCAGGGCAACACGCTGGGCATAGACCCGCGCAACATATCGATAAAGCGCTGCATGGACGTAAACGACCGGCAGCTGCGCAACATTACGTGCGGGCTCGGAGGGCTTCCCAACGGCATGCCGCGCGAGGACGGCTTTGATATAACCGCGGCTTCCGAAGTGATGGCGGTGCTGTGCCTCTCGTCGGGCATACGCGATTTAAAGGAGCGACTCGGGCGGATAAAGATAGGCTACACGTTCGATAAAAAGCCGGTGACCGCTTCCGACTTGAAGGCGGAGGGCGCGATGGCGCTGCTGCTTAAAGACGCGATACAGCCCAACCTCGTGCAGACGCTGGAGGGAACGCCGGTATTCATACACGGCGGGCCGTTTGCCAACATAGCGCACGGCTGCAACAGCGTAATAGCGACAAAGACGGCGTTAAAGCTCGCCGACTGGGTAGTGACTGAAGCGGGCTTCGGCGCGGACCTCGGCGCGGAAAAGTTTCTCGACATAAAATGCCGCCAGACGGGGCTGTGGCCGAGCGCCGTAGTGTTGGTGGCGACATTAAGGGCTTTAAAGTTCCACGGAGGCCTAAAAAAAGGCGATTGGGACAGGCCAGACGCCGAGGCGCTGAAAAAAGGCTTTTCCAACCTTGAAAAGCACATAGAGAATATTACGGGAGTATACGGCCTGCCTGTGGTCGTGGCGATAAACCGCTTTGAGACGGATTCCGAAGAAGAAATTTCGTTGCTTCGGCAGATGTGCGCCGGCATGGGCGTAGAGGCCGTGCCCGCCACCGTATGGCAGCACGGCGGCGCGGGCGGCGAAGAACTGGCTCGCGCGGTTATGCAGGCGGCACAACAGAAAAGCGAACCGCGCTTCCCCTATTCGCTCTCCGACAGCCTGCAGGTAAAGATAAACGCACTTGCGAGAAAGATATACGGCGCTTCAGAGGTGCATTACAGCGCCGACGTGCTGCGCAGCATAGAGCACCTTGCCGAGAACGGCTTCGTCGGCTTGCCAATATGCGTCGCCAAAACGCAGTATTCGCTTTCCGACGACCCGGAAAAGCTGGGCCGCCCCAAAAACTTCATAATGACGGTGCGCGCGCTCAAGGTATCGGCGGGCGCGGGCTTCGTGGTCGCGTACGCGGGCAAGATGATGACCATGCCGGGGCTTCCCAAAGTGCCTGCCGCCGAAAACATGACAATAGACGACTCGGGCAACGTGGAAGGGCTGTTCTAACTCAAGGGTTACGCGTTCCCGTCCGCATCTTTTTCGCTCTTCGTCTGCGCAGAATCCGTGTCTGCTTTTTCGCGCATTTTACTGCACAGCTCCTCATTCAGCTGCGCCTGCGACGCCATGTAAGACAGCGTATCCTTTACGGCAGCCAGAAAAGCTCCCAATACGTTTAATTGCAACGGACTCAGGCCTTCGGCGAGAACCTGCGCAATAGCGGATATAAGCGTAGCTCCGCAGTTGGGAGAAAGACAATCGAGCAGCATGGGTTAAAAAGGTTTTTCACTGTGCATAGCTTCCTCCCGACCGTATTATATTCAGCCGTAATATCAAACGTTCAGCGCGGCAAGTATCCTCTCCGCTATGTCCGCGCCCTGCGGCTCGTTATGCCCGGATATGCACGTTTCAAACTTCACGCTTTTATACGATTCCAGCGTTTTTATATACACCTCGCGGGGGCAGTCAAGGCTCGGCACTATTTCCTGCGGCGTGTCTCCTATGTTATCCCCCGCGTTTAATACGCAGTCCTGCTCGTCGTATACGCTTATCGAATCTGCCGTATGCCCCGGCGTATGCCATATCCTTATGCCGTCGTCATCGAAATAGATGCTGCCCTCAAACGTCACGTCCGGCAGCCGCATATGCACATTGCCTGCGATATAACGCGCATTGCCTGTTATCATCTCGTCCCATTTATCCTTTACAACACTGCGGCACAGCGGATGCGAAATAACGAGGGAATCGGGGAACGTGCAGTTGCCCCACACGTGGTCCCAGTGGTAATGCGTGTTTATAACAACAACCAGCTTTCCTTTTATATGCTCCATCAGCGGCAGTACGTTTGCCGGCCCGCACCCCGTGTCTATAACGTAGTTGTATTTTTCCCCGTTTATGACATGCAGGTTTAAGTCCCATTCGGGGAACTTATATGTGAACACAAGAGACCTCTTGCCTATTTTCTGAACTTTCATGTTTCCTGCTCCTTTTATATCGTCGGGATTAACTCTTTTGCTGCGGACAATTTATATCGCCGCACCTTTTTAGAGTTTGCTTTTTTGAAAATTTGTTTCCATTATATAACACGATACTGTGTTTTAAAACAGCAAACCACTGTTCACAACATGCCTTTCAACCGATTCATTCGGGGAAAGGCAACGCAAGGTTATGAGAAACGTACACAAACGCCCTGCTGGCCGCGCGCAGCGCAAGCAGGGTGTAAATACGGGGTCCCCAACAAGGCGTAGGCTTGTTGGGGTGTAAACAAAAGCAGCGGCGTTTAAAGCCGCTGCCTTTGCGTATGTGTAAATCCTTTTTACAGGCTGTTTACTCTCTCTTCCAGCGCTTTGAGCTGGTTATTAAGCTCCTCCGGCATCCTGCCGTATTTGGCATAATGCTCTTTTATAGAGGCGACTTCCTTTTGCCAGTCGGCTTTTTCTACCTTGAGCAGCTCCTCCATGTCCTCTTTGCTTACGTCAAGGCCCTGCGTGTCTATGGCGTCGGGCGTGGGCATGTAGCCGATAGCGGTCTTTACCGCCTTGCCTTCGCCGTCGCAGCGTTCGAATATCCACTTCAGCACGCGGCTGTTCTCGCCGAAGCCCGGCCAGAGCCACTTGCCGTTCTTATCCTTGCGGAACCAGTTGACATAGAATATCTTAGGAAGCTTATCCTCGCTCGTTGCTTCGCCTATGTCGAGCCAATGCTGCAGATAATCGCATACGTTGTACCCCATGAACGGCAGCATAGCGAACGGGTCGCGCCTTACCTGCCCTATGTTGGAGGAGATCGTCGCGGCGGTTATCTCGCTGCCCATAATAGAGCCCAAGAACACGCCGTGCTTCCAGTCAAAGCTCTGGTGCACGAGCGGCACCGTGCTGGGCCGCCTGCCGCCAATCAGTATAGCGGAAATAGGAACGCCGTTCGGGTCTTCCCACTCGGGCGCTATTACTGGACATTGCCCCGCAGGCGCCGTAAATCTCGCATTTGGATGCGCCGCCTGGTGGTCCGCTCCCGGCGCCCAGTCGTTGCCTTTCCAGTCAATCAGGTGAGAGGGAGCGTCTTCGCCTATGCCTTCCCACCATATGTCGCCGTCGTCCTTAAGCGCGACGTTTGTGAATATAGTGTTCTTCTCGCAGCTGCGCATCGCGTTGGAGTTCGACTGCATAGACGTTCCGGGCGCTACGCCGAAGAAGCCGTATTCCGGGTTTATCGCGTAAAGCCTTCCGTCCTTGCCGAACTTCATCCACGCTATATCGTCGCCTATGGTCTCGACCTTCCAGCCGGGTATCGTAGGTATAAGCATAGCAAGGTTAGTCTTGCCGCACGCGCTCGGGAAAGCGCCGGTTATATACTTAACTTTGCCTTTCGGGCTTGTAAGTTTCAATATCAGCATGTGCTCGGCCATCCAGCCTTCGTCTCTTGCCTGTACGGACGCTATGCGCAGCGCGAAGCACTTTTTGCCCAAAAGCGCGTTGCCGCCGTAGCCCGAGCCGTACGACCATATAAGCCTTTCCTCCGGGAAATGGCTGATGTACTTTTTATCCATAGGAGCGCACGGCCACGAGGCATCTTTCTCGCCTTCCTTTAGCGGAGCGCCCACGGAGTGCAGGCAGGGCACGAATTCGCCGTCGCCCAGCGCTTCGAGCACTTTAGTGCCCATCCTAGTCATTATGCGCATGTTGCATACGACGTACGGGCTGTCCGTTATCTCTACGCCTATCTTCGATATCAGCGAGCCTATTGGGCCCATAGAAAACGGTATGACATACATCGTCCTTCCCTTCATGCATCCGTCATAAAGCCCGCTCATTGTCTTTTTAAGTTCTTGAGGATCTACCCAGTTGTTAGTCGGACCCGCCTCGTCTTTCGTTTTGGAGGCTATGAACGTCCTGTCCTCCACGCGCGCCACGTCGGACGGGTGGCTGCGAAACAGCACGCATCCCGGCTTTTTTTCTGGATTAAGGCGCGTAGCCATGCCGCTCTTTACCATCTCGTCGATAAGGCGGTCATATTCCTCCTGCGAACCGTCGCACCAGTATATGTTGTCCGGACGGCAAAGCTTTGCTACTTCTTCTACCCATGCAGTTAATTTTTTGTTTGTAGTCATAAATACTCCTCGCTTGGCCCATTAAATTTCATACCCCATCAAGACTCACGTCTTGCCGGGGACCCCGTAAATATAAGTTTGTGTATTTTCTCACAAACTATTAATCCATGTCAGCATTATAATACATCTGATGACGGTATGCAATCATAAACTTGCAAAATTTATTTTTTTATAAGTTGCAGCTTTTTACTATTCTTTGCACGTCGGCGGCGCTTAACGTCTCCGCCCTTGCGTTATCGTCTATTTCGGCGCTTTTTAGCACAGTTTCCGCTTGCTCGGCGGTAAGCCCCAGCGCGCGCCTCAAGTTGCTTTTAACCGTCTTCCTCCTTGCAGAGTATAGGCTCTTTAAAACAAGCATGTACTTTTTTGCATATTCAAAATCAACTTCCTTCATTTCAAGGCGCACAACGGACGAGCTTACGTGAGGCTTGGGGTAAAAACATGAAGGGGCGACGTCGAACAGAGCTTCCACCGAAGCAAAATATTCAACAATAGCGCTCAGCATGCCGTATTGCGCGCTGCCGGGAGGGGCAAGCATCTTCTCGGCAAACTCTGTCTGCACCATCAGAGTTATCGCCTTTATGCCGAGCCCGGAGCATATGAGCTTCATTACGCAGTCCGTCGTTATGTAATACGGCAGGTTCGCCGCGACGTAAATCTCTCCGGTCGTAAGCTGCTTTATTTCGTTTTGTATATCCGCTTTTAAAAAGTCCTCGTGGAACAGCTTAAAATTAGTTTCGCCTTCAAACGTCTCATTTAGAGAACGCACCAGTCCCGAGTCTATCTCATAGGCGGCGACCATGCTGCAGCGCTCAAGCAGCCTTTGCGTAAGCGCGCCAAGCCCTGGGCCTATCTCAAGCGCGAACGCTCCTTTTGGAACGGCGGCTTTGGCAATCTTGTCGGCTATGTTGCCGTCTATTAAAAAATTTTGCCCGTACCTTTTAAGAGGCGCAAGGGAATATTTTTCGAGCAGCTCTTTTACGGTTTTGGGCGACGCTAAATTCATCTCCACCTGCTACCTTAAAACCTTGACTTATATTATTTTTTAACCCAAAAGTGGTGCGTTAATCAATAATACCACACATTTTACGCGTTAAAGTGGCCCAAACATAACCAATCCATTACATATAAAAAAAATTCGTTAAGAATTTATTACAAATGTTTGACAAAGTACGCTTATTGATGTATAATACGGTTGAAGACAGGGAAAGCTCAATAACGCCAATAAACATAAAACGAGCTAATTTATACCCCACCAAGCCTCATGACTTGCTGGGAGCTCCGTATAAAAATAGCACCACCACCAATAATATATGCCGAAAAAGCCTTTGCAGAAATGCAGGGGCTTTTTGGCATATTATGAACCGATTTTAAAATAACAAAAGATATTGCATAAATACGCAAATTTTATTACGGATAACTTTTCGCTATGGATAAGATAATAATATCATGGAGGTATTCTTGATGAACGGAAGAGTAAAGTGGTTTAGTGCGGAAAAAGGCTTCGGCTTTATAGAAGCGGAAAACGGCGAAGATGTGTTTGTGCATTTTTCTGCCATAAAGTCGCAGGGCTTCAAATCGCTCGATGAAGGGCAAAGCGTACAGTTTGATATAGAGAAAGGCCCAAAAGGCAATCAGGCGGTAAATGTGGTGGCATTATAAACATATTATACACAAGAGCGCAATACAGCGCGTTACTGAAGGTTTCCACAAAAGAACGCGTTTCTTTGGGGTACCGCTTTATATGCGGGATAACTCAGCAGCCAATGAGCCGTTTCAGGCTCATGTGCAACCTCGTTATTCGGTATTTCTATACATGATAACATTTACTGCTTCTTTTGTCAAAATATGCATGCTTAATATGCGTGGTTTGTAATCCGGCTCTTCTTAAACCTCCAAAAAGGGCTCTTGCTGGACAGCCTCACGGTATATTATCAACCAAAACAGGCTAAGATTCTTCGTCCCTTCGGTCCTCAGAATGACACATGAACTTTCGTCAATAAAAGCCTGTTTTGCGGTGATAGATACTTTTGTCATTCTGAGCGCAAGCGAAGAATCTTTAATCTTACGATATTTACACCCCAAAAAACCTCACGACTTTTTGGGGATCAAATAAAAAAAGGGAAGGCTCTTACCTTCCCTTGATTTCTTTTGTTACGCCTGCGCCGGCTCTATAGTCGGCTCGTTAGTCCCGGTCGTTAACGGCGGCAGGTCTCCGCCTTCCCAGAGTATGTTGAACTCGTCGCCGTCTATCTTCTCACGCTCAATTAGCACCTGAGCCACCTTGTGCATCAAATCCATCTTCGACTTGAGTATTTCCTTTGCCTTGGCGTACGCGCTATCCAAAAGCTTCTTTATCTCCCTGTCCACCTTTTCGGCAAGCTCTTCGGAATACGACTTCATATGCCCTATCTCTTTGCCAAGGAACAGCTCCTGGTTTTCGCCCAAAAACAGCGGACCTATCTCTTCGCTCATGCCGAACTTTACAACCATGTTCTTCGCAGTCTCCGAAGCCCGCTGCAGGTCGTTCATCGCGCCCGTGCTTACGTCGCCCAAAACGAGCTCTTCCGCGGCGCGTCCGCCCAGCAGCATCGAAAGCTCCGCTTTGAGCTTGCTCTTGAATACGTGCTGCAGGTCGTTATCGGGTAGCGTCATCGTATAGCCCGCCGCCATGCCGCGCGGTATTATAGAGACCTCGTGCACCGGGTCGCACTCGGGCAGAGACTTTGCCACAATAGCGTGCCCCACCTCGTGGTAAGCCGTCTCGCGCTTATCCTTTTCGGTGATTACCCTCGACTTCTTCTCGGGGCCTATTAATACCCTTGTTATAGCCTCTTCAATCTCTATCATCGTAATTTTCTGCTTCTTGGCGCGCGCTGCGAGTATAGCCGCCTCGTTGAGCACGTTCTCCAAGTCGGCGCCTGTAAACCCGGGCGTGCGCTTTGCGAGCACTTTTAAGTCGACGTCTTCCGCAAGTGGCTTGCCCCTGGCGTGGACTTTCAATATCTCTTCCCTGCCCTTTATGTCGGGGTAGTTGACTACTATCTGGCGGTCAAACCTGCCGGGACGGAGCAGCGCCGGGTCGAGTATGTCCTTCCTGTTCGTCGCCGCGAGTATTATTATGCCTTCGTTTACCTGAAAGCCGTCCATCTCCACAAGCAGCTGGTTTAACGTCTGCTCGCGTTCGTCGTGGCCGCCGCCAAGTCCGCTGCCCCTCTGTCGGCCTACGGCGTCTATCTCGTCTATAAACAGTATGCACGGTGAATTTTTCTTCGCGTTTTCAAACATGTCCCTTACGCGCGAAGCGCCTACGCCCACAAACATCTCCACAAAGTCCGAGCCGCTTATCGAGAAGAACGGAACGCCCGCCTCGCCCGCGACAGCCTTGGCAAGCAGCGTCTTGCCGCCTCCCGGAGGCCCCACGAGCAGCACGCCTTTAGGTATGCGCGCGCCCAGTTCCATAAACCTTTTGGGGTTCTTTAAGAACTCGACTATTTCCGCGAGCTCCTCTTTTTCCTCGTCCGCTCCCGCAACGTCCGCAAACGTCTTCTGGTTTTTGCCGCCCACCTGCATGCGCGCTCTCGACTTGCCGAACGACAACGCCTTGTTGCCCGCCCCCTGCTGCTGGCGCATTATGAAGTAAAACGCTAGCACAAGCAGCACCATAGGTATCAGATAAGGCAGCAGCGACTCCAAAAACGACATCTGCGGCACGGGCGCGTACTTTATAGGGAAGCCGTATTCCGTCGTGTTCTTCGCTCCCGTTATAGCCATCATGTCGCGGTCGAACGTTTCCTGGTCCGGAATATATGTATGGAAGTCGTATTCACCCGGGAACGCAGTCTCGTCGCGCTCGGTGTTGACTTGCAGCGCGTACAGATCGTGCTCGACCACCTCTGCCTTATATATCTTGCCGTCCTTTACGTACTGCAGAAAATCAGGGTATGAAATATCGCGCTTATCGGTGGGCGTGCCTCCGTTGAGCCACGTTATCAGCAGCAATATAAGTGCGAATCCTATTAAATATATCAGCGGTCCTCTTGCCGACCTTTTCAAACTGTCATCCTCCTTAATGATTTGATTGTATCATATCAGCACATACTTTTCAATTTACGCCCCTAGCCGCGGCTTTAAGCGCGCGGCCTATAAACGGAATTATCGCTTTATTTGTATATCTGCTCTTTCAATTCGCCGATATACTTTAGGTTCCTGTATTTCTCAGAATAGTCGAGGCCGTAACCCACTATAAACACGTCGGGTACTTCGAAACCTATGTAATCGGGCTTAAAATCTATCTTCCTCCTGCTCGGCTTGTCGAACAGGCAGCAGACTTTAAGGGACTTCGGGTTTCTCGACGCGAGCGTTTTGGTAAGGTAATGCAGCGTAAGCCCCGAGTCCACGATGTCTTCCACTATAAGCACGTCCTTGCCGGATATATCCTGCTCCAAGTCGTACTGTATACGCACGACGCCTGTGGATACCGAGGAGGCTCCATAGCTTGACAGCACCATGAAATCGAGCGTTACGTCAAGGTCCATCTCGCGCACAAGATCGGAATAGAACACCACAGCGCCTTTGAGTATACCCACCGTAAGCAGATTGCCTCCGCTGTAATCACGGCTTATCTCTTTCGCGAGCTCTTTAACGCGCGCTTTTATCTGCTCTTCCGTGTACAATATACGCTCTATGTCGTTATGCATACCCATTCCCCCAATAACATATTCTTATTATTTTCGAGCCGTCTTTCAGCTTTGAAGTCTCGGATACGCCTACTCCCACCGCCCAGAGCACTTCGCTTCCCTTAGCGAGCAGCACGAGCGAGTCGCGCATCATAAGAGGCACTTTCCTGTCGGAGAGGTAATCCGAAAGGCGCTTTTTGCCGCTCATGCCGAGCGGATGGATATAATCCCCCTCCATCCTGTACCGGAACACCGCGCCACCTAGCGCCTCGGCGTCAAAGTATTCCGCTCCCCCGCCGTATACGGGCTCACCGTTATATTCGCCGCAATCAAACTCAAAACCTGCAAACGAAATCCTTCCGCAGCGAAAAACAACTAAGTGTTCATTATACTGCTTTTCTTTGGTTTTGCCAACAAGCAGTTTGCCGTACACTACAGCCGCATAAAGGCCGTGCGTAAGGTCAATCCTCTTGCCCGATTCGGCCTTCTCGGCGAGCTCCAAAAGGCTCTCGGTATGCACGCGCTCAATGTCGGCAAGCTCTCCAACCTGCGCCGCCGCGAGGCGTATTACGCGTTTTTTTACGGCGGGCATTAGCGCCGAAAGCTTTTTAAGGTCTATATACGCGCCTTCGCCCTTTATCTCTATGCAGTCCGCGTTTTTTGCCGCCGAGATAAGCGCATCTTCATCCTCCGAAAGCAGCGCCGCCGTCCTTACAATGTTCGCCGCCGCCGCTTCGTTAATACGCTTAAGCTTTGGCAGTATCTCCTTGCGTATATAGTTCCTCGTATAAGCCGTGTCCTCGTTGGTCGCGTCGTTCACGTACGGTATGCCGCGGCTTTTTACGTATTCCTCGATGTCCTTCCTCGATATATCGAGCATGGGCCGCAAAAACCTGCCGCGCTTTTCCGGTATGCCGCAAAGCCCCGCAAGCGCGCTGCCCCTTGTTAAGTTCATAAGCACCGTTTCGGCGTTGTCGTCCATATGGTGCGCCGTAGCTATATAGTCGGCTTCCGCGCTTTCCAAAAATTCGTACCTTGCCTGCCTTGCCGCCGTTTCTATGGATACGCCGCTTGCTTTGGCGATTGCGGGCACGTCCGCGCGCATAACCTTGCACTCAACGCCTAAAGCTTTGCACTGCGCTCTTACGAATTCCATGTCGGCTGCGGAGGCTTCGCCTCTTATGCCGTGTTCCATGTGGTACGCAACCAGTATTATGCTGATGTCCGCGCGCAAATTATTAAGGCAATGAAGCAGCGCCATCGAATCCATGCCGCCGCTTACCGCCGCTCCAACGCTGTCGCCCGCTTTGACGCCCAGCCGTATGAGGTTTTGCTTAACTCGCTTTTCAATCTCTATCATTTTAATATGCATTGCGACTTTTCGTCGGTGCCAAAGCCACATATACCCTTATATATATGAATGCTACAATATTAACAATAATATTTTTAGGCCGCAATACTGTTAGCGCTTATTTCACAGTTTCGACAAGATTTGTTTTCACACTTGAGCTGGACGCACTGGCGCCCATGCCTTATAAAAGTACTCTTGCCTTTTGTCCGCCACGCCTCACTCGGATGAGGCCGGCACGAAGTGCCGGAGGAAGTGACAGATTTCAAGCCGCCTTCTCTCGATCAACTGTCCGCAGTCTTCGCCGGCCTTTTGGAGGAGAAATAAACGGTAAGCACCGCTATGTCCGCGGGAGACACGCCCGATATCCTCATCGCCTGCCCTATCGTCTCGGGGCGCACCGCATTAAGCTTTGCCGCCGCCTCAAGCCGCAATCCCTTAAGGCTCTTATAGTCAAAATCCGGCGGCAGCTTCTTCTTTTCGAGCGACGCAAATTTCTCCACCTGCTTTTGCTGCTTGTCTATATACCCCTGATACCTTATCTCCGTCTCGACGCAGTATTCTACGTCCCGTTCGAGCTCAACGCCGCATACGGGCTTTATGTCCGCATAGCTTATCCCCTGCCTCATCAGCAGGCTGTCAGCCTTTACGGGCGCTTTTACGGGAGGCAGCCCTTTTGCTTCAAGCAGCGCGTTCGCCGCCTCTACGCTTACATTAAGCCGCTTGAGCCGCCGTTTCTCGTTTTCCACGGCCTCGCGTTTCTTCATATATATATCGTAGCGCTCCTGAGTGACGAGCCCCACTCTTCTTCCCATCTCGGTGAGCCGCGCGTCCGCGTTGTCCTGGCGCAGCAGCAGCCGGTATTCCGCCCTTGCGGTCATCATCCTGTAAGGCTCGCTTGTGCCCTTAGTCACAAGGTCGTCAATGAGCACGCCTATATACGCGTCGCTCCTTGACAGCACCAGCGGCTCTTCGCCCTTTATATACTGCGCCGCGTTTATGCCTGCGACTATGCCCTGCGCCGCAGCTTCTTCATACCCGGAAGTGCCGTTTATCTGCCCCGCGCAAAACAGTCCGGGCACGTCCTTAAGCTCCAGCGAGCTTTTAAGCTGCGTCGGGTCTATGCAGTCGTACTCTATCGCGTATGCAGTGCGCATGAACACAGCGTTCTCCAGCCCCGGCACCGTCGCGTAAACGGCTTTCTGCACGTCCTCGGGCAGCGACGAGCTTAAGCCCTGCACGTACATCTCGTTAGTCCAAACGCCTTCCGGCTCTATGAACACCTGGTGCCGGTCCTTGTCGGGGAACTTTACGACCTTGTCTTCTATTGACGGGCAGTAGCGCGGCCCCGTTCCCTTTATCTGTCCGCTGTAAAGCGGGCTTCTGTGTATGTTGGCGCGTATTATATCGTGCGTCTTCTCGTTGGTATACGTAAGATAGCACGGATACTGTTTCTTTGGTTCGCCTTTTGTAAGGAACGAAAAGTACTCCGGGTTCTCGTCGCCGTACTGCGCAACGGTCTTTGAAAAATCCACCGTGCGCCTGTCCACCCTCGCGGGCGTGCCTGTCTTAAACCGCTGCAGTTTAAGCCCCAGTTCGCTTAAGTCGAGCTTGTCGGCGGGCTGCAGCCCCGACGGCCCGGACGACACCGTGTGCTCGCCTATTATCACGCGGCCTTTCAGGTATACGCCCGTGCACAGCACTACGGCCCTCGCGCCGTATTCTGCACCAAGGTGAGTCTCAACGCCTGCGGCTCGCCCGTTTTTCGTTATTATGCGCGATACCTCCGCGCTCGTTATATACAGGTTATCGGTGTTTTCCAGCGTCCACTTCATAACTCGCTGGTAGAGTTTTTTATCCTGCTGTGAGCGCAGCGACTGCACTGCCGCGCCCTTGGACGTGTTGAGCATGCGTATCTGTATATACGCCGCGTCCGCCGCAAGCCCCATCTGGCCGCCCAGCGCGTCCACTTCGCGCACGAGATGCCCCTTGCTGGTGCCGCCAATGGCCGGGTTGCACGCCATAAGCGCTATGCCGTCAAGGTTTATCGTAAGCAGCAGCGTTTTTTGCCCCATACGGGCGCAGGCAAGCGCGGCCTCGCAGCCCGCGTGCCCCGCGCCTACCACTATTACGTCGTAATTTCCCGCAAAATACCCCATGCTATTTCCCCAGACAAAACTTATCGAATATGCTGTTTATTATCTCTTCCGTCACCGTAACGCCCGTTATCGCTCCAAGGCCGCTCCACGCTTCCTTAAGGTCCAAGGCCACGCAGTCGAGGTCGGCCGAGTCAAACGACTCTATCGCGGAATCAAGGCTTTCCTTTACCGACGCGAGTATTTCAAAATGACGCTCGTTTGTTACGACGACGTCTTCGGCTTCGCTTATCTCGGGCGGAGTTATAAGCTCGAGCAGCTTATCCCTTCCCTCGCCTTTAAGCGCGCTTACAGTCACCGCTTCCTTTCCGAAAATACGCTTTACCTCATTCGCCGACGTTTTATCGGGCAGGTCGCTTTTGTTTAGCACTATTACCGTATCGCCGCCGAGCGCGGAGAATATCTCCTTATCCTCGTCCGTTATGCCCTCCGAAGCGTCGAGCACGAAAAGCGTCATATCGGCTTTCTTTACGGCCTCCTTCGCCTTTGATATGCCTATGTTTTCCACCACGTCGGCGCTCTCCCTGAGCCCCGCCGTGTCAATGAGGCGTATCAGCACGCCGTCTTTATATAGCGTATCGTCCACTGCGTCCCTCGTCGTGCCGGGAATGTGGGTGACTATCGCCCTCTCCTTATCAAGCAGCATGTTAAAAAGCGACGACTTGCCCACATTGGGCCTGCCCGCTATCACTACATTGTAACCTTCGCGCAGCATCCTGCCCGAAGCGAAAGTATCACTAAGCTTTTTCGTCTCGTCCCTAGCCGCGATAACGAGGGGCAGCGCGTCGCGCTTTACGTCCGCCTCTATGTCGTCCTCCGGATAGTCGAGCCCCGCTTCTATTATCGCTAGCGCGTCAGTTAATTTTTCCTGTATCGCCGTTATCCTTTCAAACAGCCCGCCCGAGAGCTGCCGAAGTGCCGCGCCCGCTCCCGCCGCGGAGTTTGCGCCTATAAGCTCCATCACCGCCCCCGCCGCGGAAAGGTCCATCTTGCCCGCGAGAAACGCGCGCTTTGTAAACTCGCCCGGCTCTGCGAGCCTTGCGCCGTTGTCCCTTAACGCACGCATAATTAGCGACATTGTAACCGCGCCGCCGTGGCAGTGTATCTCCGCCATGTCCTCGCCTGTATACGACTTGGGCGCGTATAAATATACGGCCATCACTTCGTCTACGCGCTTTCCCTCGTGCTCAATATAGCCGTGGTAAAGCTTTGCGTGCTCCCTGCCTTTGCCGCTGAACACCGCGTCCAGTATCTGATGCGCTTTTTCGCCCGATATCCTTATTACCGATATCGCGCCTCCGCCCGGCGTAGCCGGGGCGAATATCGTTTCGCTGTCGTGTTCCATGCAATACCTTTTTACTTCATGTTTTACGTCAATTTGACGCGCATATCATACCATAAGTTTAGCCGTTTTGCATATATTATGATGTTTTTGTGCGCCTTTGGGGCGCGGCTTTTTCAATTTTTGCTTAAAGCAAAAAGAGGGCGGTTTCCCGTCCTCTCCGGCTTTGCCTATAGAATCTATTCCAGTATGTTCTCGAATTCTTCTGCGCCCGATATCTTTCTAGGCGTACCGTACACCGATACGTTCGCGTAAGGTTCCTCCATACTGTTTATATACCATCTGCCGCCGTACTCAAGCAGCATAAACCCGCCCACGTAATAGCTGCCGTCGTATTTGTAAAGCACGCTCCTGAACTGCCGGTCGTCCGCACCGAACATTTTGGCTGTCCTCTTATGGTTCTCGAGACTACCCAGATTATCGTGGTAACGTGGTTTGCCTATCTTTATTATTTCAAGTCCGCTTATTTTAGCGGGTTCGAGCGCGGCTATTAAATCGTCCGGTTCGCCTTTAAATAATTCATTCTTTCCCTCCACCATGCTTGCATACTCCTCCGGCAGATTAAACGATATCATAAAGCACGTCATCTGCATAAGTATCCGCTGTGTAAGCCTTATCCTGTTGTATTCCACATAAAGCTCGTATTCGGAAGGCATGTACGACATTCCCACAGGGGACAGCGATAAAAAGTCTTCTAAATACGCTTTGTAGTTGAAACCCTTTGCCGTCTCGTTTATGCCGCATGCGGCGAGCGCTCCGTCAAAATCGCCTTTCTTTAGGCATCCGACGAAATAATATATCGCTTCTTCAGGTGTGGCAAAGCTTTTCGACGCAGCAGCGGACGCCCCCGCAGCGCCGAATATGCCGAGCATAGAGAGAACAAGGCCCGCAGCCAGCACAACGGACAATACGCCCAGCGCTATTGCAGGCACGTTCCTCTTTTTTGCGGGCTGAGCCGCATACGTATGCGCATACGGCCGGTTCCAGGGCTCGACGTATTGTTCCGCCTGCACGGGCTGCCCGGATTCCTGAGGTTGCGCTTCGAGCTTCGCACCGCAGCTTATGCAAAACTTTGCATCCTGCGCGTTCTCCTTCCCGCAGCTTGCACAAATCATATTCTATCCTCCTTATAATTGTTGTTTCGGTATGAATGAAATGTGTATCAAGAAAATTCCAGCGTTATAACAATTTTATTATATTGCGCGCATGCTTTCAATATGCAGTTGCATATTGCGGCGCTCGCGCCGCTACCGCTGGCCGGTCAGTTACAAAAAAATCCGCCCGGTTCTGGCGGCTTTATATTCACTGTTGCGCTTCGCTTTTTTCGGCGAGCAATAATATCTTCTCCGCTATGTCGCGCATCGCCACGCGCGTATCCATGCTCATCTTCTGTATCCTTCTGTAGGCCTCTGCCTCGGATATGCCCTTGCGCTTCATCAGTATGCCTTTAGCCTTCTCTATTACCTTCCTGTCGTCGAGTTCGCGCTTAAGCTTATTAAGCTCGCGCTCCAGCTTGCACATGCGGCGCCTGTTCTGCACTATTACTTCCAGTGTGTTTAAAAGCTTGTCTGCGCTGACAGGCTTGGTAAACAGCGTTATGTCGTAATCCTCCACCACGTCGGTGCAAAACTCGCGCTGCACATTGGAGACAAACAACAGCACGCTGCACAGATTCCCGTCGCCAATAATGGTCGCTACCTCCAGCCCGGTCATATCGGGCATGTCAAAATTGATGAGCAGTATGTCTGTCGAACCCGCTCTTATCCTCCTCAAGGCTTCGCTGCCCGACGTACATATATCATCCACCGCGTAACCGTTGCGCTGCAGCGCATTTTTTATTTTCTCCGCCGCCTCGATGTTTGCAAGCGCTATAGTTATTCTGGCCTTTTCCATATTGCTCCCGTATTATAGCAGAGAATCGTCTTTATATTCTATAACACAATAATAAACATATTCTACCTATACGCACCCCAAAAAGCCTCACGCCTTTTTAGGGACCCCGTATACAAAAAAAAGACGTTTATATTAGCGATAAACGTCTTTGTATATCTATGTAATTATATCATACGCATGCGTATTTGCAACAAAAAATATTGCGCGGCCAGCGTCAGATATCCTCAACGACTTTTTTGGGCACCCTCGAGAACAGCGGGCTTACCGATTCCTTCTCGTGTATGCGCAGCACGGCTTCCGCAAACAGCGGCGCCACCGATATGACGACGAACTTTTCGCTGCCCGCGATATACGGGTTTTTCACGCTGTCCGTGCCGATAACCATCTCAATCGGGCTGTTCTCTATCGCTTTTATGCCTTTTTCGCGTACTATCACGTGCGATATGCCCGCTATTATCCGCTTCGCGCCGTTGGCTTTGAGCATTTTGGCTATGTCTATCAGCGTGCCGCCCGAAATCGTGAAGTCGTCGACAATCAGGCAGTTCTTGCCGTTAACGTCGCCTATTACGTTCAATACCTTGGCGTTTTCGTCGTGCCCCGCCCTTACCTTGTCTCCTATCGCTACGGGAACGTTCAGGTAGTCGGCGTATTTCCTCGCAGTCTTGGCATAGCCCGCGTCGGGCGATACTACGCACAGGTTGTCCACTATATCGAGGCCTTTTATGTATTCGCAGATTATCGGCAGCGACAACAGGTGATCGACGGGCTTTTTGAAAAATCCCTGAACCTGCGGGCTGTGCAGGTCCATAACCACTATCCTGTCCGCGCCCGCGAGCTCTATGCACTCGGCGCACACCCTCGCGCGTATCGAGACCCTTGGCTCGTCCTTCTTATCGCCTTTTGCGTAACTGAAATAAGGAATGATTGCGGTGACCGAGTTCGCGCTTGCGCGCTTTAACGCGTCCATCCAGAAAAGTATCTCTACGAACTCGTCGTTAGGGGACATGCCTATAGGCTGTACTACGTAAACGTCCTTGTTACGTACAGTCTCTTTAATCCTTAAAAAAATGTTTCCGTCCGAGAAATTGATGACTTCCGAATCCCCAAGATCGTTACCCAAGTATTTGCACATCTTCTTGGCAAACCCTATACCCGAAGAGCCTGCAAATATCTTGATGTCGCTAACAAAAGATTCCAATCTTCTACCCCTTTAATATGTTCCCGTATTATACAAATTATTTTAACATTAAAAAGGTCCACAATCAATATCAACCCCCAAAAAGTATTACGTCTTTTTGGGGGCCGTAGATTACACACATTGCATAAGCGCTTCCGCGCTGCGCTTTACGTATTCTCCGCCTCGCGTTTCCGAGCCTATGCCGACGCCGGGCTTCGCGCTGCCGTGAAAATCGCTGCCCGCAGTAACAAAAAGGCCTCTACTCCTCGCAAGGCTTTCAAATTCCCTGCACTGCCCGTCCGTATGGGTGGGGTGATACGCTTCCACGCCCCAAAACCCCATGCCGACAAGCTTTGGGAAAAGCTCGTTTATTATATCTTCCCTCAAAAGGCCGGGGTGGGCAAGCACGGCTTTGCCTCCCGCGCCGGATATCAGCCGGGCCGCATGCTCTATGCTTATCTTGTCGTACGGCACGTAAAACGGCGTATGCTTCGAAAGATATGCAGCAAACGCCTCTTTTACGTCTTGCGCATATCCCTTCTTTACGAGCGCCACCGCGATATGCGGACGCCCTATTATGCCGCTGGATTCCTCGCGCACGTCCTCCAAAGTAATGCCCACTCCCGCCGCGCGCAGCTTTTCTATCATGCTGTTTGCGCGCTCCTCGCGCAGCGACGCCGCCGACTCTATATGCGCTATAAGCTCCGGGCTGCGCCAGTCGACGCCGAGCCCTAGTACGTGCACTTCCCCTTCATACCGCGCGGCAAGCTCTATGCCGGGAAGTATGCGTATGCCCGTTTCATTCGCTACTTCCCCGTAGCCGCGGCACTCGTCGTGGTCGGTTATCGCTATTAATTCAAGCCCATTTTGTTTTGCCGCTTTGACTGCCTCGCACGGCGTAAAGTCGCCGTCCGAAAACGTAGTGTGCACATGCAGATCAAGCTTCATTTTGCTCCCTTGTTATGTCCGCAGGCCGAAGGGTATACAACGTCGCTCTTTTTAAGCGACATAGGTACGTGCGGCCGCCCCGCTTCGATAAACTCCCCGCCTGTTTCCTTGAACCCGAACTTTTTGTACAGTTCTTTTATATAGGCTTGCGCGTTCACGTAAAGTTCCTCCGCGCCCGAGCTGAAAGCCTTGTATATAAGCAGCCGCAGCGCAAGGTCCCCTATCTGCTGCCCCCTGTATCGCTTTCTCACCGCAAGCCGGCCTATACGGAACACGCTGCCGTCGTGCCATATGCGACCCGTCGCGGCAGGAATTTCGTCGACGTATACAACCAGATGCAGCGCCGCTTCGTCCATGCCGTCCCTGTCTTCGCTCTCAGGGCAGCCCTGCTCCTCTATGAACACCTCGCGCCGTATCATTAGCGGCTCGCTTATGTCTCCGTTCCCTGCCAAAAATGCACTGGTAATCATGCAATTCTCCTTAAATGATTATAATTCTGTTCATGCGGGCGGCCACATGCCGCCCCTGCGCTTGCTGAAGTTTCTTTCGTGCTGCGGGCCACTGAAAAGTCTTTACGGCGTAAGTAGCGCCTTTGCAATATCAAACTTCACCGTTCCTTTTTCCGCCGCGGTGTCCACCATCACGACGACCAACCTGTCGTAGTTGCCGTCCAACCAGAACGCCGCATACCACGATATCTCCCTTGCTTTGTTCTGGCCTATCTCCGCAGTGCCCGTCTTGCCCGCTATCCTTATGCCGGGTATCCTTGAGTCATATGCGGTGCCGTGGTTTACTACATTCTCCAGCATCGGAAGCAGCGTACGCACCGTGCTCTCCGACACCGCGCCTTGCTTCCACACCTCGGGCTGCCTGTCCGTTATTGTAACATAATCGAGCCCTTCCGTGCGCTTAGTCTGCTTAACGAGTATAGGCTTCATCATGTCGCCCGTGCCGTTCGCAAACGCCGTATACATAGCGGCAAGCTGCATCGGCGTTACAAGCAGGTCGCCCTGGCCGTAGCCCATGTCCGCGAGCAGTTTTCTGTTTATCGTCGTGGTTTCGTTCTTTATGTTCGCTTCCTTTACCGGCAGATCGAACGGTACGGCCTCCTCCATGCCTATGCTTTCAAGGTAATTCATCAGCTTCTCTTCGCCCATCTTCATAGCAACATACGCAAAGTATATGTTGTCCGAGCTTCTTAAAGCGTTTGCGAGCGTTATCGGCCAGCCCGAATCGCTCACCCGCTTTATGTACCAGCCCTCTCCGTCGGGGTACCATTTGTTGTCCGCTATCGTGCCTTCGAATTCCGTTTCGGGCGTTATTACCCCGCCTTCCAGCGCAGCCGTCGCGGTAAAGGGCTTGATAACGCTGCCCGGAGGGTAGCCGCCTTGCGTCGCCCACGGGAAAAGCGTCATCGTTTTAAACACTTCTTCCGATACCGGGAACGTGAAAAGGTTGTTGTCGTACGAAGGGTACGCGGCCATCGCTTCCACATAACCCGTCTTTGCGTCCATTACTATCGCAACGCCCGTCTGCTCCGGCGTAAGGTACGTCGCCAGCGCGTTGTACGCCCTTTTCTGCAGTTCGGGCTTTATCGTGAGCCAAAGGTCCTGCCCCTGCTCATCCTTGACTTCATACAATGTGCGTATATTTTTGCCCCACCTGTCTTCAATGTATACTATCTTTCCGTCCCTGCCGCGCAGCTGCTCCTCAAACGCCGACTCCAATCCGGCTTTGCCTATCTTGTCGGTGCTCTTATAGCCATCGGGTATATTTTCGGGGTCGACGAGGCCTATATAACCCGCTATCTGCGCCGCCGCTTCCTTGAGCGGGTAGTTGCGTATAGGCGTGTACATCTTGTCGTCTATGCCGAGGCCCGCCACTGCCTCTATGCTCTGCCGCTGCTGCTCAGAAAGCTGGTCGTGGAAAAACGCTCCCAACGGTATCGACTGAGTGCCGTTCTGCACCGCCTTGTTGAACATATCGACAAGCTCCGTCTGCGTAACGCCGGTTATCGGGCTCACCGCCGCCGCGACGGCGCCAATGTCCTGTACCTTTGACGGTTCCATGTATATCGTATCCGCGTAGGCGTTCTCGGCTATGAGCTCTCCGCCCGCGCCGAACATCTCTCCGCGCTGCGCCTTTAATGTCTTTACGCACACGCTGCCGCCTTCCTCAAGCTCGGGGAATATAAGGGAATAATCCCACAGCACCAGCCACCTATCGTCCTTAAACCCCGTCCTCAGCGTAAAGTCGTTGGTAAAGTCTCCGTACTCCTCCGTCTTGTACGTCGCCGTGTATTTAAACACTCCGTTCTCGTCCGGGCCCGTTATGTTGTCTATCGATATCTCCTTAACGCCCAGCCCTTCCATTATATCGCTGTATTTCTTTATAAACGCTTCCTGCTTTATATCCACGGCGGGAGCGCAAAGCGAATACATCGCCGCGTAATCCTTCGCCTTGAAGCTCTCAATATACTGCGTTATATCGCTCTTGGAAAAATCGTAAGGCTTGCCCGGCTGCGCGCACGAGCAAAAGAGCACGCAGGCAATAATACTTAAGATAATCTTTGTAATACTGCGAATATTTTTCATGGGGATATTATACTATGCGATTTGCGCCATTGTACAGGATACCCAAAGATAAGGTTATGAAAGTTTACATTTTACCTTTCCGTCCGGTTATATTAATAAGATTTTATGCCGCCTAATTTTCATCATTGCAGCATAAATAAGGAATCTTCACCTTAACACTCCTATATATGCTATTTAATGTTGAAACATGTAATATATATGCTATAATTGGTATAACATAACCAAGAGGTAAGCATATGTCAATAAAAATAGTATCGTGTGACTTAAAAGGCCCCCGTCATTATTACAGGAGCCTTATAAACGCTATCGAAATGTATGAAAACGTAAAGATGACGGATTCTTTCTGGTTCGTAAACACCGAGGAAGACTGCGATTATATCTATAAGAATCTCGAAATCTATCTCAATGACGGCGACAGGCTGCTGATACAGGACCTCAAAGGGGAAGAAATCGTCGGCAGCAACCTTTTGTCCACAGAAGAACAGCTGCAAAATCTATTCAAAGTAAATTCCTCTGTTGCGCCTTAAGCGCCCTTTATCTTCTGCCTTTCCTTGGATATGCGCAGCAGCGCCTTGTCTATCGCTTCGGATATCTGATCCCTCGCCTTGCGGTAAACGTCTATGCCTTCTTTATAGGGGTCCATAATATCATACCCCGATTCGCCGGGATATCCGTCCACGCCCTGCGCGTACCCTAAGAGCGTGTGCATCTTATGCTCCTCGTCGGGAGCCATCGCTTCCATTTCCTCTATGTGCCTCGCTTCCATTGCGAGTATTATATCAGCCCATTCCGCGAGCTCTTTTGTAAACTGCTGAGCCTTGTGCTTCTCAAGGTCAAGGCCCAACTCGCGCATCACTTCTATAGCCTCTTCGGTCGCCGGCTCGCCCTCGCAGGCGAACGTTCCTGCCGAATCGAATGTAATGTCGTTATATTGAGTACTTCGGCCAGCCGCATCGTCTGCAACTTCTTCCGCCATTGGACTTCTGCATGTATTGCCCGTACATACAAAAAGAACGTTCATGAATTTCCTCCTAAACCTTAACTATATTATATGCAGCCGCTTTGTAAATCCTGTTCATCACGGCAAATCCTATGCCTGTCTTCGGTATGGCCTCGAAATATATCGCGGTGTATGACTTTTCATCCGCTTCGCGCAGCAGAGAGTAAAGGTTCCTTGCCGCCTCGCGCGGGTCGTCAATGCTCCCGGTAATTACAACTTCCCTTTTGCCGTAATACTTCCTGTTCTCACGGCTGGCCATAACGAGAGGCCTGTCCCCTTTTTTCACGTCCTTGTCGTAGAGATACTTGACAGCTTCCTGTACCGACGTACCGCTGCCTTCCACCACCGTTACCAGCGCTTTGGGCGCGTAGTGCCTGTACTTCATGCCCGGCGCGGGCGGCGGCCCGTCGCCTTCGAAAGTAGCGGAAGCGGACTGCGCTTCGCCGAGGCACTCCTTTATCATATCGAGCGTAACCGCCCCCGGCCTTAGTATAACAGGAACTTCCTTCGTCATATCGACGACGGTAGACTCAACGCCTATGCTGCATTCGCCCGCGTCGAGTATCAGCAAATCGTCGCCGAAGTCGCTTCTGACATGCTCGGCGCTCGTGGGGCTCGGGCTGCCCGATTTGTTTGCGCTGGGCGCCGCTATAGGCACGCCCGACGCGGATATAAGCGACAATGCAGCGTCGCTGTCCGGCATCCTTACGCCCACGGTATCGAGCCCCGCCGATACCGCCCGGGGAATTCCAATCCCGGGAAGCACCATAGTAAGCGGCCCCGGCCAATACTCGGCAGCCAGCTTTTCCGCCTTGTCGTTGAACTGCGCTATCTGGCGGGCGGCTATAGTCGAATCCACATGGACAATAAGCGGGTTGTCCTGCGGCCTTCCCTTCAATTCGAATATGCGCTTTACGGCGTCTTCGTCGAGCGCGTTAGCGCCGAGGCCGTAAACCGTCTCGGTCGGAAAAGCGACGAGCCCGCCGCTTTTTATCACTTCCGTCGCTTTTAATATATTTTCTTTATATTCACCGTTCAAATGCAATATCATTTATATTTTTTTATTTTACACTGGTAATAGTAAAAAAGCAATATTTACCGCCTTTTCGGGCTTCACGCTTGCTTAAAGGCTTACCAGTTCTATATCGCCTATCGCGCCGCATTTGCCGCCGATTATTGCAACGGCGCCCATTACTCCTTCTATCGCGTAAACCGTTTCCAGCGCGCTTTGTATGTCGTCTTCCGACTTTAGCTCGTTGCCCAGCCTTGTCGCGCAGGCGTCCGCAAGGCACGCGTCGCGCGAAACGACTACCGCGGCGTCCGCGTTGCCAAAGCTAAGCGACGGCCCCACCGTGCCCGACGACGTGCATACGGAGACCGGCATTTCCCGGGAATCCACCTTTATGCCTACCTTCATATTCAATGGGCTGGCTCCAGCGTATATCGCGACGGTGCGAATATCGCCCGTTTTCATGCATATGTCGCCGCCGTTTTCGACGATCACCTTATCTGTATGCTTTAAAAGCTCGTCCGCTACGTATGCGGAAAACGCGCCCGCCACCGCGGCCATAGGCCCCACATCAGCGGCTTTGCCCGCCTCGCACATCGCTGCGATCATTGCATGCGCGTCCGCTTCCGGCTCAAGCGGCGAAAGCGCCGTCTTAAATTCCGGATGCTTTTCCATGTATCCGTCCAGCACGCGCCGCAGTTCAAGCACGGCAAAAAGCGCCTCGTCTTCAAGCTTGCGACCGGCGCAGATTAACAGCTCCGTCTCAAGGTGCTGCATACGCCAGCACTCAAGGTCGGATACCACCCTGTTCCTGTATACGTTCCTGTCGGTGTAATCAGAGGGCTTCATCTTCGAAGTTCTTTATCGCCCTCGCCGGGCAGGCGCGCACGCAATACCCGCACAGCACGCACTTGCCCATATCGAACTCCAGCTCCCACGTCTGCTGGTTCATCATAAGCGCTCCCGTCGGGCAAACGGACGTGCACGCGCCGCAGTGTATGCACTTTTCCTCGTACCTTAAAACGCTTTCCGAGAACACCGTAACCTCGACGCCTTCGCGCTTTAAGAAATCTATGCCCTTGTTTACATCACGCTCGCTGCCGGTAAGCTCTATAACCATATGCCCCGTCTTGCCGGGCGATATATATGCTCTCAGTATGTTAAAATCGAGGCCGAACCCCACGAGCACGGTCACGACAGGCTTGTTTGCTTTTTCGGGCGGGAACTTGAGCCCAACTTTTACGCTTGTCTGTTTCATTTGCTACTCCTCTTCAGCACGTTTAAGCTCTTCCTGTATGGCAGCATAGCCGCGGGCTGCGTCATTACGAATTCGCCGTTCAATAGCTTAGCTTTCAGTTCTTCCGCTATTTTTCTCGCCTTATACAGGCTGGAAAGCGGCGCTGTCTTAACCTTCACGCCTTCAATCTCCACCTCGCCCGAACGCAGCTCGGCGTACGAAACGGTCTTTATCACCCTTCTCGAGCGCTCGCTGTAGCCGTAGTCGTATATGTTGGTGTAAAGATGCTCGTTTGATACCGCGAGGTCTGCCATCATGTCTTCGTCAATCACGGGCAGCGGTATGCCAATGCCTATATAGAGCGTGCAACCGTAGCCCTCGAATGTCGCCGCCTTTATATACTCGCTCTTCATGCCCTTTAAATCGCCTATCACGGCAAGAGTGTAGCCGGCGTAAGACTTGTCTCCGTTTTCGAGCTTCGTGACCCCGTTTACGGCCTGCGTGCCTTCAAACACGACGAAGCCTTCGCCTCCGCACAGCAGAATTTTAGTGCCTATTCCTATGGTGCGCAGATTCGGGTCTTTCAGCAGCGGCGACAGCTCGCCCGACGTAGTGTACGTCACGTTGCCCATATTAGGCAGCAGCGTGCCCATGTAGGTGCGCTTAATGGAGCGCGTAGTGTTAGTCGCCGCCGAGTAGTTCTGATATGCGTTTCTCGGATTGAAAAGATAAGCCTGATTCAAGTCCTTCAGCCTTATCTTCGATTTGAACTCCTTCGTAATATAGCAGTCCGTGCCGCCCGAGCGCGCCTCTAGCGCAATCTCCTTGCCCGCGATCAAATCTTCAATAACGTGCGCGCCGCCGTACTCTATGCCGGTGTCCCGGCCCGGCTGTGTAGCGCCTATGTATGTATCAACCGCTGCGAGGCCGCCGTACGCCTCAACGCCGTTAAGCGTTATCTCGGACATACGTATCGGCGGGTCGCTGTGCCCGAAGTTAAGCACCGCACCCGACGAGCACATCGCGCCGAACGTAGCCGAAGTAACTACATCTATTGCGCTCGCGCACTTCTTGACGCCCTGCTCTTTGGCCATGCTCACCGCTTCCTCAGCGGTAAACACCACAGCCTTGCCCTTTTTCAGCTTCTCGTTGATCTCTTCAATTGTTTTAGCCACCGCAACAGCCTCCAATAACTCCATGTATATAATATAAATTAATCTGCAAACATTAATAAGTAATTGTACTACTTTTGATTACAGGAAACAACCGTATAATAAAACCAGCGTCTACGTTGTCAATTGATCTGTTACACTTTTGGCAAAGTTCTCCCTCCAGTACTGGAGGGGCGATTTTCGTCCCAAGACCAGCAATGGAAAGTTGTTGTCCCATCTCTGATAGCGCTG
>JBLNCA010000007.1:0-66587 GCA_050260375.1 Burkholderiales bacterium | reverse complement strand
GGTTGGAGCCTTTCATGAACCATCGTGTGGTAGGAGGAAAAACCAATCCACAGCATCCCTTACAGTGTAGCACAGCCCTTGGAGAGGGGCTTAAATAACTACTACTCTATAATACAAGGAGGATAACAGATGACCGTCAAAAAGGCGGCAATTATAGTACTGGCCGTTTGTATTATATTTATTGCCGGAATTGTCGTTATATCGCTTAATGCCGGAGCCTCGCAATGGTTCGGGTTCCGTTGGGGCCGCAGTTTTGGAAACAGCAGCGTAGACATCGACGAGAGCGCGAAGCTCGACTTAAGCGATATAGGAGAGGTTTTCGTTTCGCTGCCTATGGGAAACGTTACGGTTGAGCCGGGCGAGCCGGGAGTAACGCTTAAAGGCTACATAAACGTCGCGGAGAAAAAGGACAAATACCTGAACGTCACAAAAGAGGGCGGCAAACTCAGCATAGAGTTCGATCCGGGCAATCTCCCGCTCTTTCAGGATATCAACATAAGGATGACGGTACGCCTGCCGCAGCAGATTGCGGCGGACCTTAAAGTTACCGACTCGTCGGGAGACATCAACGTAGACGGGATTCACGGCAAAAACGTTACGTTAAATAACGCGAGCGGGAACATAAAGCTTACCGGCTGCAAGGGCGGCGCGCTGAGCTGCAGCCTCTCGTCCGGGAACATTACGGCAAGCGAATGTGATTTTACGGGCGTCGACGCGGACTGCACGTCGGGTAACGTGAGCATAGAAAACGTAAACGGGCCTATAAATGTACGCAACACGTCGGGAAACATAGACATATCCGCCGTTTCGGGAACGATAGAAGCCGGCAATACGTCGGGCAATATAGACATCAGGCTGTCGGGCGAGCAGGTGTCGGGCATAAAGGCTGGGGTTTCCAGCGGAAATATAACGCTGCGCCTTAATCCCAAAGCCGGGTTTGAGCTCAATGCGAGCACGTCTTCGGGCAACGTAGGCTGCGATTTCGACATACTGGTGAGCGGCGGCATAGACCGCGGCAGCTTAAAAGGCAGCTGCAACGGCGGGGGAGAGCTTGTAAAGCTGTCCGTCGATTCGGGCAATATCAGCGTATACAAGGGGTAATAGAATTGTTGCAGGGTGCAGGGGGCGGTTTTTAGCCGCCCTCTTATTGCATATGTCCCCCGATAGTACCGAGGGCTCTAAAGAGCCTAAGCTCTGAGGGGTATTCGTTGATTTTATTAACACCTCATCAGTCGCCTATCGGCGACAGCTTCTCCTTCAGGGACCCCCGGCGAACAAAGTTCGTTGGGGTGGGTAAAGGAGAAGCCTATAAGAGCGCGTAAAATTGATGAAAGTAAGCCTTCCCTCGGGGGAGCCGAAGGCAAGCGCGCTCAGTGAGCGATGAAGCGAGCCGGAGGCTCTGTGAATAAAGGAGAATGCCGAACGATAGTGACGGCAGACGACTATTATGAACAGAGGAAGGTGGCGCAAAGCGAATGAGGGGTGTGTAAAGGTGAAGCCTATAACGTACGCCTTGAGGCGATGCCAGTATTAAAGGGCTTAGTCTTCATATGAAAGCCGGGGGAGCATTATTCTTCGCTGCTACGCTTGTGGCAGAACTCATAAAATTTCCGTTAATGGAAGTATAACTTTTCTGAAATCACATCATTTTTATGGAGATTGCCCACCCGGTAATCCGCTTATGTAACCACATATTTTTCCGCGCACAATTCTGGAAGCATATACTTTCCTTGCGTATTCCTCTGCCGCTGCGGTCACACGGAAATTTCTTATCTATTGGAAAAAGTTAACTGATATGCTACAATAGGCACATAATGTTACTTTATATAATGATTGGAGGCGCTTTACTTGTCTGAGGATATTGGAACCATATCAAAAGCAGGAAAAATTTCATCCCTGGTTGCAGGTATTTGCACGGTGCTGTTCGGGCTGTTAATAATACTGAATTTCGCAACTCCGACCATCATGTTTCAGTTTGTTGTCTGTTTTATACTTGCTATTTCATTCGTGGTCGTCGCAAACTCTCTATACGCCATAGCTGGCCTTAAGCATAAGCTATGGGGGAGGCTTACCGTTTCATTCGCAATCATATACGCGGTTTACATATGCCTGGTATATTATTCTCAGTTAACCGTTGTTCGGTTAGGGCTGGTTCCAGGGGAATCCCTTCAACTTATCGAGTTTATCCCCGGGACATGGTTGTTCGCGGTCGATATGCTGGGGTATACATTCCTGGCGCTGTCTACCCTTGCTGCGTCTTTTCTTTTCAGAGGGAAGGGTTTGGCGGGGAAGATAAGGATTCTGCTTATCGTTCATGGAGCGCTTGCGATTCCCGTCGCTCTTTTTCCAGCGCTGCCGTTATTCGGTTCGGCGAAGAACGTCCAAAGTGCAAACCTTGGCGGTGCTTTCGCGCTTTTGGCATGGTGTATCGTTTTTGCACCCATATGCTTTTTACTGGAAAGGTATTTTTCTGCCGGCAGAAGGGATGGATAACAGACGTTAATGCGAAAAAAAGACTCATTGCCGGATGTTGCGATGGAAGTATAAAATTTCCTTGCTCAAAAAGAAGCATAACCTTTCTATTTGGAAAAGTTATGCTTTCTGCGTCAACGCTCTATATACCTTACAAGCCCTTCGACGGCGAGGCGGTATGAATCGAACCCAAGGCCGGAAATCTGACCTATGCAGCCCGCGGCGGTCACGGACATGTGCCGGAAATCCTCGCGCCCGGCGATGTTGGATAGATGCACCTCCACAGCGGGCAGATTTACGGCTTTCAGCGCGTCGAGCAGCGCTATGCTGTAGTGCGTGTATGCCCCGGGGTTTATCACTATGCCGTCGTACTCGTCCCTTGCCTGCTGTATCTTCGTGACTATTTCGCCTTCTATGTTCGACTGCCATACGTCTATAGCCACGCCGAGCTCGCGCGCAAGCGAGTCCAGAGAAGCGACGAGCGCATTATAGTCACTTTTGCCGTATACTTCCGGCTCCCTTATGCCCAGCAGATTGATGTTGGGCCCGTTTATCACGAGTATTTTCATCACATGTCCTCCAAAGCTTCAATTATCTCCCGAGCGCAGCCCTCCGCGCCGTATGAGTTGTCGGTTATTATATCGGCGTACTTTTTATACAGCCCGTGCCTTTGCCTGTAAAGCTCGGCGATGGCGTCTTTGCCCCCCGCGAGCAGCGGCCGCCCCGACGTATCAGTATCTTTAAGCAGCGCCTCAAGCGGCCGGTCGAGAAACACTACGGTGCCTTTTTCCTTAAGCGCGTACATATTGCGCCCGTCAAGTATTATGCCCCCGCCTGTGGATATCACGGCGCCGTGTGCCGCTGCGGCCTTCTTTGCCGCTTCGCGCTCGTATGCCCTGAACGCTTCTTCGCCCTCGGCATTGAATATATCGGGTATTGGGCCGTGCTCCTTTTCCACCATAGCGTCCGTGTCGATAAACTCCATGTTGAGCCAGTCTGCAAGCAGCCTGCCCACCGTCGTTTTACCGCTGCCCGGCATGCCTATCAGCACTATGTTCGGCTTATAAACGACGCGGAGCATGTACTTGTAAACGCTGTCGTATATATCGCTTCCGTATATCTGTCCGTTCCATATCTCCTGCGCCTTGACGGCTTGTGCGCACAGCATACCTAAGCCGTTTACTGCTTTAATGCCAAAAGCCTGCGCGTTGGAAAGCAGCTTCGTTTCAGCCGGGTTGTATACGAGATCCACGACGCTGCCGCACTTTCCTATCACGCTCTCGCTAACGGGGCAGCCGTCCGTATGGGGCGACATGCCAACGGGCGTAGTGTTTATAAGCACGTCTATGCCGTCGAGCTTATCGAGCGCTTCGTAGCTTACCGCTCCTGGTACTCCTGCGTTCTCCGGCGAGCGGCTTACCGCAATTACGCTCTGCGCTCCCATATCCCGTGTAAGCTTCAACGCGCACCGCGCCGCGCCGCCCGTGCCGAGTATTACGACGCTTCTTCCTGCTATCGCGATATCCGACGAATCGAGCAGCGTCTTTAAACCGAAGTAGTCGGTGTTGTACCCCAGCCGCCTGCCGCCTTGGAACATTACCGTGTTTACCGAGCCTATCGCCTCGGCTTCGGGGGACAGTTCATTAAGGTACTTCATTACCTCCGTCTTGTAAGGTATCGTTACGTTAATGCCGATATAGCCTTCACGCTCCAGCCTGCCTAGAAGCGCCTCAATACCATCGCGCCGCGACTCAAAAAGCTCGTAGCTTCCTTTGATGCCCGACAGCCGCCAGAACTTTTGATGTATCGCGGGCGACAGGCTGTGCGACAGCTTTTCGCCCAGCAATCCCGCTTTCATATAGCTATTTGGGGAATGCCGTGAGGCTTTTGGGGTGGTCATGGCATCCTCGTCTCGCGCTTGTAGCTGCCGAGGTAAATATAATCCGCGGCGGCTTTCTTTAAGTTGTCTATCGCCTCCGCTATGCCTTTGTCGTGTATGCTGCCCTCAAAGTCGAGGTGAAACATGTACTCGAACGGCTTATCCTTTATCGGGCGGGACTCGAGCTTCAGTATGTTGACTCCGCCTTTCTGCAGTATGCTTAATATCTCGCACAGCGAGCCCGGCCTGTGCTCCACCATGAACACTATGCTTGTCTTGTCGCATTCTTCGCTTTTGCAGGGCTGCTTTGCTACCGCCACGAACCGCGTGCAGTTGCCGTCGCTGTTCTGTATGTTCTCTGCCAGCACTTCAAGGCCATAGATTTGCGCGGCTTTCGAGGACGCGATGCACGCAACGCTTGCGTCGCCTGTTTGCGCCACCGTGCTTGCGGCCTGCGCAGTGCTTAACGAGGGGCGAGTCTCTATACCGGGCCGCGCCGCGAGGAACGCGCTGCACTGCGCGAACGGCTCGGAGTGCGAATACACGACCTTTATCTCGCCCGGCTTTGCGCCTTTAACGCCCAGCAGGCTCTGCCGCACTTTGAGCAGCTTTTCCGCGACTATATAAAACCCGTATTTAGCGAGCAGGTCTACGACGGCAGTTATGCTGCCAGTTTCGGTGTTCTCGGCGGGAAGCATAGCAATGCTTATCTCGTCCTTTTTAAGCCCCTCGAATATCGCGTCGAACGTATCGTAGCTTATAAGTTCGCAATGCCCGTACATTTCCTCCGCCGCGGTGTGCGAGAACGAGCCCGGTATGCCGAGGTATCCCACGCGCTTTGCGGGCGCGGAAGAGGGCGGGGGAGCCATCAGCCTTGCCTCCGACATTTTGCTTATATCCATTATAGAACGGAAAAAAGCTTTTATCTGCTCGCTGTATCCCTTGTTGTCAAGCCGCGAGACGGCCCGCTCTAAAACCTCGCGTTCGCGAGCGCTGTCCAGTATCTCTTTGCCGTAGGCGCTCTTAACTTTCGCAACTTCGGCCACTGCGTCCATACGCTGCTCGAAAAGTGCGGTAAGTTTTGCGTCTATCTCGTCTATTTTTGAGCGCAGTGCGCTTATCTCTTCGTCGTATCCCATCATAAACCTCCGGCCATTATGTCGAGTATCGCGAGCAGCGCCGCCGCTTCCACTACGGGCACGGCGCGCGGCACGATACACGGGTCGTGCCTGCCCTTAATCTCTATAGTCTCCGGCTCCATAGTTTTAAGGTTGACGGTGCACTGCGGCTTCGCTATAGACGGCGTAGGCTTTATCACCACGTCGAAGACCACCGGCATGCCGTTCGTTATGCCGCCGAGTATGCCGCCGTTGTTGTTCGTGACCGCAGCAATATTTCCGTCCCTGATTATATATTCGTCGTTTGCCTCGCTGCCTCGCATATCCGCTATTGATGCGCCCGCGCCGAACGATACGCCCTTTACGGCGGGTATCGCAAAAAGTATAGAGGAAAGCGCGCTCTCGACGCTTCCGAAATACTCCGCGCCCAGCCCCGCGGGCAAGCCGCATACGGCGCATTCAACTACGCCGCCCACAGAATCGCCTTCCGCCGCGGCCTGCGCTATGCGGCTTTCCATTTCATGTTGCTTCGAGACGTCTATAAGCGGGAACCGAGAGCTTTTAAGTGCGTCCGCCAGTTCGCGCGTTATATTCGTTTGATCGAACGCCTCATCGTCCACTCCTGCAAGGCGCTTTATATGCGCCGCGGCGTATACGCCCTTTTCTTCGAGCATCTGCGCCGCTACCGCGCCCGCGAAAACGAGCGGTGCGGTGAGCCTGCCCGAGAAAGCGCCGCCTCCGCGCGCGTCGTTAAAGCCGCCGTAACGCGCATATGCGGTATAGTCGGCGTGGCCGGGACGGTTCAGGCCTTCGGGGTAGTCGCCGGAACGCGCGTTTTTGTTTTCGCACAATGCGCACAGCGGAGCGCCCGTAGTGCGTCCGTTAAGCACGCCGCTTACGATATTGAATCTGTCGGCCTCGCCGCGCTTTGTGGACCACGTTTCGCCTCCCGCCTTGCGCCTATCCAGCATCGCCTGTATTTTTTCGATGTCGAGCTTAAAGCCGGGCTTTAAGCCGCTAAGCACGACGCCTATCGCCTCGCCGTGAGATTCCCCGAATATGTCCACCGTTATACTTCTTCCCCAAACGCTCATACGCGCCCTCCCAAAGCTTTCAGTTCTTCAAAAAACGCGGGGTACGACTTTGCGGTGCATTCCGCCCCTTCTATCGTCACTCCGCTTTCGCTGCGCAGCGCCATTATCGCAAACGCCATCGCTATACGGTGGTCGCCCAGCGAGTCTATTTTTCCGCCGCGCACCGCGCCTCCGTTTATAACGAGCGAATCCTCGCGCTCGATTGTCTCAACGCCTATATTGTTAAGGTTGACGCTTAAAGCTCTCAGCCTGTCGGATTCCTTTATGCGCAGCCTTGCCGCGCCCGTTATGTGCGTTACGCCATGCGCGAACGCCGCTGCTGCAGCTATCGGCGGCACGAGGTCGGGGCACTGCGACACGTCAATGCCCGCGCCGTGAAGCTTTGACTGCCTTACGCGGAGCGCGCCGCCCGCCTGTTCGATATCCGCGCCCATGCGCCGCAGTATGTCGACTATGGCGCGATCGGGCTGCAACGAACGGGCACCCAAGCCTTCTATCGTTAAGTCTCCCGAAAGCGCCGCGCCCGCCATGAAAAACGCCGCCTGCGAGTAATCGCCCTCTATAGAAATGCAACGCGGCTTGTACGACTGGTTTCCTTCTATTATATAGGTGCTGCCGCGCCGTTCTATATCCACGCCGAACCCTTTCAGCGTTGCAAGCGTCATGTCGACGTAGCCTTTGGATTCGAAGCTGCCCGTTACCGTTATCGTTGAAGCTCCGCTGAGCAGAGGCAGCGCCATCAGCAGCCCCGTTATATACTGCGAGCTCACTCCGCCGTCTATTACGTATTCGCCGCTCCTCAATGTGCCCGAGACGGAGAGGGGGAGATTTAAGTCTTCCGGCTTGCTGTAACGCAGGCCCTGCTCGTCAAATATGCGTATATACTCGCCGATCGGCCTTTGGGGCAGCCGCCCGCGCCCAAAGAAAGCCTTGCGGCCTTCCAGCGTACACGCAACGGGTATCATAAAGCGCAGCGTCGAGCCGGACTCCGCGCAGTCAATATGCGCTTCTCCTTTGATGCTCATGCCGCCTTCGATATGCAGCTTGTTGTACCTGCCCGACGGCTCTATGTTCACAGAGCACCCAAGGGCCTCGCACGCGCCCGCTGTAGCCGTGATGTCGCTCGACATATCGACGTTTTCTATTACGCTGTGGCCCCGGGCGAGCGCCGCGGTTATCACCGCGCGGTGCGCCGCGCTCTTGGACGGGGGAGCGGTATAAACGCCGCCGAGCGTTGAAGGAAATACGGTGATATTCATACGCCGTCCCTAACATCAGCCCCTATAAAAGCCGGGAGGCTTTTTGGGGCAATGTATTCGGCCATGCCGTTTTTGTCTATCGGATGGATGAACGATACGCCCGGCTCGCGGAGCAGCACGAGATTCAGCTTGCCGTTTATGTTTTTCTTGTCAACGAATATGCCCTCGAGTATCTGCTGCGTGTCGAAACCGCCGAGACAGCAGGGGAGCCCGTACTTGTGCAGCAGGTGAATGATATACGCCGCCGTGCCCAGCTTCGTCTGTCCCATGCGCTCGCTCGCTTTGGTTATCGACGCCATGCCGCGCGCGACCGCCTGCCCGTGCGTAATACGTCTTCCGCCTTTCGCGCATACGCGCTCTAGAGCGTGCCCTATGGTATGGCCGAAGTTAAGAAGCATGCGCTCGCCCCTGTCCTTTTCGTCCGCCTCGACGAGATCGCGCTTTATCTCGAGACAGCGCTTAACGAGCGCGCCGAGCTCGGGCGAATGCGCGGTTATATACTCCTCTTCGAGAGTTTCAAGTATCGCCTTGTCTTTTATGAAGCCGTATTTTATCACCTCGGCCATGCCGCCAGCGAAGTCCTCTCCGCCGAGCGTTGCCAGCACGTCCGGGTCTATATATACCGCGTCGGGATGATGGAACGCGCCCACGAGGTTTTTGCCTTCGGGAATGTTTACTGCGGTCTTGCCGCCCACCGAGCTGTCTACCTGCGCAAGCAGCGTCGTAGGTATCTGCACGTAGCGTATGCCGCGCAGGTAAGCGGACGCCGCGAACCCCGCCAAATCGCCAACTACGCCTCCGCCCAATGCGATTATCAGGTCGGTGCGCGTATACTCAAGCTGCGCAAGGCGGCTTTGTATATGCGAAAAATTCTTCAAGCTCTTCGTACTCTCGCCGGGAGGCAGCGCTATAACGTTGTGCTTTATGCCGGCCGCATCGAGCCCCGCCGAGAGCTTATTGCCGTATATATCCCGTACGTTTGTGTCCGTTATCACCGCGAAACGGCTGTTCGGATACTTAAGCTTTAGAAATTCGGGAACGTCCCGGATCAAGCCGCGCTCTATATACACGCTGTAGTTGTTTCGCCCAATATCTATGTTCAATATTTCCATGTCATTCCTCGCTTTTTGATGTCTCCTTTATAAGTGCGTTAAGCACTGATTCGTCGCCTTCTCCCAGCGCTTCTTCAAGCCTCGAGAGCGATTCCTTAAACTGCGATATGCTTTTCAGTATGTTGTCCCTGTTGCTCCAAAACAGCTCCGTCCACAGCGCTGGATTAAGGCCCGCAACGCGCGTAGCCGATTTGTAGCTGCCGCCCGCGAACGGCTGCAAAACGTCGTCGTCCTCCATAGCCTTTATGGCAAGCGCTATTATGTGCGGCAGGTGGCTGACGCGCGCTATCACCTCGTCGTGCCGCCTTGCGGACAGCTCGCGTATGTCGCTGCAGCCAAATGCCTTTTGCAGTATGCTCGCCCACATAAGCGCGCTTATGCGCGTCTTCTTTGTCGGTGTGAATATCAGCACCGAGCCGCGCATTAGCTCCGGGTCAGAGTGCCCGTACCCCGATTTCTCCCTGCCCGCCATAGGGTGCAGCGATAACAGCTCGCGGCTTCCTTCGAGCGCGGAAGCCATGTCGTCTATAACGCCGCTTTTTATGCCGCCCATCTCCGCGAATACGCCTCCGTCCCTAAGGCGGCTTTGCGCGCTCCGGCAAAACCCGGCTGCGGCGGCGGGGGGGAGGCAGCATATAATCAGGTCGGATTCGGGCAGCTTGCTTATATCGGTATACCCGCCGAGCAGCACGCCTTCGTTTACCGCGCTGCTTATTACGCTGCTGTCGCTGTCAAACCCGTAAAGATTATCGTAACCGGCTTTTTTAAGCGCTTTGGCAGCCGAGCCGCCTATAAGCCCCAGCCCGGCTATCAGTATGCGGGCTTCACTGTACACGGAACCCCCGGAAAATCGATCCTCCATATATCAGATGGCCTTTCCCATAAGCTCCGCCGCCGCTCTTATCTTTTTAACGGCTTTGGAGAAATTATCGGGCAAAAGCGACTGCTGTCCGTCGGACAGCGCCTCGCCCGGCTGATCGTGAACCTCTATTATAAGCCCGTCCGCGCCCGCGCATACCGCCGCCGTTGACAGCGGCTCTACCGCCCACCACAGGCCTGCCGCGTGGCTCGGGTCGACTATTACCGGCAGATGGCTTAATTTCTTTACCACCGGCACGGCGCTTATATCGAGAGTGTTGCGCGTGAAAGTCTCGAAGGTCCTTATGCCGCGTTCGCATAGCACTACGTTGTTGTTCCCCCCCGAGAGCAGGTATTCGGACGACATGAGCCATTCCTCAATCGTCGCCGACATGCCGCGCTTGAGCATCACGGGCTTGCGGCATTTGCCGAGTTCCTGCAGCAGCGCGAAGTTCTGCATGTTGCGCGCGCCCACCTGTATCAGGTCCACCTTATCCACGAAAACGTCTATAAGGTCCACGCTCGTTATCTCGCTGACTATCGGCAGTCCCGTTTCCTTTTTTGCCGTTACGAGGAAGTCGAGACCCTCCCGCCCGAGGCCCTGGAACCTGTACGGGCTTGTGCGCGGCTTGAAAGCGCCTCCGCGCAGCATGTTGGCGCCCGCCTTCTTTACTTTTTTCGCTATGGAAACTATCTGCTCTTCGCTTTCTACGGCGCACGGCCCCGCGATGAGCGCAAGCCTGTCGCCTCCAATCTCAAAACCTTCGCCTGTAACGACGGTGTTTTCAGGGTGGAACGCGCGGTTCACCTTCTTGTAAGGCTCCTGCACGCGCAGCACCTTTCTTACTACGTCCTGCTCTTCGATAGGGTCGATCTCGAGTGATGATGTGTCGCCAATAAGTCCCAATATGGAATAGTTTACACCATCCATGCGCTGTACTTCAAGATTGTATTCTCTTTCCAGCATATCGACTAGTTCTTTTACCTTGCCCTGGTCCGCCTCCGGCTTAAGTACAATTACCATTTATTGCCTCCTTTTATGCACCCCATCAAGCCTCGCGGCTTGCCGGGGGCCCCGTTATCAAAATTAAAAGGGAGCCGGTTATGAGCTCCCTTAAGTTTCAAGTATTTACCTATAGTATCAGCAACTCATATCCGCAAACATTTATATTTACCGTACGCAAAATATCCGAAGCCATAATAGCTCCGGCCGGTAAACATAAAGTTTTTGTTTGCAGATATGCCCGTCATATTGCCTCTCCAAATATATTTATAATATTATATGCATCCTGTATGGCGCAAGTCAAGGAAAAAATGAAAAATTTATAGGCGCTAAAAGTATTGCAAATATAATTGCTCACTATATAATACCAATTACAATAAACATAAAATAATGTCAACTTAGCAAAATATATTAATGTCTTCCCGCAGAGAAAACGGTAAAATCAACACTTGCCTTGTTATTGGCGTTGTGTTATAATTCCAGAGTTGATTTAGGGCGGTCCGCTTTTCGCATCCTTATTTTTCGGATGATATATCGATTATGAACGCCTGGAGTCCGCCCGAAATGATTTTTCGGGTATTCAGCAGACAAGGAGGAATCAGCAAAATGGATAACGTCATTAAGGCTATCGAAAAAGAACATATGCGCACCGATCTGCCCAAAGTCAGCGTGGGCGACACCGTCAGAGTGCTCGTCAAAGTCGTTGAAGGCACGAGGGAGAGGATTCAGACGTTCGAAGGATACGTTATCGCCATCAAAAACGGCGGCATCCGCGAGATGATAACCGTACGCCGCGTTTCGTTCGGCGTCGGCATAGAGCGCACGTTCCCTATACACTCGCCCAAGATAGCGGGCATAGAGATAGTGAGACGCAACAAGACGAGACGTTCAAAGCTTTACTTCCTGCGCGAACGCGCGGGCAAAGCCGCGAAGCTCAAAGAAAAGAGATAATTACGAAAAGAGCCGTAAAGGCTCTTTTTTAGTTTCGCTGACAAACAAAGGTTTATCAAAAGACTGCTTCCCGCCACAGCAAATCATATCGCCGATAAACAAAGGCTAGTTAGAAGAATAATATAACCCAATGGCCGTTTTCCAACTGATAAGCCGCGGCGGGATAGTAAAATGTTATACGCGTGGGAACAAAACCGGCTTCCTTTCCGTTTTATTATGGGGGCAATCGTGCTACTAAAAAGTAGTGAGACTTTTCGGGGCGGTATGATATAATAGGCAAATAGCAGAGGAGGGGTTATCCCCGCCCGTAGATATATTCGAGGTGGAATGGATATACAGTGGTACCCCGGGCATATGGCCAAGGCCAAAAGGCAGCTCGGTGAAAAACTAAAGCTGATTGACGTAGCGGTGATAGTACTGGACGCGCGCGCTCCGCTTAGTACTTTTAACCCCGACCTATTAAGCATGCTTGCGGGCAAGGGGCGCATAGTGCTGCTCAACAAGGCTGACCTCGCGGACGAAGGGAAGACTTCTGAGTGGGTAAAGTATTACGAAAAGGACTATATTGCGCTGCCTTTCTGCGCGTTAAGCTCTAAAAGGGACGTGCTTATCAAAGCGATAAACAAAGCCGCCGAACCCGTTGTCAAACGCTACGCCGAAAGGGGAATGCGCAAAACGGTGCGCGTGCTGGTGTGCGGCATACCCAACTCGGGCAAATCCGCAGTAATCAACCGCCTCATTGGCCGCAGCTCCGCGAAGGCTGGCGACAAGCCGGGCGTTACGAAAGGCCTTCAGTGGTTCAGGCTGTCGGACAGTATAGAGCTGCTCGATTCTCCCGGCATGCTTTGGCCTAAGATAGAATCGGAAGTGGGCGCCGTCAATATAGCGGTAACGGGCTGCTTAAAGCAGGAGATAACGGATACGGCGGCGCTGGCGCTAAAACTGATTGAGCTTTTGAAAGCCGCCGCCCCGGGTGCAATAAGCGCAAGATACGGCGCTGAGGAGGGCGAATCCCGCGCGGTGCTGGAAAGCATATGCAGAAAAAGAGGATTTTTGCTTAAGGAAGGCGAAATTGATATCGAGAGAGGCGCTAAAACGCTGCTCGACGAATTCAAAGGAGGAAAGCTCGGGAGAATAACGCTCGAGAGCCCCCCGCTATGATTGACGAAGCAAAAGAAGCGCAAAGGCTCGAAGAATTAAGCCGGTATGAAAGGCCTTACTGGGATAAAGGGCTGCTCGTCGCGGGCGTGGACGAAGCCGGGCGCGGTCCGCTCGCGGGGCCGTGCGTTGCCGCGGCGGTAATAATGCCGCCGGGTCTGCTCATACCCGGAGTAAACGATTCAAAGAAGCTCTCCGAAAAGAAGCGGGGAGAGCTTTATGCGCTCATCACCGCGCAGGCAGTCTGCTTCGCGGTGGGCGTTTGCGACAGCGGCACGATAGACAGTATAAACATACTGAACGCGGCTAAAAAGGCGTTTGCCGAGGCAATAAATTCGCTGCGCGTAAAGCCGGATTACGTGTTCTGCGACAGGATAGGCGGCATAGACGTAAGCCTGCCGTACGAGGAGATAACGGGCGGAGACCGGCTGTGCTACAGCATAGCCGCGGCTTCGATAATAGCGAAGGAAACAAGGGACGCAATAATGCGCGATTATGCCGTGCTTTACCCGCAGTACGGGTTTGACAGGCACAAGGGGTACGCGACGAAGGAGCACTTTGAATGCATCGTAAAATACGGCGCGTGCGAGATACACAGGGTGTCGTTCCTGCGGAAGCTGTATGAACAACAGGGCTAAAGGTAGCGCCGGGGAGGCGCAGGCCGCCGAGTATCTTAAGCGGCGCGGCCATACGATACTCGCGCGAAACTACTACGTGCGCGGCGGAGAGGTCGACATAATATTCGACGATAACGGCAGCACCGTGTTCTGCGAGGTCAAGACGCGGAGCCAGAGCCGTTACGGCACGCCCGCCGAGGCTGTGGGCGGGCGCAAGATAGCGCGCATATGCAAAGCGGCGCTCGACTACGCGTCAGCCAATAAAAACGTTGATGAAAAATACAGATTTGATATAATAGAGGTTAATAACGGCAGAATAAACCATATTAAGAATGCATTTGAGTTTATTGAGCCCTGGATTTAGCGGAGCTGTTTTTGATGGTACGCAGGTTTGCATGTCTGCTGGCAGCAGCGTTGATCATATTGACTTTCGGCGGTACCGCCTTGGCCGACAACAGGCCTTCGTTGGCGACCCCTGACCAGACATCCGCAGCCACGGTGCTCACGGTAATAGTCACGGCGCTGTTCATAGCAGTGTGCGTACTGCTCGCCGTGCGCAAGAAGGAGACCGGCGAGAACTTCTGGCCGCTGTTTCTGATAGCCGCGGCGGCAGCCGTCGCGCTGCGCGTGTTCATAGCCGCGGTATATCCCGGTTACGCTATTGATATGGGATGCTTTCGGGCGTGGTCGCTCGCGGTATACGAGTACGGACCCTCAGGGTTTTATTCGTCTCTTGAATTCGCAGATTATCCGCCGGGGTATATGTACGTGCTCTGGGTGGTGGGATTCATTCGCAGCATATTCGGCATAAGCGATTCTTCCGCCGCGTTTGCCGTACTGCTCAAGCTGCCCGCGATAATATCGGAAGTAATACTTGCGGCGTTCGTGTACAGAATAGCCTCCCACGAAGCGGGGAAGAAGTTCGCGCTGCTTTGCTCGATGCTGCTGCTGTTTAACCCCGCCATGTTCTTCAACAGCTCCGTGTGGGGGCAGATGGACGCTTTTTTCACGCTGTTTGTCGTTTTGACGCTGTATCATCTAAAAAAGGAACGGTATTTAGCGGGCGCGTTTTTCTTTGCGGTATCGCTGCTTATAAAGCCGCAGGCTCTGATGTTTTTGCCCGTCGTGGGGCTTGCCTATTTCTACGCGCTTTTTAAAAAGGGCGGGTTTGGCAAAGCCGTCGCGGGCATAGTCGGAGGCCTTGCAATAATCGCCAGCGTCATATTCTTGGGCTCGCTGCCTTTTCAGGGAAACCAGCCGACGTTCTGGATAATAAACAGGTACGCAAGCACCGTCGGCTCGTATCCGTACGCGACGCTGAACGCTTTCAATCTGTTCGCGCTCTCGGGCGGCAACTGGGTTGAGGTAACCGAAACGTTTCTGGTGTTTGACTACAAGACGTGGGGCATGATATTCCTCGTCGCTATATGCGCGGCCATTGTGTTCCTGCAATGGAGGACGAGAGACTCAAGGCCGTACTTTGACCTTGCCGCGTTCCTTGTAATATCGGTTTTCATGCTGATGCATATGGTGCACGAGCGCTATATAGCACCCGCGTGCGTGCTGCTCGTGTTTGCGTACGTGTATTCCCGCGACACTACTACGCTTGTATTCGCCGGCGCGTACTCGGTGTCGGCGCTGATAAACCAGCTTGTTACGCTGTACGCCGATACTACCGCCGCGCCCGAAACGCCGCTGCTCATTTTCTCGGCGGTTAATCTGGCGCTTTACCTCGTGTACGCGGTTATAACGATAAGAAAGCTCTCGAGCGGCAAGGTGCTTATTAAAAGCCCCGCGCTGCTCGGATAACGATACCCCCAAAAAGCTCGACGGTTTTTCGGGGCGTAAAGAAAGTTGACAGTGAAATATGCAAGAGAAGAATTGGCAGAAGAACGCAAAAAGGCGGCTGTTTTTTAAGGAAGAGCGCGCGAAGATGACATTGCGCGACTGGCTCGTTATGCTCGCGTTAACGCTTGTATACGCTGCCGTCGCATTTACCAACCTTGGTTCGCTTGACATACCCGAAACGTACTTCGCTATGGAAAATAAGGGCGAAGAGGTTACTGTCGAGTTTGAAAAGCCAGAAGAAATAAGATATATAAAGTATTTCGCGTCGCTTGGGGAAAGCAAGTTTTCGTTCTCCTGTTCGGAAGACGGCGAAGCGTACGCTCCCGTGCTGATTGAGCAGGACACCGATGAAAAAGACGAAAACGGCAACGCGATAAAGACGATAGCCCCTATGTCGGTAGACCACGACGCGATAAACATGTACGAGTGGCAGTTCAAAAAGCCTGAGCCGTTTACCGCCAAATACGTTAAGATTAAAGTTGAGAGTACAGGGCTTAGAATGCTCGAGATGGGCTTCTGCGGAGAGGACGGCCTTCCGGTGGCGATAGCCTCGGTATCCAGTACACACCCGGGCGGCAACCACCCCGCGCAGCATATGTTCGACGAGCAAAACCACGTGACGCAGCAGACGTATTACATGACCGAGATGTACTTTGACGAGGTATATCACGCGAGGACTGCGTTTGAGTATATTAACCACGTTCCGCCGTACGAGATAACGCATCCTCCGCTCGGCAAGACGATACTCAGCATTGGCATACAGATATTCGGCATGAACCCGTTCGGGTGGAGATTTATGGGCACGCTCGTCGGAGTACTGATGCTGCCGCTTATGTACATATTCGCAAAGCGGCTGTTTAGGCGCCCGCTTTTTGCGTTTATACCGACGTTCCTGCTCGCCGTCGATTTCATGCATTTCTCGCAGACGAGGATAGCGACTATAGACAGTTACAGTCTGCTGTTCGTCATGCTTATGTACTACTTCATGTACCGCTACACCGAAACCAATTACAACCGCGAGCCGCTTTACCGTACGCTGCTGCCGCTGGCGCTGTGCGGTATTTCGTTCGGACTCGGCGCGGCCACTAAATGGCTGTGCATATACGCAGGCCTCGGGCTGGCTATATTGTTCTTCATACAGCTGGCAAAGCGCGGACGCGAGTATTCGTACGTTAATCTGGCGCTTTCCGATGCGGAACAGGCCGAAACGATGGAGCCGGCTAAGCGCGCGTATTTTGAGGACATAAGCGAAAAGTTCAGGAAGCGCACGCTCTTGACCCTTTTATGGTGCGTCGTGTTTTTCATAATAGTGCCGGCGGTAATATACCTGATGGCGTACGCGCCTTATATGGCTAAAGCGGCTGACACTATGGGGTACGCCGTGCGCGCATTCTTCTTCGTGTTTGCCGCGGCGCTGATAGCCGTGCTGTTCGCGCTGAAAATAAAAGACATGCGCGCAGCGAAGGGCGCTGCTCCCGCGCAGCCCAACGAGCCTGCCGCGAAGCCCGCGAGCAGCAAAAAAGTGCTGATGACAGCGGTCGCGTGCGTGCTCGTGATAGCCGCCGTGTGTGCTTTTATATGGTACGAGTCGTTCGTGCTGTATACTGACGACAGGCCGTACGACTTTAAAGCCATACTCGGCAATCAGGAGTATATGTTCAATTACCACTCCGACCTTAAGACGGACAGGCCGCATCCGTTTTCCTCGCAGTGGTATTTATGGCCGCTCAATATACGCCCCGTGTTCTTCTTCCAGGGCGAAGGCTACCCCGACGAATACATGTCTTCGCTGTCCACTATGGGCAACCCGGCGGTATGGTGGGGGGCGCTGGGCGCCGTAATAGCGCTCGTCGTAATACGCCTGCGCAAGGGAAAGTTCGGCAAGCGCACGTTCTTTTTAGCGATAGCCGCGGCGTCGGAGTATGTGCCGTGGATGCTGATATCGAGGGAGACGTTCATATACCACTATTTTGAGACGATAGCGTTTTTGATACTGCTTATGGGAGTGCTCGCAAAATACCTTATAGAGCGCACAAAATACGGCAAGAGGGCGGTATTCATATATTTGGGCGTCTGTTTGCTGCTGTTCGTGATGTTTTACCCGGTAACTACCGGCGTCGTTATACCGCGCAGCTACGCAAACGTTATACGCTGGCTGCCGTCGTGGCCGTTCTATTAAGAGGAAAAAATGCATCTTTACCAGAAATATAAAAAGAGTATATTCCACTTCATTAAGTTCATGGCAGTAGGGGTAGTCAATTTCCTTGTGGACCTGGGGGTACTCACGCTGCTGCATAGCGTAATAGGGCTTCACGTCGTACCGTCGAATATCGTTTCGTATTCGTGCGGCGTTATTAACAGCTATATACTGAACAGGTACTGGACTTTCAAGCTGAAGCTTAAGTTCTTTGCCGTATATACGCTGAAAGGCGGGACAAGCATACATTTTTTGTCCGCGGCGTTTTTAAAGTTCATATTTGTGAACCTCATATCATTGGGCGTAAACACGCTCGCCATGTATGTGCTTGTGGAACTCTATTCGCTTAATCCCACGCTTTCCAAGATAGCCGCAACGGTATTCTCGTTCGTCGTCAACTTCGCGGGAAGCAAGCTGCTGGTGTTCAGGGAAAAGGACGATACCGCGTCTTAATGGCCTAACACGGCTGGTTTCCCCGCTGTATTGATTATTACTGGAAATAATAATATTATTAGGTATATACCGCAAAGCAGCGTTGTTACCGCAAAGTATAAGAAGCGTATATTAATATTTGATGTGGGGTTTTATGGGTTGCTTTCCAAGATAACGAGCTTTGGACTGTTGGGCCTTGCGGGCTTTCCGGTGTTCGTCGAGGCGGACATATCGTTCGGCATGCCCGGATACGAGATGGTGGGGCTGCCCGGAGAGGCGGTGCGCGAGTCTAAAGAGCGCGTGCGCGCGGCGATAAAAAACTCGCGGTTTGATTATCCGCAGACGAGGATAACGGTAAACCTTGCGCCCGCGGACACAAAAAAACAGGGGCCTATATACGACCTTGCGATTGCTCTCGGCCTTTTAAGCGCCAGCGGACAGATTAACGCGCCTGACGAAAAATCCGTATTCTTAGGCGAGCTGTCGCTGGACGGTACGCTGCGCGGCATAGCGGGCGCGCTGCCGATGGCAATATCAGCGCGCGGGGCGGGGTATAAAAACCTGTTTATTTCAGAGCAAAACGCCCAGGAGGCGAGCTATATAGAAGGCCTTTGCGTTTACCCGGTGCGCGATTTGACGCAGATAGCGGCGCACCTCTCGGGCAGGGAGAGCATTAAGCCTCTTAAAACGCGCAGGTATTTTCCCGACGAGGGAGAAGTCTGCAAAAACGACATGTCGTTCGTGCGCGGCCAGCAGCACGCCAAGCGCGCGCTGGAGATAGCGGCGGCGGGCGGGCACAACATACTGTTCATAGGTCCCCCGGGCTCCGGCAAAACCATGCTCGCGCGGGCCGTACCCGGCATACTGCCCTCGCTTACGTTTGAAGAGGCGCTGGAGATATCGAAGATACAGTCGGTATGCGGCATGAGCGAAGGAAAGCTCGCGTCAGTGCGGCCGTTCCGCAGCCCGCACCATACGCTTTCCACCGCGGCGCTCACGGGAGGCGGGCACCACGTAATGCCTGGCGAGGTGAGCCTCGCTCACGGAGGAGTGCTGTTCTTAGACGAGCTTGCGGAGTTTAAGCGCGAGTCGCTTGAGGCGCTGCGCCAGCCGCTCGAGGATAAAACGATAAGCATTGCAAGGGCAAACGCAAAGGTGACTTACCCCGCGGGCGTAATGCTTATAGCGTCGATGAACCCCTGCCCGTGCGGGAATTTCGGCAGCGCCGACAAACCGTGCCGCTGCACCCCAAGGGAGATAAAGCAGTACCTTTCGCGTATATCCGGGCCGCTGCTCGACAGGATAGACATGCACATTGGCATGGAAGAGATATCGTACGCCGAGCTTACCGGCGAGCGCACAGGAGAAACTTCCAAAGAAATACGTGCGAGGGTGAACGCCGCAAGGAGCATACAGCGGCGCCGTTACGCTTCGGAGGGCATACACAGCAACGCCGAGCTCACCGGCGAGATGACGGACAGGTACTGCGCGCTGTCAAAGGAATGCAAGGACCTGATGGAGGCGGCATACAACAGGTTCGCATTGAGCGCCCGCGCTGTAAGCAGGGTGCTGAAGGTGTCGCGCACCATTGCGGACTTGGCGGGAGAGGAGCAGATAGGCAAGGCGCATATAGCCGAGGCTATACAGTACAGGACGGACGTAAAGTATTGGGGATGAAGGAGAATATGATGGACACAAAAGCTTTCTACAAGAAGTCTGCGCGCGATTCTCTCGGCATGCCGTATATTGCCCAGAACGCCGCCGCGCGCTTCAGCTGCAGGGTTGTAGACAAGCTTGACCTTGGCAGCCACGTGATGCTGATAGCGGAGGTGGAGGACGCCGAGACAATATGCGAACAGGAGCCGCTCACGTACGCTTATTATCAAAACGTAAAGAAGGGGACCACTCCGAGGAACGCGCCCTCGTACCAGCGGCCGTCTTCCAAAGGCCGATAAAGCGGTGAAAGTGGCGGAATCAATGAGCGAAAGGGGCTGGGATTTCGGAGCGTTTATGGATATATACGAATTCGACGAAGTTATACATGAGAGCGGGCGCGGCGGAGGCGCTTACGTGCGCTTCCCGTACGATATTATGGAAACGTTCGGCGCTAAAGGACGTGTAAAGATCGCGTGCGAGTTTGACGGCGTGCCTTACCGCGGCTCCATAGTCAACATGGGCACGGGGCCGATAATAGGCGTGCTCAAGTCGATAAGAGATAAGACGGGCAAGCAAGCGGGCGATACCGTGCACGTTAAGCTGTGGAAGGACGAAGAACCGCGCGAAGTTTCTTTGCCTGCCGAGCTCGAAGCGGCGCTCGGGGAAAACGAACAGGCAAAAAAGAACTTTGACGCTCTTTCATTCAGCCACAGGAGGGAGTACGCTTGCTGGATAGCCGGCGCCAAAAAGGAAGAAACGAAGAAAAACCGCATAGAGAAGGCCATTAATATGCTGGAGCAGGGCAAAAAGAGCCCTTCAAAATAACGATGATAAGCATTAATATGCGGAGGGCTGCTGCCCTCTGTTTTTTATACGGGGTCCCCAAAAAGACGTGAGGCTTTTTGGGGTGTAAATGCTGTTTATTGCATCCGCCTGCAAATCACTATTATCTTGTAAGGCGTCGTCTGCGCGGGTATGCTCCTTGTCGTCGCGCCGTATACAACGATTAAATCCCGGTTTTCGAGGCTGCCGGAAAAGCGCTGGTCGTTTTCCAGCACTATTTGTGTTGACGGCGAAACGTTAAGTTTCAGCGCGCCGTCGCTGCTGACTAGCTGCGAATCAAAGCGGTCTACCTTTACGCTGCGGAACGACGATGTTTTTGCCATGACTACAGCCCGGTATTGCGGCGGGTATATCAATATAACCGGCAATGTCGCGTCGTAAAAGCCGGTAACGCTGTCCCCGACGTTAAGCGTTTCCCTGCCTACGACGTACGTAGACGGGGTTGCCACAAAGTTAACTATATTGCCGCTGCCGTCCGTCAGCGTTACCAGCTTGTTGCATCCCTCTTCCTCGTTATACGTCCAAAAGTCCTCTATCGCCGTTACCGTGCCCGAAAAACTTCCGTAATATTGCATATGAGCGCTCCTTTACCTGCTTCTTTTATTAACGTATGCGTAAACCGGGTGTTTTGTTATCCGTATGGGCGATTAAAGTTTCATTATTATGCTAGTATTGACGTAATATGTATTGATGGTGTTATAATAGACGCGTTCAATCCCGACGGCGGCGGGAAGCGAAACGCGCTTAATCGGTTGTTTAAAACAGATGTATACTGTTTAAGAAAAGTATACGGCAGGGTAATTATAAAAACTGCAAGCACGTTGCGGGAGGTGTCGGTTGGCGTACACCGAGCAGGAAAAATACTGGATATGGATGGCGTCTATGCCCGTGATAGGCCCGAAGGCGTTCTATTATTTATTGAAGGAATTCGGGGACGCGGGCACGTTTTTTGATGCGGTAAAAAGCGGCAAGCCGCTTGAAAGCATCTCCGCAGACGCCGCGAAAACCGCCAGGGCCTACTGCTCGGAGCAGCGCGTAGCCGAAATAATATCGGAGCTCGCCGCAAAAGGCATAACCGCAGTTACGAGGCTGTCGGGCGAATATCCCGAGAGGCTTGCCGGGCTGCAGTTCCCGCCGCCCGTGTTGTTCGTTAAAGGAGCGTTAAGCGGAGTGTTCGACACAAAAAAGCCGCTTGACGCGATAAGCATAGTGGGCACGAGGCGGTGCACAAGAAAAGGTTTTGAGCTTGCGCGCCGGATAGCAAAAGAGCTGGCGGAAGCGGGCGTGGCCGTTGTTTCGGGCATGGCGCGCGGCATAGACACGGCGGCGCATTCGGGCGCGCTCGAAGCCGGCGGAAAGACAATAGCGGTGCTCGGCTGCGGAGTTGATGTAATCTATCCGCCGGAAAGTGACGATATATATTACAAAACAGTGGAGAACGGAGCGGTAATCTCTGAACTGCCGCCGGGAACGCAGCCGCTTGCCGCGAATTTTCCCGTGCGAAACAGGATAATCGCGGGGCTGTCAAAAGGAACGCTGGTTGTAGAGTCGGAAATAGAGGGCGGCACGGCGATAACCGCTTCTATGGCCGTCGCATTGGGTCGCGACGTATTCGCTGTGCCCGGCCCGCCGTATCTTAGTACGGCGTCTCTTTCAAATATGCTGATAAAGCAGGGCGCCTGCATAGCGTGCAGCGCGGTAGACATACTAGAGTTTTACGGGCTGGGAAGCGAAAAAGCGCCCGCCGCAGCGGATATGGGGTCCCCAACAAGACGTAAGGCTTGTTGGGGTGAAAAATGTATACAGCTTGATTTTTTACAGCGCCAAATATATAATTTGCTTCTGCAAGGCGATACAAGTGTTGAAAGCATTGCTCTGAGCATAAAATATCCTCAAAGCGAGATAAATTCGGCGCTTACGCTGATGGAGCTTGGCGGCCTCATAAAGCGGCTGCCCGGCGGAAAATACGGAATCTGACCCGATAAATTTTGCAATACCGGGCGGAATAAAGACCCAGGACTTTTAATCAAACAAGAAAGTTTACGGGGCCCAAAAGCTTAAAGCTTACGGGGTGTAAAGAATACTATTTTGGAGAGAAACATGGCATCTGCACAAAAATCCACAGCAAAGAAGGCCGAGCCCAAACAGGCGACCGTGAGAAAAACGGCCTCGGTAAAATCCGCCGCGAAAAAGAGCGAGACTAAAAAGGCTGCCGCGCCGGGCAAGAGGTACGATCTCGTTATAGTGGAGTCGCCGGCGAAGGCAAAGACGATAAGCAAATTTCTTGGTTCGGGCTACAAGGTTCAGGCGAGCGGGGGGCATGTAAGAGATCTGCCCAAGAGCTCCCTGGGCGTGGATATCGAGAACGACTTCGAGCCTAAGTATATACAGATAAGAGGAAAGAAGGCCGTCGTTTCAAGCCTCAAGGCGGGCGCAGCGGGCGCAAAAAGGATATACCTCGCTACCGACCCCGACCGCGAGGGCGAAGCGATATCATGGCATATAGCGAACCTGCTGGGCGAGGACGACAAAATCAGCCGCATAGAGTTCAACGAGATAACGCAGAATGCCGTGATGAACGCAATAAAGAATCCGAGAAGCATTAACCTCGATTTGGTGGACGCGCAGCAGGCGCGGCGCGTGCTCGACCGCCTCGTGGGATACAAGCTCTCGCCCCTTCTGTGGCGCAAGGTGAAAAAAGGCCTGTCGGCAGGGCGGGTGCAGTCGGTGGCAGTGCGCATAATATGCGACCGCGAGGAAGAGATAAACGCTTTTAAGCCGGAGGAGTTCTGGACGATAACCGCGCTGCTCCGCGACGCGGCCGGGACGCAGCAGTTCGAGGCGAAATTCGCCGAACATAACGGCCGCAAGAAGCTTGAAAACAAACAGCAGGCTGACGAGATACTCGAAGCGATAAAAGGCAAAGACTTTGTAGTCGCGAGCGTGAAGAAGGGCGAGAAAAAAAAGAGCGCCCCGCCGCCCTTTACTACGAGCTATCTGCAGCAGGCGGCAGCAAGCGCGCTGGGCTTTACCGCTAAGCGCACTATGCTCGTTGCACAGCAGCTTTACGAAGGCGTCGAACTGCCGGGCGAGGGCTCGGTAGGGCTCGTGACGTATATAAGGACAGACTCGACGAGAGTGTCCGACGAGGCGCTTAAGGCTGTGCGAGAACACATAGAAAAGGCGTACGGCAAAGAGTACCTTCCCGATACTCCCAATTACTTTAAAAAATCCAGGAAAGCGCAGGACGCGCACGAGGCCATACGCCCGTCGCATATGAACCTTGCTCCCGACGCGCTGAAAGACACGTTGTCAAAGGACCAGTACAAGCTATATAAGCTAATATACAGCCGTTTCGTAGCGAGCCAGATGAAGCCTTCCGAATACGAGACCATGGCGGTGACGTTAAACGCCGGGGACTGCGTGTTCAAGGCGGCAGGCTCGCGGCTTACATTTAAGGGGTATACCGCGGCGTACTCGGGCGACGAGGAGCAAAAGGACAGCATACTGCCAGCGCTGCGCGAAGGCGAGGTCTGCCCGGTGGTAAGCATAACGCCCAAGCAGAACTTCACGCAGCCGCCGAGCCGCTACACCGAGGCGACGCTGGTAAAGGCGCTTGAGGAAAAGGGCATTGGCAGGCCGAGCACGTACGCGCCTATAATATCGACCATACAGGAGCGCAAGTATATCGCCAAAGAGGGCAAGGCGTTAAAGCCCACCGAACTTGGCGTGATAGTGAACGACCTGATGAAAAAGAACTTCTCGGACATCGTGGACGTGGAATTCACCGCGGAGCTCGAGAACGAACTCGACGATATAGAGAACGGCGGAAAGCAGTGGAAGAAGCTGCTGCGAGATTTTTATACGCCGTTTGAAAAGACGCTGGAGGCGGCGGACAAGACGGTGGAGCGCGTTGAGCTTCCCGTAAAGGAGTCCGACGTGGTATGCGAGAAGTGCGGCAGGACAATGGTGTATAAGGACGGCAGGTTCGGGCAGTTCCTCGCGTGCCCCGGTTACCCCGAGTGCCGCAACACCAAGCCTATTGTCAAGTATATAGACACGCCCTGCCCCAAGTGCGGCAAGCGGATAGTGGAGAAGAAGTCGGCTAAAACGCGCAAGACTTTCTATGGCTGCGAAGGCTACCCCGAATGCGATTTTGTGTCGTGGGATATGCCTATACCCGATAAATGCGACGCTTGCGGGAGCATGATGGTGCTGCGCCGCATGTCGAACGGCAAGAGCTACAAGAAGTGCTCCAATCCGGAGTGCTCAAAAAACCAGCGAAAGAAAGCGGATGAAGAAGAATAGCGCTGTCGTAATAGGCGCGGGGCTTGCGGGCTGCGAGGCCGCCTGGCAGCTCGCGCGCTTCGGCGTCGATGTAACGCTCGTTGAGCAAAAGCCGCTGGCGTTTTCGCCCGCACACAGAGAGGAAGGCTTCGCGGAGCTGGTGTGCTCGAACTCCCTGCGTGCGGAGGGGCTTGCGAACGCCGTGGGGCTTTTAAAGCAGGAGATGAGGGAGCTTGGTTCGCTGATAATGCGGGCTGCGGACGAGACGAAGGTACCCGCGGGCGGCGCGCTCGCTGTGGACAGGAAAGCGTTTTCTGAGTATGTCACAAACGCGGTGCGCTCGAACGGGCATATAGAAGTTGTTACAGAGCAGGCAGAGAAAATACCCGAAGAAGGCATCGCTATCGTGGCGGCGGGGCCCCTTGCTTCCGGGCCGCTTGCGGACGACATAGCCCGCAGGACGAACGGCATGCTCTCGTTTTTCGACGCGGCGGCGCCGATAGTGACGGCCGAGTCGGTGGATATGGGCAAGGCGTTCTGGGCGTCAAGATACGGCGAAGGCAGCGACTATCTGAACTGCCCGATGAACGAAGAGCAGTACCGCGCTTTTTGGGAGGCGCTAATAAACGCCGAGACGGCGCATATGCACGGCTTTGAGGACGACAACGTGTTTGAGGGCTGCATGCCGATAGAGACTATGGCGAAGCGCGGCTTTAAAACGCTTTGCTTCGGGCCGCTGAAGCCGGTTGGGATTACGTGCCCCGACGGCAGCAAGCCTTACGCGGTGGTGCAGCTGCGGCGCGAGGACGCCGAGTGCCGGCTTTTTAACCTCGTAGGCTTTCAGACGCATTTGAAGTTCGGCGAACAGAAAAGAGTGTTTTCTATGATACCGGGGCTTGAAAACGCGGAGTTCGTGCGCTACGGCGTGATGCACAGGAACACGTACATAAAAAGCCCGGGGGTATTAAACGAATACTACGAGATGAAGAGCCGCCCGGGGCTTTTCTTCGCGGGACAGATAACCGGCGTGGAAGGGTATATTGAGAGCGCCTCGTCCGGGCTGCTCGCGGGGCTGTTTGCGGCGTGCGATATAACGGGAAAGCAAAGGCCGTATTTTAGCAGGAATACTGCGTGCGGCGCGCTTGCGGCGTACGTTTCGGGCTATTGCGGAGCGGATTTCCAGCCAATGAATATTACTTTTGGCATATTGGGCAGGCTGGAATCTAAAGCGCGCAGGCGGGACGTAAAATTAGCCGTATCCGAAAGGGCGCTTAGTGAGATAAGGCGCATACGGGACGGGGTTTTTAATGGGGTCCCCAGCAAGTCGTGAGACTTGATGGGGTGTAAATACGGGGTCCCCAGCAAGCCGTGAGGCTGATGGGGTGTAAATACGGGGTCCCCAAAAAGTCGTGAGGCTTAATAGGGTGTAAATACGGGGTCCCCAGCAAGTCGTGAGGCTTGATGGGGTAATATAAGATAATAAAGAAGGACATTCAGGGAGGGGTTTGTCCCTCCCGCGTATATATACGGGGCCCCCGGCAAGTCGCAAGACTTGATGGGGTGTGTATAAGGGGAGAGGCTTTGCCTCGTCCCCATAACGGTTTTCGGAATCAACGCGGTTTCGGGAATGTTTTGGAGGAAACAGAGATGATGGAAGGCACTACGATAGTAGCGGTGAGGCGGGACGGCAAGTGCGCCATCGCGGGCGACGGGCAGGTCACGTTCGGCCAGAATACTATAATGAAGCACAACGCAAAGAAGGTGCGGCGGCTTTTTGACGACAAGGTCGTCGTAGGGTTTGCGGGCTCGGTTGCCGACGCGTTCACGCTTTCCGAGCGCTTCGAGGCAAAGCTCGAGCAGTACAGCGGCAGCCTGCAGCGCGCCGCGGTGGAACTGGCGCAGGAATGGCGCGGAGACAAGGTGCTGCGCAAGCTTGAAGCGATGCTTATCGCGGCGGACAAGGACGAACTGCTCGTAATATCGGGCAGCGGCGAGGTGATAACGCCCGACGACGACATAGCGGCCATAGGCTCGGGCGGAAGTTACGCTCTCGCGGCAGCCAAGGCGCTGAAGGAGAATACCGATTTATCCGCGCTGGAGATAGTCAAAAAAGCTATGGCAATAGCGAGCAGCATATGCGTGTTTACAAACAACGTGATAACCGTTGAGGAGGTATAGCATGTCCCATCTGACGCCAAAAGAGATAGTCAGCGAGCTTGACAAGTATATAATCGGGCAGGACAAGGCGAAACGCGCCGTGGCTGTGGCCCTGCGCAACCGCTACCGCCGCAACAAGGTCGAGCAGGAGATGCGGGATGAGATAACTCCCAAGAACATAATAATGGTGGGGCCCACGGGCGTAGGCAAGACGGAAATAGCGAGGCGGCTCGCCAAGCTGATGAACGCGCCGTTCATAAAGGTAGAGGCCACGAAGTTCACCGAAGTGGGATACGTCGGGCGCGACGTGGAATCGATGGTGAGAGACCTTGTAGAGGCGTCGATACGGATGGTAAAGGCGTCGCGGCATGAGACAGTGCGTTCCAAGGCCGAAAAGGCGGCGGAAGAAAGGCTCGTTGACATACTCGCGCCGTTGCACCGCAAGCCCGCTCCGGCTGCGAACCCTTTCCAGGCGCTTTTGGGACAGGGGCAGAGCGTGCCTCCCGAAACGCAGGAAGAGCGCCAGAAGCGCATGACGAAGCGCGAGGAAACATTGGCGCAATTGCGCGCGGGAAAACTCGAGGATACGATGATAGAAATCGAGGTGCAGGACAACTCGTCGATAGGTATAGAGATAGCGGGACTGGGCAGCGACATAAACATACAGGATATGCTGGGCGGCATACTTCCCAAGAAGACGAAGCGGCGCAGGGTGACGGTATCCGAAGCGCGCAAGATATTCACGCAGGAGGAAGCCGACAAACTTATAGACATGGACGAAGTGATAAGCACGGCGATAGAGCGCGCCGAGCAGGACGGGATAATATTCTTAGATGAGATAGACAAGATAGCGGGCAAGAACATGGGGCAGGGACCCGACGTATCGCGCGAGGGTGTGCAGCGGGATATACTGCCGATTGTTGAAGGCTCAACCGTAGTAACGAAATACGGGCCTGTCAAGACGGACTACATGCTGTTCATAGCGGCGGGCGCGTTCCACGTGTCTAAGATATCCGACCTCATACCCGAGCTGCAAGGCAGGTTCCCGATAAAGGTGGAGCTTAAGAGCCTTACCGCCGAAGATATGAAGCGCATACTGACGCAGCCCAAGAACGCCATTATAAAGCAGTATCAGGCGCTGCTTGAAGCGGACAACATACGCCTCATATTCAAGGAAGACGCGATAGACGCGATTGCGAAGTACGCCGTAATGGTTAACGAAACGTCGGAAAACATAGGCGCGCGCAGGCTGCATACCGTCGTGGAATCGCTGCTGGAGGACATATCCTTCAACGCGGGCGGCGACCACCCGATGATAGACGTTGAGATAGACGCGGCCTACGTAAAAGAGCACCTAAAAGAGCAGATAAAGGACAACGACCTGCAAAAGTACATACTATAGAATATCGCGGAGCAAGCTGAAACATAATAATGCCAGACCCTGTTTTATAACACCCTAAAAAGGCTCACCTTTTTGGGGTGATTTTAACGAAAGCCACCGGGGTGTAAGGAGAGCATTATTATGAAAGCTATAGTGATGGCGGGCGGCGAGGGCACGCGCCTTAGGCCTCTTACGTGCGACGTGCCAAAACCCATGGTTAAGCTGCTCGATAAACCGCTCGCGGAGTACACGGTTGAGCACCTTTTAAGGCACGGCATACGCGACATGGCGTTTACGCTGATGTACCGCCCGTCCGTAATCATAGACTACTTCCAGGATACAAAAAACGCGAATATAGAATATTTCATTGAGGACGAGCCGCTGGGCACCGCGGGCAGCGTCAAAAACGCTTCCGGCTTTGTGGACGGCACGTTCGTTGTAATAAGCGGAGACGCGCTGTGCGATATAGATATAACGGACGCCGTGGTGTTCCACAGGCGCACGGGCGCCAAAGCTACGCTGGTATTAAAAAGCATGGGCGAGCCGCTCGAGTACGGGGTAGTAATCTCGGGCGACGACGGCAGCGTGGAGCGGTTCGTCGAAAAGCCGGGCTGGGAGGACGTGTTCAGCGATACCGTAAACACAGGCATATACATACTCGAGCCTGACGTGCTCGATATGATACCCTCAGGCGAGAAGTTCGATTTTGCCAAAGACCTGTTTCCGCTTATGCTGAAGAACGGCATACGGGTATCGGGCTACATAGCGCAAGGCTACTGGTGCGACGTGGGCAACATAGAGAGCTACCTTAAGGCGCATGAAGACCTGCTGGACGGAAAGGTCAAAGCGGATATAAAGGGCAGGAACCTTGACGGCATACGCGTGGGCGAAGACGTACGGATAAGCGGCTCTGCGCTGATGCAGTCTCCGTGTTTTCTGGGCGACGGCGCGGTAATTGGCGAAGGAGCGAGAATAGGAAGGTTTTCGTCGGTGGGCGCAGGCTCGCGCGTAGGGGCGCACGCCAGCATAAAGCGCAGCGTGCTGCTCGGTGGCTCAAGCGTGGGCAGATACTCGAAGCTCAATTTGTGCGTAATGGCTGCGGGAAGCACGGCGGGCGACAAGTGCATAATAAACGAGGGCGCGGTAATAGGCGAGCGCTGCAAGCTGTCGGGCGACAACACCGTTTCGCCGCGCGTCAAGATCTGGCCCGACAAGTGCCTGTCTCACGGCGCATCCGCCAACGAGAACATAATATGGGGCTTTGGCGAACGGCCGAATTTCCTATGCAAAAACGGCTTTGCGGGCGACATAGGGGCGGATATAACGCCGCTGCGCCTCGGCAGGATATTCGGCGCTGCGGCGGAATATATGTCGGGCAGGAGCGTCGCCGTATGCACGGACGGCACGCCGTACGCGGACGCAGTGTTAAAGCAGGCCGCGGGCATATTCACGCAGAGCGGCGCGGACGTATACTCCATGAAAAACGTTCCAAAGCCGGTGTGCGCGCAGGCGGCTTCGCTTTTGGGCGCGGGGCTGTGCGCCTCGATTAAGTCGTATAAGGGCGCAAAGCTGTTTGTTGACATATTCGAGCCCGACATATTCATACTTTCCAAAGGCGCGAGAAAGAAGATAGAAGCAAAGTACTTCGCGCAGGGCGAGCAGACGGCAAACAAGGCGTGCGGCAGGGAGATACCTATGGACGCGGCGGAGAGCCTTTATCTGGGCACCGCGTTCCGCGGCATAGACAGCGCCTCTATAAAGAGCGCGGGGCTGAGCGTTGTAGTGCGCGGCGGCAAGGACATTGACGGGCTTGCGGCGAAAGCGCTCGGGCAATGCGGCATACGCGCGGTGTGGCATCACAGCGATCTGGACGAGCCAATTACGGGCGTGCTGCGCGAGGAGGGCGCGCGCTTTGCGGTAAGGATGTCGCGCAACTTTACTTTTTGTTCGCTGTACCTGCCCGACGGGCGAGTAATAGGCGAGGGCGAGTTCGAGACAATGGTTTATTACCTTATGTTCAACAGCCTGGGCGGAGACAGCGTTACGCTTCCGTCAGGCGCTTCGCGCGGCACCGTTGCCGTCGCGCAGATAATGGGACTTAAAGTCTCCTACGCCTCCGAAGAGGAAGCGCTGCGCTCGTATGGCGCGGACGCGCGGCGCATGCTTTTCGACGGCGCTTACGCAGTGTGCCGGCTCGCGGAGCACATGGCGCGGACGGGCTTGTCGCTGGAAGAAATAGCGGGCATGATAGAGCCGGAGCATAAGCGCGTGCGCGAGATAAGCTGCAGCTGGGACGACATAGGAAGGGTGATAAAGGAGGTATACCGCGAGGGCGCCTCCGCTGCGGCGGAAGGCCTGCGGCTCGACGTGGAAAACGGCTACGGCTATATCTGCCCGCATGCTACGCACCCGAAAATAGTGATACGCACTGAAGGGTATACTGAGGAATACGCCGAGGAACTGTGCGAGAAGTACACCGATATGGTGAAGAAGATACTAAAAAAAGATAACAATACTTCCGATAAATAATATTGTATTGATTGCAGGGGAGGGCTTTGATAGCCCTCTTATATATTGCAGGTAATTATGCCTTCAAGTCCTCCTGTCCGCTCCTGGAGCTTGCTTTGATTAAGCAATATGGTTTACCACATATCACACTGCTGAAAAATGTTTTATATTTACTACAGTTACTTTTGATGTTAAACTATTTGAGTTGCAGCAAAGCAGTAAGGAATAGATTTACCCGGGAGAAGCAAATATGGAATTGATATTTCCCGAGCCGATACTCGGCCTTCCCGAGGCGGACATACCGATCAGCGGCGTGCGCGCCTACCTTTCGCAGGACGGCAGCCATCAGATAATATTCATGGAGTTTGGGGAGGACGCCGACCTTCCCGAGCATTCCCACGCGGCACAATTTGGCGTGGTGCTCGAGGGCAGGATAGATCTTAACATAGAAGGCGTGCCGCACACGTTTCAAAAGGGCGACAGGTATTTCATACCGGCGGGCGCAAAGCATTCGGGCAGGATATACGCGGGTTACGCTGATATAACGTTTTTCGACCAAAAAGACAGATATAAGGCAAAATAATCTTACCAAGAGTCCGGCTTCGTTTTATATAATTACTAATTGTAAAATGTTTAATTCAGACAGGCAAGACAGTTTGGATTCATTGCGCTTGCGCAAAAAATGTAATTGATTTATTATATAGGGGCAGGAAGAGAGCGAGGAATATACTTGGCAAAACAGAATTCAGTGCGTATCATCCCGCTTGGCGGAGTAGGCGAAGTGGGAAAAAACATGACAGTTATAGAGTACGGCGACGAGATAATAGTTATTGACTGCGGGCTGTCGTTTCCACGGGAAGACATGTTGGGCGTGGACTACGTGATACCCGACGCGGCGTACCTGAAGAAGAACAAGGAAAAAATAAAGGCTGTGCTTATAACGCACGGCCATGAGGACCATATAGGGGCGACGCCCTACCTGCTGCAGGACCTGGGCGCCCCGGTATACGGAACGGACCTTTCGCTGGCGCTTATTGAAACGAAGCTTGCCGAAAGGAAGATCGAGGGCTTAAATTTCAACATAATAAAGCCGGGAGACACAATCAGCGCAGGTCTCTTCAAGATAGAAGCGATACAGGTAAACCACAGCATAGACGCGGCCTTGGGCTTTGCAATACACACGCCGATAGGCATACTGGTGCACACGGGCGATTTTAAGGTGGATTACACGCCGACTGACGGCAGGGTGATAGACCTGGCAAAGTTCGCGGAACTCGGCAAAAAAGGCGTGCTCGTACTGATGTCCGATTCTACGAACGCGGAAAACCCGGGCTCGACGATGTCGGAGAGCAAGGTAGGCGAGACGTTCGAGAGCTTTTTCAAGAAAGCCACGGGGAGGATAATTGTAGCGACTTTCGCTTCAAATATACATAGGCTGCAGCAGGTGATAACCGCATCGAAGCGCTTTGGCAGGAAGGTCTGCCTCTCGGGCAGGAGCATGCTTAAGATAGCAAAGGTGGCAAAGGAGCTTGGCTACCTCGAATACGATGAAGACCTGCTTGTTGAGCCGGAAGAGCTTGACAAGCTCGCCGCTTCAAAGATAGTCATACTGACTACGGGCAGCCAGGGCGAGACGATGTCGGGGCTGGTGCGCATGGCTGCGGGCGAGCACAAGAAGCTTCAGATGATGCCGGGCGACCTCGTTATAATCTCGGCGTCGGCGATACCCGGCAACGAGAGGTACATATCCGACGTCATTAACATGCTGTACCGCAAGGGCGCCGACGTAATAAACGAAGCGATGGCGGACATACACGTCTCCGGCCACGCGTGCGAAGAAGAGCTTAAGCTGATGCTGTCTATAACGAAACCGAAATACTTCATACCGGTGCACGGCGAATACCGCCATCTCTACCGGCACGCGGGGCTTGCCGAGAGCGTGGGGGTAAAGAAGAAGAACATATTCATACCCGAGATAGGCAAGGTTATAGAAATAGGCAGGAAGTTTTCGAGGTTTACTGAAACGGTGCCGTCGGGCAGCATAATCATAGACGGCCTCGGAGTGGGCGACGTAGGCAACGTGGTGCTGCGCGACAGGAAGCAGCTTTCACAGGACGGCCTGTTTATTGTGGTGGTGACTATATCATCCGAGACGGGAGAGCTCGTGGCGGGGCCTGATATAGTATCGAGGGGATTCGTGTATATGCGCGAGTCGGGCGATTTACTCGAAGCCGCTAAAAAGCTTATTACGGAAGTCGTAGAGGACTGCGAAAAGAACAAGATAACGGAATGGACGACTATAAAGAGCCGCATAAAGAAAGCGCTGCGCAGCTATCTATATGACAGCACAAAGCGCAACCCTATGATACTTCCCATCATAATAGATATCTAAGGAGTGGGGAATGCTGGTATACGATAAGGCGCACGAACTCGCAAACGAGATTAAGAACAGCCCTGAATATAAGGTATACGCGCGCTTAAAGGCCGTCGTTATGGCTGACGAGAGTACGAAAGCGCTTATTAAGGACTACAAGAAGCTGCAGTTTGAGGCGCAGGCGGCATATCTTGCCGGAAACGAGCCGCCGACCGAGACGATGGACAAGGTAAAGAAGCTGGGCGAGCTGCTCGCTTTCAACAACAGCGTTACCGAGTTCTTCGCCGCCGAGTACAAGTTCCAGACGCTTGTCGGCGACGTGTACAACATATTAAACAGCGCGTGCGACTTGGGGCTCGATTTTTTAAAGGAATAAGCAATGATGAGAAAGCGTGGCGGCAATAATTACTTTGCCGACGACAACAGCATATCGCCCTCGCATAACGAGACGCGTCAGTTCTCTATGAATGCGGGCGCGCGCGAGCCAGCCGACCTGGCGGAAGAGAGAAGCTCCATAAGAGAGTATACTCTTCCCGCGCTTATCTGGAAGTTTACCCGGCCCGCGCTTTTGCTCATTATCAGCGCGGCTCTGGTGTTCTGGCTGGGCACGGCCGTATTCGCTTACGTAAAGGGAAACTACTTCGACCCCGCGGGCAGCGACCCTTCCGCAGTACAAACGATACAGATAAAGACGGGCTCGTCGCTTTCCAAGATAGCGTCCACGCTGTACGAGGCGGGTATAATACGCAATAAATTCGTGTTCCAGATGTACGCGGATTTCAACGACAAGGGCTCTTCGATGCAGGCGGGGACGTACAAGCTCTCGCCGGCCATGACGATGGACGAGATAATAGCGATACTCGAGGCGGGCGACGGAGGCCGCAAGACCGCAAGGGTAACGCTCACCGAAGGCATGACTGTCGAAGACATGGCGGCGACGCTAGTGCAGAAGGGTGTATTCGATACAGCCGAAAAGGCCGAGTTCCTCAGGCTGTGCAAAGACCCCGCAGCGTTTAACGATTATGATTTCATCTCCGCGTTCTCAGCCGGGGAAAGCGCGAAACAGCGCAGGTATATACTTGAAGGTTATCTGTTCCCGGACACGTACGAGGTGTATTTGGATTCCAAGCCCGAGGATATAATAAAGAAGCTGCTTGACAGGTTTAATGAGATATTCACGCTGGGTTACTCCGAAAAGGCGCAGGAATTGGGCATGACTACGGACCAGGTGATGACCTTGGCGTCGATGATTGAGTGGGAAGGTCTGCCGCAGGATTTCAAGAGGATATCGGCGGTGTTCCATAACAGGCTTAATAAAGATATAGACATGCCGCTGCAGTCGGGCGCCACATTGCGTTACATAACAGGAAAAAAGAAGCTCTCCTACTTGCCGGAGGAGCATACTATAGATTCGCCTTACAACACGGACATAAACAAAGGGTTGCCTATTGGGCCGGTCTGCAACCCGGGCAAGCAGGCGATAGAAGCCGCTTTGTATCCCGACGAAGGGTACATCGCAGACAAATACCTGTATTTCTGCAACAAAGCGCCCGATTCGGGCGAGCTTGTGTTCGCCAAAACTCTCGACGAACATCACGCTAACGTAAAAGCTTTTGAACAAGCCGTGGCGGCGCAGGCGAGCGCGTCGCCCAGCCCGACAACGTAATAATGATAGAGCTATTAGCGCCCGCGGGCAGCATGGAGGCGCTCAAAGCCGCAGCGTATTTCGGCGCGGACGCCGTGTACGCGGCCGGCAAGGCGTACGGCCTGCGTGCTTTTGCGGGCAACTTTACAACAGACGAGATAAAGGAGGCCGCGGCGCTGCTGCACGGCCTTAATAAACGCCTGTATATTACGGTAAACGCCGTGTTCCGCGACAGCGACTTTGCTGGCCTTGAAGGCTATCTGGAAGAGTTAAGAGACTTAGGGGTCGACGCGTTTATCGTAACTGACCCGGGCGTTTTGTGTACGGCAAGGCGCGTAGCGCCCGATGTTCCCATTCACCTTTCCACGCAGGCAAACACGACAAACTCAAAAAGCGCACAGTTCTGGCATAGCGAGGGCGTATCGCGCATTATACTCTCGCGCGAGCTTTCGCTTGCCGAGATATCGTATATGAGAGAAAACACTCCCGCTGCGCTTGAATTCGAGGCATTCGTGCACGGCGCTATGTGCATATCGTATTCCGGGCGCTGCCTGCTCTCCAATTTCCTGACGGGCAGGAGCGGCAACAGGGGGGAATGCGCGCAGCCCTGCCGCTGGGAATACTACGTGAGCGAACGCGGGTATGCGGGAGAGTATTTTCCGGTGCAGCAGGACGACCGCGGCACGTACATATTCAACTCCAAAGACCTTTGCATGATATCCCACTTAAAAGACGTTATAGACGCGGGCGTTACGTCGCTTAAAATAGAAGGCCGGATGAAGTCCGAATACTATGTCGCCTGCGTGACGGGCGCTTACCGCCGTGCGCTCGACGATTGCATTCAAGGCAAGCCGTTTGACAGCGCTTTGCTTGACGAAGTATTGAAAGCGGGCAGCCGCCCGTTTACCACTGGCTTTTTCTACGGCAACCCGCGCGAGAGCGGACAGGACACGGACTTAAGCGCGCCGCGGCGCACGTACGATTTTGTGGCAAAAGTGAAGGCGGCGCGTGACGAAAGAGGGCTTTTGCTGATAGAGCAGCGCGGCAAGTTTTCAAAAGGCGACGAGCTCGAAGCGCTCTCACCGCGTTTTAGCGGCTCGTTTGAGGTAACCGATATTTTGACTCCTGAGGGCGAGAGCAGGATAAGCGCGCCCCACCCCAAGGAGATGCTTTATATAAACTGCCCTTACGATTTGCGGCCGGGGGATATGCTTCGCAAAAGGAACGCGTGACAAAGAGAAAAATCTTAAGCATTATATGGCATAAAACCATATTATTATGTTTTATATAAGTATATACAAATCAAAAAACATGTTGTATGATGGTGATTGCATATATATGCTTGAACTTTTTGGTTCGGGCCGGTGGTGAAATCCTTAAAAGCGAAGGCTTTTAGATAAAAGTTTATTAGGAGTGTGAACAGGTTGGCGGAGAAATCAATTAGGATCAATGTTCCTAAGAAGAAAAAGAAGCCTATAAAAGTACTGGCCATAGTGATATGCGTATTGGCGGTAATGCTTATAGGAACGGGCGTATATATTTGGGCAAACATCGCGCAGATTTGGGACAAGCCCGAAGTCGGCGCAGGCGGCGAAGTGTATGAGACGGACCCTGAAGCCAGCGGGCTGCCCGACGCTTCATTTCAAGGCGGCACGGCTCCGGAAATCGAAAAAGAGCCGGGCGCTACCGACATATTGCTCATAGGCGTGGACAACAGGGAAAACGGAAAGTTTTCCGGGCGCTCGGACGTACTTATCTATATGCGCGTCGATAAAAACAGCGGCAAATTAAAGCTCGCGTCGTTCATGAGGGATACGCTTGTGGAGATAGACGGGCACGGCAAAAACAAGCTTAACGCCGCTTACAGCTTCGGCGGCACCGATCTTACTAAGAAGACGTTTAAAGACAGCTTCGGCCTTGCGCCCGATTACTACATCATCGTAAACTTCTACGGCATGGAAGACATAATCGAAGGGCTGGGCGGCGTTGATGTCAATATTGAAAAAAACGAGCTTGAATGGCTCAATATAAATATCAACGAGATAAACAACGAAGACAGCGGCAAAGACGCTGAAAATATCAACAAGGCGGGCGAGCACCACCTCAACGGGCGCCAGGCAGTGGCGTATATGAGGATAAGGCATCCGGGCGGCGACAACGGAAGGATAGTGCGCCAGCAGACGGTGCTTTCAGCGCTGTTTAAGAAAGCTAAAGACGTAGGCATGTCGGAGATACCCGGGCTTATCGACTCTATGATTAAATATGTACGCACCGATATACCTTTGGACAAGATGCTCGACTTGGCAAACACCATAAAAACCATGGAGGGCACCGAGCTTGGAAGATTCATGTATCCTGACGACTTCGCAAACGGCGGCTACAAGGGGATGTCGATAGTACAGCCTAAGGACTTCGACACAGCTATAAAGAATCTGCACGATTTTCTCGAAAACTAGACGGAATTTCATTTAATATTTCAAAAAACTGCGGTGGGGTGATTAAACGCCCCGCTGCTTTTTTTACGGGGTCCCCATAAAGCAAAAGCTTTATGGGGTGTAAATACGGGGTCCCCATAAAGCAAGAGTTTTATGGGGTGTAAATACGGGGTCCCCGGCAAGACGTGAGGCTATTTGAGGCGGTGATGTAAAAAGTATGTACAATATCCGAAAAATGTCGTATTATTAAAGTACTGACAGGAGGTGTTGGGGTTTGAGCAGGAGGAAATTATTAAAAATATTGCTGATTGCGCTGTGCGCGCTTGCACTGTCTTTTATAGTCTGCGTCGTATTCATATATATGAACGTTGCAAAGATATGGGAGAAACCGGGCGTGGACCCCGTCGCGGCTTTGGCGGTGGAGATAGACCCCGGAACAAGTGGTTTGCCTACGTATAGGGGCGGCGAAGTGGAGCAGGTCGAAGAGACTGCGGGAACTATGGACATACTGCTCATCGGCGTGGACAACAGGCGCGCAGGGAAATTTACCGGCCTCTCGGATGTGATGATGGTATTGCGCATAGACAAGGACAAAAACGTATTGAAGCTTGCTTCGTTCATGAGGGATACATACGTGCCTATAGAAGGCCATAACATGAACAAGCTTAATACAGCGTTCAGCATGGAGGGCATAGACCTTACGAAAAAGACGTTTCAGCAAAACTTCGGCATAAACCCCGACCATTATGTAATCATCAACTTCTACGGCATGGAAGACATAATAAACGCGTTTGGCGGCGTGGACGTGACGATAAACAAGGGGAAGGAGTTCGAATGGCTGAATATCAACATAAACGAGATAAACAAGGAAGACAGCAAGCATGCGGTGAAGACTATAGATAAACCCGGAAAGCACCACTTAAACGGGCGGCAGGCGGTGGCGTATATGAGGATACGCCATCCGGACTGGGACGATGGGAGGATAGCGCGCCAGCATACCGTGCTTTCTCAGCTTTTTAGCAAGGCGAAGGATATAAGCCTTGACGAGATACCCGGACTCATAGACGCGATGTACCAGTATGTACGCACGGATATACCTTTAGGAGATATACTCGAGATAGCAAAAACCGTCAAGGGCATCACCGGAGGGCTTAAGACGTTCAGGTACCCCGAGAAGTATGATAATTCCATGATAAAGGGAGTGGGCTCAATAGTGCAGCCCAAAGATTTCGATACCGAGATGAAAAAGCTTCAGGACTTTTTGGAGAATTAGTAGCATCAAAGCGACGCATGAGGTGTAGCCTTCCCCCCTCGGGGGAAGGTGGCGCGAAGCGCCGGATGAGGTGTATCAGGTAATCCGGAAATAAAGAGGCATCAACACTCAAAGCGCCTCACGGAAGGCGCTTTTTGTATGGAATAAAGATCTAGCATTGCGGTACACAAAACCGGAGGGCTTAATAATTCGGTACTCAGCCTCTCTTCGCGTCCTTCGGTTTTACATAATGCTGGCGCTGTTTGCTGTTTGCACGGTTAAAAGAAAACGCACGCTTGAAATCATAGCGGTTAAATGGAGCGAACGGCGCCATATAAGGAACTCCGAACGAATCGGTGGAAACAAGCTTGGCAAGCACGAATGTGAGGCCGAGTATAAGCCCGTAAAAGCCCGCGAGTCCCGATAATAATATTATAAGCAGCTTAATGACGCGAAACGGGTTCATAAGCGTAAAATCCGGCACCGAAAAGGACGCCAGAAATTCAATGGAAATAAGTATAAGCAGCACGGATGTAAACAGCCCAGAAGACATTGCCGCCTGCCCGATTATTATGGCGCCCACAATGCCTATCGCCGGGCCTATCTGCTTGGGTACGCGCAGCAGCGCTTCGCGTATCAGTTCAGTGACGAACTCCAGTATAAGCGCGCCCACCAAAGCGGTATAAGGAACTTTTGCTCTCATCTGAGCAAGCAGCAGTACGTAGTCTGCGGGCAATATGTCGTTATGAAAGGACTCAATGGCTACATACAACGCCGCGCCGGTATAAGATATGAAAAAGGCGATATAGCGCAGTATCCTGATGAATAACGCGAAATACCTGTTATCATACCGGTCGTCGCACGAATACAGAAATTCGGTAAACACCTTCGGTACGGACAGCGGGAGATTGCTGCCGTCCACGAGTATTACCATCTTTCCTTCTAAAAGCGTTTCCACGGCCAGGTCGGATCTCTCTATTACTCCCATCTGAGGCAGCATCGAATTTTTGGTTGACAGTAAATGCTGCAGTTCGCTCGAATCGACTATTGCATCGATGTTTATGCTGTTTATCCTGTTGCGGATATCCTTTACCAAATTGGGGTCGATTATGCTCTCGATATATGAAAGCACTACGCGGGTCTTCGTACGTTTGCCTACCGTCATTTCCTCTGCCCGAAAGTCCGGGTCTTTTACCCTGTAGCGCAACAGCGAAAGGTTGGTGTCGAGATTTTCCACAAAGCAGTCGCGAGGTGACCGGAGCGTGTAGCTGAGCTCGGGAGCAGCGACCTGGCGGTGCTCCGCTTTTTTGATATTTACGGTAATATATTCGCGTTCGCCGCTGAAAAGTATAACCGTCATTCCGTCGAGCAGATATTGCTCGGCAATAGAGTAATCGTTTTCCAGCCTGGTGTCCTCGGCGAAAATAACGTTTTCCAACACATTTTTTGCCTTCGGCGCGTTCTGCGATGCGTTTATATGCTGAATAAGCGGCTTTATTACGTTCTCGGTAAGGGATACGGCGTCAGTAAGCTGCTTTATAAAAAATAACTTTATTAACCCTCCCTTATAGGGGATTGTCCTCACGCTGTAGCCCTTGTCCTTTATCTCCAGGTTCTTTACGGTTTCGTCAAATTGCCGTTGGTTGTTCATTGCTTCACCTCTATTCGCTGTAGTTTACCGTGCTTACAAGGTCCAGCTTGGCGCTTACGCTTATGTTGAAAGCGGCGCGTTTATATTCCTCTTTCCAGTCCATGTTGTTTGCTTCTTCCGGGTACCTGATCCTGAAAAAAGTATGGAAGTCTAGGTAATCACACCCTAAGCTTTGCGATTTCATAACGGCTTTTGAAAGGTCGTCAAGTATCTTTGCCTCGAGTCCCGATTCTATTTCCTGCCGCGTTTGCTCCGATATCTTTATGTTGCCGCTTAAAGACAGCACCTGGGCGTTTATGTCAAAGCTCAAGTCAAAGCTTATTTTTCCGTCGTTATAATACGGCCTTATATCTTTGGCGACGCTGCGCACCCTTACCGCCGCGTTGCCCATGCTGAAACCTATGTTATAATATGGCTGGGGCGCGTCCGCCATGAGGAACAGTACCCCTTTGCTTTCCTCGATGGGTATAAAGCCGGTGCAAATGCCGTTGTCAAAAATGGAATAACCGATAACGGCAATGTTCTCTTTCAAGGCGACATTGTGCAGCAGAAAGCATTTGTTGCGGGACGCTATTATTCCAAGCAGATCTCCAAGCGAGAAATCAAATGTCTGGCCGGAATCGACAAGGCTTTTTATAACGGATTCTATTGCAAACCCGGCCGTGTGTTCGTTTTCCGGCTCATAATTCAACAGCGTTACAGGTTCGGTGGGCGTAACCACTACGTCGAGAGTCTTCCTGTATTCCGGCGTCTGGCGTACCCTGAGCATATAATCCTCGATACCGCTGTAAGCCAGCCTTTCCGTGAGTATTATCGTCTGCACAGATCCAAGAAATATAGGGTTGTCTGCAGACCTGTCGATATTTTCCCTTGCTTCGATATACGAGCCGCCCATACCCGTGACCAGCCTGGATGTAAAGCCTGTCTTATTCTGCGTGCCGCTCTCCCCGCCGGCAGAGACGGACGCGACTTTTACGTAAAAGGCGTGAGCGCCTTCCGCCGTCCTGTCCACGGCCACTGTGATCACTATGTCCTTGTCTTCTACGTCCCGTGCATCCCAGCACCCTGCAGCCGTAAAGATGATAAGTATAATCAGTACTGTTAACCTAATTCGTTTTACGGGCATTTTTTTTCACCTTTGCAATAATATAAAGCAATACAGGAATGACAATCGAAGCCGCCGGTATCAGATAGACGGCGTAAAGGCTGAACACCTTGCGCAGGTTGTCGATACCGCTTGCAAATATGCCGAGTATGAAGAGTATTACGCCCACCGCAACGACAATAGCGAGCCTGCTCAGCTTCGGAAACATCTTGCATATATACTCGACTATCGCGCAATACACTATTATTATATAGACAAAGGAAACGGCAAAGCCTACCGTAAGATAGAATATATCTATCCTTGAGAGGAACTCAATGGAGGGGAGCTCTACCTGGCGCATAGCTGCTATCAAAGAGTCGGTATAGTTTACTATATCGTCCATGCCCACCATCATTATGCTCGTCTCGATAATGAATACGAAAAAAACGCCGCATGCGATAACGGACAGAAACGCGACTTTGGGCGCTTTCTTTTCTGCCGAAAGCGCGAACGGAACTATCGTGAGTATCTCCAATCCGAGAAATGGAATTATCGCTTCTTTTATTGCCGCAAGGTATCTTCCTATGGCGTACGTGTTAAATAGAGGTTCAATGTTTTGAATCTTGCCCTGAATAAGCATCGCCAAGTGTATTAAAAATGCGGTGATAAATAAAAGAACGCCGGTCATTTCGGCCATGCGCGCTATATTCCTCACCCCTTTATATGCAGCGTATCCGAATATGGGTATGCCAAGCAGCAGTTCAAACCACGCCGGAGTATTATAAAGAAAGTTGTTTCTCAGCAGATTGGTAAACGAAGTCAGCAGATATGCGGCTACAATAATGAAATATATGATAAATAGAATTCCCAGTATGTAAGCCCCTGCTTTTCCTATTATCTCGCCGGAGTACTCAAAAAGCATCTTCCCGTCGTACATGCTGTTGAGCTTGACCATTATAAAAGCGCCAATACCGAATACAACAGAGTTGATCAATATAGGCAGCCAGTTTCCTTCCCTTGCGGCCGATGCCATCAGGCCGGGGATATACGCCGACGTTTCGCCGACCAAAATGATGAATATAAGAAGAGCAAGCTGCCTGTTATTGATCAACGCCTGTTACCTGCCGCGAAAGAATTATTAAGTATTGTTTGCAGATATAGAAAAAATATCCGCCGTGCTGCATTATATACGGCGGATGAAAAGCAAAGAAAGCTTATTTACTATGCGGCTAAAGCGCCTTAGGGCTACATAGTACGCCGGGCAGGCAAGAAGGCGCATGCGGGTTCAGGCGCAAAGCAGCGCGGCGATAACAGCGCTTAGGGTATAGTTATCCAGATATGAATTAAGCGTCGGGGGTTCAAATGCTGAATTTGAAGAAAAAATGGCTCGGCATCGAAACAAAGACTATCATTTTTTGTTGATTCTCAATTACCCCTGTGTTATAATTCCATCTGTATTTCACACCGGCGCGGATTTTTGCGGCCGTGCCTTTGGGTTAAATCTTTTTTCATGGCCCAAAGGTTCCGCAAAAAGACGAAGCGGCGGGAGGATAAACAGGAGGAAATTAGAAGTGTCAGTCATTTCAATGAAGCAGCTTTTGGAAGCTGGCGTCCATTTCGGGCACCAGACAAGGCGTTGGAACCCCAAGATGAAAAAGTACATCTTCACGGAGCGCAACGGCATTTACATCATCGACCTGCAGAAAACAGTAAAGATGGTGGAACAGGCGTATTTTTTTGTGCGCGACGCGGTGATGGAAGGAAAGACGGTGCTGTTCGTAGGCACGAAGAAACAGGCGCAGGAATCGGTTGAACAGGAAGCGAAGCGCTGCGGCATGTATTACGTGAGCCAGCGCTGGCTGGGCGGCATGCTCACAAACTTCAAAACGATACGCAGCCGCGTGAGGCGCCTTGAAAAGATAGAAAAGATGGAGGAGACGGGCGAATTCGCGCTGCTCCCCAAGAAGGAAGTTATAAAACTCAAGCACGAGCAGGAAAAACTCATAAAGAACCTCGGCGGTATAAGGGACATGAAAGAACTGCCGGGCGTGCTGTTCGTTGTCGACCCGAGAAAGGAGCATATAGCCATCGTTGAGGCGCGTTCATTGGGCATACCTATTGTGGGAATTGTCGATACGAACTGCGACCCCGACGAAGTGGATTACGTGATACCCGGAAACGACGACGCCATACGCGCCGTGAAGCTGCTGGCGTCCAAGATAGCGGACGCGGTGCTCGAAGCGAAGCAGGGCGAACAGCTGACCGATACGTCCGAGCCCGCCGAAGAGGAAGAGGACGAGGAAGACGTTGATATGCTGGACTCGTTCGATGAAGAGCCCGTCTCCGAAGAGGCCGAAGCCGAGTAAGAAGGAAGCGGATTTTAATCGTACGGCAAAGCAAGCCCTCAAAAGTATGACTTTTAAGGGTATAATAACTGTATTAAGTATATAAGGAGATTTTAAGATATGATCACTGCGAGTGATGTTAAGGCGTTGAGGGAGAAAACAGGCGCCGGCATGATGGATTGCAAAAACGCGCTTACACAGGCAAACGGAGACTTTGAGGAAGCGATAAAGATACTGCGCGAGAAGGGGCTCGCGTCCGCCGCGAAGAAGGCAGACAGGATAGCCGCGGAAGGCGTGGTAGAGAGCTTTACTTCAGACGAGGGCGGCGTTCTTGTAGAGGTTAACTGCGAGACGGACTTCGTCGCGAAAACGCCGGTGTTCGTCGATTTTGTGCGCAGTATAGCAAAGCATATAATGGAGAACGACCCTTCCGACGTCGTGGCGCTTTTGGAACAGAACGCCGGAGCGAATACGGTATCCACGCTTGTCAAGGAGAAGATAGGCGAGATAGGCGAGAAGATAGACATTCGTCGCTTTACGCGCTTCGGTCTGAGCGGAGCGGGGCTTGTGGACAGCTATATACACATGGGCGGCAAGATAGGCGTGCTGGTCGAGATTGGCTGCGAGTCGGCTGCCGCCGCGGGCAACGCCGAGCTGAAGGCTTTTGCTCACGACGTCGCAATGCAGATAGCGGCCGCGAATCCGCTATACTTAAACCCTTCGGACGTGCCCGAAGATGTGATAGCGAGCGAAAAGGAGATACTGCGCGTGCAGGCGCTCAATGAGGGCAAGCCCGAAAAGATCGTAGACAAGATGGTGGAAGGCCGAATACAGAAATACTATAAGGATTTCTGCCTCATAGAGCAGGTGTTCGTAAAGGACCAGAACAAATCGATAAAGCAGCTCGTCAAGGAAATGTCGGGCAAGCTGGGCGAGAACATAGAGATACGTCGCTTTGTGCGCTATGAGATGGGCGAAGGCCTCGAAAAACGCAAGGACGACTTCGCGGAAGAGGTAATGAAGCAGACGTCCAAATAACGACATGCTTTAGGGAGAGTGGCAAAGGGCGCACTCTCCCTTTTTGCAAGCGCCCCAAACGGCTGATTGCGGGAATATTCGCGCTGCGCCGCTGTGCGCTCAGGGCGCTAATAAATCTATGCTGTTCCGGGTTCCAAAAAATTTTAAACTTTTCAGCGCCCAGGTATGGTAGAATAAATCAAAAAAAGGAGATGCCAAATGAAGCAAAAGCCTGTTCCTAAGTATAAACGCGTTGTCCTGAAGATCAGCGGAGAGGCCCTGGCCGGAAGCAAGGAGTCGGGTTTTGACTTTGATATCATATCTTCCGTCGCAGACCAGGTGATAGAAGTAGCGAAGCTGGGCGTAGAGATGGGCATCGTAGTGGGCGGCGGCAACATATGGCGCGGCCGCAGAGGCGTGGGCATGGACAGGACGACAGCCGACCACATGGGCATGCTCGCAACCGTAATAAACGCGCTCGCTATGCAGGACGCGCTGGAAAGCAAGGGCATGCAGACAAGGGTGCAGACGGCGATAGAGATGCGCGCGATAGCCGAGCCGTACATAAGGCGGCGAGCAATGAGGCATCTTGAAAAGGGCAGGGTAGTGATATTCGCGTGCGGTACCGGCAATCCGTACTTCTCGACGGATACGGCGGCGGCGCTGCGCGCGGCTGAAATCGAGGCAGACCTGATACTGCTCGCAAAGAACGTGGACGGCGTTTACGACAGCGACCCCAAGCTTAACAAGGATGCGAAAAAGTACGATTATATAAGCTACATTGACGTTATAAACCAGGGGCTTTCAGTAATGGACACAACGGCGGTGTCGCTGTGTATGGACAACAGCATACCTATAATATGCTTCGGGCTTGATATTGACGACGGTATAAAAAGAGTAGTATTGGGCGAGAACATAGGCACAAGGATCAATTAATCAGCTGCGCGGCGGTAAATAAAGAGCTGCGCCCCGCGATTATTTATAAATATACTTTAAAGCGAAACGCAGCCCCGTAAAATGCGCATTCCGGGGCGATAAAAAGGAGGGTTTTTGTTATGCAGGTTAAACACGAAGCGCTGGACAATGCAAAAGCGAAGATGGAAAAATCGGTTGCGGCGCTTAAGAAGGAGCTGTCGCATATCCGGGCGGGCAGGGCTAATCCTCAGCTGCTCGACGGCATAATGGTCGATTACTACGGCACTCCTACTCCCATTAACCAGATGGCCAACATTTCTGCGCCCGAGCCGCGCATGATAGTCGTTTCGGTATGGGATGTAAAGATGCTGTCCGAAGTGGAAAAGGCCATAATGAAGTCCGACCTCGGCATAAACCCGTCCAATGACGGCAAAGTAATAAGGCTCGTTATACCCGAGCTTACGCAGGAAAGAAGGGCCGAACTCGCCAAGACCGTTAAGAAAAAGGGCGAGGAGGCTAAAGTAGCCGTGAGGGTGATAAGGCGAGACGCCAACGAGGCGTTTAAGAAAAGCCAGAAGGCAAGCGAAATAACCGAGGACGATTTTAAGGACCTGGAAAACGAGGTACAGAAGCTGACGGACGAATACATTAAGATAATAGACGGCGTTGTCAAGGATAAAGAAAAGGAAATCATGGAGGTATGACGCCTGAAAGCGTACTGGGGCTCGAGGCGGGCGAAGCGGAAGAAAAGCTGCGTTCGGCGGGTTATGAAGTAGTGCGCTGCGAGTATGAGTCAAAACGCGGCGTGGAATGCGCGGATTCCGAGCGCGTTATACGCGTGCGCGCCGCCGGAAACAATGTAATAGAGATAACCGTATCGCGTTTTAAGACAAGGGTTTAGCGGGCGGCACGAGGGCTATGCTTTGGGTTTATCCGCTTTAAGAAAAGCCAGGTTACAGTGCGCATGAAAGTTTGCGGGAATGATCGAGGTATTTGTTGAGAGGATTTAAGGACGTACTGTTCGGAAAAAAGAAAATAGATGAAAGCGTATACGCCGGCATAGACCCAAGCCGGCTTCCCGTGCATGTCGCCGTTATAATGGACGGCAACGGGCGATGGGCTAAGAAAAGAGGCCTTCCGCGCGCGGCGGGCCACCGGGCGGGCGTGGAGCGCGTGCGGACTATTATACGCATGAGCTCGGATATCGGCATAAAGTATCTCACGCTTTTTGCGTTCTCCACCGAGAACTGGAAGCGACCCGACCAGGAAGTAAACACTCTCATGGGGCTGCTGCTCGAATACCTTAAGAAGGAGCTTGATGAGCTTAATAAGAAGAACGTGCGCATACTGACGCTGGGCGATATATCCAGGCTGCCGCGCGAGGTAGTCGAAGAGATAGAGCGCGCTAAGCGCACGACGAAGGACAACACCGGGCTTACAGTCAACATGGCGGTTAATTACGGAGGGCGGCAGGAGATAACAGGCGCCGTAAAAAAAGCCGTTGCGGAAGGCAGAAAGCCGGAGGAAATAACGGAGGAATACATATCTTCGCTGCTTTTCACCGCGGGCCAGCCCGACCCCGACCTGATGATACGCACGAGCGGGGAATCGCGTTTAAGCAATTTTCTGCTGTATCAGCTTGCGTACGCCGAGCTTTATTTTTCGAATACGCTGTGGCCCGATTTCGACGAGATTGAATACAAAAAGGCGCTCGATGCCTTCGCTTCGCGCGACCGCAGGTTCGGCGGCATATAAAAGCACCGTTTATTCGCTGCGGGAGTGGTTTTGCGGCCTTTAAAGGAATATAATTCGTTAAGGGCGGTTCGGAGGGGATCTATTGCTTAAGAGGACGCTTTTCGCTATACCGGCGCTGGCGCTGCTTATATCGGTCATATATTTCGGCGGGCTGTTCGCAAAGATAGCCGTATCCGCCGTGAGTTTGCTTTGCATGCACGAGATGCTTGGCATGCTTGCCGCGGATTCAAAGCCTTTCCGCGCGATAGCGTACGCGTTTGCGGCGCTGCTCTGTCCCGCTTACGATTACCTCGGAGGTTTTACGGGAGCGGCCGCGCTTTTTCTCGCCGCGGTAATGGCTATATTGATAGCGCTGATATTGATTGGGCGCAGCGTAAAGGACGGCGCTATGACGGTGTTTTCGCTGGCATACCCCGGCATGTTCTATCTTTTCCTTATGGCCGTCGTATGCATACCCGCTATCGACGCCTACAGGTTTCTTATGATAATAGCGTTCGGGTCGGCTGTAATCACCGATTCTTTTGCGTATTTTACGGGAAGGCTAATAGGTAGGCATAAGCTTGCCGAGAGCATCAGCCCGAAAAAGACGGTGGAGGGCGCTGTCGGCGGCGCGGTGTTCGGCATACTCGGCGTTTACATGTTCGGATATTTCGGGCAGGAAGCTTTCGGAGTGAGCATACCTGAGTACTGGTACCTCATACTCGGGGCGCTGCTGACGGTATTAGGGCAGATAGGCGACCTCGCCGCGTCAAAGATAAAAAGGTTTTTTGGCGCCAAGGATTTTGGCAGGATAATGGGAGCGCACGGAGGCGCTATGGATAGGCTCGATTCGATGCTGTTCATAGTTCCGGCCGTGTACGGATTTTATATTATATTGTTTTAGAAGGACTGCAGATGAAAAAGATTGCGATCTTAGGCGCGACGGGCTCTATTGGGCGGCAGGCGCTGGACATAATCGAGAAGAACCCGGAGCGCTTCAAGGTGACTGCGCTAACGGCGCACAGAAGCAGCCGGGAGCTGCTGGAAACGGCAAAGAAATTCGGCGCGTGCTATATAGGCTTAACCGGCTGCGCCGGAGACATAGAATTTGAAAAACAGGTCCCCAAGGGCATGAAATTAGGCTTCGGCATACAGGGGCTGTTGGAGTCGTGCAGCGTGGGCGACCCCGACATAGTGCTTATAGCCGTCGTGGGGATAGCGGGGCTTCCGCCGCTTATTGAGTGCCTCGACAACGGAACCAACGTGGCGCTCGCCAACAAGGAATCGCTCGTATGCGGCGGCCATATCGTTACCGAGCGCCTCAAGACTTCTAAGGCGGAGATATTCCCGGTGGACAGCGAGCTCTGCGCCGTGTACCAGTGCCTTAAAGGGCTCGATACGACGGGCTTAAGGCGCGTAATACTCACCGCTTCGGGCGGGCCGTTCTTAAACTGGAGCAAGGAAGAGATAGAAAACGCCACCGTTGAGCAGGCGCTCAGGCATCCGAACTGGCGCATGGGCAAGAAGGTTACAGTGGACTGCGCGACGTACATGAACAAAGGGCTGGAAGTAATAGAGACGAAGTGGCTTTTCGGTTTAACGCCCGATATGATAGACGTCGTAATACACCGCCAGAGCATAATACATTCCATGGTGGAATATAAGGACGGCGCGGTGATAGCGCAGATGGGGCCGACGGATATGCGCCAGGCCATACAGTACGCTTTCGGCCACCCGGAGAGGCTAAACAGCGTTGTGGGGCATCTTGATTTTGCGAAAATAAAGAGCCTTACTTTTGAAGAGCCGGATATGGACAAGTTCCCGTGCCTTCGCCACGCGAGGGACGCCATCCGCGAAGGCGGTTCATTGCCGCTGATAATGAACGCCGCAAATGAAGCGGCCGTAGACCTGTTCCTTGAGAGGCGCATATCGTTTGGCGATATTGAAAAGAGCGTTGCGTACGCAATGAACAAGTTCTCCCACCTTAAGGGGAACACACTGCTTGAGATATACAACACCGACAAGGAAGTCAAGAACTATATATACGACAATTTTGCTAAAGTACGTATTTAAGGGCTGGCGCTGTTATATAATTAATCATCGGCAAATAGACGGCATGAAAGGAGGATGCGATTGGATATACTGGTTACTGCCATCAGCATACTGGGCGCAATAATCATTGTAGGCGTGATAATAATGACGCACGAGCTCGGCCATTACAGCATAGGGCGCGCCTGCAAATTAAAGATAGATGAATTCGCGGTAGGGTTTGGCCCCAAGATAAAGTCCTGGGTTAAAAACGGCATCAAATATTCGATAAGATGGTTCTTTGTGGGAGGATTCACGAAATTCCACGGAGAAGACGAGGAAGCGTCGGATAAGGACTCCTTCAACAACCAGCCTGCGGGCAAGCGGGCTCTGGCGATAGCCGCCGGGCCGGTATTCAACATAATATTCGCTTTTATACTCGTTATTTTCACGCTGTGCGTGTTCGGCGATTTTCAGCTTACAGTGGGCGACGTTTGGGACGGCAGCCCCGCGCAGGCGGCGGGCCTTGAACCCGGCGACGTTATCACCGAGATGAACGGCGTGGATATCGACTTTGCGATGGAGCTTACCGACGCGCTGGGCGCTTCACAAACGGACACGCTTTCCATCACGGTATTAAAGGACGGGCGCGAGGTGCCATTAACGATACAGAAAGCGTCCGGGCTTACGGACAACAACGGTAAAACGTACCAGGACAAGATGGCAGGCATAAGTTTCAGCCAGCAGCCTGTGACATACGGCTTTTTCGAGGCTATAGCGCTGTCTTTCAAGTGGATGTACTTCATAGTAAAAGGCACGATAGCCGCGGTTCTCGGCTTGTTTGCCGGCAAGGGCACGGAGAACGCGATAGGCATAGCGGGCATAGTCTATTACCTGGGGGCCGCGATAAAGAGCAGCCTGCAGAGCGTGCTGCAGCTTGGCGTCGCGATAAGCGTAAGCCTTGCGATAATGAACCTGCTGCCGCTGCCCGCACTCGACGGAGGGCGGCTCGTGTTCATCGCAATAGAGAAGATATTCAAAAAGCCCGTGCCGAGAAATGTGGAAGGCATAATACATTTCGTGGGGCTCGCGGCATTCTTTCTGCTGTTCATACTCGTGACATACCGCGACATTTCAAGGATATTCGGTGGATGACATGGAAAGCAGGACAAGGCGGGTATCATTCGGTGGCATAACCATAGGCGGCGGCAGCCCCGTGCTGATACAGTCCATGACGAACACCGACACCACCGATGTAGAAGAAACGCTTGCGCAGATAAAGAGGCTGGAAGACGCGGGCTGCGAAGCCGTGCGGTGCACATTCAACAGCAAGGCCTGCGCCGCCGCGTTCCGTAAGATAAAAGACGGCATAAACATTCCGCTGATAGCGGACGTTCATTTCGACTATAAGCTAGCACTGCTCGCGATAGAGAGCGGCGCCGACAAGGTAAGGGTAAACCCCGGAAACCTTGGCGGAATGGACAGGCTCAAGGCAATAATAGACTGCGCGAGTCAAAACGGCGCGGCAGTGCGCATAGGCGTAAATTCCGGCTCGCTCGAAAAGGACCTACTTAAAAAGTACGGCGGCCCCGTGCCGATAGCGCTCGCCGAGAGCGCAATGAACTCCGTACGCTATGTGTACGACCTCGGGTTTTACGATGTCGTCGTATCGATAAAGGCGTCGTCCGTACCCGCCGCGGTAGCTGCGAACCGCACGTTCTCGGACGCCTGCGACGCTCCGCTTCACATAGGCATTACCGAAGCCGGCACATACAATAACGCGATAATAAAATCGGCGGTGGGATTAGGTGCGCTGCTCTTGGACGGCATAGGCGACACGATACGCGTTTCGATTACGGGCGACCCGGTGCAGGAAATTGAGGCCGCGAGGCGCATACTGCAGGCGGCGGGCGAAAGGCGGTTTTACCCCGAGGTGATAAGCTGCCCGACGTGCGGCAGGACGAGCATAGACGTCGCGGCGCTGGCAGCCAGCGTAGAGAACATACTTATAGAATCGGGCAAGCCCATTGTAGCTGCCGTTATGGGCTGCGTGGTAAACGGTCCGGGCGAAGCAAAGCACGCCGACATAGGCATAGCGGGCGGCGAGGGTAAAGCCGCTCTGTTTTCCAAAGGCTCTTTAATCGGCACATACGACGAGAGCGAAATACTGAATGTTTTTAAGAATTATATAGAACAGGAATTTTAGATTGTGCAAAAGAAACCGGATTTTTTTGCCGCGCTCAAAAAAAGCGTGGAAATAGACGACAGCTTTGATTTACGCTTTGAAAAGATCCAGCACGATGTGAAAAAGGGCGAATTTCTCATACATTTTACGAGCAACCTTCTTCCCGCGGACACGTATCTCAATATTGAACATTACATTAAAGAGACAATAAACGAAAAGACGAAGGTCTTCGTCGCATACCGCAACCCCGGCAGCATAGACGCCGAGGATATCGAGACGCATATTAAGGAGCTTTGCTGCCGCTTAAAGCGTTCGCTTGCTCCTTTTGTGTCAAAGTCGAAGATGCACTTTGCGGACGGCGCGTTCCGCATAGACTTCCCCGACGACTTCGGCAAAGAGCTGTTCGCCGCCTCGGGGCTTAAAGAGTACCTCGAAGGGTATTTCCTGCGCTGCTTCGGCATGGACGCGCGCATCGTACTGGGGCGCTGCGAGACCGCTCCCGCTCCGCGCAGGCTCGCGGATATAACGGAGCTGCTTAAAGAAACCGTGAAAGAGCAGCCGCAGGCGGCGGTACAGAAAGCAGATAAAACAAAGCCCGCGAAAAAGGAGAAGGACTCAAAAATCATTCACGGCAGCGGCATAACGGGCGACACGGTAAACATACGCGACATAAACGAGACCATAGGCCAGTGCGTAATAAGCGGCAACGTGCTGTCCGTCGATTCGTTCGACATAAGGAACGAAGCGCGCGGCAAGCGCTCCATAGTCGTTTTCAGCGTAACGGACAACACGTCCACGGTGACGTGCAAGGCGTTCGTTTCGCGCGACAAATGCGAACAGATAAAGTCGCGGCTGGAGAAAGCTGCAGTAAAGGTGCTGGGCACGGCGGCTTACGACAGCTACTCCAAGGAAGTGTGCATAACCGTAAAGGCAATAGAGGAGACGGAAGTCGCGCGGCGTCAGGACAACGCGGAGGTAAAGCGCGTTGAGCTGCATCTTCACACCAATATGAGCGCGCTCGACGCGGTGGCGGACGAGGGCGAAGTCGTACGGCGCGCGGCGGAGTTCGGCCACGAGGCTGTTGCAATAACCGACCACGGCGTGGTGCAGGCTTTCCCCGGCGCATTCGACGCGTCCAAGAAGACGGGCATAAAAGTAATATACGGCATGGAAGCGTATATGATAAACGACATACCGCAGGTCTACACGGAGAAGTTCGAGGACGAATATATCGTGTTCGACCTCGAGACTACGGGCTTTAACCCGGAAACCTGCGGCATAACGGAGATAGGCGCTGTAAGGCTGCGCCATGGGGAAATCGTCGATACGTTCAGCACTTTCGTAAACCCCGGCTGCCATATCAGCCGCCAGATAACCGACATGACGGGCATCACCGACGAGATGGTGGCGGACGCGCCGTCAATACCCGAAGCGCTCGCGATGTTCAAGGAATATATAGGGGATAAGCACCTTGCGGCGCATAATTCTCCTTTTGATATGGGTTTTTTATACAAACACGGCAAAGACTGCGACATAAGCTTTGACAACCGCTGCCTTGACACGGTATGGCTGTTCCGCCGCTGGCTGCCCGGCCGCAAATCCTACAGCTTGGGGAAGCTTGCCGCCGACCTTAACATACCGCTGCGCCATCACCGCGCGCTAGACGACGCCATGTGTACCGTGAAGATAATGCAGATATGCATGGAAAAGGCCGCAAACCCCGAGCCTCAGCAGCCCGTTGACGAAAAGGAATTGCCCAACTTCCACGTAATACTGTTGTGCAAAAATAAAACGGGACTTTTCAACCTTTATAAGCTCGTTAGCGAATCGCACATGAAGCACTTCTACAGGCGGCCGCGCGTGCCTCGCTCGCTGCTTATTAAGCACAGGGAAGGGCTGATAGTAGGCTCGGCCTGCGAGCAGGGAGAGCTCGTGCAGGCAATACTGCGCTATGCCTCCGAAGGCGAGCTGGAACAGATAGCGGGCTTTTACGATTATCTCGAGATACAGCCGGACGGCAACAACGCGTTTATGGTGCGCGAAGGGCGGTTCCGCGACATGGAAGGCGTGCGCGACATCACCCGCAAGATAGTGGAATTGGGCGAGCGGCTTTCAAAGCCCGTGTGCGCCACATGCGACGCACATTTTATAGAGCCGCAGGACGAGTACTTTAGGCGCATACTCATGCACGGCCAGGGGTTTGCGGACGCCGACAATCAGGCGCCGCTCTATTTCCGCATGACTGCCGAGATGCTCGCAGAGTTTTCGTACCTTGGAGCGGCCAAGGCGAAAGAAGTTGTAATAGACAACACGCGCGCAATAGCCCAGCAGGTCGAGAATATAAAACTGCTGCCCGACGAGCCCGCGATGCCCGAGATACCCGGAGCGCCTGAAAAGCTTGTGGATATGTGCTTTAAGCGCGCGAAAGAGATATACGGCGACCCGCTGCCCGCTATAGTGGAAGACAGGCTGAAGTTCGAGCTTGACAATATTATAAAGCACGGCTACGGAGTGCTTTACTATATAGCGTATGAGTTGGTGCGCCACTCGATGCAGGACGGATACCTCGTGGGCTCTAGGGGCTCCGTAGGCTCTTCGCTCGCCGCCACGATGGCTGGCATAACGGAAGTCAACGCGCTGCCGCCTCATTACGTATGTCCCAACTGCAAGAAGAGCGAATTTATTACCGACTCCAGCGTAGCGTGCGGCCCCGACCTGCCGCCCAAAGATTGCCCCGATTGCGGCACTCCGATGAAGCGCGACGGCTACGACATACCCTTTGCCGTGTTCCTTGGCATAAACGCCGACAAGGTGCCGGATATAGACCTCAATTTTTCGGGCGAGTACCAGACCAATGCGCATAAATTCATAGTCGATTATTTCGGAGAGGACCGCGTGTTCCGCGCGGGCACAATAAGCAGCATAAAAGAGCAGACCGCTTACGGTTTCGTTAAGAAATATATGGAGGAAAAGGGCATTTCGGCGAGCAGGGCGGAAATCGAGCGGCTCGCGAAGGGCGTTTCGGGCACCAAGCGCACAACGGGACAGCACCCGGGCGGCATGGTCATACTGCCGCGCGGCAGGGACATACACGAGTTCACGCCGATACAGTACCCGGCGAACGACTCGGAGTCGGGTTTTATCACGACGCACTACAACTTCGGCTCGCTGCACGACCGCCTTATAAAGCTCGACATACTCGGCCACGACGATCCGACGGCATTGCATATGCTGAAAGAGCTTACAGGGATAGACCCGATAGACGTGCCTATCTCCGACCCGGATACATTGTCGCTGTTTACGTCCACAAAAGCGCTGGGCATAACTCCGGAGCAGATAATGGGATGCCAGGTAGGCAGCCTCGGAATACCGGAGTTCGGCACCAAGTTCGTCCGCCAGATGCTGATGGACACCAAGCCTACGACGATAGGCGAGCTTATACGCATAAGCGGCCTTTCGCACGGCACGGACGTGTGGCTTAACAACGCGCAGGACATCATAAAAGAAGGCAAGGCTACGCTGCGCGAGGTTATATGCACGCGCGACGATATAATGAACTCGCTCGTCGCGAAAGGCATGGACCCGACGGAGGCGTTCTATATAATGGAGTCGGTCCGCAAGGGCAAGGGCTTGAAAGAAGAATGGCGTGCCGATATGCGAAAAACGGGCATGCCCGAGTGGTTCATAGAATCGTGCGACAAGATTGCGTACATGTTCCCCAAAGCCCACGCTGTGGCGTATGTAATGATGGCGCTGCGCATAGCGTACTTTAAAGTGCACTATCCGAGAGCTTTTTACGCGACGTACTTTTCGGTAAGGGCCGATAACCTCGACGCCGCTTACCTGCAATCCGCGGAGACGGTGCGCTCCAGGATAGCCGCGATAGAAGCCATGGGCAAGGGAGCCTCCGCGCTCGAACAGTCGCAGCTTACGATACTCGAGGTTGCGCTTGAAATGATGGAACGCGGCATAGACTTTCTGCCGTGCGACCTGTATAAATCGGACGCAGTGCGCTGCAAAATAGAAGACGGCGGCATAAGGCTCCCGTTCACAGCGCTCGGCGGTACGGGCGAAGCGGCGGCAAGAGGCATAGTAAGCGCCCGCGAGCAGGGCGAGTTCCTCTCGGTGGAAGATTTGAAAAGGCGCTCGGGGATATCGAGCGCGGTAATAGCAAAGCTTGAGGAACACGGGTGCTTAAAAGGGCTTTTAAAGAGCAACCAGCTAAGCCTTTTCGACTAGCTCTTTACCGGCGCCGGCTGCAGCAATTATATGGCGCTTTATGGCCTTAGTTTTGTTGACTATTGAGAAAAGCATGGTTATAATGGAGTGAGTTTTCTGCGATTATTTGTTGGCAGGAAGAGCATCAAGCGGCTTTTCTTGCGTTTAAAGGGCGCGTGCGCAAGTTATACTATCGCGGCAGCCCCGATAAAAGGATAATCAGCAAATACGTAAGGAGGAAGCGGTAATACATGAAAAGACGCAGGATAATAACGCTGGTGGCCCTTCTGGTCGTCGGCGTGATCGTGTATTTTACCATGGCCGGTTTTTCGGTCGACATATACACGTTCAATCCTCTGCCGCAGCAGGTAAGTCTGGGCCTTGACCTGACCGGCGGCGTTTACGCCGTGTTCAATGCGGATCAGGGCGAATATACTGACGCTGAATTCGACGCAAAGATGTACACGACATTAAGCGTGCTGCGCAACAGGCTTGACGAAAAGGGCTACACCGAGGCTACCGTAGTGCAGCAGGGCAAAAACCAGATAAGGGTAGAGGTGCCTATAAACGAGACGAGCCAGATAAAAGACCCTGATCAGATACTTTCGTTCATAAGCACGACGGGGCTTTTGGAGTTCAAGAACGCCGACGGAGAAACGAAGCTCACGGGCGCTCACGTAAACCAGGCTTATCCCACGACTAATACAGATCCGACGACAGGAGCTTCCCAATACGTAGTTGCTTTAAGGTTCAATTCGGAAGGCGCGGAGCTTTTTGGAAAGCTTACCGAAGAGGCTTATAACAACGGAACCGCGATAATCATGACGCTGGACGGCAAAGAGATATCGAGGGCTACAGTAAAGAGCGGCCCGATATACGGAGGACAAGCACAGATAGAAGGCGGCTTTACCAGGGAAGAGGCTTCCGATCTCGCTATGCAGATAGAATCGGGCGCTCTGCCGCTGGTGCTGCATGAAAAGGAAAACCGCTCGATGAGCGCCACGCTCGGGCAGGAAGCGCTTGACAAGAGCCTGTTCGCGGGGCTTGTAGGCGTGTGCGTGTTGTTCCTGTTCATGGTCGTTTACTACCGCCTTCCGGGCTTTGTGGCGTGCATCGCGCTTGCACTGTATATGTATATAATCGTGCTGCTGCTGGCGCTGATACCGGCTATTCAGCTAACGCTGCCGGGCATAGCGGGCATAATACTCGGCATAGGCATGGCGGTAGACGCCAACGTAATAATATTCGAAAGGTTCAAGGACGAGCTAGCCACCGGCAAGACGCTGCGCGCGTCTATGAAGGCGGGCTGGCACAAGGCTATGAGCACGATAATAGACTCAAATATAACGACGATAATCGCGGGCATAGTAATCGCGGCATTAGGCGTGGGCACTATAAAAGGCTTCGGATACACGCTTATTATTAGCATAGTCGTTTCGATGTTCACCGCCGTTGTGGTGACAAGGTGGCTGATGAACATAATACTCGATTTTGATTTGAAGAACTTGAAGCTGTACTCGTCAAGAAAACCGGTTGCCGAATCGGCAGTAAAAGGAGGCGAGTAACATGAAGATGATGTTCTTAAGTAAAACGAAATACTTTCTGATGCTGTCGGGCGCGATAATACTTCTGGGGCTTATCATGGGGATTATAAACGGCGGCCTTAACCTCGGCATAGATTTTACGGGCGGCAGCATACTCACTATTGATCTGAAAACGGCGTTTAACGACCAGGATGTAGCCGACGCCCTTAAGGAAAACGGCGTCGATCCGGCGACCGCCCAGATAGTGCACGGAGGTGAAAGAGGCAACGAGGCGGTCATAAGATTGCAGCTTATGCCCGAGACTACCGATATGAAGGCCCTGCGCGAATCGATAGTAAACTCGCTTGAGGCCAAATATCCGGGCGCGTATGCGGGCGAGATAGAGAACGTGGGAGGCACTACGTCGGGAGAGATAGTAAATAAAGCGTTTCTGTCCGTTGCAATAGCGTCTGCATTGATGCTGGTATATATATGGATAAGGTTCACGCTGTATTCCGGCATAGCGGGCGTATTGGCGCTTATACACGACGTGCTTGTAATGACCGCGTTTGTTTCAATAACGCGGCTGCAGATAAACAGCTCGTACATAGCCGCCTGCCTTACGATAGTGGGTTACTCGATAAACGATACCATCGTAGTGTTCGACAGGATAAGGGAGAACAACAGAAAATACGGCGCGAAGGAACTGCCGAGGATGCAGGTGGCGGATTTGAGTATAAAAGAAACGCTGCCGAGGACGATAAACACGTCGCTGACCACGCTAATAACGATAACGGCAGTATACATACTGGGCGTGCAGTCGATAAAGGAGTTCGCGCTGCCCATCATTGTCGGACTTATCAGCGGTACGTATTCGTCGATTTTCATTGCGAGCCCGATATGGGTATGGCTTGAGGAAAGAAAAGACAAGAGGCTTCGCTACAAAGCGTCGCTTCAGAAGTCTAAAGCGTAAACATGGAGTCCCCATAAAGCATAAAGCTTTATGGGGGGTGAAAATAGGGTTCCTCGGCAAGCCATGAGGCTTGCTGGTATAAAAGTTGATTATCTAATAAAGCTGAAGCCTTTCCCGGGAGGAAGGCTTTAGTTATAATATAAAGAAAACGCAACAGTATAAACGTGTTTTCAGGGGTATTAAGAGGTCGCTTTGATAAAGTTTGTAGAGAAAAAATACGATACCGAATTCAACGCCGAAGCAGTGGAAGCCTTGCGGCGGGCAACCGGGCTTTCCGAACCTGCGGCAAGGCTGCTTTTTAAGCGGGGCGTTACTACGGCGACAGAAGCGAAGCGCTTTCTGTACCCCGGGCCGGAGCAGCTTTTAGACCCGCTGCTGCTGCCCGATATGGAAAAAAGCGCCCGGCGCATAAAGACGGCGCTTAAAAGGAACGAAAAGATAACGGTTTTCTGCGACTACGACGCGGACGGCACGTGCGGAGGCTGCGCTCTTTTTCTGTATCTTAAAAGCCGGGGAGCGGATGTGTCGATAATGACGCCCAACCGCCACCGCGAGGGCTACGGGCTCTCGCTTGAAGCTGTACAGGCGATAGCCCAAGGCGGCGCGTCGCTTATAATCACCGTGGACTGCGGCATAACGAACGTAGCCGAGACGGCGCTGGCCCGCAGCCTCGGCGTGGATGTGATAATAACGGACCATCACGAATGCGGCGCGCTTCCCGACACGCCGTATATTATAAACCCGAAGCGCCCCGACAGCTCTTACCCCTGCCCCTACCTTGCGGGCTGCGGAGTTGCGTTTAAGCTGATACACGCGCTCTCGTCGCTTTCGGAGGCTATGAAATACATAGACTTAATAGCGGTAGGCACGGTTACGGACATCGTGCCTCTGCTGGGTGAAAACAGGGCGATAGCGCACCTCGGCATAAAGAAGCTGCGCAGCGAGCCTTGCGCCGGCTTGGAGGCGCTAGCCGAATGCGCGGGCATAGAGCTTGCCAAGATCTCGTCGTTCGGCGTAAGCTTCGGCCTCGGGCCGAGGATAAACGCGGCGGGGCGCATGGACACGGCGGAGCTCGCGATAGACATACTAAGCGCGCAGCGGCTTTCGCCCGCGCTGCGGGAAAACGCGGAGAAGCTTTGCACGCTCAACGAGCGCCGCAGGAAGGAAGTCGAGGATATACAAAACAGCGCGGAAGAGATGATACAGGCAAACGCGTATATGAACGACAGCGCGATAATGCTCGCGGACGAGTCGTGGAACGCGGGCGTAATTGGCATCGCGGCGGCAAAGATAGCCGAGAAGTACACGCGGCCTTGCGTGCTTTTCGGAGGCAACGGCGGCAGCCTTGTGGGCTCGGCAAGAAGCATTGAAGGCATTAACATGTTTGAGGTGCTGGGCGCGTTTGCGGAAAAGTACGAAAAGTTCGGGGGACACGCGCAGGCCGCGGGGCTTACGATAGCGTCCGGCGTGCTTGAAGGCTTAAGGCGCGACGTGTGCGAATATATAAACACGCATTACGACGAGAGCGTGTTCGAGCGGAAAAGAACATACGACCTGCGTTTGAACGTAGGTGATATAACGCCGGAGTTTGTAAGAGACCTCGAGCGGCTCGAGCCGTTCGGGCAATGCAACGAAAAGCCTGTGATAGCTGTATCCGCGGATATAGCGGATTCAAAGTTTGTGGGCAACGGAAGAAAGCCGCATCTTAAGTTCCGCATGAGGCAGGCAAAGCACTCTATAGAAGCCGTCAATTTCTTCTATAAGGATTCGCATTCATTCATATCGCAGTCGTGCGATTTTCTCTGCGAGGCGGACATAAACGAATATAACGGCGCTCCCCAGCTTATAGTGCGCGAAATAGCAGTAAAATATGACGAGGCGCTGGCAGCGGGCTTCCTCGCCGCAAACAGGCGGGAAATGATACAGAACTTTCTCGACGAGATTACGCATATAGGTAAATGCGGCATGCCCGAAGGCATGAGCGAAGAGCAGTTTGCCGCTTTGTTGGCAAGCGAGCAGAAAAAGAGCAGGTTCGGGCTGTGCGTAGAAGCGCCCACCGCGCCCGCGTTTAAAAGGCTTTTGAACATAAAAGCAGTGGATGAAGGGCTGCGGAGCGGAGAACTCTTTCTTTATGACGCAAAGGCGTATACTGCCTGCAACTGCGTAGCCGTGTCGGCGCCCGCAGGGTTCCAGCGCACGCTGCGCGCCGGGGCAGGCGCGGGCTCGTTTTTTGACGGCAAGATGCTTGCGCTCTATCGCGATGAGGCACGGCGTTATTTCGCGCCGAGGAAAGAGATGCTTAAAGCTTTCGAAGCGCTGTCAGGCGGACCTGTGGAGCCTTGCGAGGCGGAGCAGCGCTTGGGCGTGGCTCACGAGAAATTTGCGTTCATGCAAAGGGTGCTGCGTGAGCTTGAGTTGATTGAGACTGATAAAAGTGGTAGAATACATGCAATAAAAGGCAGGCCGAAAAAGGACTTGATGCAAAGCGCTTGCTTTTGCGGCTTCAAAGGGTTTTTAGGGTAGATGCAGGAGCGTATTTTGGAAGAACTGACGGAAAAACTCAGGCAGAAGAATTACAGCAAAGAGGATCAGGCTCTTTTCAAAAAAGCCTATACCTATGCGGAAAAAGCTCACGAAGGCCAGACGCGGCTTTCGGGTGAGCCGTTTTTCATGCACCCTTATGAGGTCGCAAATATACTCATAGAGCTTTCGCTCGACATATCCACGATAATAGCGGGGCTGTTTCACGACATAGCGGAGGACACGACCGTCACGATAAGCGAGCTGCGAAAGGAGTTCGGCGACGAGATAGCGAAGCTCGTCGACGGCGTGACTAAAGTAGGCCAGGTCGATTTCCTTTCGAAGGAGGAAAACCAGGCCGAGAACCTGCGCAAGATGTTCCTTGCAATGGCGAGCGATATACGCGTAATACTCGTAAAGCTTGCCGACCGGCTGCACAACATGCGCACGCTTAAGTACCAGAGCAAGGAAAAGCAGATAGAAAAAGCGAGGGAGACGCTCGATATTTACGCCCCGCTCGCGCACCGGCTCGGCATCAACGCGATAAAGTGGCAGCTCGAAGACTTATCTCTCAAGTACCTTGACGAACAGGGCTACTTTGAAATCGCCTCCAAGATAAACGAAACGCGCGCGCAGCGCAACGAGTATATTAACGGCGTAATAGAGCAGATAAAAGAGATGCTGAAAAAGATAAAAGTAGAGGCCGACGTCGAAGGCAGGCCGAAGCATATCTACAGCATTTACAACAAGATACACAACAAGCAGAGGGAATTCGAAGAGGTCTACGACCTCATGGCGATACGCATTATAGTAAAGACGGTAAGGGACTGCTACGCGGTTCTGGGCACCATTCATACCGAGTGGAAGCCGCTGCCCGGGCGCTTTAAGGACTATATAGCCGTGCCCAAGCAGAACATGTACCAGTCGATACACACCACTGTGCTGGGCAAGGACGGAAGGCCGTTCGAAGTGCAGATACGCACCAGAGAAATGCATTCCACCGCCGAGTACGGCATCGCGGCGCACTGGCATTATAAAGAGGGCGGCGCGGCCGACAAGGATATGGACAAGAAGCTCGCGTGGCTACGCGAACTGCTCGAGTGGCAGACGGATATGAGGGACTCCAAGGAGTTCATGGAGTCGCTCAAAGTAGACTTCTACAGCGACAGGGTTTTCGTGTTCACGCCCAAAGGGGACGTAAAGGAGTTCGTGCAGGGCGCGACGCCTCTCGATTTCGCTTACGCGATACACAGCGAGATAGGCCACAAGTGCGCGGGCGCGAAGGTAAACGGCAAAATCGTTCCGCTGGGGTACGTGCTTAAAACGGGCGACATTGTCGAGATAATTACGTCGGCGGCTTCAAAAGGGCCGTCGCGCGACTGGCTGAAAATCGTAAAGACGTCTCAGGCGAAGAGCAAGATAAAGAACTGGTTCCGCAAGGAGCTCAAAGAGGAGAACATAGCCAAAGGCCGCGAAATGCTCGAAAAGGAAGCGCGGCACCGCGGATACGAGTTTAAAACGCTTTTCCGTCCCGAGTGGCTCAAAGGCATATTCAAGAAATTCACGCTGCAGTCGGTGGACGACATGTACGCCGCGGTAGGATACGGAGGCATAGCCACCGGCCAGATACTGTCGCGGCTGATACAGGAATACACGCGGCAGAACAAAGAGCAGGATGTAAGGCAGGAGGCGAGAAGGCCGCGCAAGGCCGATTCGAGCGGCGTGATAGTAAAAGGCTACGACGATATGGTAGTGCGCTTTGCCAAGTGCTGCAACCCCGTGCCCGGAGACAGCATCGTAGGTTACATAACGCGCGGGAGAGGCGTATCGGTGCACAGAAGCGACTGCTCGAATATAACGACCGCGGATTTTGAGTCGGGCCGCATGATAGAGGTGAAGTGGTCGGAGAACGAAAGCTCGTCGTACGGTGTTGAAGTACAGATAAACGCGGACGACAGGCGCGGGCTCATTGCCGAAGTTTCCAACAAGATATTCAGCCTGGGAGTACCGCTGACGTCGGTTAACGCGCGGCTCGGCAAGGGCAGCGCGGCGGTAATAATAGTAGGCCTCGAGATATCCGACATAAGCCAGCTCGAGATAATATTCAAAGGCTTAAAGTCAATACCCGGCGTGCATGAGGTATTCAGGATACACAAATAACCCCTCGTTATAAGGAGAAACGATGATAGCTGTAGTGCAGCGCGTAAGTTCGGCGTCGGTTACTGTGGAATGCAGGGTAACGGGCAGCATAAATAAAGGGCTGCTGGTGCTGCTGGGCGTCGAGAAGGGCGACACCGAAGAAGACCTTGACTACATTGTCCGCAAAACGGCGGGCTTAAGGATATTCGAGAAAGGCGGTAAGATGGATTTAAGCGTTGCCGACGTGGGCGCTTCGATACTCGTAGTATCGCAGTTCACGCTCGCGGGCGATGCTCGAAAGGGCAGGCGGCCCGATTTTACGAGGGCGGCGGAAGCGATGGAAGCAAAAATCATGTACGATAAATGCGTCCGCGCTTTCCGCGCTATGGGCATAATAACTGAAGAAGGCGAGTTCGGCGCGCATATGACGGTTAATTCGGCGGGCGACGGCCCGGTGACGATACTGCTGAACTCCAAGCGGATATACTGACTTATACTTCATGCATTTGTCAGCAGCGGCGCGGCGTTTGGAGGCGTAAGGGCCCCCGAGGGGCCTGCCGCCGGTTCAAAAGGAGAAAGTGTATGAAAGTTATAAAGATTACGGTGGGAGCACTTGAAGCCAACGCGTATATAGCATATAAAGAAGGTTCGGATAGGGCTTTCGTAGTCGATCCGGGCGGAGACGAAGCGCTGATACTTTCCAGGCTTGAAGAAAACGGCATAGAGGACGTAACGCATATACTGCTGACGCACGGACATTTCGACCATATAGGCGCGGCGGCGGAGTTGCGGCGCGCCACGGGCGCTAAGGTGTGCATACACGAGCGCGACGCGCATATGCTTAAAAGCTCGCGGGACAGCCTGGCTCTCATGGCGGGCATGCGCGTACAGCCCTGCGAGGCGGATGTCATGCTTAAGGGCGGAGAGACGCTTGACGCTGCGGATATGGACGTTTATGTGCTGCATACTCCGGGTCATTCGGGCGGCAGCGTGTGCTATATAGCGGAAAACGCCATGTTCTCGGGAGATTCGCTGTTCTATATGTCGTGCGGCCGCACCGACCTGCCGGGCGGCGACCCTGCGGAGTATTACGACACATTGCATAAAACGATAGGCGGGCTTAAAATCGACTATACCGTATATACAGGCCACGGCCCCGATACGACATTGTTCATCGAGCTGCGCCATAACCCGTTCCTTAAGAGGCCGAGATGACGGCGCTGTTTACGGAAACATTCTTCGGCGACATATGCGAAGAGATACGTCTTTTCATAGACACGAGGAAAATTGAGCGCCTTAAGGAAGCTGCGCCTTTGCCAGAAGGCCTGTGCGTGCTGCACCACTCGTGCGAAGCCGGGGGAGAGGCCGCAAGCTTTACTTCCGTATTCATGGGCGGCGCTCCCGTTTCGGAATACGAGTACCGCTGCCCGCTGGGTCAGGGCGCGCTTGAGCAGAAGCGCAACCAAAAGCGGGCCGCAAAGATAAGCGCATACCGGGCGCTTTCAACGTACTTCGGGGTGTCGATGCCGTGGGGCTCGCTTACGGGCGTGCGCCCTACCAAGCTGCTGCGCGACAGCGAGGCCAGGCTGGGAAGTGAAGGCGCGAGAGCGCTGTTTTTAAACGAGTTTGACGTAACCGAAGAGAAATACGATTTCGCCAAAAGCATAGTGGACGTACAAAAGCCCTGTTTCCCGGCGGATAACGACGTAGACGTATACATAGGCATACCTTTTTGCACTACAAGATGCGCATACTGCTCGTTTGCTTCCAACGTTCCCGGAGTGTTTAAAGGCGCTGAGCAAAAATACGTGGCGGCGCTGCTTAACGAGCTTTCGCATATAGAGCGGCGGTTTGCGGGCAGGCATGTGCGCTCAGTGTATATAGGCGGCGGCACGCCTACGGCGCTCGGCGCGGACAGCCTTGAAGCCGTGCTTAAAAAGGCATCGGAGATTGCCTCGGGCGCCCGTGAATTCACCGTAGAGGCGGGCCGTCCCGACACGATAACCGAAGAAAAGCTCGGGCTGATAAAAGCCGCGGGTGCTGGGCGCATCAGCGTCAATCCGCAGACGCTTAAAGAAACGACGCTTGAGCGTTTGGGGCGCAGGCACACCGCCGAGGACTTCTACAGGGCGTACGGCTTAGCGCGCTCTTATGGCTTCATAATAAACGTGGACGTAATAGCCGGGCTTCCCGGCGAAACGCTCGGCGACGTCGTGGCGACAATAGAGAGCGTGGCGGCATTGTCGCCCGAAAACATAACGGTGCACACGCTTGCCGTAAAGCGCGCGTCAAAATTCGCCGAGCAGAACCTTAACGCTTTTCCCACGGATTCCGAAACCGCGCGGATGGTAGGCGAGGCGTCGCGTATGCTCAAAGCCGCGGGTTACAGGCCGTATTACATGTACAGGCAAAAGTACATGAAGGGCAGCCTGGAAAACGCGGGTTATTCAAAGCCAGGCTATGAGTGCCTCTACAACATCGATAACATGGAAGAGCTGTTAAGCGTAGAAGCTTTCGGCGCGGGCGCGATATCAAAGCTCGTCGCAAACCACGGCGAGCGCATAGAGCGCACGGCGAACACAAAAGACCTGCGGCTGTATATCGAAAGGAACGGTTTATAAAGCTTTAAAGCCTTCTTTAAACCAAAAAGATATTGACATAGCGCCCCGCTTAAAATATAATCTTGAATGTTGACTTGCCAAAGGAAAAGTCAAAGGGGTCGACTGGAGTGTTGTTATGAAGATAGATATCGCTGACGCAATTAAGAACGAAGGCGAAGTCTTCAATAAGGTATTCGACGGCCCGCTTCAAAGCATCGACTTCATGGGGGAGCACTTTGGTTTCCCCGACGTGCATGTCGAAACCGAGTACCGTTTCGACGGCGAAGGCGTCACCGTTGAAGGGAATTTAAGCACGCAGACCGAGGTAAACTGCTCGCGCTGCTTAAAGACGTTTAAATACCCCGTGTCGTTTGAGTTTTCCGAGTACTTCTCGAAGCATCCGGAGCCGGACGAGGGAGTTTACGGTTACTTGGGAGAGGTAATAGACCTCGATACGATGCTGGAAGACAACATAATAATGAGCCTCCCGATGAGGTTCCTGTGCAGGGAAGACTGCAAAGGGCTTTGCGGGGTGTGCGGTAAAGATCTGAACGAAGGCGAATGCGGCTGCGAGAGAGACCCTATTGACAGCAGGCTAAGCGCCCTTTCGGGATTTAATACTGATAATGAGGCCCCTGAAGAGTAATAAGGCTTTTTGGGGCTAAAAGGGGTCCCCGGAAAGACGTGAGGCTTTTTGGGGTGTAAAAGGCTAGGAGGAATAAAAATGGCATTACCCAAGAGAAAAACATCGAAAATGAAAAAGCGCCAGAGAAGCGCTGCCAACTGGAAGCTCCGCGTGCCCGGCATTAGCGAGTGCCCGCAGTGCCACGCTATGAAGCTTTCCCACAGGGCTTGCCCCACATGCGGCTACTATAACGGCAGGCATGTGATGGATACCGAAAAGAAAGAAAAAGCCGAGTAATAGCCGCACTCAAAATAGAGGCTTTATTCGGGCTTATACAGATTTCAAAGCGCACAGCGTTTTGTGCGTTTTTTATTTATGTGCGCGCGGCATGCGCGCGACCTTGACGGTGAAAGTCCGTTACGGGGGTTGATAGCACCAACCGTTAGCCAAAGGCAAGGGTGTCCATCGTGAGGTGGAATCTGAAGGAAGCCGGA
>JBLNCA010000006.1:0-194697 GCA_050260375.1 Burkholderiales bacterium | reverse complement strand
ATAGCTTCCAGTTCCACCTCGTATGTGATAAGCTGTGTACATCCTTCATGTTATTTATCCTCCTTTTGATTTATGGTAGTGCAGTTGCCAGACCGCACTTCATTTTAAATCAAAAGGAGTTTTTATGTCTTGCCTCATCGCTTAAGCTTTACTGAACCCCACGTCTAACGCGGGGTTTTCTTATACAATATAAGCCCGGCAATAAGCCGGGCTTTGCTTTTTATACGGGGTCCCCAAAAAGCCGTAAAGCTTGCTGGGGTGTGTATACGGGGTCCCCAAAAAGCCGTGAGGCTTTTTGGGGTATATAGTCAATACGTTCTACTTTTTCAGCGCGAACAATACATCGGCCATATTTTGCCCGAGCGTTTTCATCGTGTCTATGCCTTCCTCGTCCATTTCCGCCTCGCCGGGCAGCCTTCCCACGCCCTGGTTCCAATAGCTCGAGCTCACGACTATAGCCTCGCCTATAGTGAACAGGTTGTTCATAGAGTTGAAAGCGAAAAGCGCGCCGTTGCGCCGCGCTACGGCCACGCTCGCGCACACCTTGCCTTTTAAAAGCTTGTGCGGCCTTCCGGCGTAGCCCACCCTGTCGATAAACGCTTTCATCTGCGCCGTAAGGCTTCCGAAATATACGGGGGAGCCGAGTACCAGCGCGTCGGCCTGCTCTATGGCCTCAATAGCCTCGTTCACTATGTCGTCGCCAAACGCGCAACGCGGCTTATCGCTCTTCCTGCACGCTTCGCACGCTGTGCAGCCGTGTATGTCCCGGCCTCCAGCCTGTATTATGCGCGTGCCCACGCCTCTTGATTCCAGCTCTTTCGCCACTACAGAGAGCATATAATACGTGTTGCCTTTTTCTCTCGGGCTTCCGTTAACCAGTACCGCTTTCATAAACTCACCCTCCTGACTAAAAGTATATTTGCGGAATATATCAAATATCAGCTTGCTTTAAGCTGTCGCACAGCTCCTGAACGCCGCTGAAAATATAATCGAGCTTTAAATCGCTTTTATATATATCTTCGCGCGTCATCTCGCCCGACAACACGCCTATGGAGCACATGCCGTTTTCGGCGGCAAAGCGCATGTCGGTATAAAGGCGGTCTCCGACGACGGCGGTTTTTCCGGGAGGTATGCCAGTCGTCTTGCATATATATTCCGCCGTTTCTGCGAACGGCTTGCCAAGGAACTTTGGCTTTACTCCGGATGCGTGGGTTAGCATTGCGCATATGCTGCCGCAGTCGAGCAGCACCTTTCCGCCGTCCAGCGGGCACACCGCGTCTATGTTGACCCCGAGGAACGGAACGCCTTCGCGCAGCAGCTCCAGCGCCCTGTTGGCCCTTTCATAGCGGAGCGTAGTGTCGAAGCCCACTACGAGGCAATCGGGCCTGCCAGAATCCGCGCACTCTATCCCGGCGCTTTTCAGCTGCTCCAAAAGCGCGGGAGTGCCTACCACATAAGCGCTCGCATTTGCTCCGTATGTACTTTTGATATAGTCTATAGTCACGTCGACGGAAGTAATTATGCTTTTTCTTTCGTACTCTCCCAGCCCCAGCCGCTTGAGCTTTGCGATGTAGTCGTACGCCGAAGCCGAAGAATTGTTTGTAAAAAAGTAATACGCCGTGCCGCGCGCTTCAAGCAGCCGCAGCAATTCGGGCGCTCCGGGGAGTACGCGCTCCCCGAGATATATAGTTCCGTCCATATCGAGTATAAAACATTCTATGTCGTTTAAAATTATCATAATTAAACCGCCGCAAGCAAAAAATACCGTTACGGGGATTCTATCAGATTAAGCGGGCATTAACAATATTTATATAATTATAAAAAATGAATGGACAAATGAGGAGTATTATGATATGTTATTTTCAAGAAATAAGTATCCTTTAAATCGGACCACGAGAGTCCGGCAAGGTACGTTTATTTGTGTATGTAATCGTTCAGCCTTGCCGTCGGCAAGGCTTTTTTGATAGGTCTATAGTAAGTCGTAAGGCTTTTTGGGGTATAGGCGGGGCCCCCAAAAAGTTGTAGACTTTTTGGGGTGCAAGAAAGGAGCGTTTTTATGGACAAGGCTCTAATAATGGACAGCGTTGCGCTGGAGCGGGCGCTTAAGCGCATAGCGCACGAGATAATCGAGAAAAACAACGGCGCCCAGAACATGGCGCTTATAGGCATACAGCGGCGCGGCGTGCCGCTCGCAAAGCGCATAGCGAAGTATATCGAAGAGTTTGAGGGCGTGCGCGTAGACATAGGCTCGCTCGACATAACGTTTTACAGGGACGATTTGTCGCTGCTTTCCGACCACCCGATAATAAACGGCACCGACATATGCTTTGACATCAACAACAAGACAATAGTGCTGTGCGACGACGTTATATACACCGGGCGAACGGTAAGGGCGGCTCTTGACGCGCTTATGGACCTTGGCCGTCCGAGCTATATACAGCTTGCCGTAGTTGTGGACAGAGGCCACAGGGAGCTTCCGATACGCGCGGATTATGTGGGCAAGAACATACCTACTTCGAAGAACGAGGTGGTATGCGTGCGCGTTACCGAATTTGACGGCGTTGACAACGTCGCAATAAACGATTTGCCCGTATGAACCTTATCAGCAGATAAGGTTTTTTTATAAGAGAAACATCATAAAGCCGAAAGCTTTATGGGGTAATAATCCGGGTCTCCAGCAAGACGTGAGGCTTGATGGGGTAATAATCCGGGGTCCCCTGCAAGACGTGAGGCTTGATGGGGTAATAATCCGGGGTCCCCAGCAAGACGTGAGGCTTGATGGGGTGAAAAATATAAAACGGAGAACTATATGCTGTTAAAATCCAAAGACATACTGGGGCTGCAGGGCATGAGTGCGGACGAAATAAACCTGATACTCGACTCCGCCGCGACTATGAAACAGCTTCTTATGCAGAACGCGAAAAAGATGCCCCATCTTCAGGGGAAATCCATAGTGGCGCTGTTCTATGAGAACAGCACGAGAACGAGATTAAGCTTCGAGCTTGCGGCGAAGTACCTGGGCGCTACGTTCAGCAACCTCGGCGTATCTTCAAGCAGCGTCAACAAGGGCGAAACGCTGCTCGATACCGGCAAGACAATTGAAGCAATGGAAACTGACGTCGTGGTTATACGCCATCCTATGTCGGGCGCGCCCAAGTTTCTTGCCGACAACTTCAGCGGCAGCGTAATAAACGCGGGCGACGGCACGCACGAGCACCCGACGCAGGCGCTTTTGGACATGTTTACGATGAAAGAGAAGTTCGGCAGTATTGCAGGCCTCAACGTTTCGATAATAGGCGACATATCGCACAGCCGCGTAGCGAGGAGCAACCTTTGGGGCCTCAAAGCCCTCGGAGCAAACGTTACGCTTTGCGGCATGAACACTATGATGCCTCCCGAAATCGAAAAGACGGGCGCGCGCATAACGAATAGCGTCGAGCAGGCGGTAGAAAACGCCGACGTGGTAATGGCGTTAAGAATACAAAAAGAACGGCTTGAAGGCGCTTTGCTGCCGTCCGTGCGCGAATACCACAACTTTTTCGGATTAAACGAACAGGCGCTCAAAGCGTGCAAAAAAGACGTGCTTATAATGCACCCCGGCCCTATTAACAGGGGAGTAGAGCTTTCAAGCGATGTGGCGGACGCAGATAATTCCGCGATAACCACGCAGGTAACTAACGGAGTTGCCGTAAGAATGGCGCTGCTTTACCTGCTGACCAGGAGGAAAGACGATGTCAATTAAGATAAGCGGAGGCAATATAGCCAACCCTGCGGGTGAAAAGTCGGGCAGGCTCGATATACTGATAGAGGACGGCAGTATAAAAGCCATAGGAGAAAACTTGGGAGACGCTGATACAGTGATAGACGCCTCGGGTAAAATTGTGTTTCCAGGGTTTATAGACCTGCACTGCCATCTGCGCGAGCCGGGACAGGAGTATAAAGAAGACATAGTCTCGGGAGCACGGGCTGCCGCAAAGGGCGGGTATACGGCAATTTGCTGCATGGCCAACACCGACCCGCCGATAGACAACGCGGCGGCGCTTTTTTACGTGCTGGGCAGGGCAAAGCAGGCTTGCGTTAAGATATACCCTGTAGGCGCGGCAACGAAAGGGCTCAAAGGCAAGGAGCTTACCGAGATGGGCGAGATGGCGGCGCTTGGCTGCTTGGCGTTCTCGGACGACGGAAAGCCTATAGAAAACGGGGCGATGATGAGGACGGCAATGCAGTACGCCGCTACATACGGCTCGTTTATAATGGCGCATGAGGAATGCCTCGACATAAGAAACGGCGGAGTAATGAACGAAGGCTATTACTCTACGGTGCTTGGCCTGCCCGGCATATCGCGCGCGGCGGAGGAAGCGATGATAGCAAGGGATTGCCTGTTAGCGAAAGCGTACGGCCTAAGAGTTCATATACAGCATGTATCGACTCGCGGCGGCGTAGAGATTATCAGAAACGCAAAAGCGAAAGGCGTTAAAGTCACCTGCGAGACCGCGCCGCATTACTTCTCGGGCGACGACAGCATGTGCCAGGGCTACGACGGGCGTACGAAAGTCAACCCGCCGCTGCGCACGAAAGACGACGTTGAGGCTATAAAGCAGGGGCTGCTTGACGGCACGATAGACGCGATAGCTACTGACCACGCGCCGCACCACAAAGACGAAAAGAACATAGAGTTTATGCTCGCGGCATTCGGCATATCTGGCTTCGAGACGGCGTTCTCGCTTGCTGTGACGAACTTAACCGACGATATTGATACGCTGGCAAGGCTGTTCTCGGTAAACCCGGCCAGGATAATAGGCAAGCCGGGCGGCGTAATAAAAGAAGGCGTGCCTGCCGACATTACTGTTGCAGACCTCGGCAGAGAATATATACTAAGAGAAGAGGACATCATTTCCAAAGGAAAGAATACGCCGTTTCTGGGGCAAAAGTTAAGAGGAGCCGTCACGCACACCATCGTGGACGGAAAGCTCATATACGATGGAGAACACATATGCAAATAGACAGGCTTTGTGAATCGATAAAGTCAAAAAGGAGCGCCGCGTGCATAGGGCTTGATACAAAGTACGAATACCTGCCGTCGGCATACCTTTCGCGCACCGCCGAGCCCGGCAACGAGACTATAGCGGCGTGCATACTCGATTATAACCGCGAGCTCATAGACGAGATAAAAGATCTTGTGCCGTGCGTTAAGGTGCAGGCCGCGTTCTATGAGGCGTACGGCGCGCCGGGCGTGCAGTGCTTTCTCGATACGCTCGAATACGCGGAGGCCGCGGGGCTTATTACAATAGCCGACGTAAAAAGGAACGATATAGGCTCCACTGCGGCGGCGTATTCGGAAGCGTACATATTGGGCAGCGCGGCGCATTTTATAACCGTAAACCCGTACCTCGGTACGGACGGCATACAGCCGTTCTTGGACGACTGCAGGGAAACGGGCAAAGGCATATTCGTGCTTGTAAAAACGTCCAACCCCTCAAGCGGCGAGTTTCAGGACTTGGACGTAGGCGGGCGAAAGCTGTATGAAGCGGTAGCGGATAAAGTCGCCGAATGGGGCGAGCCTTATATGGGCAGGCACGGCTACAGCAGCGTGGGCGCCGTCGTAGGTGCCACGTACCCTTCCGAAGCCGAGCGGCTAAGAAAAAGGCTTAAATCTACGTTTTTCCTTGTGCCCGGATATGGCGCGCAGGGCGCGGGCGCGGACGATATCACGGCAAGCTTCGACAGCAACGGGCTCGGCGCGATAGTCAATTCTTCGCGCGGCATACTGCTGGCATATAAAAAGGAGCAGTACGACGGGCTGTCGGCAACGCAGGCGGCGAGGCAGGCGGTTGCCGACATGAACAGCGAGATATTAAGCGCTCTTAAAAAGCGTGGAATAAATTTATAATCTGGAAAGGAGCGTTTGATGGCCATACTTACACTGGAAGACGGCACGCGGTTTACAGGCCAGAGCTTTGGCGCGAAATGCGACGTTACGGGCGAGGTTGTTTTCAACACGGGCATGACGGGATATCAGGAAGTATTGACGGACCCGTCGTACTGCGGGCAGATAGTAACGATGACCTACCCGCTCATAGGCAATTACGGCATAAACGAAACGGACCCCGAATCGGCGAAACCGCAGGTAAGCGGTTTTATTGTACGTGAATTCTGCGACAGCCCCTCAAACTGGCGCAGCGAAGGCAGCCTTGACAGCTACCTTGCCGAAAACGGCATATGCGGGCTTTGCGGCATAGACACGCGCGCGCTTACGCGTATAATACGCGAAAGAGGCGCTATGCGCGGCATAATAACGCAGCAGGAGCCTACCGACGAGCAGATAAACAGCATGAAAGCATACGTGTACAGGCTGCCTGTGGATACGGTAACATGCAAGGAAAAGTACGAGTATTGCAGGGGCGAAGGCTTCAACGTTGCCGTGCTGGACTTCGGGCTAAAGCGCAGCATACTGCGCAGCCTCGAAAAGCGTGGGTGCTCCGTAACCGTTTTCCCCGCAAGGACAAAAGCGGACGAGATACTTTCCGGCAGATTTGACGGGCTTGTGCTTACAAACGGCCCGGGCAACCCCAAAGACAACGAAGAGGTTATAGCCAACTTAAAGCAGCTTGCGGGCAAGCTGCCCATATTCGGCATATGCTTAGGGCACCAGCTGCTCGCGCTCGCTATGGGCGCCGACTCTGAAAAGCTGAAGTACGGACACAGGGGCGCGAACCACCCGGTAAAAGACCTTATCAAGGACAGGGTGTATATAACTTCCCAGAACCACGGGTACACGATTGTGGAAAGCACGCTGCCCGACGGCCTTGAAGTAAGCCACAAGAACTGGAATGACGGTACGATAGAGGGAATACGCTACAAGGGCCTTGATATGTTCACCGTGCAGTTTCACCCGGAGGCTTCGCCGGGCCCTGAAGACACGGCTTATTTGTTCGACGAGTTTATCGAGATGATGGAGAAACGTTCATGCCGAAAATAGCCGACATAAAGAAGGTGCTTGTTATCGGCTCGGGTCCGATAATAATTGGGCAGGCAGCCGAGTTCGACTACGCGGGGACGCAGGCGTGCCGCGCGCTGAAGGAAGAGGGCATAACGGTAGTGCTCGTCAACTCTAACCCCGCTACCATAATGACGGACACCGAGATAGCGGACATAGTGTATATAGAGCCGCTTACCGTGGGCGTAATAAGAAACATAATAGCAAAAGAGCGCCCCGACAGCATGCTTGCGACATTGGGCGGGCAGACGGGATTAAACCTCGCTATGGAGCTTTATGAGAGCGGCGTGCTGGAGGAATTCGGTGTCAGAATGCTGGGCACTAACGCCGATTCTATAAAGAAGGCGGAGGACAGGGAAGCTTTTAAGAGTTTGATGAACGATATCGGCGAACCGATAATAGAAAGCGCTATCGCGAACACGGTGGAAGAAGCGCTAGAGTTTGCCGGCGAACATGGCTATCCGGTGATAGTCCGACCCGCGTATACGTTGGGCGGCACGGGAGGCGGCATAGCAAACAACAAAGACGAACTCATAGAGACGGTAAAGAGCGGCATAAGCGCGAGCAGGGTGTCGCAGGTGCTGATAGAGAAAAGCGTTGCGGGATACAAGGAGATAGAATACGAGGTGCTTCGCGACGCAAAAGGCAACTGCATCACGGTCTGCAACATGGAGAACATAGACCCGGTGGGCATACACACCGGCGACAGCATAGTCGTTGCGCCGTCGCAGACGTTGCGGGACAAGGAATACCAGCTGCTGCGCTCCGCGTCGCTTAAGATAATATCGGCGCTCGATATCAAGGGCGGCTGCAACATACAGTTCGCTCTCGACACAAACAGCATGAAATATTACGTAATAGAAGTCAACCCGCGGGTAAGCCGCTCGTCTGCTTTGGCTTCGAAGGCGACCGGTTACCCTATAGCAAAGATATCCGCGAAAATAGCGATAGGCTACGGGCTTGACGAGATAAAGAACGCCGTAACCGGCAAGACTTTCGCGGCGTTTGAGCCGACGCTCGATTACGTGGTAGTCAAATTTCCAAGGTGGCCATTTGACAAATTCACCACCGCCGACAAGCATCTCGGCACAAAGATGAAGGCAACGGGAGAGGTTATGGCAATAGGCGCTAACTTCGAAAGCGCTTTTTTAAAGGCGGTACGTTCGCTGGAATTAAACCTTTATTCGCTCGTGTTTCCGTTCGCGCAAAGCTACAGCGACTCTGAGCTGCTCGAGAAAATATCGCAGCAGAACGACGAGCGCATATTCCTAGTCGCGACAGCGATGCGGCGCGGCATTTCTTTGGAGCGGCTGCATGAGCTTACCGGCATAGATCATTGGTATCTCTCCAGAATAAAGGCAATCGTAGACATCGAGAGCGAATTTGCCGCGAAGGGCAAGTCGGCTCTTTTCTCCGAAGCGCTGCGCGCAGCAAAGCGCATAGGGTTTTCGGACAACGCTATAGCGTCGCTGACGGGCACTACGGAGCGGGAGATACGCAAATTAAGGAAAAGCTTTGGCATACTTCCCAAATTTAAAATGGTAGATACGTGCGGCGCGGAGTTCGATGCCATCAGCCCGTATTACTACTCCACGTACGAGGACGAAAACGAAGCGCCCGAGCCGAAGAATAAAACTATAGTTGTGCTGGGCTCTGGACCCATACGCATAGGGCAGGGCATAGAGTTCGATTACTGCAGCGTGCACTGCGTATGGGCGCTAAAGCAGGCAGGATACGACACCGTAATAATAAACAACAACCCCGAGACAGTATCCACGGACTTCGACACTTCCGACCGCCTTTATTTCGAGCCGCTTACGCCCGAGGAAGTGGGCAACGTGTTGGAGCAGGAACGCCCCCAAGGGGTGATAGTGCAGTTTGGCGGGCAGACGGCTATTAAACTCGCAAAGCACGTTGAGGCTATGGGCTATAATATAATAGGCACGCCGCTTGAGAGCATTAACCGCGCCGAAGACAGAAAGGAATTTGAAGCGCTGCTCGAAGAGCTCGGTATAAGAAGGCCCAAGGCAAGGACGGTGTTTACCGAGCAGCAGGCCGCGGAAGCCGCCGCTGAGCTCGGCTACCCGGTGCTCGTAAGGCCCTCTTATGTACTCGGCGGGCAAGGCATGGAGATAGCGTGGGACGAGGAAGGCATACGCGAGTATATGCGCATAATAGGCAGGTACGAGCAGGAGCATCCGGTGCTGGTCGATAAATATATGACCGGATTGGAGCTTGAGGTGGACGCAATAAGCGACGGCGAGGATATACTCATACCCGGCATAATGGAGCACATAGAGCGTGCCGGCGTACACTCGGGCGACTCGATATCGGTGTATCCCGCGAGAAAGATAACTGACAAACAGCGGGAAGAGATAATAGATATAACTAAAAAACTCGCAGTGGCGCTTAAAGTACGCGGCATAGTAAACATACAGTTCGTAATATCGGGCGGCGATATATATGTAATAGAAGTGAACCCGCGCTCAAGCCGCACGGTGCCTTACATATCTAAAGTTACGGGCGTGCCTATGATATCGCTCGCTGTAAGGGCTTCGCTGGGCGAAAAGCTCGCAGACATGGGATACGGCGCCGGGCTTTATCCGCAGCGCGACATAACTGCAATCAAAGTACCGGTGTTCTCGTTTGAAAAGCTGCCCGACGTAGAAGTCGGGCTCGGGCCAGAGATGAAATCCACCGGTGAGGTTCTCGGCATATCGCGCGATTATTCGGAGGCGCTATTAAAAGGCCTTATCGCTTCGGGATATGCGCTGCCCAAAGAGGCGGGCAAAGCGCTGCTGACCGTCGCGGACAGCGATAAGCAGGAGCTCATACCGATCGCCGCGATACTCGATTATCTCGGATACGACATATACGCTACGCCCGGCACTGCGAACGTACTGAATTTCAACTTTGTGGCGGCCAACACCGTTCCTAAACTGTCCAAGGACCCAAAAGTCATAACGGAGCTTGTAAATAGCGGCAGCCTCCGGCTGATAGTCAACACGCCCACCAAGGGCAGGCGAGCCGACAGGGACGGCTTTAAGCTGCGGCGCTACGCAGTGGAGCACCGCATACCGATAATGACGTCGCTCGACACCGCAAAAGCGCTTCTTTACAGCTTAAAGCTCGGTAAAACCGACAGGGACTTAACGCCGTTAAGCCTCGGCGACATTTCGGAGGTTGCGGATGTTTAAGAAAGTAACGGCGGTTGTCCGGGAGAACAAACGGATAGCAAACAATATATACCGTATGCGGCTTTTGTGCGGCGAGGCCGACCTTGAACACTTCGTGCCCGGCCAGTTCGCAGACCTTGCCGTGCCCGGTCATGGCGAGTTGCTATTAAGGCGGCCGCTCAGCATATGTACCGTAGACGCCGAATCTCAAACGGCAACTCTCGTCTATCAGATAAAAGGCAAGGGGACTAAAGCTTTTTCAGAGCTGCGAGTAGGCGAGGGCGTCGATGCGATACTTCCCATCGGCAGGGGCTTCAGTCTTAACAGCGGCGATAAAACCGTGTTCCTCGTGGGAGGCGGCGTGGGCATTGCGCCGCTGCTTTCCGCAGTGCAAAAATGGCGCGATAAAAACTACGAAGCGTTCCTGGGCTACAGGGGCAAAGAGTACGAATACTGCCTTTGGGACTTTAAAGAATCGTGCGCAAAGATATTTGTTACGTCGGACGACGGCACGCTGGGAGACAAGGGCTTCGTCACTCAGGCGCTCGAGAAGCGGCTTAACGAGGCCTTGCCCGACGTTATACTCGCCTGCGGGCCCATACCGATGCTTAAGGCTCTTAAGGAAGTGGTTAAAAAGTTCAACGTGCCCGCTCAGGTGTCTATGGAACAGCGTATGGGATGCGGCTTCGGCGCGTGCTCCACATGCACGTGCGGCATAGACGCGGGCGGCGGACTGGAGTATAAAAAGGTCTGCATCGAAGGCCCGGTATTCGACTTGCGCGAGGTGGTGTTGTGATGGCTGTGGATATGACGGTTGAGCTGTGCGGGAAAGTCCTAAAAAATCCCATTATCGCCGCTTCGGGTACGTTTGCTTTCGGCAGGCAGCACTCGTGGTTTATAGACGTAAGCCGCCTTGGCGGCATTGCGCTCAAATCGATAACGTCCGAAAAGCGCATAGGCAACAAGCCGCCGAGGATAGCCGAGACGGCGTCGGGCATAGTCAACAGCGTGGGGCTGCAAAACCCCGGCGTGGACGGGTTCCTCGAAAAAGAATACAGGTTTGTGGAGTCGCTTGATACCGTTATAATAGCCAACGTGGCGGGCAAATGCGTAGAAGACTACGTATATGTCATCGAAAGGCTCAACGATACGCGGATAGACATGTTTGAACTCAACATTTCCTGCCCAAACGTAGCGCTGGGCGGCGCGGTGCTGGGCACCGATGAAACTTTGGCGGCGCAGTGCGTAAAGGAAGCAAAAAGCGTTTCAAAAAAGCCTCTTATTGTAAAGCTGACGCCCGCTGCGGGAGACGTCGCTCGCATAGCAAGGGCTGTTGAGCGCTCGGGTGCGGACGCGGTATCGCTTATTAACACGCTGCCCGCTATGGCCGTAGACGCGAAGTCAAGGCGCCCGATACTCGGCAATATAACTGGCGGGCTCTCGGGGCCGTGCATCAAGCCTGTAGCGCTTAAGATGGTGTACGACGTATCGCGCGCGGTGGACATACCCGTTATAGGCTTGGGCGGCATAATGACGGGAGAGGACGCGGCGGAGTTCATGCTGTGCGGAGCGACGGCAGTTATGGTGGGCACCGCGGGTATTGCTGACCCCGAAGCCCCTGTGCGCATAATATCCGAACTGGAATCTTACGCCGCGCAGACGAATACAGACAAAATTTCCGCGCTTACGGGCGCGCTGGAGGTATGACATGAAAAAAGAAGAAGCGCTTCAATTACTGCGCGAATCGGGCGTTATGCTCGAAGGGCATTTCCTGCTTACATCGGGCCGACATTCGGACAGATACATGCAGTGCGCAAGGCTGTTCCAGTATCCCGACATGTCCGAAAGTATAGCGAAAGAGCTTGCGGGAAGGTTTAAGGGCATTGACCTTGTTGCGGACCCGGCTATAGGCGGCATAATACTGGCGTACGAGGTGGCAAGGCAGCTTAACGTTCCCAATATCTTCGCGGAGCGCGAGAATGGCGTAATGACGCTGCGGCGCGGCTTCAGCGTTCCCGAGCATGCCAGGGTGCTCGTCGTCGAAGACGTGGTCACAACGGGCGGCTCGGTAAGGGAAGTAATCGAGCTTATCCGCTCCTTCGGCGCTGAGGTCGCGGGCGTGGGCTGCGTCGTAGACCGCTCGAACGGTAAAGTGGATTTCGGCGTTCCGTTCGAGGCGGTGCTGAGCATGGAAATAACGTCCTACGAGCCGCAGGACTGCCCGCTGTGCGCTGCCGGCACTCCGGCGGTAAAGCCGGGAAGCAGGAACTTAAAGTAACGTTTTTCGTCTCTATGAAAGCTTTAACGCTTTCTTTTTTTTGCGTTTTTTGCCCGCAGCCTGCAAATACTATTACCATGATTTTAAAGGAGGAATGCTATGATAAGGACAGACTTGGCAATGGAGGCTACCGAAGCTTACGGCCAGCAGCAAATACCGGGTGTAAACGTAATAAACGAGGTCATTCAGGGCATCAGAAAGACAAAGGTAATCGTATCGACGCCCGAGGGAGAGCAGGCGCTGGGAAAAAAGATGGGCACGTATGTCACGCTTGAAACAAAAGAGCTCGCTCACGGAGACGTTACGATAGACGAGAACTGTTCCAAAGCGTTGGCGGAAGAGATAAAGGCTATGGCGGGAGACGCGTTAAACGGCGTCACGCTCGTAGTGGGACTTGGCAACCACATGGTCACGCCCGACTCTTTAGGCCCGGTCGTTTGCGATATGGTTTTTGTGACAAGGCATATACACGAATACGTGCCCGAAAGCGTCGATGAGCGCATGGGCAACGTGTGCGCTATATCGCCCGGAGTGTTGGGCGTTACCGGCATTGAAACGGGCGAGATAATAAAGGGCGTGGTTGATCACATTAAGCCTTCGCTCGTAATAGCCATTGACTCGCTCGCATCGAGGAGCATCGATCGCGTGCGCACGACGGTGCAGCTGGGCGACAGCGGCATAGCGCCGGGCGCCGGCATAGGCAACAAGCGAAAAGCTTTAGACCGCGAGACTCTGGGCATACCCGTGCTGGCCTTGGGAGTGCCGCTCGTAGTTTACGCTTCAACCGTCGCCAACGATTTGCTGGAAGCGGCTATGGCAAAAACGCCGGAGGACGCAAGGATACAGGCGAAGATTAGAGATCTCTTAAAAGGCATGATGGACGTTGAGGGCGCCGACATGATAGTTACGCCTAAAGAAATAGACAAGGTGGTGGAGGACCTGGCGCGCATAATATCCGATGCGCTAAACCTCGCGCTGCACAGGAACCTTACATTGGAAGAAACGCGAAGGTATATGCACTAGTTTTTTAAGGCGACGCCATCCTTAAAATACTAAAGGCTTTCAGGACGGCAAGCTTCGCCGCGCTATGTATGTATACATCATCACGGCTCCGCATAGATTTTTTTAAGGAGCGAAAATATGATGTATACATACAAACGATACACACCCCAAAAAGCCTCGCGACTTTTTGGGGACCCCGTATTTAAAAGGTATCCGCTGAAGCGAAGCCAAAATACAAATATTTACACCCCGTCAAGCTTAACAGCTTGCCGGGGACCCCGTATTGCCCTTTATGCGGCCATACTGGTTATGCTGGTATTGTCGGTCTTTTTTTTGTCGCGCGCGGCCAATACGAATAAGGCGGACAATATTCTCGCGTACGGCGCCGTTGACCAACCCGGCGCTTCTGGCTCGGACGAAGCATATGCGAACATAGACGCCATAAAGTTTATACTTTCACAGGAGATGCCAATTATTTACGGCGTAGACGTGGAAAAAGCCGAGCCGGTTGAGCCGCAGAACGGCCTTGTTAATACGGAGATAGACTTCAACATTGCGACTGACGAAATAAAGATGGAGATAATAAAATACTCCAAAGAGCCGAAGTCTTTCTATGTGGGTGCAGGGGGGCCGCAGATACTCATTTACCATACGCATATGGAAGAGGCGTACCGGCAGATACTGGGCGCCGAGTATATCGAAGCGGGGAAGTGGTACACAAAGGACCAGTTTAATTCGGTCGCGGCAGTAGGAGACGCGTTAAAAGCGGCGCTTGAAGAATACGGTTATACGGTTCTGCACGACGTAACGGACCATATGAGCGAAGGCTTAAAATCCGCATATTCAAAGTCACTGGAAACTATGAAGAAATACGCAGCGCAGTATCCCGGGCTCAAGGTATACATAGACGTTCACAGGGACTCAGGAAAGAACGAAAAGGATTATGTAACAATAAACGGCGAAGAATGCACGAGGGTTATGTTCGTCGTAGGAACGGGCAAGGGCTACACGGGAGTCGGTTTCGACGGGAAGCCCTACTTTGAGTCCAACTACAAGCTGGCGCTTGCCATAACTAACGAACTGGAAAACATAAAAGAAGGCTTCACCCGCCCGATACGCGTAAAGACGGGCAGGTACAATCAGCAGGTGTCCGACATGTGCCTGCTCATTGAGGTGGGGCACAACGCCAATTCGCTTCAGCAGGCGATAAACTCAACCAAGTACGTTGCGCAAGCTATAAGCCGCGTTATCGAGATTAGCGGCCCTTAAAATACGGCTTTTGCCGACTCGGGCAGACGGCGGCTGCCGCGGCGCCGCAATCGGAGTTGAAAAAAAGCCTCCCTTTAAGGTATAATTAGACAACAAATCGTATTGGGAGAAAAAATGTCCGATAACTGCAGGCCTGTTGGTTTTTTCGATTCCGGCGTAGGCGGTATAAGCGTGCTGAAAACGGCGTATAAGCTGATGCCCGATGAGGATTACATATATTACGGAGACAATGCCAACGCTCCATACGGGGAAAAGTCGGAGGACGAGATAAAATCCCTGTCGCTCGCTGCGGGGCGTTTTCTTTTTGATAAGGGCGTAAAAGCCATAGTCATAGCGTGCAACACGGCAACCAGCGCGGCGGTAAAGCGCATGCGCGACGAGTTCAACATACCCGTAATCAGCATGGAGCCCGCGGTAAAGCCCGCGCTCGGCGCGCTGAAGGGCGGAAAAGTACTGGTGCTTGCGACTTCCGCAACCGTAACGCAGCAGCGGTACTTAAGCCTGCTTGACAGGCTCAATGCAAAAGACTGTACGATAAACGTCGGCTGCAACGGGCTCGTGGAGATGATAGAGAGCGCGCATACCAGCGAGAGCGAGATACACGAATATCTCTCGAAGCGCCTTTCCCATATTAAAGACGAGAAGATAGATGCTGTAGTAATCGGCTGCACGCACTATTCTTTTATCAGCAATAAAATAAAAAGCTATATAGACAAAGCATATTCCACCGATTGCAGCGTATTCGACGGCAAGGAAGGCACGGCGGCGCAGCTTCGCCGTATACTCGTCGAAAACGGGCTGCGCTGTGCGAAAAGCGGGCAGGGCACTGTGGAGTTCTACTCGTCCGGCGAAGGTCAGATAAGCAAATTCCGTGAGCTTTTTGAGAATTACACCCCTTAAATACGCTTAATTTATCTCTTGCTTTTAACAACATATTGTATTATTATATATATCCAACCACATTATATTGTTTGCGAAGGTGATATTATGGTGCTTTCTGAAAATGCGAAGCTCGTGCTTGAGAGGCGGTATCTTAAGAAAGACGCTAACGGCGTCTGTGAAAAGCCGGAGGACATGATACGGCGCGTAGCTCACGCGATAGCGGCGGCGGACGAAAATTACGGCGGCGACGCGCGTAAAACCGAAGAGGAGTTTTATGAACTTATGTCGTCCCTTAAGTTTTTACCCAATTCGCCAACGCTGATGAACGCGGGGCGCGAGCTTGGCCAGCTTTCGGCGTGCTTTGTGCTGCCTATAGAAGACAGCATGGAAGGCATATTCGACACGCTGAAGAACGCAGCAATGATACACAAGAGCGGCGGAGGCACCGGCTTTTCATTTTCGCGCATACGGCCGAAAGGCGCGTCGGTAAACTCTACGGGCGGGGTGGCGAGCGGCCCAGTCAGCTTTATGAAGGTTTTCAACGCTTCCACCGAAGCCGTAAAGCAGGGCGGCACGAGGCGCGGAGCCAATATGGGCATACTGCGCGTCGACCATCCGGATATAATGGAATTCATATCCTGCAAGAGCGATCCCGGGCAGCTTACAAATTTCAATATAAGCGTAGGGCTTACCGAGGCTTTCATGAAAGCCGTAATATCGGGGAGCAAGTACGAGCTTATAGACCCCGCTACGCGCAAAGTCACCGAAAAGCTTGACGCGCGGCACGTATATGAGACTATAGTGGAGATGGCGTGGCGCAACGGCGAGCCCGGAATAGTGTTCCTCGACAGGATAAACGCGGACAACCCTGTGCCTTCCGCGGGCGAGATAGAGAGCACTAATCCTTGCGGCGAACAGCCGCTGCTGCCTTACGAGAGCTGCAACTTAGGCTCTGTCAACTTAAATGAGTTCGTTAAGGACGGCAGCATCGACTACGACGGCCTGGGCCATACGGTAAAGACCGCCGTGCATTTCCTGGACAACGTAATAGACGTGAACAGATACCCGCTCGCAATAATCGACGAGACCACAAAGCGGATGAGAAAGATAGGCCTTGGCGTTATGGGCTTTGCGGACATGCTTTACAAGCTGGGCATACCTTATAACTCCGAGCAGGCGTTGGACACGGCGGATAAAGTAATGTCGTTCATAAAAGAGCAGGCTGCCAAGGCGTCAGAGGAACTGGGCGAGAAGCGCGGCAGCTTCCCCTGCTTTGAAGAAAGCGTATATAAAAGCCGCGGCATAAAGTATATGCGCAACGCTACGGTTACGACTATCGCGCCCACAGGTACGATATCCATTATCGCAGGCGCTTCCAGCGGCATAGAGCCGGTATTTGCGATATCCTATGTCAGGAACGTAATGGACAACGACAAGCTGTTGGAGGTGCACCCGTACTTCGAAACCGTAGCCAAACAGCGCGGCTTTTACAGCGAAGAGCTCATGCGCGACATAGCGCAGAAAGGCACGCTGCGCGGCATAAAGGGCATACCCGAGGACGTAGCTTCTGTGTTTGTCACCGCGCACGATATATCGCCCGAATATCACATAAGGATGCAGAGCATGTTCCAGCGCCACACCGACAACGCGGTCTCCAAGACGGTTAACTTTCCTCGCAGCGCCAAGGTGGAAGACGTTAAGGCCGTCTACGATCTTGCGTACGGATTGGGGCTTAAAGGCGTCACGATATACAGGGACGGCAGCAGGGCAGGGCAGGTGCTGAGCGTAGGCAAGGACGAGGAGAAAAGCGAAACGCTGATGCCGAGAGAGCGGCCGGAGATTACGCGAGGTATAACGGAGAAGATAAAGATAGGCTGCGGCAACCTCTATGTAACCGTAAATTACGACAGCAAGGGCATATGCGAGGTGTTCACCAACGTGGGAAGAGCGGGCGGATGCCCGTCCCAGTCGGAAGCCACGAGCAGGCTTGTTTCCATGGCGCTGCGCTCAGGGATTGACGTTCAGAGTATCATAGAACAGCTGCGCGGCATACGCTGCCATTCCACATTGCGCCAGAACGGCCTTAAGGTGCTGTCCTGCCCGGACGCAATAGGCAGGGTGCTGGAGCGCGTCGTGGAGCTGCGAGGAGATAGCGCGGGTAAAAAACCAGCGGCCAACGGTAGCAAGTGCCCCGAGTGCGGTTCAAAGATGGAGCACGAGAGCGGCTGCGTAGTATGCCGTTCGTGCGGCTACTCGAAGTGCGGCTGACGCGGCGAGCTTTGCGGGAGATTGCGGCATGTGCGGGAGATATGCTTTTGACGATATAAAGGACATTTTCGAGGCGCGCAGCATAATCGAGGATATCGCGTCGCGTTTGGGTGAAGACGCCGCTCAAAGCATAAAAACTGGCGAGGTTTTCCCGGGCGACAGCGCCGCCGTGCTGGCCCAGGTAAAGGGCTGCTGCGAGGCCGGCATTATGTCGTGGGGATTCCCTAAAGCGCAGTCGAAGCAGCTTATTATAAACGCGCGCAGCGAGACGGTATTCAATATAAACATTTTCAGGCAAAGCGTGCCGGAAAGAAAGTGCCTTATTCCGTGCACAGGCTTTTACGAGTGGAAAAGCGACGGCAAACGCAAAATAAAGCATATAATAAGGCCTCAAGGTGAAAGCTTTTTCTACCTTGCAGGCCTTTACGGCTATTTTTTCACGGCGGGGGAGAAGAGGAATAGGTTCGTAATACTCACTGCGGCAGCAAACGCGCAAATGCAGGAAATACACCACCGTATGCCGCTTATTGTACCGAAAGAATACGCCGAGCGCTGGCTTTTATCGGACATGACGCCGGAAAGCGTAAAGCGCATTTATGAATTAACCTCGGCGCTCGATATAGAAACGGCGTAACATTATATAGCGTCCCTTATCAGCTTTTCAGCAAGTATTCATATTAATGCTTAAAATCCGTTTCCAACTTTTTTATTGTAGTAAGCAAGGGTTTGATATATATTTTTTCAAAAAGAATGATTGAATTTGGAACTTTATTGCCGTTTGACACGTCAAAGTGGTAAGCAGATTATATGATATATTATTGGGATGTGGGTGGTCATGGATTGTCAAACCGCAATTGAATATATAAACCTGCATGTAGACGGCATGCTGGGCGATGCCGATACGCAGCGGCTTTTTGAACATATCCGTTCTTGCGACCATTGCAAAAAAGAGTTTGATAAAACGCTTGCGCTGAAGAAAGCTCTTTCGAATATGGACGAGCTTGAACCTCCGGCGGGTCTTGCGCTCGGCGCTATCAGAAAAGCAAAAAAGCGCAGGATACCCGTGTTTGCATACGCTTCAGCGGCGCTCGCCGCCGCTTTGGTGCTTATAGTCGTTTTCTCTTCCGGCATTTTACCCAACAATACCCTCGACGGAGCAACCGGCTCGGCGGATTTTGAAGAGCCGATGGCTCGGGAGTTTATGTCTGCCGACAGCGCCCCTGCCGAAGCGCCCGAGATGGCTGCCGCGCCCGCCGCGTCATCTGCGCCCGAAGAGGAAGCGCGCGGCAGTGCGATGCAGGACAGCAGCGCGGTAAGGAAAGAGACAGGTAAAGCATACGGGGCGTCAATAGCAATACCCTCCGAAGAATCGGAAGACTTCCGCGAAGCTCTCTATGCGTTTTTTGATAAGTACGACATTTTGCCCGAGCAGGAGGACGACAGCAGCGTTTTGTTTGTCATACCCGAAGGAAGCCTTACCGAACTTAAGGCTATACTCGAGAACGCAGGCATTGCGTCCGACGAGCTTGCCGAAGGAAGCGCGGTCGAATTCGTATTTGAGAAATAAGCGATATCAGCAACGCCCGCATCCGCGGGCGTTTTCATATGCTTTGATTTTAACTATTGGTTTTCGCCGTCGTTTTCCGCGGGCTTGCTTGCAGCGTCCTTTTCCTCCAGCTCTTTTGCCATCTCCGCCATCTGCTTGTATATTGAAGACGGGCCGGACGCCGCGCTTGCCTTGCTTTCCGCTTCCTTTTCCTCTTCCGTTTTTTCGGGTATCCGTATCGGTATGACGGTACCGTTTTCCAGGCGCTTACGGTATCTTAAATACGGGTAAACAATGCCGAGCCCTAATATGACAAGTACTATGCCTATTATTATCAGCAGTTCCGCAGTTTCGGAAATACTGGTTGTTACCGTCGGGTTGTTGAATATTGAAATGACGAATATGAGTATTCCCGCCAGTATGCCGTCAATAAGAACAAGGTTAAAAAAGTTAAGCCTTATCATGTATTTGTTTTCAACCCATCTGCGGCCGAACGTTATGATAAGAAATATCACAAGAAAAGCATACGACAGTATGCCCTGAAGCTGAGAAGACAGCGCTATAGTAACCATAAGCGCCGCCGCGCACAGCACGCCCGCTATTGCCTGAACGATTCTCAGCTGCGTATCGGTCAGTTTTTTCTTTTCCTCTTCCATGAACACGCTCCTTGACTTAAAAGTTGCCCTTGAAATTTAACGCCGGCTTAAGGGATTACAATCCGGCATAATTCTTCCCATAAAGCCGTTTATGTCATTATTACACAGATTTTTTGTTAATGCTATATCAAAGTTAAAAATCTATTTATTTTTTAATGCCTTTCTGTTAGAATTGATTTAATTATGAGATCAGTAACGTTTTCATCATACTGGTAGTAATCGTGGAGGGAATAATGAAGTATTACAAGACAGGCGAATTAAGAAACATTGCACTTGTGGGCCATGGAGGTGAAGGAAAGACAACGCTCGCAGAAGCAATGCTTTTTTTAAGCGGCGCCATCGACAGACAGGGACGGACCGAAGACGGAAACACCGTAATGGACTATGACCCGGAGGAGATAAAGCGGCACATTTCGATAAGCTCCTCATTAGCTCCCGTTGAATGGAAGGGAGTCAAAATAAATATAATCGATACGCCCGGATACTTCGACTTTTTAGGCGACGCGACTTCGGGGTATTATCTTGCCGACAGCGCCCTTATACTCGTTAACGGCTTGAGCGGCTTAACCGTAGGCGCTGAAAAGGCCTGGGATTCGTGCGTTGCGCATAAGAAGGCAAAGGCGTTCTTTATCAACCAGATGGATAAGGAGCACGTGGATTTTGACAAGGTTGTCGACAGCCTCAAAGAAAAATACACCACGCATATAACAGTGATGCAGCTGCCCATAGGCCAGGGGCTTAACTTTAAGGGCGTAGTTGACGTTGTGGAAATGAAGGCTTACTTGTTCGACGGCAAAAAATTAAAGGAAGCCGAGATACCTGCGGACCTTGCGGATAAAGCAAAGTCTATAAGGGACGCTATAATAGAAAACGCCGCCGAAAACGACGAAAAGCTTATGGAGAAGTATTTTGAGGGCGAAGAGCTTTCAAAAGACGATATTATAAAGGGGCTCAAAGTCGGCATAGCCTCTGGCGACGTAGTGCCTGTGTTTATAGGTTCCGCCGTTCAGGCCGCGGGAGTATCGCTGCTGCTTGATAACATCGTATCGTATATGCCGTCTCCCGACGCTATAGTAAGCGTTAAAGGCAAAACTTCGAAGGGCGAGGAGATAGTATATAACGCCGACCCGTCAAAGCCTTTTGCGGCGCAGGTATATAAGACGGTAACGGACCCGTTTGTGGGCAAGCTTTCAATATTCAAGGTGCTGGGCGGCGAGCTTGCGGCAGGCCAGGCAATAAAGAACGGCAATACCGACAAGAGCGAGAAGTTCGGCCAGCTTTACATAATGAGCGGCAAGAAGCAGATAAGCGTTGATAAGCTCACGGCGGGCGATATCGGAGCGATTGCGAAGCTGCAGAACACGGACACGGGCGGAACGCTGTGCGACGAAGGCAAGTCCGTCATTTTCCCGGACGTGGTGTTCCCCGAGCCGGCGATATCCCTTGCGGTGACCGCAAAGAAGCAGGGCGAAGAGGAGAAGGTATTCGCCGGGCTGCACAGGCTTGAGGAGGAAGACCCCTCGTTCAAGGTCGTTAAGTCGCTTGAAACGTCCGATACGCTTGTAAGCGGCTTAGGGGAGCTTCACCTCGAGGTAATCTGCAAGAAACTGCAGAACAAGTTCGGCGTGGAAGCTCAGCTTTCAGACCCGAAGATTCCTTACCGCGAAACGATAAAGAAAAAGGTGCAGGCGCAGGGCAGGCATAAGAAGCAGTCGGGCGGCCACGGCCAGTTCGGGGATGTCTGGATAGAATTCGAGCCGTTGTATGATTCGACCGAAACCTTTGAGTTCGTTGACAAGATAGTCGGCGGCGTTGTTCCGCGGCAGTACATACCGGCAGTGGAAAAGGGCCTGCGCGAAGCTATGACAAAGGGCGTGCTCGCGGGTTATCCTATGGTTAATTTTCGCGCTACGCTGTACGACGGATCGTACCATCCGGTTGACTCGTCGGAAATGGCGTTCAAAATAGCGGCGAGCCTTGCATATAAAAAAGGCTGTTCGGAAGCTAACCCGGTGCTTTTAGAGCCGATATACAAGCTTGTAGTGACGATACCCGACGAATATATGGGAGACATAATAGGCGATATCAACAGGCGCCGCGGCAGGATACTCGGCATGAATCCCGTAGGCGGCAATCAGGAGGTTTCGGCGGAAGTACCGCTCGCCGAAATATTCAAATACGCAACGGATTTGCGGTCGATGTCCCACGCGAGAGGCTCGTTTACAATGACGTTTGAGCGCTACGAAGAGATGCCGGCCAACCTCGCTGAAAAAGTTATAGAAGCGGCGAAAAAGGAAGCCGAAGAAGCGTAAATACTTCGTAATGGAATATACTAAAGCAGCCGCTCAACGTTTTGGGCGGCTGTTGTGTTATACACGCCCCAAAAAGCCTCACGTCTTTTTGGGGACCCCGTACTACGCACTAAATAAACATAAACGTATGATGTATAGTTATAAATATGCTTGAGTTTTCTTGACTGTTGCTTTAGAATGTTACGGGTGATTCAGTAACTGTTTTTATTTTTACATATAAAGGAGAGGCTATGTCAAAAATAATGATGCCCGTTCCTCTGGTCGAAATGGACGGAGACGAGATGACAAGGATCATCTGGAAGATGATTAAGGACTATCTTATAGAGCCTTACGTCAACCTTAATTCCGAGTATTACGACTTGGGGCTGCCTGAGAGAGACGCTACCAATGACAGAATAACCCACGACGCCGCGAACGCCATCAAAAAGTACGGCGTAGGCGTAAAATGCGCAACAATAACGCCCAACATGCAAAGGGTGCAGGAATACGGGCTTAAACAGATGTGGAAAAGCCCCAACGGCACTATACGCGCCATACTCGACGGGACGGTGTTCAGAAAGCCTATACTGGCAAGGGGCATATCTCCGTCGGTAAGAACGTGGCAGAAGCCGATAACAGTGGCCCGCCACGCGTTCGGAGACATATACAGCGCTCAGGACGTCGTTATAGACGGCAAAGCCACCGCCGAGCTCGTAATTACTAACAAGGACGGCAGCGAAATAAGAAAGCCCATAGCAACGTTTGGTGCGCGCGGGGGAGTGGCCATGGGCATGTTCAATACTACGGAGTCCATTGAAAATTTTGCAAAATGCTGCTTCAACTATGCGCTCGACACGCATCAGGACATATGGTTCGCGACCAAGGACACCATATCAAAGCACTACCATCACAGATTCAAGGATATATTCCAGGAAGTGTTCGAGCGTTCGTATGAAAAGCAGTTTCAAAAGGAAGGCATAGTATACTTTTACACGCTTATCGACGACGCCGTTGCCCGCGTAATACGCAGCAAGGGCGGGTTTATATGGGCCTGCATGAACTATGACGGCGACGTAATGTCCGACATGGTGGCGACTGCTTACGGCAGCCTCGCTATGATGACGTCCGTGCTTGTGTCGCCCGACGGCTATTACGAGTTTGAAGCCGCACACGGCACCGTCACAAAGCACTATTACAGGCATATGGAAGGCAAAGAGACGTCAACCAACAGCATGGCCACGATATTAGCTTGGACGGGCGCGCTGCGCAAGCGCGGAGAGCTCGACGGAAACGACGAGCTTATACGCTTTGCCGACAAGCTCGAGAAAGCCTCGCTTTACACGATAGAGGAGGGCGTAATGACGGGCGACCTTTACCTGCTCAGCGAACTTGAGAACAAGCGCAAAGTCGGTACTGAAGAGTTTATTAAAGCTATAAAAAACAATCTTGATATGTTTATGGGGGAAAAATGAGTTTAATAAGCAAATGGCGCGATCTTACAAACACCGAGATGACGCCCAAGGAATACAAGGCGTTTTGGGACGAGTATTTTGCTATCGAGAAAGAGGCGTATAAGAAGATACTTGCGCGCAAAGAGAACTTCTTTGAGGGCAAGCTTTCTTCGCTCGCCTCCGAATTCGGAATGGACGATACGGTGTTCGCGGGCTTTATGGACGGCATCAATACAAGCCTTGTAAAAGAATACGACCTCGAAAAGCTGAAAGAGGGTTCGGATATATCCCTTAAAGTAGACTTTGAAAAGCTCTACTACAACATGCTCGAAGCAAAGGCCAAATGGCTGTATACTCTGCCCGAATGGGACGATATTTTCTCCGAAGAGAAAAGAAGGCAGATACGCGACAGATGGCGCAGCGACAAACAGGCCGTTTCCGAAAAGGTAGGGCGCAACTCTCCGTGTCCCTGCGGCAGCGGCAAAAAGTACAAAAAGTGCTGCGGCAGAGCCGTCGAAGATTAAAAAATAATCATCGTTTTATAAGCCGTATTTGTTAATAAATATGATATTGACTAATGGATTCTTAGGTGTTAGAATACCAAAGTGCCTGAAAAAATGGCCGTTCGATCCGGTCTGCGGGCGTGGCGGAATTGGCAGACGCGCTAGACTTAGGATCTAGTGCCATACGGCGTGGGAGTTCAAATCTCTTCGCCCGCACCACCGATACAAGCGGGAGTGACTCAGTGGTAGAGTGCGACCTTGCCAAGGTCGAAGTCGCGGGTTCGAATCCCGTCTTCCGCTCCATTTAGCGGAAGCCTCGAAGAGAAGGTCGAGGCGGTACGCAAAGCCCCTTTAGGCCGGTGGTTGGGGCGATTATGCGGGTGTAGCTCAACGGTAGAGTCCCAGCCTTCCAAGCTGGTTGCGTGGGTTCGATTCCCATCACCCGCTCCATTAGTCAATAATCATCGGCTATAACACGCAGATGATAATATGCGCCCTTAGCTCAGCTGGTAGAGCAATTGACTCTTAATCAATGGGCCCAGGGTTCGAGTCCCTGAGGGCGCACCATGAATACCTCGATAGATATTAGTTTATCGGGGTTTTTCTTTTTCTGGAATCTTGGAATGTGCCATACTTGTGTCATACCATCTCAAATCCCGTGCGGTTGGCGGAAACGTAATATGCCCGGTTGGTGGCGGTCGACTGGTTCGCAAAATCATTCGGCATTGAGCCCGCCATTGCTCCCGATAGCCAGACGGCGCTCGCAAGGGAGTGCATGCTGCTATTAGGGCTGCTTGCCGCGCTTGCTTCAACTATGCCACTGCTTGTGCTGCTTACAAGGACGCGCTTCTTCGCACCAGTCGTGCAGCCAGTTAATACGCGCAGCGAAATGCTGCTTACAAGGCAAAAAAGGTGGAAGACGGCGCTCGTTGCCATACTTATCAGCGGCGTATCCTATCCTTTTATAACACAGCTGGGGCACGGCCTGATGCCGTTGCCGGAAAGCATATTCAGGATGACGGCGGGCAACGGCGTTATAACCTGGTTTTTGTTCCTCTTGCAGCATCGATTTTCGCTTTGCATGGCCGCTGCTGCGCCCTTTCAGCGGCGACAGGGTATGGCAGTTCCTTATATACCTGCCGTTCTATCTGCTGTTCTTCCTTATCAACGGCGGCGCAAAGCTTTACGGACAGCTGCGCCAAAAAGAGCTCTCCACCCCTGCGAAAACGCAGATTGTATAGTGGCTGCGCAGCGTCGTCTAAGTTAATTTTTTTATATATAATCACAAAAAATTCACGAATTTTCTGATAGTATATTTCGATTCAGTATGTTAACATATTATGTATATATGGATTTATTGCTGATTGTGGGCATGTTATAAAATGGTATAACCATTTTATTCTGGTCGTAAACCCATTTAATTTTATTATTTGGTATTATGTTTCAATTCTTGTTAATCGGATTATATATTTAACATAAAGTGTATTCCTTACGCTGATATATGTTCTCGAAAATTAAAATAAAAAAAGTTGTAACTTTTTGAGCGTATGGAGAGTTTATATTATTGAGGGTATATCAAGATTTCTTAAACGGTTTAACCGTTTATAATAACCTGCATCAAAGGCCATGCGGTATCTGACATAGTTCATGAGCTGTGAGGCCTGTCATCTCCCATAAATGAGCCGATAGCATCGGCTCATTTTTTCCTTCGTCAATAAACATTTTAGTGTCCTAAAGTGCATTTTAACGCAAGAGCTTTTCCGGCGTATATTTTGCATGCAGAAGTTTAATATAAGTTTGAATGGGTGTATTTATGAAGATAGGTATTCCGAAAGGGTTGTTATACTCAAAATATCATATATTCGCGCAGGCTTTCCTAACGCGCCTCGGAGCCGAGATAGTGGTTTCTCCCGACACCAACAAGCAGATACTCGACGAAGGAGTAAAGCTATGCGTAGACGACGCCTGTCTGCCAATAAAGGTGTTTCACGGCCATGTTTCCTGGCTGCGCGGAAAATGCGACGCGGTGCTTATCCCGCGCTTTGTCACTATCGAGGATAAAAAATATATCTGTCCGATGTTCTGCGGGCTTATTGAAATGATAAAAAACAGCGTTCCCGGCATTCCGCATATTATCGGCGAGCCAATTTTTTCGTTAAGCGAAAATAAGCTGTTCGAATGGGCCGTAAATACAGCCCGCCCGTTAACTCGCAATAAAAAAGAGATTTATAGCGCCTTTAAGCATGCGCTTGCCGAGCAGAAAAAAAAGAAAACGGACGCCAAAGATTGCGGATACGCCTTTAAAGCCGCTCTTACGGGGCATATATACAACTTGAGCGACCCGTTTATCAATATGAACCTCATTGAGAAACTCGGCCGGTTAAACATAGGGGTGGTTACGCCTGACAGCGTGGCTGAAGCCGACATAAAGCGTGAAGTCGGCATGCTGTTTAAAAAGCCGTTCTGGTATTTTGCACAGCAGTATTACGGCTCAGCAGTTCATCTTTATAAAAGCGGCAGTACTCATGGCATAGTATACGTTTCGGCGTTCTCCTGCGGCGTGGACTCCGTAGTTATCGAGCTTATCCGCGGCGCGGTGGGCGACTTTCCTTTTATGGTGCTTAAGCTGGACGAGCATACGGGCGAAGCCGCATTCAATACGCGCATCGAGGCGTTTGCAGACATGCTGAAAAGGAGGGCTTTGATTGGTAATAACGTTTCCCAGAATGGGCAACGCCTGCCTTGCGGCCAAAGCGTTGTTTGACGGTTTGCGCATACCGTACGTACTTCCCGAAAAGAATAACAAACTGACGCTGCAAAGAGGTTCTTTTCTGTCGCCCGAGGAGATATGCCTGCCTTTTAAGGTTATGATGGGCAACTATGTAGAGAGCATTGAGCGCGGCGCGGATACTATACTTATAACGGGAAGCTGCGGGCCGTGCAGGTTCGGCGAGTACTGCGAGGTACAGATGACGCTTTTAAAGAAGCTGGGGCTCAATGCGGATATGATAGTTGTCGATTCTCCGACCAGCATAGGCGCAGACGTGCTGTGGAGCAGGATAAAGAAAATATCGCGGCGCAGCGCTTTAAGCAAAACGGCAAAAATCAAAGCGGTAAAGCAAGCGCTTGATATACTCTCGCTTGCCGATTCGATAGACGCAAAGGCGCACATTTACGCTGGATACGAATCAAAAAAAGGCGAGTGCAAAAGGCTATTAAAGGCATGTGAAAACGAGGTGTACGGCTACACGGACCCCGCCGCCATAAAAAAAGCTCTTCTGCGCTATAGAAAAAAGCTTGACCAAATCCCGCTTGACAGCGGCAAAAGGCCTTTGAAGATAGCCTTAATAGGCGAAATATATTCAATGATAGAGCCGTTTTCAAACCTTTATATAGAGGAGCGGCTGATGGATTACGGCGTTTGCTCCTCAAGGCTTATTACTCCGAGCTGGTGGCTTCGGGACCTTGTATTAAAGCCGGTTAAGCTGAATTCGCCCCGCGTGCGGTATGCTTCGAAAAAATACCTTCCGTTCGGAGTGGGAGGGCACGGCAGAGAAACCGTAGCGCACGCGGTGCTTTCACAGAGAAAAAAGTTTGACGGCGCGATACAGATATTCCCGCTGGGCTGCATGCCCGAGGTCGTCACAAAATCCGTGCTGCCTGCTTTAAGCAATAGCCTTAACTTCCCCGTACTGTCATTGGTAATGGACGAGATGACGGGGGACTCAGGGTATGTTACCCGTATAGAAGCATTTTTGGATATGCTCGAATCAAAACGGAAAAAAGGAGCGCTTTGTTGAGTAAGCATTGCAGTTTGGGGCTTGATGTGGGTTCGGTAAGCACAAACCTTGTGCTGCTGGACGAGGAAGACAGCGTAATAGAGAAAATATACCTAAGGACGAGCGGGCGGCCTATTGACGCTATTTTAAAAGGGCTGTCGGCGCTGGCCGCTGCGCATCGGGGCGCAGCAATAACTGCCGTGGGCGCGACGGGCAGCGGGCGGCAGCTGGCAAGCGCCATTGTCGGCGCGGACATCATCAAAAACGAGATAACCGCTCATGCGGCGGCCGCCTGCCGTATGGTGCCCGAAGTGCGTACGATAATCGAGATAGGAGGGCAGGACTCGAAGATAATATTTTTAAACGACGGAATTGTGACCGGTTTTGCGATGAATACGGTGTGCGCGGCGGGTACGGGATCGTTCCTTGACAGGCAGGCTTCGCGGCTTGAGATACCGATAGAGGAGTTCGGCAGCTACGCGGTGCGCTCCAAGTGCCCTGTAAGGATAGCGGGGCGGTGCGCGGTATTTGCCGAATCCGACATGATCTCAAAACAGCAGGCGGGCCATAGCAATGAGGATATAATTGCGGGGCTGTGCGAGGCGCTCGTACGTAATTTCTTGAATAACCTTGCAAAGAATAAGGAGATACCCGAGCCTATTGTGTTCCAGGGCGGCGTTGCGGCAAACGTCGGCATGTCGGCGGCTTTTGAAAGGGCGCTGGGTAAGAGCGTAATAATCCCGAGGTATTACGACGTGATGGGAGCTATAGGCGCGGCGCTGCTGGCGCGCGAAGAAATAAGGAATTCTGGCAGAAAAACTAACTTTTATGGTTTTGGCTGCGTAAACAACGATTATACGTCAAGCAACTTCGAATGCAGCGGTTGCACTAATCTGTGCGAGGTGGTACAAATAAGGCAAAACGGGCTGCCGGTGGCCAATTGGGGCGACCGGTGCGGCAAATGGAGCAGTGCAGGTTATAAAGTTATTATGAAATAGTTACCGAATCGTAAAGAATTCTTAAACTTATATACTTGCATCTACCAAAAATATTGTATATTATGTGTACAATCAGTAAAATGGGGGAAAGTTGGGATTGCAATATCCCTTGGTATTATAAGGATTCTTCCGGCCTGGTTTTGATATAAACCGTGTGTTTATATATTAATTTTTTTTGGAGGAGGTATTATGGAAAACTTAATGATTATAGCACCCATTGGTGCTGTGGTTTCGCTGCTTTTCGCAGTGTTCCTGTCTTGGAGAGTCAAACAATTCTCCACGGGCACCGAGCTCATGACGAAAATCTCCAACGCAATCAAAACCGGCGCAAAGGCTTACCTGAAAAGACAGTACAGTGTTGTCGGTATTTTTTTTGCCGGAATGTTCGTAGTTCTGCTGGTGCTGTCTTTTGGATTTAACCTTTTGAATCGTTTCGTACCTTTTGCATTCCTGACAGGCGGATTCTTCTCGGGCTTGTCCGGATTTGTCGGTATGAACATGGCTACATCCTCTAACTCGCGCACGGCATTTGCCGCGAGCCAGAGCCTTAACAAAGGCCTTCGGGTCGCGTTCTCGGCGGGCGGCGTTATGGGATTCACCGTTGTCGGCTTGGGGCTCTTAGACCTCTCTATCTGGTATTATTTTCTCCAGATATGGTATAACCCCACGACAGCCGACGGCATAACAAACATAACGTCCGCGATGCTTACCTTTGGTATGGGCGCTTCTTCGATGGCGCTGTTCGCGCGCGTAGGCGGCGGCATATTCACGAAGGCTGCCGACGTAGGCGCCGACCTTGTTGGTAAAGTAGAAGCCGGCATACCGGAAGACGACCCGCGCAACCCCGCCGTTATTGCCGACAACGTAGGCGACAACGTGGGCGACGTTGCGGGCATGGGCGCCGACCTTTATGAGTCTTATGTTGGTTCCATCGTTTCCACCGCTTCGCTTGCCGTCGCGGCAGGCCTTAATATAAGCGGCGTCGTTATACCGATGGCTATGGCTGCGATAGGCATACTCGCTTCGATTATAGGCACGTTCTTCGTACGTTCGGGCGAAAAGGCGGAGCAGAAGGTGCTGCTCTCGGCTCTTCGCAGGGGCGTATATTTCAGCACGGTGCTTATAGCCATAGTTGCATTCCTGCTCGTGTACTTCATATTCGGCTGGGATAAGATCGGCATATTCTTTGCGATACTGTCCGGTTTAATCGCAGGCAACCTCATTGGCTTCTTAACCGAATACTATACGTCTGATACGTATAAACCTACGAAAACCGTTGCGGAATCCGCAAAGACCGGCCCGGCTACAGTTATAATCGGCGGTCTTTCCGTCGGCATGATATCCACGCTGCTGCCGGTGCTGATAGTCGGCGCTTCGGTGCTTGTCTCGTTCTTTGTATCGGGCGGCTCTGCCAACTTCAACATGGGCCTTTTCGGCATAGGACTTTCCGCGGTGGGTATGCTTTCCACGCTCGGCATTACGCTAGCTACCGACGCATACGGCCCTGTTGCCGATAACGCGGGCGGCATAGCCGAAATGAGCCACATGGACCCCGAAGTGCGCACGCGCACCGACGCTCTCGACTCGCTCGGCAACACTACTGCCGCAACGGGCAAGGGATTCGCGATTGGTTCCGCTGCGCTTACGGCTCTCGCGCTTATAGCCGCGTTCGTCAGCGAAGTCAAGCTAATTAAGCCGGATTTCGTTTTCAACCTTGATCTTCTTAATCCGGCCGTGCTTACCGGCCTGTTCATAGGCGGACTGCTTCCGTTCCTTTTTGCCTCACTTACGATGAGCGCTGTCGGCCGCGCCGCTCAGAGCATAGTCGTTGAGGTAAGGCGCCAGTTCAAAGAGATAGTCGGGCTTATGGAAGGCAAAGCCGAACCTGATTACGCCCAGTGCGTAAAAATCTGCACAAAATCGGCGCAGAGGGAAATGGTGCTTCCCGCGATGACGGCTATAATCTTCCCGATAGCCACAGGCCTTATACTCGGCGTTAACGCAGTAGCAGCGATGCTCGCGGGCGCTACGGTAACCGGATTCATTATGGCTATAATGATGGCAAACTCGGGCGGTTCATGGGACAACGCCAAGAAGTACATTGAAAGCGGCGCATTAGGCGGCAAGGGCAGCGACGCCCACAAGGCGGCTGTTGTCGGCGATACCGTAGGCGACCCGTTCAAGGATACGTCCGGACCGTCGATAAACATACTCATCAAGCTGTTGTCGATGGTATCCATAGTTTTTGCCGGCCTTATCGTCAACGTACATCTTCTGTAATCAATAACCGTTTAGTGTTTTGGGACAAGCATAAAGCCGCGCGGGCGTTGCCGCGCGGCTTTTCTTCGCTTTGCCGGTATCAAAACCGCAGTTAAAGTAATTTTACTGAATATGTTTGAAAAAATAAACGATATTATATATTGACAGGCAGCTTGTACGTGAATTATAATACGTTAACTAAAGGCTGTGATGGAGAACAGTAATCGGCCATTTTGTTTTCCAGAGAGCCGCCGTATCGGTGAAAGGCGGCAAACAAAACCCGGTGAAGCTCGCTCCGAAGCTGCTGTGCCGAATGTTTTTACCTCCAAAAAGTCTTACGACTCGGGGGCGCGATATTAAGTGCAGACGTCGTGACTCAACGTTACACGAGTACGGGCATCATGTTGTGCCCTGATAAGCTGGCGGCTTTATTTGCCGCAAGCAGAGTGGTACCGCGGGTCTTTCGTCTCTGTAAAGACGAAGGGCTTTTTTATTTACCCGGAAAGGTGCTTCTCGTCACGATCAGCCTGAATAAAAAATAAAGGAGATTGATCATGAAAACCATCAAGATTTTCGACACAACGCTCAGAGACGGCGAACAGTCGCCGGGATGCAGCATGAACCTGCAGGAAAAGATAGAGGTCGCGCACCAGCTTGAAAAGCTTAAAGTCGACGTTATCGAGGCAGGGTTTGCGATAGCATCGCCCGGAGACTTCATCTCCGTCAAAACGATCGCCGAGGCCGTAAAGGATACGTGCGTCGCAAGCCTTTCGCGCGCTCTTGAAAAAGATATAGACCGCTCGTGGGAAGCCGTTAAAAACGCAAAGCTGCCAAGGATTCACACGTTTATCGCGACGTCGCCTATACACATGCAGTATAAGTTGAAGATGAGCCCCGACGACGTGCTTGCGCAGGCGGTAAATATGGTTAAATACGCGAGAAACCTTTGCCCGGATGTAGAGTTCTCGGCGGAAGACGCGTCGCGAAGCGAGCCCGGTTTCCTCTACAGGGTGTTTGAAGGCGTAATAAAAGCGGGCGCTACATGCATAAACATTCCCGATACGGTAGGCTACTCGACTCCCGAGGAATTCTACGAGCTCATTTTGGGCATAAAGAACAATGTGCGCGGCATAGAGAAGGTTGATATTTCCGTGCATTGCCATAACGACTTGGGCCTTGCCGTCGCCAATACGCTCGCTGCGGTGCGCGCGGGCGTAGACCAGGTAGAGTGCACGATAAACGGAATAGGCGAGAGGGCGGGCAACGCTGCGCTCGAAGAGGTAGTCATGGCTATAGCAACGCGGCGCGACCTTTATGATTACACTACAAATATAGACACGCGGCAGATATACAACGCTTCGCGCCTCGTATCCGCCATCACCGGCGTGTCCGTGCAGCCCAACAAAGCCGTCGTAGGCGCAAACGCTTTTGCACACGAGGCGGGCATACACCAGCATGGAGTGTTGGCAAATAAAAAGACATATGAGATAATGACACCGGAATCCATCGGCCTGCCCGCGAATACTATAGTGCTGGGCAAGCATTCGGGCAAGCACGCGTTTGAAGAGCGGCTTAAGTCCTTAGGGTTCATGCCGGATGAAGAAAAGCTCGAATACTATTTCGAGAAGTTCAAGCAGCTTGCTGACAGGAAAAAGGACGTATCGGACATGGACTTAAGGGCGCTTGTGGAGCACGACGCGTTCACCGTGCCCAGCGAATATGTATTCGACGCGTTCGTTATTAACAGCGGCAACAAGATGACGTCTACAGCCGTAGTAAAGCTGCTGCACGGAGACGAAGTGCTCGAAGAAGCCGCGACAGGCGACGGGCCTGTGGACGCTTCCTTTAACGCGATAGAGCGGTGCACCGGCTTAAGCTTTAAGCTGGACGACTATATAGTCCGCTCGGTAACGGGCGGCAAGGACGCTCAGGGCGAAGTAGTGGTAAAACTGGATAAGGACGGCAAGAAGGTGAGGGGCCGCGGACTTTCCACCGATATAGTCGAAGCGAGCGTCAGGGCGTATATCGACGCGATAAACAGGTACTGCTACGAAACAAAGCTGGAGGGCTAAAAGCATGGGGATGACGATAACACAAAAAATACTTGCGTTTAAGTCGGGGCTTTCCGAAGTGCACGCCGGGCAGTTTATCGAGGCGGATATAGACCTTGCTTTCGGCAACGATATAACCGCGCCCGTGGCTATAAAGGAGTTTGCAAAAACGGGGAAGAAGGCCGTTTTTGACAAGAATAAAGTGGCTTTGATCCCCGACCACTTCACGCCCAACAAGGATATAAAGGCTGCCGAGCAGTGCAGGATGACGCGCGAGTTCGCATGCGAGCAGCAGATTGCAAACTACTTTGAGATAGGCGAGATGGGCATAGAGCACTGCCTCATACCCGAAAAAGGCCTCGCCGTGCCGGGAGACGCGATAATCGGCGCGGATTCGCATACGTGCACCTACGGAGCGCTCGGCGCTTTTTCCACCGGAGTCGGAAGCACAGACCTCGCGGCGGTAATGGCTACAGGCAAATGCTGGTTCAAGGTGCCGTCCGCAATAAAATTCGCGCTTACCGGCAAGCCGCAGAAATGGGTGTCGGGCAAAGACCTGATAATCCATATAATAGGGCTTATAGGCGTGGACGGCGCGCTGTACAAATCTATGGAGTTCGCGGGAGACGGCATAAACAGCCTTTCTATGGACGACAGGTTCACCGTATGCAACATGGCTATTGAGGCGGGCGCCAAAAACGGCATATTCCCCGTGGACGAACAGACCGTTTCCTATGTAAAAGAGCACTCTTCAAGGCCGTATAAGGTATTTGAGGCTGACGAGGACGCGGAGTATGAAAGAGTAATCACGATAGACCTCTCATCGCTGCGCCCCACAGTCGCGTTCCCGCACCTTCCCGAAAACGCTAGAACGATAGACGAAGTGGGCGATATAAAGATAGACCAGGTAGTGATAGGCTCGTGCACCAACGGGCGCATAACCGACCTGCGCATAGCGGCGGGTATACTGCGCGGCAAGCGGGTCAAAAAAGGCGTAAGGGCAATAGTGATACCCGGAACGCAGGCAATATACCTTCAGGCGCTGGAAGAAGGGCTAGTAGCGGATTTCGTCAAGGCGGGAGCCGTGGTCTCCACGCCGACCTGCGGGCCGTGCCTCGGCGGCCACATGGGCATACTCGCGGCGGGCGAGAGGGCGGTATCGACCACCAACAGGAACTTCGTCGGCAGGATGGGGCATATAAAATCCGAGGTATATCTCGCGAGCCCGGCTGTGGCGGCGGCTTCCGCGCTTACCGGCAGAATAGAAAATCCCGAGAACATAGCGAGGTAACGAATATGGGCAAAGTATATAAATACGGCAGCAATGTGGATACCGACGTAATAATACCGGCAAGATACCTTAACACGTCCGACCCGGGCGAGCTTGCATCCCACTGCATGGAGGATATAGACGCAGACTTTTCAAAGACTGTAAGAAAGGGCGACATCATAGTCGCGGAAAACAACTTCGGCTGCGGCTCTTCAAGGGAGCACGCGCCTATAGCGATAAAAGCGTCGGGAATATACTGCGTCATTGCAAATTCGTTCGCGCGCATATTCTTCAGGAACTCGATAAACATAGGCTTGCCTATACTCGAATGCCCGGATGCCGTAAAAAGCGCCGACAGCGGCGACGAGCTGGAAGTAGACCTCGAGAACGGCATAATACGCAATATAACCAAGGGGATAACTTCAAAGGCCGAGCCGTTCCCTCCGTTCATGCGCAAGATAATCGAGTCAAACGGGCTTATAGGGTATATCTCCGGAAAGTGATTGAAGCTTATACAGCGTGCAGGCGTTTGTCTGTACGCTGTTTTTTTGTTCAGTTTTACTGTCGAACCGTTTCGTTATAAACACTTCACTATATACATATACATTAACCATGAACGTTAACATGAAATTGAATTGGAAAAACGCTCTTGAAAAATACCTTCCCGAGCGTATATTCTCGGCGCTTTCAAACATCGCCGAAGATTTCGCATCGCGAGCGGAAGAAATACGGCTGCGCGCCGCAAAGCCGCTTATGGTATACACATGCGAAAAAGGCTACCGCGTAAGCCCGGACGGCTCGCTTGACGGCGGCGGGATGATAATAAGCGAAGCGGAGATAGAGCAGACGTTCAGCGCGATAACCGGCAAATCGGCGTACGCGTTTGAGGACGATTTAAGGCAGGGCTTTTTAACGCTTAACAGCGGCATACGCGCGGGCATAGCGGGCAGCGCAGTGCAATCGGCAGGCGCGGTTAAGTCGTATAAGAGCATAAACGGCATCAATTTCCGCATACCGAGGGAGACCGCAGGCATATCAAAAGCGTTGCTGCCATATATATCTGAAGAAGGGCGTTTGCTCAGCACGCTTATTATCTCCGCGCCTAAGCTCGGTAAGACGACGCTCGCGCGCGATATAGCAAGGAGCGCCGGAAGCGGCGACGGGCTAAGCCCCTGCAAGGTGTCGCTTATCGACGAGCGGCAGGAGCTTGCGGCAAGCGTTTACGGGCGGGCGCTGTTCGACGTAGGAACAGAGACCGACGTTATATCGGGAGTGCCCAAGCACGAGGGCGTGTTTATGGCGCTGCGCGCGCTGTCTCCCGACGTAATAGTCACCGACGAGATAGGCAAGAGCGCCGACCTTGAGGCTATGCGCGAGGTAACCAACGCGGGCGTGGTAATGGTGACCACCGCACACGCTCCCGACCTTGAGTGCCTGTTGAAAAGGCTGTTTTTCAGGCAGTTATTCGACGAAAAGCTGTTTGACGCGTATGTCGTATTGTCTGCCGCGTTGGGAAGGATAACGGTCGCGCAGCTACACGACAGGTTTGGACAAGGATTATTGAAAGAGCCGTTCCGGCTGAAGGGGGAATACAAATGAAGCTGCTTGCGTGCCTTTTGGTAGTGGCGCTTTGCGCGTACATTGGGCGCCTGCTTTCAAAAAGGACGGCGCAAAGGCTGGAGTTTTTCAGGGAATACCAGTCGTCGCTGATATACATTTCCGACAGGATAACGGGCATGAACCTCGAGCTCTATAAAGCGCTCGAAACGCCTCGGGACAGCGAACTGGGCGTATTCCTGCGGCGCTGCTCGCATATGCTTAAAAGCTCGCCGCAGAAGGCGTTCGCGGGCATCTGGAAGTGCTGCTTTGACGAGCTTCACCTGTCGTATCTCACAAAAGAGGACTTAAACGTAGTATACGCAGGAGGAGCCGCCATAGAAACGCTGTGCATGAACCCGAGCGAAAGGCAGTCGAGCGCATATATCAAGCTGCTCGCCGGTTACGTAAGCGAAGTGGAAACGGAAAAACGCAAGAAATGCAGGCTATACAATACGTCCGGCATGCTTGCCGGCCTGCTTATCGCACTGCTGATGATATAGAGGAGGGATATGATTGAACATAGATATAATATTCAGAATTGCCGCGATAGGCATACTCATAGCCGTACTGCACGCGCTGCTCGTGCGCTCGGGCAGGGACGATATCGCGCTGCTCACCACCATAGCCGGGCTTGTAATCGTTCTGCTTATGGTCGTAGACCTTGTCGGCAACCTGTTTGAAAGCGTAAAGCGCATATTCGGGCTGTATTGACATGGAGATAGTACAGATAGCGTTCATAGGCATACTCTCGGGCGTGCTGGTGATAGCTATAAAACAGAAGCAGCCGGAGCTTGCCATGCAGGTAAGCCTGGTGGCCGGCCTGATTATTTTTATATACGCTCTCGATTACCTTGTTACCGCGGTCGACTATATAAGAGACGTAGTCTCGAGGTACGACATACCGTATGAAAGCATCACCGTGGTGTTAAAGATCATAGGCGTAGCGTATATATGCGAATTTGCCGTACAGCTGCTTAAAGATACCGGGGAGAGCTCAATAGCCTCAAAGGTCGAGCTTGCAGGAAGGGTGTTTATAATCGTGCTTTCGCTGCCGGTTATTACGTCGTTTATGAACATGGTGCTGGGCCTGCTTGGATAAACTCTAGGGAAAAACATATGAAGAAAGCCGTGATAATCGTATTAATAGCGCTATGCATGCTTGCGTTCCCGTCTTCGTCGCACGCAACGGACGAGGAAGAGATAGACAGGGCGCTCGAAGACGAGATAACGCGCAATATAGAAAGCGCTCTGGGCACGGCCGACCTTCATGAAATAGAGGAGTATTTCAACAAGTACGCAGACACGCTGCGCCCTATAACAGGCGGCGTGGACCTTAAGACGTTCGTAATCATGCTCGCAAAAGGCGGCGCGGATTTTCAAATAACCGACGTGTATTCGCTCGTTCTCGATTCGATGTTCGGCGGCGTAAAGCAGAGCATACCCGCGATAGTGCAGATAATAGTAATAGCGCTGCTGTTCAGCATAATAACCCACTTCAAGCCGTCGTTCGGCGACACTGGCGTATCGAAGGCCGCGCAGACGGCTCAGTTCGTGATAATAGGCACTATAACGATAGGCATACTCTCCGTAGCGTTCTCGATAGGCGCGGGCGCCATTAAATCGATGACGTCGTTTACTTCCGATCTTTTTCCGCTGCTGATAACGCTGCTGACGGCGCTTGGCGGCATCACGTCCGCGGCGATACTCAGCCCCGCCACGGTGTTCCTTACTACAGGCATATCTATATTCTTCAGCAGCGTAATAATGCCGCTGGTTATAGTGCTTACGGTGTTTACGATAATAAACAACTTTTCTACGAGCATAAAACTGACAGGTTTCTGCGCGCTTATCAAGACGATAGTCAAATGGGCTATAGGGCTAAGCTTTACGATATTCTTAGGGATAATAGCCATACAGGGGCTACTAGGCTCCACATTCGACGGCATATCGATAAAGACAGCAAAATATACTATTGACAAGCTCGTTCCCATTATAGGCGGCATGGTGTCCGACTCGGTAGACGTGCTTATATCGTGCACGCTGCTTATAAAGAACGCGATAGGCATCGCCGGGATAATTATCATTGCGGCAATAGCTATAACCCCGGTGTTCGGCATACTGGCGCATTACTTTTTGTTTAAGCTCACGGGGGCGGTGCTCGAGCCGGTCGGCGGAAAGCCTATTGGCAAGTTCGCAACCGCGTCCGCTGACGTGCTGCTGCTGCTTTTCGCGGCGGTGGTCGCCGCAGCCGCAATGTTTTTCATAACCGTAGCCGTAATAATAGGCGCGGGCAATACAAACGTTATGTTGAGGTAACATATGCAGGGTTTTCTTTCATCCTGGGCGGTAAGCGTGACCATAGCGGTGCTTTTCAGCGCTGTTATAAGCTCGCTGCTGCCGGAAACATCAATAAAAAAGTATATCGCCGTCGTGCTGGGCGTGCTGGTTACGCTCTTTATGCTCTCGCCGCTTTTCAAGCTGCTGGGCGGCGTAAATTTCGAGCAGGAGCTGAAAAACGCGGTTAGCAGCATGACGCAAATAAGCAAGCACAGTTACGACGCGTCTTACTACAGAGATTATATTTTTAAGGTATATATGGGCGATGAATAAAATAAATATCTATAGTGAAAAGGGTCGAGGGAAAAGGTATGGGAGATCGGCAGGAAAAAAGCAAAGAAACTAAAGCGGATATAACGGGCAAGGCGGGAAAACTTATATCGTCTTTTAAAAAGCTGGATACGAAGAAAAAGATACAGTATGTCGCGATACTGCTGCTCGTAGTTATCATACTCACGATATACTTCTCTTCATTTAACAGCGGCAAGGTAAATGAAACGCCTTCTAAGCCCGAAAAAGAAGCGGTGCAGTCTGAGGACCTCGAAGCAAAGCTCGAGGACATACTTTCGTCGATAGAGGGAGCGGGCAGGGTTGACGTCTTTATAACGTATGAATCGACTCCGGAGATAGTACCTGCGATAAGCGAGAACAAGCAGACTTCCTCCACGACGAACGCGGGCGAATCGGGAACAAGCACCATAAATACTGAAAACACGCAGAGCAACGTTGTTACAATAAGCGGGAGCGGCGGAACCAGCGCGCTGGTGTTGCGCGAGAACAGCCCCAAAGTAATGGGCGTTATAGTAGTAGCCGAAGGAGCGGACGATATAGGCGTAAAGCTCAATTTACTGCGAGCGGTGGAAACGGTATTGAACGTCAGCCCGGACAGGGTCGACGTTTATAAAATGAATAATGAATAAGGGAAGTGGAATAATGAAAAATAGCAAAGTTAAAAAGTATCTGCTGCTTACTGGTTTGATAGTCGTTTTGGTCGCAGTCGGTTATATCAATTATATACTTAGCAACCCGGGCTCTGACGAAAACGTCGCCGACACGGTCCCAACCGATATTAAAGGCGCATTGCAGGCTGACGACGTTGCCGTAATTTCCTCGCAGAATTATTTTGAAGACTACAAGGCAAATAGGGAAAACGTGCGCGAGACTGAAATAGCGTACCTAGACAGCATAATATCCAACAAGAGCAGCGACGCGGAAACCATTAAGGAAGCGCAGGATCAGAAAATTGAAATTGTTAAGGCGATGGAATCCGAGCTTACAATTGAAGGTCTGCTTGTGGCAAGCGGTTTTCCGGACGCAATAGTCACCGTACAGACGGGGTCGGTAAACGTTGTGCTGAAGGCTAAAGAAATAACCAAGGAGCAGGCCGCAAAGGTGCTCGAAATAGTAAAGGGTGAGACAAAGGAGCCGGCTCAGAATATAAAGATAATATTGCAGAAGTAATTTTACGATTATATTAAAGTAATTTAAAGTTGATTGTATTCAGCTGCCCCATCTGTTATAATTATCTAACAGATAAGAAGAGGTGGTAATATTTGAGCACAAACGACATGAATACGCGAGAGGAACAGAACGGCAGCATATCCTTTGCTAACGACGTTGTAGCCACGATAGCGGGGCTTGCAACGGTGGAGATCGAAGGCGTTGCCGGCATGAGCGGCGGGTTCTCGGGAGGGCTCGCTGAACTGCTCGGCAGAAAAAATCTGACAAAGGGCGTAAAGGTCGAGGTCGGCAAGGAGGAATGCGCCGTCGATCTTTTTGTCATTGTGGAGTACGGCTGCGATATACCCGCGGTGTGCAAGAACATACAGGCAAACGTCGCCAAGGCGGTCGAAACGATGACGGGCCTGCGGGTCGTTGAAACAAACGTACATATCCAGGGAGTACGCATAAGCAAAACCCCGGCGGAGGACGCAAAGCGCGTTCACTGAGCCGGACCTATAAACGCTTTAAAGCCTTGCTTTGGGGCGTAAAGATTTACGGGGGAAAAACGTAATGCGGATTTTCATGCGGTTCTTACTGACCATATACATTCTCCTCGTGCTGTTTGTCTCGGCAATAACGCTGGGCATGGCATGGGGGCTTATCAGCATCGAATGGCCCAACTTCTGGGTCGCGCAGCTTTACGGCGACAGCGTCGTGCGCCTTGCCGTATCGGTTATAGTCGTGGCCGTTGTGCTCTTGAGCCTTATTCTTATGTTTTACGGCATACGCAGGCGCAAGCCGAAATCCGCGCTTATTAAGACGACAGGCCTCGGCGCAGTGTTCATTTCGGTAAGCGCGATAGAAGAGATGGCGATGCGCCATATATCAGCTCACGAGGCGGTAAGAAACGTAAAAGCGTCTATCAGAATGAAGGACGCAAAGGCAAACATAGTTGCGAGAATCGCAATAGCGGAAGGCGCCAACATCCCTGAAATTTTACTCTCATTGCAGACAAGCCTTAAGGAGCATATAGAGGTGCTCTCAGGTATAGAAGTAAATAAAATAACCCTGCTTGTCGAGAAGACGTCGCAGGTCGTAAAGGCGCGTGTAGAATAGTGTCCGAGCAGAATAACAGCGGGTTCGCTAGGTTTTTCAAAGCTCATAGAGGCGTAATAACCGGAGGCTGCATCGGTTTTTTCGTCGGAGCGCTCATACTCTGGGCAGGTTTTTTTGCTACGCTGTTTTTGGCAATCTGCGTAGGTATAGGCGTCTTTTTTGGTTCCAATAATAAATACAAGAAAAAGCTATTTGAAATATTGGACAGGGTATTGCCCGACATTTTCAAATGATATGCGGAGGTAGGTTTGAGCAGAAGGTCGGCAAGGGATACGGCTTTTAGGCTGTTTTACGAGTATTCAATAAACGGAGAATTCAATTCCGCTACGATGGACGTTATGCGGGATTGTTTTGATAAGGGAATGAATGAAAACGCCTGGGAATATGTTTCGGGCGCTATCGAGAAATTCAAAGCAAACAGGGAAGCGATAGACTCTCTTATACAGAAGAATTCAAAAGGCTGGAACATAGGGCATATGTCCAAGGTGGACCTCTCGATACTGCGGCTCGGCGTGTGCGAAATTGAATATTTTGAGGACATACATCCTAGCATAACGATTAACGAATGCGTTGAGCTGGCTAAAAAATATTCGACCGACAAGTCGTCCAAATTTGTAAACGGCGTGCTGGCAGGCGTACTGGTCTCAAAAGAAGGTCAGTCCGATGAGGGATGAGTGCTTCCTTGCTTTTGACACGAGCTGCTATACCACTTCAATAGCCGTTGTTTCCGGCGGCAGGGTACTGTACGATAAACGAATAATGCTGAGCGTCGAAAAGGGCGCGCGGGGCCTGAGGCAATCCGAGGCGGTATTTCAGCATGTGAAGAACTTAAAATCCATACTTTCACAATACCCTATGCAGAAATACAACATAAAGGGCGTAGCATGCAGCGAAAAGCCGCGCCCGAGGGACGATTCTTACATGCCCGTTTTCTGCGTCGGCGAATCGGCGGCTATGCTTTGCGCGTCGGCTCTCGGCGCAAGTTATTACGCGCTTACGCACCAGCACGGGCACATATATTCCGCTTTTTTGGGCGGCGCCGCGTTTGAAGGCGACTGCTGCGCCGTTCACGCGTCGGGCGGTACTCTCGACGTACTCCGTGTCAGCGTAAGCGGAGGCGTCATTACCGGGATAACCGAGATAGGTGGCACTCTCGACATAACGTGCGGCCAGCTTATAGACAGGACAGGCGTAGCGGCGGGGCTTATGTTTCCCGCAGGCGCCGATATGGAAAAGTTCTATTCACTGGGCGGCGCAAAGCTTTCGGTAAATGTGAATGGGCTCTTTGCCAACCTTTCGGGCGCGGAAGCTCAGGCGAAGCGGCTACTTGAAGAGGGCGCGGAGCGCTCGTATGTTTTCAGCGGCGTTATAGACTGTGCGGCAGAGACGCTGGCGCGGCTGGTAACTAACGCTGCGGAGCATACGAGTATCAAAAAGTTTGTTTTTACAGGCGGCGTTATTTGTAATAGAATAATAAGGGAAAAACTGCTGTACGTTTGCGGCAAAAACGGCTTTGAGTGCATATTCGCCGATAAGGAATACAGCGCAGACAACGCCTGCGGCCTTGCGCTTGCGGCGGAGATTTTATACAAAGGGGTCCCCTTTTTGGGGGTAGAAAAGGAGCACAAAATTGAACATAATTGATGGAAAGGCTCTATCGCTGGGCATACGCGAGGAACTGAAAAAGAAAGTTGAGGAGCTTAAGCAAAAAGGGGTAACGCCTGGGCTCGCCGTAATACTCGTAGGCGACGATCCGGCGTCGGCAGTATATGTGCGCAACAAGGAAAAAGCGTGCGAGGAAGTAGGCATATACTCCTTGGTGCACCGGCTCGGCGCGGACACGAGCGAGCAGCAAGTAATATCCATAGTTAAAGAGCTCAACGGCAATCCAAGCATTCATGGCATACTTGTGCAGCTTCCTTTGCCAAAGCATATAGACGAGCGCAACGTATTGCGCGCCGTAGACCCGGATAAAGACGTTGACGGGCTGCACGTAGTAACGGCGGGAAGGCTTTTTGTCGGCGAAAAGGGGTTCCTTCCGTGCACTCCCAAAGGCGTTATAAAAATGATAAAAAGCACAGGCACCGAAATAAGCGGCAAGCAGGCAGTAGTCGTCGGCAGGAGCGCGATGGTGGGCAAGCCCGCCGCGATGCTGCTGCTAAATGAAAACGCAACGGTCACAATGTGCCATTCGCGCACCAAGGACCTTGCCTCCGTTTGCGCCCGTGCGGACATACTCGTTGCCGCCATAGGCAAGCCGGAGTTTATAACGGGAGAATTTATTAAGCCGGGCGCGGTGGTAATAGACGTGGGCACCACCAAGGTCGACGGCAAGCTGAAAGGGGACGTACTGTTTGAGGAAGCGGCAAAGAAAGCTTCGTTCATCACACCCGTTCCCGGCGGCGTAGGGCCAATGACTATAACGATGCTTCTTGAAAACACGATAGAGGCAGCGCTTTCCCATGTCTGAGCCGGTTTTCAGCGTTTCGCAGATAAGCGAATATATAAACCGCAAGCTTTGGAAGGACCCGTTTTTAAGCAGCGTATCCGTAGTGGGAGAAGTCACGAATTTTAGCATGTCTTCCGTCGGGCATGCTTTCTTTTCCCTGAAGGACGAAGACAGCATGATAAACTGCGTAATGCACGATTTTCTTGACAACGAAGACAGCGGGGTCATATCGGACGGAGCGCTGGTACAGATCACGGGCAGGATAGTTTTTTACAGGAAAACGGGCGCGGTGCAGTTTATCGCAACGGCTGCGAGCCTGCAGGGCGTAGGAGACCTTTTTGCGCGCTTCGAGCGCACAAAGAAAAAGCTGTATAACGAAGGGCTGTTCGACGTTTCTCATAAAAAACCGCTGCCGGAATTTCCTCTGCGGCTCGGCGTGGTCACGTCGTCGTCGGGCGCCGTGATGCACGATATAATAGTCGTTGCCACGCGCAGGTTCGAGGGAATAAACATTAAAGTGTACCCGGTGCAGGTGCAGGGCCAGGACGCCGCCCGGCAGATATGCGAAGGCATAAGGCATTTCAACCAATCCCGCGACGTTGACGTGATAATCGTAGGCAGGGGAGGCGGCTCGTTTGAAGACCTTTTCGCCTTCAACGAAGAGTGCGTGGCAAGAGCAGTCTATGAATCGGACATACCCGTTGTTTCGGCGGTAGGGCACGAAACAGATTATACGCTGTGCGATATGGCTGCGGACCTTCGCGCTCCCACGCCGTCGGCAGCGGCGGAGCTGGTAGTAAAAGACAAGCAGGCTCTCGTAGAATACCTCGTAAGCTATAAAGCGCAGCTTTATAAAAACTTATCAGCGCTGCTTGACGATTACGAAACGAAAACCGCGCTGCTTAAGAGCATTATAGCATCGTACCCTTTTGGCCTTAAGCTGCAGAAGGCAAAGGAAAACATTGCGTCCTGCCGCGTTCTTATGAAACAAACGCTGCTATCGTCGCTGGAAAGGCATGAGCTTTCCTTAAAAAGATTCATCGACAACCTGGAAAGCCTTAATCCGCGCAACGTGTTAAAGCGCGGCTACGCCATAGTGTTTAATGAAAGCAATAACGTCGTTACTTCGAGCAAAAACGCAGCCGCCGATATGGAGATTGAGTTCTCGGACGGAAGAGTCGCGGTAAGAAGAAAGGATTGACGATATGGGGGAATTTGAAAAGGACATGCAGAAATTAGAGGATATATCCTCAAGGCTGCAGTCGGGCGAAGAGGGAATAGAGAAGAGCATGGAATTGTACGCGGACGGCATAAAGCTTGCTAATTCGCTAATGAGCAGGCTTGACAAGCTGCGTTCAAAAATAGAGATACTCGAGACCGAGGCAAAAGACGGTGAATGATTCGCTGGAGCGCGTCGAGCGCCTTAAAACATCGGTAAACCTGCGGCTTGTAGAGCTTATGGAAGCGTCGTGCGAAAACGGCATATTAAAGGACGCCATGATGTACAGCCTCATGGCGGGAGGAAAGCGCCTGCGCCCGGTAATGTGCCTGCTTACGGCCGGCATGTTCGGAGACGAAGCGGCCGCGCTCGATATTGCCTGCGCGATAGAGATGATACACACATACTCGCTCATACACGACGACTTGCCCGCGATGGACAACGACGAACTGCGCCGCGGCAAGCCGACAAATCACGTAGTTTTCGGCGAGGCGTACGCTATACTCGCGGGAGACGGGCTTTTAAACTGCGCGTTCGAAGTGATGCTGAAACGCGCGCTTAACAACAAGGACGCCGGGCTCGACTACGTCGCCGCGATGGAGACGATAGCTGCAGCGGCTGGCGTAAAGGGCATGATAGCCGGCCAGGCTGCGGATATAGCGTTTGAGGGAACGCAGCAGGGCGCGGACGTTTTGGAGTACATACACGAGCGCAAGACCGCGGCGCTGATAAAAGCGTCCGTAACATCGGGCGCCGCGCTTTACAGGGCAAAGCGCGAAGAGATAAGCGCGCTCGCGACGTACGGCGGATGCATAGGGCTCGTGTTTCAGCTTATCGACGATATACTCGACATGACCGGCACCGCGGACAGCCTCGGCAAAACGCCGGGCAAGGATACCGGCTCCGACAAGCAGACGTTTGTGCGGCTTTACGGCATAGAAAGGTCGATGGAGATAGCGCGGCAAAAGACTGACGAAGCGATAAAAGCTCTTGACTGTTTCGGCGGCAAAGCAAAAGACTTAAGATTGCTCGCCGAATACATGCTCAACCGGAAAAACTAGTCCGGCGCTGCGCCGGGCATTACCTAAGCGCATCATATTCGTTTTCCGTTTCCTTTTTAAAAAAAACTGCATAAGTAATATGTTTAAAGCGAAGCCTTGATTAATCATTTAATCAAGGCTTTTTTACTTAATTCTTGATAGTGTTGTTACAGTATACGGTCCTTTTTGCCGCATATACGGGCTCTTTTTTCCAGTATAAAAGCGCACCTGATGGCAAAGCTAGTCATATAAAAGCTACTTTAGGAGACATGACATGCTGGTGAATAAGGTCGAGATATGCGGGGTCGATACGTCCAAACTTCCCGTTATGAAACCCAAAGAAATGAAAGAATTAATGCTCAAGGTCAAAGCCGGAGACCAGGCCGCGAGGGAGCAGTTCATAAGAGGCAATTTAAGGCTTGTGCTGAGCGTAATACAGCGCTTTACGGGCAGGAACGAAAACATGGACGACCTTTTTCAGGTCGGATGCATCGGGCTTATTAAAGCCATCGATAACTTCAACGTGGACCTCGGCGTGAGGTTTTCGACTTACGCCGTGCCTATGATAACCGGAGAGCTTCGCAGGTACTTAAGGGACAACAACAGCATCAGAGTATCGCGCTCGCTGCGGGATATCGCTTACAAGGCGCTGCAGGTCCGCAACACGCTTTCCAAAAAAAACTTCAGCGACCCGAGCGTAGAGAAAATAGCGAAAGAGCTCGACATGAACGTAGAGGACGTGGTGTTCGCTTTGGACGCTATACAGGACCCTGTTTCCCTCTATGAGCCTGTATATCATGACGGCACGGACGCTATTTACGTCATGGACCAGTTGCAGGATAAAAACAGCGCAGACGAGACGTGGCTCGACGGCATAGCCTTGAAAGAAGCGATAGAGAAGCTGGGCGAGCGTGAAAAAAAGATAATAATGATGCGCTTTTACCAGGGCAAGACGCAGATGGAGGTATCCGAGGAGATAGGCATCAGCCAGGCGCAGGTGTCAAGGCTGGAGAAAACGGCGCTGAAAAATATACGAAGGAATATATAACGCCCCGTACGGTAAGGCCGCGTTTCCTGCGGTCTTTTTTATGCTTTCCCTCATAATATATTATTATGTGAGGTGAAAGTCATGACCAGATACTGCAAGCTAAGGCAAAAGGAAGTAGTTAATATAGTGGACGGCGCGCGCTTGGGCTATATATGCGACCTTGTTCTCGACATATGCACGGGCAAAATATGCGCGATAGTCGTTCCGGGAGCCGCCAGGTTTTCGTTTTTTTTCAAAGGGGAGCGCGACCAGATAATTCCGTGGAAAAACATTAGAAAGATAGGGGAGGACGTTATACTCGTAGAGGTGGACATCAATTTTATGCCGGAATATACGGATTAACTTCAAGCATTCCGTTGCCGGTCCGGCGCACGGGTTAAAGCCTGACAACCTTGATAAACCTTGGGTTTTATGCGGCGGTTTGTAATTGCCGATTTTTATGATATAATATCCATGATTTTATAATTCCGGGGGGCTAACGTATGAAATGTGTTTATTGCGGTAACCTTGAAAGTAAAGTCGTGGATTCCCGGCCTACGGACGAAGGAAGTTCAATACGGCGGCGCAGGGAATGCCTTGTATGCAAAAAGCGCTTTACCACTTATGAGAAGATAGACAGCCTTCCCCTGCTGGTGGTAAAGAAAAACGGTGACCGCGTACCGTTTGATTCCGACAAGATAAAGATGGGCATTATAAAAGCCTGCGAAAAGCGCCCCGTTCCCATGCACGATATAGAAGAGCTGGTGGCGGGTATAGAAAAAACGATATTCAATTCATTGAAACAGGAGATATCTTCAAAAGACATAGGCGAGCTCGTAATGGCAGGCCTTAAAAAGCTTGACGACGTCGCGTACGTCCGTTTCGCTTCCGTCTATAAGGAGTTCAAGGACGTGGATACGTTCATGAAGGAGCTTCAAGCGTTATTGGAAGAAAAGTAGACATGCACAATATAAATCAAGGATTCACGCTCAGAGAAAAATACGGGCTTAAATATCTTACAATACCGTCCTTTGAAGAAGCGGGCGGAGTGGTATGCGCGTTTTCCACAAGGGTTGGCGGCGTAAGCCCGGCGCCGTACAATACGCTGAATTTCAGTAAAAAGAGGGAACAGAGCCCCGAAAATTTCCTGGAAAATTTAAAAAGGTTCGGCAAAGCCGCGGGTTTTGACCATAATAAAGCCGTGTCTATTAATTATGCGCACAGCGCGCTGCTTTATAAGGCGACGCATACCGACTCGGGCTGCGGCATAACGAGGGACTGCGTTCCCGAAGTATGCGACGGGCTCTATACGGACGAAACGCAGCTGCCATTGATATCCTTTCACGCCGATTGCGTGCCTCTGTTTTTTTATGACCCGGTGAAACGCTGCGCCGCAGTCTGTCATGCGGGCTGGCGCGGAGTCGTCGCGCATATGGCGGCAAACGCGGTTAAGGCGCTGATCTCTCTCGGCAGCAATGCCGGCGACATACTTGCCGCCGTAGGCCCCTGCATCGGCCCGGAGCGGTACGAGGTCGGGCAGGATGTGAGCGGCTTGTTCTTAAGGGAGTTCGGAAAGGATACCGTTGAGACGCGCGGCGGCAGGACGCATCTGCACCTTGCCCGGTCGTGCGTAATAGATATGCTGAATGCGGGTATTCGCGCCGGTAACATCACGGAATCCGGGCTGTGCACCTATGACGGCGAGGAGCTGTTTTTCTCGCACAGGAGGGACAACGGACGCACGGGCTCCATGGCCGCGGTCATAATGCTCACGGATGCTTAAGGCGTTTTTTACAGTGAAGCGGTCGTTGCCGTTGGTGAGCCTGACGCCGGGAAAAGCATCGGACAAAGCGGCAGAAAAGCCTTTCTCTGTTTAGTTTTTCCCGCTTTCATATATAAAATGGCTTGCACTTTTATGCATATTATGTTATTATAATTACCGCTAGATTCAGTTTAGAGTGGGTGAGACCCACTCTTTTAAATTGCTGAATCCCCGAATCGGCCCGTTAAAACATATGCAATTTATCCAAACTAACAACAAAATCTTTTTCGGGCGCGCAAGGAGTGTTTAATATAGCAAATAAATACGAAAATATAGTTGAGGAAATAGTCAGGCCTATAATCGAAGGCAGCGGCTATGAATATGTCGGAGTCGAGCTTAACAGCACAGGCGGCGCAAAGGAGCTTATTATCTATGCAGACAAGCCGGGCGGCATAGGCCTTGACGACTGCGAGAGCATAAGCCGCCTTATAGAGCCTGCTATCGACGCCAAGGACCCAATTGAGGGCCCGTATTATCTGTGCGTATCGTCGCCGGGGCTTGACAGGCCGTTAAAAGAGCCGTCGGATTTTAAGCGCAGCATAGGCAAAAAAGTGGACATAAAGCTGTACGGCGCCAAAGAGGGCAGAAAAGAGTTTACGGGCGAGCTTATAAGCTGCGACGATAACGGATTTACTGTGAAAACAAACGGAAGCCTTAATACTTATGCTTATAAAGAGACCGCTGTTGTAAAGCTTCACGTGGATATATAAACGGAGGGTAATGATGAACACGGAATTTATTAACGCAATAGATGCATTGGAAAAGGAAAAGGGCATCGATAAGAGCGTGCTTATAGACGCTATTGAGAATGCGCTTGTTTCCGCATACAAGAAAAACTACGGTTCCGCCCAGAATGTCCGTGTGGCCGTCGACAGCAACGACGGTTCTTTCAAGGTGTACGCAAAGAAAACCGTCGTGGAGGAAGTGCAAGACGAATCGTTGGAAATGTCGCTTGCCGACGCTCAAAAGGTAAACATAGCGTATGAGCCGGGCGATATTATCGAAGTAGAGGTAACGCCGGGCTCGTTCGGAAGGATAGCCGCACAGACCGCAAAGCAGGTAGTAGTGCACCGTTTGCGCGAAGCGGAGCGCGGCGTAGTGTTTGACAAGTTCATAGAGCGTGAAGGCGAGCTTATGAACGCGGTGATACACCGCGTCGACAAGAACAGCATACTGCTTGAGCTTGACAACGCGGAAGGCATAATGCCCATATCGGAGTGCATATCCGGCGAAAAGTACAATATAAACGACCATATAAAAGTGTATGTTATGGAAGTCAGGAAGACGACGAAGGGGCCTCAGATAGTGGTTTCGCGCACGCACCCGGGGCTGCTTAAACGCCTGTTTGAGATAGAAGTGCCCGAGATAATGCAGAACGTCGTTCAGATTAAGAGCATAGCGCGCGAAGCGGGTTCGCGCACTAAGATAGCCGTTTATTCGGAGGATGAAAACGTAGACCCCGTAGGTTCGTGCGTTGGCCAGAAAGGTTCGCGGATAGACAGAATAGTCGCCGAAATAGGCAACGAGAAGATAGACGTCATTCCATGGAGCGCCGACCCTATAGAATTCATCGCTAACTCGCTGCGTCCCGCGAAGGTGCTGATGGTACAGATAAACGAGTCGGAAAAGGCCGCAAAAGTCGTCGTGCCCGATTACCAGCTTTCGCTCGCCATTGGCCGCGAAGGGCAGAACGCGCGACTCGCAGCCAAGCTTACCGGGTGGAAGATAGACATAAAGAGCCAGACGCAGATAGAGGAAGCGCTGTTCGAAAAAAAGGACGGTGAAGCGGAGGAGCCCCAAACCAGCGATATACTTGAAGACGATTTCGGGTTTTAACGATAAAAACTTAACGTATAACGGCGGTGGTCACAAACGAAAACGAAAAAAATACCTATGCGGATGTGCATAGCCTGCCGTGAAAGCAGGCCTAAAAAAGAGCTCGTGCGGGTCGTGGCGTCGGAGGACGGCCTGTTTCCCGACGAAACCGGCAAGGCGCACGGCAGAGGGGCTTATCTTTGCCCCAACGTGGAATGCCTCGATAAAGCTAAAAAGATAAAAGCGTTCGACAGGGCGCTTGAAACGTCAATGAGCGAAGAGGCGTACAGCGCTATTAAGCGGGTGATACTGCGGCGTGGCCTCAAATAGTTTGTCTTATTTGGGATTTGCCCACCGCGCGGGGAAGACGCTTACGGGGACAGCAGCCTGCGAGGCGGGGCTAAAGCGGGGCAAGGTGCGCCTGTTGCTGCTTGCGGAGGGTATTTCTCCCCAGAGCAGAAAGAAGTTTATATATATGTGCGGCAAAAATAACGTTGATGTTTTGACAGTGAGCGGTTATGATAGATTGGGTCATTCAATAGGCAGAAGGGGAATTATGGTGGTTGGAATAACTGATAAAGCTTTTGCCGATACGATAAAAGAATATTTTGATGGTGGTCAAGGGAGTAGCGTGCATGAGTAAACTTAAAATAATTGATATAAATAAGCAGCTTATCGCCAAGTCCAGGGATACTGTGACTAAGATGGAGTCGCTTCAGAGCAGCGTTCAAAACCATTTGGCCACGCTAAAGCGTATCGAAGCGGAGCTTTTAAAGATCGTACGTGCAGAAGCTGAAGAAAAGAGGCTAAGAGAGCAGCAGGAAGCTGCCGAAGCCGCCCGTGCCGCCGAGGCCGCGAGGGCGGAGCAGGAAGCTATTGCTCAAAACCAGCAGGCTGAACCCGTAAAAGAACAGCCGCAGGAAACTGATAAAGCCGCGGAAGAACAGCCAGCGGCCGAAATGGAAAAACCGGCCGCAAGCGAAAAGGCCGCAACAAATACGGGGTCCCCAAAAAGCCGTGAGGCATTTGGGGGTGTGAATGAAGCTGCGGAAACTACCGCAGCGCCGGAACCGCAAAAGCCTGAAGCTCCGAAGCCAGAGCCTCAGGAAAAGAGCGGCCCCTCCCAGTGGCAGCAGCCCCAAGGCCAGAGGCAGAGGCAGCAGCCCAAAGACCAGCGGCAGGACAAAAGCGGCGCGCGTACGCAATCTCAGGATAAAGCTGTGCGCGACAATCGCCCGCAGGGCCAGCGTCCGCAAGGCGACCAGCGCTCCGCAGGGCAGCGTGCCGGCCAGCGCCCCGGGCAGCGTCCGCAGAGCGTTGAAGTTGCCAGTACGGTAACGACGAATTTTGTCCCGCTTGAAAAAAAGAACAACGCAAAAAAGCATCGTGAAGAGACATATAAATGGGACGACAGGTCAAAAGTAAGCAAGAAAATACTGCTGGAGCAAGCCGTTCTTGACGGCAGCGAAGAGTCCAGGTACAGGGCGAAGAAGCGCTCCAAACTGAAGACCTCGTCTGCGCCTATTCCTACTGTCGTCATCGATAAAGCGGTTATGACGACGAGTGCGATATCGGTAAAATCGCTCGCGGAAAAGACGGGCAAACCGGTCGCGGAGATATTGAAGAAGCTTTTAATGCTCGGCATGATGTGCAATATCAATTCCGAACTCGACTATGACACGGCCCAGCTCATATGCTCGGAGTTCAATATAGACCTGGAGCTTAAGCTCGAAAAGACGGCTGAAGACGTTTTGGACGAAGGGGATATCGCCGACGCCGAGAGCGATCTTGTGCCGCGTCCTCCTGTCGTTACGGTGATGGGGCATGTCGACCACGGCAAAACGTCGCTGCTCGACGCTATACGCAAGACGCGCGTTACCGAACATGAAGCGGGCGGTATAACGCAGCATATAGGCGCGTACACTATAAAGCACAACGGCCATGATATTACGTTCCTCGATACTCCGGGCCACGAAGCGTTCACCGCGATGCGCGCCAGAGGCGCGCAGGCGACGGACGTCGTAATACTCGTCGTCGCCGCGGACGACGGCGTAATGCCGCAGACCGTAGAAGCTATAAACCATGCTAAAGCCGCCAACGTTCCTATTATCGTGGCGATAAACAAGATAGACAAGCCAGACGCAAATCCGATGAAGGTAATGCAGGATTTGACCGAGTATGGCCTTGTTGCAGAGGAATGGGGTGGCGATACCGTAATGGTGCCCGTATCCGCGGTAACTAAGGAAGGGCTTGACCATCTGCTCGAGATGGTAATACTCGTTTCCGAAGTGCAGGAACTTAAAGCGAACCCGAACAGGCTGGCGAAGGGTATCATTGTCGAAGCCAAGCTCGACAAAGGCAGAGGCCCGGTAGCCACGGTGCTCGTTCAGAACGGCACGCTGCACGTTTCGGATATGATAGTAGCGGGCACGGCTTACGGCAGGGTGCGCGCCATGATGGACGACATGGGCAACAGGGTGGAGGCAGCTTATCCGTCGCAGCCCGTTGAAGTCGTAGGGTTCTCGGAAGTGCCTGTCGCGGGCGATATCATTTACGCAGTAGAACAGGATAAGCTTTCAAGACAGGTCGCGGAAGAGCGTAAAGACAAGCAAAAAGCCGACATGCTCAAAAACCTTTCGAAGGTGTCGCTGGACGATTTGTTCAGCCAGGTAGAAGAAGGAAAGGTAAAAGAACTCAACATAGTCGTCAAGGCGGACGTACAGGGTTCAGTCGAGGCGGTTAAGCAGGCGTTCGAAAAGCTGAGCAACAAAGATGTGAAGGTTAACGTAATACACGCCGGCGTCGGAGCGATAAAGGCGATGGACGTAATGCTCGCTACCGCGTCCAACGCGATAATCATAGGCTTCAACGTTCGCCCGGACAGCATGGCAAGGATAGAGGCCGATAAGGAAAAGGTAGAAATCAGGGTATACCGCGTCATATATAAGGCAATAGAGGATATAGAGCTTGCGATGAAGGGCATGCTCGCGCCGGAGTTCAAAGAGGTGGTTCTCGGCCACGCGGAAGTCAGGACGATATTCAACGTCTCGAGCATAGGCACTATTGCCGGTTCCTATGTGACGGACGGCAAGATAGTGCGCAATGCGTCCGCAAGGCTGCTGCGCGACAACGTCGTCGTATTCGAAGGCTCCATTGCGTCGCTCAAGCGGTTTAAGGACGACGCCAAGGAAGTCAATCAGGGTTATGAATGCGGTATAACGCTTAAAAACTATAACGACATTAAGGAAGGCGACGTAATAGAATCTTATGAAATGCAGGAGATCGAGAGATAGTGCCTAAAAACAGACTGGCTGTAATTGAATCCGAGTTTAAGAGGGCTCTCAGCGATATCATACGCAGCGATATGAAGGACCCGCGCATCTCCGAAATGGCGAGCGTTACGCGAGTCGAAATATCGAAGGATTTAAAATACGCCAAAGCGTACATAAGCGTTTTTGACAGCGACAAGAAGAAGGCTTCGACTATCGAGACGCTTACGCACGCGGAGCATTTTATAAAAAACGAGATAGGCGCGCGCATCAATATACGCCGCTTGCCCGAAATAAGGTTCATACTCGATACTTCGATAGAATACAGCAGCAGGATAAACGAGCTGCTGAAGAAAGTGTAAGCCATGTGCAGCCTCCAGGATATCGTAACCGCAATAGGCGACGCACATAAAATACTGGTGATAGCGCATATACAGCCGGACGGCGACACTCTCGGTTCAAGCTTCGCGCTGGACGCCATGCTTAAAAAGCTCGGCAAGGACTCGACTATATATTGCGAGGACGGCATACCGCACAGATACGCAGAGCTTTTCCCCGGCGAGGGAATATCCCTTCTCGCCGCGTCGCCGGATTACGACCTCGCTATTGCCGTGGACTGCGCGGACAAGTCGCGGCTTGGCAAGGCACAGAAGATATTCAAACGGGCAAAGAACAACATCAACATAGACCATCATATAACGAACGAAGCGTTCGCAAAGCTCAACTACATAGCCGAGGCTTCTTCGGTGGGAGAGATAATATACGAGCTTATGTCGGAGGCGGGCGTCAAGCAGGACGAATCGACGGCGCGGTACCTCTATATCGCGATGTCCACCGACACGGGCAACTTTACGTATTCAAACACCGGCCGCAAATGCCTAATGTATTCCGCCGACCTTGTGGAGCTTTTCGACCTTCGCGAAGCCGCCGACATACTTTTCAGACGCCGCACGCTCGTACTTACGCGCCTTATAGGGCGCGCGCTCTCGAGGCTTGAGATTTACGAAGGCGGCAAGATAGCTTGCGTAACGCTGCTGCAAAGCGATTTGAAGGAGTTTGGCGCTTCGGGCGCCGACTGCGAGAACATCGTAGACTTTGCGCGCGAGATCGAGGAGACAAAGATCGCCGTGTTCTTCAGGGAAATCAAAAACGGCATTAAGATAAGCCTGCGCTCAAAAGGAGATATAGACGTATGCAATGTCGCTTCGTCGATGGGCGGAGGCGGGCATAAAAACGCCGCAGGCTGCTGCACTCAGGGCAAGCTTGACGAAGTAAAGGCTTCGCTTCTCGGCGTATTAAAAGAGCTGGTATAACTATGAACGGCGTTATCAATTTTCTAAAGCCTCCCGGCATGTCATCCAATGGCGCGGTAATCTATCTGCGCGGCATTTTAGGCGGTGTAAAAACCGGGCATGCGGGAACGCTCGACCCCGGCGCGTGCGGAGTGCTTCCGATATGCGTCGGCAGGGCGACGAAAGTCTCATCTTATCTTATGGGAGGCGCCAAGGAATACGTAGCGGAAATAACGTTTGGGAAGAGCACGGACACCGGCGACAGCTACGGGCGCGTAACCGGCGTTTCAAACAGCGCCGCTCCTTCCCCCGAACAGGTGAAAGAAGCGCTCAAACGCTTTAAAGGCGATTTGGTGCAGCAGACGCCCGCGTATTCCGCGGTAAAGCTGGGCGGGCAAAAATCGTACGAGCTTGCGCGGCGGGGCGTCGAAGTTCCGGCAAAACAGCGGGATATAGTAATACACGATATAGAATACCTATATTGCACGCGACCGGACGCCCACCTGATACGGGTAGCCTGCGGCAAGGGCACGTATATAAGGGCGCTGTGCGAGGACATCGGCAAAAGCCTTGGTACGCTCGGCTGCATGTCGTTTCTTGTAAGGACAAAATGCGCGGGGCTCGATATTGCGTCGTCCGTTACCGCCGACGAGCTCAAGATACCCGGCAAGGCGGAAGAAGCGCTGATACCCGTAGAATCTTTCTTTGAGAGTATACCTGCCGTCACGGCGGACGGAAGCCGCGCAAAGCTGCTCTTAAACGGCGCGAGCGTGGATTTTGCGGGAAGCTACAATGAAACGGTAAGGGTATATATAGAAAATGAATTCGCGGGCTTAGGCCAGCTTAAGAATCAAAAGCTTAAGATTACAACTTTTTTATCGGACAGGTAGGGGTATGGAGATAATAACGTTAGAGCAGGCAAGGCGCATAAAGTTTTGCGGCCTTTCGATAGCCTTGGGCACATTCGACGGACTGCATATAGGGCATATGGCGCTAATTAACGCGCTTTTGGGGTTCGGCGGGAAAAGCGCCGTGTTCACGTTCGACTCGCTTCCCAGCGATCTGTTTCTTGCCGAGCATAAACCCTCTCATCTGTTTACTCTTGAGGAGAAGGCCGCAGCGTTTTGCAACGCCGGCATAGACTATCTTTGCATCGCAAGGTTTGACAGGAAATTTGCGGGCATAAACAAAACGGAGTTCGCGTCGACTATAATAAACACGTTTTCGCCGGTAAACATAGTCGCGGGATACAACTACACGTACGGTCGTCACGCTCAGGGCAATGCCGATACGCTTAAAAGCTTCGCGGAGAAGCACGGCTGCAACGTCGTCATTATCCCTCCGGTTATATTTGACGGCGAGCCGGTAAGCTCGACGCGCATACGCGAATGCATAGCGGCGGGCGGCATAGAGCGCGCGAACGCTCTATTAGGCTACAGGTACAGCGTTTCAGGTACGGTGGAGAAAGGAACGGGGCTCGGCAACAAGCTCGGCTTTCCTACGGCCAACATCACCGCCGACAGGGAAAAGATACTGCCGCTTCGCGGCGTATACAGCGTAAGCGTTGCCGTCGGCGGCAGCGAATACAAGGGCGTATGCAACATAGGCGTCAAGCCCACGGTATCAAACGGCGTAAAAGAAACTATTGAAGTTCATATAATCGGCCTGTCCGCCGACCTTTACGGGCAGAACGTTACAATATACTTTAACAAGCGCATACGGGACGAAAAGAAATTCGCAAGCAAGGAAGAGCTCGCGGCCCAAATAAAGCGCGATATTGCCAGCATATAGCTGCGTTTATATTATTTCTTTTAAGCAATGAAGCCTTTATCGGGCGACCGTCAATAACCGAAATCCCCGTCTATTAAAATTACGTGAACCTCTTTGCCGGTTGTAGGGTACTGCAAACGCGTAACAACGTTGCACATACGCTCGGGGCTGTCGCATTCCGAGCATTTTCCCGCGGCAGCGCACGGCGTATTCAAGCCAAGACGCCTCGCGTTTTGAGGGCATGCAACGCTCTTTATCCTTGCGACGGCGGTGTGTGGGTTCGTGGTTATCTTGTTTCTGCCCGCGACAATAACCACTTTTTTGGGGCCGAATATCATTGCCGCAGTCCTGTTGCCCGTGCCGTCTATGTTTATAAGATCGCCCTGAAGCGTCACGGCGTTCGTTGACGAAAGATAAACATCGGCAGTCATCGCATTTCTTCTTGCTTCATCGGCGTCGAGCCCTTCGCTTTTTGCTATCCAGTGCGAATAGAGCGTGTTGCCCCTTTTCTGCAGCGCGTCAACTATGCCCGTCTCCTTTGCAGTCATGCTGCCGCCCACGCCTACGGACTCGTCCTTTCCTATAATGGCAAGCACATGTTCCAAAGCAGCCTGCGCGTCTCTCGCGTACACCGCCTTAAACCCTTTTTTATTAAGCGATTCAATTGTCTTCTCTATATCGTTCATAATCAAGGCCTCCTTAAAACAAGTCAAAACAACAGCGTTACCGTATGTTTAATAATACCACTTAACCCCGGCGCCGCCAATAAACAATTGCATTTAAGGCATGTTTTATATATTATAGTTCTGTATTTTATGGCTTTCATATGTCCTTAAAAAGGATTCTTATAGGGCGTCGGAGGGTAAGTATGGCATCGGGCAACGATAGGATAAGGAATTTCTGTATAATAGCGCATATAGACCACGGCAAGTCCACGCTGGCCGACAGGCTTATTGAGGCTACCAATACTGTGTCGCAGCGCGATATGCGCGACCAGATACTCGACACGATGGAGCTTGAGCAGGAGCGCGGAATAACGATAAAATCGCAGGCCGTGCGCATGTTTTATGAAACGGGAGGAGTTGAGTACATGCTCAACCTTATTGACACTCCCGGCCACGTAGACTTTACCTACGAGGTTTCGAGAAGCATGGCAGCGTGCGAAGGGGCTATTCTCGTAGTGGACGCGAGCCAGGGCATAGAGGCGCAGACGCTCGCCAACGTGTACCTTGCGATGGACAACAACTTGGAGATACTGCCGGTTATCAACAAGATAGATTTGCCTTCCGCGAGGCCGGACGAGGTTTGCAAAGAGATAGAGGACGTGCTTGGGCTCGATACGTCGTACGCCCCGAGGATAAGCGCTAAAGAAGGCATAGGCATAGGCTACGTGCTCGATGCTATAGTAAAATATCTGCCGCCGCCCAAGGGCGACAGCGAAGCGCCCCTAAAAGCGCTGATTTTCGATTCGTATTACGACAACTACAAGGGAGCGATAAGCTATATCCGCGTAATGGATGGCAGCGTAAAGGCGGGCGACGGCATACTGTTTATGGCCGCCGGCAAACGCTTCGAAGTCACCGAGGTGGGAGTTTTCCTTCCGGCGCCTTTGGCTACGCAGTCGCTTTCGACTGGGGAGGTTGGCTACATTGCGGCCAGCGTAAAAAACGTTTCGGACACTCGCGTAGGCGATACTATTACGAACGCGGAAAACGGCGCGTCCGAGCCGCTGCCCGGCTATAAGCACGTGACTCCTATGGTATTCTGCGGCATTTATCCCGCAGACGGCGCGAAATACGGAGACCTGCGCGACGCGCTTGCAAAGCTCGAATTAAACGACGCTTCGCTCGTATACGAGCCCGAGACTTCGGTTGCGCTCGGCTTTGGCTTCAGGTGCGGTTTTTTAGGGCTGCTTCATATGGAGATAATACAGGAGCGGCTCGAAAGGGAATACGACCTCGATCTCGTGACTACCGCGCCCAGCGTCAGCTACCGCGTAACGACTGTAAAGGGCGAGACGCTTAACGTCGATAACCCCACAAGCCTGCCGCCCGCAGTCTCCATCGACTACATGGAAGAGCCCATCGCCGCGGCTACGATTATGTCGCCCGACGAATATGTAGGCGCTATAATGGATTTGTGCCAGGAGAAGCGCGGCGTGTTCAAAAACATGGAGTATATAGAGGAAACGCGCGTGCTGATACATTACGACCTTCCCCTAAACGAGATAATATACGATTTTTTTGATATTCTTAAATCGCGCACGCGCGGATACGCTTCGCTGGATTACGAACTCAAAGGCTATGCGAAAAGCGACCTCGTGCGGCTTGACATACTTTTGAACGGCGAGATGTGCGACGCGCTCTCGATAATAGTGCATAAGGATAAGGCGTACGCCCGCGGCAGGAGCATAGCAGAAAAGCTCAAAGAGGTAATACCGAGACAGATGTTCGAGATACCCATACAGGCGGCGATAGGCGGCAAGATAATTGCGCGCGAGACGGTGAAGGCTATGCGCAAGGACGTGCTCGCGAAATGCTATGGGGGCGATATTTCGAGAAAGAAGAAGCTGCTTGAAAAGCAGAAGGAAGGCAAAAAGCGCATGCGCCAGGTAGGCAGCGTGCAGGTGCCTTCGGAAGCGTTCATTTCCGTGCTGAAGGCCGACTGATGAAACCTCTGGGACTTTACATACACATACCTTTTTGCAGGCGAAAGTGCCATTACTGTGATTTCGTATCGTTCCCGGGCTGCGAAGCGTTATTGGACGATTATATCGGCGCGCTCATAGCCGAAGCGCGGCTTTACTCCGATTACTTAAAAGACCACACAATTGATACGCTGTTCATAGGAGGGGGCACGCCCTCTCTTTTATCGCCCGCGCAGATGGAAAAGCTGATTAAAGGCATAAAGTCCGTCTGCGATTTTGGGCTTTGCGAAGCCACCATAGAGGCCAATCCCGAAACGCTTGACGAGGAAAAGCTTGCGGCATATGCAGCCTGCGGCATCAACCGGTTAAGCCTCGGGCTTCAGACGCACGACAACGGCATACTCAAAAGTATAGGCAGGCGTCATACGTTCGAGCAGTTCCTGTCCGTTTACGAAACAGCCGGGCGCTATTTTGACAACATCAACGCAGATACTATATTCGGCCTGCCTGGGCAGACGCAGTCTAATTTTATGACCACCATTGGCAAACTTATAGAACTCTTGCCGGCCCATGTATCCGCGTACAGCTTAAAGCTCGAAGAGGGCACAAAGCTATATGAAACGTATAAAGGGGCAAACGAGGATACCGACAGGGAGATGTACCATGCGGCGGCCGCGATGCTCTGCGGCGCCGGGTATACGCATTACGAGACTTCAAATTTCGCAAGGCCGGACTTTGAGTGCATGCACAATTTAAAATACTGGACGGGAGAAGAGTACTTAGGGCTGGGAGTCGCGGCCCATTCGTATATTACGTATAAATACAGGCAGCGCTTTGCCAACACCGAAGATATACATGAATATATAAAAAGCGTCGAAAACGGGGAAAAGCCCGTCGGCGAGGTTTCCGCGATTTCTAATAAGGACGAGATAACGGAATATATAATGCTGCGCCTGCGGCTTAAGCGTGGGATAATATTTTGCGATTTCAACTCACGCTTTAATATGGATTTCGAAAAAACGTTCGGCGCGCCTGTTGAATATTCGCTTGCGGCGGGGCTGATAACCCGGGACGAATACGGCATTTATCCTACATTGAAAGGCTTTGACCTTCAGAATACTCTTATCAGCGAATTTTTAAAAATACTATGAATTGCGGCTCGCGGTATTGACTTTATAGTTAAAAAGTGTTATCTATATACCTAGATGTTAGCACTCGTTTAATGCGAGTGCTAACAAAAAAGGAGACTGGTCTAGCGAAAAAGGAGACTGGTATGGAATTAAATGAAAGGAAGCTCGGTATTTTAAAAGCAGTCGTCGACGATTATATCATGACCGGACTCCCGATCGGCTCCAGGACGATCTCCAGGAAACACGGGATTGAGTTAAGCTCGGCGACTATACGCAACGAGATGGCCGACCTTGAAGAGCTCGGCTTTTTGGAGCAGCCGCATACGTCGGCGGGCCGCATACCTTCGCAGAAGGCTTACAGGTTTTATGTAGACAGGCTTATGAAGGTGGCAAAGCTCAACCCCGCGGAAGCCAACAGGATAAAGCGGTATTTCGAGCAGAGGATGGCGGAGGTCGGTCAGGTGATCGAAAAAGCGGCTCAGGCTCTGTCGGACACTACGCACCATATATCAATGGTGCTGCGTCCGCAGCTAAAGAAATCGGGCATCAAGCGCATACAGTTAGTCAAGCTGACGGAGCGCAAGGCAATACTGCTTATAGTTACGGATGCCGGGCTTGTCAGCGATACCGTAATAACCGTGCCTGAAGGCATAACGTTAAGCGACATAGAGATGCTCTCCAACCTTTTGACCGACAAGCTGTCGGGCAAGACGCTGGAAGAAGCGGAGAAGGATCTCGCAAGCTGCCTTCGCGAACAAGCCTGCGTCAACAGCGAATTCATTACCGATTTAATGAACGCTATTGACATGAGCGTAGAGCCTCAGGGCGAAAAGGGCATAGTTGTCGGCGGGACGCAAAACATTATAGACTACCCGGAATATATGAGCGTGGAGAAGACAAGGAATTTCCTCGCGCTGCTCGACGCAAAAGACCTGCTGTACGACATGATGAAGAAAGCTACGAGCTTTGAATTTTCGGTGACTATAGGGCGGGAAAACCAGGCCGAGGAATTGTCTGAAATGAGCGTAGTTACGGCAACCTACAAGGTAGGCGGAAATACGCTCGGCTCGTTCGGAGTTATCGGCCCCACGAGAATGGACTACGCCAAGGTCTTTTCGATACTCGGTCATGTGAGCAGCAGCCTCAACAGCATATTATCTAATTTTCTGGAGACGGATGATAAATAAAAAAGGCGGTGAAACAATTTGAATGACGACAACAACGCGAAAAGAGACGTTAAGTCGGAATACGACATGGAGAACTCGGTGGAACACGGCGAAGCCGATAACGGCGCGGCGGAAACAAACGAGCAGCCAGTAAAAGACAGCATAAAAGAAAACGGCAAGGAAAATCATAAAAAGAACAAGGAAATAGCGAAGCTTGAAAAAGCGCTCGCCGATGCGATAGAGGAAAGAGATTCTTATAAGGACAGCTATCAGCGTACGTTCAGCGACTACAACAATTACAAAAAGCGCAATCAGGCGCTTGCCGCTCAGGCCATGAAGGCAGGAACCTGCGAAGCAATTGGAAAGATTCTGCCCGTAGTCGATAACCTCGAGCGCGCGCTCGAGCATACGGACGAGAACAGCGACGACCCGTTCGCAAAAGGCGTATTGATGGTATATAAGCAGCTTAAAGACGTATTGGCGTCGCTGGGAGTAAAGGAGATACCGGCGCTCGGGTGCGAATTTGACCCCAACGTTCACGAGGCTATACAGCAGGTGGAAGCACAGGACGGCCAGGCTCCGGGAACGGTGGCTGCGGTAGCTCTTAAAGGGTACATGCTGGACGATCATATACTGCGTCACAGCATGGTAATCGTAAATAAATAATATATATTTTTTATAGGAGGATAACAACTATGGGTAAGATAATAGGAATAGACCTTGGAACAACGAACTCATGCGTTGCCGTAATGGAAGGCGGCGAACCTACTGTCATACCAAACGCTGAAGGGAGCAGAACCACGCCTTCCGTGGTGGCGTTTACAAATACAGGAGAACGTCTGGTCGGCAAGGTGGCGAAAAACCAGGCAATAACCAACCCCGACAGGACCATCGCTTCAATAAAAAGAGACATGGGCACCGACAGGAAGGTTAGGATAGATAATAAGGAATACACGCCTCAGGAAATATCGGCCATGATACTCCAGAAGCTCAAAGCCGACGCGGAAAGTTACCTGGGCGAACCGGTTACCGAAGCGGTGATAACCGTACCCGCTTACTTTTCGGACAGCCAGAGGCAGGCGACGAAAGACGCCGGCAAGATAGCGGGGCTCAACGTGCAGAGGATAATAAACGAGCCTACTGCCGCTTCGCTTGCTTACGGAATAGACAGGGAAGGGGACCAGAAGATACTCGTATATGACCTGGGCGGCGGCACGTTCGACGTCTCGATACTCGAGATAGGCGACGGCGTGTTTGAAGTGCTCGCGACCAACGGCAATACGCGACTCGGAGGCGACGACTTTGACCAGAGGGTAATGGATTACATAGTATCCGAGTTCAGGAAAACGAGCGGCATAGACATCTCGAAGGACAGGATGGCAATGCAGCGCATAAAGGAAGCGGCGGAGAAGGCAAAGATAGAATTATCCGGCATGCTTCAGGCGAGCATAAACCTGCCGTTCATAACTGCGGACGCGACAGGCCCGAAGCACCTTGATATGACGCTCACGAGAGCCAAATTTGACGAGCTTACGGCCGACCTTGTGGAGGCGACAGTAGAGCCCACGAAAAGGGCTATGGCGGACGCGGGCATAACCGCTTCCGACCTTTCGAAGGTTATACTCGTCGGCGGATCGACAAGAATACCCGCAGTTCAGGAGAAAGTAAAATCCCTGACTGGCAAAGACCCGTTTAAGGGCATCAACCCTGACGAGTGCGTTGCTATCGGCGCAGCTATTCAGGCGGGCGTTATAGGCGGCGAGGTCAACGACATCGTTCTTCTCGACGTCACTCCGCTCTCGCTCGGCATCGAAACGCTGGGCGGCGTGTTCACAAAGCTTATCGACCGCAACACGACGATACCTACAAAGAAGAGCCAGGTATTCTCAACGGCAGCCGACGGCCAGACCAGCGTCGAAATACACGTGCTGCAGGGCGAGCGCGAGATGGCGGCACATAACAAGACTTTAGGCAGGTTCAACCTTACGGGCATACCTCCGGCTCCGAGAGGAGTGCCGCAGATAGAGGTAACGTTCGATATCGACGCAAACGGCATCGTTCACGTGTCGGCTAAAGACCTTGGAACGGGCAACGAGCAGAAAGTAACGATAACCGCCTCGACGAACATGTCGAAGGAAGACATCGACAAAGCGGTAAAGGAAGCCGAAAAGTTCGCCGAAGCCGACAGGAAGGAAAAAGAAAAAGTCGAAATAAGGAACAACGCGGATGCGCTTGTTTTCCAGACCGAGAAGACGCTCAAAGACCTGGGCGGCAAGGTGAGCAGCGAGGATAAAGCCAAGATTGAAGCCGAGATCTCCAATGTGAGAAGCGCGCTTGCGGGCAACGACAGCGCCGCTATAAAAGCCGCGGCGGATAAGCTCTCTCAGGTGTCTTACGACGTCTTCGGCAAGGTCTACCAGCAGGCAAACGCCCAGGCCAACGCGGCCAACATGGGCGGAGGCCCCGGCGGCGCGGGCGAGACAAAGCCCAAGGACGACGTTGTCGACGCCGAATACGAAGTTGTTGACGACGACAAGAAACAAGAATAATATAATACGGAAATAAGTTTTTTACTCCTTGTACAAAAGCCAGAGCGGCATGCCGCTTTGGCTTTTGGGGTGTAATACACTTTTAAAGCTTTGATTTTCAAGACCCGTGACGCCATACCAAAGCCTATGGCTTTACGGGGGAACTTGTTTGATAATAATTAGGTTTAGGCGGTGCTGATATTTTGGCGGAGAAAAGAGACTATTACGAGGTTCTGGGCGTATCCAGAAACGCTACGGCTGACGAGATAAAAAAGGCGTACCGGAAACTCGCAAAACAATATCATCCCGATGTCAATGAAAACAAAGAGGAAGCGGCGGAGAAGTTTAAAGAGGCAAGCGAAGCTTATTCTGTATTGAGCGACGAACACAAGAGGCAGCAGTACGACACGTTCGGGCACGCGGCGTTCGACCCTTCCGCCGGAGGCGCCGGATTCGGTTTCGAGGACTTCATGAGCGGGTTCGGGTTCGGCGACATATTCGATTCGTTTTTCGGCGGCGGGAGAAGTACTCGGCAAAGGAACGGGCCGGTGCGCGGTTCCGACCTTCGCATGGAAATGACAATATCGTTCGAGGAAGCGGCTTTTGGAACGTCGAAGGAAATACAGCTTAACAAGGACGTTACGTGCGAAACGTGCGGCGGCACGGGAGCGAAGCCGGGAACGGAGCCAAAGCGGTGCGCTGCATGCGGCGGCACCGGCCAGATAAGGCAGCAGCGCAGCACGGCTTTCGGCAGCTTTATTAACGTCATTGACTGCCCGGATTGCGGGGGAAAGGGAACGATAATAAAAGACCCCTGCCCTGAGTGCGGCGGACGCGGCATACTGAGAAAGCCTAAAAAGCTGAAGGTAAGCATACCCGCGGGCATAGACAACGGGCAGATTATAACGCTTCGCGGCGAGGGCGGCGCAGGCCAGCGCGGCGGCTCGCCGGGCGACCTTCAGATATATATATACGTCGAGCCGCACAAGTTTTTTACGCGCGAAGGGTACGACCTTTATCTCGAGATGCCCGTGTCGTTTGTGGACGCGGCGCTTGGCGCAGAGCTTGTCGTGCCTACGCTGGAGGGAAAGGCAAAGTACAGGATCAGCGAGGGTACGCAGACGGGCACGGTGTTCCGGCTTAAGGATAAGGGCATACAGCACCTGCACTCCACAAAGAAGGGCAGCCTGTACGTCAAGATAATAGTCGAAGTGCCTAAAAAGCTTAGCGAAAAGCAAAAGACGCTGCTTCGCGAGTTCGACAAATCAATGAAGGACAAAAAAAGCTTCTTCGAAAGGGTAATGGGTAACTTTTGATGTATTGGAACCAGGTTTGCGTGGAAACGGCCGAAGAAGCCGCCGATCTGGTGTCGTCGGTGCTGCTTGACGCGGGCGCGGGCGGCGTGGAGATAGCGGGCGGCAGCGCGCTTCCCGCAGCGTACGATGAGTACCGGCTGGGCGAATATTCACCTAGCAAGGTTACGGTTAAAGCCTATTACGGCGAAGACGGCTTTGACGAAACATTGCGGTCCATACGCGACGGTTTGGAGTCGCTTAAAACTGCGGCGTGCGATACGGGCACGCTTGAATTGACAGTCAAAAAAATTGAGGATACCGACTGGAACGAGAATTTCAAAAAGCATTTTACGACGTTCAGGGCCGCGGGTAACATAATAGTAAAGCCTTCGTGGGAGCAGTACGAATCAAAGCCCGGCGAGACGGTATTGGAGATAGACCCCGGAATGGCTTTCGGCTCGGGCGTGCATGAGACCACAAGGATGTGCCTTGAGCTGATACAAAAATACATGCCCGCGGGCGCGGACGTGCTGGACATAGGCTGCGGCTCGGGCATACTCGGCATAGCGTGCGCAAAGCTGGGCGCAAAAAAAGTGCTCGCGCTCGACAACGACCCGGTGTCCGTAAAGGTCACCGAAGAAAACGCGGCAGCGAACGGTGTGTCAGTGCTTACCGCGAAAAAGTCCGACCTGCTTGCAAACGCGAGCGGCGGCAAATACGACGTTATAACATCCAATATAATAGCGGATATAATCATACGGCTTAATGCAGGCGCGGCGAAGTACTTAAAGCCCGGCGGCGTATATATTATGTCCGGCATAATAATGGACAGGCTGGACGACGTATTAAAATCTCTCGATGAAAACGGGTTTGCCGTTATCGATACACTTTGCATGGCCGACTGGCGTGCCCTCGCCGCGCGGCTGAAAGGCGCTTCGAGTTGAAGACGGTATCGTTTTACACGCTGGGCTGCAAAGTCAACTCATACGACACCGCATACATGCGGCAACTTTTTTTGCAGAACGGCTATACTGCGGTGGATTTCGGGCAGCCCGCAGACATAACGGTAGTCAACACATGCACCGTGACAGCCGTAGCCGACAAAAAGTCTAGAGCGGCCATACGGCGCGCCGCGAAGCGCTCCAAGGTAATAGTGGCGGGCTGCATGGCGCAAAAGCAGGCGCAGGAGCTGCTGCGCTGGGACGAAGTCGACGCCGTTATTGGCACGGACGAACGCTCTGCCATAGTTAACGTTGCGGAGCGGCTGCTTGCTGGCGAAGCGAACATTAACGCAACGCACGGGCTTAAGGGCTGCGATTACGAGCCTATGAGCTTAAGCGAGCCGGGCGAGCGCACGCGCGGCGTTATAAAGATACAGGAGGGCTGCGACAACTTCTGCAGCTATTGCATAATACCCTATGTCAGAGGCCGCTCGCGCTCAAGGAGCCTTTCAAGCATACTGGACGAAGCGAAGTCGCTTGCGCAAAGCGGCGTAAAGGAGCTGGTGCTTACCGGCATACATATAGCGTCATATTCGGACGGCGGCAAGGGCCTCGGCGACGTCGTCAGCGAACTCGGCGGGCTCAAAAATGTCCGCGTACGGCTTGGCTCTATAGAGCCGGGGTTTCTTGGCGAAGATTTTATACGGCAGGCCGCGGAGACGGAAAACCTATGCCCGCATTTTCACCTGTCGCTGCAGAGCGGCTCAGGCTCGGTGCTCCGGCGCATGAACCGCAAATACACGCCGGAAGAGTACTTCCGGTTTACGGAGCTGCTGCGCATGTATTTTGACAAGCCCGCAATAACCACCGATATAATCGCGGGTTTTCCGGGAGAGACTCAGGATGAGCACCGGGAAACGATGGCCTTCGTTGAGAAAATAGGGTTTTCGCGATTGCACGTATTCCCGTTCTCGCCGAGGGAAGGCACAAAGGCGTACGATATGCAGCCTAAAGTGCCAAAGCATATCGCCAGGCAAAGGGCGGACGAGCTTATAGCGTTGGGCAAAGCCTGTGAAGAAAGGTACGCGCTAAGCCTTATAGGGCGCAAGGCGCACGTGTTGTTCGAGGACGAGTCCGGCGTATATCCCGGCTGCCTTGAAGGCTATTCAGAGCGCTACGTAAGGGTGGCAGCAAGCGCCCGGCCGGGCGAGCTTAAGACAGTAACGCTGACCGGCGTTAAAGATATGGTAGCATACGGGGTATCAGAGAAAAATCTGGGTGCAAATAAGGAGGAGTTAATATGAATGATTGCCTGTTCTGCAAGATAGCCGCCGGCGAGATACCGTCCGCCAAGGTGTACGAAGACGATTATGTCTGCGCCTTCCATGATATAGACAAGAAGGCGCCCGTGCATGTGCTTATAATTCCGAAGAAGCATATAGCGTCCATATCGGAGACTCCCGAAGAAGACATGGGCATATTTTCTGATATCATGAGCGTCGCCAAAAAGCTCGCGGCAGAGTTTAACTTAAGCGACGGCTTCAGGATAGTAGTGAACACCGGCAAAAACGGAGGGCAGTCGGTACCGCACCTGCACTTTCACCTGTTAGGCGGGCGGCAGCTCGCGTGGCCTCCGGGCTGACAGGCATTGCCCGGCGTTACGTTCTGAAATATGATAATGGATGCACGTCGTGTATCTCTTTCGGGTAGCGGTCGTATACCCGGGGCCTGAGCAGCGAGGCGCGTATTACGGCTTCCGGGCCGAAGCGCTTTCTTATATCGTCCTTGGCAAATTCGAGGCTCTGCGCGCGCGTCCTTTGCATATCGAAGAACGAGAGCTGTACGTATTTATCAATAACGGAGAGGTTCGTTATGCGCACGCCTATCGCGCGTATCGGGCGCTCCGAAGCGTTCCAGTTGTTCTTATAAAGCGTCATCGCGTATTTCGCTATCTCTCCCGATATATAAGTCTCCCTTGGCAGCGTCATCTGCCTTGTTATCGACTCGAGGCGGTAGTCGCGCAGGAATATCGTGACGACTTTGCCCTGAAGCATCTTCTTTCTTGCACGCTGCGCCACCATCTCGGAGAGTATTAGGAACGCCTCCCAGACTTCTTCGTCCGTCTTCAAGTCGCTCTTAGTGGTCATGCTGTTGCCTATGCCTTTGACGCCGAATTCATGCTCTACGCTGCTTACGGGCGAGTCGTCATAGCCCGCCGCGAAGCTGTGCAGCGTCTCGCCGTTTTTGCCGAGCAGCAGCTTAAGCATCTCGGGCGGCGTGTTCGCTATATCTCCTATCGTATTTATGCCCGCGCGCTCCAGCCGCATTTCCGTGGCCCTGCCCACATACATAAGGTCTCTAGCGGGCAGCGGCCATATGAGCTGCCTGTAGTTGTCCCTGCTCACTACGGTTACAGCGTCGGGCTTTTTGTAATCGCTGCCCAGCTTGGCGAACACCTTGTTCCACGAAACGCCCACGGATACCGTAAGTCCCGTCTCTTTTTTGACCGTTTTGCGGATGTCCTCGGCTACGCTTTTCCCGAAGTTCCTGCTGCCGTAGAAGGGCGTAACGTCGAGCCAGCACTCGTCTATGCCGAAAGGCTCTATATGCCCGGTATAGCGCTCGTAAACGCTCTTTACCATATCCGACATCTCCATGTACAACGGATAATCGGGAGGCAGGGTCACAAGCTCGGGGCAGAGCGCACGCGCCATCCATATGGGCTGCGCCGTTTTGACGCCCATTCGCTTTGCAAGCTGGTTTTTGGCAAGTATTATTCCGTGGCGTTTTGAAACGTCCCCGCACACAGCCACCGGCTTTCCGGCCAAATCCGGCCTCGTAAGGCAGGAGGCCGAAACGAAAAAATTGTTGAGGTCGCAATGCAATACTACTCTGTCCATGTCCGCCTCTATATAGAACATTTGTTCTTATTTGAATTATATGATTCGAACTTATGTTCTGTCAAGGTATATGATATGTCAAAAAGGATACAAATATAACGCCGCCATGCGAATGCGCCGCCGATTGTTCATAAATTTGTAAACAATAACCGATGCCATATATAGTATAATAATGTATTATCAACAAGCGATTATGGAGGGTAAAATTGAAAATACGAAAAGCGATCATACCCGCGGCGGGGTTGGGAACAAGATTCCTGCCCGCAACAAAAGCACAGCCCAAAGAAATGCTGCCCATAGTGGACAAGCCCACCATACAATACATCGTTGAAGAAGCAATAAGCGCAGGCATAGAGAGCATACTTATAGTTACCGGCCGCGGCAAGAGGAATATAGAGGACCACTTCGACAAATCCTATGAACTCGAATCGGAGCTCCAACGGAAGGGCAAATCGTCTCTTCTGACTATGGTTGAAGACATATCGAACCTTGTGGACGTGTATTACGTCCGGCAAAAGGAAGCAAAGGGCCTGGGGCACGCGATAAGCTGCGCGAGGGCATTCGTAGGCAACGAGCCCTTTGCGGTTCTATTGGGAGACGACATAGTCGTATCGGAAAAGCCGGCCATAGGCCAGCTGATGGATGTATTCGACGAGTACAGAAAAACCGTGCTTGGCGTGCAGAGGGTGCCAGCCAACGAGCTTAACAAGTACGGCATAATAGACCCGGAGGTCAAGTCGAAGGAATACAGGCTCCATAAAGTGGCGGACATGGTGGAAAAACCATTTCTTAAAAACGCTCCCTCCGACCTCGCGATACTCGGGCGCTACATTATAACGCCTGAGATATTCGATATACTCGAGCATCAGCAGCCGGGCAAGGGCGGGGAGATACAGCTTACCGACGCGCTTAGAACGCTGTGCGGCACTCAAGGAATGTACGCGTATGAATTCGAAGGCAAAAGGTACGACGTGGGCGACAAGCTGGGGTTCTTAAAGGCTACGGTGGAATTCGCGCTTAACCGCGACGACCTTAAAGAGAGTTTTAAAAAATACCTTATCGGTATTGTGAAAGGAATTTCGGATGAGTGAGATAAGAGATTTGAGCCTTGCGCCTTCGGGCGAAATGAAGATAGCCTGGGTGTCAAAGAACATGCCGGTTCTTACGGGCATCAAAGCGGAATTTGAAAAAGAAAAGCCGTTTGCGGGAGTGAAGATTTCTCTCTCCATTCATCTGGAAGCAAAGACCGCGTACCTTTGCAGGACGCTCGCGGCAGGCGGCGCCGTGATGTCCGTAACGGGCTCCAACCCTCTTTCGACGCAGGACGACGTAGCCGCTGCGCTTGCGGCGGGCGGCATGGACGTATACGCCTGGCACGCGGCAACGCAGGAGGAATACGAGCGGCATATATCGATGGCGCTTGCGTGCGGCCCCGACCTTGTGCTGGACGACGGCGCGGACCTTTCGGAAGCGCTGCATACGCGGGACAAAAGTAAAGCGGCAAACGTTTTGGGCGCTTGCGAAGAAACGACTACCGGAGTGCTGCGTTTTAAGTCAAGAGAGCGCTCGGGAGCGCTCGCGTTTCCCGTGATCGCCGTCAACGACGCCGACTGCAAGCACCTGTTTGACAACAGGTACGGCACGGGGCAGTCGGTATGGGACGGCATAATGCGAACGACCAACCTGGTAGTATCGGGCAAACACGTAGTCGTGGCGGGTTACGGCTGGTGCGGCAAGGGCGTGGCGCTCCGCGCTAAAGGCCTCGGCGCCAAGGTGATAGTAACGGAGGTAGACCCCGTGCGCGCGATGGAAGCCGCGATGGACGGCTACGAAGTAATGACAATGGACGAGGCGGCCCCGGTAGGCGACATATTCGTTACCGTTACGGGATGCTGCGACGTAATAACGGGCAGGCATTTCAAAAACATGAAGAACGGAGCGATACTTTCCAACGCCGGCCATTTCGACGTGGAAGTCAATGTCGCCGAACTCAAACGGATGTCGAGCGAAAGCTATACGGCGAGAAACAACATCACCGCATATAAGCTCGATGGCAAAGAGCTTTATGTGCTGGGCGAGGGGCGTCTTGTCAACCTCGCGGCAGCCGACGGCCATCCCGCGGAGATAATGGATTTAAGCTTCGCCATTCAGGCGCTTTCATTGAAATACCTTCTGTCCAAAAAGGGGCAGCTGGAGCCCAAAGTCTACAACGTTCCCGAAGAGATTGACAAGCATGTGGCAAAACTCAAGCTTAAGGCGATGGGAATAGAAATTGATACTCTTACGGAAGAGCAATACAGGTATTTATTCGGGGGCTGCGTATGAAAACGTGCATAAAGAACGGATATATCATAACCGTAGATAAGTTCGACGCCTGCCTTTCTGGCTGCGTGCATATAGAGGACGGCATAATAACGTATGTCGGGAGCGAGAAGGACGCGCCTTCTTTCAGCGGCAGGGTGATAGACGCAAAAGGAGGCATAATTGCCCCCGGCTTTATAAACACGCATACGCACGTGCCCATGACGCTGTTCAGGGGCGCAGCGGACGACATGCAGCTTATGGACTGGCTGCAGCAAAAGATATGGCCCGCGGAGGAGAAGCTCGACGAGCAGGCGGTTTACTGGGGAACGATGCTTGCCATAGCCGAGCTTGTATCGGGAGGCGTAACATGCTTTTCGGACATGTACAACTTCAGCGACGTGATCGCAAGAGCGGCTGACGAGTCGGGCATAAGGGCGCTGGTGGCCGCGGCGGTAATAGACATAGACGGCGGAGGAGAAAGAAGGCTCAAAGCCGCCGAAGAGTTTTTCGGGTACGTAAAGGATTTTAAGCGCGTTGACGCAGGATTAGGGCCGCACGCCGAATACACTGTGAGCCCCGATTTGTTCCGCAAGGTGCGCGATATGGCGTTAAGGCTCGGCTCCCGCGTGCATGTGCATATCTCTGAAACAAAAGGCGAGCATACGGACTGCATATCCCGCCACGGCAAGACGCCGATAGCGCTATTGGACAGCTTAGGGGTCACCGACGCGCCCGTAATGGCGGCGCACTGCGTATGGGTGGAAGACGCAGATATCGAGATAATGGCGAAAAAAGGCGTCAGCGTAATGTCGTGCCCGGGCAGCAACTTAAAGCTTGGCAGCGGCATAGCGCGCACGGCGGCTATGCTTAAAAGCGGCGTTAACGTAAGCTGCGCTACCGACGGCGCCGCCAGCAACAACAACCTGTCCATGATGGAAGAAATGACGCTGTTCGCGCTGCTCCAGAAGGGCGTCAATCTCGACGCCTCGCTGATACCCGCAAAAACGGCTTTGAGAGCCGCCACGATAAACGGCGCAAAAGCCCTTGGCATAGACGGCATAACTGGGAGCATTGAAGTCGGCAAGCAGGCGGATATCATCGTAATCCGCACGGATGGTTTCAGGTATTGCCCCGATACTGACCTTGTCAACCATCTCGTATACAGCGGGAGCGACGCTGATGTCATGCTGACTATGGTGGGCGGAGACATACTTTATGAAAACGGCGAGATAAAATTCGCGGACGCCCAGAGGATAAAGGCAAACGCAGCGCAGTACTCAAAGAGCTTACTCGCTTAGCATAGGGAAGGTTATGTTGAAGTCTTTAAAGGTTACGGTAATAGCTGCCATAATGCTGGCGCTGCTGCTCGGCTGTTCAAATCAGCAGCCGGGAAGTTCTTCCGCGCCCAGCCAGACGGCCGCGGGCGGCATATCGCAGCCGGGCCAGAACATCAATCTCAAGGGCGTAAACATCGCTACAGACGGCGGCAAAACGGTAATAACGCTCTCTATGCTCAGCGGCAGCAGAAAGGCGGGCTATCCCGAATCGAAGCTGACAAGGCTTCCCGAATACGAGATATCGCAGCTTTTGCAGCCTCAAAGGCTGATGATAAAGCTTAGCGACATCAGTTTCTGGGATTACGAGGCGAATTCCGACAAGGGCGTTTCCGATATTGTGCTGGGTGTTTTTCAGGAAGTGCCCGCAAACGACAACACGCTTATATTATACGTTCAGCTTTCGCGCGTTGTGGAGTTCGAGGTGGAAGAGTCGGAGGGCAACCTTATATTAAGGCTTACGCCCGGCCCGGAGAACGCCGAAGCCAAGTATTTTTGCCTGTCTGATTCATTTTATGAACACCAGGAAGGCACGTGGCCTGATAATATAAACATGGCACCGGTGCTGTGTTCCGACCTGAAAAACAAGCTTTTGATATCCGAGCCTTTTGATACCGAACAGGCGGCAATAGAGTTTAAAAACGCCGCCAATGAAATACTTAAAACGGTGTTGCCCGGCAATACGGTATATACGGCGCAGCTTGCAAAAGACGCGCTGCCCGAATTTTTGAGCGAAGCGGATTATTCCGCCGCCGAAGGGCGCAGCGTGGTGATGAAAGGCGGCGTGCTGATGGACACGCCATTGCTGCTGCAAAACGGCAAATACCTTGCGACCGCCGTGGACGGCAGGGTCGCGTTTTCGAGAATGTATACTCCCGAAACGCCGGATATTTACCCGCTGTCCGAAAAGCTTTGGATACTCGACCCGAACGGCAGGGTGCAGAGCATAGACGTTCCGGATTTTTACGCGATAGACAAGGCGGCGTTTTCACCCGGCGGCAGCTATATTGCAATACTCGACGTATCGATAGAAAACAGGGTGCTTTATGTGTATGATTTTACGGCCGGCCGCCTTATCAATCTCGGGGAAGAGGGATTCGGAAGCGATACTGCGGCGTTTGCGTGGTCGGATACAAACGACACTCTTTACGCGATGACAGGCCAAGGCACTATGCAGATGATGTCGTGCACGTTCTCGCAGGACGGTACGTTTTCTATAACCGCGGTGGAAGAACGCGCCGGATCGGAAGGTGCGCTCAGCGTGTCTTACGGCAGGCTGTTTTTCGCGGAGAACGCGGGTATGTCGGGCAAAATATATGAGATAGGCGCCGTAAGGCGGGAGATAACGTCGGGCATCGATTTTACGATAGCGCCCGACGGCAAGACAATGCTCGTGCTGGAAACGTCGGCGTCCGACAGCGAAGAGGTATTGACGAGCCTTAAATTATGTGATATAGAAACAGGGGAATCGACGTATATCGCTCAAAACGCTGATATCACCGGATTTGGCTTTTCACAGAACGGCAGCAAAGTCTATTATATGGACGCGTCGGTGGCGGCTGCCGGGGAATATAAATACGGCCTGTTTTCCTACGACGTCGTAAGCGCCGGCCCCGCCGTGCAGGCAGCGTTATGCAGCACATACTATTTTGCGACCGTGCCGACGTCGGCGCAAATATATCTTATACAGTACATAGGCAACGGAAGAAACAGCTTCTACGCTACTTATACGTATGATTTAAACGAATAGACAAGGAGGATATATGCTCGTTCCCGTTTCGGAGGTGGAAAAAATAGCCGCGTTGTCGCGCTTAAGCTTTGACGAAAAAGAAAAAGCCGAATACCAGCGGCACCTTGAAGATATACTTATGGCCGCGCAGAAGCTTGAAGAGCTCGATACAAGCGGCGTTACGCCTACCGCGCATATACAGGGCGTATCTAATGTGCTGCGAGAAGACGAAGTTAAAGGAAGCATGGATAACGACCTTCTTACTTCAAACGCGCCCGAAAGAGAAAACGGATGCTTTATCGTGCCCAAAGTCGTTGAATGAGGTGGAATATTGAACGCATACGAATTAACAATCAGGCAGGCCGCGGACGCTCTTCGCAATAAGGAGCTGAGCGCGGAGGAGCTCGTAAGAGGGCTTCTTAAGAGGATCGATGACAAAGAGCCGCAGATTAAGGCTCTTAACTTTATATGCAGGGAGTCGGCGCTCGATGAAGCGCGCGCTTCCGACGAGAGGCGCTCAAAAGGCGCCGAATTAAGCGAATACGACGGCATTCCGGTAATAATAAAGGACAACATATGCACCAAAGGCGTGCTTACAACGTGCTCCTCAAAGATACTCCAAAACTTCGTGCCGCCGTATGACGCGCATGTTGTGGAGCTGCTTAAAAGCAAGGGCTTCATACTGCTCGCCAAGTCTAACCTCGACGAGTTCGCTATGGGCTCGTCGACGGAAAACAGCGCGTTTCATGCTACTTCAAACCCTTGGGATCTGACGAAAGTGCCCGGCGGCTCTTCGGGAGGCAGCGCCGCGGCGGTAGCGTCGATGATGGCTCCTTTTGCGCTCGGCTCGGACACGGGCGGCAGCATAAGGCAGCCGGCGTCTTACTGCGGCGTGGTTGGTTTAAAGCCCACGTACGGCGCGGTGTCAAGGTACGGGCTTGTCGCGTTTGCGTCGTCGCTCGACCAGATAGGCCCGATTACGCGCACCGTGGAGGACGCGGCGGCTGCGCTCAACGTGATCTGCGGGCACGACAGCCGCGATTCGACGTCCGTGGACGCAGCATATCCCGATTATACGCAGGCTATAGGCAAAGACGTGAAGGGCTTAAAAATAGGGCTTCCCAAAGAATACCTCTCCGATTCGCTGCACGGCGGCGTGCGCAATGCGCTAAATTCGGCCATTAAGGCATTTGAGGACATGGGCGCTGTTGTCGAAGAAACGTCGCTGCCCACATTCGATTACGCGCTTTCCGCATACTATATAGTATCGTCCGCTGAAGCCACGTCCAACCTATCAAGGTTCGACGGCGTCAAGTACGGCTACCGCGCGAAAGAATACGACGGCGTCGTTGACATGTATATAAAGACGCGCAACGAAGGCTTCGGCGCGGAAGTGAAGCGCCGCATAATGCTGGGCAACTATGTGCTGAGCTCCGGCTATTACGACGCTTATTACCTGAAAGCTCTGAAAGTGCGCACGCTAATTAAGCGGGATTTCGACGCGTTGTTTGAAAAATACGACTGCATACTGTCGCCCGTCGCGCCCGCTCCGGCTTTTACGAAAGGCGAGAAGAGCGACCCGATACAGATGTACCTTACCGATATATACACCGTGCCCGTAAATATCGCGGGGCTCGCGGCGGTTTCCGTGCCGTGCGCATTGAGCGACGGCCTGCCTGTGGGCCTGCAGCTAATAGTAAAGCCAATGGGGGAGGAAACGATGCTGCGCGCCGCTTACGCGCTCGAGCAGTCGATACCTCCTATTGGCTGCCCAACGTTCGCGGGAGGTGAAGCGTAATGGAATTTGAAACCGTAATCGGCCTTGAAGTGCACGTAGAGCTTGCTACGAATACCAAGATATTCTGCGGGTGTGAAAACAAATTCGGCGGCGAGCCTAATACGCACTGCTGTCCCGTATGCACGGGCATGCCGGGCGTGCTTCCCGTGCTTAATAAAAAAGTCGTGGAGTTCGCGGCAAAGGCGGGCCTCGCTGCTAATTGCGAGATAGCCAATTTCTCTAAGATGGACAGGAAAGGCTATTATTATCCCGACTTGCCCAAAGCATACCAGATATCACAGTTTGACCTGCCGCTGTGCAGGAACGGGTACATAGACATAAAGGTGGGCGACGTTGAGAAGCGTATAAGGATAACGCGGATACACATGGAGGAGGACGCGGGCAAGCTGCTGCACGACGCGGGCGCGGGCACCGCGGTGGACTACAACAGGTGCGGAGTGCCGCTTATTGAGATAGTAACCGAGCCGGACTTAAGGAGCGCTGAAGAGACAAAGGTGTTCTTGGAGACGCTTAAGAGCATATTGCAGTATACGGGCGTTTCGGACTGCAAGATGCAGGAGGGCTCGCTGCGCTGCGACGTCAACATATCGGTGCGCGAAGCGGGAAGCAAAGTTCTTGGCACGCGCACGGAGATGAAGAACCTAAACAGCTTTTCCGCCGTCTACAGGGCAATAGAGGCAGAAAGCCAAAGGCAGATGGACGTAATAAGCGACGGGGGAACGGTGGTGCAGGAGACGCGGCGTTTCGACGACGTGAAGGGTAAAAGCTACGCGATGCGCAGCAAAGAGGAAGCGCATGACTACAGATATTTCCCCGACCCCGACCTTGTGCCGATAACGCTTACCGACGAACAGATACATGCGTTCAAGGAAAGCCTTCCCGAGCTGCCCGCCGCGAAGCAGGGGCGCTACGTTGATTCTTTGGGGCTACCCGAATACGACGCCGGAGTGCTTACCGCCGATAGATCCGTCGCGCTGTTTTTTGAGGAGTGCCTTAAGGTTTACGGCGACCCGAAAAGGCTGAGCAACTTCATTATGTCCGACCTGCTGCGGCTTTTGAAGGAAGACGGCATAGCGCCCGAAGACAATCCCGTAAAGCCGGAGCACCTCGTTAAGACTCTAAAGATGGTCGACGAAGGCAGGATAAACATGACCGTGGGCAAGACGGTATTCGAAGAGGTGTTCCGCACGGGCGAAGACCCCGAAGCCATAGTAAACAAAAAAGGCTTAACTCAGCTTAACGATTCCGACGAGATACGCGCGATGATAAAGAAGGCGATAGCCGACAACCCGGGGCCGGTAGCCGATTTCAAGCGCGGGAAGCAAAAAGCGATACTGTTCTTTGTCGGGCAGGTAATGAAGGCTACAAAAGGCCAGGCTAACCCGCAGATAGTCAACGAAATAGCACTGGAAGAGCTTAACAAGGCATGAGAAAAGGCAAGCTGACAAACGAACAGCTTAAAAGCATAGTGTTTTCAAGGCTGCATCCTAAGCGCGAGGTGCTGCTCCGCGCCGGCGTGGGCGAAGACTGCGCCGCCTTGGATTTCAACGGCGAAGCGTGCGTGCTGTCAACCGACCCCTTGACGGGCGCTGCCGCTAACGCGGGCAGCCTTGCAGTACACATATCGTGCAACGACGTCGCTTCTTCGGGCGCGCAGCCCGAAGCGATGCTGGTAACGCTGCTTATACCTCCCGATAAGACGCTTGAGGAAGTGGAGCAAATAGTAGATGAGCTTGCGTCCACAGCGGACGAACTTGGCATAGACATAATCGGCGGGCATACCGAAGTGACTGACGCCGTTAACCGTATCGTCGTATCGACAACGGTAATAGGCAGAATCGAAAGCGGGCGGCTTGTAACAAGCGGCGGGGCGCGCCCGGGCGATTACCTGATAATAACGGGATATGCGGCTACGGAAGGCACTTTTATAATAGCAAACGACTACAGGCAGCGCCTTAAAGGCATACTGACGTATGAGGACGAAAAAGCAATAGAAGCTCTGGGGAAGCGCATAAGCGTGGTACGCGAGGGCGTACTTGCGGGGCGGCTGGGCGCTTCGGCGATGCACGACGTCACCGAGGGCGGAGTGTACGGCGCGGTGCACGAGTTGTGCGAAGCTTCGGGCGCAGGATGCGATTTGTATGCCGAAAGCATACCGGTTCTCGATGTGACGAAAAAGATCTGTTCTTTTTTAGGCATAAACCCGTTTAGGCTTATTGGCAGCGGCAGCATGCTTATAGCGGCACCGGACTCGCAAGCTATGATAGATGGGCTTAAGGCAAACGGTATAAGCGCCGCCGTAATAGGCAAAATCACCGAAAGAGACGTCTGCGTGATTGAAAACGGCAAACGGAATAAATTAGCGCCGCCGATGCCGGACGAACTGTTCTCTTTATAAGCTATTACCGCGTAAAACAGTGCAATGCTATGAAAACAAGTCGAATTCAAAGTTTTTTAACGTATTCGCTTATTTTTTTTAACATAGTATGCTATAATCATTTATTATCAGTGTTGCGCCATTTTAGTTAAGCGCTGCTGAAGTATAATACGATTGTAAGGTGGCGAACGTTTAAGTTGCTCAGCATGACGGGCTTCGGCAGGGCCGAGGCCGAAATGGACGGAAGAAAGATAACCATTGAAATTAAGACGGTCAACCACAGGTTCCTGGATATCAACATCAGGATACCGCGGACGCTCTTGTTTGCGGAAGAGCTTATCCGCAAAACGATAAAAGACAGGCTTGAGCGCGGGCGCGTAGACGTATTTGTAAATTATGCGTCTTTGGAAGACGATTCAAAGAAGGCGACGGCGGACTTAGGGCTTATCAGGTCTTACCTTGCCGCAGCGAGGCAGGCTGCCGAGAATTTCGGGCTGGAGGACAACTTAAAGCTGTCCGATATAATAAGTATTCCCGACGCTATCGTAATCGAGGAAGCGCCCGAAGACGAGGAAAAGCAAAAAGCGCTGGTAAGCTGGGCTTTAAACTCGGCACTTGACGTATTAACCGGCATGAGGCAAAGGGAAGGCGAACAGCTCAAAGCCAACATAATCGAATGCCTTAACGCGCTGGAAGTCATAAAGGCGGCGATAGACTCTAAAAAGGACGCCGTACCAAAGGAGTACGCCGAAAAGCTCAGGTCAAGGATAGCGGAGCTTACAAGCGCCGCGGAGCTTGACGAAGCAAGATTCAACGCCGAAGTCGCTTATATGGCGGACAGAGCCGACATAACCGAGGAGATAGTGCGGCTTGAAACGCACATCAGCCAGTTCAGGGCAGCCCTGTCGGAAAGGGCGGCGGTAGGCCGGAAACTCGATTTCATGGTGCAGGAGATGAACAGGGAGCTTAACACTATAGGCTCCAAATCGCAGGATATGGATATCACCAACGCGGTAATAGAAGGAAAAAGCGTTGTGGAAAAAATAAGGGAACAAGTTCAGAATATTGAATAAAGGTGGGAGGAAGTTTATGAGTATCCGGCTTATAAACATCGGTTTCGGAAATATCGTGTCGGCCAACAGGATGATAGCCATAGTAAGCCCCGAATCGGCGCCGATAAAGCGCATAATACAGGAAGCCCGTCAAAAAGGCAATCTTATCGACGCAACATACGGCAGAAGGACGAGAGCCGTTATAATAACGGACAGCGACCACGTGATACTTTCCGCGGTACAGCCCGAGACCGTAGCGCACAGGCTGTCCGATAAAGACGACGATATAGAGGATTGACGCATGGGCGACGGACTGCTTATCGTATTATCCGGCCCTTCGGGAACGGGCAAGGGCACTGTTTGCGACGCACTTATGAAGCACAGGGTAGATCTTGTGCTGTCCGTTTCCTGCACTACGCGCGAGCGCAGGCCGGGAGAGTTTGAGGGGGTCGATTATTTTTACAAAACAAAGGAAGAATTCGACGAACTCATCAAAAAGGGAGAGTTCTTGGAGTACGCCAAAGTATATTCCAACTATTACGGAACGCCTAAAAGTTTCGTGATGGAAAAGCTTAAAGAAGGGCGCAACGTACTGCTCGAGATAGACGTGCAGGGCGCGCTCAACGTAAAAAAAGTGTTTCCCGACGGCGTTTACCTTTTTCTGGTGCCTCCGTCGTTTGAAGAGCTGGAGCACAGGATAAGGAGCCGCGCCACGGAGACGGAAGAGCAGATAAGTATGAGGCTCAGCAAGGCAGCGGGCGAAATGGGCCTTATGGGCGAATACGACTATGTGATAGTCAACGACAGCATAGAAAGAGTCGTGCACAGCATCGGATGTATTATCGAGGCCGAGAAGCTCAAAGTAACAAGAAATATTGATAAATTTAAACATTTAAGGAATGGTGATGATATATGATGTATCCGGGAGTAAGTGAACTGAGGGAGAAAGTGGACTGCAGGTATACGCTTGTAATAGAATCAGCGAAAAGGGCAAGGCAGCTCGTGGACGGTGCGGAGCCCTTGACGGAATCGCAGGAGTCAAACCCCGTCTCGCAGGCTGCAAAAGAGATTCTTTACGACAAAATCACTTACATATCCCCTGAGGAGAACCAATAGATGCCGAAAGCGGTCGTCCTCGGCGTATCGGGAGGCATAGCCGCGTACAAGGCGGCCTATCTTGCAAGCCTTCTTAAAAAAAGAGGCTATGACGTACACGCGATACTTACAAAGAGCGCGCAGGAGTTCGTTACGCCGCTGACGTTCGAAACGCTTTCCGGCAACGAGGCGATAACCGACACGTTCAGGAGGACAAACGAATTTGATGTAAAACATGTCTCGCTCGCGAAAAAGGCGGACATGTTTATTGTTGCGCCCGCTACCGCTAATATACTCGGAAAAGTCGCGTCGGGCATAGCGGACGATATGCTGACCACGACGCTGCTTGCGGCGGAGTGCCCCGTAATATTCGCCCCCGCGATGAACACGGCAATGTACGAAGACCCCGCCGTTCAGGACAACATAGCGGTTTTAAAGAGCAGGGGATATTACGTGATGGATACGGGCGAAGGGGCGTTAGCCTGCGGCGATACCGGCTCGGGCAGGATGAAGGAGCCGGAGGAGATTTTAGAATACGCCGAGCAAGTGCTGCGCTCGCTTTACGACATGAGCGGCATACGCGTGCTCATATCCGCAGGGCCCACAAGAGAGCCGATAGACCCCGTGCGCTACCTTTCCAACAACTCTTCGGGCAAGATGGGCTATGCGCTCGCCGAAGCCGCGCTTGAGCGCGGCGCCGACGTTACGCTCGTCTCCGGGCCGGTGGCTATAGAGCCGCCCAATAAGGCTCGTACTATAAACGTTACCTCCGCGAGCGAGATGGCGGATTGCATGCTTTCGCTGTCGGAAAACGCGGATATCATTATAATGGCGGCGGCGGTAGCCGACTACACGCCCGAAAGCTACAGCGCCCAAAAGATAAAAAAGGGCGGCGATATGAAGCTCTCCCTTATAAGAACAAGGGATATATTAAAAGAACTGGGCGAGCGCAGGAAGGATGGCCAGGTGCTTGTCGGGTTTGCCGCCGAAACCGAGGATTTGGAAGCAAACGCGATAAACAAGTTAAAATCAAAGCGCGTTGATATTATAGCATTGAACGACGTATCGAAGCGGGGCGAAGGCTTCGGCGCGGACGACAACAATATCAAACTGTTCTACAGGGACGGCAGCGTAACGGATCTGGGAAGCGACAGCAAAAAACGGCTCGCAAAACGCATCGTACAGGAAGCCTACAGACTTTTTACCGCAGTTACGAGGTGACGCATGTTTGCCAGCGTTATCGTAGATATTGTAAGCTCGAATGTGGACAGGGTGTTTGAGTACCGCGTCCCCGAAGACATGAACTTAAGCGCCGGATACCGGGTAAAAGTGCCTTTCGGCAAGGGTAACGCGCTGCGCGAAGGCTACGTTTTGCGCCTTTCTGAGCAATGCCAGTACGACGCAGAGCGCATAAAGGATATACATTCCGTAATATCCGATTTCCCGGCGCTGACGGAAGGGCAGATAAAGCTCGCTTACCTGATGCAAAAATACTACCATACGACGCTCGCAACGTCGCTGCGGCTTATGTTCCCGGCGGAAATGCGCGGCGGAAGGGTAGGCGACAAGTACAAACGGGAGATCGTTTTTTTATTATCGGAGCGGGAATACGAGCAGGCGGAGGCGTCATTCGTTGCCGCGTCGGGCCGCGTTAAGGCGCCAAAGCAGCTTGAAACGCTGCGCGTGATGCATGAAAATAAGCGTCTGGACGCAAGGGCGCTTGAAGAGTTGCTGCCGGGCAGCGCCCCCGCAAGGGACGCGCTTGTCAAAAAAGGCTTTCTTAAAATAGAGAAGATAGACGCGTTCCGCAGCCCGAAAAAGGCGGGAAGCACGGAGAAAGAATTCGTGCTTTCCGCGGACCAGCAAAACGCAGTTAATTTCATAACCGCAGCCAAGGGCAAATACCTGCTGCACGGCGTCACGGGCAGCGGCAAGACGGAAGTATACATAAAGGTAGTAAAGGACTGCCTCGCAAAAGGCGAAAGCGCCATCGTGCTCGTGCCTGAGATATCGCTTACGCCGCAGCTTGTAGCGATGTTTGAACGGAGAATAGGCGAGCATATCGCAGTATACCACTCAACGCTTTCCGCGGGCGAGCGGTACGACGAATGGAAGCGCATGGTGCATGGCAGCGCAAGAGTGGTAATAGGCGCAAGGTCGGCAATATTCGCTCCGCTTAAAAACATAGGCGCGATAATAATAGACGAGGAGCACGAAACCAGCTATAAATCGGACACGCACCCGAAATACACCGCGCACGAGATAGCGAGAATGCGCGCCAACATAGAGGGGGCAACGCTGGTGCTCGCTTCCGCTACGCCGTCCGTAGAGAGCTATATCAAGGCAAAGAACGGCATATACAAGCTGATAGTAATGCCGAACAGGCTTTTTGACTTAAAGCTGCCCGAAGTAAAAATAGTGGACATGCGCGAGGAGTTGGTTCGCGGAAACAGAACAATTTTTTCGGGCTTGCTGTATAATGAAATGAAACGGGCGCTGGCAGATAAACGGCAGATAATGCTGTTCATAAACAGGCGCGGCTATTCGACTTTTGTAATGTGCCGCGGCTGCGGTTACGTTGAATACTGCGACAATTGCGAAGTGTCGATGACATACCACGCAAGCTGCTCTTCTCTTATGTGCCATTACTGCGGCCGGAAGCGGAGCCTGCGAAGCGTATGCCCTGCGTGCGGCAAGCCTTACCTAAAGCAGTTCGGCATAGGCACGCAGCAGGTGGAAGAGCAGGTAAAAAAGCACTTTCCCGAGGCAAGCGTGCTGCGTATGGACCTTGACACTACAAGAGCCAAGGACGCGCATATTAAGATATACGAGCAGTTCAAAAAGCGCAAGGCCGATATACTGATTGGCACGCAGATGATAGCAAAAGGCCTTGACTTTGAGAACGTATCGCTCGTGGGCGTAGTGTCCGCCGACAGCTCGCTGCATATACCCGATTACAGGAGCCCCGAAAAGACCTTCCAGCTGCTCGAGCAGGTATCGGGACGCGCGGGGCGCAAAGACCCGGGCAAGGTAGTCATCCAGACGTACTGCCCCGAGCATTACGCGGTGGAGTACACAAAATCGCACGATTACGAGGGCTTCTTCGACAAGGAGATGAGCGTAAGGCGCCTCGCGATGCTGCCCCCCTATTCAGTGTTTTTCAGGATAGTGTTCGCTGGCAAGGACGAAGAGGCTGCGCATAAAGCCTGCGTCGAGTTTGCGAAAGGTTTAAAACAGCAGTATGCTGATATAATGGAACACGTACTGCTGTTTGATATAAGCGAAGCGCCCGTTAAAAAGATAAAGGGCAAATCGCGCTGGCAGCTGCTTATAAAGGTGCAAAACGACAACAAGCTGCCGCTGTTCCGCAGGAAACTTTACGAGTATTCGGACGCAAAAACATATGCGAACTGCGTGTTCGGTATGGAAATCAACCCGCAAAGCATGATATAGAGGAGAAACGCATGGCAATCAGAGAAATCGTGACCGGAGTAAACAACGAAAGGTTAAGGAAAATTTCAAGGCCCGTCCAGTCGATAACGCCCCATATAATAACGCTGCTGGACGACATGAAAGAGACGCTCCATATAGAGGAAGGCGCCGGGCTCGCCGCTCCCCAGGTGGGGGTCTTAAGGCGCATAGCCGTCGTGGAATACGAAGACAAGTATTATGAAATAATCAATCCGAAGATACTGAAATCTTCGGGCGAGGTAATAGACGAGGAAGGCTGCCTTTCGGTAATAGGCGTAAGGGGGAAGGTAAAGAGGCCGGAAACGATAACGGTGCAGTATATGGACAGGCACGGGAAGATGCACAAAGAGGAGATAACGGGCATACCGGCCCGCATATTCTGCCATGAGATAGACCATCTTGACGGCGTATTGTTTGTCGACAAGATGATCGAGGAAACGGAGTCAGAATGAAGATAGTATTTATGGGCACGCCGCAGTTTGCCGTGCCCAGCCTTAAAAAGCTGATTGACTCCGGGCACGACATAGCGGCGGCAATAACGCAGCCCGACCGTAAAAGCGGCAGGGGCTATAAGCTTACGCCTTCGCCGGTAAAGCAGCTTGCTCAGCAAAACGGCATTAAAGTCATGCAGTTTGAAAAGATAAGGTCCGAGGAAGGCGTTCAAGCCGTAAAGGATATCGCGCCCGACATAATAGTCACCGCGGCGTTCGGGCAGATACTGCCCGTATCGATACTCGACATACCGCCGCTTGGCTGCATAAACGTGCACGCTTCGCTGCTGCCCGCTTACCGCGGGGCCGCGCCTGTACAATGGGCTATTATAAAAGGCGAAACCAGGACAGGCGTAACGATAATGTATATGGACGCCGGACTCGATACGGGAGACATAATCTCGTCAGCCTCCATCGATATAGGCGAGCATATGACGGGCGGCGAGCTTTACGACGTGCTGTCCGAACTTGGGGCCGAGCTTCTTGTAAAAACGCTTAAGGACATCGAAAGCGGCGCCGCAGGCAGGATAAAGCAGGACGATAGCAAATCAAGCTATTATCCTCCGCTGTCCAGGGAACTGGGCAGGATAGACTGGAACAAGCCCGCTAAGGAGATATACAACCTCGTCCGCGCGCTCGACCCCGTGATGGGCACGTTTGCCTGTATCGGAGGAGACACGATAAAGATATGGAAAACGAGCGTACTTCCCGGCAGCGCGGAGCCTGGGCGGCTTGTTTATGCCGACGCAAAGCAAGGCCTTGTTGTGGGGACGGGAGAAGGCCTGCTGCGCATAGAATCGATGCAGGCGCCCGGCACCAGGCGCATGAGCCCCGAGGAATTCTTCCGGGGCAGGAAGCTTAACGGGGAGCGTTTCGAGTGAACGCGAGGCGGGCTGCTTTTAACGCGCTTACCGCGGTTACAAGGGACGGCGCCTATATTTCTCTGGCGCTGAAAGAACATATACCTTCCGAACTTTCCGATGAAGACAAGAGATTTGCGTCGCTGCTTGTGCGCACGACTATGGAAAACCTGCTGAGGATAGACTATGCTCTTAGCAGGTTTATTACATCCGGCCGCGTGCACGGCAGCGTTAAAAACGTGCTGCGGCTCGGCGCATGCCAGATAATGTTCATGGACACCGAAGGCTACGCCGCCGTCAGCGAAAGCGTTGAGCTGGCTAAGCGTATAAAGCCGCAGACGTCCGGGTTTGTCAACGCGGTGCTGCGCGCGCTTCTGAAAGGCAAAGACGATATAGCCTATCCTTCGGGCGAGAACGCATTCTCGCTCAGCATAGCGTCAAGCTACCCTCAATGGATATGCGAGAAGTATATAGCCGATTTCGGATACGGCTTTGCCAAAGACCTGCTTATGTATAAGCACACTGCCGGCACCGCCGTACGGATGAACACGCTGCGCACCGATGCGGAAAGTTTTACAGCCGGGCTTGATGCGCTAGGGCTGCGGTACTCGAGGGGAAGTATAGAGAATTCATATATAATACAAGGCCTTACGGATGTGGAAAACACGGATATATACAAAAACGGCTGGATAGCGGTGCAGTCGGAAAGCGCGATGAGGGCGGTGCTCGACACCGGCATAGAGCGCGGCATGAGGCTGCTGGACTGCTGTGCAGCGCCGGGCGGCAAAAGCGCTTATGCGGCCGCTCTTGCTTATAACACGCTGGATATAACCGCCTGGGACAAGCACGCTCACAGGGTGGATATGACAATAAAGAACTATGAGCGGCTGGGCGTTAACAACGCGCGCGCAGATGTGCGCGACGCCGCCGTATACGAACCTGCCTACAGCGGCTCGTTTGACGCCGTTATTGTAGACGCGCCGTGCAGCGCGATGGGGCTGATGGCGAAAAGCCCCGATATACGCTACTCGCGCAGCAAAGAAGACATAGCTTCGCTCGCGGAGACGCAGTATGGCATACTATCGGTATGCGCAGAATACGTAAAGCCCGGAGGGAAGCTCGCTTATATAACCTGCTCGATAAACAAGGAGGAGAACGAACAGGTGACGGACAGATTTCTTGCTGAAAACGGCAGCTTTAAATATGACAGGCCGCCGAAAACGCTGTACCCGCACCAATGCGGTTCGGACGGGTTTTATATAGCGGTGATGAAGAGAATATGAACGACTTGCTTTCCTTGAATTCACAGCAGTTAAAAGAGCTGATTACCGGTATGGGCGAAAAGCCGTTTGTTGCAAAGCAGCTGGAAGACTGGCTCACCCGCGGCGTTAAGTTCGAGGATATGTCTAACCTTTCAAAGGCTTTGCGGGAAAGGCTGCGTGGCGAACATGACGAGGGCTATGCGCGCATCGTCGAAAAGCTCACGTCTTTAGACGGCACGGCAAAGTACCTGCTTGCCATGTCGGGCGGCGGGCTTGTGGAGTGCGTGCTTATGCGCTACCACTACGGCAGCACATTGTGCGTATCAACCCAGGTAGGCTGCCGCATGGGCTGCGCTTTTTGCGCCTCGGGCAGGGAAGGGCTGATACGAAACCTCTCAAGCGGCGAAATGAGGTCGGAGTTCATAGCGGCAAGCGAAGCGGGAGAAATATCCAACGTGGTTTTGATGGGCACCGGCGAGCCTCTCGACAACTACGGCAACGTGATATGCTTCATACTGGCGCTGGGGGAAAAGCACGGAATAAGCATAAGGCACATATCGCTGTCTACATGCGGGCTCGTGCCGGGAATATTGAAGCTGGCAGGCGAAGGGCTGCCCATAACGCTTTGCATATCGCTGCACTCGGCCATTGACGAAAAAAGAAAAAAGATAATGCCAGCCGCGTCCGCATATACCGTAAGGCAAATTCTGGACAGCGCAAATACGTACTTTAAAAAAACGGGCAGACGCGTTATAATTGAATACACGCTGATAAAAGGTTTCAATGACGGAGAAGAGGATATTGATTCGCTGGTAAAGGAATTACACGGCCTTAATTGCCATGTAAACGTTATTCCTCTAAACAGCGCTGCGGGCGGATACCTGCCGCCCGACAGAAACAAAGCGAAAGCCTTTGCGGCGGAGCTAGTTAAGCGGGGCAGGAGCGCTACGGTGAGGCGCTCGCTTGGCGCAGATATCGAAGGCGCCTGCGGCCAGCTTAGGTTAAAACACGAGGGAAAATGATCTACTACTCGAAAACTGATAAGGGCATAGTAAGAAATCAGAACGAGGATTTTTTATACGCGCCGGAGGGAAGCGACGGCTTTTTTGCCGTTGTCGCGGACGGAATGGGCGGCCACCGGGCGGGCGAAGTCGCGAGCAGGCTTGTAGTCGATACTATAAAGGAAGCTCTTAAAAACGCGGACCCGCAAAGAATAACAAAGCAGGACCTATGCAATATACTTGTTGAAGCTAATAAAAACGTATGGGACAAGGCCAATTCGGATATTTTGCTTAAAGGCATGGGTTCTACCGTGACGGTTGCCGTTTTCCGGAACTCGGAAGCGATAATCGGCCACATCGGAGATTCGCGCGCATATCTTTACAGGGACGCAAGCCTGTCCCAGATAACTAAAGACCATTCATACGTGCAGATGCTCGTAGACAACGGATTTATCACAAAAAAGGAAGCGCTGCGCCATCCGAACCGCAACGTTATAACCCGCGCGGTTGGAACGGACGAAAGCGTGGAAGTCGATACGTTTACCGTGCCGCTTAAACAGGGCGATGTAATATTGCTGTGCAGCGACGGCCTTAATTCAACCGTGCCCGATGCAGAGATAGAATCGATATTGAAGCGCGGCATACCCGCGGCTGCGGACGAGCTTGTCAGCGCGGCACTCCGGCACGGCGGAGACGACAACATAAGCGTGGTGCTCGCGTATATGGACGGTGACAGCGTATGACGGGATTGCTGCTTGGCTCAAGATACGAGATACGCGAAAAAATAGATTCGGGCGGAATGGCGGATATATACACCGCGTTCTGCAGAAAGACGAAGAGCATTGTCGCGATTAAGGTGTTGAAGGAATGCTTTTCCGACAACGCCGAATATGTAAACCGCTTCAAGAAGGAAGCCGAAGCGGTGTTTTCCCTTGACCATAAAAACATAGTGCACGTTACGGATATAGGGCTTGACGAAGGCGCATATTACATGGTCATGGAATACATTGAAGGCACAACGCTTAAAAAGATAATCGAGCAGCAGGGCTGTTTGGACGAGGAGGCGGCTGTAAAGTATGCGATACAGATATGTTCGGCGCTTGCCGCCGCACATAAAAAAGGCATAATACACCGCGACATAAAGCCCCATAATATACTTATCGACAAAGAGGATAACGTAAAGCTTACCGATTTCGGCATAGCGAAGAGCCTTTCTACAAAAGAAGAGCAGGCCAACCAGGTAATAGGCTCCGTTCATTATATCTCTCCCGAGCAGGCAAAAGGGGAGAGGGTGGATACAAGAACGGACATATATTCTCTCGGCATTGTGCTGTACGAAATGCTGACGGGCGTGCTGCCCCACACGGGCGGGGAGACGGTTTCCGTCGCGCTCAAGCATATAAACGAACAGATTACGCCGCCCGCAGAAGTGAACGCTAATCTTTCGCAGGCAGTCAATTACATAGTTCTTAAAGCGACCAACAAAAACAAGAGGGACAGATACCAATCGATGGACGCGTTTAAGAACGACCTCGTGCTTTCGCTCGCCGACCCCGAAGGGTCTTTCCCGGATATACCGTCGATTTACAAAAACACGGTTATAAAACCCGCCGTTGTTAAAAAGAAGAACATGTACTGGAAAGCCGGCATATTGCTGCTGCTTGTAGCTGTAACAGCCTTGCTGGCGGTTATACTCATCAATGTGTTTAACCCTTCCGCAAGCCAGACTTTCGTCGTACCCGATTTTGTGGGATCGACAATCGATTCGGCGGAAAGAAGCATCAATAACTTAACGGTGAAAACTACTTACGAGCCAAACGAAACGGCCGAAGAAGGCACGATTATTTCGCAGTCCCCCGAAGGCGGCAGCAGGGTGGCAAACAACTCTACGATTACGCTCGTTATTTCAAGCGGTCCGTCCGAACCCGTTATGCCCGACCTGTTCGGCGCAACGCTGGAAGAAGCAAAAGCGCAGCTTGACCAGATCGGTATCGAGCTAAGCGAGGATTTAATAGTATATGATTACGACCAGGACATGCCGCCGGGCATAGTCATATCCCAGGTACCGGAGCCCGACGAGCCAATCACGCAAGCGGCCGCAGTGAGTCTGACCGTGTCAAAGGAAAACCCCGAGAACATAGCGGTGATGCCCGAGCTTAAGGATAAGCTTGTGAGCGAAGCCGTAGCTTTGCTTAACGAATCGGGCTTTACCAACTGCTTTGTATACGAAGAAGAAAGCGAACTCAAAGAGGGAACGGTAATACGGCAGACTCCCGAGCAGGGCATACAGACGTCTTATACCGACGACGTGTATATCACGATAAGCAAGTACAAGAACCAATATTTCAAGGGCAAATTGACGGCCGATTTAAACATAACCGAGAAGGAATCGAAGGTCAGGATAGTGCTGAAGGACGTAATAAACGGCCAGGCCGTCAACTTTACCAAGGAAAGCATCGAGGACCTGGGGAGGCTGTCTTTGAATATTGACCTTACCAGCACAACGGGCGGCGCCAAAAGCGTTATAATATATGTAAACGGCCAGCAGGCTTATTCGGGCGAGGTCAATTTCCGTTGAACACGCAGCTGTTATCGGGCAGGATAATCAAGGGCATAGGCGGCTTTTACTATATACAGGACGAGCGGGGCTGCATACATGAATGCAAGGCAAGAGGGCGCTTTCGGAAAGACGGCGTCACTCCTCTTACCGGGGATAACGTCAAGTTTTCGCCCGGCGGCTTTATAGAGGAGATAGAGCCAAGAAAGAACGAGCTTAAGCGGCCCCGGGTAGTCAATATCGATACGGCGGCAATAGTGGTTTCCGCGGCAAAGCCGGACGTCGACTACCTGCTTTGCGACAAGCTGCTCGTTTCGATAAAGCTTGAGCGCATAAGGCCGCTTATAATAATAAACAAATGCGATATCGCGGAAAGCTCACGCATAAACGAAATAAAGAGCGAATACAAGGATGCGTGTGAAACGGTATGCGTGTCCGCGAAAAGCGGTGAAGGCATTGACGCGTTAAAGGAGCTTTTAAGCGGGGGCATTACGTGCTTCGCGGGCCAGTCCGCAGTAGGCAAGTCGTCAATTATAAACGCGCTGTTCCCGTCGCTTGGCCTTAAAACAGGCCAGCTTTCAAAGAAGACCGAAAGAGGCGCGCACACTACAAGGCAGGCGGAACTGCTGGTCGGCGAAGAGTTTTCGGGCGCAGTCGTGGATACTCCCGGCTTTACGTTTTTCGACTGCGCGGATATTGCCCCCGAAAAGCTGTCTTTTTTTTATGAAGACATGGCGCCTTATAGGGATAAATGCAGGTTTACATCCTGCCTGCACGCGGGCGAGCCGGGATGCGCGGTTAAAGAGGCGGCGGAAAGCGTCCATATATCGCAGGGGAGATATACAAGATATCTTCAGATACTAAAAGAAATACAGGAGAAGAGGTCAAGAAAATATGATTAAGGTATCGCCCTCAATACTTTCAGCGGATTTTACGAATATTGCCGAAGCGATAAGGCTGCTCGAAAAAGCGGGAGCCGACTATATACATTGCGACGTGATGGACGGCATGTTCGTTCCCAATATCACGTTCGGCCAGTATATGGTGCGCGACATGAAAAAGCTTACTAATCTGCCCCTTGACGTGCATCTTATGATAGACAAGCCGGAAAGATACGTTGAAGAATTCGCGGCCGCGGGCGCGGATATAATATCCGTACATCCCGAAGCGACGGTACACCTCGACCGCACGCTGCAGCTTATACGTTCCGCGGGGAAAAAGTGCGCGGTGGCGCTTAACCCGGCGACGCCTCTGGAAACTATCGATTACGTGCTCGAAGACCTCGACATGGTGCTGTTTATGTCCGTCAACCCCGGTTTCGGCGGGCAGAGCCTCATACCGTACGTTCTTAAAAAAACAGCGAGGCTTAAATCGATATTGCAGGAAAGAGGCCTTAGCATCGACATAGAGATGGACGGCGGCATCAGCGCGCATAACGTAAAGCAGGTAACGGATGCCGGGGTAAATGTAGTGGTAGCGGGCAGCGCCGTTTTTAACGCGCCCGACCCGATAGCCGCAGTAAAAGCTCTTAAATTCCCGCAATGAAATGCGTAATACTGTCGGGCGGAACGCCGCCCGGCCCGGAATTTCTTAAAAACCATTTAAAAACAGCCGGCTTGTTTATAGGGGTAGACGGCGCGGCGGATTTTTTGATGCAAAACGGTATTACGTCCGATGTGCTTATTGGCGATTTTGACACCGCGGACCCTGCTAGCGTAACCGCGCTTGAGCAGCGCGGGGTTAAAATACTTAGGCTTGAAGCCGAGAAGAACGAGACGGACACCGAAGCCGCGATAGATTATGCAGCCAAAGCGGGCGCGGACGATATCGTTATACTCGGCGCTTTGGGCGGCAGGGTCGACCATACTCTTTCCAACATAATGATGCTGGTGCGCGCCGACTTAAAAGGCGCGGCTTGCCGCATAGCCGACGAGCAGTGCGAAATGTTCGTTTCGGATAAAACGTTCACGCTTTCCGGCCGTACCGGCCAGGTTATCTCAATACTTCCTCTGACGGGCGAGGTCTGCGTTAACGCGCATGGCCTCAAATACCCTCTTCAAAATCTCGTTTTAAAATGGGGCTCTTCGCGAGGCATAAGCAACGTGATGCAATCCGATTCCGCTTCCATCAGCATATCAGGCGGCTATGCGCTTATAGTAAAGAATAATATTGTCGCGTAACACTTCCGGACGAAGATTAATATTATGAACTAGAATCGGTTCGCAAGCCGGAGGTGGTAGCTTGTTTTTTGGGAACTGTATCGTGCGCAGGGTAGTCGGCTGCTTTCTGATGTTCATCGGAATCATATTGCTCATTTGTTTCATGCCTTTTTGGATGTGGGTAGCGCTGCTTGGAATCGTTCTGCTGGTGCTGGGGAGCATTATCATAGTACGCGGAATTAATTGATTGCATAATGGAGGTGGGTTTTTTGAAAATATACTGCTTAAAAGCCCCGTGGCTGCTAAGGGGCATACTGAAGAGATTGTTCGTAAGGTGAATTACATATGCCCGGGGCGTTTGCTTCGGGCTGATTTTATACCGCACCCAAAACGCCGCGAGCCTTTAATGCAAAGCGCTCTCGCCGTTTTAGCGCGGTTAACTAAAAAGAAGGGCTGATGCTTGCCGTTAAAATCAAAAAGACTGCCCCGGGAGCGAGCAGCCTGATTTTCCGTATTGTTAACAGGCGCGAATACTAGCCGCGTACAACCTTCCCTGAACGAAGGCATCTCGTGCAAACATAAATCCTTTTCGGCGCACCCTCAATTACAGCGCTGACACGCTGAACGTTGGGAAGCCATTTTCTCCTTGATTTCCTGTTCGAGTGGCTAACGTTGTTTCCGGACGCTATGCCCTTATTACATATCTCGCAATACTTTGCCATATTAGTCTACCTCATCTCCGGCTTAAAATCAGCAAGAAATATTCTATCACCATAATGTTTTTTTGGCAAGAATAAAATTAATTTTTCGTTTCATTTGTATTAATAAGCTTGACTGAGAGTGGAAAAAGATATAAATTTAATCTTACCGGAGTATCCAAGTAACAGAACATATAACAGGGAGGCTAATAAATGGCCGTAATTCAACAGAACTCATACGGTACAATAGAATATTCCGACGAATTTCTATCTAATCTGGCCGGTATCGCCACCATGGACTGTTATGGCATTGTCGGTATGGCGTCGCAAAACGCGATGGACGGCATTGTAGAGCTTTTAAAAGGAGAAAACCTCAGCAAGGGTGTTAAAATCACGACGCAGGACGGTTCAGTAAGCATTCATTTATTCGTTATAGTAGAATACGGAGTTTCCATTTCCGCTGTCGCATCCAATGTCATAGATACGGTAAAATACAGAGTTGAGAAGTTTACCGGGCTCAATGTAGATAAAGTTGATGTAACTGTTAACGGTATCCGGGTCTGAAGGGGGAGTTAAAATGCATCAAAGATTTACCGGCGAGCTGTTCAAGGACATGGTATTCTCCGCGGCGGCTTTGCTTGAGAAAAACAAAAAAGGCTTAAATTCATTGAACGTTTTCCCCGTTCCCGATGGAGATACGGGTACAAATATGTCGCTGACCATGCTTTCTGCCGTTAAAGAAGTAAAGTCAGCGGACTCGGCAAAAATATGCAGCATAGCCGACGCGCTTTCCTTAGGCGCATTAAAAGGCGCTCGCGGCAACTCGGGCGTTATACTTTCCCAGCTGTTCCGCGGCATGGCAAGGAGCCTTAACGGCCTCGAATCGGCGGGTGCAAGCGACTTTGCGCGGGCTATTCAGGAAGGCGTGGACGCGGCTTATAAAGCCGTGATGAAGCCCAAGGAAGGCACAATACTCACGGTGGCAAAAGAGATGGCCAAGGCGGCCATGAGAAGCGTCAGCCGCGGCGACAATATATTCGGGCTTATGGACGCGGTATTGGAGCAGGGCGCGCTCACGTTGAAAAAAACGCCTGAAATGCTTCCCGTGCTGAAGGAAGCGGGCGTTGTGGACGCAGGCGGCAAGGGGCTGCTCGTTATATACCGTGGGTTTAAGATGGCTCTCGACGGCGAGGCGATAACCGAAGACATATCGCTGGATCAGGAGATTGCCGCCAATTTCACGGAATCCATAAGCACCGCCGATATAGAATACACGTACTGCACGGAATTCTTCATAAAGAACCTTAATCCTTCGGTAACGCAAAGCGATATAGACAGGTACAGGGAAAAGCTGATGCACATAGGCGACTGCGTGCTCGTAGTGGGGGATTTGCAGCTTGTCAAAACTCACGTACATACCAACGTGCCGGGCAAGGCGCTGCAGTTCGCGCTTCGCTTTGGCGAGCTTTCAAAGATAAAAATAGACAACATGCGCGAGCAGCATACCGAGCTGGAAGGCCCCCCGAAAACCGAGAAGAAGAACATGGCGGTAGTAACCGTTGCGGCGGGCGAAGGCATAGTAAACATATTCAAGGAGTTTATGGTAGACGAGATAGTGCAGGGCGGCCAGACGATGAACCCTTCCGCCGAAGCTATAAGGCAGGCTATAGACAAAGCGCCTTCCGACAACGTGTTCGTCTTCCCGAACAACAAGAATATAATACTCGCCGCAGAACAGGCTGCCGCGTTTTCCAACAAAAACGTGCACGTTATACCCACGATGTCTTTCCCGCAGGGCATAACGGGAGTTTTGGCGTATAACCCCGACCTCGACTTTGAAGAGAACACCGCGCGCATAAACAAAGCCATAACCACCGTCAAGACCGGTCAGGTAACGAGCGCGGTAAGAGAGTCGCACATAAACGGGCAGACGATAAAGAAAGGCGAGATAATAGGCATAGCGGACGGCGAAATAACGTGCCACTCGGGCGACATATTCACTACCTGCGAAAAGCTGCTCGAAGGTATGGTGAAAGAAGAGGACAGCGTTATCACGATATTCTACGGTGAAGACGTAAGCGAGCAGCTTGCCAAAGAAGTCGCCGAAATGGTGGAAAAGAAATACGAGGATTATGATATAGAGCTGCAGTTCGGCGGACAGCCCGTATATCAGTTTATATTCGCGGTGGAGTAATGGGCTTAGGCGACGCGGTCACCGGCATTAAAGGCGTTGGCGGCAAAAAGGCCGTACTTCTTAATAAACTCGGCATAAAGAGCGTACGCGACCTGCTTTATTACATGCCAAGGGGCTACGAGTCGCAAGGCTCCTCCGTAAAGATATCCGCTTTAAAAGAGGACGAAACATATAATATAACGGCCAGGATAGCAAAGGAGCCGGTGCTGAGAAGAATAAAAAAAGGTCTCTCTCTTGTAACGTTTACGCTTCAGGACGAAACGGGCAGGACGGAGGCTGTTTTTTTTAACCAGCCGTATATACGCAACATGTATAAGAGCGGCGACATTGTGTACGTGTTTGGCAAAACAAAGCGCGTGGGCAGAAGCCTGCAGTTTACGAACCCGCACATCGAGAAAGAGGGCAGGCAGCGCGAAGGGCTCATGGCTGTGTATCCGCTTACTATGGGGCTTTCGCAGAAGGTGATGCGCCTTATAATGCGCGCGGCGCTCGACAAATACTGCGGCAGCATACCCGACTTGTTTACAAATGACTTCCGTGCGGAGCACAATCTTGCCGAAATCAACTTCGCGCTTTCAAACGTTCATTTCCCGGAAAACGAGGCTTCGCTCGAAATTGCAAAGCGCCGCCTTATATTCGAAGAGCTGCTGCTGTTCAACATCGCGCTGCTTTCTCACGAATCGGAAAAGGAAGGCAGCGCTCATCCTATGAAATGCGGCCCTGATTTAAGGCAGCAATTTATAGATATGCTCAGCTTCCGGCTTACAAACGCGCAGCTTAGGGTAATGGGCGAGATAGAAGGCGACCTTGCAGGCACAAAGCCCATGAACCGCCTGCTGCAGGGCGACGTGGGCAGCGGCAAAACAATACCTGCGTTTTACGCAATGCATATATGTATACAAAGCGGCTTTCAATGCGTTATGATGGCGCCGACAGAGGTGCTCTCGAGGCAGCACTTTGAAAACGCGCAGCGCGTTTTCCCCGGCGTTAACATAGAGCTGCTTACCGGCAGCACGCCGTCAGCCCAACGGAGAGCCGCGTATGAAAACATTGCGGGCGGCCTTACCGACATCGTTATAGGCACTCACGCCGTGCTTTACGACAACGTGCAGTTCGCGCGCCTGGGGCTCGTAATAACGGACGAGCAGCACAGGTTCGGCGTGGGGCAGCGGGCGCTGCTAGAAACGAAGTCCAAGGCGCCGCATATACTGATTATGTCCGCAACGCCGATACCAAGGACGCTCGCGCTGATACTCTACGGCAAGACGGATATGTCGATAATAGACGAGATGCCGCCGGGCAGGACTCCTGTCGCCACGTTCTGCGTGCCCGAAGCAAAGCGAAGCGATATGTATGGGTTTATAGAGAAGGAGATAGCGGGAGGATCGCAGGTTTTTGTGGTGTGCCCCGTGATAGAGCAAAGCGAAGAAAACGGCATGCGCTCGTCGGAAGAAGTGTACGAGCTACTCAAAAAACGGTTCCGGCGCGTCGCGCTGCTGCACGGCCGCATGAGCGCGACGGAGAAAAACGAGGCGCTCAAAGATTTCCGGGACAAGCGTTACGACATACTCGTATCCACAACCGTTATTGAGGTCGGCATCGACATACCCGACGCTACGATAATGGTAATAGAAAGCGCCGAAAGGTTCGGGCTCGCACAGCTTCACCAGCTGCGCGGCAGGGTAGGCAGGGGAGTAAAGCGCTCTTACTGTTTTCTTATGTATGAGGGCGCTGATAACGAGAGGCTTAAGATACTTACAAAGACTAACGACGGGTACAAAATAGCCGAGGAGGATTTAAGGCTAAGGGGCCCCGGCGAATATCTCGGCAGCAAGCAAAGCGGCGTTTCCGACCTGTATATGGCTAACCTCATACGCGATATGAAACTATTAAAAGAAACGCAGCAGATAGCGAAAGACCTGTTCATCCAAAATAAAGAGCTGTATCGCGTTCTTGAACGCGCGGCTCGCTCGCGCTTCGACATAAAGTTCGAGCAAACGGCTGTCAACTAACTTGATAATTTCGTTGCTTAATTCCCGCAATAAAAAAAACTGTTGACAATACACATATATACCGATATACTATTTAGCGTATTAACATGCTAATATGCTAAATTGCAGTAACGAGGCGGAAAGCGATGTATGAAAAGCATGTGCCGGACGGCGTGGAAGACTGCCTGCCGGCCGAATGCCGCATAAAAAAGAATATCGAAAGAGATCTCAGAAACGGATTTATTGTTTCGGGCTATGAGGAGATAGAAACGCCCGCTTACGAGTTTATCGACGCGTTCCAAAGCGGCGTGGGCTCTTACATGCAGGAGAGCATGATAAAGTTTGTGGACTCGCGCGGGAGAATACTCGTGCTGCGGCCCGACATCACCGTGCCCATCGCACGCGTCGCCGCGACGAAGATGCTACCCGGCATAAAGCGGCTGTTCTATATACAGAATTCGTTTGCATCCGCCGAGCCTTCGATAGGCAAGGCGGGGGAGTTCACGCAGGCGGGCGTAGAGCTCATAGGAGACGGGCGCTTTCAGGCGGACGCCGAGGTTATATCGCTTGCGATAAAATCGTTGAAGACCGCGGGGCTTTTAGAGTTTACGATAGATTTGGGGCAGGTAGCGTTTTTCAAATCGCTTATCGGCGGACTCGGCCTTGACGAGCAGCAAACGGAGAAACTGCGCCAAGCCGTAGACTCAAAAGACGCGATGGCGATTAACAATATAACGCAGCAGCTTGGCATCACCGGGCGGCTCAAAGAGCAGATATCAAAGCTCCCCGACCTATTCGGGGGGTATGAGGTATTCGACAAGGCGCTGGAGCTTTCGGATGAACAGGGGGGCAGGGACGCGGTGGAAAACCTGCGCAGCGTGTACCTGCTGCTTTCAGAGCTGGGCTATGAGGACTACATATCCGTAGATTTTGGCATACTGCACGATATAGCTTACTATTCGGGCATAGTGTTCCGCGGCATCACGCCCGGCATAGGCTTCCCCGTGGCTTCGGGCGGAAGGTACGACGGGCTGCTCGCAAAGTTCGGCTCGCCCGCTCCCGCGACGGGCTTTGCGTTGGGCATAAAGCGCGTAATGATAGCGATGGAGCGGCAGGGGCTGCTTAAAGGCGGGTATGAAACGTTCGCGGCGGTTTCGTGCGATATGGCCGCCTGTGCCGCGGCGTCTGCGTATGCGGAAGAATTAAGGGCAAAAGGTCGCCGCACGGTGTTCTCGCCCGGCCTTGGCGCCGAGGAGCTTATAAAGCTTAAAAACGATACAAGGGCCCTGGCCGCGGTGTTCTTCGACGCGGAAGGCCGCAAGGTGGAGTATTGACATGCGTATGACGATAGCGCTGGCAAAGGGCAGGCTGGCGGAAAAATCGATGGAGCTATTGGAAAAGTGCGGCGTGGAGTGCGCCGATATATTCGCGGACACGCGCAAACTTGTTTTTTATGACTGTAAAAACGACATACGTTTCATACTCGTCAAGCCTTCCGACGTTCCTACGTATGTGGATCACGGCGTCGCCGACATGGGCATCGTGGGCAAGGATACGCTTATGGAAGCGGGGCTGCCGCTTTACGAGATGGCCGATCTAAGGTTCGGAAAATGCAGGCTCGTAGTAGCCGGCTATCCCGAAAGAAAAGGCAATTCGCTTACGTCGTCGGTGCTGCGCGTGGCGACGAAGTATCCCGAGGCGGCAAAGAAATACTACGCTTCAAAGGGCGAATCCATAGAGTGCATAAAGCTTAACGGCAGCGTGGAATTAGGGCCTATACTCGGGCTGTCCGACGTAATACTCGACATAGTGGAAAGCGGCAGAACGCTCGAGGAAAACGGCCTTGTAATAATGGAAGAGGTATGCGGCGTGTCCGCGCGGCTCGCGGTTAACAGGGCGAGCCTTAAGATAAAGTACAAAGACATAATGCCGCTTATAGAGCGTATAAGGGCCGCCGTGGGGGAATAGCATGCGCATATACGAGTCATACGAAACAGAGCTGGTAAAGCAGCGCCTTAAAAGAAAACCGACAACCGACGAGAGCGTAGTTTCGGCGGTAAAGCGCATAGTAAACGACGTTGCCCAAAGGGGCGACGAGGCGCTTTTTGAGTATACGAAAAAGTTCGACGGCTTCGATATAAACAAAAACAATATACGCGTAAGCAGAAGCGAGATAGAAGAAGCGTACGCAAGCGTGGCCGACTTGCTCGAAACGCTGAAAAAAAGCGCCGCCAACATAGCCGCGTTCCATGAGCTGCAAAAGCGCGAAGGCTTCCGGCGGGAAGCAGGCGGCGCCGTTACTGGCTCGCTGATACTGCCTCTAGGCCGCGCGGGCGTATACGTGCCGGGCGGTAAAGCCGCGTATCCCTCGAGCGTACTTATGAACATAATACCCGCCAAAATTGCGGGCGTAGGCGAGATAATAATGGCAACGCCGCCGAGCAGGGACGGGCGCATAGAGCCGCTCGTGCTAGTCGCGGCGGACCTTGCGGGCGCAGACGTGATACTTAAAATCGGAGGCGCGCAGGCAATAGCGGCGCTCGCGTACGGCACGAAGAGCGTGCCAAAAGTTGATATAATAACCGGCCCCGGCAATGCGTATGTCGCGGCGGCAAAGCGCGAGGTTTTCGGCGAGGCAGGCATAGACATGATAGCCGGGCCTTCCGAAGTGCTCATAATAGCGGACGAAAACGCCAACCCCTCTTACGTAGCCGCGGATTTTCTCTCGCAGGCGGAGCACGACGAGAAAGCGGCGAGCGTTCTTATAACGCCGAGCAGGGAGCTTGCGAAAAAAGCATCGGCCGAAATAGAGAGGCAGCTAAGACTCCTGCCGAGGAAAGAGATAGCGGCAAAGTCCGTTGAGGACTACGGCACGATTATAATAACGGCGTCGCTTGACGAGGCGTTCGATATAGCAAACGATTTCGCGCCCGAGCACCTCGAGATACTGACGGAAAACCCGTGGCAGTATCTTGGCAGCGTTAAAAACGCGGGCGCTGTGTTCCTTGGCGAATATTCGCCCGAGCCGCTCGGAGACTATTTCGCGGGGCCTAACCACATACTGCCCACGTCGGGCACGGCGAGGTTTTCGTCGCCGCTGTCGGTAGACGACTTCGTAAAGCGTATCAACTACGTTTGTTACGATAGACAAAGCCTTAGCGCATGCTATAATGACATAAAACGGTTCGCCGAATCGGAGGGGCTTTCGGCGCATGCTAAAAGCGCGTGCATACGTTTTGAGGAGGATTAAAAATGAGGACTGCCGAGATTACAAGGGAAACAAGCGAGACGAGCATTAAGCTCTCGTTAAATCTCGATGGGAGCGGCTCAAGGCAGATAAGCACAGGCATTGGCTTTTTCGACCACATGCTCGACCTTTTCGCGAAGCACGGATTGTTTGACCTCTCGCTCAGCGTAAAAGGCGATATAAACGTAGACGAGCACCACACGATAGAAGACACGGGGCTAGCGCTGGGCGAAGCGTTCGCGTCCGCAGTCGGCGACAAATCGGGCATATCGCGCTACTCAACGCAGTTCCTGCCTATGGACGAAGCCCTTGCTTTTGTAAGCGTGGATTTTTCGGGCAGGCCTTATCTGCAATACAGCGTAAATTGCCCCGACGAGCAGGTGGGCGGCGTCGGCACGCAAATATTCGAAGAGTTCTTCAGGGCGTTTGCTGTGTCCGCAAAAGTAACGCTGCACATAAGCGCGCTTTACGGAACAAACTCGCATCATATAATCGAGGCGGTGTTCAAGGCGACCGCGCGCGCATTGCGCTTCGCGCTTGAGCGGGACCCGAGAGCAAGCGGCATACCTTCCACAAAGGGAGTGCTGTAATTCGATGATAGCGATAATAGACTACGGCATGGGCAACCTGCGCAGCGTGCAAAAAGCGTTTGAGTTTTTAGGACTCGATGCATGTATTACAACCAGCAATGCCGATCTGAAAAACGCCTCACACATCGTACTGCCGGGTGTTGGCGCGTTTAAGGACGCGGCCTCGTCGCTGGAAGCTTCGGGCATGCAGGACACAATGCTGGCGGAAATAAGCAAGGGCAAGCCTTTTTTGGGCATATGCCTCGGCATGCAGCTGCTGCTTGAAAAAAGCTTTGAAAACGGAGAACACCGCGGACTGGGGCTTATACCAGGCGACGTAGTGCGCTTCGGCACGGGGGCCTCAAAGAATTGCGAGGCTTTTTCGTATGACGCGCCAAGCCTTAAAGTACCGCATATGGGCTGGAACGAGCTTATAGCGCGCGACAACGCGCTGTTCTCCGCCGAAGCGGGGAAATACGTGTATTTCGTGCATTCGTATCACGCTTCAGGCGTGCCGGACGAATACATAATAGCCGAAACTGAGTACGGTTACAGGTTTACGTCCGCAGTCGCTAAAGACAATATATTCGGGCTTCAGTTCCACCCCGAAAAGAGCGGGGACGTAGGGCTCGATATGCTGAAACGATTCGGAGCGCTCAAATGAACATATATCCGGCTATAGACATTAAAAACGGCACATGCGTGCGGCTTAAGATGGGCGATATGGGGCAGGCTACGGAGTACGGCGACCCTGCGGAGATGGCGCTTAGGTGGCAGAGCCTGGGCGCGAAATTCCTGCATATCGTAGACCTTGACGCTGCGTTTTCGGGTGCGTTTTCCAACCGCAACACAGTCGCGCGCATACTTAATTCAGTCAGCATACCCGTCCAGCTCGGCGGGGGAGTGCGCACTATGGAGGACTTAGACGTCCGCCTCGGCGAACTTGGCATATGGCGCGTCATTATAGGCACGGCGGCGTTTGAGCAGCCCGAACTGGTTTCCGAGGCCTGCGCCAAATACCCGGGCCGCATAGCTTTGGGGCTGGACTTGAAAGACGGCAAGGTTGCGACAAAGGGCTGGGCGGAAAACACAGGCGCCGACGCCGTTGCTCTTGCGCTCGATATGAAAGCCCGCGGCATAACGACAGCCGTATATACTGATATCTCAAGGGACGGAATGCTTGCCGGGCCTAATATACAGGGCATAAAAGGCATGGTTACAAACACCGGGCTTAATGTAATTGCATCGGGCGGCATGAGCTCTATAGAAGACGTGATAAGCGTAAAGAAAGCAGGCGCCGAAGGCGTAATAATTGGCAAGGCGCTTTATACCGGCGCTATTGACCTTGCCGAAGCAATAAAAGTGGGGGCTTAACGAATGCTGACAAAAAGGATAATACCCTGCCTCGATGTGGACGCGGGGCGAGTAGTGAAAGGAATAAACTTCGTCGGCATACGCGACGCGGGCGACCCGGTGGAGATGGCCAAAGCGTTTAACGAAGCGGGCGCGGACGAGCTCGTGTTTCTCGATATCACGGCTTCGGCTGACAAAAGAAGTATCATGAGCGACGTAGTTGCCAAAACCGCCGAGCAGGTGTTCATACCGCTTACGGTGGGCGGCGGCATACGTACCGTAGACGACTTTCGCAACATGCTGAAGATGGGCGCGGACAAGATATCGGTAAACTCGGCGGCGCTGTTAAACCCAACCCTGATATCCGAAGCTGCGGAGAAATTCGGCAGCCAGTGCGTAGTTTGCGCAATAGACGTCAAAAAGCGTAACGGCGAAGGCTGGGACGTTTACATAAACGGCGGGCGCGTTAACACCGGGCGCGACGCGCTGGAGTGGGCAGTTGAGGCCGAACGAAGAGGCGCGGGCGAAATACTGCTTACCAGCATGGACACCGACGGCACCAAGGACGGATACGACCTTGAGGTGACTAAAGCCGTCGCCGAAGCGGTAAACATTCCGGTGATTGCGTCGGGAGGCGCAGGGAAACTCGAGCATTTCAAGGATGTGCTGGCTGTGGGTGCGGACGCGGTGCTCGTGGCGTCAATATTCCACTACGGGGAATATACCGTGCAGGACGTTAAAGAATACTTCCTGCGGGAAAATATACCGGTAAGATTATAAAGCTCGATATCGGAGGCATTATGGACATATCAAAAGTTAAATTCGACGAGAAGGGGCTTGTGCCCGTGGTCGTGCAGGACGTTAATACGAACGCGGTGCTTATGCTCGCATATATGAACGAAGAATCGCTGAAAAGAACGCTTGAGACGGGCGAGATGACGTATTTCTCGCGTAGCCGCAACAAGCTGTGGCGCAAGGGCGAAACGTCGGGCAATTTCCAGACGCTGCGCGAATTGAAAGTCGACTGCGACGGCGACACGCTGCTCGCGCTTGTGTCGCAGCAGGGCCCGGCGTGCCATACGGGCGAGTATTCGTGCTTCTTTGAGCCTTTATACGGCAGCGGCGATTATGCGAGCGGATACGCCATAATAGACGAACTGTACGGCGTTATAGAGGGCAGAAAGAAAAACCCGGTGGAAGGCTCTTATACAAACTACCTCTTTGATAAGGGCATAGACAAGATACTGAAAAAAGTCGGCGAGGAAGCGGCGGAAGTAATAATAGCGGCTAAAAATTCTTCGCGCGACGAGATAAGATACGAGACTGCGGACCTTGTTTACCATCTTCTGGTGATGCTGTGCGAAGAGGGGCTTTCGCCTTCCGAAGTGTTTGCGGAGCTTGAGAAGCGCAGGCGTTAAAACAGTAATTCCAAAAACCGGAATACTTTATCGGGCGATGATAATGCCAGCATATCGGCGTATTTTGCAACATATGCGAGTTAGTGCTGTTTTTTTCGCGATAACGAGGTTTTTGGGATTTTGACAGGGTATGCAGTCTATTATACAATATCGCAGCATCTTGTTATGCGGTTGTGGGAGCATAGCTCAGCTGGGAGAGCACTTGCCTTACAAGCAAGGGGTCACAGGTTCGAGCCCTGTTGCTCCCACCATTGCCAAGACGCGACTATCCGGAAGCGCATGAAAATGCGTTCCATGCGGGAGTGACTCAGTGGTAGAGTGCGACCTTGCCAAGGTCGAAGTCGCGGGTTCGAATCCCGTCTTCCGCTCCATTTTTAGTGAATCCTCTATGAAGAATAGGGGAACGATAACCGGCATATAGATTGACTGTGTGCCGCGGTTTTCAAAGGAAGGTATGGCGCCATAGCCAAGTGGTAAGGCAAGGGTCTGCAAAACCCTTATGCCCCAGTTCAAATCTGGGTGGCGCCTCCAATTTCTTTTTTTGGTTCTGTTATGCCGAAGTGGCGGAATCGGCAGACGCACGGGACTTAAAATCCCGCGGTGGCAACACCGTACCGGTTCAAGTCCGGTCTTCGGCACCAGAAAGCCCTTTAGTCGTGGGCTTTTTTGTATTGTACCGCTTTTTATAAAATGTAGTATAATTATATAAAGCAAGTTTACTAGCAGCCATTTTATACTCCTTTTCTATTGCCCGGAAGCATTTCAGCTTCCGCTAATAGATCAGGAGTTTTTTTATGCAGCGCTTTTCCTTGTTTGAAACCCCATATCCATACCGATATTGCGGCGGATAAAGTATTTTTCCCGTGATTAAAAAATATAGATAATATACAGGAGAAATTGTATATATGGATCAGAATTTCTATACATTCAGGGAATATATGAGCAGGATAGACAAGCGCCTTACGGCCTCGATGGAGGATTACCTCGAGATGATATACAGGCTTTCGAAGGCAAAGGGCTATACGCGCATGAACGAGCTTGCGGCCGCTCTCAACGTGCAGCCTCCCGCTGCTACCCGGATGGTACAGAAGCTCGCCGCCTTAAAGCTGGTCAACTATCAGAAGTACGGAATACTCGAGCTGTCCGAGCAGGGCAAGCAGGCGGGAGCGTCGCTGCTGCTGCGCCACAACACTATAGAAAAGTTTCTGCGGGCGCTTGGCGTAAAGGAATCCAATATACTTGAAGAAACGGAAAAAACCGAGCATACGATAAGCAACGAGACTCTCGGGTGCATATCGGTATTTTTGGACTTTATAGAGTGCAACAGCACATTTTTCGCTCAATTCGATCTGTTCAGAAAAAACTTCTTGGTCGATTGACATACGGGTGTGACGCAAATGAAACGTACTTTTTTTACAAACGCAGTCGTACTGACGCTGACCACCCAGCTGCTGCGCGTCGTAGGCTTGTTTTTCGTCGCGTTCCTTTCGGGCAGGATAGGAGCCGAGGGCGTCGGGCTCTATCAACTGACGTTTTCTGTTTATTTCCTTGCGGCCACTATGGCGTCGTCGGGCATAGGCATAGCCGTATCTCGGCTTACCGCCGAATCGATGGCAATCAGCGGCTACAGGTCCATGTCCAACGTAGTACGCAGATCGGCTGCTTTCAGCCTGTTTACAGGGCTTACAATAGGGCTTTTACTTTTTGCGTTTTCCGGCTTTATAGGAACGTACCTGCTGGGCGACCCGAGGAGCGTGATATCGCTTAAAACGCTCTCAGCAGGGCTGCCGTTTATGGCGCTATCGTCGTGCCTGCGCGGGTATTTTTACGGCGTGAGGAAGATAATGATACCCGCGAGCCAGATGATATTCGAGCAGGCCGCCCAGCTTGCGATAGTGCTTGCGATAATCGATTCGTTCGCTTTAAGGGGCCTTGAATATTCCTGCCTCGCGATAGCCGTATCGTCAACTATGGCCGAGATACTATCGTGCGGGTACGGCTTCGTATTTTATATGTTTGAGAAAGCAAGGTCCGCTCTCGCAGTAAAAAGAGAAACAGATATAAACCGCCGGATATTGAGCATATCCGTACCCGTAGCGGCGAGCTCGTACCTGCGCGCCGGCCTTCGCACCGCGGAAAACATACTGATACCTTCCGGCTTAAGGCGCCACGGGTTATCGGAAGGGGAGTCGCTTTCACGGTTCGGACTCATCGGCATGGCTATGCCCGTGCTGCTTTTCCCGTCCTCGTTTCTGACCGCGGTATCGGCGCTGCTGCTGCCCGAGATATCCGAAGCGCACTCGCTACAAAATGCGCAAAGGATAAAGAACATGTTCTCAAAGGTATTCCAGTACACCGTAATGCTTTCGCTGCTGTTCAGCGGAATATTCATAGCATTTTCCAGGGATTTCGGCATGCTTATCTACCAAAGCGCGGACGCCGGGCTGCTTATTATGTTTCTTGCTCCTCTCGTGCCGCTCATATATCTCGATTTTATAGTGGATTCGATGCTGAACGGCTTAAACCAGCAGGTGAAAACGCTGAAGATAAATATACTCGATTATACGGTAAGGATAGGGTTGATACTTATACTCATACCGAAATACGGCTTTTTCGCCTATATCGCGATATACTATTTAAGCACGATGCTGAACGCTTTTTTAAGCATAAGGCACCTGCTTTTTGTGAGCAAAGCGAAGCTGGATTATTTAGCGTTTGTTATTAAACCTCTGCTGGCCGTGCTGACGTCGGGCCTTGCCGTAAAGGCGCTGTCAAAGCTGATTAGTTTAGCGGAGCCCTCATGGCTTTCTCTTGCCTTTAAGATGGCATTAATGGCGGCAATATATACGGTAATATTGTTTATTATTCGCTGCGTTGGCAGGGAGGACGCGGCATGGCTAAGAAGCGTTATGCGCCAAAAGCCCGGCGAGCGTAAGGCAGGCGGCGAAAGCTTTCAGAGCTTTTACAGGTAACATTCGCTTTGTTAATCCAAACAGTATATTTCATTTAAAATAATTTTGAATTTTCATTTTTCTATATTGACATTTGCGTTATTTGAGCATAAACTTGCAAAGAAAATACAAAAAGTGACACTAATAAGGATGGTGTAATTATGGAGGAATCTTCGCAGCCTCCTTGCCCTCCGCGAATTGGACTAACGTTTAACCTCAAGAAGAACGTAGTTTCACAAGCGCCCGACAACGAAGCCGAGTATGACGACATAGAAACAGTATTAGCGATAAAGAAAGCGCTTGAGGGCGCGGGCTTAAGCGTACTGCTATTGGAAGCAGACGAGCAAATGCCGGCATTGCTTGCACAGCACACGGTGGATATCGTTTTCAACATTGCGGAAGGAACTCAGGGAAGAGGCCGCGAGGCGGAAGTGCCGGCCATTCTTAATTATTATCGTATTCCTTTTACAGGCTCCGATGAAACAACATTATGCATTGCGCTTGACAAGGCGCTTACAAAGCGGCTGCTTGCATCATACCGCATACGCACGCCTAAGTATTTTGTCGTGTCAAAAGATTATAAAAAGCCTCTGCGCTGCGCTAAGTTCCCGGTAATCGTTAAGCCGAATGCCGAAGGGTCGAGCAAGGGCATTTCCGATGTTGCGATAGCGTCCGGAAACGACGAGCTTAACGCGCTACTCGAAGAGAATTTCAAGCTTTACGGGCAGGACATGCTGATCGAGGAGTATATACACGGGCGCGAGTTCACCGTGGGCATATTGGGCAACGGAAGCGATATGCGCGTCTTTCCGCCTATGGAGATAATTTACCTTGACAAGCAAAGCAGATACAACATATACAGCTTTAACGTAAAAAAGGATTACAAGCGCCTAATTAGGTACGAATGCCCCGCTAATATAAGCCCTGAGGCAGAGGCCGAAATGATGAGCATGGCAAAGAAGATTTATAATATATTGCAGTGCAGGGATTTTTCAAGATTGGATTTTCGCCTTTCCGAAGACGGCAAACCGTATTTTATAGAGATCAATCCGCTGCCCGGGCTTGCTCCCGGTTACAGCGACTTTCCTATGATTGCAGAGTTCAACGGTATTGGTTACGATTCTTTGGTGCGCGCAGTGCTTGAAAGCGCACTTAAAAGATACGGTTTTAATTATGTTTTTAACAGAGGTAAAAATAATGAGTTCGAATTCTTATAGGCTGAAAGCTCCCGAACCTCCCGGCGCCGAGTGGTATGACTGGAAATGGCAGCTCAAAAACAGGATAACCACTGTAAAAGAGCTTGAGAAGTTCATACATCTAAGCGAAAAAGAGAAACAGGATATATCATATTGCCTTAACATCTTCCGTATGGCTATAACGCCTTGCTATGCATCTTTGATGAGCCCTGCAGACACTAAATGCCCTATAAGAATGCAGGCGGTTCCCACTATAAACGAAACTAACGTACTGCCCTGCGAGATGACGGACCCTCTCGACGAAGAGCGCGACAGCCCCGTGCCGAATATCGTTCACCGTTATCCGGACAGGGTGCTTTTTCTCGTAACGCATACGTGCGCGATGTACTGCCGCCATTGCACGAGGCGGCGCACGGTAGGGGAAGAGGACAAAGTCATAACGAGGCACGGGATAGAAGCCGCGGTTTCGTATATCGCTAAAAACGAGCAGATACGCGACGTGCTTATATCGGGCGGGGATCCGCTTACAATGAGCGATTCGGCGCTGGAAAACATAATATCCCGGTTAAGGCGGATAAAGCATGTCGAAATAATACGCATAGGCACGCGGGTTCCCGTGGTGCTGCCCATGCGCATAACGCCCGAGTTGCTCTCAATGCTGAAGAAGTATCACCCGATATGGATAAACACCCATTTCAACCACCCAAAAGAGCTTACTCCCGAGTCGGTAAAGGCGTGTTCGGATATCGTGAGCGCGGGCATACCGCTTGGCAACCAGAGCGTGCTGCTCAAAGGCATAAACGACAGCCCGGATATTATGAAGGAGCTGCTGCTTAAGCTCGTTAAAGCGCGCGTGCGACCGTATTACCTTTATCAATGCGACTTAAGCCGGGGGCTTGGGCACTTCCGCACCAACGTTGAAACGGGCATAGATATAATACGCAACCTCACCGGTAATATCTCCGGATACGCCATTCCGAAGTTCGTAATAGACGCGCCGCACGGGGGAGGAAAAGTCCCGATTAATCCCGAATATATAATTGCAATTAACAACAGCGAAGTTGTAATGCACAACTACAAAGGGGATATTTATACGTACCCTCAGCCGGTATTTTAAGCGGAAAGCTTCCGTTGCAGAAGAGCTTTGCTAAACCTATCTGATGTTGCAAGGGAGGTGTTAGCGTGGCAGGCGGCCTGCGCGAAAGGATAGAAATAATAAAAGCGGATATAACGACTTTGAATACGGACGCTATTGTCAACGCGGCCAACAACTCGCTGCTCGGCGGGGGAGGCGTGGACGGTGCGATACACCGGGCGGCCGGAGGTGGTCTTCTCGAAGAGTGCGCAAAGCTTGGCGGGTGCGCCACCGGAGACGCGAAAGTTACCGGGGCCTACAATCTACCGTGCAAAATGGTAGTGCATACCGTCGGGCCCGTATGGAAGGGCGGCGGCGCGGGCGAAGCGGCGCTGCTTGAATCCTGCTATGTCAGGTCAATCGAGGAGGCTGTAAAAAAAGGCGCGAAGACCATAGCGTTCCCGTCGATAAGCACCGGAGTATACGGATATCCCATTGAAAAGGCGGCGGCAGTGGCGTGCGGCGCGGTAAAGCGCATGCTCGAAAAATATCCGCAAAGCGTTCTTCAAAAAGTTTACTTCGTTTGTTTCAGCCAAAGAGATTACGACATATATATACAACAATCCTCAATTTTCAACAGTTGATTCTCGACGCGTTTGTGGTATCCTTTTAGAGTATAGCTTTTTTTGCCTTGCTGAGATTAAATATCCGGGTAGTCGGATAACAGGAGGTATGTATGCCGGATAGCTACACGCCTGAAATATACGGAAACCTGCGCAAGCACATGGTGAAGGTTCCGGAAGTAATAAACAGCGCCAGCGGTATTAGGATATTCGGCAGGCTGATAAAGTCGCTGCTGTTTTCGACGGACGTCGCGCTGATAAAGAACTGCAATGCGAACGCCGTACTGGCCGTTTATCCGTTTACGCCTCAGCCCATAATAACGCATGCGATAATATCGGCAAGCGACGTCCCTGTGTTCTGTGGCGTAGGCGGGGGAACGACTATGGGCAAACGGGTGGTTAACCTTGCGATGGACGCGGAGTTTCAGGGGGCAATAGGTGTTGTGGTAAACGCGCCGACTGCCAACGATATAGTAAGGAAGCTTGCCGACAGGATAGACATACCCGTAGTCGTAACCGTAGCTACGGCCGATATGGATGTCGAGCAAAGGCTGGAGTCGGGCGCAACGATATTGAATGTCTCCTGCGCGTCCAGGACTGCCGCCGTTGTAAGGAAGATACGCGAAAACTTCCCTTATGTGCCCATAATAGCTACCGGCGGGCCTGACGACGAAACGATTATGAATACGATAGAAGCCGGGGCAAACGCTATCACATATACGCCGCCCTCGACTGCCGAGATTTTCAGGCATCTGATGGAAAAGTACCGGAACGACTCGTAATATGAGTTTTATTTTACGCCCTGGCAAGTCTTGCGGTTTGCCTGGGGCTTTGATTTAATTGGGTTTTTATAGTAATATATAAAAAGGGGTTGCATAATCGCCGTTTCGTTGTATAATATTATTAATAAATTACGAATGTTACAATAGTGTTACAACCGACAAGAAATCTATGAGGCATAACTAATGAAAAAAACCCTGATCGCCGTATGCAGATTTATTATAAAAGCCATATATCCGCTGGTTAAAGCCAAGCGTAATATTGTCAAGCGCTTAAGGGCAGCATATAAATCTCAGCGGCCCAAAAAAGCCGCAAATATCGTCAAAACCCAGCCTGTAACCAGCAGGATGGAGCTTAAAAACCGCGGCAGAAACAAGCGGATTCCGTTCGTCAAGCCGGCCGGAGAAAGCGCGGCCGAAACGCGGGTTAACGCAAATAAAAAGCCTTTATGGAAAGACAGGCGGGTAATTATAAGCGCCTGCGCTTTGGTCGTTTTAATCACCGTAGTGCTTTCAGTATCTTTGCCCGGCAAAGGCAACAACGTATACGCATCGAGCGACGGAACGGCTCCCGGCAGCGAAGAGCCCGCAAATACCCCCCAATATGTTTCCTTAAACGTTGCCGAGAGCGTTAAGGGCGGGGTAAGCGGCGCAGAATCAGGCCTTATAAGCGAGCCTTCCGAAACGCCCGAGCCTTCAATAACGCCTTCCCCGACGCCAATACCGACAACGGCGCCCGATATACCCGATCTTGTGCCCGGATGCCACGATGTAAGGATAATAGAGATACAACAACGCCTTATGGAGCTGGATTATATGGAGCCCGATGAACCGACGGATTATTACGGGCCAATCACGGCTTATTCGCTTCAGCTTTTCCAGAGGAAGCACAACCTTCAGGTGGACGGCATTGCCGGCGCCAATACGCTGACCGTGCTGTTTTCAAGCGACGCAAAGCCTTACACCGTAAAGCTTGACGACAGGGGATCTGACGTCCAACTCCTTCAGGAGCGCCTTAAGGAGCTCGGGTATCTTAAAGCAAAAGCCTCAGGCTATTTCGGCACCGACACGGAAAAAGCCGTTAAGGATTTCCAGAAAAGAAACGGGCTGACCGCCGACGGTTCGGTAGGCTCGATGACTCGTGAAGTTCTTTTCTCGGAAGACGCAAAAGAGGCGCCTAAGCCCAAGCCTGCGACTAAAACCTCGAAACCGGGTACAAGTTCCGGCGGCTCCGGCTCGGGTTCTGCAGATCCTCCACCGAGCAAACCTACGTTCGTGCCCAATCCGGACGGGGCGTCCGTCAGCGCTCTTATCGAGTTCGCAAAAACGCTGCAGGGCTCGAAGTATGTGCGCGGGGGCAAAGGCCCGAACCAGTTCGACTGCTCGGGATTCGTATACTACTGCCTCAACAGCGTAGGCTACAAGATAAGATATATGACTTCCGCGGGATGGAGGGATAGTTCGCTGCCAAAGATTTCGAGCATGAGCGATCTCCAGCCCGGCGATATAATGTACTTTAAGCCGCACCATGTGGGCATATACATAGGCAACGGGCAGATGATAGACGCGTCGTCCGGCGCAGGAAAAGTAGTGTTGCGCTCATGCACAACGTCCTACTGGAAGTCGCACTTCGTCTTAGCAAGAAGAGTATTTTAAACAGGCCGGTTCATGTAATAGTAAGCTATTGTAAAAAGCAAAGAGCGCGCAGCTTGCGCGCTCTTTTATATATACGGGGTCCCCAAAAAGGCGTGAGGCTTTTTGGGGTGTAAATCAGGAAGTCCCCATAAAACCAAGCCATAATACTTATGTGTGCAGACTTACCGCGGCCTGCTTTTTATTCGATACGGCTGCCTCATCCGCCACCATCTCTTCGGTTATATCGAGCGAGTTGGTTCCGTCAGTCCAAAGGCGTTCAAGCCCGTAAAACTCCCTTTCGTTCCTGTGGAAAATGTGTATCAATATATCTCCATAATCTATGACAATCCATCTGCCCTCGCGGTAGCCCTCCAGACGCAGCTGCGTGGCGCCCGCTTCAAACATGTATTTCTGCACTTCGTCGCACAGCGACTTTACATGCACGTCCGACCGGCCGCTGGCGATAATGAAATAATCGGCTATTATCGTCAAGTCAGACACATTGATTACCTTAACGTCTTCAGCCTTCTTCATAAACAGCTGTTTTGCGATATTAATCACTTTATCACTATACTTCAAACTACTTTTTCTCCTCCGCCATTTTGATAAATTCATATGCCTCGATGCTGTTTGGATGCAGCGTCAGGCCTCTTGCTTTTACAAACCGCATTACATGCCCTAGCCCTTTAAGCATCGCTTCGTCCAAATCCTTATACGCCAGCGCTCTGAGCGCGTCCGTTTCGGGAAAGTTCCTCCCGGGTTCTATTATATCCGCAAGATATATTATCTTTTCCAAAAGCGTCATATTTCTATGGCCGGTGGTATGCCATTTTATCGCCGACAGTATAGCTTCGTCATTTATGCCGAGTTCTCTGCTTACTATAGCGGCTCCCACTTTACCGTGCAAGAGTTCGGGGTTGTTTGCCTCGTGTTCGTCCACTTCAATTCCGTTTTCAGCGGCTATCGCCTTTAAAGAATCTGCGGACAGGCCTTTGGCGACGTCGTGCAATAATCCTGCTATATAAGCCTTGTTTTCGTCGGCGCCGTATTTCCTTGCCAGCTCGGCGGCCTCTTTTGCGGTTCCCAGGGAGTGCAGATAACGCTTTTCATTTATCCTATTTTTAACGAACAATGTCAGGCTGTCAATGTTTTGTTCCATCAGTTCCTCTTGCTATAATATTAATCGTCATTCGTTTTGAAAGGTATTAGCGTATACGCGGTTCATTTCGATGTACCTTGCCACGCTGTCCGGAACAAGGCCGTTCGGCCTGCGCGTTGCGGCAATTTCCCTTATGTACGACGAAGATATATCGGGGCCTTTCTCCTGCGCGACAAAAAACTTATACCCGTAAGTTTCGTTAAGAGCGTCGGCGTACGCCTTAACGCGCTTATCGTCCTGGCCGGGGCGAAGCACGCAGATAAAATTCGTAAGGCAGAAAACGCGCTCGTAGTTTCTCCAGGATTTAAGCTCAAAAATAGTATCCGCGCCTATAATATAATAATATTCGGCGTTTTTGTTTTCGCGCGCGAGTATCTCCAGCGTATCGACGGTATAAGTATATCCCTCGCGGAAAATTTCCAGTGTGCTTACCGAAAAACGCGGCTCGCCTTGTATCGCGAGTTTTACCATCTCAAGCCGGTGCTCAGGCGGGGCTATATATTCATCTTTTTTATGAGGGGGTGTTCCTAACGGAAGGAATACGACTTCTCCCAGCAAAAACTCGTATAAAGCGATATTGGCTATCGCAATGTGGCCGTTATGCACAGGGTTGAACGTGCCGCCGAGTATGCCTATTCTATTCTGTTTAAGCAGAGCGCTCTCCGTTTCCAGCCCGGAGAACTCGGAAAAATACTCCATAGAACCCCTTTCATGTTTTTATTATTATACACCGCCTGCAAATTTATGACAAGTTGTGCAAGTATACAAAATAATATTGTGGCAACAATATTTACGAGGGGTGATAGTATGAACACAAGGCTATTAAAATACTATAAAAAGAAAATGCGCGGCGGAAGAACGCTTGTCGCAAGAACAGTTGACTTCATATTTTTAAGGGCGTTCCTGTTTTTTATCATATTCGTGATAGTATTGTACCTAAGCCTTTCTACTACCGTGGCATTGCTTATTTCGTTTTTTCTCAACGCGGCGGCCAGTTTGGCGGCTGCGGTATACAACAAACAAAAAGTCGAGAAGTATATAGCTAAAGACCTGCTGAGAATCAAGCAAAAATGCCTGCTTGAAAAGCTGACGTTTATGGGGCCTGACGAATATGCGGCTTACATAAACAGCATGTTTGACGGGAAAATCACAAACATAAACAAGGCCGAAGACGGCTTTTACGGGTCGTATGAGGGAGAGGCGCTTTATGCGCTGCACAACCATCCGGGCAAGGAATGTTCAGTAAACGTCGCATTAAAAGTATACCGGCTATTTGAAAATGAAGATAAGTTCATGCTGCTTTCTCTCGCCGAATTCAGCGGCGAAGCGAAAACGATGCTTTCCGCAGCGCCAAAAAGCGTCGAAATAATAGGTGGGATGCGCCTTTTAGAGATAGCGGAAGAAAAGGGCATGCTTCCCAACGAAGCCGAGGCGGAGGAAAACGCCCAGAAAGAGATGAACGCAACGATAGTGACGCTGGAAAAAGTCAAGGAATCCGCGTTCAGCAGGGCAAAAGTTAAAGGCTATATAATATGCGGGGCGGTGGTAACCGCATGGCCGCTGGTAACAGGTTTTAGGATTTATTACCCGATAATTGCTATAGCCTGTTTCGCGATGGCGTTAATCACATACAAAAAATCAAAACAGTACGATGAAAGTTCGGATGCAGGCGCAGGCTGACTTGACAAAACTCACCGTTGATAATAAAATTAAAAGGGTTTCTATTATGAGGATTTATTATTGTTTTCATTTTGTAGATTTTTCATAATTAGCAATCTCTATGCCGCATTCAGGGAATCTTTTTTATTATAAAGGTTTTTGAAAGCGGCGGCTATGCGCAGATATATCGTATAAAGACGGGATATTTGCATGAAAACTTAATAAGGAGGTGCATCAATTTAAGTGGACATCTTGCTGATAGTACTGCCTCTAGCCGCGATAGTTATCGGAACGTTTATCGGTTATATATACAGAAGAAACGTTGCTGAAGCAAAGGTTGGCAGAGCCGAAGATTCCGTTAAAAAGCTTTTGTCGGAAGCTCAGAAGAAGGCTGAAGCGGTAAAGAAGGAAACAGTTCTTGAAGCCAAAGAAGAAATCCACGTTTTGAGAAGCGAATTTGAAAAAGAGTCCAAGGAACGGCGTAACGAGATACAAAGGATCGAGAGAAGGCTCGTCCAGCGTGAGGAAATGCTGGACAAAAAAATTGCAAGCGTAGAAGCGAAGGAAGAGCAGGTCAATAAGCGGCTTAAAGAAGTAACGAAAAGCAAAGAAGATATTGATCAAATAATCAAGCAGCAGATAGAACAGCTTGAGAAAATTTCCGGCATGACGTCAGACGAAGCAAAAGAGATTTTGCTTGAGAAGGTCGAGCAGGAAACAAGGCGCGAAATGGCCGTTTACGTGAGGGAAATCGAGGCGAAGGCAAAAGAAGAAGCCGACAGGAAATCGCGTGAGATAATATCCAACGCTATACAAAAGTACGCGGCAGACCATGTCGCTGAAAACACGGTATCGGTTGTGTCGCTGCCCAGCGACGAAATGAAGGGCAGGATAATCGGAAGAGAAGGTCGCAACATACGCGCTCTGGAGACGGCTACGGGAATAGATCTTATCATAGACGATACTCCGGAAGCGGTTATACTATCCGGGTTCGATCCTATACGCAGGGAAATAGCAAGGATCGCTCTTGAAAAACTGATTATCGACGGCAGAATTCACCCGGCTCGCATTGAGGAGATGGTGAAGAAAGCCAAAAAAGAAGTTGAAAAAGAGATACATGACGCCGGCGAGCAGGCCGCTTTTGAGACGGGAATACATAACCTTCATCCGGAAATCATTAAATTGCTCGGCAGGTTGAAATACCGTACCAGCTATGGCCAGAATGTGCTTAAGCATTCGCTGGAAGTGGCGCATCTCGCGGCTGTGATGGCAGCCGAGCTCGGCGCGAACGTAAAACTCGCAAAGCGCGGCGGTCTATTGCATGATATAGGAAAGGCTGTCGACCACGAGGTTGAAGGGCCTCATATACAGATAGGCGCCGATCTTGCGAGAAAATACAGGGAAAGCAACGACGTCGTGCACTGCATACAGGCGCATCACGGCGATATTGAGCCTCAGACAGTTGAAGCTGTGCTTGTTCAGTCGGCTGACGCAATTTCAGCCGCAAGGCCGGGTGCAAGAAGGGAAACTCTCGAAAATTACATAAAACGCTTGGAAGCTTTGGAAGAAATCGCTAATTCATTTGCGGGTGTTGAAAAGTGCTACGCCATACAGGCGGGCAGAGAAGTACGAATACTCGTCAAACCCGAAGACGTGGACGATGCAGGAATGCATCTTATGGCAAAGGACATAGTAAAGAAGATCGAAAAGGATCTGGATTACCCCGGACAGATAAAGGTAAACGTTATCCGGGAAACAAGATCGGTAGATTATGCGAAGTAATTAAAGAGGAGCCAAGATTGGCTCTTCTTTTAATTATGCCTGATACATATAATCTTTAAGCGAAAGGTTATAAAGGGGATATTATGTTTCGGATTGCGGACGCCCATTCCGACTTCGCGGGATTCAACGTAACGCCCGATCAATACGGCAGCGAATACGACCATGCGGACCTTGACCGTATGGAGAAAGGCGGAATTGCGCTTCAGATATTCGCCGCGTGCGTGCAGCCGGGTTATCCGGGCGGGCTCGCAAACGGCTTGAAGCAGCTTTACTTCATGCACAGCTTTATAAACTGCTCAAAAGGCCGCGTGATACTATGCACCCGCAAAGAGCATCTTTCAAAGCCCGGTATAAAGGCCGTGCTTGCCGTAGAGAGCGGAGAAACTATAGACTGCAGAACGGATATGATAGAGCACGTTTTCGGCCTTGGAGCGAGGATGATGAGCCTTACATGGAACGCGGAAAACGATTTTGCACATGGGGCTTTAAGCAAAGGCGGGCTAAAGCCCAAAGGTATTGAGGCAATAAAAGAGCTTACAAAACTGCGCATGGCTCTTGATTTATCGCATATAAACGAGCAGGGCTTCTGGGAAGCGACTGAAATCTACAAATATCCGCCCTGCGCTTCGCACTCCTGTGTTTACGAGCTTCGTCCCAACCCGAGGAATCTATTGAGGAGCCAGATTGAATACATCATAAGCTGCGGCGGGTTTATCGGCATAAACTTCTACGCGGAGTTTTTAAAAGGGATAAAAGCCTCAATAAGTGATATAATGAGGCATATGGAATACATACTGTCACTGGGCGGACAGCATGCCGTAGGATTCGGCTCGGATTTCTGCGGAGCGGCGCGCACGCCGGAAGGCCTTGACTCAGTCGCGGATTTTCAAAAGCTGCCCGAGGAGATGGCCCGGCGCAATTACAACGATACATTGATATCTCAAATTTGCTATGGCAATTTAGAGAAATATATATTAAAATTCCTGTAATAGCTTTATACGGGGGCCTTTGACGTGGTTTAATACGCCGCGGCGTTTTACGGGGTTAAGGTGATATTATGAATGATATATATGAAAATCCGCTGATAACCAGGTACGCGTCCACAAAGATGGCTCAAGTCTTTTCGGACGAAAACAAGTTCAAAACGTGGAGAAAGCTGTGGATCGTACTGGCGGAATGCGAAAAAGAGCTCGGCCTCAATATAACGGACGAGCAGATAGCCGAGCTTAAGAGCTATGAAAGCGATATAAACTTCGAAGTCGCCGCCGAGAGGGAAAAAGCCGTGCGTCACGACGTGATGGCTCACGTATACGCTTACGGCGAGCAGTGCCCGGCGGCAAAGCCTATAATACACCTCGGCGCGACGAGCTGTTACGTGGGCGACAATGCCGACCTTATAGCAATATACGAAGCGCTCGGCATAATTGAAATAAAGCTTGCAGGCGTAATAGACAGGCTTTCAAGCTTTGCGCTCCGTTATAAGGACATGCCCTGCCTTGGCTTTACGCATTTTCAGCCTGCGCAGCTCACAACCGTTGGCAAGCGCGCGACATTATGGATACAGGACCTGCTGATGGACCTAAGCGCAATAATAGACATTAAGAAAAACTTTAAATTAAGAGGCGCTAAAGGCACGACAGGCACGGGCGCGAGCTTCCTTTCGCTGTTTGACGGCGACGCAGAAAAAGTTAAAAAGCTCGATAAAATGGTATGCGAAAAGCTGGGATTTAAAGATTCGTTTGCCGTCACGGGACAGACATACCCGAGAAAGTTCGACACCATAGTGCTGAATGCCCTTGCTTTAATAGCACAGAGCGCTTATAAGTTCAGCAACGACCTGCGGCTGCTGCAAAGCCTTAAGGAGATAGAAGAGCCGTTTGAAAAGAATCAGATAGGCTCGTCTGCAATGGCATACAAGCGCAACCCTATGCGCAGCGAACGCATAGGCGCACTTGCGAGGTTTCTGCTCTCAATGCCAATAAACGCCGCCGTAACGGCTTCCACGCAGTGGTTTGAGAGAACGCTCGACGATTCCGCGAACAGGCGGCTCGTGCTGCCTCAGAGCTTTCTTGCGGCGGACGCGATACTTAACCTTTACCTTAACGTTGCTTCGGGCCTAGTCGTCTATGAGAACGTAATAAGCAGCAGAATAAAAGAGGAGCTTCCCTTTATGGCTACCGAGACTATACTAATGGAGGCCGTGAAGCGCGGGGGAGACAGGCAGGATCTCCACGAAAAAATACGCAGGTATTCTATGCAGGCGGCAGAGCGCGTAAAGATACGCGGCGAACGCAACGACCTGCTCGATAAGATAAAGTCGGACAGCGCTTTTATGATGTCTCCTTCCGAGATAGACGCGATAATGGACCCCAATAAATTTACGGGCTGCGCGTCAGTACAGACGCAGGACTTTATAAACGACCATGTAGCGCCTGTGCTGCGGCAGTACGAAGGGCGCCTTGACATAAAGGACGACGTTCGCGTATAAAAATAAAACGCCGCTTAGCGGCGTATAAAGCAGTATGGCAGGGGAGACGCGATTCGAACACGCAACCGTCGGTTTTGGAGACCGATGCTCTACCATTGAGCCACTCCCCTAAAGTGACAAATGTAATTATAATAAATTTAGTAACCCACGTCAATAGGAGGATACGAAATGTCGGAATACCGTCTCGGGTTTGCAGGCGCTGGCAATATGGCGTCGGCGATTATAAACGGCGCCATTAAAAAGGGCGTTTTAAGCTCTGATAGCGTACGTGTGTTCGATATCGACAAAACAAAACTTGAAGCTTTGAAGGCCTTGGGAATAAAAGCTATGGGCAGCTTAAGCGAGCTTTGCGAGGAAAGCGACATAATACTGCTCGCGGTTAAGCCCAATGTGATGGAATCTGTGTTAACCGAGATAAAAAGCTTTGATAAGCCCATAGTTTCGATTGCGGCCGGGTGGAGCGCCGACATGATAAAAGCCGTTATAGGAAAGGATCGACGCGTGCTGCGCCTTATGCCCAATACGCCGCTATTGGTGGGGGAGGGCATGAGCGTATTCGAGTCGCCCAGCAACTTTTCGGACGAACACAGGGAGTTTATAGAACGCATATTCTCCGCGCTGGGAAGAATAGAACACGCGCCGCAAAAGCTGATGGACGCGGTCACCGCCGTTTCGGGCAGCGGGCCTGCGTACGTTTATATGTTCATAGAAGCGCTTTCCGATGCCGGCGTGCTGTGCGGGCTGCCTAGAGACGTCGCGGCCACACTTGCGGCGCAGACCGTGCTCGGCGCGGCTAAAACGGTGATAGAAACAGGGAAGCACCCCGGAGCTCTCAAGGACGCAGTCTGTTCGCCGGGAGGCACGACTATAGAGGCCGTAAAATCGCTGGAAACGGATGGATTCAGGGGAGCGGTCATCAAAGCGGTTGAACAATGCGCAAAAAAATCTAAGGCGCTTGCGCAATGAAGAACGTTACGATATATACGGACGGAGCGTGCTCCAATAATCCCGGCCCGGGCGGCTGGGCGGCCGTGCTCATATATAAAGGCAATGAAAAGCAGATAAGCGGCTTTGAGCCGGATACCACCAACAACCGCATGGAATTAAAAGCTGCTTTGGAGGCGCTAAAAGCGCTTAAAGAGCCGTGCAACGTAACGTTATACACCGACAGTTCATATATACATAACGCGTTTGAAAAGCGCTGGATAGACAACTGGATTGCGAACGGCTGGAAAACCGCCGCTAAAAAGCCGGTGGAAAACCGGCAGCTTTGGCAGGATATATTGGAATTGTCGCGGCGTCACAACGTCTCGTGGAAAAAGGTTAAAGGCCACGCGGGCGATAAATACAACACTCTGTGCGACAAGCTCGCGAGAGGGGCCATCAAAGAGAATACCAAAAATGGCGAAAAAGAAGCGCCTTCCAAAAAAGAGGAGCCTTCGGCGATATAAATATCTATGCGTAAAAGACATGTTTTGCGCATAGTTGGGGGTAGGGAATGTCCAAATCAAGCAAAACCGAGTTAAGTGCTCAGAAAACTGAAAAACTCAAGAATGTGCTTTCAACGCTCCCTCCGTTCTGCCTTGATTATTTCAGAGGCATCGAACCTCGTACTTCGCTGCTCACGCGCATAAATTACGCTTACGACTTAAGATTGTTCTTCTCGTTTTTGGAAAACGAGCTCGGCATGGATACTAAGCATTTTAAGGCAAAAGACCTCGAAAGCATCACTATGAACGATTTTGAGATGTTTTTAGAGTACCTTACACTGTATTATAAGGACGACGCCGTCGTGGAAAACGGCGAAAAAGGCATCGCTCGCAAGCTCTCGTCGGTAAGGTCTCTATATAAATATTACTATAAAAAAGGCTTTATAGACACCAATGTCACTACAAAGCTCGAAACTCCCAAGATACACGAAAAGCCAATAATACGGCTCGATAACAATGAAGCATTATCGCTTTTGAACATAATCGAAACGGGCGCCGGGTTATCACCCAAACAGCGCGAATTTCACGAAAAAACGAAAATACGCGATATCGCAATATTCACGCTTTTTCTGACAACCGGCATTCGCATCAGCGAATTATGCGCGCTCGACGTCAGCGATTTCGATTTTAAAAACAAGGCTTTTAAGGTTCTGCGCAAAGGCGGCAACGAAGTGCTGCTGTATTTCGGCGACGAGACTAAAGCGGCTCTAGAGCGCTATATCGAAGAGCGCAAGGAAAATGCCAATTTCAGCCAGGACTCCCCCATGTTCCTCTCGCTGCAAAATACACGAATGAGTGTTCGCGCATTGCAGCAGCTCGTTAAGAAATACGCAAGCATCGCCGTGCCGCTTAAGAACATTTCCCCCCACAAGCTGCGCAGCACGTACGGCACTATGCTGTACGAAAAAACGGGCGACATATATCTCGTCGCTGACGTGCTCGGCCATAAAGACGTAAACACAACAAGAAAGCATTACGCGGCCATAGACGAGGAGCGCCGCAGATCCGCTTCGGGCGCGGTAAGCTTCCGCGACAAGCGGAATAAGACTTGAATTTTACGAACATTTGTTTGTATGTCGTTGACATGCACGTATATATTTGTTATCATGAACCCGAGGTGATAGTATCATGGAAGGATTGTCCAGGCGCCAGAACGACGTGCTCCAATACATAAAAGACTATATCGCTGACAACGGATACGCTCCGTGCGTGCGTGATATATGCTGCGCGCTCAACTTAAAGTCTACGTCCACGGCGCACGCGCACCTTACCAAGCTTGAAAAAAAGGGCTATATATCCCGGGATCCCGCCAAGCCGAGGACAATCATGATACTGGACGGCAGCCAGACAAAGGAGCGCTTCGTGCAGATACCCGTAGTCGGCAAGGTGGCTGCGGGCGTACCTATAACGGCCGTTGAAAATGTGGAGGAATACATATCTCTCCCCTATTCGCTGCTCGGCACCGACGACGTTTTTATACTCAACGTAAGCGGGGACAGCATGATCGGCGCGGGGATATTGGACCGTGACAGGATAATCGCCAAAAAGCAGGACTACGCGCAAAACGGCGACATAGTCGTCGCTATGATAGACGACGAGGCTACTGTAAAGAGGTTTTATCTCGAGAACGGCTTCGTAAAGCTGCAGCCCGAAAACGATAAATATCAGCCTATATATACAAAGGATATGAATATACTGGGCAAAGTTATCGGAGTGCTGCGCATGTTCAGATAACTTTTAACTCAGTGATCATCCGCCCCTTCAAGGGGCGTTTTTTATTGGGCCCTGTAAGCGGCTTGCTTAATAACGGGGTCCCCAACAAGACGTAAGGCTTGTTGGGGTGTAAATAACGGGGGTCCCCAAAAAGGCATGAGGCTTTTTGGGGCCAACCGCATTTGGCAAAGATTCTTCGTCCCTTCGGTCCTCTGAATGACATATGAGCTTTCGTCTATAAAAGCTTGTTTTTCGGTATTAGTTGCTTTTATTATTCACTATTAATACAAAATAATAACGATATTTTGTAGGGAACGACCTCCGTGTCGTTCCGACCATTTTTACAGTATTCGTTTTTTTATAGTGCGTATAACGCATGATGATTCAGAGCACATACAGAATCTTAATATGGGGTTTTTTTGATAGAAAGGTCTTACGGCTTTAATCCACTATGTTCATCTCAGCAAGCGCTACCATAAGTCCCAGCTTCATGTGGGCGTATGTAAGACCGCCCTGAGCGTACACGATATAAGGCGGCTTTACCGGAGCGTCGGCTGAGAGCTCTATGGAAGCCCCTTGGACGAACGTACCCGCGGCCATGACTATCTTGTCGTCATATCCCGGCATATCCCAGGGCACGGGCACGGCCCGGCTGTCAATAGCCGCGGCTTTTTGTATGCCCCTCGTGTATGCGAGCAGCAGCTTTTCGTCATTGAGCTTTATAGACTGCGTGATATCGCTTCTTTGCCCGTCAAACTTGGGATATACGTCGAACCCGAGCGTCTCGAACACCTTTGCGGACAATATGCTGCCTTTCAGCGCCTCGCCGACGGTGTGCGGCGCCATAAACAGCCCCTGAAAGAACGTCCTGTACGACGCTTCGTACGAGCCTACTTCCGCTCCCAGCCCGGGGCACGTAAGCCTGTTTTCCGCAAGCTCTATCAAATCTTCCCTTCCCGCCACGTATCCGCCGGTGGGCGCAAGCCCGCCTCCGGGGTTTTTTATCATCGAGCCCGCCATCAAATCGGCGCCGCATTCTGTAGGCTCTTCTTTCTCGCAGAACTCCCCGTAGCAGTTATCGACGAATACAATTATTTTCGGGAACTTGTTCTTTATTTTCGTAACGGCGTCTTTAATATCCGCCATGCTCAGCGCCTTGCGCCACGCGTAGCCGCGCGAGCGCTGCATCATTACTACCTTTGGCCGTTTGCATTGTCTAAGCAGCGCTTCCAGGCTTTCCATATCTATATTTCCGTCGGGAAGAAGCGCGGTTTCCTTATAATCGATGCCGTAGTCCGCAAGCGAGCCCGTATCCTTTGTGCGCTTGTCGCCTATTATTCCCGTTAAGGTATCATACGGGCGTCCCGTAGCGCTTATAAGCGTATCGCCGGGGCGCAGTACAGAGAATAAAGCCAGCGATATCGCATGCGTACCCGACGCGATATGCGGGCTTAAAACTGCGCTTCCGGCTTTCGTTATGCGCGCGAACACTCTTGAGAGCGCCTCCCTGCCTTCATCGGAATAACCGTATCCGTTGGACGGGGCAAAATGGCGCGGAGATATGTTTTCCTGCCTGTATGCGTCTATTACCTTGTATTGATTGTATTCCGCTGTCGCTTCCACGTCGCGGAAAATCTTAAAAAGCGAAGATTCGGCGTCGGCGACAAGCGATAGTATACTATCGCTTATCCCGAAACTTTTGAGTATCTGCATAAACTATTCTTGCGTTTCTTTCTGTTTGTCTGAGAATGTAAAGAAAACCGATTTTACGGGCGCAATCGTGGAAACGGCGTGCTTGTATATCATAAGCTGTTTTCCTTCGCTGTCAAGTATAATGGTAAAGTTGTCAAAGCCTTTTACCGAACCTTTTATCTGATACCCGTTTGTAAGATGAATAGTGACGGGGACCTTTTCTTTGCGCACCTGGTTCAAAAAGACGTCCTGCAGTACGATGACGGATTTCTGCATACTAAAACCCCTTTCCTTTAATATATATGATTATATCATTAATGGTATCTTCTATACAGGTATACACTGAAATATCAAACCAGTTTATCCTTTCATCTCTTTTAAACCAGGTAAACTGCCTTTTCGCAAAGCGCCTTGTGTTACGCTTTATAAGCCTTACCGCTTCTTCAAGGCTGTATTCTCCGTTTATGTACGATACCAGTTCCTTATAGCCTATGGCTTTGAGTGCGTTAACGTTGCCGTACTTTTCGTACAGCGCTTTGGCTTCATCCAGCAGGCCGGCGTCCATCATGGCGTCTACTCGGGCTTCTATACGCTTATAGAGCATATCCCTCGGCATGGTCAGCCCTATCAGTATATATTCGTGTTCGTCGTTGTACTTCCTGAAATCATATGCTGAGCGCCCTTGCGCTTCAATAATCTCCAGCCTTCTTATTATGCGCCTCGCGTCGTTGCCGGAAATTATGTTAGCATATTCTGGGTCTTTTTCCTTAAGAGTATTATACAGGTACGCGGTGCTTTTGTCATCACTAAGTTGTGCGTATTTTTGTCGAAGCGCATCATTTTTGACTGCGCCGAAATCGAGCCTATATACAAGGGAGTTTATATACAGCCCTGTTCCTCCCGAAACGATAGGCACTACTCCCTTGTTATTTATCAGCTCTATCAGCGAAAACGCTTCTTTCTGAAACTCGGCGACTGAATATTCCTCGTTAGGATCTACAATATCCAGCATGTGATGCGGCACGCCCTGCTGCTCTTCTTTTGTCGCTTTTGCCGTGCCTATGTCGCAGCCCCGGTATATCTGCATGCTGTCGGCGCAGATTATTTCGGAGCCCAGCGCTTTTGCCACCTGCACGGAAACGTATGTCTTGCCGGAAGCCGTCGGCCCAGTTATAACTATGAACCTGCTCATACTGTTCTTTTAAAGCTCTTTTCTATCTGCTTTCTGGATATTACCGATATCACAGGCCGCCCGTGCGGGCACGTAGGCATTACGCCCGATGTAAGAAAGCTGTCCACAAGGCTTTTAAGCTCGGCTTCGCTCATCTTATCGCCCGCCTTTACAGCGCTTCGGCACGCCGCTTTAATTATCGCTTCGCGCTTCAGCACTACGTCTCCCCCGCTCTGTATTTCGGCAAGGGCGTCGTTTATCAGCTCGCCGGGGGCGGCGCCGGACGCTATGGAGGGCACTGCGCTTATCTTGTACTCCAGCGCGCCAAACGGCTCTATATCGAACCCCGCCGCGATAAAAGCCTCCATGTTGTCATCGAGCACATTTTTCTGTTCATGCGACGCCGTAAACACGTAAGGGTATAAAAGAGCCTGCGAAAGAGGCGCTTTGCTGCTCTTGAATTTCTCGTAAAGCAGCCGCTCGTGCGCGGCGTGCTGGTCGACTATAAGCAGGTCGTCGCCCTGTTCTACAAGCGCATACGTGGCGCCGAACGAGCCTATCAACCTGTAGCTTTGAACGCTTATCTTAGCGGCTTCAGTTTGGGCTGCCGGGCTTTCCGGCTGTTCATGCTTTTGAAGCTCCGGCTCGGCCGAACTTTGCGCGCTAATATCGTAAGCGTTTGCGTCCGCGTTAGCCGTTTCCTGCTCTTTCAGAACATTTCTGTTTTCATCCCAAAAAGTATTGAGTATAGGAGCCCCGCTACTATCATCCCATAAAGCTTTTGGCTTTATGGGGGCCCCGCTGTTATCACCCCATAAAGCTTTTGGCTTTATGGGGGCCCCGTTATTAAACCCGGAAAAGAAGCCTTCCTGCACGCCTTCGGGCGCGCGCATCTCTACGACGCTGCGCTTTTGCGGCTCCGCAGCGTCAGTAAACACGCTGCCGCGCGGCGCGGCGCACGCTTTTGACACCGCTTCCTTTATTACGTATTCAACGGCCGAAGTGTCTTTAAAGCGCACCTGCAGCTTATTGGGGTGCACGTTTACGTCCACCGCCGAAAACGGCAGCTCTATATTTAGCACGAAAAACGGCGTCTCGCCCTTTACGAGTGTCTCTCCGTACGCGCTTTTTACCATATCATGCAGTGCCGTGTTCCTCACATAGCGCCGGTTCACAAAAACGCTGCCCGCCTTCCTGTTTTTCATAATAGCGCCCGGACGCGACACGTAACCTGATACTTGTATATCGTTTGTTTGATGCTGCACAAACACAATTGTGTCCAGAGCAGCGCTTCCGTAAACACAGTAGATCGCCGAAGAGAGGTCGCCGTTGCCGGGGCTGTGGTATATAGTCTTTCCTTCCGACGTATAGTGGAACGATATTTCGGGGAACGCGAGTATGTAGCGCGACACAAGGTCGGATACATACGCCGCTTCCTGCGACTCTTTCCTTAAAAACTTGCGCCTCGCGGGCACATTGTAAAACAGATTGCTGACGTTCACCGACGTTCCGTCGGGCAGCCCAGCGGGCTTCGCATAATCCAGACGCCCGCCGCTTACGCGTATTTGAGTGCCGGTCTCTTCGTCCCTGCGCTTTGTCTTCATCTCCGCTATCGACACGGCCGCGATGCTGGAAAGCGCTTCACCGCGGAAGCCCTGAGTGCTTATATATTCTAAGTCCCCAAGCGTATACAGCTTGCTCGTCGCGTGCTTTTCAAACGCGAGCCGCACGTCGTCCGAGGCTATGCCCACGCCGTTGTCGGCGACTGAGATCTCCCTTATACCGCCGCCCGAAATGCTTATGCTGACGGCGCTTGCTTTAGCGTCTATCGCGTTTTCAACCAGCTCTTTGACTACGCTAGCAGGCCGCTCTACCACCTCGCCCGCGGCTATCTTGTCTGATATGCTTTTCGGGAGCAGCCTTATCTCATTCATGCCGCTTCCCGCCTATTCTGTGCTTTATTTCGCTCAGCAGCTTGAGCGAATCGAGCGGTGTAATGTTGTCGAGGTTGACGGCTGCAAGCTGTGCGATAAGGTCGTCCCTGCCGTACTCCTTTTCCGGCCGGCTTCGGCGCACGACTAGTACGCTGTCGTCCTTTTCAACCAGCGCCTTCATTATGGCCTTAGCCCGAGACGTCACGTCTTCGGGTACGCCGGCGAGCTTTGCGACTTCTATGCCGAAGCTCTTATTCGTTCCGCCGCGCACAATCTTGTGCAGGAATATTACGGTGTCGGCCATTTCCTTCACCGTTATCGAATAATTGCTTACGCCGGGCACAACGCCTTCCAGTTCGGAGAGCTCATGGAAGTGCGTCGCGAACAGCGTTTTTGCCTTTATGTTTTTGCTTATGAACTCGACGACGGACCACGCGATAGACAGCCCGTCAAGCGTGCTCGTGCCTCTGCCTATCTCGTCCAAAATCAGAAGGCTCCTCGGCGTCGCGTTGTTGAGTATGTTCGCAACCTCGTTCATTTCCACCATGAACGTGCTCTGCCCGGACGCAAGGTTGTCCGAAGCGCCCACGCGCGTAAATATCTTGTCAACGATGCAAATATGGGCGCTGTCCGCGGGCACGAAGCTTCCCATATGCGCCATAAGCACAATGAGCGCCACCTGCCGCATGTACGTGCTCTTGCCCGCCATGTTTGGGCCTGTGAGTATCATTATGCTCTCTTCATCGGTAAGCAGCGTGTCGTTTTTTACGAACGACTGCTTGACAAACGTCTCGACGACGGGATGCCTGCCGCCCGATATGCTTATTTTGCCGTTCTGCGACATAACAGGCTTTGTATAGTTGTTTTCATACGCTATTACGCCCAGGCTGCGTAAAACGTCGAGCTCGGCCACTATCCTCGCGGCGTTCTGGAAGCGGCTTATGTTTTGCGAAAGCCTGTTTCTTATCTCTACGAAGCATTCGTACTCTAATGCAACGCACTTTTCCTCCGCGCCAAGCAGCTTTTCTTCCATCTCTTTAAGCTCGGGCGTCACGAAACGCTCGCAGTTGGCAAGCGTCTGTTTTCTTATGTATCTGTACGGGACGAGCTCGAGATACGATTTCGTGACCTCTATGTAATAGCCGAACACCTTGTTGTAGCCTACGCGCAGGTTCTTTATGCCTGTGCTTTCGCGCTCCGTGCTCTCCAGCGACGCTATGAATGACTTTCCCTTCTTTGAGGCTTCTTTTAGCTCGTCTATCTCGGCATTGTAGCCCTTCTTTATTATGCCGCCTTCCGTTATGCCAGCCGGGGCGTCCTCTTCTATTGCGGTGTCAAGCAGCGCGTATATATCCTCCATACAGTCGAGGCCCGAGTAAAGGCGCATAAGCAGCGTTGACTTGCAGTTTTTTATAGCGTCCTTTAGCAGCGGCAGCCTTGCAAGCGAGCTCTTAAGCGAGAGGCAGTTGCGCCCGTCCAGCGTTGAGTATGAAATGCGCGATATAAGCCTTTCTAAGTCATATACGCCGTCCAACGCCTCCCCTATGCTGTCCGCAAGCCGCAGGTCGCCTTTTATCTCCTCGACGGCGTCCAGCCTTAACTGTATCTCGTTTATATCCTGAAGCGGCTCGTTGATGTAGCGTTTTAACAGCCTCCCCCCCATCGCCGTCTTAGTGCGGTCAAGCGTGCCGTAAAGCGAACCCTTAACCTTGCCTTCGCGCAGCGTTCTTGTAAGCTCAAGGTTACTGCGCGTGAACACGTCGAGCGCCATAAAATCGCTCGAGCCTATCACGCGTATGCTGTTTATATGCGATAGCGCGTTTTTCTGCGTTTCTTTTAAGTAGTCGATAAGCGCGCCCGCCGCGCATACCGCCGGGCTCTGCTCGCTTATGCCGTAGCCCGAAACGCCTGTGACATTAAAGTGCGACATTATCGATTCAAGCGCCGTATCGCGCTCAAACGTGAACCCGGGATACTCGCTTATGAATATGCTCTGCTCATTTATAATGTTTTCGAGCTTGCCTATTATATCCTTATCGTCCGAACAGTATATTATCTCGCTGGGCAGTATCCTCGATATCTCGTTGATTACGGCGGAGTATTCCTCGTCAGCGGCGCACTCGCCTGCAAAAAACGCGCCGGTGGAAACGTCGGCGTAAGCGAGCCCGACGCTGCCGCCTTCGCGATGCAGCGCGAGTATGTAGTTGTTGTCGGTATCGCTTAGCATCGTGTTCTCGGTAACGGTGCCCGGCGTTATAACCCTTATCACATCCCGCTCGACAAGCCCGGGCGACTGCGCGGGGTCGGTGAGCTGTTCGCATATCGCAACTTTGTAGCCCTTCTTTATAAGCTTGTCTATATACCCCTGAACCGAATGGTACGGTACTCCGCACATGGGCGCTCGCTCGGGCAAGCCGCAGTCCCTGCCGGTAAGCGTTATCTCCAATTCGCGGGACGCGCAAACAGCGTCGTCGAAAAACAATTCATAAAAATCCCCAAGACGAAACATCAGCAAACAGTCTTTGTATTTTTCCTTAAGCTCTACGTATTGTCTCATCATAGGTGTTAACTGCTGCATACTGTCCTCCAAATACCGGGGTCCCCCAAAAAAGATCGTAATGCTTTATGGGTGTTTATCTGTAATATTATAACACACAAATGCTTATGTGTTGAAAAAAGTAACGCGTTGAAATATAATTTTCAACAGGTCGGAACAGTCCGGCCAAGAAGGAGCTGCGATGAAAAAGAAATGGGTATTGTCGCTTGCCGCATTGCTGCTTGCGCTTACGCTGTGCGCGTGCGCCGACGCCGCCGTGTCGTATCAGCTTAATGACGACAATACTATAAGCGTTGATTACAGCCTTCAAATTTCCTCGGTCGAGGACGTAAGCGCGTACACCGGCGCAATTGCAGACTACTGGCAGCATATGGGCTTTACCGTAAGTTCAAACGAGGATGACGGAACGTTAGTGCTAAGCGGCAGCAAGACGCTCGAATGCGATTCGCGCAGCGCCGCCGCGGCGCAGTTTTCCTCGATGCTGACGGATGAAAAGTCGATTTTCCATGACGCGGAATTCAAGTATACTCCTTCGTATTTCGAGGACAATTACAGCTTTACCGCAAAGGTTTCCCTTGAGGATATAATAAGGAAAAGCGAAGACCGCTCGATACCCGCCGCAGAAGTGCGGGCGCTTACCGCGAGCGCCGGTAAAGGCGAATACAGGCTTTCCATTTCGCTGCCCGGCGAGATAACGAATACCAATGCCGATGAGCAAAGCGGCCAAACCTGCACGTGGCTTCTAAAATACGACGAAACAAAAGAAATAGAAATCGCTTCAAAGCAGGTGTTCGAAGAAAACGTCGCGCAATACGCGAAACTACATGAAACAATAAACAGGGACAACATTCTCTTAAAGATATGCGGCGTCGCCGCCGGGCTCATTGTCCTTATTATACTGATCGCCGTGTTGGTGCGCAGAGCCCGCGGGGTTAAAAGCCGGCGTTAAACGGTTCCGAAGCCTGCATGCGCCCGTCGGGCAGCAGCAGATAAAGCTTGAATATCCTGTCTTCCTTGGGAACGTCATCGGACATCGAATATATGTAATCTCCCCTTATCGTGGACGCGGTGCCCACCGTTGCCAACGGCTCCTCGTCCCCGTAAACCGTCTTTACCGGCCAGAAAACATTCCCTTTCGAATCGTAGCATACAAGCGTATACAGCGCGTCTTTATCCACTGACGTCTTTGTCCACGTTATGTTGTAATACGTATACCCGTTCTTGGTATGCCTGCTCATCCTAAGGTTGAAATCTGCGGGCTGCAGCTCGGGCAAGTCGTTTTCCAGGCCTATGAAAGAGTAAAAATAATCGCGAAGGCCGGCCACATCGTCCGCGAGCGGTATGAATATGTTCTTCTGCGGAAACAGGTTGACGGTCCTGTCGTCCGCCGCGACCTTATAGCCGTCCTTGCCCGTCTCGAGTATGTCGTTTACGTCCTTATAGTGCTCTATGACGCGTGCGTTCGGGCTGCCCATAAGCTGAACATAATCTTCCGCCGCTATCTCATATATGTCCCAGTCGTAGTTTTCCATATACGAATCCCAGTTTTCGAATATTACGTCATGGCCTACGTTGCCTAAGTTTCTCAGCTTATAGTATTCCGAATTCAACGCCGCTTCGTTGTTCTGAAGGAAATAGAACATAGTGTAATGATGGCCGTATTCGTGGGCAATCGTTCTCGCGGCTTCGGCGGCGCTCGAATATTTGTCCATATTAAAAAGCTTAATGATGCTGACCTTGGGGTCTATCGTATACTTCAACGAATCCGGCACTAAGCCAGGCATGTTGAAGAACACGGGGTAATTCTCCTGCTTCGAAGTCTGCGTTCCCGCAACGACCGTGTTTTCCGAATCCATGTCCGAAGCGCCGGGGAATATTTCCACCTCGCCGACATACATTACTTCGTCGTCGTGTTTATTGTTTAACAGTTCGTTGTATATATCCACGAGCTTTTCGCCCGTCCACTTTTCCGAGTTGCTGACTATCGAAAAGCCCATCGGGGTATTGTATACCCTGTCGCTTAATTGCTCGCCCGTTTCCGCTGCTAAAGGGTAACCTTTCGGCTCGGGCTGCGCGCCCTTTTGCATTGTCATTCCGTAGAATTCGGCGGAATCGATAGCCGCTATTTCGTTTGACTTAACTTCCCTGTCCAGATAGAAATATACCGCTCCGCCCGCGGCCAGAAAGAGCAGCACAACAAGCAGCCATATTACATGGCCTTTTTTACGACTGTGCCTTGCCGTCAAAGCGTCGCCTCCCCCCGCACTCCGTGCAGCGTGTGCATCTTTATGCTGTCTATTTTCACGGTAACGTATTTCCCTATCTCGGAAGTGTCTCCGCTGAATGTTACGGTCTTGGCGGTGCGCGTTTTGCCGGAAATCTCCCGCTCGTTGCGGCGGCTCGCCGAATCTGCCAGCACTTCCACTTCCCTGCCAAGATAAGCGCTGTTGCGCTCATGCATGCATTGCGACACCAGCGAATTGAGCTTTAAAAGCCTTTGCTCTTTTACGCTCTTTTCTATCTGGCCAGGCATCTTCGCGGCTTTCGTCAGCTTGCGGATTGAATACGCAAAAGTATACGCGGCGTCATAGCGTACTTTTTCCACGAGCCTCAAAGTATCCTCAAAATCGCTTTCCGTTTCGCCCGGAAAACCAACGATTATGTCCGTCGTTATCGCTATATCGGGCACTCGCGAGCGCAGTTTGTCGACGAGCTCAAGATAATGTGCGGCCGTATATCGCCTGTTCATAGCCTTCAGTATGCGGTCGCTGCCCGACTGCACCGGCAGGTGTATATGCTCGCATAGACTTTTAAGTCGCCCGTAGCATCCGATAAGCTCGTCCGTTAAGTCCTTAGGGTGCGACGTCATAAACCTTATGCGCTTTATACCCGTTTCGCCGTCTATCCTCTCCAGCAGCCGCGTAAACGTTACGGGTACATCAAGGTCCTTGCCGTATGAATTCACGTTCTGCCCAAGCAGCGTTACTTCCGTTACGCCGGTATCGCAGAGCCCGCTTATTTCTTTTAATATGTCTTCAGGCTTGCGGCTGCGCTCCCTTCCGCGCACGTACGGCACTACGCAGTACGAGCAGAAGTTGTTGCATCCGTATATTATGTTTACATACGCGCTGTGCGCGCTGTTCCTTTTTACATCGAGCCCTTCAATTATTTCCTCGTCAGGTTCGACATATGCCGAACGCCCGCGCCCGAGCATAGCTTTGCAAAGCATGTCTTCCAGCTTGTGTATATGATTTGTTCCAAAAGCGATGTCTACAAACGGGAAACGCCGAAGCAGCTTAGCCGCCGCGTCTTCCTGCTGCATCATGCAGCCGCAGACCGCTATAACCGAGCCGGGTACGTTTTCTTTATGCTCTTTCAGCGCGCCTACGTTTCCGTACAGCTTTGCCTCGGCATGCTCGCGCACGCAGCAGGTGTTGAATATAATAAGGTCGGCGCTTGTTTTATCCTCCGCCGGAGCGAATCCTAAATATTCAAGAACGCCGGAAAGCTTTTCGCTTTCGTGGTCGTTCATCTGGCAGCCGTATGTCTCGATATAATATTTCAAGCCGTTTTCGGTTATGTGTTTTTTCAATGCCTCGTTCAATTGTTGTATGTAACCTTTCGTTTTGCAGTGTTATAATCATTATAGTAAAAGGGCGTTATTTATTCAACTTCGGCAAGCTGATTTTTATTTTTTCACCATAAAAATACAGTCTTATTTCACCATTAAAAAACGGAATCTGGGCGGCAAAAATGGGTTGACATTGCAGTTTAAATACTGTATATTATAGTTCGTCGCGTAAAATTCTCGGGGTGTAGCGCAGTTTGGTAGCGCACGTGCTTTGGGAGCATGGGGCCGGGGGTTCAAGTCCCTTCACCCCGACCAGCGTCACGTTTAACAAATGGCCCCTTGGTCAAGCGGTTAAGACATCGCCCTTTCACGGCGGTAACAGGAGTTCGATTCTCCTAGGGGTCACCATTTTGGGGCCTTAGCTCAGTTGGTTAGAGCAGTCGGCTCATAACCGATCGGTCCGGGGTTCGAGTCCCTGAGGCCCCACCAGTTAACCCCAAGGGCTTACGCTTTTGGGGCAAATAATGGCCCGGTAGTTCAGTTGGTTAGAACGCTAGCCTGTCACGCTAGAGGTCGACGGTTCGAGCCCGTTCCGGGTCGCCAGCATACCCCAAACGATCAATAGTTGTTTGGGGTACAACTTGCCTCGGTAGCTCAGTTGGTAGAGCAAGGGACTGAAAATCCCTGTGTCGACAGTTCGATTCTGTCCTGAGGCACCATTTTTTTCGATATATCACCTTTTAAGCCCCTGCGTCTGCTTCGAGGTGATAAAATGCTGATGTAGCTCAACCGGTAGAGCAGCTGATTTGTAATCAGCAGGTTGCGGGTTCGAGTCCCATCATCAGCTCCATATGGAGGGATTCCCGAGCGGCCAAAGGGAGCAGACTGTAAATCTGTTGTCAATGACTTCGGTGGTTCGAATCCACCTCCCTCCACCATATTTAGCAAGCCGTGCGAGAATGGCGGAACTGGCAGACGCGCTAGATTCAGGTTCTAGTGGGGTCAAACCCGTGCAGGTTCAAGTCCTGTTTCTCGCACCACGTCGGAGCAAAGTTCGCTTTGCTCCGTTTTGCTTTTTAAGCAAAACATCCGCACGCTTCCTTGCTCCTCCTTCTCCCCACAAAGCTTCAGGCTTTGCGGGGGGCCTTGTATTAAGATTTCAAAGTTCGCTTTGCTCTTGTCGTGTATTGCTAACCACCGTAAGCAGGCAACGGGCAATAACGGGTATGTTAAAGGGAGCCTTGCAAATGGCTCCCCTGTTGAAGTACTTTAAGTCCGGCCTTCCGCGCCATATTATATGGTTGTTATGATGTGATTGCGCCTCACTTCTCCTGATTGGGCTGGCCGTTCCAAGCCGTCAGCCCGCCGTCTACGGGGATGTTGACGCCGCAGAGGTGCTCGGCGTTATCCGAAGCCAGATAGACGATCACGTTGGCGCACCACTCGGGTTCGCACAGCTTCTTGTCCGGCATATTCTTTCTGAAGCTCTCCAGCACCGCCTCCGAGCATCCGGTCAGGAACATCGGGGTTTTGACGGCGGACGGCGACACGATATTGACACGGACGCCCTGCGCTGAATAGTCCATCGCCATTGCGCGGGACATCGCAATGACTGCTCCCTTTGTGGCGCAATAGAGCGACATATTATAATCGCCGCCCATTCCCGAAACGGACGATATGTTGACTACCGCGCCTTTCTGCTTCTTAAGCATATGAGGTATGAGAGCTTTGCAGGTATTGAAAATACCGCGTACGTTGATATCAAACTGAAAATCATAATCGTCCATCGGAGCATTGTGCAGCAACCCGACTCTGAAAACCGCCGCACAGTTCACCAGCACGTCACAGCCGCCGAATTTGCTGACCAACGCCTCAATGCCGGCCACTTCTTCCGAAACGACCACATTGGCCGCAATTTTATGAAGCATACCGTCCTGTGCCAGCGGCAGCATTTCGGCATAGGCTGCTTCGAGCGTTTCTTCTTTCCAGTCCGTCATAAACACCCTGTCGCCCAGCGACACAAAAGCTTTTACCGTGGCCTTGCCGATCCCGCTTGCCGCGCCAGTAATAACAACATTTCTCGCCATCGTATTATCCTCCAACTAATAGGTTTACGAACACAAATTCACACCCCAAAAAGCCTCACGTCTTTCTGGGGACCCCATATTGCAAGGCTCCCCCCCCTCTTAATACAGAGGGGGAGCGCTTGCCTTTTGCTGGTGGTTGTTTAAAAAGCTACTAACTCTCCCAGTTGGGTTCGATTTTCAGCGTCGGCGGGAATTTCTTGGAATACTCCTCAGCCTCTTCCCAGGTGGTCGCCCAGCTGAAGTCGAGGAAATGCTCGTACAACGCCGCCAGGTGCGCTTTAAGAGTATCCAGATCGCCGAATTTCTTGAGCTGCAGCACGTAATAGTAATCGTGCTGTCCGAGCTCCGTTCCGCCGCCGGCGTGACGGTCATATGTCAGACCTTCCTCCTTGCATTTGGACAGCGATATCAGCCTGAAGTCGTACGGGTACTGCGGATTGCTCGACTTCATCTGGGTCAATATCTTTTCAAGATTGTCCTTGGTCGGTCCGGCGTTATAGCCAGGATATTTGTCGATGCCGGATGCCGTCGCCAAAGCCGCGAGCTCGTCATTGCCGTAAACATCCATTTTCGCTGTCTGGAGCCGCTCGTCAGGCAGCGGATACCACTCGCCCACGCACATATCGTACAGCATGGAGACCATGCGTCCGCCGAAGTACGGAATCGCGAAGCCGCAGGTGGCGAGGAATTTGTTATCGATGATATCCTGTGCCGTCGTCATCTCCATATCACGGGAGACTGTATACGTTCCGATGTTGAGGCCGCGGTCTTCCAGCGCCCTCAGAGCACCGGTGGTCTGCGAGTCGTTGGCGCCCCAGAAGCCTTCATAGTCAGTCCGAACAGCCAGGGAAGCTTCCGCCGCGGCGCGTCCGCCTTCGTAGCCCCACTCACCGTATTGATGCCCCAGCAGCTGGATTTCCGGATAATGTTTCCACGCCTGGTAGACGCCCAGATTGATGTACACCGTGGACACAGTCGCCGCCGTCTTGCTGGCCTGATGATGCAGCAGCTTGGTCTTGCCGTTCTGCTTCATTTTCTCCATCAGCACCATCAGCGGATAGAACGTCTGCTCATCCGACATCGGCGTGTTGTCCAGCACCCAGTACGGACCAAAGTCGCCGGGGAAAATGTCGGCCGTATAACCGAAGTAAGTGGCGAGGAACACCTTATTTTCCTCGCAAAGCCGTGCGATCTCAGGCATCGCCGTCATCGACGGGCAGTTCAGCGTAAGTGCCTTCGCACCGGACGCGATCATGCTCTGGGTGATCTCTATCCATTCCGCGTCTGAGGTAGCCAGAGCGCTCTGGAATTTGAGGCCCAGCTGCTCGGCAGCCTGCTTGTTGGCCTGCAGCACCATCATGGCGTATTCCTGCTCAAGCTGGAACGTGATGTGCCCCACGAGGAAGCTCTCGCCGGGCTCTGCATTTTTATACTTTTGAGCCAGCTTCATGCGCAGCTCTTCCTTGCCGGCTTCGTCCTCGGGTACCACGAGATTGTTAAAATCAATCTCTTCGTCTACGGGCTGATCTGCCGAAGTGGGCTGATCTGCCGGAGCGGGTTTATCTCCCGCTGACGTATCCGCCGGTGCCGGGGTTTCCGCCGGCTGGGGCGTGCAGCCCATGAAGGACACGACCATGCTGACGACCAACAGCATGACAACCAACAAAAGCAATTTCTTTTTCATTGTCCACCTCCGTATTTATTTTAGCCGTCTGCCTTTTGCAGGACGGACAATCGTTGTGCCTGTTGATGTACCGCTATTTGATTATCTTGATTTTCTTCCTGTCGGTGGTCACGATGCTCATTGTGATGGCTATAACCCCGAAGACGATGACCTGAATATCCTGCCCGAAACCCATCGTCAGCAGGCCGGTCTGCGTCCACGTGATGATGATGACGCCAAGCAGCGTTCTGTGAGGCCCGCCCACGCCGCCGGAAAGCGCTGTTCCGCCGGCCACGACGCTGGCAAACAGCGGCAGCGTCATGTCCGCGCCGATAGCCACGGAACCGCCCCCCCACTGCGCCATGTAGAGTATGCCGGCCAGGCCCGCCAGCAGGCTGGACAGCATAAACACTGCAACGCGCATACGGCCGACGTTGATGCCTGAATGTGCAGCCGCCACCGGGTTTCCGCCTATTGCCAATATGCGCCGCCCGAACGGAGTGATCAGCGTGATTAGCGTGCAGATAATAAGCACCGCGATCGCCCAGTAGAATATGGACGGCAGACCGCCGATAAACGTAATGGACAGGCTTCTGAACACCTCGTTTTCCATCATTAGCAGGAAGCCCTGGGACATATACAGCGCCACGCCGTCGATCACGATGGAGATGCCCAGTGTGACCAGGAAGGAAGGGACTTTCAGCTTTGTGAATATGATGCCGTTGATAAAGCCTATAAGCACGCTCACAAGCAGCGCCGCCGGCACCACCCACAGGCCTATCTTGTCAATGTACGTGACGCACAGCAGCGCCGAGAATTTCAGTACGCTCACCACAGAGAAGTCGAAAGACCCCATCATTATCACAAAGGTGAGCCCGCACGCAGCGATCAGGAAGTAGGACATCGCATAGACAAGCGAAATTATGCCCTGATACTGCAGGAAGTAAGGATTAATGAGCTGGAAGCCGATTATAAGCACGAACATCGCTGCAATCGAAATGATGAGAGACATGTTGTCTTCGGTCCAGCGCCTTAATTTAACGGGTTTGCCGTCGCATGCCGCTTGTTTCATCATGTTACCTCCGTCCCTGCTTTATTGAGGCTTCTCGACCCCACGATTATCGATACTATAAGCATCAGGCCCACCAGCAGTTCTATGGCCTGAGGCGGCAGCATCGCGACATTCAGCCCGCGCATGAGCACAGTTAATGTGATTGCGCCGAGTATAGTACGCTGCGGGCCGCCGGTGCCGCCCATCAGCGGCGTACCGCCCAGTATGATCGCCACAAGCGGTTCGTTCATCGTGCTTAAGTTCAGCTCGACCGGTATCGAACCGCCCAGATGCTGGAACAGCACTATAGAGCTGATGCCGGTGAACAGACCGCTTATCGTGAACACGAGCATCTTGAACCTGTTCACCCGTATGCCTGCCATGTGAGCGCCCTCTTCATTGGCGCCTATCGCGTAGAAGTACGGCCCCAGCACGGTCCGCTTCATCAGGAATATGGCGACTGCCAGTATCGGGATAGTCCAGAGCAGCGCGGTGGGTATCACGGGCATCAGTTTAGCCGTCAGGAATTCGTACCCTGTTACGGACCGCGAGTATCCTTCGGACAGCAGCGCAGTGACGCCCCAGTAGGTGATCATCACGCTCAGCGTGAGTATGAACGAGGGGATGCGGGCCTTGGCCTGTATCACACCGACCATCAGCCCCGTGAGCACGCCCAGTATAGGAAACGCGAGTATGGCAGCGAGCCCGACGACCGGGCCCAGCAGCCACACGAGCGCGCCGCCCAGCATCCATATACCCACAAACGTGAGGTCAAGCGAGCCGGTGGTCATTACGATGGACGGCCCTATCGCAAACAGCATCAGCCTGACGAACTGCTTGAGCATGGCTTCTATGTTCAGTCCTGTCAGAAACCTATCCGAATACAATGCCGAAAAGCCAGCGAACAATATTATGAAAATCAGCAGCACCGGATAAGCCTTAAACGATTTGAACACGGCCGAGAATACATTCCGGAAAACATTGTTTTTCATATCGATATCACCTCGTTGAATTGCTCCATGCTGAGGACGGAGTTTATTCTGCCGTTCCGGAAATAGATGATCCTGTCGCACAGCAGGGAATATTCCTTGGGATCGTCGCTCACCAGTATCATGGATATCCCCCGCTCCTTCATCTTCAGCGTGGCTTCATATATATCCGTTCTGGCGCCCACGTCGATACCGATGGTCGGGCCTTCCATCAGGAATATATCCGGGTTCCTTTCAAACCATTTGCCGACGGACACCTTCTGCTTGTTGCCGCCGCTTAACGAGTAGCACTCGGAGCGATAGCTGGGCGCCTTGATCCGCAGGTTGCCGATGATCTCCTCAGCCATCTTCTTTTCCGCCCCGAAATTGATGATGCGAGTCAGCTTCCGTCTTATTTTGTGGATGTTGAGTATCGAGATGTTCTTGGCGATGGACCAGTTTAAGAAGAGCTCTTTTCCGGTCTCGCCCGAAAAGTAACCAACGTTTCTTTTCAGCCGTACATGCGGCGGCTCCTTAGCCCTGGCTCTCCTGCCGTTTATATGCAGCACGCCTTTATCGAAGCCTGTAAGCCCCGCTATCGAGCGCAGCAGCTCGCTCTGCCCTGCGCCCGTCGGTCCGAACAGCCCGATGCATTCGCCTTTATGCAGCTCGAAAGAAACGTCATAATAGCTGCCATCCTTCGTAAGGTTATCCGCTTTGAGCATTACCTCGCCTGACTCAACCGGTTTACGGACCTTGCCCTTCTCCAGATCCACCGACTCCTTGCCGACGATGACCCTGAACAGGTCCTCCTCCGACAGGCTCTCCTTCTTCATGTCGTAGCCGGCGACCACCTTGCCGTCCCGCAGCACGTGTATTCTGTCCGTAAACTCCATGACCTCGTTCATGATATGGGAGACGAATACGAAGGAAGCGCTGCTTTTCATGGCGATTATTTGCTTGAACAGCTCCTGGCGTTCCTCTATCGTCAGCGGGGCGGTCGGCTCATCCAGAATGATCACCATATCCACCCCTTCGCCGTGCTCCAGCCGGAGGCTTACTATAGCACGGGCTATCTCGATCATCTTCTGGGTCGACAGCGGCAACGCATACATATAATCGTCTATGGAGCAGCGGATGCGGAATTCCTTGATCACTTCCGCGGCATACTCTTTCATTTTTTTGATCTGCAGCGTCTTGGCCTTCTTAAAGCATTCCTCATTCCCCAGGAACAGAAACTGATAAACCTTAAGACACGACACCACGCCTTTTTCCTGATAAACGATGCCTATACCTCTCTTGGCGGCCTCCTTTGGGCTCTTGGGAAAAGGCACCTCCTTCCCCTTGTACAACAGCTTTCCGCAGTCAGGCGGGAATACCCCCGCGAGTATCTTCATCAGCGTCGATTTTCCCGCCCCGTTTTCCCCGACAACGCCGACAATCTCATTTTTACGTATGCCCAGGCTGATATCATCAAGCGCGCGGACGACCCCGCCGAAAGTCTTTGTCACGTTCTTAATTTCAATTAAGAAATCACTTTCGGGCATCTCTTGGCTCCTTCCTTTTAGTTATTTTGAAACGGCTATAGGCTGCCGCGATTCAACACCTGTCATTTTTTGTACTTTTCATCGCCTTTCCGGCTTATTCGGGTTTTTTGCAACACTAATCACACATACGGGTCGCCCGTATTTCTGCAAGGACAAATATTTCAGAGGGTGAAATTATTTTCTATTGGAACGATACCATTTTAGAGTAAAGCCTCGTTTTATACAATCAGGCTGGATTTGTTTTTTGTTTGTTATATTTGCTATAGACTTTTTACAATTACGCGGAATTTGTTTTTTGTTTGCTATATTTGTTTTAGAGTATTTTTCTTAAACTTATATTTCCTATTTGCTTGAATCCCTGCCCAATACACACTCCGTTATACACACCTCTGCAAGTCTTATGTCGTTTTGGAACCCCGTAAAAAAAAGAGCACCTTATTAAGGTGCGCCCACATAAAAAAATGGTGTCCTGTCCTGTCATTCTGATTGAGGCGTCAGTACTTTTATGGGATTCCTGGGCAGGCTCGGAATAACAGTTTTTAGTTTATATTCACACTCCATCAAACCTAACGGTTTGCCGGGGACCCCGTATTTACACCCCAAAAAGTATCATGTCTTTTTGGGGCCCCCGTATAAGAAGCGCGCTTTACTTCAACGCGCCCAGCAGCTCGTTCAGATAATCCTTCGCACCTTGCGGATCCTCTCTTGTAAGCGGTATGCCGGGAAGCACCACCCCGGTTTCATACTCCTTGCCCATCATGGCAAGGCACAAGTTCTTCATTGAAGTCTCACCCAGCGCTATAGGGTCCTGCCCGCCCAGCGCTTGCAGTATGTTGTCCGGATTAAGCAGCATGTTTACCAGCTGCTCGCTGATGTCTATGCCGAATACCGGAATGGATTTGCCCGCGTTTTTAACCGCCATCACCGTGCCCACGGTGCCTCCCTCGTTGGCGCAGAATATAAGTTCAAGGTCGGGGTACGCGTTGATTATCTCCGCCGCGACGATGACGGAATCATCGGCATTCCAGGCGTCCACATCCTTGACGATTTCAATCAGATCCGCCGTTTTGGACAGAAATCCGCCGGTGCGCTGTGCGCTCATTTCCGGCAGCAGCGCGGTGAACTGTATGATGGCCGTCTTGGGCTTTTTTCCCGGAAAATGTTTTCTGATATAGTCGGCACAGAATTCGCCGACGATCTCGCCGATATTATACTGGTCCATCTTGGCATAGCCGGTCTGCCACTCATAGTCCATGTTCATGTTGGCGCAGTAGATAGTGATACCGTTCTTTGCCGCGTTCTCCAGCGCAGCGGCCGACCCCGTCGGGCTGACCGGGAATATGCATATGCCGTCGACGTCGCCAGAAGCATACTGGTTTATAAGCTCGACCTCGGTGTCCAGTTCGCCGCCGCTCTGGCCCTCTATCACAGTCGCGCCGTAGCGTTCCGCCGTCTTTTTCATCGTGAGCTGGAGCATTCGCTGAAACTGGTCCTTAATCAGCACAACGGCCGCGATTTTCTTGCCGCTTAAGTCATCGAGCTCACGCGCCGGAGGTACGTCCTCAGCGATGGGCGACAAGGGTTGATTGCATCCCAGCGCCGTCAAGGATATAACAAGTATCAAACCGGCCAGTAAAACAAGCTTTATCCCCATATATCCTCCATGAAAATCCGAGCGGCTGAGGCTGTGCGCTCACTTAAAACCCATTATTCCTTAACGTCTGCGAGCAATGAGAAAACGAAGTATTGTTGCAGGCCTTTGGCATATTGATATTGTGCCCTGCCTGCAGGGCGGTAATGTGAAAGCCGGCATTTGACCACCCCGCTTACGTATAGTGTAAGGTACGTCTGCATATTGGTCAAGCATTTGCACTTGACCGTATGCAGCGCGATCCGTTAGATACACCGGTATCTTCACTTTAATTATGGCACTTATATTTGTAAACGTGCTATTTTTGTTTTTATTACATTATTTTTGCTTCTTGTTTTTATACCGCACATCTGCCTCCCTATTTGCCGCTGCTGTTGTTGACAATCCACTCCGGCTAATATATGCTATTTATGCAAGTCCGGCAACCGGTGTGATGTTCTACCCTTTGTTTGTTTAGCTTGACTGTGGGGTTTCAGTGATGAGAATTAACGCATTCCGTGTCCGTCTATTTGTTCTCACATCTGTCTTGATATTGGTTCCGGTACTGGTTTTTAGTATAGTTTTGTTTACTTCCACCCAGAATACGCTTAAAGAAAACGCCTCCCGCAACATTCAGGATACGCTTGAATCCAATTTCAAGAACATAGAATCCAAGCTGGCGGTTATGGAAGGCGCCAGCACGTCGCTGCTGATCGCTCTGGCCAAGCTGCCCAAAATTGTTGACCCCACGCTGGACATGACGGGGGCTGAACTGTTTGAAGTGGCGCAATATCCAGTGACCGTCCACAGTTCCCTTATAGTGGATACCTACAGCATCGGGGGGTTCAACCACTTTTACCTCTACATCCCCTCCCGGTCCATGCTCCTTGTCTCAAGAATGACCTTTTTCGAAGGCATCAACCCCAATGTTCTGGACTGCCACTTTCTCCCCAGAAACAAATGGGGCGTTTCCACGCATTATGAGCATGTGATCTGCAACCCCACGGTGGGCGCCACCTTCAAGGAGAAGAACATATCGAAGAACTTTTATATGTCGGACAACGAGGACAATGAAATTATACTGACCACCAACGTCAAGGAACAGTATATCAATCAGCTGCTCGTTTCCGGCCTGCAGATAAGCCCCACATATGCCGTCATTATGGACAGGCACGGCAATCTGATATCCTCTATGAAAGACGGGGAGATCGGCCAGTCGCTGCCGCAGTACAGGGATATACTTGCTGCGCTGGACGGCCAGGATTCGGGCAATACCGAGCTGGCGATAAACGGTAAAAACTACCTGCTCAACTGGACATATTCGCAGGGCAACGAATGGTATTATATTATCGCCACCGACGCTGTTTCGGTCGTACAAGGGATCACCCCCATTTTCATCATGCTGCCTATAATATCGTTGTGCCTTATTGTTTTGTCCTTCGGCATCACGCTGCTCCTCACTTACTCCACGGTCCATCCGTTAAGGGAGCTGTCCCAGGCGATGACGGAGATCAAAAACGGCAACTACAACGTGAAGCTATTGGAAAAGCCCAATGCCGAGTTCCAGAGCATATATGCGGGATTCAACGAGATGGCGGCAGAAATATCCACGCTGATGCGCAACGTGTCCGAAGAGCACAACCATAAAATCATCGCCACGATACAGATGCTGCAAACCGAAATAAACCCGCATATGCTCTACAACTCTCTGGAGTCCATATACAGTATCGCCAAGATCAATCATCAGGAGGAGATAGCCAATCTGGTAATGGCGCTGTCGCGGTTTTTCAGGATCGCGCTCTCGGGCGGCAAGCATCTGGTGCCGTTCCGCGAAGCGTTCGAGCTGGCCAAGCAGTACGTCACCGTTCAGAACATACGCCTTAACCATAAGATACTGTTCACTTACGATATCCCCGAAAACATATACGACTTAAGCGTGCCCAAGTTCCTGCTGCAGCCGGTTATAGAGAATTGCATAATGCATGGCTTTCAGAACAAGCGCGGCGAATGGCGCATCAGCATCACCGTCAAGGAGGATGAAGGCTGTGTGACGCTGATTGTCCGGGACAACGGTATAGGCATACACGACGCCACGCTGGAGCGTCTGAACCGCCGCGTGGAGAATTTCAACTTTGAGGACAGCACCCTCGGAAAAGGATACGCGCTCCGCAACCTGAACTACCAGATCAAGCTGAAATTCGGAGAGGAATCCGGCATACGTCTTAACAGTGTTTACGGAGAATACACCGAAGTCGTGATCCGGCTGAATCTGGCCGGGCGCAAAACAACCCGCGGGTAACGCCGCGCTTCTTTAAGTTTGGAGGTTAGAATTATGTATAAACTGCTGATTGCCGATGACGAGCCATGGCTCCGCAAGCGGCTTATTCTGACGATAGATTGGGAAAAGCTGGGCATATCGGAGGTATATGAAGCGGAAGACGGCGCTAAGGCGTTCGCCTTGGCTTCGGCCCATGAGCCGGACATCATAATCACCGACATCGAAATGCCTGAGCTCTCCGGCATCGAGCTGATGAAAACACTGAACGAAAGCGGTATGTTCCCGCAGATCATACTTATAAGCGGCTACAACGAATTTGAGTACGCGCAGAGCGCTGTACGCTTCGGTGCGGTGGACTACCTGCTCAAGCCCATCGAGGAGGACGATCTTAAAAAAGCCGTGTCCAAGTGTATCGCCACGCTGGAAAAGAAGAAATACAACCAGCAGGTGCTCGACCTCTTATCAAGCTCTTCTAACCTGCTCCGCGAAAAGATATATATTGACCTGCTGTTGGGCAAGCTGGACTTCAACAAGGTGTCGGAATCGCATTTGTACGAGCTGGGGGTCGTGTTCCCCACCAGCTCCGCGATGTGTATCATCGCGCACATACACCCCGTGCAGCATGCGGGTTCCGAAAGCGATGTGGAAGAGACGCTGGTAGGCTTCAGCGTCAGCAAAATCATTAAAAACCAGCTGAGCGCCTGTTTCGGGGAAGTGATGGATTTCTGGGTGGACGAGGTTAACGTCTATCTGGTGTTCAGCGACCTTCCCGCAGAAGATTTTACGGCAGCCGCGGCCAACGCGCTGAACATATCCAAAAAGCAGATCAAGGAGCTGCATGCCGTACGCATCGCCTATGGCATCGGTTCCGTTGCAGGCAAGCTGTCGGACCTGTGCCAGTCTTACCGCAAGGCGCGCTACAACATCAACCTGTGCCGCTCTCAGCAGACGGATGCGGGCATATCCGAAGAGCACGCCAACAGCTTTCAGGTGGTGTACGAGGAATACAATTTAAAATCACTGATCGCAGCGATACGCAAGGGCGACGCCGGTGAGTCAACATCGCTGCTGGCAGACCTTATTGCCGACTTTTTGAACCAGTCCGAAGGCACGCCGACGTCGCTCCAAATAAAGCTTCTGTACCTTAATGTGCTGAACAGCCTGTTTAAAGGGTGTCTGCCCTTCCTGCCGGTATCGGAGGAAGTGATTAAAATCTGTCTGGATTACATTGACCAGGCGTCCGCTTTGCATTCAACGGATAAAATGCAAAGCCAGCTGCAAAGCCTGCTCAACATATTGATCGAACAGTATCAGAGCTTTTTCAACAGCAAGCGCCATTGGTTGATAGACAAGATAATCGCTTACATCAACGAAAATTACGCGCAGTCTCTTTCTATGAGCGACGTTGCCGCCGCTTTCTACCTGAACGCCTCTTATTTCTGCAAGCTGTTTAAGGAGGAAACAGGCGTCACATTTACCAATTACCTTATGCGCGTACGCGTGGACAACGCCAAACGGCTGCTGGCCGACAGATCCATGAAACTTTACGATGTGGCTTCCGCCGTGGGATATACCAATGTCCAGTATTTTTCCACGGTGTTCAAGAATCTGGAAGGTGTGACGCCGTCACAGTATCGTTCGGGGTACGTAACGGCAAACGATGAGGCTAGTAACGCAATGCGCCTTTCAATGTAAAACGGACCGCAATTGAGCAGCTAAAACGGCATGGTGGTGATGCCGATTGCTGACCATAGCGGTGCGGAGATTGAGAGAACCCAGGATTAACTGATCATGCGCTGTCAAGACTGCAGGGCATTAATCAGCAGAATATATCTTTTTTGTAGGAGGAAAGGACAAATGAAAGACATATTGCTTATGGCTGTAGACCTGGGAACAAGCTTTATCAAGGTGGGTGTTTATAATACAGACAGCGAATGCATCGCAGTGGAAATTGAACCTGTAAAAGACTACCGTCCAAGTCCGGGCGTGTTTATTCAAAAGGGTGAAGAGCTGTTTGCATCCGTTCTTGCATGCATTAAAAAAGTGGCCGCGATACTCGGGGACAAAGCAAAAAATATTGGAGCAATGGCATTTACGGGCCAGATGTCAGGTTTTATGGGCGTTGACGAACACTGGAACGATATCACAACATGGTCCTGCTCTCTGGACAGCCGGTATATGCCTTATGCAAAGCGCCAGATGGCACAATTGAAGGATCAATTCCTGGGGATCAGCGGAACAAACTTCCCGCAGATGGCTCCGAAATACGAGTGGTTCAAAACGGAGTTCCCGGCTGAGAGCAAAAGAATTGCAAAGTATTTGATGATTTCGGGCTATGTGATAGGCAAACTGGGGGATCTGCCGATAGAGGACGCCGTAATAGACCGTACATTTACGCAATGGACCGGTCTGGCGGATGTGAGAAAAGATAAATGGTCTGAAGAAATATGCGACGCCATACAGCTGGATACAAAATATCTGCCGAGAATCGTAAATTCGAATGACATCTGCGGTTACCTGTCGGAAAGCAGCGCAAAAGAGACCGGATTAAAGGCGGGTATTCCATTGGTATCAGGCGCGGGAGACAAGCCGGCCGGTTGTCTGGGTTCGGCTATAGTAACGCCTGGGGACATGATTTTTGAAGCGTCGTCATACGGCGAGGTAAGCTGCTGCGTAGAGGAATACCGCCCTGACTTCGAGGAAAGGCGTTTGGATGTTATACCTTCGGCGGTCCCGGGCGAATACTTTGCGACTCATTTCGTGGCAGGCTCGGGCATTACCCTCGACTGGTTTATGAATACGTTTGTCAGGCAGGAAGGCGTCAGCACAAAAGAAATGTATGCCCAGATGGAAGAAGAAGTCGCCAAAATTCCATCCGGCTGCGACGGCGTGATGGCGCTTGGGCTTCTGGGCGGAAGCAGCATGCCGCTGGACGGGGCTTTAAGAGGGCTTTGGATGGGACACGACTGGAGCCACAAAAAGGAACATTTCTATCGCGCTTTGCTGGAGAGCTTTTCCTATGATTTTGCGCTTGCCATTCGCAGCATCGAAAGGCTGTATCCGGAATATAAACTGGATGTGATACGCATCATTGGCGGAGGCGCAAAGTCGCCTGTATGGACGCAAATTTGCGCAGACGTACAGGGGAAGACGTATCATGTGCTTAACAGGGAAGATGTGGCCATGTGGGGCGCGGCATTGCTCGCCGGAAATGCCATTGGCGTGTTCAGCGATTTAAAGGAGACGGCAAAGGCCCATGTAAAAGTTGAAAAGGAATTCAATCCCGACATGAATAAAAAGGCAATCTATGCGAAATACATGGATATCTATGAAAAGTATATGGTTGAACTGCATGGGTTCTTTGAGAGGCTGCAGAATATTTAACAGGGCAAGCTTTAATGCCTGGAAATATAAATTTACAAAAGAAAAGAGTCTTAAAAAAGGCTCTTTCTTTTTTGGGAAAAGCATACCCTTTACGTGATTTTCCGTACCGTTTCCTTCCACCCCGTCCAAACCGTACGGGGCCCCGGTTGCTTCCTCCTTCTCCTCACGAAGCAACGCTTAAGGATATGCCCGCCTCCTTCGGGCTGAATAACGAAGGCGGTAAATACGCAGACTATGCCGCCGAGATGCTTCAAAGCATGTCTATACCCCCTTATAAGGATGTGGAAGACCCGGGTGTCCGCTAGGCCTCGTTGAGCCAGTACAACCCGATGACGGGGCCGGAAGAGGTAAGCGCCGGTGAAAAGATCGGCATGATATCGCTGCAATACGGTGAAAATGAACTGCCATTTGATTTTGCTGGCTTTTTCAAGGACGTTTCGCCTCAAGAGCTGTTTAAGTCTTTAAGCGTTTATGCGTTGTGTTCTAACTTTATATATGAAGGCCAGCGTCTTCCGGCAGGCGTCATAGTGAGCCTTGCTTCAGAGAAGGGCTTTCCCGAAGATGCTGAGATCCGGTGTTATTTTTCACATTTGACGAAAGACTCATGGGATGTTTACAAAAAACCGGCAGTCTGGATTTTTCAATGCCAGTAATAAAGCCGGACGAGCAGGGCAATATAGAGCTTTTGGACAGCGCGGGATATTACATTATTGCGGTATGCATCGATACTCCGGACGCAAATACCGGAACGTTGGTTTACAACGGGCGTAATAGGCTTAAGCTGAAGCAAAACAATAAAAGCCCCTTTCGTCATAAAGGTACTTTTATCGTTTATGAGCCAAAAAGGACTTATATTATCCCGAGCGGTATCAGCACAGCCAAAAGCAGCGCGTTTACCGCCGCCAGCCCGCCCACAAATATCTTCTGCGTACGCGGCTTTGCGTCGGGCACCAGAAATGCCGCCAGAAAAAACGGTATATAGGTGGTGATGAATACCGGTATTGCGCCCCACCAGGGATATACCCATATAAACGCCGGCGTGGTTGCCAGAAAGATTTCCACGGCGCTGAAAAACGCGGCGTTGACAATCGCAAAGAATATTCGGTTGTTTATGCCCAGTATCTTCTTTTTCGGATCGTCCAAAAGCAGCTTGCTCGTTATCACGCCCGCTACGGCGAACATCATCGACAGCTCCCAGCTTACCCCTATAAGCAATATGAAACTGGTACTTTCTGGGGAGACCGTCCACAGCGCATAGCCGGTGGCCGCACATATAACGGCGTTCATTATCTCGTAAAACCAGTGCACCATATAAAGTGCAAGCCCTGCTACTATCGCCCGGTAGTTCTTGCGCGACAGCTCCGTTGCGTACACGTAAAATACAAAAGCCAGCAGCGCAATGAAAGTCCAGTTGAAGTTTCCGACGCTTCTCACCGCTTCTTTCGCCCGTTCGGCCGCGCCCGCGTTATCCCATGCACCAAACCACATTAATATCTCCTCCTTTCGTTTTATAAATGAAAGGGTCATTATCGCTGTCTTTATGTATTTAGCAGCTTAGCCTTATATGATGCCTGTTAGCGTGGATCAAAAATGATTGATTTTATTATAATCCGATTATATAACCGGGCGAGATCCATGGCAAGTTCTTTCACGGCCTTCCCGCCGGCGTGCAGTTTATTTTCAGCTGTTTCACAAATAGATGTTTTTGTAATATAATATTGGGAATGGTTAAGAACGACAGCATTTTCATCGACAATAAAATAAAGCCCGATGCCCTAAGCCGCAACGTTTTGCACAGGCGCGCTTACGCCTATATCGGCAACAACTCCCTTAACGTCACGAATATCGAATACACGGGCGCGAAAGTGCCTCAGCAGCTTTACGGCTTTAAGATAGCGCACATATCCGACCTGCACAACCACGATTTTGGCGGCAGGCAATCGAGGCTTATCCGCCTTGTAAAAAAAGAGCGACCCGACATAATAACCGTCACGGGAGATTTGATAGACCGGCGGCGTACGGATATAAAAACAGCTATGGATTTCATACGCGGAGCCGTAAATCTCGCCCCAGTATATTTTGTCACGGGCAATCACGAGATAAAATCGCGCAGATGCAAAGAGCTTTTTGCTCAGCTGAAAGAAGCGGGCGTAAACATGCTTGACGCCAAGTCTGTGGCAATAAACCAAGAAGGCGGCTGCATAAGGCTTTTCGGCTTGCCCGACATATCGTATTACGGCTATGAAACAGCGGCGGAAAAGGAAAAGGCAAAACTGCGTCTGCAGAGTGCGCTTAAAGATTTGACGGCAGGGCATGAATCCTCTCTCAACATACTGCTGACGCACCGGCCTGAGCTTATAAGACTGTTTTCCGGCTGCGGCATAGATATAGTTTTGTCCGGCCACGCGCACGGCGGACAGATGCGGCTGCCGTTTTTAGGAGGGCTGTACGCTCCCGGGCAGGGCGTGCTTCCAAAGTATACGAGCGGAATGTATCATAAATACGGCATGGCGCTGGTTGTAAGCAGAGGCCTAGGCAACAGCCTGTTTCCTTTGAGGATATTCGACCCTCCCGAAGTCGTGATGCTCAAGCTAAAGACAAGTACTAATATGTAATTTTAAAAGCTATTGATTGCCAAAATAGTCTTCTATGCCGTTGCATATCGCTTTTGCGACTTTTTTCTGGTAATCCTCGGTAAGCAGCTTTTTCTCTTCTTCCGGGTTGCTTAAAAAGCCGCACTCCACCAACACGCTCGGCTGGCTTCCCGCTCTTAAAACATGCAAGTTCTCGGAGCGCGCTGCTCCCTTTGATTCCGGCCCAAGCTCGTCGTTTAAGCGCTGCTGTATGCATTCCGCAAGCGCTTTTCCCTTAGCGGAGCCAGTCATGAACAATACCAGCGGGCCGGACACGCTTTCGTCCTTAAAGGAATTCATATGCACGCTGACGACTATATCCGATCCGCTGTCGCGTATTATTACGCGCCGTTTTTCCATGTCGGCGTCCTTTGTATCCGCAATAGCGTTTTCGTCGCTGCGCGTCATTATAACTTTGGCGCCTCTGTCTTCCAGCTCGGCCTTTAAGAATTTAGAGACGGCGAGGTTGACATCGTCCTCCTCGGCGCCGTTTGAGCCTATAGTGCCCGGGTCGAATCCCCCGTGCCCGGCGTCTACGACTACGCTTTTGCCTGCAAGCCCTTTCGCAGCTTCGCCGCTCGCCTGCGCGCCTGCCTTTGCCGTCCGCTGCGGGTTGTCAAGAGCCGCTATAGCTCCGATACCGCCGCTTTCGCCTATATAATGCGCCGCGATAATTGCGCCCGCCACTATAAAACACAGCACCGACATTGTGGTGGCAAACTTTTTCGCGTTAAACCGGTAACGCTTTTTCTGGCCGTTCCTCCCGTTCTTCGAGTTCTCCTGCGGCTTTTGCTTACTCATACACTCCTACATTCTCACCACTACCCAATTTTGCCCAATTATCTTCCTTGATTGAAAAGACGCGCTGTATACGCCTCACAAGTTATTTCACCGCGTTCTCGAGCATCTGTATCTGCTCCGGCGTCAGTGAAAGATTCTTCTTCAGATCGTTGACAACCGCCTTTCCTCGTATTGCAGCAAAATTCTTCAAAGCTTTCACGCCCTCTTCCCATTTTTCGGGCGTCGGCCGCTCGCCGCTCCAGCGCTGATGCTCCGCCGCAACCTCACCGCGCAACAGGTTCGCCGCTTCGTCTATCATAGAGGTCACTCGCTCGGTATTATATATTTCCTTAAGCGCCCAGGCGAACCTCTCTATAAACGCGTCCTTCCACGGCTTGTATTTCAGCAGCGCGTTGAAAATATCCGACCCGGTGGTTTTCGGATCCATACGCTTCGCAACCGTGTCGAACGAATAGAATGAGATATCGAGGTCCTGATATATCTGTTTCCATTTTCCGTCCGGTGGTATCTGATAGAACTGAACATTACCAACATCGTTGTTGGCGATGTATATCTCGTTTATAATGAAGTCCATAAAGCTGTCGGTATCAAGCCGCGCGGCGACCCAATCGTAGTTCTCCTTTGCCGACAGATCATGCGTGCTTATGTAATTGTATATCTCCTTATACCCTTCGCTCGATCCATTGTTAACCTGAGTGAAGCCTTTAGCAAGGTTGATTGCGTCAATTACGTTCTCGTCCGTGACGCCCTCGTGCTGCGCTACCATGTACTTGTTGCGTTTCTCCATCATGTAGTACACGCCCCAGTATCTGCCGTTGATGTATACCACGCAAGGCTTGGCTGCCTGCGTCAGTACGTTCATCTTGCCATCCACAAGGCTCAGCGCGACGTATGTGTTAAGCTTTGTTACCATTGAGCCCTCGCGCCCGCCTGTGCGCAGTATCAGCGACTTATACTCGGTGAAATCGCGGTTTTGGAAGAACGGGTACGCCATCGTGCTGTTACCATATTGGCTTCGCGCGTATATAGCGAAAGACTTTTGCTCCTTCAGGGAAAGCGTCAGCCCTCCTGTCATAGCGAGGCCTATATCCTGCTGAAACACCCGTTGTCCGCCCTCGTCGTATACCTCAAACGATGCGGGTACTTCGTTATCGCTCTGGAAATTTGCGTTTTTGTAAAAACCATTGCTGTCTTTGGTAGCGTTAGGCCCCGGCATGTATATGCCGGTCGTCGGGTCAAACAGCAAATGTTCATCCGTTGCAATCGAAACAATGGGCAGCGTATGCGCCGCGCTTATGAAATACGTGCCCGTAGCCACCGGGCTTTCTATGTAGCCTTCCCTGAACGCTTTGGCCCTTATTGGCGTCGTCTTGTCTATCGTTATAGGCCCCGAGTACTTATTGGAACTCTGCGACGGAGTGCTGCCGTCCGTAGTGTAGTATATGTCGGCCCCTTCCGCGGAAGAGAGCGACAGCTGTATGGCCCCGTCGTATTTGCCGGGCTGCTGGTCGAACTGCACATTGCCCACAAACCCTGCCTTGCCGCCGGTATTCGCAGCGCCCGGCGTGGGCGTCGTGTAATAAGCAAGCGCGGTCTGCCCCGCTTCCCTGCCTATTGAAACGTTCTGCGGAAGCGTTCCTATAAAGTACCTGTCAATAAGCTGGTCCTGCGCGTTAAACAGCGCTACCGTCGTACCCAGCCTGCTTAATTTGAACGGCGCGCACAATTCCTGGCCGACCGTTACGTCAACTCCCGTCGCAAGCACTTTTATCTGGGCTCCCGGCTGCAATGTTACGTCCGGAAAGCGGAACTTGGCAGGGTTGGACGCGTTATCCGTAAGGCCGTATCCCTTAAGGTTTACGGCGCTAGCTCCGCGATTTTCTATCTCAATGTAATCGTTATTGCTACCCTCGCCCGTGTCTACCGCGTTATTGGACGTAAGCACTTCGGAGATAACGATATCGCCGAGCGCGAGCTGGTTGTTGTTTAAGAACTCGGCAAACCCCGCCTCCGTGTTGGGATAGCCCGGCGTCGGCTGGCAGCCTTGCGCCCATTCGCCCGAAGGCGCGCCGTCTTTTAAGCCGCGCTCGTACGACCAGTCTGCGGGCACGTCGCCTACGGCTACGCTATCCATAAGGCGACCCTGCATATCGGAAAGCACTATAGCCGAACCGGCCGAAGACAGTTTAAAATCCGCATAAAGAGGCCCTTCTCCGCTGTAAGGGGCTTTTATGCCCGAGCAGAACACAAGCAAGGGCTGCCCCGCTTTCAGCGTAATATCGGGGAAGCGCCATTTTAGCGGGTCGTTTACGTCGTCGGAGAGCCCGTACCCGTATAAATTAACGTCCTCGCCGCTTTTGTTGATTATCTCAACCCAGTCGGTATATACGCCGTTTGAATCCGCTATCGTCATGTAATTAGACGGCATTACTTCGTTTATAATTACAGGCGAATCCGGCACCGTCATCGTTGCCCTGAACGCCTGATACCCGGCGTCGCTGTTTTCAAAGCCGGGCGTGATGTTGCTCATCTGCTGCCACTCGCCGTTTACCAGCCCGTAGGATACGTTATCGGGCATCTGGGGTATATCGACGGAATCCAAAGGTTTACCGGCGACGTTCGACATTATCAGCTTTTCGCCCTGAGAGCTCAATTTAACCGAGCTGTGTATCACGCCATTTTCGGGGCTGTATCTGGAATTGCCGGAAAGAAACACGACAAGATAGCCGTGCGCTTTAATGGTTACGTTTGGAAACGGCCATTTGTTCGGCTTTGTTTCATCGTCCGAAAGCCCGCAGTTATTCAGGCTGATATCGTTGTCAGTAGTATTGTAAAACTCAACCCAGTCGCTGCTGTTGCCGTTGTCGTCGGGGTATATGCCCTTGTTGCTGGTCATCACCTCGTTTATGATCACTCCCGACACTTCGGAAGCAGGAGCGGGGCTCGCGTCGGCCGGCCCGTTCAAATCAGGCAGTAAGAATATGACTCCCGCTAATACCGCGCCAATAAATAATATCATCAATATTTTTTTAAACGTCTTCATCGCATTTCCTTACGTTTTCTTATCTACAGTATTATATACTGTTTTTTGTATTGTCACAAACCATATGTTATCCGTTCTTAAGTCAGGAGTTACGTTTAATATAAAAATGCTTTTATTATCTGTTTGAGTATATCATATACATTATTCTGCAACAATCGGCGCCGACATTGTTTAACGTTTGTTTAAAGTTCTCTTACCTGCCATACACACCCCATCAAGCCTCACGGCTTGCCGGGGACCCCGTATTTATTCAAGCCTTGCTTTGCCCTCGCGTTTTTGTATACGCGCGTGCACCGCTCTATACACCCCATCAAGCCTCACGGCTTGCCGTAGACACCGTACCCCTGTAATAAAAAAGAGCGGCTGTACACCAACCACTCTTTATTCTTTGTTTTTGCTCTTACTTGTCAACCGAAGCTATGTGCGAAATCAGGTCGAGAACCTTGCACGAATAACCCCACTCGTTGTCATACCAGGAAACGAGCTTTACGAAGTTCGGGTTAAGCATTATGCCTGCGTCGGCATCGAATATGCTCGTTCTGGAGTCGCCTATAAAGTCGGACGAAACGACTTTATCTTCCGTATAGCCGAGTATGCCTTTGAGTTCGCCTTCGGAAGCGGCTTTAATAGCAGCCTTTATCTCTTCGTACGTCGTGGATTTCTCAAGCCTTACGGTAAGGTCGACAACCGAAACGTCCGCAGTGGGAACCCTGAACGACATGCCTGTGAGTTTGCCATTAAGCTCGGGTATTACCTTGCCGACAGCCTTTGCCGCGCCCGTGGACGAGGGAATGATATTGAACGCAGCGCCTCTGCCGCCTCTCCAGTCCTTCTTGGAAGGCCCGTCAACCGTTTTCTGAGTAGCCGTCGTGGCATGGACCGTCGTCATAAGCCCTTCTATTATGCCGAATTTGTCGTGTATGACCTTGGCAAGAGGAGCGAGACAGTTCGTCGTGCATGAAGCATTGGAAACTATCTTCATCTCGGGCTTGTAGGTGTTGTGGTTTACGCCCATTACGAACATAGGAGCGTCGGCCGAAGGAGCCGATATAACGACCTTCTTGGCGCCGCCTTTGAAATGGGCGCTTGCCTTTTCAGTCGTTGTAAATACGCCGGTGGATTCTACGATATACTCGGCGCCGCATTTGCTCCACGGTATCTCTTCGGGGTTCATGCATGCATACACGGCGATTTTCTTGCCGTTGACGACTATGGCGCCGTCTTCCGCTTTTGCCGTTCCTTTGAAACGGCCGTGCACCGTATCATATGTCAGCATGTAAACCATATACTCGGGATCGATAAAGGGGTCGTTTATGCCGAGTATTTCGATATTGGGATTGTCCACAGCCGCCCTGAAGACCAACCTGCCGATGCGTCCAAAACCGTTGATACCAACTTTTACTGCCATAATATATCCTCCATATAAAAATAAATACAAACTTCTGGCTTTATGATAATGCATAATTGTGAAAAATTCAACACATTTATCATAGTTAATCGATAAAAGGTCTATACAACCTGTAAAATTTATCTTGAAGAGCCTTTCATTACTCCAAGGCGGATAAAATCGCTTTCTTCAAGCCGCCGCCAGGCCCCCGGGGCAAGCTCTCCGAGCTCAAGCCCTCCTATCGCAACGCGCTTTAGGTACGTAACCTTGCACCCGACCGCCTCGAACATCTTCTTTACCTGCCTGTTTCTGCCCTCATGTATCACGACGTGCAGCTTTGATAAACCGTCTTTGCTCTCAAGTATTTCTATTTCAGCATGAGACGTCCTTCTGCCGTCTACGATCACTCCCCGGCGGAGTTTGCTTATCGCGCGAGCGTCAAGCGCGCCTTTCACTTCCGCGTAATACTTCTTGTTTATCTCATGTTTTGGATGCGTACACCGGTAGGCAAAATCGCCGTCGCTGGTCAGTATAAGCAGCCCTTCCGTGTCATAGTCCAGCCTTCCCACAGGGAACACCCTTCCTTCGACCCCTTTTATGAGATCGAGCACGGTCTTCCTTCCCCTGTCGTCCGCGCAGGAGCAAATATAGCCCGTCGGTTTGTTGAGCATTATATATACGTCCCTCTGGGGATTTATCACTTTTCCGTCTATACGGACGTCGTCTCTTTCATCGACCTCGGCGCCCATCGTTGTGACAAGAGCGCCGTTGACGGTCACTTTCCCTTCCGCGATAAGCTTATCGGCGCCGCGCCTTGACGCAACGCCGCACGAAGCTATATACTTGTTGATCCTCACAAAAACCTCCCGCTATCACCCCGGCACTTACATATTCGGCATTCCCCCGAGCCATCCGTTTAGTACTTTTCCGAGGTTATATTTATATGAGTTCTCGCCTATCGTTTCGGGTGCCGTAAGCGCCACCGAGCATATTTGATTGCCGCCCAGCCATATGTCTATATAGCCTACGTTCTCCCCTTCGGCTACGGGCGCGTCCAGTTCATCCTTCAGATAGATCCTTTTATCCAGCAGCCCGAACTCTTCTTCCGTGAGCGGATAGTAAACATCCTCCTGCGTATATACCGTAAAGCCGTCTTTCACGCCGTGTTTGACTTCAACGTCGCCGATATACTCTCCCGCCTTGACAATGAGTTTGCTCGAATAGTTCTCAAACCCCATGTCCATAAGCTTCATGCAGTCATTGAACATATCGGGAGCGCCCAGCACTACGGATATAAGCTGAAGCCCGTCCCTTTGCGCAGATGCGCTGAGGCACCTGCCGGCGGCCTTTGTAAAACCAGTCTTTATGCCGTTTCCGCCTTCATACTGCCAGAGTATCTTGTTCTTGTTTTTTACGACTCTGTCCCAATCGTGGCCTTCCCACGGTATTGTCTTGTATTGCGTTTTCACCAGCTCGCGGAAAAAATCGTTCTTCATAGCGTATGCGGATATTAAGGCGAGGTCGTAAGCGGTGGTATAATGGTCGTCTTCAGTTAGCCCGTTCGGATTGCAAAAATGCGTATTGTACGCCCCTACCTCTTTTGCCTTAGCGTTCATCATCTCGACGAACTTATCCACGCTGCCCGCCACGTGTTCCGCGATGGCGATAGCCGCGTCGTTTCCCGACGCCAGCATGAGCCCGAAAAGCATATCGCAAAGCTGCAGCTTTTCCCCCGGCGACAGCCAAATGGACGAACCTTCCACCCCGCTTGCGTTGGGTCCTACTTCCACGATATCGTCAAGGTTGCAGTTCTCTATCGCCAGTATGGCGGTCATTATTTTTGTCGTCGACGCCATGGGCATCCTTTCAAAAGCGTTCTTTTCGTAAAGCACCCTGCCGGTATACGCTTCGATAAGTATCGCCGACTCCGCCGTTATTTTAATATCTTCCTCTTTTTTATCCGCGCTTGCTATGCCAGTATTATAAGCGAATACGGCGGCCATTGCCAGCATAACCGCCGTAATCCGGAAAAACCTTGTTTTCAAAGCTTATTCCACCTCTTTGCTCTTGTCCTTAAAAGCGTTTTTGAATTCCGTTATTATTTTAGGCACTGTTTCAAAGACCTTCTCCAGCATTTGTTTTCCGCCCACGGACAGCAGTTGCACTTCGTTCTCATTCACTACCAGGAAACCCACCGGGCATATCGAAATGCCTGAGCTTGCTCCGCCTGCGAACGGGTTTTGCGACTGCGCGTCCTGAGAGTTTGCCTTGGTTCCGTACTCGCCGCCGCCCGCGACAAACCCGAACGACACCTTTGAAACTGGTATTATCGTGGCGCCGTCCGTAGAGATGATAGGGTCGCCGACGATGGTGTTTACGTCGACCATGTCCTTAATCTCCGCCATCGCAGTCTGCATGATATTTTCAATTGGATGCATAAGATTTCACCGCCTGTTTTTTGTTTTTCTTGTATATTGCATATCCAATAATAATATCTGCCGGAGTCAGAGCTATTATGCAGTTAATATGTGCAGAAAAAAACAGTTTTGAAAATTCCGGGGTTGCTTTTGCCCGTACCTGATGTTTTTTATTGTTAAATACCGCGCCGGCGGCGCCCGAGGCGGCGTTTAATATGCCGCAGACAATAGCGGTTAAAAAAGCGTCTTCCAACCCTAGCTTTATATCAACGGCTATATTGTATTTTGCTTTCCTGTATATATAACTGAACGCGCTGTTCTTCTGTTTTTTACGCAGCGACTGAAGTATCACGGTTATAATATCGATAACCGCTATATCGGTAGCCACCGTCTCTTTGATTTTTTTGACTATTTCAGGCAATGTGATAACCGGCTTTAAGCCCTTGCGGGTTATAAGGTATAGCCTTAATACCACGTCCGGCTCGCGTTTTATTACGTACTTCTTCTGCAGTTTGATTATCCCCAACAGAAAAACGCTTACATTAATATTGCCGTTATCGGCAACGACAACAGCTTTTATCCTGACTACAAAAATCAGTACCAGTATTAACGCTATGATCATTAATATGATAATAAAAAACAACGTCCTTTCACTGCAGCCCCAATCCCGTGGGATTAACGGGCTTTTAATAAGTGACGTTGTTATTATTATCTAATTCATGGGAATAAATACATACCCCGGCAAGTCTCGTGTCTTGCCGTTCCCGTTATTATTCGGCTTCGTTTAACGCCGGCAGCTCGTCGAGAGACGACAGCCCGAAGTGGCGCAGGAACTCGTCGCTTGTAACGTACATCATAGGGTTGCCAAGAGCTTTCTTGCGCCCGGCGCGCAGTATCATGCCGTTTTCTATAAGCGCCGCTATCGAATAGTTGCATTTTACGCCCCTTATCTGCTCTATCTCAAACCTCGTTATAGGCTGCCTATACGCTATTATCGCGAGCGTTTCAAGCAGCGACTGCGATAGCCTCGTCTTTTTGACAGGCTGCAGCACTTTCTCGATATACTGCGTATATTCAGGGTTGGAGCAAAGCTGTATCTTGCCCTCAACTCTGTTTAACAGCACTCCGCAGCCGTTTTCCTGCCGCTCGCTTATCATCTCGTCGATAATGGCGTTAAGCTCCTCGGCGCTTAATTCCAGAGCATTCGCGATATCCGACACTTCGACAGCGTCGCCCGCGACAAACAGTATGCTCTCCACAGCTTTTTTGACAGTTTCCGCGTTCAACTCGCTTCCTCGCTTATCTTTGTAATATATATATCTTCATAGCTGTTTTTCTGGCTTATCCTTACAACGCTCTGATGCACCAGTTCGAGCAGCGCCACAAACGTTACCGCGACTTCCATCCTTGAGCGCGCTTCGGAAAACAGCGAGAAAAACGTCGCGGTGCTCATCTCGCTTAATTTTTTCAGTATAAACGCCGTGCGCTCTTTAATCGTGAAAGAGTCCTGCCGTATTTCGACCTCTTCAATGCGCTCTACGTTACCGTCGGGTATGCGCTCCATCACTCCGGCGTAAGCGTCAACAAGGTCCTGAAGCTGTATCTCCTCTATTTCGATTCTTTCGCCAAACAGCGCAAGCTCTTCGGGAAGCTTGTAGTAGACCCTAAGGCCCTTCTCCTCGTATTCCTTCAAAACGGGGCAGACGTCTTTGAACATCTTGTATGTCTTAAGACGCTCTATAAGCTCCTGCTCCGGGTCTTCCTCTTCCTCGTCTTCCTCGTCGCCGTCGCCAAAGGGAAGTATCATACGCGATTTTATATATACGAGCAGCGCCGCCATCTCGATAAACTCGCTCGCGCTGTCCATCGACAGCCCGGGTATGGACGAAACATAGGAAAGATACTGCCCCGTCACCTCGGATACGAATATATCCTCTATGTCTATACACGCTTTGTTTATGAGGTGGAGCAGCAGGTCAAGCGGCCCTTCAAACTGTTCAATTTGTACCTTGTATTCGTTATCGTCCATATCAGACAAACAACCCGTAGAATAATGCGTATAGATTCAGCACCTGGCTTGTCAGAAAGCCGAGCACGATCTGTACATAATCCGTAAACGCCAAAATTGCCATCAGCACGAAAAAGCCGTATCTCTGGTATGCCAAATAAAAGTCCGGGCTGCGCCTTGCAATAAAGCCTTTTATAAGATGATGCCCGTCCAGCGGAGATATAGGTATAAGGTTAAAGAAGCAAAGTACGATATTCACCAGTACGACGTTGAATATTATATAGAACAGCGGCTCGCTGTTTACCTTTAGCACTGCAAAAATAAGTACGTATATTCCATAGAATATGAACGACAATATAAGATTCGTCGTTACTCCCGCTATTGCAACGAGTATATTGCCTTTTTTATAGTTGTAGTAGTTTCTCGGGTTCGTAGGCACGGACTTGCCGAAGCCAAAGCCTATAAGCACCATCATCACTATTCCCCAAAGAGTGAAATGCTTGGTTGGGTCGAGCGTAATGCGCCCCATATTTTTCGCCGTGGGATCTCCCATCCTGTTTGCCATCCATGCGTGCGCCGCTTCGTGGAACGATATGGCTATTACGAGCGCGGGCAGCAGATAGAGAAGACTTAACAGGAATCCTTTAAAGTCTCCGTTCATCAGCAGAAATAACGGGCTCCGAGTTAAAAAGTTCATAAACATCTCCAATTCAGGTGCTTTATTCAGTATATATTAAGCTTGAAGTTTTTTCAACGCCGCAATGTGTCGAAAGCATGCGGCGTGCCGTATAATCGATTTTCCGCGGCTTTATGAGACCCCGATATATACCACGGTATAACCCGATATATACCACGGTATAAAATAAGCGCACCTAACAAGGCGCGCCTTACAGCATGGTATTATGTCTTACTTGTAACTGTCAAAGAGCTGGCTTTTCCCCGGCTTTTTTATGGAAGAAACGTTGGAAAGCGGTTCTTTCGACGCGTCCTTGATACGCTTCATTTCGTCGCTTACATACTGGTATTCCCTGTTCAACGCGTCGAACTGGTCGTGCAGCTTTAAAAGATCGTCGGCAATATTTACTGCCGTGAGGACAGCGAGCGTACTTGGATTGAGGTTAACATACTGCCCTTTTAGCTCTGTCATTTTCCTGTCCACATATATGGCGACACGGTGTATGTATTCTTCGCTCTCATAACCCGCCATAACATATTCTTTACCGCAAATTTTAACCATAGTACGTGTCTTTTCCATAATTCATAACACCCCAACCAACTTTCTGAGTGTTATTATATACCAAGATAAAGAATATTTCAACACATCATTATACAAAATATTGTATTATTCTCGAATTTTCGCTCCGAAATGCTTTTTGGCCGCGTCGGCGATAGCATCCCTTGCATCGTTCGCCTCAGAATCGAGCAGCGTCCTGTCTTTTGCACGGAAAACTATCTTGAACGCGAGACTTTTTTTGCCGATTCCGAGTTGGTCGCCGGTATACACGTCAAACAGCTCGGCGCTTTCGAAGTACTGCCCCGCATGCTTTTCTATGCAGTCAAGAAGGTCTGCCGCCGCGACGCTTTTGTCGACTATCAGCGCGATATCCCTTTCCACCGCCGGGAACTTGGGAAGCGGCTCGTATTTTGCGGTATCGTCCGCCGCGGCGCACAATGCCGCAAGGCTTAACTCCGCAACGCATACGCGCTTTTCTATGCCGAACGCTTCCGCCACTTCGGGGTGTACCTCGCCCATCTCGCCGAGTTTGCTATTTCCCGCGTATATTGCGGCTTTGCGGCCGGGGTGGTAATATGCGGCGCCCTCGGCGGCAAACCTCGGCTTTCTTATGCCGAAAGCTTCGAGCAGGTTCTCTGCGGCGCCTTTAAGCGTAAAGAAGCCGTCGTCCTCGCAAAGCGCTATGCAGACATACTTGCGCTCGTCGGGTAGGCCTTCGTCATTTTTCAGGTATACCCTGCCTGTTTCAAACAGCTTTATGTCCTTTACCTTTTTGTTGATGTTGTTGGCTACGACTTTGAGCATTTCCGGCAAAGGCGACGTCCTCATATAACCCTGCTCGTCCCCTAATGGGTTTATTATTCTGACCATGCGACGCAGCTCATCGCCTTCGGGTATTTTCAGCTTTTCAATATCCACGGCGGAAGCAAAAGAATACGTTACGCACTCGTTGTACCCGAGCCCGGTAAGCAGCGTCCTTATTTTGTCCGTGCCTTTTTCCTCTGCGGAAATTACCCCTCTTATCACCTCGCCGGTCATCTTCACAAGAGGTATATTGTCATACCCGTACATGCGCCCGACTTCCTCGGCAATATCCTCGCCTATCGTTACATCGCCCCTGAAGCTCGGTATGTCGCATATGAGCTTGCCGTCCTCAAGGCTAACGTCTATGAACACCCGCCTTAAAAGCGCGGCCATGTCTTCCGCTTTTATGTCCGTTCCGAGCTTTGCGTTAATGCTGTCCGCCGACACCGTCACCTTACGCGGCGTCAAATCGGCCGAAAGTATGTCTATCTCGCCGGACACTATCTCGCCCGCGCCCAGAAGTTCCACGAGGTGCAGCGCCCTGTCCATAGCGGCTTTACAACCCGCCGCGTCGACGCCCTTTGAAAACCGCATCCCCGACTCGGTGGGGAGCCCGAGTGCCCTCACCGTTCTTCTTACGTTGCCCTGTTTGAACTTTGCCGACTCGAATATCACGGTCGTCGTGTCGTCCTTTATTCCCGAGTTTTCGCCGCCCATGACGCCCGCTATGCCTATCGGCCCCTCGGCGTCGCATATAAGCAGCATATCGTTTGTAAGCGCTCGCTCCTTGCCGTCCAGCGTAACAATGCTCTCCCCGTCGTTTGCGCGCCGCACGATAATCTCTGCGCCGCGTATATCCTTATAATCGAACGCGTGCATAGGCTGCCCGGTTTCGAGCATCACGAAGTTCGTTATATCGACTATGTTGTTTATTGAGCGCACGCCCGCGGATTTAAGACGCTTGCTTAGCCATTCGGGCGACGGGCCTATTTTTACGTTCCTTACGGCCCTCGCTATATACCTCTCGCACAGGTCTGTATCTTTTACCGTCACCTTTACGTAATCGTATATACTGCCGCCTTTTTCGCTGTAAGACGTATCGGGAAGCTTTATTCCCTTATCAAGAGCGGCCGCGCATTCGCGCGCAACGCCAATCATCGAAAGGCAATCCGGCCTGTTCGCGCCGACTTCTATCTCGAATATCGTATCGTCAAGCCCCAGCAAGTCAATCAGCGGCGTGCCGAGCTTAGGCTCATTCTGCAATATCATTATGCCGTCAACGTCCGCCCCCGGGTAGTCTTCGGGCCCAAGTTCAAGTTCTCGGCCCGAGCAAAGCATGCCGCACGAAAACACGCCGCGCAGCTTGCTCTTGTTTATCGTTATGCCGCCCGGAAGCACCGCGCCTATCTTTGCGACGGGCACGTACGCTCCCACAAATATGTTATTAGCGCCGCAGACTATCTGCAGCGTTTCTTCGCCGACGTCCACTGAGCAGATGGAAAGCTTGTCGGCGTCCGGATGCTTCTGTATCGTGAGTATCTTTCCTACCACCACGCCGTGAAGCCCGGCGCCTAAGTCCCTGTAGCCCTCCACCTGACAGCCTGTCATTATGAGCTTGCGCTTTAATTCCTCGGGCGCTATATCCATATCAACGTAATCGCAGAGCCATTTGTATGGCGCTATCATTCTTTATTCCTCCCTATCTGAACTGCTTTAAGAAGCGGATGTCGTTTTCAAACAACAGCCTTATATCCGTAATGCCGTACTTAATTGTAGCTATCCTGTCCAGCCCGAGCCCGAACGCAAAGCCCGAATATACTTCCGGGTCGATGCCGCAGCCCCGCAAGACGTTTGGGTGCACCATGCCGCAGCCCAAAACCTCTATCATGCCCGTGCCCTTGCATACGGTGCAGCCCTTGCCCGCGCATTTCGCGCACGTAGCGTCCACCTCGGCGCTCGGCTCCGTAAACGGGAAGAACCCCGGCCGGAACTTGGTCGCCGTCTCTTCGCCGTACAGCTCTTTTAGGAACGTATCGAGAGTGCTCTTAAGATGAGCAAGGCTAATGCCCTTGTCGACTACAAGCCCTTCAATCTGGTTGAATATAGGCGAATGCGTCGCGTCAGGGTCGTCGCTGCGGTAAACCCTGCCGGGGCATATCATCCGTATCGGCGGCTTTTGGGCAAGCATCGTCCTTACCTGCACCGGCGACGTCTGCGTCCTGAGCACTATATCGTCGGAGATGTAAAATGAATCCTGCATATCCCTCGACGGATGATCCTTTGGTATGTTGAGCATCTCGAAGTTGTACTTCTCGAGCTCGACTTCGGGGCCGTCCATCACCTCGAAGCCCATGCTTACGAATATGTCGCGTATCTCGTAATACGTCTTTGTGAGAGGATGCAGCACCCCAATATCGCGCTTCTTTCCGGGCAGCGTTACGTCTACGGTCTCCTCTTTGAGCCGCTGCTCTCTCTCCAGCATCTCCACTTCGCTTTGTTTTGTATCAAGCGCGCCGGTAATCAGGTCCCGCAGCTCGTTCACGCGCTTGCCGAACGCCGGGCGCTGCTGCTCGGGTATATCCTTCATGCTTCTCAGCGCGGCGGTAAGTTCGCCTTTTTTGCCGAGCACGCGCACGCGTATGCTTTCGAGCCCGGCAATAGTTTTGGAAGCTTTTATATCCTCCAGCGCCTTTTTGCCGATGCTCTCAAGGTCAATGCCGTAATCCATCAGTTTTTCCCTCCAATAGTATCAGTACAAATAAAAAAACCTTCGCCATGGGGCGAAAGTCCGCGGTACCACCCAAATTCGCTCCGCGCCGCCGCCAATAACTTCATTGAATTGCTCGGTTAGCGAAGTCTTTTTCGTTATAACGGAACGTGCCGTCCCAGTTTCGGGCAGCTCAGCTTGCGAATGTTCTCCCTGCATACGGTCAGGCGCTTTCAGCCGGCGACGCCATGTCTCTTTACCCGCAGGCCTGCAAGGATACTGTTCAAGCCTCATCGCTTTTACGCACTGAATTATAGCATAATCCATGCAAAAACTTCAAGTGCGTATTTTATATATCAGTATGCCCGCTGCCACCGCTGCGTTCAGGCTTTCGGCCTTACCGTATATAGGTATCTTAACGAGCTTCGTTGAAACCCGCGCAATATCTTCGGACACGCCTCTCGATTCGTTGCCTATCACAAGGCACGTTTTGTTATGATCGAGCGCAAAATCTATATCCCCTTTTAAATGCCCGCAGGCTATATCGTAACCAAGAGACATAAGTTTTTCTATATAGCCTGTAAGCTCAGCCTTTATAACCGGTATATGAAAAATGCTGCCCATTGAAGCTCTCACCGCTTTGGGCGAAAAGCAGTCCGCGCTCTCCGGCGACAGCACGACGCACGAACAGCCCGCGGCGTCCGCCGTCCGTATTATCGTGCCTACGTTCTGCGGGTCCTGCGCGTCGTCAAGCATCACAATGAACCCGGAGTATATTTCGCCATGCCGCGGCTGCGCCGCCACGGCGGCTATGCCCTGCGGCGTTTTGCAGTCGCAGACCGATTCGAGCACGCTTTCCGTCACGCGGTATATGCGGGCGCCTTTTAATTCTGCCTCACCCGCAATGCCGCCGTATCTATCGTCCGCTATAATTACGCTTTGTATGCTGCCGGGCATAAACGAAACGAGCTCTTTTACGCACTTTTCCCCTTCAACCAAAAATGCACCGCTCTCCCTCCTGCCTTTTTTGGTTTTAAGACCGCGCGCGTATTTTATGTATTCGTTGCCGCTGCTTCTTATTACGTCCAATGCGTCCCCCTGAAAATCCGCCGGCTCATTCATGTCCCCGGCTGCTTTGTGTAAATATACCACTGCGGGAAAGTGTTGAAAACATTCATATCCCGTAAGTTCCCTGGTATATTGATGGAAGCGTTGTATAAAAGCGCGTTTGTCCTGAAATACAGGCTTATCTGCGGCAGGCGCTCGATAAACGCCTTCTCCATAGCGCTGTATGCGCTTTTCATTTCGTCTTCGCTTAACGCGGTTGTGCAGTTTTTAAGCTGCGCGTCGAATTCAGCGTCGGCAAATCTGCCATAATTCGAAGCCCCCGAAGAGGAAAGCATGAACGATACGTCGGGGTTCTGTCCGATATAGAACGAGCACAGCGCCAGCTCAAACGCGCCCGACTCCAAGCTGCTCTTGTATTCCTCATAGGGCTTTTGCACTACTTCTACGTCTATTCCGCACTGAAGAAGCTGATCGGCAATGTTGTCGGCCACGTCGCGCCTGTACGTGTCCTCGCGGTTCAACGGTATTAGCAGCTGTATCTTAAGGTCGATTATCTGCGTCCCGTCCACTCTTTCGCGTATTTTGTCGTCGTCCCTGTCTTCCCAGCCCGCCTGTTCAAGCAGCGCAAAAGCGTTTTGTATGTTGTATTCGTATTCGCTGTCGGCGCCTCCCGAAAGGTACGAATCCGGCGCAACGGGATAATCCGCCGCTACCGCGTGGCCCAAAAGTGCCCGTGAGACTATTGCGCGCTTATCGAGCGCAAACGCCAGCATGCGCCTCATGTTTATGTCGCTGAAAAAGCCGCTTGCGGTGTTGGGCACGAGGCAGTCATAGTATTGAGTGAGGTAGTCAACCGACTTTGACACCCCGTATTTTTTATACATATCGACGCTTATCGTAGACGTCGTTATAAAATCTATTTCCCCTTCGCTGAACGCTTTTAATTCGCTTATATGGTCGGGGTAGCACACCGCGGTAAGAGACTGTATATACGGCGCCTGTTTCCACCAGGCCTCGTTTGCCTTCAGCGACATGTGCTGGTCCTTTATATACTTTGCCACGACATACGGCCCCGTTCCCATCGGCGTCGCCGTGTCTATGCTGTTTGCCTCGAAGTAAGCCTTGCATATTACGGGGAACGTCATGAAATAAAGCGCCGCGTTCCCCGGCTCGGAAAGTGTTATTTCCACGGTGTACGCGTCGGGCGCGGTAAACCCGCTCACCATGCCGCTCAGCTGGGCGTATTTCGATTCCGCTTCGGTATAGCTTTTTATCTGCTGGATGGTATATATTACGTCGGCAGACGTGAACTCGCCGTTGCCGTTCTGCCAGTTAACGCCCTTTCTTAAACGAAACGTCCATACCGTGCCGGTTGCGTCCGATTCCCACGTTTCGGCAAGCTCGGGAGCCGCCGTGCCGTCGACGTCTATTCTCACCGGCTGTTCGTATATAAGCGAAAAAAGGTTGTACATCTCTATGTTCTTTACTTTGAGCGGATTGAGCGTGAAGCCGGTATTCTGGGTATCCGACGTATCGTCGTCCTGCGCATCGGTAGCAAAATCGTCCGACAAAACGGTGCTGTCGGGTATGGGAAACTTAAGCTCGCCTCCCTGTGCGGGCACTGGCGATTCCACGACGGGAGGCAGCGTATACTGAACTATGTTTGTGTCCGCCTGCTCTATTACGGGCACGTCTCCGCACGCGCCGAGCAAAACGAGCATGCAGCATAAAGCAGCGGACAGTACGGTTTTAAAAATCCGTATACAGCCCTTTGTATATTTCATAATACCTCAGTACTTTTTCCAGATACTTCTCGGTTTCATCGTAGGGTATGTCGATAAGTGCGCCTTCGCTGTTTATCCAGCTTTGCACCCTGTTGGGTCCGGCGTTATATCCTGCAAGCACCTTGTACATATCCCCGTTAAAGAGTTCGGTCAAATATTTAAGATACCAGCAGCCGATATCGATATTTACGCCAGGCTGCGAAAGCTTATCCTGGGAAAAACCTTCCAGCCCCATTTTTTCGGCGGCCCATGCGCCGGTGTCGGGCATCACCTGCATCAGCCCTATCGCTCCCCGGCCGGACACCGCCTGCTCGTCAAAATGGCTTTCCGTATATATTACGGCACAAACCATATATTTGTCGAGCGAATACTTTTCGCTCGCAGCCTTTATCTCATCCTTGTGCTCCAGAGGATAGACGCTGTAAACAATGAATCCCCTAAGAGCTACTGCCGCGACGCATACCAGCACGAGGCATAGTATCGTCCATAATTTTAAGCTATCCTTGCTTATCCTGTGTCCGTAGCGTTTTGCCATTTTTACCTCGCATACTCCGCTTTTTTGAGCAACATGCCTATACGTCTGCGCAATTCCTCGGGGCTTGCGCTGTTGTCTATTACCTCGTCGGCGTACACCGCCATCTCCTCGTCGCTCAACTGGCTTTGTATCCTTTGCTCAACATCGCGGGCGCTTAGGTTGTCGCGCTTTTTTACGCGCTCTATGCGCGTTTTCTTATCGGCGGTGACAAGCCAGACATAGTCCATTTTTTTATGCATGCCCGATTCTATAAGCAGCGGGACTTCAATAAACACCCTGCCTTTGAGCGTTTCCGCTTCGCGGAAAATCTTTTCGATTATAAGCGGGTGAAGTATGGAGTTTAGCTTTTCAAGCTTTTCCTTATCGCTGAAAACATGCTCGGAGAGTTTTTTTCTGTCGAGCGTGCCGTCCACATGGAAATATTCGCCGCCGAACTCCTGCCTTATCAGCTCATTCCCGCGCGTTCCGGGCAGCACGACCTGCCTTGCAACCTCGTCGGAATATATCACGTGTTCGCCAAGGCCGGACAGATAATCGCTCACCGTAGATTTACCCGAGCCTATACCGCCCGTGATTCCAATAAGTATATTGTCTTTCATTGCTTTTCTCACTTCGCGTCCAGCCAGTTGTCGCCCACCGATACCTGCGCCGTCAGCGGCACGTCGAGCTTGTATGTGTTCTCCATGCAGTCTTTAAGCAGCGAGCTTACCGCCTCTATCTCATCCGGCGCGGCGTCTATTATGAGTTCGTCGTGAACCTGCAATATCAGCTTTGACTGGTAACCCCCCTGCTTCAGCCGTTTCGATACTTCTATCATCGCAAGCTTTATTATATCCGCAGCCGTACCCTGTATCGGCGTATTGAGAGCGGCGCGTTCCCCGAACGAACGGATGCTGTAGTTCTTTGACTTAAGCTCTGGAAGGTATCTGCGCCTGCCCAGCAGCGTGGTTACGTAGCCGTCCGCCTTCGCTTTTTCCTTTATCATCTCCATATATTCTCTTACGCCCGAAAAACGCGCAAGGTAACGCCTTATGTACTCGGCCGCCACCTTTACCGGTATGCCGAGGTTCCGCGAAAGCCCGAAATCGCTTATTCCGTATACTATGCCGAAGTTGACCGCTTTCGCGCTTCTTCTCATCTCTTCCGTCACGCGCTCAAGCGGCACACCGAACACCTCGGAGGCGGTGCGCGCGTGTATGTCCACGCCCGAGAGGAACGCGCTCTTCATAACGCTGTCGCCTGATATCGAAGCGAGTATGCGCAGCTCTATCTGGGAATAGTCTGCGGTAACGAGCTTCCTTGCGTCCGACGACGGAAGGAACAGCCTGCGTATCTCCTTGCCCTCCTGCGTGCGTATCGGTATGTTCTGCAGGTTGGGCTCCTTGCTCGATATCCTTCCCGTCACGGTCGATATTTGCATGAACGTAGTATGTACGAAGCCGTTCTTGTCCGCTATGCTCTTAAGCCCGTCAAGATACGTGCTTTTTAGCTTCGTAAGGCGGCGGTACTCTATTATCTTGTCTATCACCGGATGCTTGCCGGAAAGCTTTTCGAGCACTTCTATGTCCGTTGAGTACCCCGTCTTTTTCTTTTTGCCGGCGGGCAGCGCGAGCCGTTCGAACAGCACCTGCCCCAGCTGCTTTGTAGAGTTTATGTTGAAGTTGTCGTATTCGCAAAGCTCGTATATAGAAGCCGTGAGCGCGTCTATCTCGGCGGACAGCTTTGCCGTATACGCCTCGAGCTCCTTTAGGTCTATCTTAAAGCCCGTCTCCTCCATATCGAGCAGCACTTCCATAAGCGGCATTTCAATATCGTTGTATACGTACCACAGCCCGTCGTTTTTAAGCTGCTCCTTTTGCGCGCTGTAAAGGCTGACTATCGCCGCAGCGCTGCCGCCTAAGCCGTACTTTTCTTTCAGCGCGTCCAGCTCAAAACCTGACCCCGGATCGAGCGCGTACTGCGCGAGCTTTGTGTCGAACAATATGCCTTTTGCGTTGACGCCGTAGCTTTTGAGCATATATATCGCCTGCTTTGCGTCATGCATCAATTTAGGTGTATGTTCGTCCTCCAATAAAGGCTTTAATTCCTTTATCACCATATCCCGGGAAAATTCCGTGTTGAGCAGCGAATGCTCGGATTTTACGACATATTCCTTTTCGGGCGAATACGCCAGCGAAATATCGTCTCCGAAATAGACGGCGACATGCTCCTTGCTCTTTTGTTCGGACAGTGCCTCGTTTAAATGCTGCATATCGCTTATCTCGGTCTTATCAACCTTTGGCGCATTGGTTTCCTCTGCGGCCGCTTCCCTGCCGCCGAGGCGTTTAATGAGCGACACAAAGCCCAGCCTTTGAAATACGTCGCGAGCATTGTCTACGTTAAGCTCCTTAAATTCCAGCTCGGGAAGCGAAACCTCAACGGGAGCGTTTTTATCAATCTCGGCGAGCGTGCGGCTCAGGAACGCAAGCTCTTTATTCTCCTCGAGCTTTTCTTTAAGCTTGCCGGAAATCTCGCCTATGTTGCTGTAAACTCCGTCCATGCTCTTGTAAGTCTGCAGCAGCTTAAGCGCCGTCTTTTCGCCTACGCCCGGCACGCCGGGTATGTTGTCAGAAGAATCGCCCATAAAGCCCTTTAAATCGACTATCTGCTGCGGCACAAGCGCGTACTCGTCTTTCAGCTTCTGCATATCGTATACTTCTATCTCGCTTACGCCCTTGCGCGTGAGCATAACCCTGCAGCTTTCGGATATAAGCTGAAACGCGTCTTTATCCCCGGTAAGCAGCACGGATTGCATGCCGTTTTTTGCAGCAAGATTGGAGAGCACTCCCAGTATATCGTCCGCCTCGTAGCCCTCGAGCTCGAGCGTCGGTATGCCCACCGCCTTAAGAGACTCCTTTAACAAATCGAACTGCGGGATCAGTTCGTCGGGCGTAGGCTTGCGCGTTCCCTTATAGCTTTCAAACATATCGTGCCGGAACGTCTTGCCCTTTTTGTCGAACGCCACTGCGAGATAATCGGGCTTTAACGTGCCAAGCGCGTTTATCAGCATTGAAAAAAAGCCGTACACTGCGTTTGTGTACTCGCCGTTCGAGTTTGTAAGTATCGGCAGGGCGTAAAACGCCCTGTGCAAAAGGCTGCTGCCGTCGACAGCCATCAACGTCTTTGCCATCTTAACTCCTTTGTAATTTCAAGTATAGTGTAAAATCAAAAGGTATGCAATACTAAAGCCCGGCCGCCGCGGTGATAAAAAAATAGTCGCGATTTTTCATCACGACCAATGTAAAGGGGGTCTTAATATATTTTGTGAGGTCATTAATAATTATTACCAGAATAATTATTATTATTCTTCCTTTTTAGGAAAAAAATCTGCGAGCGATACCGTGGACTCCTGTACGGGAGGAATCTCGTAAGTGAAGTCCTCTTCGCTTTCGACTTTTTCCTTCTTCTCCGCGCTCGGCTCGTCCGCGAGAAGCGCTTTTCTCGAAAGGCTTATCTTGCGCTTGTCGGCGTTCACCTCGAGAATCTTGACTTCTATCTCATCGCCGAGGCGCAGCTCGTCTTCCACTTTTTCGAGCCTGTGCTTCGAAACCTGCGATATATGCACCAGCCCGTCTACCGTGGGCTCAAGCTGAACGAACGCTCCGAACGGCACAATGCGCACGACCTTACCGGTAACGACGTCGCCCACATGATACTTGGCAGGCACAAGATCCCAAGGCTTGGGCTGCAGCTGCTTGTACCCGAGCGCTATCTTCTTTTTGGCCGGGTCTACGTTGAGTATTATTAGCTCAAGCTCCTGGCCTTCGGTAACGACGTCCGACGGATGCTTAACTCTTGACCACGCGAGGTCGGATATATGCAGCAGCCCGTCCACGCCGCCTACGTCCACAAACGCCCCGAAATCGGTGAGCCTTTTTACGACGCCGTTTACGCGGTCGCCCTTCGCAAAGCTGTTCCAGAGCTGTTCTTCTTTTTCGCGCTTTTCCTTGAGCAGCACGTTTTTATGGGACGCTACAAGGCGCTCTTGCCTCTTGTCCGCGTCTATTATGGTTACCTCGAGCTCCTTGCCCTCAAACTGCTTTAAATCTTCGATATACTTCAAAGCGAGGTGCGAAGCCGGGATAAAAGCGCTGTACCCTTCTATTTTCGTAGTTACTCCGCCTTTTACCGCCTTCTTTACTACGCACTTGTAAACGGTGTCGGAGCCTACGTTCTCCTTCATCTTAAGCCAATTCTGCTTCTTCTCTATGCGCTTTCTTGAAAGTAGAACGTTGCCTTCACCGTCGTTGAGGTTAATAACCTCCGCTTCCACTTCGTCCCCTATGTTGAACATATCCTTCGGGTTAACATCGTGAAGCGAAAGCTCGCTTTTATGTATTATGCCATCGGTCTTATAACCTATGTTTAAGCTTACATCCTCATCGGTTATCTGAACGACATTGCCTTTTACTATTTGACCCTTCTTTAAACGGACTACCTTTTCAAGCCCTTCTAAGAATTCATCCTTTTCTGTCGGAGGTTTTTCCTCTTCAGTTTCCTCGACCGGCGCTTCGTCATCCGCCTCAACCGTTGCTGCGCCTTCCGCTTCGTTCGATACTGTTTCGTCCCCGGTATTTGCCTCTACGTTACCTGCGGTTGTTTCGGAGGCCGCTTCAGGCTCTCCTGCGGCAGTATCAACAGCTCCGGTGGTAGCCTCCTCTGCCGTGTCGGCGGCTGCAACCATCTCCGTAGCTGTTTCGCTCTCGATGGGCAGCACTTTCTCGTTTTCTGTCATGTAGTCAAAAACCTCCCTAATTATCGAATCCGGAGTTGATGCACCGGCGACAATGCCTATTATATCACCAAAACGCATTTTTTCAAGTAATAGTTCTTTATATTGTTCAACATAGAAGACTTTTTTACAGTATTTCCTGCATAATTCATATAGCTTTTGCGTATTCGAGCTTTTCTTCCCTCCTACGACAATCACCGCGTCGGCCTTCTTTGCTATCTCTTCGGCCTCGTCCTGCCTTGTTTTTGTAGCCGAGCATATGCTCAAAAAAGGTATTATACGCTCAACTTTTGCTTTAAGCGCAGAAACTATACTGTTCCATTTTTCTTCTGTTATCGTTGTCTGCGCGACTACTACCGCCTCGCGCATTTCGGGCAGCGAATTAACCTCCTCTTCGGTGTATACCACATACGCATTGCCGCCCGCCCAGCCTATTGTTCCGTCGACTTCGGGGTGGCCCGCTTCTCCGACGATTATAACGGGCAGGCCTTGTTCGCACGCGCTGCTTACCCGCTTGTGTATCGCCTTGACATGAGGGCAGGTCGCGTCGATATACTCGATTCCCCTATTTTTTAGCTCATTTATTATATCGGGAGAAACGCCGTGAGACCTTATAATCACGGTCTCATTGCCGGTTAATTCTTCAATGCTCTCTATGCATCTTACGCCGCGCTGTTCAAACGAGCGCACAACGCTGTCGTTGTGTATGAGATGCCCAAGCGTAACGACGCTTTTCTTATCCATGTTGTTTTCTACCGCTTCTACCGCCCGTTTCACTCCGAAGCAGAATCCGGCGTTCTTTGCAAGTATAATCAATGCTTCCACCTAGAACGTAGCGTTCTTCAAATCGTTAAGTTTTTGTTCAAGGAACCTCGACGCGGCTTCCACTGTTGCCGGGTCGGTCTTTGAGCCGACATAATCGGAAAGCCTTATTGGTTCTCCTATAATCAGCTTCATTCTTCTGAAGAATTTGTATTTCCCTTTTATATATAACGGAATTATCGGAGCGTCGTTTTTAAGCGCTATCATCGCCGTCCCCGGCTCAAACCTGCCCAGTTCACCCGTCTTTACGCGCCTTCCTTCAGGAAATATGCCAAAAAGCTTGCCGTCGCGCAGCAGCTTAAACGCATGGCGTATCGCCGGCAGGTCGCCTTCGCCTCGCCTTACCGGGAACGCTTTTACAATGCGAAAAAATATGCGCGCAGGCAGGCTTTTGAAAAGCTCTATCTTGCCCATCCAGAAAATCTGTCTTTTGAAAACTACCGAGATAAAAATAGGATCCCACAGGCTGATGTGATTTGCGATAATTATTGCTTTTCCCTTGATGTTTGTGTTCTTTTTACCAATTATTTTTGGAAAAAACAAAAAATAGATCACAAGTATCCCTATATATCTTAGTATCTTATAAAGCATATCACGGCTCCAGTCTGACGCCGGACAGCACCGCGTCCAGCACCTCTCTTGCGCTCATATTTGTAGTATCGATAAGTACGGCGTCGTCGGCTTTTTTTAACGGAGCAAGGCTTCGCGAAGAGTCGTTTTTGTCCCTTTGTTCCATTTCACTTAGAACTTCGGCGTATTCCTTATCTATTCCTTTATTTTTATTCTCGAGATACCTGCGTTTTGCTCTTTCTTCAATGTCTGCCGTAAGAAAAAACTTATACTTTGCGTCCGGAAGAACATACGTTCCTATATCACGGCCGTCAAGCACTACGTCGTATTTTTTCGCAACCTCTCTTTGCATCTCGACCAGCTTGTGCCTTACGCACGGGTACGCGGATATATCGGAAGCGGCCCGCGATATCTCGGGAGTGCGGATATACGGCATCACGTCTTCTCCAAAGAGCAGCACCTTCTGCTCTCCGTTCTCGTATTCGGTAACAAGGTCAACCTTTGCAGTGAGCTCCTCTACTTCGCCGGGGTTCGATATGTCCACGCCCTGCTTTATCGCGGCGTACGCAACGGCCCTGTACATTGCGCCCGTATCGAGATAATATATGCCAAGCGCTTTTGCGACTGCTTTTGCGAGTGTGCTTTTGCCCGCGCCGGAGGGTCCGTCTATCGCAATGTTAATCCTGCTCATATTGCTCTGTGCCCCAATCCTATCGCTACTTCGTTTAAATGCAATAGGCCTATTCCGAAGAATATGCTGACCGCGATGTGCTCGTCGAATCTTGCTATGCCGATCTTGCCGCCAACGTTTAGCCCAATTGCTTTAGACGTGATCTGTGATATCGCTTCGCGGACGGCCCCCGCGACGGCCCCTTCTTCGTGATGTGTATCGCCTATAATGTTCTCCCTCTTTGCCGCAACCACACAGCATTCCACTATGCGCATAACGGAAGTCAGAAACTCTCCGCCGAAATCTACCGCCGCAGCCTGAACGCCTTTAGCGGCGTACTTTTCTTTAAGTGATTTCTCGTCTTCCCTCGAGGAGGAAAGCGCAAGCCTGATTGCCGCTTTCGCCACTTCTCTGCTTCCGGGCTCCATGCCGATACCTCCGCTCTTTTGTGTCTTAATATTATATATAATTATCATATAATAAACAATAAAAATTAATTTATGCGTTTTTTGAGGATATAAAGCAAACTTTTCCTTTAAATAGCCTTCAATTAGTATTATTATATGTATATATTAACAAAAGAGGTGGATATATGAGCTCTTTGCTGCAAACAAGCGACAGCTTTAAATGCCCTTCCTGCGGCGCTGATATGAAACTCGACTTTTCCTCAAAAACCGCCTGCTGCGATTACTGCAACCGTAAAGACGAAATTGCCGCGATGAACGAAGACACTGTAGATCTTGATTTTGACAATATCGAGAAAGACGCCTCTCTTAACGACTGGGGCACCGCAGTAAACGTGGTTCGCTGCGAAAATTGCGGGAAGCAGGCTTTGTCCGCTTCGGCCGGGGCTCCCTGCCCTTTCTGCGGATCGGAGGACATAACCGCCGTCGATATGCTGCCCGGGCTGCGCCCCGATTCGATAATACCTTTTAAGATCGACGTAAACAAGTCTATACAGCTTTTTATTCGGTGGATAAAGCAAAGAAGGCTTTCGCCGTTTGCTCTTAAAAGGGAGTTTAAAGCGGGAAACATAAGAGGAGTTTATATACCCTACTGGTCTTTCGACACAAGCGCCAAGTCGTCGTACACCGGTCAGGCGGGCGATTACTACTACGACGACGAGACCAGTACCGTTACGGTGAACGGCAAGACCGAAACAAAGACGCGCCGCATACAGAAGATACGCTGGCGCTTCGTTTCGGGGTCGTACGACAGGAGCTTTAAGGATATAATGTTCAACGACTCGGCCCTCGACCAAAAAGTGCTGGAATCGCTGGAGCCTTTCCGGCTTAACGATCTTATAAAATACGAACCAAGGTTTCTGCAAGGGTACTTTGTGGAACGCCAGTCGGACGGAATAAAGGCGGTATGGGAACGCGCAAGGTCATATATGGGCAAGGCGATACGCGAAGACATAAAGGATACGATAAAGCGCGGCTGCGACGTACTGGGAAAGATAAACATAAATACGAACTATACCGACATAAAATACAGGCTGATGCTGCTGCCCGTATGGGTGTCTTCATACAGGTTCCGCTCAAAAACCTACAACTTCTATATAAACGGCCAGACAGGCGAAGTGCAGGGCAAGTCGCCCAAGAGCATATTTAAGATAGGCGGAATCGTTGTAATACTTGCGGGTATAATAACAGGCTTGTGTTTTCTGCTGAAAGTATTTTGATACGCCGGCCTGCCGGCGGCCTGCAAACAAAAAAGCCTTTTTACCAGGCTTTTTATGTTTATTCTCTTCAAAATTGTTTAAACCGGTTCTCCGCCGATAAGCCGCAGCTTCTTTTCCCGCGGCAGTTTTTTTATCTCAGCCTCCCTGCGTAAAGCTTCGCGCTTTGTATCATACGCCTCGCAATACTTAAGTTCTACGGGCAGCCTGCCTCTTGTATATTTGCCCCCGCGTCCAAGGTTATGCTGCGCTATGCGCCGCTCGGCGTCCAGCGCAAAGCCGGTATAAAGGCTCCCGTCCCGGCACTGCGCTATATACACGTAAAACATGGCTATTTTTTAATGTAGAGTATGCCTATGGTGCCCGGCCCGCAGTGGACGGAAATGGTAGGCGAAGCGTCGGTGATAAACACGTTTTTAAACCCGTGCTCCGTTTCGAGCAGGTTCTTTAATTCTTCCGCGTTTTTCGACAGGCAGTGCGTAATAAATATCCGCTTAGGATTGATTTCGTCCGCTTTCTCCATAAGCTGGTTGTAATACTTGCGTACGAAGTTGCTTCCCCTGAACTTGACGGTAGGAACAATCTCTCCGTTTATAAGCTCAAGCTTCGGCTTTATCTTCAGCCTGCTGCCCATTATCGAAACAAGCCTCGAGCACCTGCCTCCCATATACAGGTATTTTAATGTGTCTACCACAAAGCTGGCCTGCACGCTGCTTCTTATCGCAAGAATATACTCCGTTATTTCCTTAAGGCTCGCGCCCTGGTCGGCCATGTCAGCCGCTTCAAGCACCTGCAGGCCAATGCCCGTGGAAAGGCTGAGCGAATCTATAACGGATATTCGTTCGCTGTTAAGCTCGCTTGCGGCGGTGATTGCGTTTTGCACCGTTGCCGAAAGCTTGCTGCTTATTCCAATAAACAATATGTCATAGCCCTGATCCAGCCATTTCTTAAACGTTTCGGTAAACTGGTATTCGTTTACCGCGGCCGACTTGGGCAATACGTTGAATTTATCGGCATATAGAAAAAGGTCTTTATTAGAGAGGCTGTGATCGTCCGGAAAGCTTCTGTCACCGAGTATTATGTGCAGAGGCACCATGTCTATTCCGCGTTCCTGCATCAGGCTGTATGGTAAATCAGACGTGCTGTCAGTAATTACTTTCACTTTATTCATAGTTTTCTCCAGTTTGTGTATTATTTGCTATGACCGAATTATTATTTTTGTATTATATCATAATATATACATTTTTGTCTAAATAAAAGAATACTAAAAAGATAATTTCCGCGGACCCCTGCGCCTGCCAGCGCGCAGCGCAAAAACTTACGAGTAATCGTTCAAAAGGCTTTTATTTGTCTGCTTTTAATTGCTGGGAAGCGTAAGCGCGTCCTCCAAACCCTCCATAAACTGCTCTCCGATCTCTTCAGGGTCCTTCTGCTCGACTTTGTCTCGTGTGTATATCATGCCGTCGAGGTTAATCTTCCCGTCCTTAAGCTCAAAATCCGATTCGGATTCGTCTTCGGTGAATATAATCGTGCCCTTGCCCGTAGCGGCGTCGAACTTATAAGTTCCGTCAATCGACATGCCCATCATTTGCAGTGAAACAACGCCTCCGCTTTTGAATTCCAGCGTGCCTGCAAGACCGGTCGTTTCATACCAAAGGCCGCTTATGTCATTAGCCGGAGCACCGCAGCCTGCAAAAGCGACAACAAGCACAGCCAGTAAAACAAACAGAACTACGATATTTCTCTCCATAAAGGCCTCCGAATTTCCCGTATATGTGTGTCGTATAATTATACCACTATATTAACTAAATGTAAGGACTTTTTAATAAAAAGACTACGGGCAATAAAAAAAGACCAAACTAATGTTTAAAGGAGCGATGCTTTCGCCGGATGCTTACATTAGTTGCGGATGGCCGTGTTTTAATGTATAATACTTCAAGCTGGTTTTGGAGGCAGTAGATGAGCAACATAATGCCAATGGTCGCGCTTAGGGACGTTATCGTTTTCCCGGGAATGGCGCTTCATTTTGAAGTAGGAAGGGATAAATCTGTCGCCGCGCTCGAAAAAGCGATGGAGAACGACCAGGTTATATTTCTTGCCGCGCAGAAGGACAAGGAAGTCTCCGTGCCCGAGCCTGAGGACATATACGAGGTCGGCACCGTCTCCAAGATAAAACAGATATTGAAGCTTCCCGGCGATATCATCAGGGTGCTTGTTAAAGGCCTCTATCGCGCAAAGATTGTGCGGTATACGCAGTCTGCCCCGTATCTCGAGGTGGAAACCGAAGAGCTGGCGTTTGAGCATAACCAGGGCGACGACGTTCGGGAACAGGCGCTCAAAAGGATGGCGCTGAGCCTCTTTGAGCAGCTTACATCCGTAAGCTCGAAAATTACGACGGAAACGCTAGCCGCTATAAACAGCGTCGACGATATAAACCAGATAGCGGATATTATAGCTTCCAGCATACTTGTTAACCTCGAAGACAAGCAGCGCATTTTGGAAAGTTCGAATATTGCCGAAAAGCTCGAACGGCTTGTCGGCATACTGACAAACGAGCTTGAGGTTGCGAATATTGAAAACGATATACGCAACAAGGTAAGGAAGCAGATTGATAAATCGCAAAAGGAATATGTATTGCGCGAGCAGATGCGCGCCATACAAAAGGAGCTCGGCGAAACAAGCAGCGTGCAGTCCGACGCAGAGGAGCTTCGCGAGAAGCTGAAAAAACTTGACCTCTCCGACGAAATCCGCGAGAAGGTAGAGGTGGAGATATCGCACATGGAGAGGCTGTCGCTGGGCTCGCCCGAGCTCGGCGTTATACGCACTTATGTGGAATGGATACTCAGTCTGCCCTGGAACGTGATGACGGAAGACAATCTTGACTTGGAGCATGCGCGCCGCATATTGGACGAAGACCATTTCGGTCTGGAAAAAGTAAAAGACAGGGTAATAGAATACCTCGCCGTGCTGGCAAGAAAGCGCGACCTTCACGGCCCGATACTCTGTTTCTTGGGCCCTCCGGGCACGGGCAAAACGTCAATAGCGCGTTCTATAGCACGTGCGCTGGGTCGCAAGTTTGTGCGCACGTCGCTGGGCGGCGTAAGGGACGAGGCCGAGATAAGAGGGCACAGAAGAACGTATATAGGCGCCATACCCGGCAGGATAATATCTTCGATGAAGCAGGCGGGCACGATGAACCCTGTGTTCTTGTTTGACGAAATAGACAAGATGGCAAGCGATTTTCGCGGCGACCCCGCTTCCGCAATGCTGGAAGTGCTCGATCCTGAGATAAACAATTCGTTCAGGGACCATTACCTTGACATACCGTTCAGCCTCGAGCATGTAATGTTCCTGACAACGGCAAACAGCTACGACACGATACCCGCTCCGCTGCTGGACAGGATGGAAATTATCGAGCTTTCGAGCTATACCGAGTTTGAAAAGATAGGCATTGCAAAGAACCACCTCATACCCAAGCAGCGCGAGGCCCACGGGCTTTCGCCGCAGGAGGCGGGCATAAGAGACGCAGCGCTTACCGAGATAATAAGAAGTTATACGCGGGAAGCTGGCGTGCGTGAGCTGGAGCGGAAGATAGCGACAGTATTTCGCAAATGCGTGGTGGAGCTTACCGAAACAAAGAAGGCGAGCATATCTGTCACGAAGAACACGCTGGCTAAGTATCTCGGGCCTCCGATGTATACCAAGGCCGAATCGGAGACCGAGGACAGGGTGGGCGTAGTGACGGGCCTCGCCTGGACGGCTGCGGGCGGCCAAACGCTGGTCGTAGAAGCGATAAAGATGCATGGCAAGGGAAATCTTGTGCTTACCGGCAAGCTCGGCGAAGTGATGCAGGAATCCGCCAAAGCCGCGCTAAGCTATGTGCGCGCCAACAGCGCCGTTCTCGGCATAAAAGAAGATTTTGCGGACAATACCGATATACATATACACCTGCCCGAAGGAGCCATACCCAAGGACGGCCCGTCAGCGGGCATAACGATAGCCACGGCGCTCGTGTCCGCGCTTTCCGGCAGGGCTGTCAGGAGCGACGTCGCGATGACGGGCGAGATTACGCTTACCGGCAGAGTACTGCCAATAGGCGGCCTTAAGGAAAAAGCTCTTGCCGCGCTTAAGATAGGCATAACGACTATCATCATACCCGCCCGAAACAAGAAGGATCTCTCACTGCTGCCCGCGTCGTTAAGAAGAAAAATAAACTTCGTACTCGTTTCGGAGCTTAAGGAAGTGCTGGCAGCCGCCATTAAGCCCCTTGAAGCCTCGCAAACTCCCGAGGGGTCCGATAAAAAACAGCCCAAAAAACATTGAACTTTTGGGTATTCCAAGTAACAGGAAGTATGCATGCAAGTAACAAAGGCGCGTTTCCTCAAAAGCATGAAGGCGATCTCTGATTACCCTGATTTGAGTTTGCCTGAAATAGCTGTGTGCGGCAGATCAAACGTTGGCAAGTCTACGCTTATCAACCTGCTTACCAACAATAACAAGATAGCGAGAACAAGCGCAAGCCCCGGCAAGACGAGGCTTGTTAATTTCTACGTTATAAACGAACAGTTCCTTTTGGTCGACCTGCCGGGCTACGGATACGCAAAAGCCGCAAAATCCGAAAAAGATACGTGGCCGGAAATGATAGAGGGGTATTTAAACTTAACGCGCAATTTAAAGGCGCTGCTTATTCTGCTCGACATACGCCGCGAGCCTTCAGCCGACGACCTTAGGATGTTCGAGTGGGCCCAGCATTTCGGCCTTTACGTTATAATAGTCGCCACCAAGGCCGACAAGATCGCCAAATCGAAGCGCTTTCAAAGCATACGGGAAATAAAGCGTAAAATAGGCATCGATTATCCGGCGGTGGCGGTATCATCCATCGAAAAAACGGGGCAGCAGGAGCTGCTTGACGAGATAGAAAGCGTCTTAATATGAGTATATACGCTATAGGAGACCTGCATCTTTCGGGGGCGCTGCCGAAACCCATGGATGTGTTCGGCGAACATTGGTCGGATCATTGGGCAAAAATAAAGGAGCACTGGCTCAGCGTCGTTACGGCGGGCGACCTCGTGCTTATACCCGGCGACCTCTCGTGGGCTATGAAGCTTTCGGAGGCGGCGACGGACATAAGCGAAGTTTGCGCGCTGCCCGGCAAAAAGATAATAATGAAGGGCAACCACGACTACTGGTGGAGCTCGCTTTCGAAGGTTAATTCGCTGCTCAGCAACGATACGCACGCGCTGCAAAACAACTGCTACACATTCGGCGAATTCGTTATAGCGGGCTCGCGCGGCTGGACAATACCCGGCAACTATCAGTACAATCCCGCCGAAGACGAAAGGCTCTACCTGCGCGAGGCGGGAAGGCTTGAATTTTCGCTTAAGAAAGCGCGAGAAATCGCGCACGACTCGCGCCTCATTGGCATGATACACTTCCCTCCCTCCGACAGGCTGGGCGGCAGCACGCTTTACACCGACGCTTTTGAAAAGTACGGCGCCGAGCAGGTCGTCTACGGCCACCTGCACGCCGCGAGCATAAGCGGCGCTCTTTCCGGAGTTGTCCGCGGCGTCAGATACACGCTAGTCTCCTGCGACGCCACCGGCTTTAAGCTTGTCAGGATAGCTTAACCCTCTCTCCCCTGCGCGCTTAAAATATGCGGAGAACCGTCTATTATGCTTTGCTGGCTGAACGCGAGCTTTATTACCTCATTTAGGTCGGTTACTCCAACCACGCGCACGCCTTCCACCATCTTTGCCTCGTCTATGTTTTCCATGGGCACTATCACCAATGTCGCGCCCGCGCGCTTGGCAGCTAGTACCTTCGCCTTTATCCCTCCCACGGCTCTTATGCTGCCGTTTATCGATATCTCCCCCGTCATCGCTATCCCCGGGCATACTACCTTGCCGGTTATCGCAGAGAACACCGATACCGCGATTGCCACGCCCGCCGACGGCCCGTCTATCGGCGCGCTGCCCGGAAGGTTTATGTGTATGTAATACTCATTGGGATTGATGCCGAAGCTCTTTTTAAGCGCGGTCAGTACATTTTCCACCGAGCTCTTTGACGAGCTCTTTCGGCGGTATTTCCTGCTCTCAAAGCCCACCTCTTCTTCGTCTATGAGCCCCGTTATTGTAAGCGTGCCGAACGACGATTTTACCGCAACAGTTTCTATTTCGATTATGACGCCTATATTCGAGCCGTAAACCGCGAGCCCGTTCACGCAGCCGACATTGGTGCTTCCGAGCTTAAGCGTTGGGCGGCGGACGTACTTGCCCGTCTCTATCACCCAGTCGATATGCCGCTTTAAAATAGTTCCCATGCCCTGCTCTCTCGCTATGCCTGCCGCCATCTGTATCATGTTGACCGCTTCCCTGCCGTTTTCCGCATATTCTCCTATAAGTCCGGCAGCGGCGTCTTCTATGCCGTACCCCGCCTTTGCCGCGGCGTTTTTAGCTATTATAACGACCTCATCCGGGTAAAGCTGGCGGAAGAATATCTCCATGCAGCGCGAGCGTATTGCGGGCGATATCTCTTTGGGGGATTTCGTCGTCGCGCCCACCAGCCGGAAGTCGGCAGGCAGCCCGCGGGCGAATATGTCGTGTATGTATTTCGGAGTCCTCTTATCGTCCATATTATAGTAGGCGCTTTCAAAATAGACGCACCTGTCCTCCAACACCTTAAGCAGCTTGTTGATATGAAAAGGGTGCAGCTCCCCTATCTCGTCCAGGAACAGTATGCCGCCGTGCGCTTTTGTTACCGCACCTTCCTTGGGCTGGGGTATGCCTGCTATGCCAAACGCGCCCGCGCCCTGGTATATCGGGTCGTGCACGCAGCCTATTAGCGGGTCCGCTATATTGCGCTCGTCGTAACGTATGCATGTAGCGTCCATCTCTATGAACTTTGCGTCCCGCTTAAACGGCGATATCCTGTTCTCTTTTGCCTTGTCCATTACGAGCCTTGCGGCGCACGTCTTTCCCACGCCGGGAGGCCCGTATATAATCACATGCTGCGGGTTCTCTCCGCAAAGCGCCGCGCACAGGGCCATTATGCCTTCCTTTTGCCCTATTATCTCGCTGAACTCGGTAGGCCGCGTTTTCTCCGACAGCGGCACATTCAAAGATATGCTGCGCATACGGTTAAGCCTCTCCATCTGGCGCTTCGATTCGAGGTCTATATTGATCTTTGTGTTTCTTCTCCCTTTGAGCATGCTAATAAAATACACGCACATAATAAGGCTTACAATCACTTGCAACGCTATTACATATTCCATATAAAATGCTCCTTACTCCAGCTTTTTTTAGTATGCGAAGTAAGGAGCATATTATTATCGAAGCCTTTAAAAAGTCGGACGAGTTTTGTTGTTCCAAAGGTTACCCGAACAGGTCGGCAAGGCGGGAAAAGAAGTCGCCGTTGTTTTCTTCCGTCTCGCCGCTTTCTTCTCCGGCCGGTATTTTAATGTCCGGCGTTTTAAGTATATACTGCACGCTTTTAGGATGGTTTTTGTCGGGAGAAGCGAACGACACCGCGGGCGAATCGTCGGCTTTAAAGCCCTGCGTTTTAGCAGTAATCTCGTCCTTGGCGGTCGCTATGCCGTCCTTGAATTCCATCTGGCCGTCAATCAGCTTCTGTATATTCGCGGGCAGTTTTTTTATAGCCCTGTTGAGCTTCTGAACTCCGCCGGCGCTCGTCTTTATGCCCGAAAGGTACGACTCAAAGCCGCCCGCTATGCCGTCGTAACCCGCCGCGAGCTGTGAGCCGCTGCCGGCAAGAGCCTGCAGCCCGGCGTCAAACTCCCTGTAGCCTTCGGCGGCTTGCTGTACGCCCGCTGCATAATCGCTAAGGTGCCTGCTCGCTTCGTCAAGGCTGGACGAAAGCTGCCCAACAGTCCCCAGCGTCTGTAGCACGCCCTGGGCAAGCGCCTGCACCGACGGGTCGGGGCTTGAAGTCAACGACTGCGCAAGCGCCTTAAGGTCCCCGCTGGACGCCGAAAGCGAGCTTAAGCCGGAACTGATGTCCGATATTCCGCTTGCAATTTGGGATGAATTCGCGCTCAGTTCGTCAAGACCACTCATAACATTCGCCGAGCCTGACGCGAGGCTTGCAGCGCTGTCCGTAAAGCGTTTAAGCCCGGTGCCGTATTCGCGCATACCGAGCAGCATATCGTCTCCCGAAGAAGCCAGCTTGTTCATGCCGCTGCTTAAAGAGGATACTCCTCCCGAGAGCGATTTCATGCCGTCTTTTAGCTCGCTCGTCCCGTCAATCATCTCGTCCGCGCCCTTGAGCATTTCGTCAAAGCCGTCTTCCGTCTTGCTTATCGTCTCCTCCACTCCCGAAATCGTTCCTTTCAGCAGCGTTATTGTAATGCCGCTCATCTCAAAGTCGCGGACGTCGGCTTCGAGAGTGAAGCTGCCGCTCTCGCCCGGCAATATTACATACGTTAAGTTAAGCGCGTTGCCCGCAGATACCGCCGTCGCGCCTTCCGAAACAATGTTGCCTGCTAGACCCAAGTCGAGCGCCAGTGAAACCTGCGCCATGTAGCCTTTTCTCACCCGCTCGCTGCACTTATAGTTTACGCTGCCGTTTATTTCTATCTTGAGACGGCCGCTTACGCCCGCAAGCTCCGAAGCGTCTGTCTGCTTACCGTCGAGGTAATATTTTATATCGAACATAAACGGAAGCTCGCCCTGCATCGTGCCCTGGTAATACAGCCCGCCTTCGACTTCGGAATCCGGGAACGTTATCCTGTCGCCCTCCACAGTTGGTTCACTGAGCGTCGAGAGGTTCTTTATGTCAGTATACTCGCCGTAATCGGTATATTCGCCGAAAAGCTGGTTTACGACGTATATTGTATCCACGCTGCCGTCATACCCGAGCATCGCGTATACGGTCTCGTTTTTTGTTCCGGCAGCCAATGCAGTGGAAGAAAACGCCGTTACGGCCAGCAATGCTGCCAGTATCGTTACAGCTATCCTTTTAAGCATTTTTGTCAGTCCTCCTTCTGAAAAGCTTTGCAAAACTTGTTTTACGAATAACTTTGTCCAGCAGTATAAGCACCTGAGGCAGTACGAATATGGTAAGGAACCCTGAGAGCAGCGCTCCCCTGCCTATAAGCGAGCCAAGCTGCGACATCGCCTGCTGGTTGAACGTCGCCGCGACTACAAACCCGGCGGACGACAGCACAAGCGACGACATGACTATCGACATACCCGCTTTTTCGGCGGCGTATTCGCTCGCTTCCTTTTTATCAAGCGTCTTTCTCCCCTCGAGGTAATAGCTCGTCATCAGTATTGCGTAGTCTATCGTCGCGCCCAGCTGCACGGAGCTTATCACCATGTACCCTATGAATATCATCGGCTCGCCCGCGAAATACGGGAAAGACATGTTTATCCATATCGACGCCTCGATTATGAACATCAGTATCACGGGCAGCGTAGCTGACCTGAACGTTGCGAGCAGTATCACGCCGACGAACAGTATCGAAAGCCATGTCACGAGCGAGAAGTCTCCCGCAGTCGCGTTGCGTATGTCGAATATCACGGGCGAAGCTCCCGTAACATACGAGCCCTCAAACCATTCGGACGCAATCCGCCTTATTTCCGTCACGGCGTCCAAAGCCTTTTGAGTCTCCACCCCGGCGTTAACGTCGACTATATACCTCGAGTAGTTTTCGCTTATGAACTCGTCTTTTACGCTTTCCGGAACTATTGCGTCGGGCACACTTGGGTTGATATACGAATACAGCCCCTGCACGCTCCTTACATACGGAAGGCGTTCCAAATCCTTTACCATTCCGTATTCCGCCACTTCGTTGCCGTTTGGCACGAGCACTATGTATTCGTTGCTCTCCCCAAATTCGGCTTTTATTTTTTCGTTTATCGCGTTCTGTTTTTCATCCCCTACGTTGTTCATGGAGTAAAGAAAAGTGTTGTTGTTTTGCGCCATAAAGCATATTACGGAGACTACGATGAGCAGCGCAATCACCACGTATTTGGCCTTGCCGTCCAGCAGGTGCTGCACCTTTTTCATGTTGGGCAGCAGGCGGCGGTGCTTTGTCCTGTCTATCGCCTTTGTAAATACTACGGCAAGCGGAGGCAGCAGCAGCGTCACGCAGAGCAGGCTGAATATTATGCCTTTGGCGAGCACAAGCCCCATATCGGCGCCTATCGTATAGCTCATGAAAACAAGCGCAACAAAGCCGACTATCGTCGTCGTTCCGCTGGAAAGTATAGATGAAAACGACGAACGCGCGGCCTTTGCCATCGCTTTTGCGGGGTCGCTCTCCGTCTGCCGTTCAAACTCGTAGCGGTGCAGCAGGAATATAGAATAATCCATTGAGACCGCGAGCTGCAGTATAGCCGCGCACGCAAACGTCATATACGATATCTCGCCGAATATGAGATTTGTGCCCATGTTCAGGAGTATCGCAACGCCTATCGTTAAAAGGAACAAAACAACTTCAATAAACGAGTTCGTAGTAACGAGCAGTATAACAAGCACTATCGCGAGCGCTATTATAACGCCCGTCATTATATTGCCGCTTACAGAGCTTACCATAATCTTGGCGTCAATTGCGTTGCCGGACAATGCTGCGTCGTCGCCTAAAAGCTCCCGTATGCCGTCTATCGCGTCGCGCGTAGATTGCGTATAATCGCTGCCCGAAAATATGATGTGAAGCAGCGCGCTGTTGTCCGATATGTATTCATCCTTTGCGTCTTCATCTATAAGCTCTACGGGCTGCTTTATGTCCGCAACGTCGTCCAGCCAGACAACCCGCTTTACGCCCTTTATCTCGCTTATCTGTTCCTTGATTTTCAATACTTCGACGATGCTCTTGCCTTCGAGCATCAGCACGGCGGTGCCGTTGTAGCTGTACTCCGATTCCAGTATATCTATGCCTTTCTTGGATTCGGAATCTTCCGGCAGGTATTTTGACATGTCATAATTCTGCCCTACGCCGAGCATTAAAAAGCCGCACACTACGGCAGCTAAACTAAAAAATATTATTACCGGCCTTTTTCTTCTGATGATAAGGTCAAACAGCCTGATCAAATAAAGCCTCTCCTTTTACAGCATTTTGTATAAATATATGGGCAAAAAAGGAGAGGCACAATTACCCTCGAGCAGGGGTTTGTTAACGGAAAAGGGTGATTTTTTGCTAACCCTTTCGGGTGATTTTATGAATTATTAGCTGGGCGGCTTAAGATATTGATAAGCTGAAGGCGGTTTGATATGCCGAGTTTTCCGTAGATGTTCTTTATGTGCGTTTTTACGGTGTTTATCGATATATGCAGGCTCTCGCCTATTTCCTTGTTGGTCATGCCTTTAATAAGGAGTTCGGTAACCTCTATTTCTCTTTCTGAAAGCGTGTATTTATCCTTTAGCTTTTGCTTATCCCAGCTGATATTCGCGTCGGTGTCGTACGATCGGAAGAAATACGCGCAAAGGTCAATGAAAGCAAACAGCGAGAACGCGGCATACGAAATATGCGTAAGCTGGAACGATATGTCCCTAAGTAGTATGAAATCAAGTATCGAAAAAGCTATCTGCGGTATGAACGAAATAAGAAAATACCTCGCGAGCTTTCTGTCGTGCGCGTCGGTAATGTTTTTGTAAGCGCAGGCAAGCGATACGGCCTCTATGAACACCGCGATGGAACACAGCGGATAGAACGCCCACAGCGCGTTTGTGACCGCAAGTGCAAGGTCTTTTTGCGATATATACATCACGAGTATTCCGGTTATTATAAGCAGCGCGCCCACCAAAGCGGCGGCTATCATGAAGCCTTTCTTTTTGTTGCTTGGCGATGCCGGGAAAAGCTGTATAATGTAGCAGCATGTCGCGAGTATCGAAGCCATTATAAGGGCTATTATTACGAAAGCGAAAAACGGGGACAGCCACGACATATTGGAGTCGAGTATCTCGGAAGACTTGACGTTTATGCTGTACATGTACGATATAAAAAGCAGCGTGGATACGGGGAACAGCACCATAAGCGTCCTGCCTGCAAGGCCGTCCCTTGTCCTTATAAACATTATTGCAGAAAAAAGGAATGCCGAAAAGAGCAAAGACGTTTCTATAAATTGTATAGCGCTAAATATCAGATCCAATTCAAGCCTCCCATACATGTATGAAAAATTATACCATCGACGCCGTCACTTTGTACAGCTGTAGAAGCGGATTAAATCAAACCCAAAAAGCCTTACGACTTTGGGAACCCCGTATTCACACCCCAAACAGTCTGACGACTTTTTGGGGGCCCCGTATTCACACCCCAAACAGCCTGACGACTTTTTGGGAGCCCCGTATTAAAGGCCGCGGGCGCGGCGCAACAGCTGCAGCGGTAAAAAGGCCGGCGGCTGCCGGCCTTGTCTGTTTTTCTCAATCGGAAGTTTTGACTGTCGGAAACGCCTTTACAGGCCGTATGGTGTATTGCAGCGGCGTTATCTCTATTTCTTCATGGTCCCCCACAACCTTTGAAACCGCCCTGTATATTGCTTCGCTTGCCCTTTTCAGCTTATACAGCCTCTGGCAGCAGCCCTCGGCAGCCTCTTTGAGCTGCCGCTCCTCGTTTTTAAGTATCTCTATCCTCTTTTTCGCCCTTGCTTCCGCTTCGCGTATAATCGAATCCGCCGCCTCCTCCGCCTTTGTTATTGCGCCGATAATTTGCTGCTCGTAGCTTTTGTATTTCGCTATCATCGCGGACATTTCCCTGTTTTCCTCTCTTAGCTTGAATATTCTTTCCTTCTGTTCCTTTAAGCATTTTTCGTAATCTTCCCTCACCTTTTTGAGCAGTGCGTCCACGTCCGCCGCCCTGTACGTTCCTATAATGCTCTTCTTCAAATTGTCCATAAGACCCTCCGAAAAAAATATTAACCCCATACCTCCTTGACTTCTTTTTCGGGTTCATTTCTTTTTCACTTGTTTTCAGTTTGACCCGTTATAAAATAGTAGCACCGCCAAACAGTGAAAACTGTCGGACGGCGCTACAGCAAACGTCTAATTATATCGCATTATATATGAATATATACACTGAGCCTATTCGTCTTTTTCCGGGTCGCTTTCCTCTTTCTTTGTCGCTTCGTCTTTGATTTCTTTTGTTTCATCCTCTTTTTGCTCTTCGGAAGAGGGCCCTGATATCATGTCTTCGACTGTCTTCTGGCGTTTGGTTTTGCTCTTTTTATATTCCGCCACCTGCTCGTCCGTCCACGAAAGGCTGTAAATGCCGTCGTAAGCCGCGTATTCCTTCTTTTTTCTCGACATTATTATAAGGAACGCTATGCCGAATACGACGAGTATCGCGCTGAGCCATTGCGAGACTCTTATGTCGCCAGCCATCAGGCTGTCCGTTCTTAGCGACTCAATATAGAAACGGCCTATACCGTACAGTATCATGTAAAGCGCGAATACGCCTCCTCTTACCTTGATTCTTTTCCTCAAAATCATCAATATCGCGAACGTAAGCAGGTTCCACATCGATTCGTAGAAAAACGTCGCCTGATGCCATTCGCCGAGCCTGTCTATATAAACGCTGTACGGGAACCACTGATATGCCGGATCTGTAACGAGGTTTCCGAAAGCCTCCTGATTGACGAAGTTGCCCCATCTGCCTATTGCCTGCCCCAAAATTAGGCTGGGAGCCGCTATGTCGAGAATCTCCCCTATTGGCACCTTGCGCCACTTGTAGAAAATAACAGTGGCAATAACTGCGCCGATAACCGCACCGTATATCGCAAGGCCGCCTTCCCAAACTGCGAAAACCTTTGGAAAGTCGTTTGCATAAGTATCCCAGGTAAATATAACATAGTAAAGCCTTGCGCAGACTATACAGATAGGAATGGCGAGCAGCATAAGGTCAAGCACCATATCCGACCTGTAGCCTCTTCTTTTTGCTTCCCTGATGCCCAGTATTACGCCGAGTATAAGTGCAAAAGCGATTATTATTCCGTACCAGTGGATAGCAATACCGTTTTTATCAAAAAGATAAAAAGCAACTCTGGGATCCTCCATTGTAAACCTCCGAAATAGAACATTAAATACATTATATGTTGCGGGCTGGTCTTGGTCAAGGAAACAATTGTTAACACGCCGATATGCGCAGCATAGCGCCTCAATCGTAAAAGAAATACACCCGAGGGGATCCCGGGTGTATTCATATAACTATCGCCTAATTGTGTTTGTCAAGTTCAGTTATGTCGACTTTTGCCTTACGCCTCTTTATCTTCCACTGTATCTCGGCGTATTTGTCGACTATCGTCGTGAACACGTTCTCTACTCTGCCCCTTTCAAATTCTACGGGCGGGTTGCTGCTGCTTCCGAGCAGCGTGCCCTTGAATACCGTTATATAGGACTTATCGCGGTCTACTCTGCGCTTTCCAAGCTTCCTGTTCTCGTAGCCCCACTGCACGGTATACGTGCCGTTCCCGTTATCCGATACCGCTTCGGCTATCGGTATTATCGCGAACCACTTAGAGATTAGCAGCAGAAGCAGTGCGAGCAGAGGTATCAGCAGCAGCCACCACATCCAGTCGAGCGGCCCTCCGCCGGTCTGCGGGATGGGCTCCTCGACGATTGTCGTCGGGGAAGGAGCCGGCCCCGGGCTGTACTGAGCCGTTACCGTCGTGTCTCTTACTATCCTGTTGAAGGGCACGTCCCATCCGGTAAACACATATCCTTCCCTCGTCGGGTCTTCGGGGGCGTCCGCGCCGGTGTTCCATTCTACCGTCTGCCTCTTGATAACCGCGCCGTCATAGTCCACGAACGTTACAACGTACGTATTTATGCGGTATTGTGCAGTTACCGTCAGCGCTTCGGTTACGTTGTTGTAGCTCGGCGCCCATCCGGTGAACGTATGGCCTTCCCTCGTCGGGTCTTCGGGCGGCGTAGCGTCTCCGCCGTAAGGCACGCTGTCCCTTCCAAGCTCGGTTCCGTCGTAGTCAACGAACGTCACCGGAATCAAAACCGCGTTGTACGTCGCAATAGCGTCTATGTTCTCTCTTACGTTGTTAAGCCTTGTAGGCACGTCAGGATTGTCGCCAATAAGCCTCCATCCGCTGAACGTGCTGTTCGCTACGGCAGGAGCGGTCTCCATCCTCGCGGCCGAGCCCCATGTCACGGTCTGGGTGGCGCCTATCTGCGTCACGCCGTCGGCTCTGAAGAACCTTACCGTGTAGGTGAGCGGCCCGGAGTATGTCGCCGTTACCGTCATATCGCTTATTACGCGGCTGAAGTCCTTATCCCAGCCGGTGAACGTATATCCTGCCCTTGACGGGTTTGCGGGAGCGGTCGCCGCCATGCCGTACTCTACAGCGTCCGTTCCAAGCACGGTTCCGTCGTAGTCAACGAACGTTACTATAAACACGTTCTTTTCATAAGTTACCGCTATCGTATGGCTGGACGCTATATCCCTGAACGTATAGCTCGACTGGTTCGCCGGGAACCCTGCAAGCGGCGCGTCGTCCACCGTTATGCCGGTGAGCCTGAAGCCCGGGTTCGGGCTGAACTCTATCGTCACGTCTTTGCCATAAGTCGTCGTTGTGCTGGGCGTTATCACTCCGTTTGTTACGGAGGTCGTTACCATATACGAGTTGGGAGCATACACAACAAGTATCGAATGGTCTGCCGTTATTTTTTCGAACTTATAGCTCGATTGATAAGTGACCAGGTCGCTGAGAGCCGCTCCGTCAACCGTTATGCTTTCAAGGTGATATCCCGAATTAGCGCTGTAAGTCACATTGACGTTGCCGCCCGCAACCGCGCTTTGGCTCGTTGATATCGTACCGTTGATAACAGCAGTCGTTATCGTATACGTATTCGCCGCAAACACTACGGATATCGTATGGTCGTCGTCAACATTTGTGAACGTATAGCTGTTCTCATAGCCCGAGATATCCGCCAGCGGTACTCCGTCTATCGCTATGCTCTCCAGATGATAGCCGGTATTCGCTTTGTACTCTATAGTTGCGCTGTCACCGTAGCTGACGGTCCTGCTCGGCGTTATCGTACCGTTTGTAGCCGACGTCGTTATATTGTATATGTTGACGTCCCAATTCGCCGTAAACGTCTTGTCGCCCGTAGAACCTACCGGTATCGTATCATTAGGCGTCCAGCCTTTGAACGTATGTCCGGTATACGAAGGATTTTTAAGCGTTATGGGCAGCTTCTCCACGGTGTACTTGCTCGGGTTCTCCGCGTGGTTCGTACCGCCGTTCATTATATAAGTAATATTGTATTCGATCGCTTCCCAGTTCGCCGTGAACGTCTTGTCGCCCGTAGAACCTTCCGGTATGCTGTCCGTTGGCGACCAGCCGGTGAACCTATAACCAGTTCTCGTCGGGTCCTTCAGCGTTATGGTCGGGCTCTCCACCGTGTATGTTGTCGGGTTATCCGGGTGGTTGGTGCCGCCGTTTAAAACGTACGTTATTTTGTATTCGATTTTCTCCCAGTCCGCCGTGAACGTCTTGTCGCCAGTCGAGCCTGCCGGTATATTTCCCGCAGGCGACCAGCCTTTGAACGTATAGCCGGCCCTCGTCGGGTCTTTCAGCGTTATGGGCAGCTGCTCGACGGTATACGTCTTCGGGTTGTCCGGGTGGTTGGTGCCGCCGTTCATAACGTAGTTGATATTGTACACGGTAGCTTTCCAGTTCGCCGTGAACGTCTTATCGCCCGTCGAGCCTTGCGGTATAGTGTCCGTTGGCGACCAGCCTTGGAACGTATATCCATCGCGCGCCGGGTCTTTCAGCGTTATCGTCGGGGTCTCCACCGTGTACTTATCCGGGTTGTCCGGGTGGTTGGCGCCGCCGTTTAAAACGTACGTTATTTTATATTCGATCGCCTTCCAGTTCGCCGTGAACGTCTTGTCGCCCTTTGAGCCTGACGGTATGGTGTTCGTAGGTGTCCAGCCTTCGAACGTATAACCGTTGCGAGTCGGGTCTTTCAGCGTTATCGTCGGAGTCTCCACCGTGTACTTATCCGGGTTTTCCGCGTGGTTGGTACCGCCGTTTAAAACGTACGTTATTTTATATTCGATGGCCTTCCAGTTCGCCGTGAACGTCTTGTCGCCCGTCGAGCCGTTTGGTATCGTATTCGTAGGTGTCCAGCCGTCGAACGTATAACCGTCGCGCGTCGGGTCCTTCAGCGTTATTGGAAGCTTCTCTACGGTGTACGTTGTCGGGTTGTCCGGATGGTTGGTGCCGCCGTTCATAACGTACGTTATATTGTATACTATCGCTTCCCAGTTCG
>JBLNCA010000005.1:0-76048 GCA_050260375.1 Burkholderiales bacterium | reverse complement strand
TACAGCGCTATCAGAGATGGGACAACAACTTTCCATTGCTGGTCTTGGGACGAAAATCGCCCCTCCAGTACTGGAGGGAGAACTTTGCCAAAAGTGTAACAGATCAATTGACAACGTAGATAATAGCATAAACAGTGACTTTACTGATTTCTTTAATAATGATATATTGGACGTAATAACAAGCTGATGCGGAGGCAAATTAATGATCGAACTAAACGGAGTATCAAAAACATATGGCGGTAAGATAAAAGCGGTGGACAACATCTCGCTGACGATAGATTCGGGCTGCATATACGGGTTTTTGGGGCCCAACGGAGCGGGCAAGACCACGACGATAAAGCTCATTACCGGCATAATAAAGCCTGACAGCGGCAGGATACTCGTGGACGGCGCCGATGTGGAAAAAGAGCCGCTCAAAACAAAGAAGAGCATAGGCTTTGTGCCCGACGACCCCAACGTTTTCCTGCGCCTTAAGGGCGTGGAATACCTGTCGTTTATGGCGGACATATATGAAGTAGGCTCCAAGGAACGCCAGGGCATAATATCAGACCTTGCCAAACGCTTTGAGATGACGAACGCTCTTGGCGACAGGATACAGAGCTATTCGCACGGCATGCGGCAGAAGATAGTGCTTATGGGAGCGCTGCTGCACAATCCGAATGTATGGATACTCGACGAGCCGATGACCGGGCTGGACCCCAAGTCGGCGTTTGAGCTTAAGCAGATGATGCGCGAGCATGCAAACGCGGGCAAGACGGTGTTCTTTTCGACGCACGTATTGGAAGTGGCCGAGAAGGTATGCGATAAGGTTGCCGTTATAAGCGCCGGAAGAATAGTATTTGCGGGCGACATAGGGGATATAAAGAAGGCCGGCAACGAGTCGCTGGAAAAAATGTTCCTGGAGATGACGGAAAATGCGTAAGGTATTGCTGCTGGTAAGGATATTCTTAAAGAGCGGCGGAGGGCTGATTTCGGGCAAGAACAAAAAGGCAAAATACCTGCTGCCGTTGGTTTTGCTGTTCGCTTTCGGGACTTTTGCGTTTTCGATGGTGTTCTTCGCCGTCGAGATATACAACGGGCTTGCGCCGTTTAACGCGCAGAACATAATATTGCCGCTTGTTTTCGGCGCCACGAGCATCGTAATATTCCTGTTCGGCATATTCTATGTTATATCGATAATGTATCACGCGGACGACGTGGAGCAGATGAAGTATATGCCGCTTAAAGTCTATCACATACTCGGTGCAAAATTCATACTGCTCGTAATATACGAATATATTTTCGAGGCGTTCATACTTGCGCCCGTGCTGGTGGCTTACGGCATAATGAGCGGCGCAGGAGCGGCGTATATAATATATTCGGTGATACTTTTCCTTATAACGCCCGTTATCGCGCTTTCCATGGCGGCACTGCTCGTGATGATAGTAATGCGCTTTACGAGCTTTGGCAAGAACAAGCAGGCGTTTACATTCATAGGCGGCATACTTGCTATGGCGCTGGCCATAGGGTTCAACGTCGTGGTGCAAAGCTTCGCGGGGCAGATAAGCGACGCCGCTTTGATGGAGGCTTTCAGAAACTCGACGCTTCCCGATATTTTGAGCAGTATATTCCCGGGTATAGGGTTTGCGTCAAAGGCGCTGCTTGAAAGCGCCACTTTGGAAGGCCTTTGGAACCTTCTGCTGTTCGCGCTGTGCACGGCGGGCGCCGCTATCGTATTCATGATAGCAGGGCGGCTGCTGTATTTAAAGGGGGTTTCCGGCATCACCGAAACGTCCGCAAAGCGCAGGGCGATAAAGGACTTAGGGCGCGAGACGGAAAGCACGTCGGCCTTGCGGGCGTATTTTAAAAAGGAATTGCGGCTGCTTTACAGGTCGCCGATAGCGTTTATGAACTGCGTGCTTATGACGTTTATCTGGCCTGTGATCATACTGATAATGATGTTCAGCGGCGGCGGCAAGGCGGAAGCTTTTGCGTATTTGATATCCCAGATGAACGACGGGCTCCTTCTCGCTGTGCTGGTGGGCGCGAGCGCGTTCATAGCCTCGTCGATACCGATAACGAGCACCGCTATATCGCGGGAAGGAAAGTCGCTTTATTTCACCAAATACATACCTATGAGCATGCGCAAACAGCTCAGGGCCAAGGCTTACTCCGGCATGCTGTTCTCCGGGATAAGCATATTGCTGCTTATGCTGGTGGGGATTTTGATGGGAGCGAGCATAACCGTATCGATAGCGGCTTTTGTAATAGGAATGATAGCGATGGCGGCTATATCGTACGCGGGGCTGCTGATAGACGTGGGGAACCCGAAGCTCGAATGGATAAACGAGCAGCAAGCAATAAAGCAAAACTTAAACTCCGTGCTCAGCATGCTGGTGGGCGTGCTGTTCGGAGCGATAGCTATAGTGCCCGCGGCGGTGTTCAATACGTCGCTGGCGGTCTCGGCGGCATACTGCCTGGTATTCTTCCTTGCGATGCTGCTTATATTAAGGAGCCGCGCCAACACGAGAGCCGTCGATAAGCTTATCGAGATGGATATTTGAGGCTACATAGCCCGCATAGCGTTCAAGCTTATCGGGCGTAAGCGGTTTTGAGAAATAAAACCCTTGAAAGTTTCTGCAGCCCAGGCTGCAGAGCTTTTTTATTTGTTCGGCCGTTTCGGCGTATTCCACCACGATTTCCACACCGAGCGCGTCGCACATCAGCTTTAACGATTCGAATATCGCGGAGCTGTATACGTTTTTATGTATATCGAGGCTTATCTCCTTGTCTATCTTAAGCGTATTTATGTTGAGGTACTTAAAGTACGTAAGGGAGGAGAACCCTGACCCGAAGTCGTCAATCGCTATGCGCACGCCGGCGCCCGAAAGCTCAAGTATCTTTGAAACGACGGTATGGTCGGCAAGTGCGGCAAGCGTTTCGGTGACTTCTACTTCAAAGCAATGCCTTAGTATCTTCTTGCTGTCCAGCGTCTGAAGTATGTACGGAACAAGAAAATTGTTTTCGAACTGCCGTACCGAAAGGTTTATGCTGAGCTTGGGAATATCGAGGCCTTTGTCCGCCCACTCTTTGAACTGGCGCGTCGATTCCTCTATCACCCAGTTTCCAACGGGTATTATCATGCCGCTGTCTTCAAGCAGGCCGATGAACTGGTCGGGCGGAACCTTTCCGAATTCGGGATGAGTCCACCTTAAAAGCGCCTCCACTCCGCAAAGCTTGTGCGTCACTATGTTGTACTGCGGCTGGTATTCGAGCGAGAACTCCTTGTTGTTAAGTGCGGTGCGCAAAGCGTTGAGCATCCTGTTCCGTTTTGTTATCTCGTGCTCGTTCTGCTCCGAATAGAACGCGAAATGCTCCCTTGTCTTTTTTGCCTGGCCAAGCGCCAGATTTGCCTTGTGTATAAGGCTTTTGGCGGTTTCTTCGGCGGCGGACGTGCATATCCCGATATTTACCGACGCGGATATGAACTTATCCTGTATCACAAGTGGCTGCTGGAACGCCTGCACGATATGTTCGGCGATAAACGCGGCCGAGCCCGGTACGCCCGACGGCTTTATAACGACAAACTCGTCGCCCTTCATGCGTGCAAATATATCCCTCTCCGTTACGTACCGCTTAACAATTTCGGCGGTCTTTTTTATCAGCTGATCGCCCGTTTCGTACCCGTATGAACTGTTGATATGGTCTATCTTGCCCGGGTCCACAAGCAGCACGGTAACGGGTTCCTTTCTTTCCTGCAGCAGATCGTCAAGCTCCTGCATCACGGACGTATAGTTCGGGAGCTTGGTAAGCGGATCTATAAACGCCAGCTCGCGTATCTTCTTTTCGGAGCGCTTTGCATCCGTTATGTCTTTGATGGATACCATGCGGCCCAAATGCGCGCCTCTGTCGCTATTCAGCACTATCGAGGACAGGCTGTAAAACCGCCTGCCTAACTGAAGCTCCGAATGGCGCGTCTTTTTCTCTATCTGAGAGGCTAAAGCTTCGGAAAGCTCAAAGCAGTATTTGCCGAGAGCTTCGTCTTTTGTTACAGAGAATATGTTTTCCGCTATCGGGTTTATGTCGAGTATGCGGTTTTCGCTGTCCAGCAGTATTATGCCGTCCAGCGTCTTTCTTATTATTATATCGCGGGCAAGCGGCCGCAGATAAAACTGGCTTGTGGATGTAGTAAGATACGTCAGCAGCGCTCCTGAAAACATCAGCGTAACCGGAGTATAATCCATATGTATGTCCGAAAAGTCCTTCAAGTAATACAAAGCGTTTACAAATATCGGAATAAGGGCGGAAAACACAAGCATCAGCACCTGCCCCGAAATAAGCCTCGTCGTTCTCAGCGAAACATATATTATATAAACAAAAGCGGCGAGTACGACAATATACGAGTATGATGATGAGAACTTCATGGCTATGCCGTACTGCGGGTAAAGGAACGTGTAGGCAGCGTTATCCGGGTGATATACAGAGGCGCCTAAGTACATAGCCCTGTGCAGCTCGTTTGTGAACATCAGCGCTATGAATACGGCGGACGGCACAAAAAGCAGGCATATGGCAGCGGGCAGCTTCCGGGGCGAAGGATTTGCGTATCTTAACACGAATAACAGGAAGAAAACCGGTATCAGCGCCATTGCGATGTATTTGACTTTGACGACCGCAATCTTCGCTGCTTTCTCCGCAAAGTTAAGCTCAAAGAAATAAGCAACGCACCAAAGCACAATAAGCAGCAGAATAATAAACAGATGATTCGCTGCAAACGTCTTTTTTTGCTTTTTGACATATGCCGCCAACACGACACATAGTATAGCGGCAGCTATTAACGGTATGCTAAAAGGATTAAAACTAAAACTCAAAGTAAACCCCTCACAGCTGCAATACAGATATTATATAAACCTTTACAGATATAGTAAAACAATTTTTTCCGTTTATTGTTTGTAATGTATGCGCATATTGTTATATAATTATGCCAAACGGATAGTGGAAAACGAGCTTGCGCAAACCTTAATATAATATTAGTTGCGGGGCTGTTGAGGTGAAAATAATAAGGAGGGAATGCGATGCTTATAGGTATAATAATAGCGGCGGTAGTTGCTGTAATAATCATCTGGGCTGTTGCTTCTTACAACGGGTTTATACGCTTAAGGAACACGATTGAAGAAGCGTTTGCAACCATGGATGTTTATCTTAAGAAAAGATACGATCTGATACCGAATCTTGTGGAGACTGTCAAGGGCTACGCAAGCCACGAAAAAGAGACGCTTGAACGCGTTGTAGCCGCGAGAGACATGGCGGCGTCCGCTACGACGCTGGAAGACAAGGTAGAGAAGGAAAACATACTTCAGGGCACGCTTAAGAGCCTTTTTGCGATAGCGGAAGCCTACCCCGATCTTAAGGCAAATACGAATTATTTGGCATTGCAGGGCGAGCTTTCGCGTATAGAGGACGAGATAGCGAATTCCAGGAAGTATTACAACGCGGTAGTAAAGCAGAACAATATCAAACGCGAAACGTTCCCGAGCGCGATAATCGCCGGCATGTTCGGGTTCGACAAAAAGCCGATGTTTGAGGTGGGCGGCGAACAGGAGAGGGAAGCCGTCAAGGTGCAGTTCTGACAGTTTACAAACCCTGCGGCCGCAGTATGCCGCTATAACAGCAGACTTTATATTCCGGTATATCTTGACAGCAAATGTATTTTTCTATATGTTATAATTATAGTCATTATGTATCATTTTGATTGTTTACACCGGCAGGTTCGGCCCTGCAATCCATTAAGTCAGGAGAAGCAATATGAATAAAGACCGTGGTATCGACTTTGAAGTAACCGTTGAGTTTATCGCCGCAGCAGGGCTGATTGCTCTTTTCTTTCTGCCGGGTTTTGGCTTTTTAAGCAAGGCGGTTTCCTGTGCCGGCATATTCCCGATGATGAGAGAAATGATGGAGTCTTCCCAGTACGCTTGGACGGCGTATACGTTTCTTCTGCTTTACATTATTCCTTTGCTTGCGATTGTCTGCGTTATTTGCTTTATTGCCGGGAACAAGCGCGCCGTACGGAGCAATTTCGTCTCATTGTGCTATACAACCATTGCGCTTTTGGTGATACTGGTACTGGCGGGAGCGTATTCGGTATCCGGGTTTGAAAATTACGATCGATCGCTGGCCGATACGATAACCGGAATGGGAACGCCTTTTTGGATAATGATCGCCGTATCTGTAGCGGGGCTGATTTTTGCAGGCATTGCAAGGTCAATGAGGAAGCCGGCCGTGTATAAGGCAGGCTCCGCTGCGCCGCCTGATACACAGGGCGAAAAATAATAATTTTAGGCAGGGCAAAGCGCCCAGTTGCTTTATAAACATTGGCTTTTAAGGTTTATTAATATTAAGAGCGCCAATGAGCCGTCCCTTGCGGGAGGGCTCTTTTCTTGTTTATCATAGAGTATTTCATTATGCTAATTAACCCTTTTAATATAACCCCGAAATGCGGTATGTAACATACTTATAGCGGAGGGAATACATTAAATAAAAGAATATATCTGGGAAGTGAACATATTGGATAATATTATTAAACAGATTTCGGACAGAAAAAGCAGCGAAACGGCCAGCCGCAGTGAGCACCCAGGGCATATGCAGCATATGGAGTGCGCCGTGTCTCCGGGGCTGGGCGAAAAAGCGCCGGAATTTACGGCGGTGACTACGGACGGCGTAAAGAGCCTGTCAGACTATCGCGGCAAGTGGCTCATAATGTTTTCCCATCCGGGAGATTTTACGCCTGTCTGCACTACGGAATTCATAGCGTTCGCCGAGAGGTATGAGGACTTTCGCGACAGGAACACCGAGCTTTTGGGGCTCTCGATAGACTCGAACCCGTCGCATATAGCCTGGATAATAAATATATACAGAACAACGGGAGTGGAAATACCGTTCCCTATAATCGCCGACCGGGATATGTCGATAGCGAGGCTGTACGGTATGATACAGCCGGGGGTGAGCTCGACGGAGACGGTTCGCAACGTATTCTTTATCGACCCTGATGGCATAATACGCGCAAAGCTCGTATACCCGCTTACGAACGGCAGGAACATAGCGGAGATACTTCGGCTGCTCGACGCGCTGCAGACGACGGATGCGGAGAAGGTGGCGACGCCGGCTAACTGGCAGCCGGGTTGTCCCACAATAATACCGGTCGCAAAGACGCTTGCCGAAGCAAAAGAAAGGATGAAAAGCGGGGAAAACTGTGTGGACTGGTATTTGTGTTACAGGGACCTATAAGCCGAAATTGAAAGCGGCCTTAACTGATTTAAAAATGCGCTGATGGGTGAATTCCTTATTCCAAATAAGCTCGAGAAATTATAAGATAGAATAATTTATTATGGCGGACAGGCCGAATGGCGGGGCTTTTCGCCCTTAGAGGGTATCGGCGGAAACAGCCGCTCAAATATCAAGGGCGACCGATTGGCCGCCCATGACTGTGTTTTTGCTGTATTTGTAATCAATACAAGTTGAGTTCGATTAGCTCCCTAAACTTATGCATGCACCTATGCGTTTATATGCTGTATTTCTTTGCCTTCCGCATCTGTCCCAAACTGTCAAGCGATATAGCGGTAAGAAGTATCAGCCCGATAATGAATGTCTGCCAGTATGGGTTGATATTTAAAAGTATCATCGAGCTTGTAACGAGCTGAAGCAGCGTAATGCCAAGCACCGCTCCTAAAACGGTGCCTTTTCCGCCCGTAAGGCTCGCGCCCCCGATAACAGCCGCCGAAATAGCCGTCATTTCAAGGCCCTGTCCGAATGTCGGCGTTGCGGAAGTAAACCTTGCCATGTAAATGACGCCAGCAAGCCCCGCAAGGCTCGAGCAAAGAACTGCGACGAGTATCTTCACTTTGTCCACGTTTATACCGGAAAACATTGCGGCTTTTTCGTTGCTGCCTACATAAAACACTCTCCTTATAAGAGTGGACCTTCTGATGAGAAAATCGCATATTACAACTATTATGAAGAACAGTATAATAACAAAAGGTATGCCGAATATCTTTCCGACGCCCATAAACTAGCTTTACTTTTGTTACGAAGAAGCCGATAATCAGGCCGATCACCGACGTCGTCGCAAACCCCACAAGGCTTGCTAGCCAGGGATTCCACCCTTCAAGAAACAGCGCGCCAGATATGCACATTGCAAGGCACATCGTATAGCCAACCGAAACATCGATGCCGCCTATAATGAGCATTACAGTCATGCCGATACCACTATGCCGTTGGTTGTAAACGAAAGCAGCACAGCCTCGATATTGGGCCATGTAAGAAAGTGGGGAGACGCAAACGACATGATTATAAATATAACGGCTATTATGATAATCAGATTCAGCTCGCTGAAGTTCCTCAGCTTTTCAACGAACTGCGCTTTCTGCCGACATGAATATGTTTTCGGCAACCGTTACGTGAGGGCAGAGTGCTATTTCCTGATGCAGAAAGCCTGTTCCCAGCTCTTGCGCCTCATGTGGGTTTTTAATCTGCAAATGCAGGTATCAATTATACTACCAAGGTGCAGTTTAAACAAGCCGGATTATTCAAATACGGGCCGACACGGTTTTTACGCTGACGCGCGCGGCGGAGTTTACGTATATAAGTAAGTTTAGCAAAATGCATGGCGCTTATTCGCGAAACACCACCGTTTGATTGTCCATGCTTTCTATAATAGCGAGGCTTTTAAGGTTATACCCGGCTTTGCGGAGCTTGTCGCCTCCGCCTTGGAAACCCTTTTCAATTACCACGCCTATGCCGGCGACTGTGGCGCCAGCCTGAGCGCTGATGTCAAGAAGCCCTAATTGCGCTTTGCCGGTGGCAAGTATATCGTCAATTATCAATATCCTGTCGTCGGGGCCCAAAAAACGCTTTTCAAGAATGACGGTATAATCTTTGCCGCGGGTATAGCTGGTAACCGTTGTAGTGTAAACGTCGCCGTCTATATTCTTGCTTTCGGATTTTTTTGCAAAAACTATAGGCACGCCGAAATGCTGAGCGGTTATGCAGGCTATAGCTATGCCGCTCGCTTCAATGGTGATTATTTTCGTAATGTTTTCATCGCCGAACAGCCGCTTGAACTCCTTGCCTATCTCTCCTAAAAGCTCAATATCAACCTGGTGGTTTATAAAGCTGTCCACTTTTATAATGTGGCCGTCCTTAACTCTGCCGTCCCTTAAAATGCGTTCTTTCAAAAGCTCCATTAAAGAATCCTCATTCGACATGTATTTGTACTATTATAACCGCAGCGACTGATCTTTGGAAGAATAAACACGAAATTAGTTCTGTTGTTTTGTCATTTTGTTCGGAAATATTCCGCGTTTTAAGGACATACTAAAACAAAAAGGGAGCAAAAGGCATGCAGACACTCGTTTGCGAGGCTGCGGATTGCATATACAACGACAGCCGCAGGTGCAGCGCCAACGTTATACAGGTAAATTACACACGGCAGGATACGTACTGCGATACGTACACGCGGGGAGATTCATTTGTGGCGGACCAGGCCGGCAAGATGCCGCACATTGGGGAAAGCGCGCAGGATACTGAGTTCGGCGCGGATATTGACGCGCCGCGCATTTCCTGCACGGCGGCCACTTGCGTTTACAACAAGGCGTTTCGCTGCAAGGCGCGGGGCGTAGAGATAGACGACCCGCACGACTCCAACGTATGCAACTGCAATACATACAGGCCGAAATAACGGGCGCGGTAAAACATACACACCCCAAAAAGTACGACCTTTAGACCCGTAACAAAAAAACTCCCGACAAACAAGCCGGGAGCTATTTGTTGCATGTAAAATTATAATGCCGAGCCGCAGTTCTGGCAGAACGCCGAACCCGGAGTGTACGGTGCACCGCACTTTTGGCAGGCGTTGGGCGCGGGCGGCGGCATATACGCGGGCGCGGCGGGCGCTACGGGAGCGGCCATGCGCATGAGCGTATCGTTTATTTTCGCCAAAGCGGCTTTCTGACGAAACAGAGCTACTATAGCGAGAACTGCCAACAGCAGCATCACTGCGGCAAAAGCGCATATAACTATTATTGTCGTCGTATCAAGACCCATTGTATAAATACCGTTTATGATATCCTCAGCCATAACGAACCTCCCTGCAATACATGATTTTAATAACATTACTATACACATGTTGCCAGCTAAAAGCAATATTTATCAGTAAAGCCTCAAGTTTACGGAAATAAAGGAGTTTGCGGGAAAAGAGGAAAACCACAGCGTTAGCTGTGGCTTCCTCCGCCTTTTCGGCATAAAACTTATATGCAGGGGATGGTTTATTCTTCAAGTAACATTCGTATGTTGGTTTAAACCATATTGCGATTTTTAGTGTGAATCTGGGTGGCAGCTTTGGTGTAAATGGTGCTGCAAACTGCATCCCCTTTATATAAACCCTGCGGATCAGGGCTTAGGCGCAAAATAAAAACTTCTATGTTCGGCAGCCGGGCTGTCCTGTCCTGCTAATGCGCCGGATTTAGACCCCTTAGCTTTGCGCCCCCGGTTTTCGCCGGGTTTGCCGTTATCGCTATAAAAGCTTTTTACTCGTTAATATTATACCACCAACCAAAAAAATTGAAACATTATTTTCAAAAAAGTCTAATTTAATTTTTAATGGGTAATATTATATTAGACGGACTTAAAGTATTGACAACAGTATTGAGCAGATTATATAATTACTTAAGTCTATGGCGGAATTTCTTTAAGTGCGTTTTTCCCTGATCTGCTTAAATATACTGGAAAGCGTTTTTATTGTTCAAAAGAGTTCAAATTTATATATTTATATAACTTTAAGGAGAGATAGTTCAATTGGATATCAGTTTGTTGAAAGAAAAAAGCCTTATGGATTTGCGTGAAATCGCAAAGATGGCCGGCATTAAATCTGTCACAAAATATAGAAAAGGCGAGCTTCTTGACATGCTTTACGACCTTGACAGGAAGGCGCGCATGCGTCAGGAAGAAGAGGAAGAGGGGTCGAACATACCGGCATATCAGCAGGATATAATCGAGCAGCGCGAGGAGGAAGAAGCCGAAGAATACGAGTCCAATGAGGACTATGAGGAGCCGGAAAGGGAGCAAAAGGGCGAGGACAAGAAGATAATAGAGTACGTTTTGGGCAACGACGCAGTCAACGAGCTGCTTAACAAAGGCGACTGCGGCGACGCCATGGGAATACTCGAAGTGCTGCCCGAAGGGTACGGATTCCTGCGCAGCGAAAACTATCTGCCCGGCAACAAGGACGTATACGTCTCTATGGCGCAGATTAGAAAGTTCAACTTAAAGACTGGAGACAAAATAAAGGGCAAGACGCGGCCGGCAAAAGAGGCCGAAAAGCTCAACGCCCTTCTCTATATAGAGCAGGTAAACGACGATTCGGTGGATAAGTGCCTGAAAAGAAGGCCGTTTGAGGAACTGACGCCTATACACCCGGAAAAGAGGTTCACGCTGGAGCGCCCCGACTCTTCGAAAGACCTCGCTATACGCCTTATCGACATAATAGCGCCTATAGGCAAGGGGCAAAGGGGGCTAGTGGTCTCCCCGCCCAAGGCCGGCAAGACGATATTGCTTAAAAAGATAGCCAACAGCATAACCGCGAATTACCCCGATGTGCACCTTATAGTGCTGCTGATTGACGAGCGGCCGGAAGAGGTTACCGACATGCAGCGCTCCACGTCGGGCGAAGTCGTGTATTCCACTTTTGACGAGAAGCCGGAAAACCATACCAGAGTTTCCGAAATGGTAATAGAGAGGGCAAAACGCCTTGTCGAGCAGGGCAAGGACGTCGTCGTGTTGCTCGACAGCATTACGAGGCTCGCAAGGGCCTACAACCTCATCATACCGCCAACTGGAAGGACGCTCTCGGGCGGCCTTGACCCGGGCTCGCTTTATAAGCCGAAACGCTTCTTCGGAGCCGCGAGGAACATAGAGTTCGGCGGAAGCCTTACGATAATAGCCACCGCGCTGGTAGACACCGGATCGAGGATGGACGAGATAATTTACGAGGAGTTCAAGGGCACGGGCAACATGGAGATACACCTCGACCGCCGCCTGTCCGAGAAGCGCATATTCCCCGCTATCGACCTCAACAAGTCGAGCACGAGGCGCGAAGAGCTGCTGCTTTCGAAGAAAGAGCTGGACGGCATCTGGACGATAAGAAAGGTGATGGCAAACGGCAACACCGCCGACGTTACGGAACAGCTTATATCCATGCTCGCGAAGACTGCGACGAACATGGAATTCTTTGAGAGGCTTAAGAGCTGGATAAGCGTCTGGGATAAGGAAGGGTATAATTTCGCGCCAAAACAGAGGTTTTAATTAGGTAAATGAACATACCTGACAGAAAACAGTTGTACAATAAAGTCGTTTATGTGTACTTCTGTTTTTTTTCGATGTTTGCAGCCCAGCGGTTTTCAATGACAATAACCTACGGGGCGGCGCTGTTCTTTTCGCTTTCCGCGTTTTCGAGGGTACTGGGGTTTTCGCTGCGCACGGCGTCCGACCCGCGCTGGCTCCGCTTTGTCAAAACGGCGATAGCAGTATTCTTTGTTATTTGCACCGTATATATCATAGTGCTTTACCCGTTCCTGTTCAGATACCAGCAGACGGCCTACGCGATAGGCATAATAGCGCTACCGTTTTTGGAGCGTGCGGCCGAGAACATGCTGCTGCGCAGTAAGGCAAAAACCAAAGAGCTTAAAAAGGCGGATATTGCAAAAACCATACTCCCCATTGAGCTCGCGTTCACGGCGGCGGTGGGGCTTATATCTCTTATCGCCGGCTTGGGGGCGTTTACTCTCGTTCTGGCGTCTATGGCTTTGGGAATGGCCTTTAACTTCTTCCGCCAGTATATATACCGCGACTTTGAGGACGAATACCCAAGGCCTGCGGGCAGCATTCAGGCGAGAAGCGCCAAGCTCTATGACGGCATGGTTATGACTTCGGGCGCGGCGCTCAACATATTTGCGTTTACATATATACTTTTCATAATGCTCTCTATACCGCACAACTTTTTTCTGGACTTTTACGTGGTGTTCGGAGGCCTCGCGCTGGTGTTTGCCTCCATTTACATTGCGACATACAGGGTGGTAAACGCGCCGCTGATACAGAAGATAGGCAAAAACGCCGCGTTCGTGCTGGGTACGGCTGTTTCGATATTCGCCGTATACGTGTTCCGCGACAGCTGGTTCCAGGGCGTGCTGGCAATATCGGTGCAGACTATTCTGCTTTTGTTTGGAATCGTGCTGCAGATGACGGCGACATTGGGGCTTAAAGAAGACGTACTGCTGGTTTTAAAGCTCGCAGACCCGGACGTGGACGAGAACGCTTTGAGTCAGCGTACCGCGCGGCTCGAGGTGTGGACCTCACTGCTGTCCGAGGCGATATTTCTGATTGTGCTTCTGGTCATTATATCCAACCCGCTGTTTTATATGATGGACGTAGGCGATTATATAGAATACGCTCCGTATGTAGGCAGCAGTATCGCGGTAATACCAACGTTCTTCCTTTTCATGTCGCTTATATATTCGCTGAAGCAGCCGCTGACGAAAAAATTCGGCAGAAGGCTTAAGGCTTACCAGAAGATAACTATGGAAGGCAAGCAGAACCCCGACATGGAAAAGCGGCTTAAGAACGTGCTTATCAAAAAGTACAAGAAGCGCATAGGCGTGTATATCATACGCGCGTTTTTGAAAGGCATAATGTTCCATACCGTGACGGGAAAAGAGCACGTAAACGATCTGCCCGGCGTGTTCGTGTTCAATCACGGCGAGGTGTACGGGCCGATAGCGGCTGTCGTATTTTTGCCGTACGACATACGGCCGTGGATACTCAACAAGATGATAGACAAAAACGAGATTACAAAGCATATATACGACGGCACGTTCGGCAAAATAAAATGGCTGCCCGTGTTTTTAAAGAAGTTCATCGCGAAAGCGCTCAGCCCCGTTATAATATGGGGGCTGCATTCGTTCGACCCGATACCCGTTTACAGGGGAGCAACCAGAAACGTATTAAAGACGTTTGCGCTGTCGGTGGAGTGCCTTAACTCGGGCGACAGCATACTGCTGTTTCCCGAGAATCCGGAGGAGAATTACGGCGACAGGATAAACGAGTTCTATTCGGGGTTTGCGAGCATCGGGCGCATGTATTACAGGGCCGCAAAGAAATGCGTCACGTTTTATCCGGTTTATGCGAGCAAGCACACCCGTGTGCTGCGCATAGGGGAAGGGGTTGCGTACGACCCGAAAGGAAAAGAAGAGAGGGAAAGGATAGTCAGGACGCTCAAAGAAAGAATGGTCGAATTAAAAGAGCTCGATGCAAAATTAATGAAGTGGCTATAATGTTCCGTATTGTTTATTGCCCGTATAGAACGTATAATGTCAATAATTATTATTAAAAGGAGGGCCGTAAAAATGTTGTGGAAGTGTTCGATATGCGGTATGACGGTAGAGGGCGACAACCCGCCGAATGAATGCCCGAAGTGCGGAGCCCCGGCGGAGAGGTTCGAAAGGCTGTCCGAAGAGGACGCGGAAAAGGTATACAAATCCGACCGCACGAATGATTTGCATATGGAGATAGCGCAGCTCGCCGCAAAGATAATAGAGCTCGCCAAAGAAGGCATAGAGATAAATCTTGACCCTCCCTGCGTTTCTGTGTTTAAGAAAGCAAAGGACGAAGCCTGGATAATCAAACAGAGGAGCAAGGCGGAGATAGCAGGCCATATGGGCAGAGGAAAATGGTAATATTTAAAGGTTAAATCCTTATAAACAAATTAAAGCCGAGGGTATCCTTGGCTTTAATACTGTGCGCGGAAAAATCAAACGATAGGCCGCTCGGCAAGTTTTCGCTCCACGAACACTGGATGAACCTTTCCCAGAGAAACGCTGTTAATGTATTCAAGGAACGCTTCTTCACGTCCCTCGCTTACGCATATGTCGGCGGATACCTGTTCGCCGTACCTTATACTTTCCGCCGTGTAACCGGAAGCGGAAATGCTTTTTTCGGCCTTTACCCACACGTTGTACGGGAACGCGCATGCATACACGCTGCAGGGTATAAGCTCTACTTTTTGCGCAGCGCTCAATGTATCGGCGGCGCTTTTTGTATACGCGCGCACCAGTCCGCCCGCGCCGAGTAGCGTGCCGCCAAAGTAGCGCGTGCATATAACAAGCACGTCGGTGAGCATCGAGCGCTTTATAACCTCCAGCATGGGAAGCCCGGCGGTGCCCTGCGGCTCGCCGTCGTCCGAATAACGCAATATGCCGTTTTCCAGCACATAGGCAAAGCAGTTGTGCGTAGCGTCGTAGTACCGTTTCTTGCGCTTCTCGATTTCCGCCTGCGCCTCGGATTCACTCCCGACTCTTAATGCAAGGCCAATGAACCTGGATTTCTTGACTTCGAAGCTTGTTTCGGCAGCGCCTTTTATTGTAATCATGGTTTATCAGAAGAATATCGCATGATTATAGCCCTCGGCTTAAACCCGAGCGAGTTCCAGAACGCCTTGCCGCGCTCGTTCCAGTCGAACACGTCAAGGTCAATTTCGCTGATCTTAAGGGCGTCAAGCAGCAGCCTGAACGCCGCTTTGCCGTACCCTTTGAGGCGATGCCCGCGGCATATATAGAAGTGACGGAGGTAATAAGGCTTGCGGAAAGGGTCGACGAGCGCATAGCCCGCGGGGCCGCCTTTCGCTGTTGTAAATAAATAGGCAAGCTCTCCGCGGCCAAGCAGCTTTGACATCTCTTCGCGGTAATCTTCTTCGGTACGTTTTACGTCGGACCTCTCGTCTTCCGCGAGCTCGCGGAAAAGCCGGGAGAGCAGCTCTATGTCGGAGCACCGCTCTATTGTCAGCTTATTATCTTTATCCGGCAACCAAATCGCTCCTTAAAAAACTATTTAAGCACTGCTTTGTGGTAAACCTTTTTACCCTTTTTTATCATCAATTCTCCGCCGGTAAAAAGTCCGGCGGTAACGGGCATGAATTCGTCAGTAACTTTCTCGCCGTTTACCGATATGCCGCCCTGTTTGATAAGCCTTCTGGCTTCGCTTTTTGAAGGCGCCAATTTGCACGCGACCAGCAGGTCTGTAATCAGCATATTAGATATGTCGCTTATGGCAGTCTCGGGTATCGAACCGCCCTCTGCGCCGCCGGAGAACAGCGCTTCCGCCGCGGCTTTGGCTTTGTCGGCCTCCTCTTTGCCGTGCACCTGGCTCGTGACAGCGTAAGCGAGCGCTATTTTAGCGTCGTTTATGCGCTCGTCTCTGTATTTGCAAAGCTCCCTTATCTCTTCAACAGGCATGAACGTAAGCAGCTTTAAGCAATTCTCGACGTCGCTGTCCGCGACGTTCCTCCAGTACTGGTAAAATTCGTACGGCGACGTCTTCGAAGCGTCGAGCCACACTGCGCCTTTCGCCGTCTTGCCCATCTTGCGCCCGTCGCTGGTGAGCAGCAGCGCAAAAGTCATGCCGTAAGCCTCTTTGCGCTCTTTCCTGCGTATGAGGTCGGCGCCCGACAGTATATTGGACCACTGGTCGTCGCCGCCCAGCTGCAGCTTGCAGCCGTAATCCCTGTTTAAAACAAGGAAGTCGTAAGACTGCATGAGCATGTAGTTGAACTCGAGGAACGTTAAGCCCTTCTCCATGCGCGTCTTATAGCACTCCGCGGTCAGCATCTTGTTAACCGAAAAATGCACGCCTATGTCGCGCAGAAAATCGACATAGTTGAGCTTAAGCAGCCAATCGGCGTTGTCTACCATTATCGCTTTGCCTTCGCCGAAGTCAAGGAAGCGGCTTATCTGCTTTTTAAACTTCTCGGCGTTTGCGGATATATCTTCTTTTGTGAGCATTTTGCGAAGGTCGGCGCGTCCCGAAGGGTCGCCCACCATTGTCGTTCCTCCGCCTATAAGCGCTATCGGCTTGTGCCCGAAACGCTGCATGTGCGCCATCGCCATGAGCTGCACGTAATGCCCCACGTGAAGGCTGTCGGCCGTGGGGTCGAAACCGATATAGAACGTCACGCTCTCGCGGCCAAGCAATTCCTTCAGCCCTTCGTGCGTGACCTGCTTTACAAAACCTCGCTCTAAAAGCACATCGTAAACGTTCGTCATAGTAACTTCCTTTCTTTTCACCATAGTATTATAACGGCAAACGCCGCATGTGGCAAATAAGTTTTTATACTGCACATAGCGGCAAAATATACATACAATTGCGGTATAATCAGGCAATTAAAAAATGAAAGAAAATACTGGACAATTTGAAATATGTTTGGTATAATTCGTTACATTGAGGGTTCTTATAGTAAATGCACAAAGATGGTGATGTGCACTTTGGTAAAATGCCTGCAGCGGTTGGATATTTAATCTTTTAGCGCGCTTTTCATATTAACAAACATATACTGACTCATTTAAAGCAACTAACTAACTATACTCAGATTCAGTATGTAACTGATGTATTTTTTGTCGTTTGTTGAAATATTGTGGGTTTTCTGGTCGGAAAAATCCACAAAAGAAGGAAAAACTGGCTTCTGTATCGAACTAACAAACACCACATATCGGTAGTCTATTTAGGAGGGTTACTTATGGATATCACGGACATTCGTATCAGAAGGATCGAAACGATCGGCAAGCTTAAGGCTGTGGTGTCTGTGACTTTTGACGACATGTTTGCGATTCACGACATGAAGATCATTGAAGGACAAAACGGCTATTTCATTGCGATGCCGTCGAGGAGAACATCAAACGGAGAGTATAAGGATATTGCGCATCCTATAAACTCCGAAGCCCGCGCGATGATTCAAAACGCGATACTTGAGAAGTTTGAAAGTTTGCCGGACGACGAAGGATACGCTTCTTTCCAGATGTAATTGGTGCAAATCAGGTGTTGCCGCCCGCTTTAATGCGGGCTAATTGCTTAATGTTTTTACTTAATTCTGGCAAAAATCATCCTGCCTGCCGCTGTCTGAAGAACGCTCGTAACCACAACTGTTAATGGCTTGTTCTGTTCGTTTCTTCCGCCTTCTACAACGATCATCGTTCCATCGTCAAGGTAAGCGATTCCCTGTCCGGGTTCCTTGCCTTCTTTGACTATGGTCACTTTCATTTCTTCTCCGGGAAGCACGACGGGTTTTACGGCGTTGGCAAGCTCGTTTATGTTAAGCACCTGAACGTTTTTCACCGCCGCGACTTTATTGAGGTTGTAGTCATTGGTAACAACGATGCCGTTCATATCTTTGGCGAGGTAAAGCAGCTTTGAATCGACGTCTGCCGCCTCGTCTATTTCTGCATGCACTATTTTAACGGGCAGGTCAAGCTCGGTCTGTATGCGTTTTAACACGTCAAGGCCCCTTCTTCCCCTGTTGCGCTTTAAGTCGTCCGAAGAGTCGGCAATATGGCGCAATTCGTCGAGTACGAATTCGGGTATAATCAGCGCTCCCTCTATTATGCCGGTGTTGCATATATCGAATATGCGTCCGTCTATTATTACGCTCGTATCGAGAAGCTTTGGCCGCGCGGCCGAAACGTCTTTGGATTTGTCCGCATCCCTGTGACTTTTGAATATGCCCGATTCGAGTTCAGGCCTGTGGCGCACGAATATCGATATGCCAAGGTATGCGCAGACTATATATGCTATAACTATTACTATGCCGGCTATCCAGTCAATGAGTATTATGCTGTCTATAAGCCTTGACAGCAGATAGGCGACAACAAGCCCCAGTATAAGGCCTATAACTGCGGGCAGCACAATGTTTGCGGGCAGCCTTGACAGCCGTTTGTCGGCTTTTTTAGCAGTATTCAAAATCGCGTCGACAATGGGTTTGGAAAGAAAAATAAACAGTATTCCGGACGCGACGCCTGCCGCTATGTATATCAGCAAAGCGTATTGCGCGAGCGAAGTATACGCGTTTACGATGTTAAAAGATTGAAGTAATTCAAAAATAAGTGCGGTAATACCCGGGCCTACAAACAGGCCCACTAAAATGAAAAAAAGGCGTGCAATTTTTCTGCCCATCATTCACCTCTTATGTTATAATTCGGGGAGTACATATTGCGTTGTTGACTATAGTATTTTAAAGCATCTGCGTGATTATTTTCTTTACTTCCTCGTCCTTTTTATTGCTCGCAAGAGCAAGCTCCGACACGAGTATCTGCATCGACGTGCCGAGCATCTTTTTTTCGCTTGACGAAAGGCTCTTTTTAACCTCGCGCTTTAACAGGCTTTTTATGACATTAGCTATCTCAAAGACATTGCCGGATTTCATTTTTTCCAGATTTTCGCGGTTGCGCCGGTTCCAGTTGGAAGACTCTTCGGGATCGCCCAGATCTTTAAAGGATTCTATGACCTTGTTGTATTCGTCGCGAGATATTATCTTGCGAAGCCCTGCTTTTTCCGCGCTCTCGACAGGCACGTTAACCTTAATATCGCCCTCAGAAAACCTGAGGACGTAATAGCTTTTCTTCTCATTCAGAAAATTCTTTTCCTGAATGCACTCGATATAGCCTGCGCCGTGCATCGGATATGAAATTTTGTCGCCCTCCTTAAACATCGAATCCTCCCTACAATATATGATATAGCAGGAGATAGGTCTTTGTCAAATGAACTAACGGTAAACGTTAGCCTTTTTGCACTATTAATTAACAGTAAGCATATGTAATAGTATATACCTATAGGCAATGAAAAGCCCGGAAAGACATTTGTTTGTGAAGCGGTTTTTCGGTTGATTTAAGCGGCTTTTTGGGCAGAAAAGGAGGGGTCGGTTACGGACATAAGTTACAATAGATCGTCGGCGGCCGCAGAGATAAGAGGCGGCTCGGCTGCGCCGCAATTGAAAGGCGTCGTCTGGTTTCAAGACACGGAGGAAGGGGTAAGAGTGGACGCGTATGTCTCGGGGCTGCCGCCCAACAATACGGGGTTTTACGGGTTCCATATGCATGAAAACGGCAGCTGCTTAAGGCCCGATTTTTCGGACGCCGGCGGACACTATAACCCGGGGCATACGGCGCATCCGATGCATGCGGGGGATTTTCCGATGCTGCTCGGAACGCGCCAGGGCAAAGCGTGGCTTTCGTTCATCACGCAGAGGTTTACCGTAAAGGACATAATAGGGCGCTCCGTTGTAGTCCACGAACTGCGCGACGACTACACGTCACAGCCGGCCGGCGACTCGGGAAGGCGCATAGGCTGCGGCGTCATACGCGAGATGAGCGCAACATGAGATAAAAGGAGAATTTGTTTAAGCTGCGCTAATACAGGCGCAGCTTTTTTATACGGGGTCCCCATAAAGCCGTTAGGCTTTATGGGGTGTGTATATGGGGTGTGTATTCAAAATAAAGCTTTCCGGGCAGTATGTTTAACATATATTTATATATCATTTACAAACTTATGGGGTTAACTTTACATTAAATATGATACAATCATTATTGAGGTGATTGTAAATGGCAGTATATGAGGCTGTCTCTCTCGCCATGAGGTATTGGTTTCTCGCGGCGGCGGCGATCGTACTGCTCAGCGTTACGGGCATATCTATAAAGGAATACAGGGAGAAACGTCTGGTGCTTAGCGTTGCCCAAAACAGTATAGGGTATATTCATGTCGTTTCGGGCCCCGAAGATATATTCAATGCAAACATACAGCTTATGCGCGAAAACACTATTGGCAAAGCAAGGAACGCAGACATCATTCTGAAGGACCCCAGCATAATGAAGCTGCATTCACAGGTATACAGCGTGGACGGAGACGTGTATGTAAACAGGCTCGGCAAAGGGGAAGTCACCGTTAACGGTTTGCCCATTTCGTCGCCTGTGAGGGTAACGACGGGGGATATAATCTGTTTCGGCAACATCGTGACAAGGCTGCACCTGAAAGAGGAAGACTGATGGTACTCGAAAGAAAAGGGGCGGGAGCGCTCCTCGTATTTACGATACTTTTCCTGCTGTCCGGCTGCGGGCTGCTGGCGTTTAAAGACGGCGCGCTTAACGCCGACGTTTTGGCGCTCGGCGCGGGCGCCGCGCTGCTCGAGCTGCTCGCATACAACCTCATGGCGGTAATCTTCCGCCACGTGGACAGGATAACGCTCGTCATCTGCCTGTTCCTGGCGAGCGTGGGGCTGGTGATGCTCTCGCGGCTCAACATGGAGGAAGCGGTGCAGCAGCTCATATGGCTCTCGATAGGCTGCGCCGCGCTGTTTATAGCGGTGGCCGTGATAAAGAGCTCGCATAACTTCGGAAAGCTCAACTACGTGTTCATGGCGCTATCGCTCGGGCTGCTGGTGTTTACGTTCCTGTTCGCGTCTCCGGTGGGAGGCGCGAAGAACTGGGTTAAGCTGGGCCCGGTGTCTTTCCAGCCAAGCGAGATAGCCAAAGTGCTGTTTATAATAGCCTCGGCTTACTTCTTCGCGGAAAAGAGGAGGCGCTTTGCTTCCGCCGTTTACGCGGTATACGTGGGGCTCTGCGTAATAGTGCTTGTGCTGTCCAACGATTTGGGAGGCGCGCTGCTGTTCGCGGGCACGTTCCTTGTGATGTTCTTCGCGGGCACGGGCAGAACGCTGCTCACATTAGCCGGGCTGGGCGTAGCGGGCGCGGGCGCGGTGGCAAGCTATTTTATAATTCCGCACGTTAAGGCAAGGGTCGTGCTATGGCAGGACCCGTGGGCGCATTATACGACAAAAGGGTACCAGATAGTGCAGGGGCTCATCGCGATAGCGGCGGGCGGCGCGTTCGGCGCGGGGCTTGGACTTGGATACCCTGAAGCCGTGCCCGTCAACGCCAGCGACTTCATATTCGCGGCGCTGTGCGAGGAATTCGGAATAATATTCGGCATAATTATAATACTTTTATATCTCGCTTTTATAATACGCGGCATGCTGATAGCTATGAACGCGAGCAGCAGATTCCACGCGCTGCTTGTGTTCGGCGCGACTTGCATGCTGTCGCTGCAGTGCTTCATAATAATAGGCGGCGTAATAAAGCTGATACCGCTTACCGGCATTACGCTGCCGTTTGTAAGCGCGGGCGGTAGCTCGCTGGTCGCGTGCTTTTGCCTTGTGGGCATGATAGAGGGCGTCGCCGTTAAAAACGGAGAGCGCGACGAGCGAAAGATAACGGCGGCCGGAGGCGAAGTGCTATGAAACAAAAGAAGAATGTGCTGCGCAGGAACATAACGGCGCTGCTGATTGTATTCATAATCATGTTTTCCGGGCTCATTGTATATTTGGGATACGTCAACGTAGTGTACGGCGAGCGCTGGTTCGCTACGCCTTACAACCCGCGCATACAGAACATGAAAACGAATGTAGCGGCTGGCGACATACTGGACAGGACGGGGCGCAAGCTGCTTTTTACAAAGAACGGCAAGCGCGAATACATAGACGGAAAGGGTCTGCGCGAATCGATAGCGCACATAATAGGCGACGAATACGGGCTTTCCTACGGCGCGCAGACTGTATATTCAAAATACCTCTACGGCCAGGGGCTGGATACGATAAAGCAGATAACGCAGCTGCTTTCGGGCGAGCAGCGCAAGGGCGGCGACGTAAAGCTGACCATAGATTCAAAGCTCTGCCAAAAGGCCATGGATGCGCTGGGCGGCCACGACGGCGCGATAGTCGTTATGAACTACAAGACCGGCGAGATAATCGCCAGCGTGTCGTCTCCGTCGTTCGACCCGGCGGACATGAAGGAGTTTCAGGAGGGCGGCGGCACCAGCGAGCTTGTAAACAGGGCGTTTTCGGGGCTGTACGCTCCGGGCAGCACTTTCAAGTTGATAACCGCCGCGGCGCTGATTGAGAGCGGCAACGAGGGCTTTAAGACGACGTGCGCGGGCAGCACGGATATAGGCGGCAAAAACATAGCGTGCACCGGCGAGCACGGCGACGTCGATTTGGAGAGCGCGCTCGTGCACTCGTGCAACGTCTACTTCGCGGAAGCGGCACTTGTTATGGACAATGGAACGCTTGCGGCCGAGGCGGAAAAGTTTCTTTATAACAGGAAGACGATGTTCAGCGACGTCGTAATGAAAGACGGCGTATATGAAACGGGCGGCAGCGACAACGAGTTCGCGTGGTCGGCAGTCGGCCAGCACCATGACCTGATAACGCCGCTTCAGTCGTGCATGATAGCGGCGTGCATAGCTAACGACGGCGTGATGATGGAGCCCAAGCTGCTGCTTAATGTATCAAACGGGGGAACAGCGACGCACAGCCTTACTCCCAGCGTCGCGGCGACTCCGCTCGAAAATACGGATAAGCTTAAGAGCATGATGGTAAACGTCGTAAAGAGCGGCACGGGCAAAAAGGCGAGAATAAAGGGCGTTACGGTAGCGGGCAAGACGGGCACCGCGCAGGTGCAGCTTGAAAACGGCGAAATCGGCGAAAACGCATGGTTCGTAGGTTTCATAGAGGAGGACGAGCACCCTCTTGCCATCGCGGTTGTGATGGAGAGGGCGGGAGCGGGAAGCTCAAACGCCGCGCCCGCCGCGAAGAGCGTGCTATCCAGAGCAATAGACCTCGGGTATTGACATGAACGAAGTATTAGAGGACAAGCTTAAAAACCTTCCGAAGACGCCCGGCGTCTATATGATGAAGGATGCGTCGGGCAAGGTAATATACGTAGGCAAGGCGGTCGCGCTCAAAAACAGGGTAAGCCAGTATTTCCGCAGCCCGAACAAAAAAGACCCCAAAACCGCTGCAATGGTATCGGAAGTCGCGGATTTTGAGTATATATTGTGCGATACGGAGATAGAGGCGCTTATACTTGAATGCAATATGATAAAGCGCTACAGCCCGTACTACAATATATTGCTGCGCGACGACAAGCATTATCCGTACATCAGAATAGACTATAACGAGAGGTTCCCGCGAGTGTGCGTTACAAGGCGCGTAAAGAACGACGGCGCGAAATATTACGGGCCTTATATTGCATCGCATATGCTGCATGAAATACTCGACACCGTTACGAAGATGTTCCCTATACGCACGTGCAAAAAGGACATAACGGGAACGGAGAAGTCGAGGCCGTGCTTAAACTACGAGATGGGCAGATGCCTCGCACCGTGCGCCGGAAAAGTTTCGGAGTATGAATACAAGCGCATGGTAGACGAGATAGCCGATTTTCTCTCGGGCCGCTACAAGGGTCTGGAAAAGCAGCTCGAGGAGGAGATGAACGAGGCCTCCCGCAACATGGAGTACGAAAAAGCGGCGGTGATACGCGACAGGATAAGGTCGCTGCACACGCTGTTCGAGAAGCAGAAAGCGGGCTTCCCCGACCTTAACGACAAGGACGTCTTCGCGGTGTACGAGCAGGACGACGAGGCGGTAGTGCAGATGTTTCTCGTGCGCAAGGGCGAGCTTAACTATATGGAACGGTTCTTCATGAAGTGTGCGGGCGAAGGCGAAAGCAACGTGCTCTCTTACCTGATAAAGCAGTATTATTCGTCGGTGAGCGGCATAGCGAAACAGGTTTACGTAAACGTCGAGCCGGCGGAAAAAGAGCTGATAGAGCGGTGGCTGACCGAGAAGCGCGGAAGCAAGGTGCAGCTGCGTGTGCCCGAGAAGGGAGACAACAAAAAGCTTGTCGATATGGCGCTCTCCAACGCAAAAGAGGCGCTGACAAGAAGGCTTACAAAGGCGCAGCGCGAGTACGACGCCACCAAAGGCGCGCTTTTGGAGCTGAAAGAAGCGCTCGGCATCGAGAGCGACATAAACCGCATGGAGTGCTACGATATATCGAATATACAGGGTACGGACTCCGTGGCGTCTATGGTAGTGTTTACGGACGGTAAACCCGACAAGAAGGAATACCGGCGTTTCAGGATAAAGACCGTGGAGGGCGCGGACGATTTCGCTTCTATGAACGAGGTACTGACCAGAAGATTAAAACGCGGCCTGCAGCAGTCGGAAGGGTTTGAGACGATGCCGTCTCTCATCGTCGTGGACGGCGGCAAAGGGCAGCTTAACGCGGCGTACGACGCGCTAGCCTCATTGGGGCTCGAAGATATGCCTATTATAAGCCTTGCGAAGAGGGAAGAGGAGGTGTTCGTGCCGGGCAGAAGCGACGCCGTTATATTGGACAGGGACAGCAACGCGCTTAAGCTTTTAACGCGCATAAGGGACGAGGCGCACAGATTCGCGATCACGTACCATAGGGGGCTGCGGTTGAAAAAGGTGGAGGACTCAGTGCTGCTTAAGATACCATACGTGGGCGAAGCGCGCGCGAAGGCGCTGCTAAGGCACTTTGATACGATAGGGGACATAAAGGAAGCGAGTTTTGACGAGATATTGAGTGTAGAGGGCATGGACGTGCGCTCGGCAAGGGCGGTCGTGGAATACTTCGAGGCCGACCGCGGCGAATAGCCTTGAGTGTTGTAAATTGCGTTGCCGTATTGTAGACTGTAAATGTAAAAATTACCGGGGGATGTATGGAGACCGGCAGAATAGCAAAAGCGTTATCAGAAAGAATAAAAGACGTCCGGCTGGGCGAGAGCATGGCGCTGCATACGTCGTTCAAGGCGGGCGGGCCCGCTGATATAATGGTGCTGCCAACCTGCGCGGACGAGATAAAGCACGCGCTCAATGTGACGGCAGAGCATGACTGCCCGCTGTTCGTAATGGGCAGGGGCACGAACCTGCTTGTTACGAGCAAGGGCATACGAGGTGTCGTATTAAAGCTTGCGGACAACTTTGCGGGCGCCAAGTTTGAGGGCGAGTACGTTACGGCTAAAAGCGGCACGCCGCTCGCGTCGCTGGTAAGGGAAGCGATTGACCGCAGGCTGGGCGGCGCGGAATTCCTGGGCGGCATACCCGGCACATTGGGCGGCGCCGTATACATGAACGCGGGCGCGTACGAAGGCGAGACGGGCGATTTTGTGGAAGAAGTGTACCTCGTGTCGGGAGACGAAGAGCTTGCGGTAAAGAAGTGCGACATGGGGTTCGGATACAGGTGCAGCATGCTCGGAAAAACGCCGTACATCGTTACGGGCGTAAAGCTTAAGCTAAAGCCGTGCAATAAGGAAGAGAGCTTAAATAAGCTCGCGGAGTTCAACAGGCGGCGCAGAGAGAAGCAGCCTCTCGAATACCCGAGCGCAGGCAGCACGTTCAAGCGTCCAAAAGGGTGCTATGCGGGGGCGCTTATAGAGCAGGCGGGCTTAAAAGGGCTTACGATAGGCGGCGCGCAGGTTTCAGAGAAGCACGCCGGGTTTATAATAAATACAGGGGGAGCCGCGCCGGAAGACATACTCGCGCTTATCGAAAAAGTGCGCAAAGAGGTGTATGACTACTGCGGCGTCGCCCTGGAGCCGGAAGTTAAGGTAGTGGGCGAGCTATGAAACTAACTGCGGATTATCATACGCATACGGTGTTCAGCCACGGCACGGGCGGCGTGGACGACAACGTTAAAGCGGCGCTCAAAGCAGGCCTTGTCACAGTCGGCATAACGGACCACTCCACGGCGAACCTCGCGTACGGCATAAAAAAGGGGCGGCTCGGGCAGTATATTGAAACGATAGAAGCCGCGAAAAAACGTTATGCCGGACGCATCGATATAAAGTCGGGGCTGGAATTGAACCTTACCGGTCTTGACGGCAGCGCCGACATACCGGAAGGCTACAGGTTTGACATACTGATACTCGGGTTCCATAAGTCTGCGCTTCCGATAGATATAGAGACTGCGTGGACTTTTTTTACCGGAAAGTGTTTCGGGCATATAAAAGCGATAACGGACGCCTATATGTTTGCGATACAGAAGCGGCGCATAGACATAATATCGCATCCGGGCTACGGCGTTCCGGTAGATTACAGGATGCTCGGAAGGGCGTGCGCCGATTACGGCACGCTGTTTGAGATAAACGAGAAACACCCCGATCTTTCGGCGGAAGATATAAACGCGGCGGCTTCGGAGGGCGCAAGGTTTGTAATTTCGAGCGACGCGCACCGGCCGCAGGACGTGGGAAGAGTTACAAGGGCGCTCGCGCTTGCAAGAAAAGCGGGGCTTAGTATAAGGCAGATTGCGAACGCCCGGGAGGGATGACATGAAATTCGTAATAGTAACAGGGCTTTCAGGCGCGGGCAGGTCCCAGGCGCTCAAGCGTCTTGAGGATATGGGCTATTTCTGCGTGGACAACATGCCTCCCAAGCTTATACCCGGATTTGCCAGAATGTGCGTAGGAAACGAGCATATAGCAAAGGCGGCTACCGTTGTGGACACCCGCATGGGCGATATGTTCGAGGACATATTCGACGCTATAAAAGCCCTTAAGAATATGAAAAACGTAGAACTCAGCATACTGTTCCTCGACGCGAGCGACGAAGCCATAGTCAAGAGGTTCAAGGAGACGCGCCGCAGGCATCCCATGTCCAAAGACGGAATGGTGACGACGGGAATTACGCTGGAGCGCGGCATGCTAAGAAGCCTTAAGGACATGGCAAATACGACGATAGACACGTCCACATACTCCGTCAAAAAGCTTGGCGAGGTGATGGATAAGCTATTCAGCGACGAAGGCGAAACCGGCATACTCATCACCGTGACTACGTTCGGGTATAAAAGGGGCATACCGATAGACGCCGACCTTGTGTTCGACATGCGGTTTATACCCAACCCGTTTTATCAGGAGGAGCTGCGCGAGCACAACGGCAGGGAAAAGGCGGTGCGCGATTACGTGCTGTCGTTCCCGAGGACGAAAGTGTTCATAGAAAAGGTAAGCGAGCTCGTGAACTATATAGCGCCTTATTACCTCGAGCAGGATAAAAAGCAGCTTGTAATAGCCATAGGGTGTACGGGCGGCATACACAGGAGCGTGGTGGTGGCGGAAGAGCTTTACAGCATATTCAAATCGCAGGGCTACCGCGTAAGCATAGAGCACAGGGACATACAGAAAGAATCGGTGATCAGGGAGGAATAATGTCTTTTTCGTCGGTCGCCAAAGGAGAAATATGCAAAGTCGAGCCGGGCGACGAATGCTGCGAACTCGCGGAGCTATCCGCGATGCTGCATACGGCCGGGTCGATAAACATATCGGGCGGCATGTTTACATTGCGGCTCGATACCGAGAACGCGGCGGTTGCGCGCCGGGCGTTTTTGCTGTTAAAGCGCTTGTACGGCATACACGCCCGCATGGAGATGCATTCGAATCCGCTTAAAGGCAACCATATATATTCGCTGTTTATAGATGAGGCAAACGCGCGCATGGTAGCGCTGGACGCGCGCCTTATAGGCGAGGACGGTTTAAACTTTGCCGCAGACTCGTCGTTTGTCAGGAACCGCTGCTGCAAGGTGGCTTTTTTACGCGGGGCTTTTTTGGGCGGCGGGTCGATAACCAACCCCGAAAAGCGGTATCATATGGAATTTGTTTGCGGACAAAAGGAATTTGCATCGGGTCTGTTGAATATTATTAAAGAGTTGGGTGTAACGGCAAAGATGATACCCCGCGGCAGGACGTTCGTGGTGTATCTCAAAGAAGGGGACCCTATCGTTACACTGCTCACTATGATGGGCGCACATTCTTCGATACTCAGCATAGAGAACATCCGCATAATGAAGAGCGTCAGAAACACGGTCAACAGGAAAGTCAACTGCGAGACGGGCAATCTTTCAAAAACAGTCAACGCATCACTTAGGCAACGGGAAAGCATAGAATACATACAGACGCATTTAGGGCTTGATAAGCTCTCTGCGGGGCTGCGGGAGGTCGCGGAAGCAAGGATGAACAACCCCGACGCAACGCTGGAAGAACTCACCGCTTATCTTGGAGCCCCTTCAAAATCGGGAGTAAACCATAAGTTGAGGAAGCTTAACAGTATTGCGCAGCAACTAAAAACTACAAGGGGGTAGTATCATGCAGGCAAAAGAACTCGTGATCAAGAATGAAGACGGGCTTCGGGCGTCGCGCGCGGCTATGTTTGTTCAGGTAGCTAGCAGGTATTCATCGCTCATTTTTGTGGAGAAGGGCAACAAGAAGATAAACGCAAAGAGCATAATGGGAGTGCTGTCGCTCGGCGTAAAACAGGGCGAAAAGATATTCATATTCGCTAACGGCAAGGACGAGGACGAGGCGATAGAAGCGCTCGAAAAGCTCGTAAACTCCGAGATGTAGCGGACCGCATTCATAAAGGATTATTATAGCCAGTCTCCGTATTAAGTAAATAATAAAGCCGCAGTCAAGCTGCGGCTTTTAGCACTGATTGTTAACGAGACTTATTGCAGCGCCTGCGATACCGCGACGGCTACCGCTACCGAAGCGCCCACCATCGGGTTGTTGCCCATGCCTATAAGGCCCATCATTTCAACGTGAGCCGGCACTGAGGACGAGCCCGCGAACTGCGCGTCGCCGTGCATTCTGCCCATAGTATCCGTCATGCCGTAAGAAGCGGGGCCCGCGGCCATGTTGTCGGGGTGAAGCGTGCGGCCCGTGCCGCCGCCCGACGCTACGGAGAAGTACTTCTTGCCGTTCTCAATTGCCCATTTCTTATACGTGCCCGCTACGGGGTGCTGGAACCTTGTGGGGTTGGTCGAGTTGCCCGTAATCGAAACGTCGACGCCCTCGTGGCGCATTATAGCGACGCCTTCGCTTACGTCGTCCGCGCCGTAGCATTTAACCTTTGCGCGCTCGCCTTCCGAGAACGCTTTTTCAAAGGCTATTTTCAATTCGCCGGTTGAGTAGTCGTATTCCGTTTCTACATAGGTAAAGCCGTTTATGCGCGATATTATGTATGCCGCGTCTTTGCCGAGGCCGTTGAGTATAATGCGCAGCGGTTTCTTTCTTACCTTGTTGGCAGTCTTCGCTATGCCTATCGCGCCTTCGGCGGCCGCAAACGACTCGTGGCCCGCGAGGAAGCAGAAGCAATCCGTCTCATCGCGCAGCAGCATTGCGGCGAGGTTGCCGTGCCCAAGGCCTACCTGCCTCTGGTCGGCGACGCTGCCGGGTATGCAGAACGCCTGCAGGCCTATCCCTATCGCCTCCGCGGCGTCGGCGGCTACCTTGCAGCCCTTCTTTATCGCTATCGCCGCTCCGAGCGTGTACGCCCACACTGCGTTGTCGAACGCTATGGGCTGTACGCCCCTGACTATCTTGCCGACATCGATACCGCGCTCGCGGCAGCAGCTTTCAACGTCTTCGAGGCTCGAAAATCCGTATTCTTTCATGCAGGCTTCTATGCCCTTTATCCTTCTCTCATATCCTTCAAAACGTATCATCGTTTGCTCCTCCTATTTCGCGCGCGGGTCAATGTATTTGGCCGCATTGTCGAACTGTCCGTATGTTCCCGTCGTCTTCTCGAGCGCAGTTTTGGGATCTTCGCCCTTGCGTATGGCTTCCATCATCTTGCCTAAGTTGACGAACTTGTAACCTATTACCTCGTTGTCCAAGTTGAGCGCCAGCTCGGTGACGTAGCCTTCCGCCATTTCAAGGTAACGGACGCCTTTTTCCTTTGTGCCGTACATCGTTCCTATCTGGGAACGAAGGCCTTTGCCCAAGTCCTCGAGGCCGGCGCCGATGGGCAGCCCGTCCTCAGAGAACGCCGTCTGCGACCTGCCGTACGCTATCTGCAAAAACAGCTCTCTCATTGCCGTGTTTATCGCGTCGCATACAAGGTCTGAATTGAGCGCCTCGAGTATCGTCTTGCCGGGCAGTATCTCTGCCGCCATAGCGGCGCTGTGCGTCATGCCGCTGCAACCAACCGTCTCGACAAGCGCTTCCTCTATTATGCCTTGCTTGACGTTAAGCGTCAGCTTGCAGGCGCCCTGCTGGGGAGCGCACCAGCCTACTCCGTGCGTAAGCCCCGAGATATCGGTTATCTGCTTGGACTTTACCCACCTGCCTTCTTCGGGAATGGGAGCGGGGCCGTGTTTAGGGCCTTTTTTTACGCATACCATTTCTTCCACTTCTCTGGAATACTGCATTTGAATTTCCCCCTATGTGAATTTTTTAACATACACATCTATATCTGCATTGTTAAAGCAATATATATTTTGTAATGATGCATTATAACAGATTATATCAGCAATACGGAGAAAATCAAACCATTTTAAGGTTGTTTTATCGTTATTTTAACGGGGCGGTAAAAAAGGCTTTGGGCGCTTTAAACCGTCAAACGGGTATAGCGCCAAAACCCTTTTATTGAAGTGATCTTTTTCTATGTGGTGGTCAGGCCTTTTAATATGAATTCCGCTATATAGTTCATCAACTGCGGAAAAAACCGGAGGCCTATCTCTTCCTTGTGGGTATCGATATTAACTAAAGCGGCGAATATTGCCATTATCATTTCGCTGTCTATATCGCTTCGCATTTTTCCTTCATGCTGCCATTTACGTATGGCCTCTAAGAATATGTCATACATGAAACCGACGCTGTCGCCGGTTTCTTCACGAAACTTTTTTTCTATGCGGCTGAAAACGTCTTTATTGTACCACTCCTTTAAGATGGGGTTTGAATTCATACCTTCATAGTTCATTTGAATCATTTTACTAATGACGCTTAAGGGGTCATCGTTTAAATCGACGGCGTCCATTATTCTCTTTTTTAATTTTTCGTTTTCCTCTATAAATATCTCCATAAACAGGCTGTCTTTGGAAGTGTAGTAGAGGTAGAAGGTGCCCGCGGCTACGCCGGCGGCTTTTGTTATATCCGCGACGTTTGTATCACGAAATCCGCGCGAGCTGAAAAGCTCCTTGCCGCATCTGTAAATTTCCTGCTTTTTATCTGTCATGTAAGCCCCGCCTCTTGCTTAAGTATTAAATGTGTTTTACCATTATACGGCCCATAAAGTCAAACAGCCTGCCCGCCAGTTTTCTTAAAGGCCCCAGTGACCTGATGTTGTAATAATCCGACTCAAGCCAGCCTTTTTCTTTATAGTAGTAATAGTCGCGGAATTTTTTTTCGGCGTTTTTCAGGCAGGTGCGCGTCAGCCTGAACACAAGCAGCCTTAAAAGCGTAGGCGCGGGCGCCGTTTTGCTGATAAGGCCTTTATAGAACCTTTCCGCAGCGCGTTTCATCTGCCTTGCCATGTTTTGCTTCTGCTTCTCCGTTATAGGCTCCAGCGCCGTTACGCAGCTTCCCCGAGTTACGCTAAAGCCCAAGTTTTCGCCTGTAGACTCAAGGTATTTCAGAATATCCTTTCCTCCGAAAACTCCCTGAGTCACTATGGCTGTAAACGTTTTGCCGAAGAACCTCGGGCGGTGCATTACAAAGCAAAGCCTGTCTATAAAGCATTTCATGCGAGCAGAGACCTGAAAGCCGTAATTGGGAGTGGCGAATACTACGCCATCAGAGCGCTCCATCTTTTCCAGCAAAATATCTCTGTCATCGTTTAACGGGCAGAACTCTTCCCCCTTGTCAAAACAGAGCTTGCAGCCCCGGCAAAAACCAATATTATAATCGCAGAGAAAAACGTATTCTATCTCAATGTCGCCGTACGTTTTAAGATACTCTCCAAACCCCACGGCAGCCTGGTACGTGGCCTTTTTACGTTCGCTTCCTATAAACACTGTCACTTTCAACACTGAATATAACCTCTTTACTGAATGAATAAAAAATGATTCATTCATATAATATCAACGACTGACGCTTCTGTCAATATGTTTTTATGTTTAAAGCTTATCTTTTTTTTAAGTTCCAGGCAGTTTAAGGCCAGCCTACCAGTATACGCAAAAACGCCAATAAAAATACACACAAAGCAATAATTCTTAAGGCGTATCGGCAAATTATCCTCGCGGCAGCGGCGCGGTCTGACAATCTTTACAAAGCGGCGTTCCTATAATAGGGGTTACCACACAATATACGTATCCCGGAAAGCAATAATACTTCTTGGGTAACAGTCAAGGAGGAGAATATATGACAACCGACGCTGCCGGTATGGCCGCAATAAGCGAATCCACTGCACGAAAAATTCTGGACGTTATAATATTTACCGCGGCAGGCTTTCTGCTGGGAAGGGTAGAGCTTTTATCGGCCATGAGCCCATTCGGGCCGGCGTTCGTAGCGGCCTGTTTTCTTTTAAGGCGCAAGGAGACGCTTTTCGCGGCGGCGGGGGTATGCCTCGGGGCATTGCTCACATCGGATACGCTCTATATAGTGACTGTAACGCTGCTTATTTGCGGCGTGCTGTTTATACTGGGCAGACTAAAACGCTGGATGGTTTTGATGTCTGCGGCGTGTGCTTACTCGGTGAGCTCAGCAGTATTTAAGACGCAGGATGTAGAGACTTTTATGACTGCGGTGCTGGAATGCCTCATTGCCCTTGTAAGCGTATACGTGCTGCAGACCGTAATACAGATAATGACCGGCAGCAGGAAAAGGAACGTTTTTTCCCCCGAAGAGACAATATGCTTGACGCTCGCGGCGCTTATCATAGTCTGCATGTTCGGACCTGTTAACATCTACGGAGTATATATCGCAAATATCGCAGCGCTGTTTCTCGTACTGTGCGCCGCATATACGGGAGGAGCCGCGCTGGGCGCAGGAGTAGGGCTTGCGCTTGGCATGGCTCTTTGTTTGGGGACGCCGGCGACCGTAATGTATACGGGCATGCTGGGCGTTGCCGGGCTGATAGCGGGGACGGTGAGGAAGCTGAAAAAACCGGGCGCGGCGGCAGGGTATATTGCCGTAAACCTGCTGTTCATACTCGCTTTCGCTGGCAGCGATACGTGGCATCTTTCGCTGATAGAAGCGGGAGCGGCGGCGCTGGTATTCGTCGCGCTGCCTGGGAAGGTATACTCGTTCGCGGGACGGTATTTCGACGCGCAAACAAGGCGGGAGTACGAATATAAGCTGCACGCAAACAGGTTCCGCGAGCTTACAATAGGCAGGCTGAAGGAAGTGTCCGAGGTGTTCTCACAGACGGGGGAGATGTTTTCGAGGGAAGCCGAACAGAAGATAAAGGAAGCGGACATATCCGGCGTGCTGTCTATAGTCGCGGAAAACACGTGCAAGGAATGCGTGTTTAAGAAGAGCTGCTGGGACAAGGACTTTTTAAATACATACAATGTATTCGACAGGCTGTTCATAACGTATGAGAAAAACGGGCGCATAGACAAAGACAACGTCGACGCTGCGTTTGTAAAGAAGTGCTTCAATATTAACGGCGTGCTTGCTTCGGCGGAAAGCATATTCAGCGCATACCTGCTTAACTTGAAGTGGGCGAGGAAGATAGAGGAGTCGCGGCTGATAACGGGCAGGCAGCTCAAGGGCGTAGCAAAGGTGGTAGCTGACATAGGCCGCGAGATGGACACGGGCTTTAAATTCCTTGAATCGGTGGAACAGAGCGTCGCGGTTTCGCTGGACGCGCTGGGAGTGCATACCGGGGAAGTGTGCGCTGAAAAGACGGCGGCCGGAATGGCGGTAGAATTGCGCGTAAAAAACTGCTCGGGAGGCTCGGGCTGCAGGCCGGGCGTAGAGAAGGTGGTAAGCGGCATATGCGGCGCAAGGATGGCGAGAGTAAAGACTGCGGGCTGCGGCTCGGGAAAGCCCTGCATCGTAAGGTTTGAGCAGGCAAGAAAGCTGGGCGCGGTGACGGGCGTAGCGGCCGTCGCCAAGGGAGAAGTCTCGGGAGACAGTTACTCGTTTCAGGCGTTGAAGGACGGCAGGTATCTTATTATGCTGTGTGACGGCATGGGCAGCGGGGAAAGCGCGAAACGGGAGAGCGCGGCGGCCGTATCGCTGTTGGAGAACTTCTATCAGGCGGGATTCGATGAAAACGTAATATTCGACACGATAAACAGGCTGCTGATGCTGAAAGGAAACGAAGAGGTATTCACTACCGTAGATATATGCATGATAGACTTAAAGACGGGCATAGCGGACTTTACGAAGATAGGCGCGGAGAGCTCGTACCTGCTTACGGAGGGGGAAACCGTGCCCATAGCGCCCGGATCGCTGCCGTTAGGGATAATAGAGGAAGCCGCGCCGAAAAGCGCGCGGCGCGAACTGCTGCCGGGCGATATGATAGTCATGATGAGCGACGGCGTCGCGGACAGGATAAAGGGAGGGGAAAGCTGGTTCGCGAACATACCGGCAATCGACCCGCAGGAGACGGCCGATATTATACTCGCAAAGGCGGGCGGCGCAGAACCGGCCGACGATATGACGGTGATTGCGTGCCTCGTAACGGAGGGGGAATGACTTAACGAACAAAGTCAGCGGCCGAATTGACAGTTAACTATGCTGTGATATAATACTCTGCACGGACGAGGAGCATCACAGCAATGAAAGATAAGGAATTCTACAAAAAGTTTCTGGCGCTGTCCGTACCGATAGCGCTGCAGCAGCTGTTAAAGGCGCTGATGCATTTTATAGACAACATAATGATAGGTTCGCTGGGTGAAGACGCGATAGTAGGCGTGGGCGATGCGAACCAGATCGCTTTTTTTATTATTGTCGCGATGTTCGGCGTATGCTCTGCGGGCTGGGTGTTCGCTGCGCGTTTCCACGGGGAAGGCGACGCGGGCGGCATCAAGAGCACATTGGGGCTTTGCCTTATAGGTACGTTTATAATAGGCTTTGTGTTTTTTGTGCTTGCTCTCGTCATTCCGGAAGGGCTAATTTCGATATTCAACCAAACGCCCGGCGTTGTTGAAAGCGGAAGCGAGTATATAAGGATAGTGGGAATATCGTACATATTCCTAGGCATATCGCAGGCGTACGCCAACGTGCTTAAGGGTTGCCAGAGGACGAGGATACCCGTAGTTACCGGCTTTATTTCGGTGAGCGTAAACGCGTGCATAAACTATGCGCTGATAGGCGGCAACTGGGGTTTTCCGGCGCTGGGAGTGCAGGGCGCGGCCATAGGCACGGTAATAGGCTCGCTGCTCGACGCGGCGCTAATAGTAATTATCAGTTACATAAGGGGCAACGAAGCGAAGGCAAAGCTGTCGGAACTGTTCCCTAGAGTTGCGCGTATGAAGAAGCTGGCGGGCGAATTCTTAAAGGTTGGCGTGCCTATAATAATAAACGAGACTATGTGGGCGCTGTATTCGGTGGCGCTTGTGATTCTATATAACAGGATGGGCGTAGGCGTGGCGGCGGCGATGTCCGTCGCGGGCGCGCTCGACAGGCTGGCGTACGTAGTGTATATGGGCATAGCGAATACGAGCGGCGTTATGATAGGCAACCAGCTTGGCGAAGGCGACAGGGAGAAGGCTTATATATATGCGAGGCGCTTTTTGAGGATGTCGCCGCTGTCTACCATAGCCGTCGGCGCTATCGTCCTGCTGGCGCTGCCGCTGTTCATTGCGCAGTACGACATATCCGCAGCGACGAGCGAGCTGGTAAGAAGAGTGGTGTATATCAACACGGCCGTTGCGTGGATCATCATGATAAACAACACGAATATAATAGGAGTGCTGCGCGGCGGAGGCGACACGAGGTTCGCGGCGACGATAGACCTGACAGGATGCTGGGCGCTTACGCTGCCTGTCGCCTACATAACCGCGCTGGCGCTTAGGCTGCCTATACACGTAGTTTATCCGTGCGCAATGCTGGCAGGCGAGTCGTTCAAGCTTATATTCGGACTCCGCAGGTTTCTTTCGGGAAAGTGGATGCACGACATAACGTCGGCGATACGTGCGGCAGACTAAACTCTTTAATTTTCTGTTTTGACCACTCCGCCATACCCGCAACAGTGAGATCTGCCAATAAAAAGTTATCCACATTTGAAGCAAGGCGGAAGCGCGGCAATTTGACTTTTGCAGAAAATACCATGCGCCTTTTTATGCATGTTATACTGCTTCATGTATCGGTGCGCGTCGCAAAAACGATGAAAAACCTTAAGTTATCCACCATAGCCCGCCGGTTATCCACATGGTTTGGTGGATAACTTTACTTTTTGAGGCCTTTTCGGCGCTGTATGAATATACAGCCTTTGTATAAAAGATGGAAAAAAAGCGGCCTTTGAAGGCCGCTTATAACGCTCTTTTTGGGGTGTGTATTAGAAATTGTTCCTGTCTCTGAAGCCCTTGCTTTTGCTTTTTACAGGCCCCTTGCGTACGCCGCTGTTAAACGACGAAGTTCTGGGCTTTACGCCTGAAGCCCTCGGGACTGCCGACCTTGCGGCGGAGACATTCGAAGGCGTTTTGCCCTTTTTCCAGAGTATAAATATCGCGACGCCTACGCCGATAATCAGCACCAGCAGCACGCCCGCCAGTATAAACCATATAAGCAGCGGGTCGGATTTCGAATCGGTAGGCTCGAGTGTCACCGTCGCGGCCTCTTCGCTCGGGTCGGTGGGAGAGGGCTCTATGGTAAGTATCGTGATTGTGACGGGCGCCATGTTTACGGTATACGGCTGACCGTTCCTGTCCTTGAACGTCAGCGTAAAGTTATACGTAGCTGTAGCATTTACGTCCACCGTCTTTTCGATGTTTTGATACGCGCCCGGCTCCATCTCGGATACGGAGAACACTTCGCCCAGCGTTGGCTCCGTCACTATTACTTCGGTTATCTTGAAATCCGAATTATTGGAAACGCGGCCCGAAAAGTTTACTGTACCCGCCGACGTTAATTCCGTTCTGTCCGGCTCAAGGTTCAGCACCACGTTCTGGGAGAGCACGTCAGGGTCTACCGGAAGCTGTATGTTGCAGGACGGGGTAAGCTTTTTAAGCGCGTTCTTCTGGTCCTTCATCGTTATCGTGAATTCAACCTTGGTGGACTTATCGAACGTCATCTTGTAAGTCTGGCTGAAATCGTCGCCCTTTTTGAGCGTCGTGGAGGGGAAATCCATTTTCTGGCCGTTGTATGTTACGGTAAGTTCTGTATACGGTACGTTGCCGTCGTTCCATATTCTCAGCGTCAGCGTGACCTCCTCGCCCGGCTTGGGCGACGGGTTGTCGGCGGTAAGCGACGTATGGGCCTTTCTTTCCTCCAGCTCGAGCACGACGGGCTGCGCTATTGTAAACGTCTGCGGCGCGCCTGAGCCCGCTACGGTATAAGATACCGTGGGCGCGATAGTTGCCGCCGTGGTTACGGTGTGCTTGTACGTTACCGCCTGTTTCTGGCCCGGAGCGAGAGAAAACGGCTGGTTGAGCGCCTTGCCGTTGTTAAGCTGCGAGGCCTTTACTTCTATGTTTTCCAGCACCGCTTCGCCCTGGTTTTCAACGTTTATCGTGAACGTTACCACATCGCCGGGCTTGGCAAGCGTAAGGTCGGCCGATACTGTCGCATTTATTTTGGCTATGAGCGCTTTGGTTATATGAAAACTAGCAGTACCACCCTGCTGCCAGACCCCGGGTTGAGAGGCTGTTTGAAACTCGGCAACAAATGATACGTCTGTATTGAGCATACTTTCAGAAACAGTGAAGCTCACGGGTATCTCACGGGATCCACCTACGGCAAGTGAAGTTCCTCCGCCAAAATCGGTCGCTCCAGCTACTTTAACCCGGCTATCTATAAAATCTTCTCCGAAGGTGTTAGTTATTTTTACAGTTACTTTTACGGTATCGCCTGCATTAACGGTGGCTGACGATGCGCTGAGCGATATTTCTGCACCTTGAGCCAGCGCCGTTCCGCCGAACCCTGCGAGCATTGAAAGCAGCAGCGCGGCCGTAATGAAAACGGATATATACTTTTTCAAAACGTTTTCCTCCTTGTAACAGAAACGTATATGTTCTTAGGAATAGAAATTATTCTATAGTAATAACCACCAAAAGTCAATTAAACCGAGATTAGTTTACAATTTTTACAACTTTTCAGCAAAGAAAAAAGACCGGTGAAACGGCCTTTTTCAGTACTGATTAATTACGGCATATAATAGAAGTTCTCGTCGGGGAGAGCGCCGCCCAGGGATTTTGGATTGCTCTCGAACATTACGCTGAAATAGTCGTCAAGCTGGGCCTTGCACGCCTCGCCCGTGGTAAACGATATACCGCACCGCGGTATCGAAGCGGACGCTATCTCTTTGGACCCGACGATGCCAGCCTCGGCTATGTCCGCAGCCGCGGCTTCAGAGTCGGAAACGACATAGTTCACCGAAGCGGAGTAATCCGCAATCAGCTTATCCATCGCGGCCTTGTTTTGCGCGAAGTCCTTGGTGACTACGGTTACGCCCATAGGTATGCTCGCGTCTTCGCCGAATATGGCCTTCCACTCTTCGTTGATGTCTATCTTAACGGAGACGTCGCTGTTCTTGGCGAGCACCGTGGAGACAAAAGGCTCGGGCAGCAGCGCCAGCTTAACGTCTCCCGCGGCCATAGCGTTCGCAAGGTCGGCATGAGCGCCCATAAACTGTATGGTCACATCCTTTACGCCGTTATCGTCAAGTATCTTCTGAAAAACGTACTCGGGTGTAGCGCCCTGCCCCGTGGCGTATATAGTCTTTCCCGCAAGGTCCGCGAGGCTTTCCACCGTATCCCCGTTTTCGAGTATATACAGCACGCCCATGGTATTTACGGCTACTGTCTTTATGCCGCCGCCCGTCTTGTTGTATATTACGGCGGCGAGGTTGGAGGGTATCGTTGCTACCTGCACTTCGCCTCCTATTATCTTGGGGCTTATCTCGTCAGGGTTTGATAGCAGCGAAATGTCGTACGCTTCATTGGAGAACATCTTTATCATGCCCATGCCGGTGGGGCCGGAGAGCGTCGCGACTGCAACGGGAGCGTCGGAAGCGGCGGGACCCGCGCATGCCGCAAAGACAAGCGCCGTCATAAGCGCCAATGCGATGAGTAAAATCTTTTTCATGTCAAATTCCTTCCCGAGCATTAAGCTCTAAACATTATTAAAAATATTATTTTTACTACAGGCCAGCATCTGGCCGCAAAATCTTGGTATATTTGTTCGCCGAAAGAACCCGTAAGATTCTTTCCTTAAATAACAAACGTTTACTTGCGTTTATATTTCTTTTTTGGATATTGACGTTTTCACCTGAACGTCTTTAAGCGCGCCTATCCTGCCCGTTAAGCTGTTTATCTCGTCAAGCTCGCCCGCAAGCACTATCGTTATCACCGATATGCCGTGTTCGGGCATAGGCAGCCCCATGCGCCCCTTAACTATGCCCTTGAAGCTCGCTACGAGCGCGTTCAATTCGACTTGGGACTGCTCCGGGTTCTCGAGTATCGCGCTTATTACCGCTATACGTTTCATAAAACTTCTCCCTGATTTCCTAATCAAAAAACCCGCCTGAAAGGCGGGCCGAAAAATCGCGAATAAAACTTACGCTATTTTACAACTGCCTTTCGATTGAGACCCTAAAGCCTATAAGGCTTTTTAGTTCGATCTGCATCGTCAGCACAGGTCTATGTTTTATTAAGAACGGCGAAAGACGAATCTCGCACCTATCTTATGTGAATAATATCACAAATAGTGGGTTATGGCAATAGTATATAAGAAACTTTTGCTTGTTATAAAAGCTCGAACACGGTGAACCTTTTGCAAAACCCCAGGCTTTCATAGAAAGGGTATGCGTCGTCTTTGCCGCAGGCGACGCAAACGCGTATCTCGGAACACCCGCGGCTCTTCATCCAGTCTATGCCTCGCCGCGCGAGAACGGAACCCAGCGACTGCCCGCGGCAGCATGGCTTAATGTATATGGAATCAATTTCGCCCCTGCCGCGCTCTATGCTGCATATGCAATAAGCTACAGGCTTTTCGCCGGCAAACGCGGCTTCGATAAGCACGTCTTCCTCCGGCATGAGTGAAAATTTTTCGCAGCGCCGCTCAAACGTCTGCCCGGCGTAATGCTGCTTGAAGTGTCGGATTTCTCATAGCGCATGCGGTTAAGCTCTTCCCAAAGCTCCTTTATTATATGTATATCCGGCGCGCTTATCTTTCGTATGCCATATTCCATAATGAGCTCCTTTGTATACACTGTTGTTTAATAATAAAATACTGCATAGATAAGCCAAACGCGAACCTATGCAGTAACGGTTCCCCCAGCGTGCTGCCCGGGGAAGCTTATGAATTAACTCCGTCTAACTTTTTGCTGGTTTGTTTTTTGCCCGCTATTATAAGTATGACGCCCAGGATTGCGACAATTGCCCCCGCGATTATCCAGAACAATTCAGGATTGCCGAGAAACGCAAGGTTAGGCGCGCTTATTACAGGGGCGATCAGGCTTATGAACACTACGATGCCATAAATCAAGGAGATTGCGCCGACAGCGGTTAAGATAACACCAACGACCAACATTGAATTACCCTCCTTATATTTATGTAGTGCCGCACTATAAAAGGATAGCACTATTATATAAGATACTATGTATAATGCAAATATAAATTCACAGAATAAAAAAAAATAAGGATAAATGAGGAATGATATTGCAAAGCGGAATATTGCGCTAAATAAGCGTAAAACAGCTCCGCTCTTTACAAACATATATTAAAGCCGTTATAATAGGGGATAATTAAAAAAGGCCGTGACGCAGGACACGGCTCAATCGCTTTGATTGCACAGCGAGCGGGGGAGTGGTGAAAGCCCCGACATGCGGCGTTTGAGCTATCGCCTGCGATGCCGCTTTGCCGAAACTGCAGTAAGCAAAGACGGGGGCGCCCGTTACAGCGCGCAAAAGATGCGGCCTTAAAGCCGTAATTTTGGGTGGTACCGTGAGAGATGCGTCTTGCCCCGAAAGGGACGGACGTTTATTTATTTTAACGACGAATACCAGGAGTATCGCATGCTTTACAAACAGGTGGACAAAAACTTGAATTTCAAGGACAGGGAGCTGGAGGTCCTTGAATTCTGGAATCAAAACAAAATATTCGAAAAAACAGTCGAGAAGAGCAAGGGCAAGCCGCCTTACACGTTTTACGACGGCCCGCCGACTGCAAACGGCAAGCCGCATATCGGCCATATACTGACGCGCTGTATAAAAGACCTGATACCCCGCTACAGGACGATGAGAGGGTACGATGTGCTGCGCAAGGCTGGCTGGGATACGCACGGCCTGCCGGTGGAGCTCGAGGTTGAAAAGATGCTGGGGCTCGACGGCAAGGACCAGATAGAAAAATACGGCGTGGAACCGTTCATAGCCGAATGCAAGAAGAGCGTCTGGAAATACAAGAGCGAGTGGGAGAAGATGTCCGACCGGGTAGGCTTTTGGGTGGACATGGATAATCCCTATATTACGTATGAGAACAATTACATCGAGTCGGTATGGTGGTCGTTAAAGGAGATATACAAGAAAGGGCTGCTCTATAAGGGACATAAAGTCGTGCCTTACTGCCCGCGCTGCGGCACGGCGCTTTCGTCGCACGAGGTGGCGCAGGGCTACAAGGACGTTAAGGAAACGTCTATATTCGTAAAGTTTAAGGTAAAGGGCGAGGACGCTTACTTTATGGCGTGGACGACGACGCCGTGGACGCTGCCCTCCAACGTTGCGCTGTGCGTAAACCCCGGCGAAACGTACGCCAAAGCAAGCTACAAGGGCGAGAACATAATAATGGCCAAAGCGCTTATACCCTCCGTGCTGGGCGAGGACGCCGCGATAGTCGAAGAATACAAGGGCAAGGACCTAGAGTACAAGGAATACGAGCCGCTTTACGACTTCGGCGTGGAAAGCAAGGCGTGGTTTATAACGACTGACGACTATGTAACATTATCCGACGGGTCGGGCATAGTTCATATAGCGCCGGCGTTCGGCGAGGACGACGCGAGAGTAGGCTCGAAATACAAGCTGCCGTTCGTGCAGATGGTAAACGAGCAGGGCAGGTTCAAGGAAGCAACGCCTTGGGCCGGAGTGTTCGTGAAAGACGCCGACAAGGATATAATTGAAGACCTTAAAAACCGCGGGCTGCTGTACGCCGAAAAGGAGTACGAGCATAGCTACCCGTACTGCTGGCGTTGCGACACGCCCCTGCTTTATTACGCGCGCACTACGTGGTTCGTCAAGATGACCGCGGTCCGCGATTTGCTGATTAAGAACAACAGGGCCATCGGCTGGCTGCCCGAAAACATAAAGGAAGGCCGCATGGGCAACTTCCTCGAGAACGTGATAGACTGGGGGCTTTCAAGAGAGCGTTACTGGGGCACGCCGCTGCCCGTCTGGGAGTGCGGCTGCGGGCACTTTACAGTTGTCGGCTCGATTGCGGAGCTCAAGGAAAAAGGCAATAACGTGCCGGACGACATAGAGCTGCACAAGCCTTTCATAGACAGAATAACGCTTAAGTGCGACAAGTGCGGCGGAGAGATGAAGCGCGTGAGCGAGGTAATAGACTGCTGGTACGATTCGGGCTCAATGCCGTTCGCGCAGTGGCACTATCCGTTTGAAAACAAGGAAGAGTTTGAAAAGCGCTTCCCGGCGGACTTCATAAGCGAGGCCGTCGACCAGACGCGCGGGTGGTTCTACACGCTGCTTGCGATAAGCACAGTGGTGTTCGGCAGAAATCCGTTCGAGAACTGCATAGTATTAGGGCATGTGCAGGACAAGGACGGCCAGAAGATGAGCAAGCACAAGGGCAACGTGGTGGACCCGTGGGCTGTGCTCGATAAACAGGGCGCGGACGCCGTGCGCTGGTATTTCTATTCGAGCAGCGCGCCGTGGCTGCCCAGCAGGTTCTACGAAGAGGCGGTATCAGAGGCGCAGCGAAAATTCATGGGCACGCTTTGGAACACGTACGCTTTTTATATTCTGTACGCGGACATAGACGACTTCGACCCGACGAAGCATAAGTTCGTGGGCGGCAACGTAATGGACAAATGGATACTCTCGAGGCTCAATACGCTTATTAAAAACGTCACAAACTACCTTGACGAATACAGGCTGACGGAGCCCGCAAGGGAGCTTGATAAGTTCGTGGACGATTTATCAAACTGGTACGTGCGCCGCTGCCGCGACCGCTTCTGGGCTTCGGGCATGGAGCAGGACAAAGTGGACGCGTTTATGACGCTTTATACGGTATTGAGCACCCTGTGCAAGCTGGCCGCGCCTTTTGTTCCGTTCGTGACGGAGACTATGTACCAGAACCTCGTGCGCAGCGTTGACAAAACGGCGCCCGTGAGCGTGCACCTGTGCGAGTATCCCGAGGCCGACGAGTCGCTCATAGACAAACCGCTCGAGGACAGCATGGGCAAGGTGCTGGACGTCGTGGTGCTGGGGCGCAGCGCGCGCAACACGGCGGGCATAAAGAACAGGCAGCCTATAGGCGCGATGTACGTTTCGGGCATAACTTCGCTGGAGGATATGTATATAGAGCTCATAGAAGGCGAGCTCAACATAAAGAGCGTCAAGCTGGGCGCGGACCTTTCGGAGTTCATATCGTACAGCATAAAGCCGCAGCTTAAAACGGTGGGGCCGAAATACGGCAGGCTATTAAACGGCATACGCGCGCACCTTGCGGAAGCGGACGGCTCCGTGATAGTCGGCACGCTAAAATCCGACGGCGTATACAGGTTCTCGGTAAACGGCGAGACGGTAGAGCTCGCGGAAGAGGATATGCTGATAGAGCCGACGCACCGCGAAGGGTACGTAGTGGAAAGCTACGGCGGCGTGGGCGTAATACTCGAAACTACGCTGACTGAGGAGCTTATAGAAGAAGGCTTTGTGCGCGAGATGATAAGCAAGATACAGACGATGCGCAAGGAAGCGGGCTTTGAGGTGACTGACCATATACGGCTCGGCATTTCGGGCAACGACAGGCTGCAGGCGGTGGTCGGCCGCAACGCGGAAGAGATAAAGCGCGAAGTGCTGGCCGACGATATTGCGTACTCGCTTTCCGGGTATGAGAAGCAGTGGGATATAAACGGCGAGAACGCGGCATTGAGCGTCGAAAAGATGTGAATAAAGCGGGTGGAAACGCCCGCTTTTTTGCAGTTCGCGGCCCCGGCTTTTCGGAGGTCAGTTTTCAAACGACAATATGACAGGGTAGAATTTTTTACATATTTGTGATATGGTTATCAATAAACGGATAATGGGAGGTGAATATGAAGAGCGTTGCCGCTTTATTTTTCGCAATAACACTTTTAATGGCTTTGGCTATTGCTTTCGGGTCGCCCTGGCTTAACGAGCTTCAGGTAATAAGCCCCGATGAGCAGGCACAGGAGCGGACAATAGTCGGGTCGGCCAAAACGTTTATAATAGGCGTTATGGCGGACTGCGATACGTATGAAATCATAATGCGCGCGTACCGGACAGGTCTTAGTGCCGAAACCGAGCAAAAGAGCTAGATCCGCCGCGGACTTAAACATTATCGGCATATAACAGTTAAGATACGTGGTGGTTAATATAGTTTACTTTCAAAAGGCGAACTTTGGGGGTAAACGGATCGGAAAAGAGGAAAAATGAGCAGAAGATACTATGGCAGAAAACGAGCGACAAGACGGAAAGCGCATGCAAGGTTTTTCGTTATAATAGGAGTGCTGCTGGCAGCGCTTGCGGTGGGAATATTCTTTATAGTAAAAGCGGTTACGGGCAAGCCGGGCACAACCGATAAGCCGAGCCAGTCGGCGGCTATAACGCCTCCTGCACAGAGCGAGGGGCTGCCGTCAGAGGAGGTTTCCACGGAGCCGACGGCGACGCCCGAGCCTACGATTTCGGCAGACACCGTGCCGCAGGCAGTTCCGGGCAAGACCGACGCCGCAACGCTGGGATTCACGACGAAGGTAATGAGCGACGGAGTTGAGGTGGCGACATACCAAAGGCCCGAGACGATATCCTTTGGCAGCGGCGACGAATATACGGCGCTGGAGGGCGTGATAACGTTCCGCGGCAACAACTACCGGGATATGCCCAGCTGGGGCACCGCGGACATAACGGAGCAAAAATTAACGCTTGTCAACACAAAGCAGACGGGCGCGATTGACAGGTGGGGAGGCCTTGCATGGACGGGGCAGCCGCTCGTCGTAAAATGGCCGGACGCGCTGCGCGAAAAGATGACGTCGATCTACGAACAGTACAGGAATAAGCCGGGCTTTACGGAGGCAATAATCTGCTCGCTCGACGGCAACATATATTTTGAAGAGCTGGAAACGGGCGAGAAGACAAGGGACCCGATAAAGATAGGAGCGCCCACAAAGGGCACGGCGAGCCTCGACCCGCGCGGATACCCGATTATTTATGTGGGGCAGGGGCTGCAGGCCGACGGCAACGCCAACGGCTGCAAGAACATGTACTTCCGCGCATTCAGCCTTATAGACGGCACGAAGCTCATGGAGGCAGGCTTTGCCGATAAAGACCCGCTCGCCATACGCAACTGGCAGGCTTACGATTCGAGCCCGCTGATATCGGCGAGCGCGGACACGCTGATACAGCCGGGCGAGAACGGAATAATATACACGGTAAAGCTGAATACGACATACGACGAGACCGCGGGAACGGTGACGATGAACCCGGCGCCGATTGTGAAATACGGGTACGATTCGCCCGAGAACCAGTCGAGGGAGAAGAACCTCGGCGGCAGGTACGGCATTGAAAACTCGGCCGTCGCATGGAGGAATTACCTGATATTCACCGACAACGCAGGGCTATTGCAGTGCCTCGACCTTAACACGATGTCGCTCGTTTACGCCAGCGATATGGGCAATGACAGCGACGTATCGATGGTGCTCGAGGAAGACCCCGCAAACAACACGTTCTACCTGTACACCGGTTGTGAATATGACGATGACGTGGCAAACAAAGACCCGGGGCAGGGCACGGCGTACGCGCGCAAGATAAACGGCCTCACGGGCGAGATAATATGGGAAGTGCCTTATACCGTAGACTCCTCGAACGAATCGGTGGACGGAGGCATACTCGCTTCCCCCGTGCTCGGCAGGGAAGGCACGAGCATGGCCGGGCTCATTATATATAACATAACGGCGGAGGTAAAGGGCAATTCTACGACAAGCCGTCTCGTAGCGCTCGATAAGAACACGCACGAAGAAAAATGGAGCTACGACATGGATATTACCGGCTGGTCGCCGTCCTCTCCCGTTCCGGTATATACGCCGGACGGCAAGGGCTATATAGTGCAGTGCGACCGCAACGGCGACATAGCGCTGATAGACGGAGCCACCGGAAAGGCCGTTGACACGCTTGCTCTGAAAAAGACGGGCAGCGACGGCAAGGTGACGGAGCAGAACAATTTCGAGGCCACGCCCGTCGTTTATAACAACATGATAGTAGTGGGCTCGCGAAGCAGGAACCTGTTCTTCATAAAGATATCTTAATGCACTCCGGCCCGGAGCAATGCCCCGGGCTTTTGCTATAAGCGGAAAAGAAGCGTATATTATTGGTTCGTGTTTTTTTGGGATCGTAAACATACGTGGTGGTATTTTACGAAAGGGGAAAGAAACATGAGCAAAAGAAGATACTATGCCAGAAAACGCAGATTCAGGCGCAAGGCTCGCGCAAGGTTCTACGTTATATTAGGCGTACTGATAGCCGCACTTGCGGCAGGTATATTTTTCATTGTAAAGGCGGTTACCGACGAGCCGGGCAGCGCCGAAAAGCCGGGTGAATCCATGGTGTTGAGTCCGCCCAATAAGAGCGGACTTTTAGAGTCCATGGAATCCGAAATTCCGGCCGAAACGCCCGAGCTGTCGATGCCGGCGGACTTGCTGCCGCAGCCCGTGGCGGGCAAGACCGACCCCGCGACATTCAGCTTTGAGACGAAGATAATGAACGACGGCAATGAGGTAGAGACATACGAGCGCCCCGACCCGATATCGTTCGGCGCAGGGAGCGAGTATACGGCGCTGGAGGGCGTGATAACGTTCCGCGGCAACAACTACCGGGACATGCCCAGCTGGGGCACTGCGGACATAAAGGAGCAAAAACTAACGCTTGTCAACACAAAGCAGACGGGCGCTATAAACGGCTGGGGAGGCAGCGGATGGACGGGGCAGCCGCTCGTCGTGAAATGGCCGGACGCGCTGCGCGAAAAGATGACGTCAATCTACGATTCGTTCAGGAATAAGGCAGGCTTTACAGAGGTCATAATATGCTCGCTCGACGGCAACATATACTTTGAGGAACTGGAGACGGGCGAGAAGACGAGGAACCCGATAAAGATAGGCGCGCCCACAAAAGGCACTGCGAGCCTAGACCCAAGAGGATACCCGATAATATACGTCGGGCAGGGGTTGCAGGCTGACGGAGATGACCGGTACTGCAAAGATATGTACTTCCGCGTCTTTAGCCTTATAGATGGTAAAGAGCTGTATAAGTTCGGCGCGCCCAATGCGGACCCGTTCGCACTGCGGAGCTGGCAGGCTTACGATTCGAGCGCGCTTATAGACGCAGATACGGACACGCTCATAGTGCCGGGGGAGAACGGCGTGCTTTACACCGTTAAGCTCAATACCTCTTACGACGAGAGCGCCGGTACCGTGACTATGGACCCGAAGCCTATGGTTAAGTACAGGTACACTACGCCCGCAAACAGGGACAGGGATAAGGCAAACGGCGGCAGATGGGGAATAGAGAACTCCGTTGTCGCGTGGAAGAATTATGTAATATTCACCGACAACGCGGGGCTGCTGCAGTGCGTAGACTTAAACACTATGACGCTCGTGTACGCCAACGATTTGGGAGACGACAGCGACGTCTCTATGGTGCTGGAGGAGGACCCCGCAAACGGTACGTTCTACCTGTATACCGGGTGCGAATACGACGAATCCGTGCATAACGCACAGCCGGGGCAGGGCACAGCGTATGCCAGGAAAATAAACGGCTTAACCGGCGAAGTTATATGGGAAGTGCCATTTACCGTACAGTCCGGTGATGTCGACGGCGGCATACTCGCTTCGCCCGTGCTCGGCAAAGAAGGCACGAGCCTTGAGGGGCTCATAATCTATAACGTGACGCAGGAAGTCAAGGGTGAAAGCACTACGAGCCGCCTCGTGGCGCTCGACAAGAATACCCGCGATTTAAAGTGGAGCTACGACATGGAAGCGGAGGGCTGGTCGCCCTCTTCGCCCGTACCCGTTTATACGGCGGACGGACAGGGCTATATAATACAGTGCGATATAGACGGAGAGATTGCGCTGATAAAGGCGGACAAGCAGTCAGCCACGGAGGTCAGCAAGCTGTCGTTTAAAGACGAGGCGAACAAGATATACAATAAATTCGAGGCCACGCCGGTAGTGTTCGGCAACTACGTCGTCGTGGGCTCAAAAAGCAGGAATCTGTTCTTTATAAAGATTTCGTAAGCAGTCAACCCTAATAAGGATTATCAGGAAAAAGCGGGCGGTCAATGACCGCCCCTACTTCTCTGAAACCTCACGATATTTGGATATTAGCGGCTTCCCCTTTACCCACCCCAACGAACTCACCGGGGAGATTAATATATAAAAAATTCCGGGATGCTGACACCCCGGGATTTTATATTCAGGTTATTTCTTCTCCATATATTCCAGCATCGCTTTTGCGGCCGTCTTGCCCGCGCCCATCGCGAGTATTACGGTAGCGGCTCCCGAAACGGCGTCGCCGCCCGCGTAAACGCCTTCCACCGACGTTGCGCCTGTCTTCTCGTCAATTATTATGCCGCCCCACTTCTGGGTTTCAAGCCCTGGCGTCTCCTGCCGCAGCAACGGGTTGGGGCTCGTGCCTATCGCTATTATCGCCGCGTCGAGCTCTATATCGTACTCGGAGCCCGCTACAGGCACAGGCCTGCGCCTTCCCGAAGCGTCCGGCTCGCCGAGCTCCATCTTCTGCAGCGTCATACCGCGCACGTAGCCGTCCTCAGTGCCGAGTATCGCGACGGGGTTAACGAGAAACTGGAATATTATGCCCTCTTCCTTGGCGTGTTCGACTTCCTCCGCTCTCGCGGGCATCTCCGCTTCGCTCCTGCGGTATACTATGTATACTTCTTCGGCGCCGAGGCGCTTTGCGCACCTTGCCGCGTCCATCGCGACGTTGCCCCCGCCCACGACGGCGACCTTCTTATGCTTTACAACAGGCGTGTCGTATTCGGGGAACTTATAGCCCTTCATCAAATTGATGCGCGTCAAGAATTCGTTGGCGGAATAAACGCCGTTGAGGTTCTCGCCGGGTATGTTCATGAAACTCGGCAGCCCCGCGCCCGTGCCTATGAATATCGTCTCAAAGCCCATAGCTTTTAAGTCGTCTATAGTCAGCACGCGGCCTATAACCATGTCGGTTTCTATCTTTACGCCCATATCCGAGAGCGTGTCTATCTCTTTCTGAACGAGCGCCTTGGGCAGCCTGAACTCGGGTATGCCGTACACGAGCACTCCGCCCGGCGTATGGAACGCCTCGAATATCGTCACTTCCACGCCGTTTTTAGCAAGGTCCGCCGCGCACGTGAGCCCTGCCGGCCCCGAGCCTATTACGGCCGCTTTCTTTCCGGTCGGCGGCTTGCACTCGGCTTTTTTCGCGCCTTTTTCTATAGCGTAGTCCGCGCAGTACCTCTCGAGCCTGCCTATGCCCACCGGCTCGCCCTTTATGCCGCGGACGCAGTATTTCTCGCACTGTGTCTCCTGCGGGCAGACGCGGCCGCATATCGCGGGCAGGCCGTTCGTCTCGCGTATCTTCTCGTAAGCGCCCATTACATCCCCTTCGGCAATGAGCTTGATGAATTCGGGTATCTTCACGTTAACGGGGCATCCGGCCACACACGGCTGGTTCTTGCACTGCAGGCAGCGCATAGCCTCGTTTTTTGCCATTTCTTCCGTATATCCAAGCGCGACCTCGCTGAAGTTTGACGCCCTTACATGAGGGTCCTGCTCAGGCATTGGTGTTTTTTTAGGATCCATATTACGCTGTGCCATTTACCGTACCCCCTGATACAATTTGCAGGAGTGCTCTTCCTGCTTTTTATACATCGTCTGCCTTCTCATGGCTTCGTCGAAATCCACTTCGTGACCGTCGAAATCCGGGCCGTCCACGCACGCGAACTTAATCTTTCCGCCGACGGTGACGCGGCATCCTCCGCACATCCCCGTGCCGTCTATCATTATCGGGTTCATGCTTATAAGCGTCTTTATGCCGTATTCCCGAGTCATGCGCGACACGAATTTCATCATTACAAGCGGGCCTATCGCGACCACAAGATCGAACTTCTCGCCCGATTCTATCTCTTTTTTAAGCGCGTCGGTAACAAAGCCCTTGTTGCCGTTGCTGCCGTCGTCCGTCATTATAATGAGCTTGGACGACACGGCGCGCATCTCGTCCTCAAGCAGTATGAGGTCCTTGTTGCGAAAGCCCGTTATAGACGTCACTTCCACGCCCATCGAATTAAGCTTTTTAGCCTGCGGGTACGCTATCGCCGTACCGAGCCCGCCGCCTATTACCGCGGCTTTTTTGACGTTTTCGCCAAAGTGGGACGGTTTGCCGAGCGGTCCTATGAAATCCGCAAGGGAATCGCCTTCATTTAAAGCGCCCAGTTGCAGCGTCGTTTTGCCGACCTCCTGAAAGATGATCGTAACGGTTCCGGCGTCACGGTCAAAGTCGGCTATCGTCAGCGGAATACGTTCGCCCTTGTCGTCCACGCGAAGCATTACAAACTGTCCCGCCTGCGCCTTTTTAGCTATAAGCGGCGCGTCGATGACCATAAGCTTGACCTGCTCGTTAAGCGTTTGCTTTTTGAGAATCTTGTACAAGTAGTTCAGCTCCTTATATTTTTATCGCCCTATAAAGCACGCGAAATCGCGGGCTTACGGGACACTAAATACACACATGTTATTGCACGCATGTTATTATAACATTATCTCAATGCCAGTGCAAAAAAAATCGCTGCATTAAGCGGCGATTATATATGTTTATTTTTAACAATCATGTGGCTTAGGGTTACTCGGCGAGTTCGTCGTACGTATTCTTGTATATTTTGGGTGCGACTGTCTTCCATTTCTTAATGAAAGACTCAGCCGAGGCCTGTGAATACGTTATCAGGTTAAGCTCAAATACCGGGACCTGGTTTTCCAGCACCTTAAGCATTACCTTATATTCGCCCTCGTCTATCTTTATGTATTCCGCGAACAGCTCCGTTTCGAGCCGCAGCTCGTCCCTGTTGGCGTTGCAGTATTCGTCTATAGCCTTGCGCTGAGAGCTCAACAGCTCTTTTTCAAGATAGAAAAGCGTCGTACGGCCAAGCTCGGTTATCGTATAGAACGTGCCGTTGGGCGTTTCGCGCTGCTCGACGAGATTGCTCTCTATAAGCTCGAACATGCACTCCTTAAGGTCGAAGTAATTAAGCCAGTTGTTCTCAGTCACAGTACGGAGTATTTGCAATTCGGAGAGCTGTATGTTTATCGTTTTAAGCAGATATAATATGAGCAGTTTATTCTGGGCTATCGCTTCGATGTTCATATACCGCCTCCATGCAAATTTTCTGCAAGACGCAAAAGCGTTGCAATGGTATTATTATACCACATTTTTTGCGATAGTACAGCAAATGTGGTATTATTAAAAATAAAATAACAACATATTGTATAAATAGGCGGTATAATATGGTAGAAGAGTGGGAGCGGCTTATGCGCCGGGAAGGCATAGATATATTCGGCGTTTCGGACGCAAGCCGGGCTGTGCCGGATAAATTCAAGAGCGTTCCATATGCTATAACCATCGGGGTGCGGCTCTCGGACGCCGTGATGGACAGCGTAAGCGCCGGGCCGACGAAAAACTATTTTCACCATTACAGGACGGCAAACGCGTTTTTGGACATGTGCGCATTAAAGTGCGTAATATCCTTACAGCGCGCGGGGTTTGACGCCGTCGCGATACCCGCTTCGCAGACGACCAACGAGCGCGGCATGGAAGGGGACTTTCAGCACAAGACGGCCGCTAACCTTGCTGGGCTCGGGTTCATAGGCAAGAGCGGGCTTTTCATTACGAACGAATTTGGCCCGCGCGTAAGGTTTGCGACCGTGCTTACCGGATTAAAGCTGGAAGGCGCCGATATGCGGCAGCCGGGCTGCGGAAGCTGCAATGCCTGCGTTGCCGCCTGCCTGTGCGGCGCGATAACCGGAAAGGGCTGGAGCAGGAATACGCCGCGTGACGAGATAGTGGATGCCGCGCTATGCTCACATTATATGAAGGATAAATACGCGGGTATAGGCCGCGGAGCCGTTTGCGGCATATGTATAGCGGTGTGCCCGTATGGACGCCGCGGCAAGCGGCAATCGTAAGTATGCGCAAACGATACGGCAGTGATAACGAGTATTTGCGCGCTTTTTATAGCGATTTCGGAAAAAATTCGGTATTGATTTAAAATTACTATCGTGTATAATATGTTATGCAGCTTCAGACGGAGTGTCGTTCGGGGGGTTGTAGCTCAGCTGGTCAGAGCGCTACGTTGACATCGTAGAGGTCGTTGGTTCGAGCCCAATTAACCCCACCATATCCTGCGGTGTTCGAAATGACGCCCAGGTTTTAAACCTACGGAACGATTTCGGGAGCGCGCGTCCGAAAACGGATGTTGTGCCCGCTTTTATACGGGATAACTGAATGGTTCGGCAGCGCACCCACCTGCTAGTGGGCAGGGATTAAAACCTGGGGGACGGCACCATGGGATATATATTTGTAACAAAGCTTATACCTGCAATTATTTGCGGATAACGTAAAGAAAGCAGGTATATTTATTTCACAGAGTTTTTGCTTATATTTCTTTGCCGAATCAGGAAAAAAGCTTACGGAAGAATCCTGCGATTTTTTTAAGATTTGTACTTTTCAATATCACCGATCTTTTTACGGCATGAGGCAAGTTCTTCTTTGGTTTGTTCATAATCCGCTACTAATATTTTAAATTTCTCGATAATGGCTTCCATTGTTGCCAGTATATTAGCCAGATATGCGTATTTGCCCGGCTGCGGGTTTGTAAATTTCAATGAGATAGGTTCGTTTAAAAAATCGGTACGGAATGGTTCTGTTTCAAGAGGTTCATTTAAATCAACATCCGTTTCAAAGATCCCGGAATAAAACAGGCAAAAACGCCTGACTAACGTTGTGTCAGCCGATTGAAATTTCTTAATTGCATCATACATGGAGTTAAAATGCAGGCCATAGTTATTTCTGTTTAAAGAAGCCCTATGCTTCAGTTCTCCGGCGATGACTTTTGACAGCATCTGTTCTATGCTTCTGAAAGGATAGTGCGCTAAAAGGAGATTATCCGAAAATTTTATTTCGGGATGCGGTTCCGAATTGTATTCGAGATGATGGTGGCCGGTGCTGATTTTTGCATGGCTGTCAAAGTAGAGTTTTCTGCTCAATATGGTTTTGACCATTTGCCCTTTCTTTGGATAGCGGAGGAAGGACTTAAATTCATATGGCAAAAAGATGGAACTATCCGACGGAGGCCCGTCAAAGATATAGGTTCGGGCGCGTATCCGGTATTCAAGGGATTCGTCCAGTTTCTCTATCTCTGCTCTTGGATCTGAATAATCCGGGCAAAATAAAAATTCATCCGCATCAAGAGGGATGACCCAATCGGCCCCGCGTTCATTAATGGCCTGCCGGGCAAGATCATTAATTACATTAAATTGATACTTGCCAAAGTCGCTTGTATCGGCCGGCGACGATTCAAAAAGCACTATCCGCAGACCTTCTTTAATTAATTGTTTTATGATCCCGCCGGTGTTATCCAGGCTGTTGTCGTTATAAACAAGCAGGCCGTCACAGAATTGCAGGGTATACCTGCAGAAGGATTCAACGATATCTTCTTCGTTTCTTACCATTGATATTGCCCATATCTTCTTCATTATAACTCCCCTTACCCGCGGTGCCCTATGGCTTTTCGTATTAATGTTTTATATTGTTATATATGTTTCATTTATAATATATGCGTGCCTGAAATAAATGTCGTAAAATGCCCCGAAAGAATAGTAAAGATACTGAGATAACTTTTTTATGAGGGCATAATAAAAAGGGGTTGCCAAAAATGCAATTGGCACTTATAATAAGCTTTGCGGTAAATTGCAGTCAATTAAAAATGAGTATAGCGGAATTGTGTAACGGTAGCACCTACGACTCTGACTCGTATTGTCTAGGTTCGAATCCTAGTTCCGCTGCCACGTCGGAGCAAAGTACGCTTTGCTCCGTTTTGCTTTTAAGCAAAACATCCGCACGCTCCCTTGCTCCTCCTTCTCCCCACAAAGCCTTGGCTTTGCGGGGGCCCCTATTTTTCCTTATATGGGATTTGAAGCGAGCGTTTAAAATTGTGCCAGTGGCACAATTTTAGCGAGACGGTTTACACGGCAGCCGGGGAAGAAAAAAGAAACGAGACGGGCAAAGAAGAAAGGTGAGATGGAACCTAGTTCCGCTGCTAAGATTGTACCCTTCCGGCGCTTCCTGTTTGTCTTCGCGATTAAGGCTGCGAAGCATGCTGTTGTCAAAATCTTCGGTGGGCTGCAGCGATTAGCGGATAAAGTAATACGCGGTTAGAAACCCAAAGATGGCAACCGCGCCGATTATTATTACGAGCGGGTCGTGAAGTAAGCGGCCGGACGGAGTTGCGGGTATCACAGCAATCCCCTTTCATCTGAGCGCAAGGCGTATCGCACTTTATGTCAGGATATTAAAGGCATTGGCCCCGGTCAACTGAAAGAGGAATAAGCGTTAAATTATTGCAATAAAAAGTCAATATACGGCTATATAATACTCATTGTTTTATTACCGCCAGCACTTCGCCCGTGCCGACATGAGCGCCTTTGGAAGTAGTTATCTGCACTATAGTGCCGTCAAACGGAGAGGATATCTCGCTCTCCATCTTCATGGCCTCGAGTATTATGACTATATCGCCCTTCTTTACGCTGTCGCCGACGTTCTTCTTTATATGCAGAACTATGCCCGGCATCGGGGCGGCCAGCCTCTCGCCTTCGGATATGTTTTTACCCGCGGAAGGAGCGGGCGCGGGCGTGGGGGCGGATGGCTGCTCTGCGGTTACATTATGCTGTACGGTCGATATGCTTTCGCCTGTTCGAACGACGCTTGCCTTGCCTCGTTCGACGTCCACCTCATACCTGTTGTTGTTTAAAGTAACGATATATTTCATGCTGTTTCTCCCGTTCTCAGTCGATTAGCTTTATGCTGTGAAAAATCAGCTCGTCAAGAGGTATGCCCGACTCATAGCTCACTATGCCCATAATAAGCGCCGCGGTTTTCTCGTCGGTGCGTACTAGTTCAAGCTCGCCCTGCGCGTATTGCACGGCGGGCGCGGAATCCTCATGTAAGGCGTCCTGTGTGGCCTCCCTTTTGGCCTGTAATTTTTGAGCGCCGTCAACTATTAGCTTAGCGATAACCGCGAGCGCTGCAAGCACTGCGACTATCAGCACAGCTCCGAATAAGTCATGCAATATATTATTCCAGCCGGTCATAAACTTTACTCCTGATTCAATGCAGCTATTGATTATCCGTAATGATGATATCACATTTGCCGCGGGAACAACAAATAGTTTATCAGATTTTACAATACTGTTGTCTTCTTTCGCAATACTGTGATAAACTTAATAAGCTATTTTTGCAATTCAATAAGGAGAACTAGCGACAGTGGGTGTTTTGTTTGGCAATGTGCTGAATATAACGTTGGGCCAGGTGATAATGTGGCTGATAGGCGGCGTGCTTATATTTCTCGCGATAAAAAAGGACATGGAGCCGTCGCTGCTGCTGCCCATAGGCTTCGGTGCGATACTCGCAAACCTGCCGTTTTCGGGCGCAATCACGCAGACAATAGAGGGCGCAGAGGAAATCGGCGTACTCGACGTGCTGTTCGGCGCCGGCATAGCGAACGAGCTTTTTCCGCTGCTGCTGTTTATAGGCATAGGCGCGATGATAGACTTCGGGCCGCTGCTTTCCAACCCAAAGATGCTGCTGTTCGGAGCGGCAGCGCAGTTCGGCATATTCTTTACGCTGAGCATAGCGGTGCTGTTCGGTTTTGACATAAAGGACGCAGCTTCGATAGCGATAATTGGCGCGGCGGACGGCCCGACGTCGATATTCGTCGCGAACTACTTCAACACAAAATACATTGGCGCGATTATCGTGGCGGCATATTCGTATATGGCGCTCGTGCCTATAATACAGCCGCCGGTAATAAGGCTGATAACCACGAAAAAAGAGCGGCGCATACGCATGCCGTACAACCCCAAAGACGTGTCGAAGCTGACGAAAATACTGTTCCCCATAGTAGTGACCGTGATAGCGGGCGTCGTAGCCCCGCGTTCGGTGGCGCTCGTAGGTTTTCTGATGTTCGGCAACCTAATAAGAGAATGCGGCGTATTGAACCTTCTTTCCGAGACGGCTCAGAAGGTGCTCGCAAACCTTATAACGCTGTTTTTGGGCATCACGATAGCGTCCAAGATGAGAGCGGAGGATTTTCTCGCGCCCGAGACGCTGCTTATACTCGCGCTAGGCATGTTCGCGTTCATATTTGACACGGTGGGCGGCGTGATGTTCGCAAAGCTGCTTAACCTGTTTACAAAGAACAAGATAAACCCGATGATAGGCGCTACGGGCATATCGGCGTTCCCGATGTCCGCGAGGGTTATACATAAGATGGGGCAGGCCGAGGACAGGCAGAACTACCTGCTTATGCACGCGATAGGCGCTAACGTATCCGGGCAGATAGCCTCCGTAATAGCGGGAGGCATAATACTCAACCTGATAGCGAGGTAACGGCATGAACTTTCAAGGATTTGTAGATACGCTGCCAATACTGCTGTACGGCATGGCAGGCATATTCGCAGTTATAGCGATAATCGCTTTGGCGATAAAGCTGATGAGCTGGGCGTTCCCGCAGCGCAAGGCGCACAAGCGGGACGAATAGTAAATGCAATGCTAACGGCCGGTTGTTTAATATATTGTTCCGGCTATAACTTCCGAGCGGCGTATTTTAAGCATCCGGCATTGTACCAGTTTACAAGCGCATTTGAAAGCAAAGAAAGAAAGCCCGTGGTAACGGGCTTTTATATATTAAAGTTCCAAAACTTATAGAGCTTAAAGAAACGTTATTTGCCGTAATACGCCTTTTTGTATATATCCATAAGCTCAGTAACGAGCGGGTAGCGTGGATTGGAAGTAGTGCACTGGTCCTCGAACGCGCGTTCGGCAAGAGAAGGCAGCTTCTTTAAGAAGTCCTTTTCGTTAACGCCGCATTCCGCTATGGTAGCGGGCATGCCGAGGTCGGCCATCAGCGCGCGCACCTCGCGTATCAGCGCAGCTATCTGCTCCTGCTTCGTAGCGCCGCCAAAGCCCATGTACCGGGCTATCTGAGCGTACCGTTCGTCCGCCGCATACTTGCAGTATTTGGGGAATATCACGAACTTCATGGGCAGCTGCGAGTTGTACTCTATAACATGCGGCAGCAATATCGCGTTTGCGCGCCCGTGCGGTATATGGTATTCGCCGCCCAGCTTATGGGCGAGAGAGTGGTTGATGCCTAAAAACGCGTTCGTAAACGCCATGCCCGCTATGCAGGAAGCGTTATGCATCTTCTCACGCGCTTCCGCGTCGTCCGGGTTGTTAAAAGAGCGCCGCAGGTAATTGAACACAAGCTCTATGGCCTTTATCGCAAGGCCGTTAGTATAGTCGGAGGCGAGTATGGACACATAAGCCTCAATAGCGTGCGTCAGCACATCCAGGCCGGTGTCGGCGGTGATGGACTTAGGCATCGTGCGCACGAACTGCGGGTCTATGATAGCCACGTCGGGCGTCAATTCATAGTCGGCCAGCGGGTATTTCGTGTTGCCGTTGCTCTTGTCAGTGATAACGGAGAAAGACGTGACCTCGCTGCCCGTGCCCGACGTAGTGGGTATCGCGACCAGCTGCGCCTTTTTGCCTAAATTGGGGAACACGAACGCGCGCTTGCGTATGTCGAGGAATTTAAGCCGCAATGCCTCAAAGTCCGTTTCGGGATGCTCGTAAAAAAGCCACATGCCTTTTGCGGCGTCTATGGCGCTTCCTCCGCCGAGAGCGATTATCACGTCGGGGCCGAATTTGTTCATCGATTCCACGCCGCGCATTATCGTCTCGATGGACGGGTCGGGCTCAACGTCCGAATATATTTCGCTGTGGCAGTACTGTTCGCGCTTGCGCAGGTAATGCAGCACCTTGTCGACATACCCGAGCTTTACCATCACCGGGTCGGTAACTATAAACGCGCGGCTGATATTGGGCATCGACTCAAGGTATTGCACGGAGTTGTTCTCAAAATAAATCTTGGGCGGTATCTTGAACCACTGCATATTTACTCTCCTTGTCGCTATACGCTTTTTGTTAATCAGGTTGACCGAAGAGATGTTCGCGGTGGTGGAGTTGTGCCCGTAAGAGCCGCATCCAAGCGTAAGCGACGGCGTGTTGGTGTTGTATATATCGCCTATGGCGCCCTGGGACGACGGGGAATTCACTATTACGCGGCCCACCCTCATAGCCTCGCCGTACGCGCGGCAGAGATCTTCGTTGTTTGAATGGATGACCGCGCTGTGTCCGAGGCCTCCCAGCTCAAGCATTTTGCTCGCGAATTCAAAGCCCTGCTTCTCGTCTTTAGCGACGAAATACGCGAGCACGGGGGAGAGCTTTTCCAGCGACAGCGGGTAGTCCTTGCCCGGCTTCTCGAGCCTGACAAGCAGTATTTTCGTGTTTTCCGGCACGTCCACTCCCGCGTTTGCCGCTATCCAGTGCGCCGTTTTTCCCACGACGTCGGGGTTTAACGTAAGCCTCTCGCTGTTTATAACGTACTGCGATATCTTCTGCGTCTCCTCGTCGTTCATGAACGCGCAGCCCAGCCGCTTCATGGTATCCTCGAAAGCCTTGGCTATATCCTTGTGCACTATAACCGCCTGCTCGGACGCGCAGATCATGCCGTTGTCGAAAGTCTTGGATATTATAAGGTCGGTGCATGCGCGCTCCAAATCAACGTCGTTGTGGATGTAGCACGGCACGTTGCCCGGGCCTACTCCCAGCGCCGGTTTGCCCGCGCTGTAAGCGGACCTTACCATGCCCGCGCCGCCTGTCGCGAGTATCAACGATACGCTGGGGTGGTTCATCAGTGCGTTTGTCGCCTCAATAGAAGGCGTTTCTATCCATTGTATGCAGTGCTTCGGGCCTCCGTTTTTTACGGCCGCCTCTAGCAGTATTTTGGCGGCTTCGGCCGAACACTTCTGTGCCGACGGATGGAACGCGAATATTATAGGGTTGCGCGTTTTGGCGCATATCAGCGCCTTGAACATTGTAGTGGACGTGGGATTTGTCACCGGCGTCACACCCGCTATTATGCCCACCGGCTCCGCAACTTCTACGTAGCCTTCAAGCTCGCTTTCATCCACAACGCCCACCGTCTTTTGATCCTTGATGCTGTGCCAGATATACTCTGTCGCGAATATATTCTTTATAACCTTGTCTTCAAACACCCCGCGGCCCGTCTCGTCGACAGCCATCCTAGCGAGCTTCATATGGTTGTCGAGCCCGGCGAGCGTCATCGCGTGCACCATAGAGTCTACCTGCCGCTGGTCCATGCGCATATAGGCGGTGAGAGCCTCGTTTGCGTTTTTAACCAGGCGGTCTATCTCGGCCTGAAAATTGACTTCCTTATTCTTCTCTGCCATGGTACTCCTCTCCTTAAACTTAAAATCTATAAAACCCGAAAGGGATTTTATCAATATTACTGCCCCAAAAAGCCTTTTATTTTTCAGGGATTCCGGCAATACCTGAAAAAACGGCATATTGTGAAACATTTCACAATATCATTATATGACTTTGTGAATTATTTGTCAATCTATTTTTATTATAAATTTCTCCTTTTTTTATTAAATAATTTTTACGGAGGTTAGAGAACCGTGCGCGCTTTTATGCGCATTGCCAAAATGTTTAGGAGAAATAAAAAAGGCCGATGGATGGCCGTTAAAGCGGTTTGATTTAACGTTCTTATAAAAATTTTAAACTGATATCGAGCGGCTTTGGCGAATTTGTAAGCGCGCCTATTGATATGAAATCGACGCCCGTCGCGGCGACTTCCCTTAAATCCTTTTCGTCCATGTTGCCCGAGGCTTCGACGAGAGCTTTTTTGTCTATCAAAGCTACTGCCTGCCTCATCATATCTATGGACATGTTGTCGAGCATTATTATGTCCGCACCGGCGCTCAGCGCTTCGGCGACCTGCTCCAAGGTTTCGGTTTCCACTTCTATCTTCAGCGTAATGGGGGCAAGAGCCTTCGCGGCCTTGACCGCGTTCGTTATGCCGCCCGCCGCTTTTATGTGGTTGTCCTTGATAAGCACGCCGTCGGCGAGCGAGAACCTGTGGTTATGCCCTCCGCCCGTGCGCACCGCGTACTTTTCAAACACGCGCAGCCCCGGCGTGACCTTTCGCGTATCGAGTATACGGACGGGAAAGCCCGCGACTTTCGCTACCGCTTCGCTCGTCTTCGTGGCTATGCCCGACATCCGCTGCATCATGTTGAGCGCAAGCCGCTCGCCCTGCAGCACGCCCGCGGCACTGCCGGAAATCGTACCTATTACGTCGCCATTTTTAACGGCCTGCCCATCGCTGAAGCAAAACTCCACTTTTATGTCCGGGTCGATATAGCAGAATACGGCTTTGGCTACTTCCGTGCCGCACAGCACGCCCGCGGCTTTGGCAAGGAACTTTCCTTGTATCACCGCGTGCTGCGGGACGGTGCTCTGCGTCGTTATGTCGCCCGTGCCTATGTCTTCGGCAAGCGCCATCGCTATAAAGTTTTCGAGATATTTTTTATCGATCATCATTTTTTTCATCCGTACGGAAGTGCGCGCCTACCGACTCCTTGCGGTTAAGCGCGCTTTTTAGCACCTCTATCCCTACAGAGGTCATGTTGTAAAGCTCCATCTCTTTTATCGTTCTAAGCCGCTTATGCTCTATCTCGTCCATTATCTCCCGGGCTCGCGCAAGGCCGAACGTCAAATCGGCGCTGTTGCGCAGTATACCGCAGTACTTTACCATTATGCCCTTTAAGTCTATTATCTTCTCGGCGGCGTCAATATCGCACGGCTCCTTTGAGTCGTCGCAGGGAACCTGAGCCTTTACTTTGCACGGCTCGAAACCGCCGTTTATAACGTACGCGCACCTGCGCCCGAACACGAGGCACTCGAGCGTGGAGTTGCTTGCCAGCCTGTTGGCGCCGTGCACCCCCGTTGAGGCGACCTCGCCGCACGCGAGCAGCCCGCGTACGTTCGTTTCTCCCCAAAGCCCCGTCTTTACGCCGCCCATCATATAGTGCTGCACGGGGCCAACGGGTATGAAGCTTTTTGTCATGTCTATGCCGCGTTCAAGGCACGTATGGTATATCGTAGGAAAGCGGCTGATAAGGAAATCGGCGGGCTTGTGTGTTATATCCAGCCGCACGTAAGGCGACGTCTGATGCTGTATTTCGCGGTATATCTCCCTTGCGACAATGTCTCTAGGCGCAAGCTCCGCAAGCGGGTGCCTGCCCAGCATGAAGCGCTCGCCCGCGTCGTTTAACAGCACTCCGCCCTCGCCGCGCACCGCTTCGGATATCAGGAAGCACTGCCTGTTCCTGTTTTCCTTGGTATACAGCCCGGTGGGGTGGAACTGTATGAACTCCATGTTTTCGAGCGCTGCGCCCGCGCGCTGCGCCAGCGCGAACCCGTCGCCCGTCGCTATCACGGGGTTGGTGGTATACCTGTATATCTGCCCGAGCCCGCCCGTCGCGACGATGACGTATCCGGTACGGAAAAGATGCCAGCCGCCGTCCATATAAACCATCAGGCCGCACACCCTTCCGTCTTCCGTTATGATGTCGCTGACGAAGGAGTTTTCATACATCGTGACGTTATCGAGATTCTTTACTGTTTTCTCCAGCGTCTTTACCATTTCAAGGCCAGTCGCGTCGCCGCCGGCGTGTAGTATGCGGTTCATGCCGTGGCCGCCTTCGCGCGTTGTGAGCAGGTGGCCGGTGCTGTCGAGGTCGAAGTTTGTACCCAGCTTAATAAGCTCGTTTATCTCGTTGGGGGCTTCTTCCACTATAACGCGCACGGCGTCCGGGTCGCAGAGCCCGGCGCCCGCCTTCATGGTGTCCTCAAAGTGGTACGTGAAATTGTCGTCGCTCTCCGTAACCGCCGCTATGCCCCCCTGGGCCAGCGAAGAGGAACTCGTCTCTATAACGTCCTTGGTAAAAATAGCGCAGTTCAGCGACCGGTTCAAATGGTATGCCGCGTACATACCGGCAAGGCCGCTGCCTATTACCGCCACATCCACATCGTGGGTTTCAACGCCGCTTTGCGTGCTGCATATGTATCGTTTCATCAGATGCCCCCGAAAGGCGGCTAAACCTCAAGCATTCTGTCAAGGCTTCGCTTGGCCTTTTCAATAATCTCGCCGCTAAGCGTTATTTCATGCCGTTCGTATTTCAATGCTTCGAGTACGTCGGCTATCTTTGTCTTTTTCATGTTGGTGCATAAAAGCTTCGGCGCAAGCAGGAAAAACTGCTTGTCGGGATTCTCCCGTTTGAGCGTATGGAGTATGCCCATCTCCGTGCCGATAAGAAACCTTTTACCCGTAGATTTGCGGGCGTATTCTATTATGCCCGACGTGCTGCCCACGTAATCCGCCTTTTTCAGCACCTCCGGCGGACATTCGGGGTGCGCCAGCACGAGCGCGTCGGGTATTGCGGCTTTTGCGTCGTCTACGTCCTTTACTTTCAGCTGGTGATGCACTATGCAAAAGCCGTGGAACGGTATTATCTCCTTTTCGGGCACCTGTGACGCGACATAAGCCGCGAGGTTCCGGTCAGGCACGAAAACGACGCGTTTCTCCTTTAATGAGCGCACAACCTTAACGGCGTTGGAGGACGTAACGCAAACGTCGCTTGCCGCCTTAACGTCGGTGTTGGAATTGATGTACGTCACAACGGCGGCGTCCGGGTACTTTTGCCGCAGCTCGGCTATATCATCCGCCGTGACCATATCGGCCATGGGGCAGCCGGCTTCCATTACGGGCAGCAGCACCTTTTTATGAGGGCTTAATATCTTCGCGCTTTCGGCCATAAACCTGACGCCGCAGAATACTATCATCTGCGCGTCGTTATCCCGCGCCTTTTTGCTTAAGGCATACGAATCGCCCACAAAATCGGCGACGTCCTGTATGTCTTCCGTCTGGTAGTAATGCGCGAGTATTATCGCGTTCTTCTCGTTCTTAAGTTTTTTAATTTCATCTTCAATACGCATTTTTTGCCTTCGTTTGTTTGTTTAATCTCCATTTTAACAACCCGTTATATAAAATGCAAGAATCCATTGGTAAAATTGCAGCTATTGCAGGCAAAGGCAGCAAGCGGCAGCTTTGCCGCGCGCTAAATCCGTGGCGGCGTGTCATTAACGCGGGAAGCCAAAAATAAATTAATATTGAGGGCTGGTAAACTGAGGCTTTATCGGGTGTAAATGCTTTAATCGATTTATCGAAAAAGGAGAGCTTATGGCGTATCCTTGCGATTATTTTGAATATTACGCGGAGACGGGAGACACGTTCTCGTCTGTAGCGAGTAAGTTTTCCGTGAGCGAGAAGGAACTTAAGGCTTTAAACGACGTTCCCGCCATAACGCAGGGCAGCAGAATAAAGATACCCAGCAAAAGCGGCGGCTGCGGCAGAGGCGTATTTTACGCGATTAGAAGGGGGGACACGCTGTACCGCATAGCGAAGCGCCGCGGCATAACGGTTGAGACGCTGCTGAATAGCAACCCTTTTTTAAACCCGTCGCATTACGTGCCGGGGCAGGTTATTGTGCTGCCGATTGCAAGACAGCTTATAGCGTATTATACACTCGGCAGGAACGAGAAGCTTTCCGACGTGCTCAGACGGTATGATATGGACATATCGACGTTCTGCACATTAAACCCCGGCGTAAACCCGTTAAAGCTGCGCGAGGGGCAGCGGGTGAAGGTTAGAAAATCCCGGGAACTGGGGAGACGTTACACGGTAAAGGAAGACGATACGCTTGTGTCGGTTGCGGACGCGTTCGGCATAAGGGTAAGCAGCCTGCTTGCCGCCAACAGGGACTTTAAGCCGAGCGAGTTCGTGCCCGGAGTAGTGCTGCGCATACCCGCCAGATAGTTGACTTGGAATCCCTCTGACTGTAAAATAAAGCGAAAGCTCTTACAAAGGAGAAAATATGGTACTTATAAACGAGAACTACCTGCAGCTTAGGGGAAGCTACCTTTTCTCAGAGATGGCAAAGCGTATAGCCGCGCATAACAGGAAAGACATAATAAAGCTGGGCATAGGCGACGTTACGCGCCCGCTGCCCAAAGCCGTTACCGACGCTATGAAAGCCGCCGTGGACGATATGGCGACAAGCGAAGGGTTTCACGGCTACGGCCCCGAGCAGGGGTATGAGTGGCTGCGCGAGGCGATAGCCGCAAACGACTATGCCGGGCTGGGTATAAGACCCGACGAGATATTCGTATCGGACGGCGCTAAATGCGATACCGGCAACATACAGGAGCTTTTTTCGCCTATGTGCGATATCGCGGTGCTCGACCCGGTGTATCCCGTGTATGTGGACACAAACGTAATGGCAGGCCGCGCGGGCGATTTCGATGAAGCGAGAGGAGCATACGAAAACATTACTTACCTGCCTTGTACGGCCGAGAACGCCTTTAAACCCGAGCTGCCACAAAAGAGGGTGGATATTATATACCTTTGCTACCCGAACAACCCGACGGGCACGGTGCTCAAAACGGCGGAGTTAAAGGCGTGGGTGGATTACGCGAAAAAAACGGGTGCGCTGATACTTTTCGACGCTGCGTACGAAGCGTTCATACGCGAGGATGACGTGCCGCACAGCATATACGAGATAGAAGGCGCAAAGGAAGTCGCTATAGAGTTCAGGAGCTTCTCCAAGACGGCGGGCTTTACGGGCGCGAGGTGCGCTTTTACCGTAATACCCAAGGAGCTTTACGGTATGGACAGCGACGGCGAAGTCCATTCCATAGGCGCTATGTGGAACAGGCGGCACACTACGAAGTTCAACGGCGTGCCGTACGTGACCCAGAAGGGCGCGCTCGCCTGTTATTCGCAGAAGGGCAAGGCGCAGATAAAAGAGACGATAGATTTTTATCTCGGCAACGCCAAAATTATTACCGACGGGCTCAAAGCCTTGGGGTATGAGTGCTTCGGGGGCGTAAACTCGCCGTACATATGGCTGAAAGTTCCGGGCGGCATATCGTCGTGGGAGTTCTTTGACCGCCTGCTCGACGCGGGCGTGGCGGGCACGCCGGGCGCGGGCTTCGGCAAAGCCGGCGAAGGGTACTTCCGCTTAACCGCGTTCAACACTCGCGAGAACACCGAGAAGGCAATGGAGCGGTTCGCGTCGGTAAAACTATAACCATATCCATTTAAATTATATATTATGGCCGTTCATTGCGAGCGGCCTTTTTAACGGGCTGCCGCAACAAGGGCGGCCTTTTTTTAATGGGGTATATATTTGCCGTTCATTGAAAACGCCTACCCTGCATGTTAAACTATATTTATACAATAACACCGCAATTCATATTATCCGGAGGCAGGTATGAGAATACTGCACACATCCGACTGGCATATCGGGCATGCGCTGTACGGCAGAAAGCGCAACGACGAGCATGAAAAGTTCCTAAAATGGCTGACGGCCGAGATAAAGCAAAAGGACATAGGCGCGCTTATAGTGGCGGGCGACGTTTTTGATACGAACGCGCCGGGGAGCACGGCTCAGGGGCTTTATTACGGTTTCCTGACGTCGCTGCTAGGCTCGTGCTGCAGTACGGTTGTGATAGTTGCGGGCAACCACGACTCTCCGGGGTTCCTCGAAGCGCCCGCGGACATACTCAAACAGCTAAAAATATACACAATAGGGCTGGCAGCCGAACCCAAAAGGCATGTCGTGGTTATGCACGGCAAGGACGGTACGCCCGAGGCAATATGCTGCGCCGTGCCTTACCTGCGCAAGAACGAAATGGTGAAGCTGGAGGACGAAACGTCGGACTCGGACGATAAGATAGCAGCGGCGACGGCAGCGTTTTACAGGGACGTCGCTGCCGAAGCGGTAAGCTTAAGGGAAGCGCTGGGAGCGGATATACCGATTATAGCGACGGGGCATCTTTTCGTGCAGGGCGCGGCGCGCTCGGAAGGAGACGGCGTAAGGGAGCTTTACGTAGGCAGCCTCGGGCAGGTGGGCGCGGACATATTCCCCGACGCGTTCGATTATGTGGCATTGGGGCACATACACGGGGAGCAGCGCGTAATGGGCAGCGAGCGCATACGTTATTGCGGCTCGCCGCTGCATATGAGCTTTTCGGAGCTAAATAAAAAGAAGTACGTGCTTGAGATTGATACCGAAAACATGAACATAGACAGGGTCGAGGTGCCCGTATTCCGCAGCCTGAGGGCGATAAGTGGCGACTATGCGGAATTGATGCGGCAGCTTGAGCAATCGGACGAGGACGTATGGCTGGAGGTAACTTACACCGGCAAGGACATAATACCGTCGCTCTCAGCCGACATATTCGCGGCGGTGAAGGGCAAAAGCGCGGAGGTGTTAAGCATTAGAAACGATGCCGTGCTCTCAAGCATACTCGAAGCGGCTTCAGGCGAGACTCTCGACACGCTTAAAGTGCAGGACGTGTTCCTGCGCTGCATCGACGGCAACGATATAAGCGACGAGCACAAAAAAGAGCTTATTGACTGCTTTAATGAGATAGTCGCGGAAATAGAGGAGGCTGTCTGATGCGTATTGAGAGCGTATTGATAAAGAACATAAACTCTCTTGCGGGAACGTACGAGATAGATTTTACGGACAGCCGGTATTCGGAAGGGCTTTTTGCGATAGTCGGGCCGTCGGGAGCCGGAAAGACGACGATACTCGACGCGATATGCCTTGCGCTGTACGGCAAGACGCCGAGGATAGAAACTATAAGCGAGACGCAGGACGAGATAATGACGAAGAACTGCCTAGACTGCGCAGCCGAAGCGGTATTCACATCGCGCGGCAAGCGGTATAAGGCTACGTTCTCGCACCACCGCTCGAAAGGCGAAAAGCCGTTCCGGCAGGTAAAAAGAGAGATATGGGAGTCCGCGGAAGGAAAATGGAGCGTAATAGCCTCGATGATAAAAGACGCGAATGAAAAGATAGTCGAGATAACGGGGCTTACCTACAGCCAGTTCACGCGCTCTATAATGCTCGCGCAGTTCAAGTTCGCAGAGTTTTTAAAGGCGGATTCCAACGAGCGCGCGGCGATACTCGAGAAGATATCCGACATGAACATATACCGCGACATATCGGCCGCAGTGTACGAGCGGGCGAAGCGGGAGCGGGCGGCGCTTAACGATATCGAAGCGAGAATGCAGGCGCTTAAAGTGCTGGACGAAGAGCAGAAAAAAGCGTATGAAGACGAGGCGAAGGGTCTTAGCGCATCGATAGCGCTGCATAACAAGCTGCGCGAGCGTTTTGCGGCGTGCCGGCTCGCGGCGGACAACATAAGAAAATACCGCGGCGAGCTTGAAAAATATAACGAAAGCGAGCCCGTACTTGCGCATAAGTGCGCCGAGCAGACAAAGCTTTTTGAGCAGGCGGCGAGCGAGGAGAATGAGTTGCGCTCGGCGCTCGACGAGCTGCAGAAGACGCTGAAAACCGTGCGGGAGCTCGACAATCACATAGCGGCGCAGAAAAAGGACTTAGAGCGCCTTTCCGCGGAGATCGAGGCTAATAAGGAAAAAGTAGGAGCGCAGAAGCGCGCAATATTAGGCGTATTCAAAAAGTACGTGCCGGGCGCAAGCGGCGAGGAAATGAAGCGCCTTTATGAGACGGAGGACATTGGCGGCGAGCTGCGCGCGGGCGCGAAATCGGAGCTTGACGCCGCCGTATCCGCCGAAAAGCGGGTGCGCGCCGAGATAGACGCGGCGCTTAAGGGAAAGGACGAAGCATATTGGCACAAAAGAGCGGACGCGCTGAAAATATATATTGCGCTGGCGGAAGCGCGGGAGACGGTAAAGCAGAAGCGGCAGGAGCTTGCGGAGCAAAGCAAAAAGCATGAGGAGCTAAAGGCCGCTTTAGCCGGTCTGGAAGCGCAGGAGAAAGTAATAGACGAGAAGCTCGTTTACGAGAAGCTCGAGGAGAAGTTCGGAGAGGAACGCAGAAAGCTCGAGCACGGGAAGCCCTGCCCGTTATGCGGCGCGGAGGAGCACCCTTACGCAGGCAAGCCGTTTGACTCCGCGTTTCTTCAGGAAGTAGAAAAACAAAAGGCCGAAATATCGGGCCGCTTAAGGGAAGCGCAGAAAGAGCTTTCCGCGTGCGGCGTTTCGATATCGGAACTGGAAAAAGCGATAAGCGAAAAGACGCAGCAAGCGCAGCAATGCGAGCAGGAATTAAGCGCGCTGGGTGCGGATATCGGAGGCGAGTTGACCGCGGTGCAGGCTAAAAGCGAACTCGCGGCGGCGGAGAAGACGGCGCGGGAATATACAAGCCTTTTAGGCAAGCTCAGCGCCGCAAAGGATAATGTTACGCGCATGACCGCCAAGCTCGGCGGCGTCGATAAAGGCCTTGCGATGGTGAACGCCTCAAAGCGGGCGATTGCGGAATACGAGGCCGAAGCGGCAAATAAGCGAAAGCAAAACGAAGCGGCGGAAAAGCTTTTGGCGCAGTACAGCGAAAAGCGCATTGCGCTGTTCGGCGAAAAAGACGCGGATTTGGAGGAGGAAAAGGCAAAGAAGCTGCTCGAAGCCGCGCAGCGCAGAAAGGAAACGTGCCGCGAGCAAAAAGAGAGCGCGGAACGCGCAGTCGGGCAGAACAAGGCGGATATTGCGAGGACAAAGGAGCTTATTACGAGCGAAAGCCGCGTACTTGACATTGCCTACGCGGACGCAAGGCTAAGCCTGCTGGAAGCGCAGGATATGCCATTATCGCCCGACGAAGGGGTAAGGGCGCGGTTTGAAAGGTTTTGCGAAACCGCGGCGAGGCTTTCTGAAAACGCCGCCGAATGCACGGATAAATTCGGTGAGCTCATCGATTTGTTAAGCGATCTGTCGTCCGAAGAGACCGCGAGGCAGGGCGCGATAAGGCAGATGCTTTCCGACAACGCGCGGAACATAAAGGAGCTTGGCGAGCTCAAGAGCAGCGCGGAAAAGCAGGGGCGCGTATGCGAGAAGTGGGACAGGCTTAACGCTCTCATAGGCTCGGCGGACGGCATAAAGTTCAGCCGCATGGCGCAAGGGTTCACGTTCGAGGTGCTGCTTAAGTATGCCAATAACTGCCTCGCGCGCATGACGGATCAGTATATACTTGTGCGCGATACGAGCAACGCATCAAAGCCATTGGAGCTTGCCATAGTCGATAACTATAACGCGGGTACTACAAGACCCGTTTCCAACCTCTCGGGCGGCGAGAGCTTTCTCGTGTCGCTGGCGCTTGCGCTGGGCATGTCGGAGATGTCTTCGGGCAGGACGAGGATAGACTCGCTTTTCATAGACGAGGGATTTGCATCGCTGGACGACGATTATCTGGAGGCCGCGCTGCAGACATTATCGTCGCTCGGCAACAGGGAAGGCAAGCTCGTAGGCGTAATATCGCACGTCGCGGCATTAAAAGAGCGCATAGACATACAGATAGAAGTAAGAAAACTCTCGGGCGGAAGGAGTACGCTCTCCGGGCCAGGGGTAAGGGCTGCGGGGGAGTAAGCAAGGCTCACTCCCGCAAAGCTACTGACAGCATACTGGCGGCTGACGGGCTTATCTTTAGTGAAACAGAACCATGCAGCTTAAGCCTTGAGGCATTGCCGCCTTGAGCGCCGCAAAGGCTTATGTCGCCTGAGTTAATGCAGCGCATAACCTTGCTGCGTGAGACGCCAAGCGTTTCACAGAGCAGTTTGTAAAGCCTTATCTCAATGCCTGTAAATCTGATACCTCAACTTCAAGTTGTTTCTGTTTCTCTTTATTTTTCCCCGTTCCCGTCAGCACCATGCCAAGTATTATAAACAGCCCGCCCAGCCACTGGTGCCATTCGGGCTTTTCACCCAGCAGCGCGACGGATAAAAGCAGAGAACTGAGCGGCATCATTCCGGAAAACGCGGCGGCTGCAAACGCTCCGCACCGGCGTATGCCCGAATACCAGCAGATAAAAGCGAGCGCAGTCGCGGCGGCGCCGTACCATGCGAGCGACAGCCATTCTTTAATTCCGAGGGCCGGTATGCTGTTAAGCGGGCGTTCAAACAGCGCTGGCACAAGGCACATCAATAGCGCGGCGGCAGAGACGAGCGCGGTTATAACAATCGGGTCCGTCTGCCGCTGCACCGACTTCAACGCGGAGACGCGGGAGAATATGTTGAACGCCGATTCGCTGGCGGCGGCGCACAGCACCAGTATGTTGCCCAAAGAATGGGAGGAGTCAAGGCCGCCCCGAAAAGCGCCCTGTATCAGCAGTATGCCGCAGACAGTGCCCGCTATGCCCGCTACGTTTTTGATGCGGACCCGTTCTTTAAGCAGCGCGACGGCAAGTATCGCGGTAATCGCGGGCGTCGCTCCCGTGAGTATGCCCGCCTCGGCCGTGGTTGTATGAGCCAAGCCGCTCAATAAAAACAGGCGGAACAAAAATATGCCGAACAGCGCCTGCAAAACTATCCTCAGCTTTTCGCCTGCCGGCATGCTGCGTACCGCCGCGGCGATGCGTCCGCGGCACAGCGGCAGCAACAGCAGCAGCGCAAAACAAAGGCTGAGCGTCGTTATCGTAAACGTACCGAGCTTGCCCGACAGCAACCGCGCTGAGATGACTGATGAGCCAGCCAGAGTAAACGCGCCAAAGAGAAAGAACATGCCTTTTACCGATATTGCCATATACACCCCAAAACTTTGTTTCCAAATACGGTATTTTGCGGTATAATTCTATCGCGGTAACTGGCATGGCAAAAGAGCCAGAATAGAACTAAAACAAGCATGCCAGTTGGAGAAGTGTATGCTGGGGATAACAATTGATAAAAGCGGAAGCCTTCCTATAAAGCGCCAGATATTCAATTCGCTTAAGGACAGCATCACAAACGGACGGCTCAAAGGCGGGGAAACGCTACCTTCCACGCGTTCTCTTGCGCAGGCGATGGGCATTTCGCGCAACACCGTCTGCGAAGCGTACGACATGCTTATCGCGGAAGGGTATTTAATAAGCAGGCAGGGAGCGGCCACGAGGGTAGCGCATGGGCTTGACATGGGGCAAGCAAAAAGGGGGATTTTTTGCGGTAATGATACGGGGCTGCCTGCAGAAAACGAGAACAGCGAGCGGCCCGGCCGCATATGGCGGGCGGATTTCAAGACAGGACAGCCGGACCTCGATGCTTTTCCAAAGTTTTCATTCGAGCAGTCGCTGCGCGAGGGCATGGCCGCAATGCCCGTATCGGCGCTCGGGTATACTGGCCAGCAGGGCCTTTATGAGCTGCGGGCGCAGATAGCGTCGTGGCTTTTCAGAAGCCGCGGCATAATAGCGGACGCGGGCGATATATTCATAACGGCGGGCGCCACGCACGCGCTGCACCTTGCGGCCGAGCTGCTTGAGCCTATAAAACGCATACAGGTGGAAGATCCGTGCCACAGCGAAATGAGGAAGATGTTTGCCGATATAGGATACGAAGTTATTCCCGTACCCGTCGACGAACACGGCATGCGCACCGAATTGCTGCGCGATACTGCGGCTGCGGTGTACGTGACTCCCTCTCACCAGTTCCCGCTGGGCGGCATACTGCCTGCGCAGCGCCGGGCGGAGCTTGTCCGCTACGCGAGAGAGCACGACGCTTATATCATTGAGGACGACTACGACAGCGAATTCCGGTATATTGGCGATCCGGTAACGCCGCTGTATTCCCTGGAGCCTTCAAGGGTAATATACGTCGGGACATTAAGCAAGACGCTGTTTCCGGCGCTGCGCATAGGCTACGTAATACTGCCCCGCGCGTTTCACAGCCAATGGCGTACTCTTCGCATGCGCATGGATATACAGAACCCGCCTTACGAACAGTACGCGCTCTTAAGGTTCTTTAAGGCACGCAAGATTGACAGGCACATACGGCGCATGCGTAGGCTGTACGGCGAGCGGCGGCGGGCGCTTCAGGAGAGCCTTACGGAAGCGTTCGGCAGCGGGTGGCGGCCGTGGGGCGACTCGGCGGGTCTGCATCTAGCGGCGGAATTTTACGGCCGCGAATTCAAAGAGGATTTCACCGATAGGGCCGCGCAGCAGGGCATACGGATAGCGACGGTGGAACAGCATTGCATGCAAAAGGGGCTGCATGCGGACAAGCTGCTCATAGGGTACGGCCATCTTAAACCCGATATGATTAAAAAAGGCGTGATGCTATTAAAAGAGTTCATCGAACAGTACTAGAGCTTTTCACAAACGCCCGGCGCTTTTCGTATCATAAAAGCGGAGGGCGTTTTTATGCCGCTTGAAACCTACGACCGCGCCGCGGCGGTCGCTTACGCCAGAAAATGGGCGTTGTCGCGCAATCCGGCTTACTATGACTTCAGCCGTCTGGGAGGGGACTGCACCAACTTCGTATCGCAGTGCATATACGCGGGCAGCGGCGTGATGAACTATAAACCTACTTTCGGCTGGTATTATGTAAGCGCAAATAACCGCTCGCCGTCCTGGACGGGCGTGCCGTACCTATATAACTTTCTGGTGCGCAAATCGGGCGTAGGCCCGTCGGGAGTTGAAACCGGCATCAGCGAGATGCAGCCGGGGGACATATCGCAGTTCTGGGACGGCAGCGCGTATTACCACTCGCAGCTGATAACGTCCGTAGGAAACCCGCCCGCGCTCGGTAACATACTCGTCTGCACGCACACATACGACGCCTTAGACAAGCCGCTGTCGGAGTTCGATTTTAAAGGCATAAGATTTGTGCATATCACCGGAGTAGTAAAATAATACGAATTTTGCATGTCGCCGTTTCGTACTTTTCAGACCCTTCTATACACACCCCGGCAATTCTTCGTTAGGCTTTTTGGGGTGAAAAAAATCTTGTAATCCTCTTCGTAAAAGCATATAATCGTCTTCGGCTAAAAACAGAAAGAGGAGTATATGCAAAAGCAGGAAGGCATAAGAAACATAGCTATTGTCGCGCATGTCGACCACGGTAAGACGACGCTTGTCGACCAGATGCTGAGGCAGTCGGGCACGTTCCGCACGAATGAGGTGGTGCGCGAGCGGGTTATGGACAGCGAGGATTTGGAGCAGGAGCGCGGCATAACGATACTCGCGAAGAATACCGCGATAAAGTATAAAGACACAAAGATAAATATAGTAGATACGCCGGGGCACGCGGACTTCGGCGGCGAGGTGGAGCGCGTGCTCACTATGGTGGACGGCGTGCTGCTGCTCGTAGACGCGTTCGAAGGATGCATGCCTCAGACGCGCTTCGTGCTCAAAAAAGCGCTGGGGCTCAAAAAGCGCGTGATGGTGGTTATAAACAAGATAGACAGGCAGGGCGCAAGGCCTGAAGCTGTCGTGGACGGGGTAATAGACCTGTTCATAGAGCTCGGCGCGGACGACGACCAACTGGAATTCCCGGTAGTGTACGCTTCTGCAAAGGAAGGCACCGCGTCCATGAGCCCGGACGGAGAAGAAAAGGACATCTCCGCATTGTTCGACGCGATACTCGAGTTTATACCCCCGCCGGAAGGCGAGCCGGACGGGCCATTCAGGTTCCTTATATCCAACATCGACTACGACGAGTACATAGGGCGCATAGCTGTAGGCCGCATTGACCGCGGCACGGCGGTAAGGGGCATGCAGGCCGTGCTCTGCAAAAACGACGGAAGTACGCAGAACGTAAAGATAATGAGGCTTTTCGAGTTTTCGGGGCTAAAGCGCCGCGAGACGGAAACCGCACGGCTGGGCGATATAATAGCGATAGCGGGCATACCGGACGTGAATATAGGCGAAACGGTGTGCGACCCCGAACACATAGAGCCGCTGCCTTTTGTCAAGATAGACGAGCCTACGGTTTCTATGAACTTTATGGTAAACACCAGCCCGTTTGCGGGACAGGAAGGCAAATGGGTAACGTCGAGGAACCTGCGGGAGCGGCTGATGCGCGAACTCGAGACTAATGTAAGCCTGCGCGTAGAGGAGACGGATTCTACGGACTCGTTCAAGGTATCGGGCAGGGGAGAATTGCACTTGTCGATACTCATTGAGACTATGCGGCGCGAGGGCTACGAATTCGCCGTATCGCGGCCGCGCGTGATACTTAAAGAAGAGAACGGCAAAACGCTGGAACCATATGAGCTGCTTATGATAGACGTCCCTAGCGACTATACCGGCGTGGTAATGGAAAAGCTCAGCGTAAGAAAGGCTGAGCTGGTGGACATGAAGTCGGAGGAAGGAAACACGCGGCTCGAGTTCAACATACCCGCTAGAGGGCTTATAGGCTACTCCGGCGAGTTTATGACGGATACAAAGGGCAACGGCGTAATGAATCACATATTCAGCGGTTACCGCGAGTGGGCGGGCGACATACCCGAGCGTACGAGAGGCTCGCTCATAGCGCACGAGCGCGGCGTGACGACGACATACGGGCTTTTTAACGCACAGGAGCGCGGGAGGCTGTTCATCGGCCCCGGAGTGGAAGTGTACGAGGGCATGATAGTGGGTGAGAACGCCCGGCTTGAGGACATCGTAATAAACGTCTGCAAGAAAAAGCAGATGACCAATATGCGCGCGTCCGGCTCGGACGAGGCGTTGAAGCTTACGCCGCCGTCGGTGCTCTCACTGGAGCAGTCGCTAGAGTTTATTGCGGAAGACGAGCTGGTGGAGGTAACGCCGAAGAGCATACGCCTCCGGAAAGCTATACTTAGCAAGGGCGACAGGGCGAAGGCAAGCAAGTAAGCAAACCAAAGGGCAGGGCGATGAATCCTGTCCTTTCTTTAATTATCATAGAAAAACCACACGCTAAGCGTATGGAAGAACGGATAGCATTAGCGTTAAAAGAAATTAAAATATTTAAAATGTCTTAGACCGTAATAACAGAAATACAAGAAAGATAAGGAGAACATATAGTTCAGATAAATTAAAGATTCTTCGCTTGCGCTCTGAATGACAAAAGCGGCTATTACCGTAAAACCAGCTTTTATGGACGAAAGCTCATATGTCATTGCTATGAAAACAGTTGAATTTAAGGGTACACTAAAATAAGGCAATAGAAATATTACCTATTGAAATAATAGCGGTCAAAATACTTTAAGCCGTCAATGAAGCACGCAAGATGCAA
>JBLNCA010000004.1:0-49482 GCA_050260375.1 Burkholderiales bacterium | reverse complement strand
TATTATATTGACTCCTTTCCACTTACATAGCTCCCTTAGTATCGCTCCTATCTCCAACTTCTTTTCTCCATAGAATACCTTCCTTCTGTACTTAGGAGCAAACACTATATGGTATTTGCAGTTCCACCTCGTATGTGATAAGCTGTGTACATCCTTCATGTTATTTATCCTCCTTTTGATTTATGGTAGTGCAGTTGCCAGATCGCACTTCATTTTAAATCAAAAGGAGTTTTTATGTCTTGCCTCATCGCTTAAGCTTTACTGAACCCCACGTCTAACGCGGGGTTTTCTTATACAACAAATACCACCCTGTTGGGTGGTATTTGTTTGTGGTGTACCCGGGAGGATTCGCATAAAGATGTTGCTTGCCTGCCCGCGTCGTTTCGCTCTGCATACAGCCGCTGCCATCAAGCCGGGTCGGGGCAAACGTGCCACTGGCACGTTTGCTTATCCCTCCCTTCGAATCCCCCAGAATCGTATCACAAACAAAAACACCCAAAAGGGAGTACAAGATAGGGATTTTCTGAAACAAGACAATTTTTAACCGGCACTCTTCAAGCGGGGCCACTACAGTAAAGACCACACCGAAGGATAACCTTTAGTGTGGTCTTTCTGTGCTCAATTATATTAGTTCTATTATTTCCGGAACACATTTCGTTTGCGACACGCTTATGTCATAGTCAAAAAATGAATGGGGTTCGTCTACCTTGGCGGTTATTACCAGAGAGCGCTGGATCATTGCAGATGTTTCCTTTGGTGTTTTATCGGCGTGCTTCCACCAATAAACACGGCAAACTTCGCAAGTACCTTCCGGTCGAGCGGAAGAAGCATCATTTTCAAACAATGTACATAGTGCATGTTTGATTTTTTCAGCGTCTTCATCAGTAAAACCTGTTTTTTCAGCAAGCTGACAGTTTATACTACCACGAATCACATAAAGACCGAAATTGACAAAATGTTTCGTGCCCATAGTGTCTGACGCCTTACCGCTTTTACCTCCTTCAGCATTGACACTTTTTGTGATCTGCATGTCAATAATTTCAATTGGTTCAACGCTGACTGCCTGCTGGATAGACACCGGGCCACGGACTCCGACAGAAAGTTGGCTTCCGGTCTCGTCTTCCTCATTTTTATCCTTTTTCTTATCTTTTTTAAACGCAAACACTTGGCCAAAGGCTCTGACGTCGATCCACTTTTTGCAGGCTATTTTTGCGAAAAGATCTGCATCCGCATTCTTGCCTTTCTTAAGTTCAGCGGCAAGTTGCGGATCGCTTGCGGCTCGGTCTCGTAAATTATGATAATTCTCCTTAAGATCAGGATTGAAGGCTATATCGTTTTCTCTCCCATCCGTCTGAACAAATATGTATTCACCCATATCCTGCAGCCTGTTGCGAATCTTCCTTTTTATTGCCACATCGGAAAAAATACCGTAACCGTCATAATCTTCACGAGGACGGTTTCCGTTTAAGGGATCGCCGTTAATATTGGCGCGTGTGACGGAAATAATTGCGGCAAAATCGATCTTATTTTGCAAAATGCTCATTTAGAATTCCTCCTCGTCGTTTTTTTCGGGCTCATCTTCGGTTGATATTGTAATGCTGTCTTTCTGGCGGTATTTTAAAGCTTCTCTCTGGCAATCGTAACCGAGAAGAAATTTTCCATCCAGAGCCTTCTTTTCCTCAAAGCATCCCTCTTCAAAAAGTTTCATAATCTGACTATACAAATTCTTGTAGAATTCCCTGCTTCTGGGATTCAACTGATTCAGGTAAATCTGTGTGTTTCTGCGTATAAGCTCCCATGTCCGAAATGGAGTTTGAGAAAATTGCCGCATATAACGCTCGGCGTTTGTAGTTCGGGTCTCTCCCTTTTCATAGGTACAGCGCTCGATTTTTTCGGCAACGGCTAATAGCCGGCCATAAAGATAGCTTCTGTCTGTGCATTTTTCGTCCAGTGTCATATCAAATATCACTCCCTTTTCCCAATAGTATTTTTTGACCAGAGAACAAGCTATGTGAAGAACACGAAGATAGTTGAACTTTATTTCATATGCCAACGGATTAGATGCTTTTGTCACTGCCAACTTAACAATATCCTGCGGAATTGCCGTCGCATCGATGATGCATGGTCGAAGCCTGTCGAACGCGGAAATCAGCATGGGGGATTTCCCGTCACTGTTTGGACGTAAGGTCAGTTGTTTATTCTGCTCGTTACCATAGATCGCCGTAGCGATCTCCTTAATGGATGCCATTCCTTCATAATGGATGTACCTTTTGGTCTTATTATCATAGAATTCGTGCCGCCAACAGCAGCTCTTCTGCCAGTACTGAAGATTTCTCAGATATACGGATGAACTAAGGTCTCGGAAATAGGTTATTGCAAGACGTCCGGGAGAAGCACTGTCAAGCGCAAGGATCACCATTTGGGATGTATTGTCTATGCGCTTGGAGTATCCGTCCATGGCGGCATAAAAGTCTTGTGCGGTGATGTAATTTGTGTCGGTGTTTTCTTCTTTCTCTTCAAATAGTGCGTCATTCAATTCTGAGCTTAGCTCTTCCTCTTCTGTTTTGGAACCGAGTATTTCGAGAGTCCCTTCGTAAAATTCCGGCAGCTCTATTAACTCGCTTTCCCATGTCACAATGCAAACGCCGTCATGAGAATACCCCTGTCGGCGGATGATCCACTTCAGAGCGTTGTGGATTTTCTGAGACGTCTCATAACCGATAGATAAAGCCTCATTATATCCGCTGTCCTTATCCTTAGTTTTGAAACGACCTCTGTATGTAAAATTTGTATCATCATTGGAGGATATCAGACTTGCCTTTGTGTCCCACTCACCACGAATCTTGACGGGGTTTGTTTTTGCAACCAATTCACGTTTGCCTGTAAAATAACAAATGTCTGTGTTTTTTGCGGTTGACAGATAGAACTTAATAAAAGATTGCTGCACATCCTTATTAAGCCATACTGCCGTTTCGTTCTGCTGAGAGCTTGGCGAATACACCCGAAAACGGACAAATGCTTTTTGAATAGGGGTGCCTTGAATCTTTTTTCTATCTGTCAATATGCCATTTTGATCAAATTCCAAAACTTTAGCATTTAACAGATCTGCTATTACGGATTTTTTTGATACATACTTATATATTGCCGCTATTTGACGATTATCAGGATCGAATTCATGCCACGCCTTTAACCTACTGATATATGACGGAAAACTCTTACGAATATCGCTTAATGCTTTGGCTTTTTTGTTTTCCGGGACGTCTTCGAGTAACAAAGTTACCCGTTCCATAAAATCACCGGCAACATACGAAAGACTATCGCATAACGGAAGAGCTTTAATTCCACTGGTTCTTCTATCGGGGTATGGCACAATCGTTTCGGAGTCGGATTTATCAAGAGTCAGAGCGTTAATAAAGTCGCCGTCCTCACTGATAGTAATTTCTATCTGAGCCTTCATCGTGTCATATCCCGGCGGCATAAGCACTAAGGGCTTACCGTTCCAGTCTTCAATTTCTCCTGCCCGCCGAGCATTTTTATCATATAAGGCGCACAAGGCAGTTGCCCAACTCATAAACTCACCTCCTCATTGGTAAATTCCCTCAGGCCGATAAAGTTATCCAATTCCTCGCCGAACTTCTTGACAGGCATCTTATGTAATACACGCCTGTCCTTATCAGGAATATCCTCCGGGGCCGGAAATTCAATAATACCGTTACGCATTACAACATGATGGAATCGTGTGCTCATATGTCCCTTTTCGTTTTCTCGAACGGCTTCGTCAGCATAGGTGAATCCATGGAACATATATCCAAATGAAAGCTCATCAATTTCGTCATATGCGCCCTTTCCCTCTCCGAACACACAAGGTGCTACATCCGCATGGCATTCACGTGTTCCGAGAAAAACATCCCTTCTGCCGCCACGCTCAATCATGCGTTTTGCAATGTTATGATGTTTATTTTCGTTGTAATCATGAAAGAGCTCGGGCCGGTTTTCATTTCGTATAAAATGAGCACGTACCTGATAGCGAACTTTTTTGAGATAAGTATAGATTGACAAGTCATTGCCGCCACAATAGTTTTTCGTGCGAATGCCCTCTGCTACTGTCTGTATTGGGTTCATTACACGCACGGCATCAATGATCCAGACAATGGTCGGTTTCCAATAAACGGAGGCAATGATGCCCTTTAGAGCTTCATAAGTCGGCACATAATAGCTTGTTTTTTCGCCTCCCACACGGGTAATCGGATCGGAAAACATCGCTTTGTCACCACAGACCTCAAACTCGACCGTATTTCGCTTTTTTTCCATTTTCACACCTCCTTAGTAAACTAATACCCGGGGTTCCTCTGTTACCCCATAGATTTCATCATACCAATCAGCCGATAAAATCATCACCCCCGCTTTGTCTTCGAAACGTATTCCGGCTCCGAGTTTGTCAATCATACAGGGCATTAACTGTATTGTATATTGCTGCAAAAAGCGCAGCTCTCTTTTCTGTTCGGAAATAAAGCCACTCGACAACAGCTTTTCAATATGTTTGCGGGCATCATCGTTGTATTCGACAATAACATCCCGCATGCCGTTTTCCTCTATTACCTCAAAAACATCCCCTGCCTCTTTGAATGCCTGTTTCATCAAAAGGCTACTTGCGTTCTTATTCCGCTTACTTCCTGCAGGGTTTGTCGATAAAAGATCAATAATTGTATGCTCCGGGTCGTAAGGTAAGGGAAAGGCCATTTCTTTTTTTTGAAGTGGCAGATAAAACTTAGCATAAAACTCATCCATCGCCTGTTTGGAAAGAGCGCCGCCGGGATATTGATGAGGGCTTGTGCTGACATTATATAGCACCTCTCGTGTTACTTTCTGGGCTTCCTTGATATGACCGAGATGACTTATTTTTTCATCATTAATATAGATCACCGATACTTCTCCGCATTTGGCTTCACAGTTTCGGTTACAACGGCCTGCCGCCTGAACGATGCTGTCCAGTCCTGTCAGTGACCGAACAACGCACTCAAAGGACACATCCACACCGGCCTCGATAAGGGTTGTGCTGACGCATATAATATGTTGCTTGCACTCTTTGTCTAATAAGCATTTGCACATTTTTTTAATAACAGAGTTGCGATGCGCAGGACACATATTGGTAGAGAGATGAAAAACTATGAATTTATCGCTGCCGTTAGTCTGTTTTTGTATCTGCTTTGCGATTCTTCTGGCGACAGCTTTTGTGTTCACGATGGCAAGTATCGACCTTACACTATGCGCTTTCTTAAAAATGAAGTCCGCCGCTTCATCAAAAGATAAACCGTTTCCGCTTGTACAATCTTTGATTTCGACACGTTTGAAGGGTTCGTTATATTTCTCCGAGTTCAAAATCAAGTCAAGGGGGCGTAAAACCCTATAATCATTTAATTTATCCAAAAGCGGCTGTGTCGCTGAGCAGAGCAGCACGGATGTATTGCAAAAACCGGCTAAGAAGTTTACAGCTGCATTAAAAAGCTTCAGCACTTTAACCGGCAGAGCTTGTATTTCGTCAATAATAATCACGGAATCCCCAAGAGCCTGCATACGCCTGACTGCTGATGTTTTTGAACTGAACAGCGTGTTGAGAAATTGCACGGCCGATGTTGCGATAATCGGAGATTGTGCCCAGTTTTCTGTGAGCAACTGATATCTTTTCTCTTCCTCCTCGTCATCTGCGTCAAATACAATGTTAGAATTGTGCAGCAAAACTGCTTCGGCATCACCGACATATTCCACAATCTTATCTGCGTTTTGTCCAAGTATCGAATTGTATGGAGCAATGTAAAAAATGTGACGCTTGCCATAGCGTTTTGCTGTTTGCAGGGCATACCGAAGAGCCGATAATGTTTTACCGGCTCCACAGGGAACTACAAGCCGGAATACTCCGTTTGCCCCGCCGTCATATTCGGCGCAAGCCTGTGAAATCTCGGAGCGGAATTGATCTAAAAATGAGGGTTCTTTATTCGCCTGAAATTCTGCAATTTTTCCTTCACAAAAAGAGCAGTAACGGTTCCACATTTTTATCAGTTCTTCACGCGACAGTGGCTTTGGCGGTTCGGTGTTGTCGTTAAAGCAGGCGGTATCCGTGCGATCGGCGTCAATTACTATCGAAGTCAATAGCCTTTCATAAAGTGCCAGGTAGATGTGTGCAGAGCCCAAGCCGCCTTCTTTGGGCTGAAGCGCGCGTATGCGCGATTGAATATTTCTTGCGTCTGTACATGCACGCTTAAATTCTTCTAAAGTTTCAGCTTCACCATTGTTATCGTACACAATTCGCTCAACATTTTTATATGAATCCTTGATACGTTCTACCGCTTGAAGATATGTAATCGTCCCATCCTTTGAAACAGCATCTCTCAAGCCATGGTGACTCATAATAGTAGTACGGAGCATTTCCGCAGCCAACTTAGATGAAAGGTCTGTACCTTGATGCAGATTATTTACAAAGCAAGCTCCATGAGTGGAATGAATCACTGATCCCCGAACGACCTTTTCTCCTGCTGATGCCATTTTTATATATTCGAGATAATCCTGCGTGTTTTTTCCGTCATCATGGTGGCGTCCGGCAAAAGAAGACAGGTTTTCAATGTTGTAGGCCGACCCAAGCACTCTGGCTAATTTTGCTACATTGCTGTTATGCTCGGCTACCGTTTGTTCGCGCTTGTCTGTGTCACTAATATGAGCTGTATACTGTGTTTTTTGAGAAGTCATCTATTCGCCCACCTTTTTTGAACACGAGATAATCTATCTACAATAGTATATATAACTAGATATCCCATAAAACGGACTCAACTTCCTAAATCTACACTCAGTAGAGTACATACTTTGATTAGCACTTCCGTCGCAGTTTTATAATAATCGAGATACTCCTGCTTGTTTTTTCATGTATTCTTTTAATTATAAAGTTTATTATTTCATTTGTAGATTTAGGTTTGAAAACATTATAGTTTTCATTTAATATCTTGTCAAGAAGTTGCCATACCTGTTATAATATTTTGTCATTCGGCAAACTGGTATTACTGAATGTGGATTGAAATATTTGCAGGTTCAGGTTGTGGAGAATCGCAGCGGCAAGGGCATCGGAAGTAAATTTCCGGTGCCTTTGCTTTTAATTTTTATTCGTTACTTATTTTTTACTTCCGCAGCCTTCTTTCGAGCATAACTTGCTCGTCTGTTCCTTCTATTACGCTCGGCTTGGCAGCCCCAACTATTGCAATATAATTGACGGCTTGAATGCCGTACAAAGTATTTGCCGCAGGCAAGGCAGGACAGTATCGAGCCTTGCGATTCAAAATAGTTTAGGTCTTCATCTACCGGTGGCGCAACATCAGCTACCATTCTGGAAAAGGTGTACCAGCAAATATCAAACACCGATTGAATGTCAGCACCATACATCACTTTCCCGGTTTTCTTATCTAATTTCAGCCTCATTCGGAAGTCCGGAAACATATCAATCACTTGAGATATATGTTCATTGTAATTCTCTAAAAGACGAGCTTTGTATTCATCGTCGTCGCTGTATTGCCTGTATCGTTCAAGAAAAGCGAGGCTGTCACAAAGCCTGCCTTCATAAAAGAGACTTCGTGCGTAGCCTATTTCTCCGTAATATTTGACTCTCCTCAAGGCAAAGTATAGTTCAAATACGGTGCCCAGACTGCATAAATCCTTTATGAATTGATCTAAATAGAATGTAGCATCTTTCTGAATCAAATCCATGTATGTTATATGGGCAAAGTTCTCGCTATCCAGCATTTCATAAAGACTGTCTATATTGTAAGGATGAATATTGTTTCTGCACCAATCCCAGACGGCATCTGTAATAGAAACAGTGCTGTCTGGGTTATTTAATTTTCCATAAAGATTACACAGACTGACCAATAACTCCTGTCCGGTTAATGAATAATCACAGCCGCCTTCCGGAGCATGAAGCCCTGTGAAAACTGGCTTTAATACTTCGTCGCCATCATCATAGTCCGGAACATACTCCGGAAATCGAACAGCTCTATAAATCATCTCACCAACGCCGCCAATTTCTACGAAACCGAGATTTTCTACCGGCAGTTTTTTCATAGCAATCATCCTTTTAATGTATTCGTATGTGTAAGCGATGAAAATTTAACTTCACTTACATTGTATTATACAATGACGTTGAAAACAAGAACAAAGTGTATAACCCCTTATTTCATTGCACCTTGACAACTGAATAATCCCACCGCAAGAGATACTTTTGCAGTACCGCCGCCACGATGGTGAATACCGGAGCGCTTCTACTGCAATCGGATACAAGGAGACCACGAGCAGGTGGCTGCCTTAGGAACGGTAGCGGATTGTGGATGTAGAAACCAAAACAACTATCAAGATAAGGGGGAAAGAGTAAATGGAAAAGACGACCATGAGTGTACAGGAACTGTCGGCGCAGATGGGCATTAGCCTGCCGAAGGCTTACGAACTTGTAAAAAAGCCGGGATTTCCAATCATACAAGTTGGTACGAGAATCTTGATTCCGGTCGAAGCTTTTAAGGAGTGGCTGGTCATAAACTCGGCACACGAATAATGACAATACAAAATACAACGGAGAGGAGGTGTACAAGACGGCAAACGCAATGCAGGAACTGATGAATATGAAAATATGGTTTCTCTGGCGCAAGGAAATGGCTGGCGAACGTATCAGCAAAATTCCCTTTGCTGCCGGTGGTGGCGCAACAGGCACTAATGAAAAATACCGGTACACATGGGTTACCTACGACGAAGCGCTCGACTCCATGAAAAAGCAGAGCGCTGCAGGTTTAGGTTTTGTAATACCGAAAGGCTACTTTTTCCTTGACATCGACCACAGACCCCTCACAGATCCCTTCGTACAGATGCTGCTTGAACGCTTTAACTCATATACCGAGCGTTCCGTCAGTGGAAAAGGCATTCATATTTACGGTAAGTGCGATTTTGAGAAGCTACCGACTTATGCAGACAAAAACGGCAATCCCAGACTGGATAAAGCCTACTATATGAAAAATCCGAACAATCATTTGGAGTTGTATGTAGGCGGCCTTACAAATCGCTTTGCAGCTTATACCGGCGATGTGATTCTGGATGAATCGCTTAAAGAAAGCACAGCAGCCATTTTGCTCACTCTCGATAAGAATATGAGGAAGTCCAGGAAAGCAAGATACAGCGAAAAACGTGACGGTGACCGCATAAGTTTTGATATTGTCTGCAATCTCCGCAAACAGAAAAACGGAGATAAGTTCAGGAAGCTGTATGACGATGGCGATATCTCCGGATATAGCTCACACTCCGAGGCTGACGCGGCACTCTGCGCCATGATTGCCTTTCGCACCGGGCCTGATCCTGCGGCTATTGATGAAATCTTCCGCAGTTCTGCTCTCTACCGTGAAAAATGGGAGCGCGATGATTACAGAGAAGCCACTATCACTGCCGGTATCGATGCCTGTCATGGAACCTTCCATAAATCTAAAATGGATCACCCATACTTCATCAAATTTCATGACCAGACCGGTGAGCCGTATGTCAGCGTTCCGCTCCTCGCAAAGCACGTACGTGAGAACCTCCGCTATGTACTTGTTAGGGATAACGGCAAGCAGGGTCTTTTGAAGTATGTTTATGAAGATGGCTGCTATCGGATCTATGCCGACAATATGCTGATGGGCATTATCAAGCAGTACATCGCGGACTATGATGATGAACTGGTGAGAATGGGAATCGTCAGCGAAACTTTACAGCATATCACCACCGATCTTAATTATGTTAGTCAGGATGATCTGAATGCTAATGAGGATTTAATCAACTTCAGAAACGGCCTGCTCCGTATCACTGCAGATACCGCCATTCTTGTACCACACTCCCCGGATATCCTCTCCACCATTCAAATTCCATGTAATTGGACAGGAAGAGAAACGCCTACACCGTTTTTTGACAGGTATATGCACACACTCACAGACGGAGACAAGGCCATAGAACACCTGCTCCTTGAGTTTATCGGTGTATGCATCTCCAACATCAAGGGATGGAGAATGAAAAAAGCACTTTTCCTTGTCGGCGATGGCGACACCGGCAAATCTCAGCTAAAGAGTCTTGTAGAGCGGTTGCTCGGCAAGGGTAACTTCATAGGAATCGACCTTAAGGAGATTGAAGCGCGTTTCGGCACCGGCGCGATTTACGGCACACGACTTGCCGGTAGCTCTGATATGAGTTTTCTATCCGTAGATGAGTTGAAAACATTTAAGAAAATAACCGGCGGCGACAGCCTATATGCCGAGTTCAAAGGACAGCAGGCCTTTGAGTTCACCTACAACGGGCTGCTCTGGTTTTGCATGAACAGACTTCCCAAGTTTGGCGGCGATGATGGCAAATGGGTCTATGACCGCATCATGGTGGTGCGCTGCCCTAATGTCATTCCAAAGGACAAGCAGGACAAAACACTCCTTGACAAAATGTATGCCGAGCGTGATGGCATCGTCTACAAGGCTGTTAAGGCGCTGCAGTTGGTTATTGCAAACGGGTACAGCTTTTCCGAACCGGACAGTGTAAGCCTTGCAAGAGAGCAATATATGTCAGAGAACAATACTGTGATCTCCTTCTATGAGGAATGTATGTGCGAGCGGTCAGAAGGCAAGTTTAATGATTCCGCTACAACAAGCCGCATCTACGATGTTTACAGGGCATGGTGCCATGACAACAATAACGGCTTTGCCAAGACAGCCAAAGAGTTCAGAGAGACATTGGCATCCCATCTCGGCTGCACCTTTAAGGAGATAGCCGTTCATACCAATAAAGGCACCTATTATAAAAATCTCACCCTCACTATTGAGGCAAAGGAGCAGTACAAGAAGGCTTATGGCTATGACAGTACGGATTTTCTTGCTTAAAGTGACAGAAGTGACAGTCGAGTGACAGTTCTCACAGGCAACTGTCACCTTTAAAAAGCCCATATATCAAGGGTTTCCAGCCACAAGTGACAGTAGTGACATTCTTTCAAACTTCTTGGCGGGAAAAATAAAGTTTGGAATTGTACAGAGAACAAGGAAAGGATTATGAGCTGTTGTGAGTATGAAATGAAAAGTTCTGTCACTTTTGTCACTTAAGCTATAAAAGCCTTGCTACGAGTCGCTTTTCAGCGTGACAGTTCATCAAAACTACTGTCACTGAACTGTCACTTCTGTCACCGGAAGTATCACCAGAGGGAGGAACATTTACAGCGATTCAACATGACGAACGTTCAGCAATTAATCTACAGGAAATATCATCAACCGCATTTAAACATCTTAATTTTGAGGAGGGAAAAATCATGAATTATCCGCTTATGAAAATGAACAAGGAAGGCACTTTGCTGCGACCGCAGCACACTTACTATTCCGATGAGTTCGCCCATACCATGTGCGACCTGCATCTTTCCGATGTTGTCATCGAAGACGATAAAGGAAAGTTAAAATTGCGATACCGCCTCCATGCAAAGCATCCTCATACCATTGAAGGGGCTATGGCATATAACATTCTGTGTCCGAAATGCCACCACCACTTGAAACAGGTAGGAAGATCGCTCAGCTACCATGACCTCGGTCTCTATGCCTGTCCATTCTGCGATAAGATTTAAGGAGGGAACGCCATGAATTATACTGAAGTCATAGTATATACCGGTCAGCCGGAATACAGCAAGAACTTCTGGAATGCCATGCGCGGCCAGGAAGACGGTTATTCCGGACTTTCCGAAGGCCGCAGCAGCGATACAGGTACTTATGTCATGCCAAATGCCACAAATAACAAATATGAAGCAGCCATCATAAACGAGAGCCTGTTCCGTAAAATCGGCACAACCTTTAACGTATATGAAGGCAGTTATCACATCCTTGCAAAGGAATATGATGACCTTGCGCAGTTTGTACTGGAAGGCGGCACTATCCCTGTTTTTGACGGACTAAATGATTTCATTCAGTACACCGTTGAAAGCCATAAACTCGCTGCTCTTGTAAAAATGAATTCGGACTTTGTCCGCGATGCCGCATTTGACATCGAAAGCTACCTTGTAAAGCGCCTTGCTAGGAACTTTGCCAAAGCTGAGGACAACGCCTTTATTAACGGTACCGGTGTGCAAATGCCGACAGGTATCTTAAACGATGCAAACGGCGCTAAGGTTGCCTATTCCGTCGATGAAATCACCTATGATGATATAATCCGCCTGTACTTCTCTGTGAAGCCGGAATACCGCAAAAATGCCGTATGGCTCATGAACGATAAGACAGCCCTTGCCTTGCGTACGTTGAAAGACGAAGCCGGAAACTACCTATGGCGCAGCAGCGATGATACCATCCTTGGCAAAAAGGTATTTGTCTCCGAGTTTATGCCGGATATGGAGTCCGGTTCAAAGCCTATTGCTTTCGGTGATTTCAGCTACTACTGGATCATCTGCAGAAGCCCTGTCAGCGTGAGGGCGCTCTCAGAGAAGTTTGCCCTGCTCGACCAGATAGGTTACCTTGCCTTTGAGTTTATTGACGGAAAACTTATCCGCCAAGAGGCAGTGAAGGTAATTCAGAAGAATACTGGAACCAACGGTTAAGACATATGGTGGAAAGGCACAGTGGAAAATCCTGCTGTGCCTTTTCACCTAAAAAAGCACTTTTCAAGATGAAATACACACCAAGTTTATTTCAATTATTCGCATTTTATCCCGGTTGTTCCCTTAATACCCCGTTTGAATCCGCGTTTTTTCGCGCGAAACCCCACGCCCGTTGCACGATCGAAAGGGTGTAAGGATTTGTTACCCCCTACCCCAATGTCAGAAAGGAGGAGTGCCTTATGGCTGAGAAGACCATCTGCGTTACCGAAAAGGTAATCGGTGATACTCTCTACATTATAGAATCAGCAGTCAGCAGCACTGCCAAAGAAACCGCCTATGACAAGCTGAAACGAATGATACTTAACGGCACAGCAAAGCTTGAATTAAATAAGGCTTCTTAAACAAATAACTTGACTTCTTCGCGGCAGTACGGGAACATAGAGTACCGCTTGAAGACTGTCGGAAAGGAGGTAAACATGAATAGCAGGCAGTCTTATACTGCTGTGAAGAATAACGATAAAATAACCGCTCTGTATTGCCGTCTTTCACGAGATGACGAGCTGCAGGGTGATTCTAACAGCATTAAAAATCAGAAGACCATTTTACAGAAGTACGCTGATGACAACGGTTTTACAAACACTGAGTTCTTTGTGGATGATGGCTATAGCGGTACGAACTTCGACCGCCCGGATTGGCAGCGCCTTATCTCCCTAGTGGAAGAAGGCAGGATTGGCACCATCATTGTCAAGGACATGAGCCGTCTCGGAAGAGATTATCTAAAGGTCGGCTATTATACCGAAGTGCTCTTTCCCGGCTCCGACATTCGCTTCATAGCAATAAACAATAATGTTGACAGTGCCAACCAGCAGGACAGCGATTTTACACCGTTTCTTAATATCATCAACGAATGGTATGCCAAAGATACGAGCAAGAAGATACGCGCAGTTTTCAAGTCGAAAGGGGAGTCCGGCAAACCGCTCTGCACCAATCCGCCTTACGGCTATATCAAAGACCCGGATGATAAGACACGATGGATAGTCGATGAAGAAGCCGCTAAGGTGGTACGCGAAGCATTCCACTTATGTATGCAAGGGTATGGCCCTTCGCAGATAGCCAAGGAATTCACTAAGCGCAGGATTATGAATCCAACGGCTCATGCCAAGAAAAACGGAATCAATATTCCGGACAACAGAGGCCATGACGATGATTATGTCTGGCGAGGCAGCACTATAGTTCATATGCTTTCAAGGCAGGAGTATTTAGGCCATACGGTTAATTTCAAAACTTACCGTAAGTCCTATAAGCAGAAAAAGCAGATGAAAAACGACCCGTCAGAGTGGATGATTTTCGAGAATACCCACGAAGCAATTATTGAGGAATCTGTATTTGTAGTAGTACAGAGAATCAGGGATGGCAGACGCAGACTTACACCGATGGGCGAAATGCCACTCCTCTCCGGAATGATGTTCTGTGCGGATTGCGGAAACAAACTGTATCAAGTGCGTGGGCGCGGTTGGGAGCATGAAAAGGAGTATTTTGTATGCGCCACCTACCGCAAGATAAAAGGCGGCTGCAGTTCTCACCAGATCCGCAATGTGGTGGTAGAGGAATTACTCCTTGATGGTATTCGTAGCGTAACAGCTTTTGCCAAAAATTATGAGCAAGAATTTGTGGAATTAGTAACCAAGAAAACAAGGACAGAGCTTGACAAAAGTTTGCGTGATAGCAAACGAGAATTAGAACAGTCACAGTCTCGTATCAAAAAGTTAGATGAAATAATGCAAAAACTTTATGAAGATAATATCGAGGGTAAAATATCTGATAAGCGTTTTGCAAAGATGAGCGCAAACTATGAAACTGAACAGCATACCCTTGAAAACAGAGTAGCCGAACTGAAATCCATTATGATAGAGGAAAAAGAAAGCGCACTCAATATTGACCACTTCCTATCTCTAGTAAGAAAGTATACCGACATAAAAGAACTCACAGCGGAAATTATCCGGGAGTTCGTTGAAAAAATCTATGTGTACAAAGCAGAGCGTATTGATGGCAGACGGGTACAGCGTATTAAAATTGTTTGGAACTGCATTGGTGAATTTGAACCACCGGTTTCTGCATCAACCACAAAGAATGAAAAATCGGCATAGCCGGTAACTACATACCAAACTATGCCGATAATTTCTGGGATTAAAAATCCCTTAGACGCACCCTCTAAATGGTGTTTTTGTTTGTGGTGTACCCGGGAGGATTCGAACCTCTGACCTCAAGAGTCGGAGTCTTGCGCTCTATCCAACTGAGCTACGGGTACATATTCAATTTTTCCAGCATAGGCCTCAAAATTCGTAGTCTAACACTCTATAGTGCTGAGCTGTAAACACATAATTTTTTCGAGACTACGTTATAATACACCACGAGTTCATTCAAGTCAATTATCAATAATACTGGTACAGCGTGCAGCGGATATTGCCGTTGTAAAGTTTGCGCTTCTTTGTGGCGCGTTTGCCGAAATACCTTTCAAACTCGTCGTCCGCCGTTATTATATATTTCCTTTCAACGTCCGAAAAGGCTCTGCCCATATCCTTATACAGCCTGCGCACTTCGCTCTGCTCCCCCAGCCGCTCGGCGTATGGAGGGTTTGTAAGCACGACGCAGTCTTTGCGCGCAAAATCCCTCACGTCCGCATGGTAAAGGCGCAGCGCGACTCCTGCCGCTTTTGCGTTTTTGTCCGCGGCGCTAAGCGCGTCTTTGTCAATATCCGAAGCGTATATTACTGCGGGCTCACTGATATCGCGCTTCGCCGCTTCTTTTTCCTGTATCCACGCTTCACGCAGCGCAGGCCACATTTCGCCGTCAAAACTGCGATTCAGCCCCGGCGCTATGTTAGCGCCTATCATCGCGGCCTCTATCGCTATGGTTCCCGAGCCGCACATCGGGTCAGCAAAGCATCCTTCCTTCCAGCCCGCCAGCATAACGAGCCCTGCGGCCAGCGTTTCCCGTATAGGTGCTTTCACGTTCGCGAGCCTGTACCCCCGCCTGTTTAGCCCTTCGCCGCTTACGTTGAGGCACGCGGAAACAGTATTTTTGAGTATCTTGATATGTACGTCGTACCTGTCCCCTGTTTCGGGAAGCAAACGCGCTCCGTGCCCGCTCATAAGCCGCTGGACAATTGCCTTTTTTGATATCGACTGTATGTCCGATACGCTGTAGAGCGCGCTTTTGACGGAATCGGCGTTTACGGGTAGCGACGCGTCTGCCGGTATGTATTCTTCCCACGGTATGGCTCTTATGCCTTCAAACAGTTCGTCGAAGGTAGTAGCGGTAAACGCTCCCGCTTCTATATATACCCTGTCGGCGCATCTTAAACGAATGTTCGCTCTTGCGAGCCCGGCTTCGTCCGCAAAAAAATAGACGCGGGCGTCCCGCGGCTCTATATTCCCGAATCCAAGTTTCCTAAGCTCCGAAGCTACGACGGCCTCAAGCCCGAACGAGCAGGAAGCAAAACAGTTATACCGCACTGCCTTCCTCCCACCTGTTGAGCTTTACGTCGTTTATATACAAAGCGAACCTGCACCCCAGGAACTTTGCGCTCTTCTCGCACATCTGCATTCTCGAAAGATATATCTGCAGAAAATCCATAGGCGAAGCTATAGGGTCCATCGTATAGTATATGCTGATGGTATTGTTTTCAACGGTCAGCTTTGTCGCCTGTATAGCGTAATTGACGCGGTCGTGTATATCAGAAGCGTCGTATTTTTTTAGCCTAACGCGCGCCCTGTGGGCGTCCACCTTGTCCGCTATTATCAGCGCGGCGGATACGTCGCTTACCGGATGGCCCGTCTCTTCCTCGTGTGAGCCTACTGCGGCGCAGATATCGCATACTTCGGAAACCGGGAAACCCATGTCGCTGAGTATCGGGAAAAGAATAACGGCGCCGTTATGGCCGTGGTTCTTCCTGTTGACGAGGTTGCCCACGTCGTGCACCCAGCCGGCTATTTTGGCGAGCTCAACCCGCCTTTCCGGCATATTGAGCTTTGCGAGTATCTCCCCCGCTATGCGGCTCACGTATCCAACGTGGCGCGGCCCGTGATCGGTGTATCCTATGACTTCGAGGCACTTGTTGGAATAGTCAACAAGCTCCCTAATCTTTTCGCTGCACTTGATATCGTTAAAACTTATCGCCAAAATCAATCCTCCAGATTCTTCAGAGACTCGTAATCGCTGTCCCCCGTAAAATCGCGTTCTATGTTTAACTCGCCGCCCAGTTCCTCATACGCGTCTCTTATGGACATATAATCGTAATACTTGAGACCTTCGTCTTTAAGCGCCTGCTCGAGATAAGGCAGCGCGTCCTCGTTGCCCAGCTTGCCAAGGCAGCTCGCGTAAAATGCCTTGAGCCTGTCGCCGTAAAGAAAACGCTCCAAAACATAGTTGTAAGTGCGCTCGTCGTACGGCAGGTCGCTTAAAATATCGAGAAAGCAATCGGACGAATAGTCGCTCTGCGCGTTTTCGTACGCCGAGATTATCTTCTCTTTATAATTATCTCCCGTATTCTTAAGCTCTTGTACGCACGCCTCCGGAAAATCCGACGCCTCGGTAGACTCCGCTATCACTTTTATATAATAATCGTACGGGTGGCTCATGCGCATTTCATCTATGAGCTGCACTATAACGGTTTTAAGCTCCCCGCTCTTTTCTCCTTCATAGTTCAAAAGCAGCGAGAGAAGAAAAGGATGAGTCTCTTCCTTGATATCCTCAATGCGGTTTAGCAGCGGCGCGGGTATAGCCATGCCGGCAAAAACATACTCCCCCAGCAGCTCGATAAGCGAGGCGGCGCCGAAAGAGTCGAAATACGTATTGGGCGATTTGCCGTCCAGCCAGTCTTTCGGCTCGTCCATCCAGTCGAAATACAGCACTTCCGCAACATCGTCCAAATCGTCTTCGTCAATTTCGTTCTCTTTTATATAATCGGTCAGAAAACGGCTGAATTTATCTTCAAAATCAATCGGCATCGTCTGCTCCGCCCGGCTGTTCTTCTGTGAGTATGTCGTAATACCTGTTTATAGTCGTTAAAGAAACGCCGTAACGTTTCATAAGGTCCTTCTTCAGCGGTATTTTGACGGTTCCGTCTATTTCGCTTACGAGGAATTCCAGCGCGGCCGCAAACGCCTGCGGCCTTTGTATCCAAGCGCCCATGTCGCCCCGGTCTCTCGCGAACGATGTTAATAGTTCAACGCCCGACGTTATGAACTCCTCGCTGTACCTGCCCCTCGCATTCTTGACGAAACTGTTGAGCGCCTCGGCATAAGGCCTTGGGAGGTTCTTAATCTCCTCCGATATGCTTCCGACCCTTACCTCGACTATCGCGCCTCTTATATAGGCGACATAAGGCTCTTTAGCTCCTATGCGCTTTAAGCACATGAATATGTCGTTTTTTATCTCGTCCGCTTCCGTGCTTTTCAGCAGAAAGCTTCTGAACTCGTCTTCCACGCTTTCGTCGGAAAACAGGCTCATTATCTCTATGACTATCTTCTTTATATACTCGTCGCCGTAATAAAGCCCCCAAAGTATAACGGACTTAAAGTACTCGTCGTTCTTCCACTTGTTTACCAGGCTGTCGTCCTTTTGCATCAGGCAGTCGTTTAAGTATTTGACGCGCTGCTTGATTTCATCGAACTGCACCTGATATACGTATTCGAGCTTTTTAACGGCGCCGCCTTTTTTGGCCATCTCGGCCTTGTTTTTATAGTAAACCGCGAGGCTGTTGCTTGGGTCTATCTTCAGTATCTTTACGAAACAATCCGCAGCTTCGCCATAAAATCCGTTGTTGTATGCGGCAAGCCCGTAAAAATGCAGCAGCCGTATATCGTACGGCTGAATCGTTATCAGCTTTGAGAACCATTTATACGCCTTGTCATGGCGGCCGAGTTCGCAATACGTAAGCGCAAGCTTATGCATGTCTTCCGGGTCTATATCGGCCGTCTCGTCTATGCGGGAAAGGTACTCTTCTCCGGCTGCAGGGTCTCCCATATCCGAATAGAAAAACGCGAGGTTGCAGCAGGCGTGAAGGTTATCAGGCTGCGCATCCAGCACTTTTTTGGACATCTCTAAAGCCTTCGCTTTCTGTCCGTCGAAGAAATAGGACAGCGCGAGGTTATTCATTGCCGGGTACATCAGCCTGTCGCGGCTGACGACGTTTTCGAGATGCTGTATAGCCGACTTATAGTCGCCCTTGTCGAGGTGCTGTTTTCCCTCGTAAGCCTCTTCCATTATGTACTGGCGGCTTACGTCGGTAAGCATTCCCTCCTCTTCCTCTTCGTCCAGCATGTCGAATATTTCGTCTATCTCATCGGCGAACTCGCCGTCGGGGTCTATAGCCAGATATTGTTCAAAAGCTTCATCGGCAAGCTCGTAGTTTTTCATGCCCATGTAATTGCAGCCGAGCGCAAACAAACACTCGGTAGGCGTGTTGCCGTAACGGGCTATTTTCAGCAAAACGTCGTTTGATTCGGTATAGAGCCCCATTTCAGAATATATCTGCGCAATGCTTAACAGATACTCAACGTTATCCGGTTCCATACCGAGGGCTTGCCGGTAAAGCTGCAGCGCTTCCAAAAAATTGCCTGCGTCAATATGCTTTTCCGCTTTTTTAATAAAAAAAGATGCGGGCTGGTTAAAGCTCAGTACTTTATGGTGCAGCTTCTTTTTGTCGTTCATTTCGCCTCCTATATTAAATAATTATATCATATAAGCAAGCCGCGCTTCAAGCAGAGGCCTTGCGGCACACAAACTGTATTCTTTCCGAATTATCGTTCGGCTTATCTTCGGTAAAGCAGTCGAATATGCTGACGCTTGCAAACCCGGCAGAGAGAAAGACTTTTTCAACGAACCCAGGGTCGTAAGCGTACTGTATATGACGCTCGGAAAACCTTTCAAACAGTCTGCCGCGGCGCACGAAAAGCGTTACGTCGATGCACAGGCTGTTTGATTTACCATCATATATGTTCTGCCATATGCATGTCGTGTCGTCGCCGTCATCGAAATAAACCTCGCCGTCCATGCGCTTAAGCTTTGATTTTGAGCTAATATCGAAAACCAGCACGCCGTTACTTTTCAGCGCGTTAAATGCGCAAGCCGCGAACGACTTAAGCCCTGCTTCGTCAAGATAATTGGGGCCGTCGCAAACGGACAGAATCGCGTCCGGCTTGTTGCCCACCTCGATATTGCGCATGTCCTGAAGTATGAATTTTATATCGTAGCCTAGTTTTCTCGCCTGCACGGCTGCGACGTTTATCATTGCTTCCGATATGTCCGAAGCCGTTATATCATAGCCAAGGCGATACAACTCGCGCGTTATGTTGCCCGTTCCGCATCCCGTCTCAAATACGGTTTTTACGCCGTGACGCTTTAATATGCCGTCGAGATATCCGGCCCACATTTCGTAATCCACGTCAGCCATCAGTTCGTTATATACTTCGGAAAGATATCCGTACGCCTCCACGAATGCCTCCTTAAGTTAGTCCGCGCTCAATATTATCAATAATATACTACGTTATTATATCGGGCACAACGAAAAAAGCAACGCGCACAGGTAAATTATGCCGAATGAGAAACGCGCGGTTGACTATATTGCTTGGGCGATGTTATAATATGATTCAATACAGTTGAGGCGCGGTTTTCATGAGTATACTATTCGGAGGCAGCGGGTGCTTATGATGTATAGTGGAAAGGGAAAACTGCCGAAGGCAAAGTCGTTCCGCAGCGTTTTGCCTGGGTGTATGGTTAACAGCCATGCAACTGTCGTCCCGGGCGCGGGACGGAGCGCTGCTGTAATACAAACGTTATCCTTGTTATTATTGGCGCGCGGTATTTATGCGTGCTATTTTTATACGGTTTAAATTTTTCAGGGAGGTTTATCAGGTGAAGAGTTACAATGTGGGCATAGTCGGCGCAACCGGCATGGTGGGACAGCGGTTCATAACGCTATTAGCGGATCATCCGTGGTTTAATATCACATACCTCGGCGCAAGCGGGCGTTCGGCCGGAAAAACATATGCAGAAGCCGTAGGCGGCAGATGGGTTATGACGACTCCTATTCCCGAAAAAGTTGCGGGCATGCAAGTATACGACGCCCTTGATATACAAACGGCAAAGGGAAAAGTGGATTTCGTATTTTGCGCTATCAGCCTTGACAAGGAGAAGACAAAAGCGCTCGAAGAGGCATATGCTAAACAGGAGATACCGGTGGTATCCAACAACAGCGCACACCGCGGAACTCCTGACGTGCCTATGCTAATACCCGAGGTGAACGCTCATCATATAGCGGTAATAGAGAAGCAGCGCGCGCGGCTGGGAACGAAGCGAGGGTTTATATCGGTAAAGCCCAACTGCTCTATACAGACTTACGTACCCGCGCTGCATCCCCTTCTCGATTTCGGCATAAAGCAGATAGCAGTGTGCACATATCAGGCGGTATCGGGCGCGGGCAAAACGCTTGAGTCCTGGCCGGAGATGGCGGACAACGTAATACCCTTCATCGGCGGCGAAGAACAGAAGAGCGAACAGGAGCCGCTTAAAATCTGGGGCGCTATAGGAGATAACGGCATAGTCAACGCAAGACTGCCCGTTATTACCACGCAGTGCATACGCGTTCCGGTATCCGACGGGCATATGGCTGCGACGTTCGTGAGCTTTGAAAAAAAGCCTTCGATGAAACAGATAAAGCAGCGCTGGAATGAGTTTTCAGGACTCCCCCAGCAGCTTGGGCTGCCCAGCGCGCCTGAAAAGTTCCTTATGTATTTTGAGGACGACGCGCGGCCGCAGACGAGCCTTGACAGGTACAACGGAAACGGCATGTCCGTTTCAATAGGGCGGCTAAGGGAAGACCCGATATTCGACTATAAGTTTATATGCTTAAGCCATAACACATTGAGGGGTGCTGCGGGAGGCGGAGTGCTGGCGGCTGAGCTGCTGGCCAAAAAGGGTTATTTCGACTGATTCGTGAAAGGAGTATGGTATGAGTATTTTCACAGGAGCCGGGACGGCGCTGGTTACGCCGTTCAACGACACGGGTATCGATTTTGCCGCTTTTGAAACGCTTATCGAGTACCAGATAGAAAACGGTATAGACGCTCTTGTTGTCTGCGGCACGACGGGCGAGCCGTCCACGATGACAAGAGAGGAAAAAAAGGCCGCTATCGAGTTTGTAGTTAAGCATGCCGCGGGAAGAGTACCCGTAATAGCTGGGACGGGATCGAACAACACCGCCGCTTCGATTGAGGCTTCGATGGAGGCTTCCGACCTCGGCGTGGACGGGCTGCTTGTGGTTACTCCGTATTACAACAAATGTTCGGATGCCGGGCTCATTAAACACTTTCACAGCATAGCCGACGCGTCGAGCGTTCCCATCATCGTTTACAACGTTCCCGCAAGGACGGGCATGAATATAACGCCTGCGGTTATGAAAGAGATAAGCCAGCACGACAGGATTGTCGGCATTAAAGAGGCGAGCGCTAATATAACGCAGATAACGGAAATAGCGAGGCTCTGCCAAGGCATAGACCTTTATTCGGGCAACGACGACCATGTTATACCCGTTATGTCCCTGGGCGGCAAGGGCGTAATATCGGTCGTCTCCAACGTCGCCCCCGGCATGACTCACGAGATGACCGCTAGCTGGCTTGCGGGCGATACGAAAAAAGCGCTCGAGTTGCAGTTCAAGCTGAATCCGCTTATTAAAGCGCTGTTTATCGAGGTAAGCCCCATACCTGTAAAGACCGCGCTTAACATGATAGGCATAAACGCCGGAGTGCTGCGTATGCCTCTTTGCGAGATGAGCGCGGACAAAGCCGCGATACTCAAAAAAGAGCTGATAGCCCTTGGGTTCGACATAGCTTAAAAGGTTACACATATAAGAATACTGCGGCTTGAGCCCGTGTAATACGGGACGAAAAGCCGCTTTCATTAATGAATAACGAGGTGCAAATGATAAACGTAATACTCAGCGGCGCTAACGGCAAAATGGGACAGGTGATAGCGGACGTCATAGCGAAATCGGACGATATTCGCGTAGCTGCGGGCGTAGACAAGCTGCCCGATTCGCGGCAGAACTGCTTCCCGGTATACTTTAATATAGATGATTGCAGGGAATCCGCCGATATTATAATAGACTTTTCGCGTCCCGAGGCGCTGGCCGCCAATCTTGCGTATGCCCGGCGCAAAGGCATACCCATTGTAATCGCGACCACGGGCTTCAGCGACGACGAAAAAAAGGCCATATTCGAAGCGTCGAGAAATATCCCGATATTCTTCTCGGCAAACATGTCGCTGGGAGTAAACCTGCAGATGGAGCTTGCAAAGAACGCTGCGGCTTTCCTCGGAGAGGCGTACGATATCGAGATAATAGAAAAGCATCACAACCAGAAAGTTGACGCACCGAGCGGCACGGCGCTCGCGATAGCCGACTGCATAAACGAGTCGTTTACCAGCAAAAAGGACTACGTTTTCGGCAGGAACTCTAAGACGGAGCGGCGAGGCAGAGAGATAGGCTTTCACTCGGTGCGCGGCGGCACGATACCCGGCGAACACAGCGTGATGTTCATAGGAACCGACGAGGTGATAGAGATAAACCACATCGCTCAGTCGCGGCATATTTTCGCGTTCGGCGCGGTAAGGGCTGCAAGGTTCCTGTACGACAAGCCGCCGGGACTGTATAACATGAGCGATATAATCGCCGAGTCCGCCGTCACCCACATATACCAGGACGACGGGCAGGCAATGATAACGCTGACGAACTTCCCATTCTCCCCGAAGCTCATAGCCGAAGTGTTCAGCGATATCGCCCAAAAGAACGTGAAGCTGGACATAATAAGCCAGACTTCCCCTCATCAGGGCAAGATAAGCCTCTCGTTCTCTATGCCGCTTACCGACTTGAGCGTCTGCAAAGACGTACTAAAAAAGCATATAAAAGACGATGTGAAGATAATTATGGACACGGCGCTATCCAAGCTTACGGTGGAAGGCGCGGGCATGCAGCGCCAGTCGGGCGTCGCATCGCGGCTTTTCGGAGCGCTCGCCGAAAGGGATATAGGCATATATATTATAACGACGTCGGAAACGAAGATAAGCTTCTGCGTCGACTCGGGCAAGGCGCGGGACGCGGTAAGCGCAGTATCCGCGGCGTTTGCATTATAAATACCTTTTCATAAAAACAAAGCAATTGATGAGGTGAAAACAACGACGGTAAAAACAATTTCACCTCATCAGTTGCTTATCGCCAGCAGCCTCCCTTAACAGGGAAGCAACTGTTAATATACTATTTTAACCCTATATCGCTTCTGTACTGCGCGCCTTTAAAAGAAATCTTACTGACGTTGGCGTAGGCTTTTTGCCGCGCTTCGGCTATGTCGTTGCCGAGCGCCGTTATGCCGAGCACCCTGCCGCCGTTAGTGACGTACCGCCCGCCGCTCTTTACTGTGCCCGCATGGAATACAAATGCGTCGCTTACATCGTCAAGCCCTTCTATTAAGTCCCCTTTGTTGTATTTGCCGGGATACCCGCCCGACGCTATAACTACGCACACTGCGCTGCGCTCGTCCCATTCGAGCGTTATATCGGAAAGCCTGCCGTCTATTACTGCGTTCATAACCTCTACAAGGTCGTTCTTCAATCTCGGCAGCACTACCTGCGCTTCCGGGTCGCCGAAACGCGCGTTGTATTCGAGAACCTTCGGGCCGCTCTTTGTCAGCATCAGCCCGAAGTATATTACGCCCTTGAATTCCCGGCCTTCCTGATTTAATGCGTAAAGCGTTCTTTGAATTATGGTCTCTTCGACCTCTCTTCTTATATCGTCCGTATATTTGGGAGACGGCGAAAACGCGCCCATGCCGCCGGTGTTAGGGCCCATATCGTTGTCGAATACGCGCTTGTGGTCCTGCGCGCTCGCCATAGGCAGTATCGTATTGCCGTCGCAGAACGCCAGCACGGAGACCTCGGGGCCTTCAAGGCATTCCTCTATTACTACGCTGTTGCCCGCATTGCCGAACAGCTTTTTGACCATCATATCTTCCAGCGCGGCTTTCGCTTCAGCCGTCGTTTTGCATATTACCACGCCTTTGCCGAGAGCAAGACCGTCCGCCTTTACTACGGCAGGCATCGGGCAGCGCTCCACGTACGCGCAAGCGCTCTTAAAATCGCTGAACACCTCGTATTCCGCGGTGGGTATTCCGTACTTCTTCATTAGCCGCTTCGCGTACGCCTTGCTGCCTTCTATCTCGGCAGCCTTTGCCGTAGGACCGAACGCGCGTATGCCCTCGCTCTGCAGACTGTCTACCATGCCCATATAAAGCGGGTCGTCGGGCGCGACTACTACGAGGTCAAAGGCCTGCTTTTTCGCGTAATCCACAATGCCGCCCAAATCCGTAGCGCTTAAGGGGACGCACACTGCCATTTCGGAAATGCCGCCGTTGCCGGGCGCGCAGTGTATCTCCCCCACGTCTTTATTCTGCCGCAGCTTCCATACCAGCGTATGCTCCCTGCCTCCGCCGCCTACCACAAGTATCTTCATAGCGCGTCTCTCCTAATGCCTGAAGTGCCGTATGCCGGTGAACACCATCGATATGCCGAGCTCGTCGCAGGCCTTTATGGAATCCTCGTCCCTTATGCTGCCGCCCGGCTGTATTATCGCAGTTATGCCGTACCCGGCAGCGAGCCGCACACAGTCGTCGAACGGGAAGTACGCGTCGGACGCCAGCGCCGCCCCCGCCGCCTTTTCGCCCGCTCTCTCAAGCGCGGCCTGCGCAGCCCATATGCGCGAAACCTGTCCCGGCCCTAGGCCAAGGGACTGCTTGTCCTTCGCGACGGAAATGGCGTTAGACTTTAGGTGCTTCACAAGCTTCCACGCGAATTTTAGGTCTTCCATTTCGCGCTCCGTGGGAACGCGCTTTGTCACAACCTTTAGCTCTCCGTCGAACAGCAATGCGTCGGGCTGCTGTATCAGCAGTCCGCCCGACGGCTTCTTTATGTCGATTGCGCCGGGTTTGATTTTAGCGGTTATATCAGGCAGCTCTAAAAGCCGCAGGTTCTTCTTTGCCTTTAATACGTCGAGCGCTTCCGGAGAAAACGAAGGCGCTATTATTATCTCGAGGAAAATCTTCGCCATCTCCTCCGCGGTCTTTTTATCCACCTCGGCGTTGACGGCGACGATGCCGCCGTATATCGATACGGGGTCTGCGGAATACGCTTTCATGTAAGCGTCGTACAGGTTGTCCGCGCTGCCCACGCCGCACGGGTTGGCATGCTTAGAGGCGATAACCGTTATTTCCTCGAATTCTCTTAAGCATTCCAGAGCCCCGTGCGTGTCGTTTATGTTGTTGAACGAAAGCTCCTTGCCCCAAAGCTGCTTCGCGGATGCGAGCGTGCCGTTTATGTCGAGCGGCTCGCGGTAAAACGCGGCGGTCTGGTGCGGGTTCTCGCCGTACCGCATATCCTGCAGCTTCTCATACGTGAGCGTCAGCTTATCGGGGTATCCCCCGCCGTTGCGACCGCGAAGGTACTGCGCTATAAGCGCGTCGTACGCGGCGGTATGCTCGAACACCTTTACGCACAGGTCAAACTTCGTCTGCTTCGTTATGCCGCCTGTTTTAAGCTCTCCAAGCACGCGTTCGTAATCTGCGGGGTCAACTATCGAAGCAACGTCCTGCCAGTTCTTAGCTGCGGCTCTGAGCATCGTCGGCCCGCCTATGTCTATGTTCTCAATAGCATCCTCCAGCGTTACGCCAGGCTTTGATATCGTCTGCTTAAAAGGGTAGAGGTTAACCGCGACTATGTCTATAAGCCCCACGCCCAGCTCTTCCACCTGCCGCATATGCTCTCCGTTTGAGCGCATCGCTAAAATCCCCGCGTGTATTTTGGGGTGCAGCGTCTTTACCCGCCCGTCGAGGCACTCGGGGAATCCCGTTATGTCGGATACGTTGGTTACAGGAATTCCGGCGTCATTAAGCGCCTTCTGCGTCCCACCCGTAGAAACAATCTCGAAGCCTAAATCGGCAAGTCCGGACGCGAATTCGACAATGCCCGTTTTGTCGAACACGCTTAAGAATGCTCTTTTCATAATGATCCTCCAGAAATTATATAAACTTTATTTTACGCAAAATAGAAAGAGCTTATGGAAGAATACGAACTCTTCTTCCGTTAAGCTCAAGTTTTCCGTCGCACAGCAGCTTTACAGACTGTACGAGTATGTCATGCTCCGCTTCGAGCACTCTTGCCGCCAGCGTTTCGGGAGTATCGTCGTCCAGCACGGGTACGCATTTCTGCATTATTATCGGGCCCGTGTCCGTTCCTTCGTCCACGAAATGCACGGTAGCGCCCGATACCTTAGCCCCGTATTCAAGCACGGCCTTGTGTACGCGCAGCCCGTAATACCCCTTGCCGCAAAAGGACGGTATCAGCGCCGGGTGAATGTTGACTATCTTGTATTTGCTTACCAGCTTGCTGCCGAGTATCGACATATACCCGGCGAGCACTATTGCCTGCCCGCCGAAACGCTCCACAGCGGCCGCTATCGCGGCGTCCCTTGAATCCTGGTCGGGATAATCGGCCGCTTTTATTACCGCACAGGGTATGCCCGCCGCTTTGGCGCGCTCAATGGCGTAAACTCCATCCTTGCTTGATATTACGCCTGCGATATCCGCGTTTATCGCGCCGTCTACGCATGCGTCTATCAATGCCTGCAGGTTCGTGCCTCCGCCCGACACCATCACCACAAGCCTTTCTATTCGCAAAGCTCGACACCTTCGCCTTCAACGACGCTTCCTATTATGAAAGGCGTTTCACCTAATTCGCGGGCCGCGTCCGCCACCTCGTCCGCCTTGTCGGCGTCCACCGCGATAACCATGCCTATGCCCATGTTGAACGTGTTGTACGCTTCGGACGTCTTGAGCTTTGCATCCGAGACTATTATATCGAATATCGGAGGTATGTCCCAGCTGCCCAGCTGTATTCTGGCGCCCAGCCCTTTGGGCAGCATCCTCGGTATGTTTTCTATAAACCCGCCTCCGGTTATATGCGCTATGCCTTTAAGATTGTATGACTTTAACAGCTCAAGTATCGTCTTTACGTATATCCTTGTGGGAGTCAGTATCTCTTCGCCCAGCGTTTTTTTAAGCGAATGTATATACTGCCCGAGCGCTTCTTTGTCCATCATAACTATCCTGCGCACGAGCGAGAAGCCGTTGCTGTGAAGCCCCGAGGATTTAAGGCCTATAAGCATGTCGCCGCGCTTTATGTTTTTGCCGGTAATGAGTTTGTTCTTGCTTACGCTGCCCACGCAGAATCCCGCTACGTCGTATTCCCCACGGTTATAGAAGTCGGGCATCTCTGCGGTCTCTCCGCCGATAAGCGCGCACCCTGCTTTCCTGCAGCCTTTGGCAATACCCTTTACAATATCCGCCGCGACCTCGGGCTCAAGCCTGCCCATCGCTATATAGTCGAGAAAAAACATTGGCTTTGCGCCGTGGCATACTACGTCGTTGGCGCACATCGCAACGCAGTCTATGCCTATGGTGTCGTGCTTTTGCAGCACAAACGCTACTTTAAGCTTTGTTCCCACGCCGTCGGCGCCCGAAACGAGCACGCTATCGCCGATGTCGTACATTCCTCCGAACGCGCCCGGCCCCTGCAGTACGTTTTTGTTGAACGTGGATTCAGCGTGCTTTTTTATAAGGCGTACAGCCTCATACCCCGCTTCAATATCTACGCCCGAGCCTCTGTAAGTAATACTCATGTCCTCTCCTTAATCGTCCAGCATATTTTTTTTGGCGCAGTGCAATAAATGTCCTACGTCTTCCGGGTATTCTCCGTTAAAGCAGCCCATGCAAAAATCGCACGCCGCTCCCTCCACGGTCTTTTTAAGGTCTTCAATGCTCAAATAGCTCAGCGAGTCGGCGCCTATGAACTTTCGTATATCCTCCACCGAATGGCCCGCGCCTATAAGCTGGTCGTGCGACGGCGTGTCTATGCCGAAAAAGCACGGATATTTTACCGGCGGGGAGCTTATCCTCATATGGATCTCCTTTGCCCCCGCGAGTTTGAGCATTTCCACTATTTTTTTTGACGTCGTGCCGCGCACTATTGAATCGTCTATAAGCACGACGCGCTTTCCGCGCACGTTGCGCTTTAATGGCGAAAGCTTTAAGCCCACACCTATCTCGCGCTTGCACTGGGTGGGCTGTATGAAAGTCCTGCCCACGTACCTGTTTTTTTCGAGAGCTTTTACATATGGCAGCCCGGACTGGCTCGCATACCCCATTGCGGCAGGCGTCGCGGAGTCGGGCACTTCCGCCACAATATCCGCTTCAACGGGATTTGTAATAGCGAGCCGCACTCCCGCAAGCTCTCTCGATTTATGCACGGATATGCCGTCTATGTCCGAATCGGGACGCGCGAAGTACACGTATTCGAATATGCACAGCGCGGTGTTTTCAGACATTGGCCCATGATAGGACTTAAGCCCGTTTTTGTCTATCGCTATTATCTCGCCCGGCCTTAGGTCGCGTACAAACTCGGCTCCTATCGTATCGAAAGCGCACGACTCCGAAGCAATAACAAAGTTGCCGCCTATCTTTCCCAGAGCCAGCGGCCGTATGCCTTTCGGGCCTCTTACGCCAATAAGCTCGTCCGGCGTCATTATTACGAGCGCGTAGCTGCCCCGAAGCACCCCCATAGTAGTCTTTATAGCTTCTATTATACCATCTTTGCTGTACTTTGCTATAAGGGTTGCGATGATCTCCGAGTCTATCGACGTCTGGAATATAGCTCCCGAATTTTCCAGCTCTTCGCGCTGTTGTTTTGCGTTTATCAGGTTGCCGTTGTGCGCAAGAGCGATATTCCCTTTTCTCGAGCTGATTACGAGCGGCTGCGCGTTGGCAAGCTGGCTGTCGCCCTGAGTGGAATAGCGCACATGACCTATTGCCGCGTGAGCGCCTTCAAGCTTGCCGATCCCGTTCTTAAACACCTCGGGCACAAGCCCCATGTCCTTATGATACTCTATTCTGCCTTGCCTGGCAACGGCTATACCCGCGCTTTCCTGCCCCCTGTGTTGCAATGCGAACAGCCCGTAATATGCGGCTTCGGCGGGTTCTATGCTGCCGTCGCTGCAATATATGCCGAACACGCCGCATTCTTCATGCATGCAGTCGTCCATAGGTTTAAACCGTTCGTAAGGCGGTTGTAAGTTTAATTTGAGCGGCATCTGCTATTCTCCCATCAGCCTGCTGATTATCTCCCTGTAAGCCTCTTCCACGTCGCCTAAGTCTCTTCTGAACCTGTCCTTGTCCAGCTTTTTGCCGGTATTAATATCCCAGAACCTGCACGTATCGGGCGATATCTCGTCGGCTAGCACTATGCCGCCCTTGTAGCGCCCGAACTCTAGCTTAAAGTCTATAAGCTCTATGCCGAAGCCCTTTAAGTATTCCGAGAGCACTTCGTTCGTCTTAAACGAGTATTCCTTTATCTTTTCCATCTCTTCGTCGGAGGCGAGCCCGAGCGCGCGCACGTAATACGAGTTGATAAACGGGTCTCCAAGCTCGTCGTTCTTATAGCTGAGCTCGAATATCGCGCATTTGAGCTGCGTGCCTTCCTCGACGCCCATGCGCTTAGAAAAGCTTCCCGCCGCTTTGTTGCGTATGATTACCTCCACAGGCACTATGTCCACCTTTTTAACGAGCGTCTCCCTTTCGGAGAGCTGCTCAACGAAATGCGTGGGTATGCCTTTCGACTCTAGAAGTCTGAAAAAGTGGTTGGAGACCTTGTTGTTTACTATGCCTTTGCCCACTATCGTTCCTTTTTTTTGGCCGTTGAAAGCGGTGGCGTCGTCCTTGTAGTCCACAATAACAAGATCGGGGTCGTCGGTCGCGTAAACTTTCTTTGCTTTGCCTTCGTATATCTGCTCTAACTTTTTCATGCTATAACGCTATCTCCTTTTGAAGATTTTTATCCGCTTCGATGACTTTTTCCGCCAGCCGTTTCTTATAATCCGCAAGCTTTTGTTTAAGCTTGGGGTATTTTAGCGACAATATCTGCACGGCAAGCAGCGCGGCGTTTTCAGCGCCGTTTATAGCGACTGTGGCCACGGGTATGCCGGGAGGCATCTGAACGGTGGACAGCAGCGAATCAAGGCCGTCCATTGTCGAAGACTTTATAGGTATTCCTATAACGGGCAGCGTAGTATAAGCCGCTATTACGCCCGCTAAGTGCGCCGCTTTGCCGGCTGCGGCTATTATGACCTCGATGCCGTTTTCCTCCGCGCGGGAGGCATATTCACGCGCGGCGTCCGGCGTTCTGTGAGCGCTAATCACATGCGCGTCAACGCTTACGCCGAAAGCTTTGAGCGTACCGATACACGTTTCAAGCACGGGTAAATCGGACTTTGAACCCATCAATACAGCTGCTTTCATAGATACTTCTCCAAAATTAAATATATTTAACGACGTAATGATACAATAAAGAGTCTACTTAGAGAGCTTATAAGTGTCAATGAAACAAACATACTTTTTGCAGTTAAAATTAAAAATCGTTCGTATTTTACAAACGTCCTTTGTCAAACTACAGCAAATATGTGGCCGGGGATGATAAAACAGCGTTAAAAAGCCCGTGAAAAACTATCATATAACGGACTTTTTGCCAAGGGTTCCGTCGCCGAATACGTTTATGGACGTCTGCATCACATAATTGACGAATTTTTTCTCCCATGGCGATAAAGACTTCATTTCCGCGTGCATGAGCCCGTACCGGTAAGAAATGAAAGGTACTATATTACTACGGACATCCCTAGGCACAGTCGACAGGTTCGTAATACTCAACAACAAGTGGATTGTGAGAAGCAACAGCGCCACTTACTTCACCGGACTGCTGCTAATCGTGCTGAGCATGGCGTAGCAGCCGGGCGAAAAAGTATTGGTTGTGTAAATTTTGGGTAATAAAGAATAGAGAACAGGTCTGGAGAACCGGATTTATTTACGGGTTTTCAGGCCTGTTCTCTTTTTTGCACAAAGTGATACTATTCCCGTATGCCCGTATAAAATAATTCCCGGAAGCAGCATATATGAAGGCTTCCGGGGATTTTACTTACTACTCCCACTCGCTCCTTGAGAGCGATACTTAAACAATTCTGTTTAGGTAATATGGCTCGTGGTATTTGTATTGTATCAGTTATCCATATCTTTTGGACTATCTGATTTATTGTTGTCAGATTGTTGCCATAGCTTGCTATGGCCAATAACTATATGTGTTCGGTAATCAATATACCTGCTACTCTTGTTTTGATATACTATCATGAAAACAACCGAATTTCAATCCGTTAAATTGTTACAAGTTAAATGCTTATTGGGAGGCGTTCATAATACTACATTTATATCAGCAGTATATATGAGCAAATGCTTTTTAATCAGATTAACAGGGTTAACGCTGTTAATTCGATAGACAGGCACTTTTCGGCTATTCCATATGGTGATATTACGTCAATGTAATTAGCTATATTTTCATTCATTACTGTTTCTTATGCAGTAAAAATACAATAAAAACATTTAACACAATAATAGAAAATATGTTCGTTTACAATATTGGTATATAGTCGGTGGCCCACTTATCAATGATTCGTAACTGTATTTAATATTAGCAGTTGACATCACACGACGTGCGTTGGAACGGTAATAACCCTCGATTATTACGCAATCATTTGAAAATTGCCTTATACCATAATAAATTGATGATTATTGCGTAAGTTTCCAGCGCATACCTGAACTTCCCCATCCACCTGTTTTAGTGATTACGAAATCTGTTCGTATAAATATAAGCAAGTATCTTCAGGGTTTACATCAAAAGGTTTGGCATCCCCAAAACTTCCGCCCTAATATCCGCCATCTGAAAAGAGAACGCTGATAAAAAATACAAGCGGTTCTGCCCATAAACGAACAGGCAGACCGCCTTTTTTAGTCATCTTTAGCGGACGGTCACAATCCGGTGTCCCCAAATCACGAGGATTTTAAACCAGAATGATGGCCCGTTATATCAATATCCATTCAGATTATAATTAGCCGCCTATGCGTTCCCATGTTTCGTTATCTTCAAGACCGAAACCGCCGGGCTCAAAAACTATTTTATAGCCAAGGGGAACCGTATTATCGCTTTTTTCGTTGCGCACAAAATCAACTACGAGTTGCCAGATGGTCTTTGTTTCATGTGTCTCCTTATTTTCGTAAATTTCAAGTTTGTTTATGCTTTCAGCTTTCTGGAGTGATATTTCGTCAGCGCCAACTTCGGCAATATAGTTATTTACCGTATTCAGGTCGTCCTGACTTATTTCTTGCTTTTGGCCAAGTACGGGTTTTGCACTGCATCCCTGACAGGCTTGCACAATAAATAAGCAAATGATAAGAAAAACAATTAAATATCTTTTTTGTATCATTATACTTCTCACCTCATTTAATTAATTATTACCACCACCAAAAGTACTCTAGCATAATAGGGTTTCAATATCAATTCTGCCTCATAAGGGCTCCATATAACGATGCTCCGTAAGGATCATTACAGAGAATATACATTGACCAAGTTCCAGCAACGGGGTCTATGCAGCAATCACCGCTTTTAGTTTTTGTTGTACCCCTGACCCCGTCATAATAAGTCTTTCCTATTGAAACACCATTTTCGGGGCACGAAATATGTACTCCGGTTGCATAATCTGTATTATAGCGTGCAATCCAATATATATCTCCCTGCATTGCACTTAATTTAAGTTTACTACAAATATATAAATGAGAATATACAGGTGAATATGATTTACTAACAAGTGTATATGTTGTCATAGGAATTATAGAATCATTTATTATTGTTTTATTTCTCGTCTCTCCCAAGTTTGAAATCTCAACTGAGTCTTCATTAAATATTACTTTAAATCCATCAGGTAGTGAATTCAATGTAATATAATTTACAATCACTTGCCAGTCAGAGAGAGACTTATTAACGGTAAAACTATTCTTTAATAAATCAACTGCGTCAACCGGAAGATCAGAATAGCCGAGGTTATTTACATACTCATTTACAGCATTGTAATCATTGGATTGGTTATTTGTAACATCCTTTGATGATGCCAGCACAGATGTTGAAAACATCATTAAAAATATGACAGAAATAACTGCAACTATTACTACTTTTTTTATATTATTCATTTTATACCTCCAGTATCAATTATTGTTTTTTAATATTAGCATAATAGACATTGGCTGTCAATCATATTTTTCTATTATTATCATTTTACACCAATAGGAATACTGTAAAAAACATTAGTAAAACACCACGAATAGTCGCGGCGTTTATATGTATTATATGTATTATTTATATAATCTGTATTATCACTCCCACTCTATCGTCGCGGGCGGCTTGCTCGTTATGTCGTAAACCACCCTGTTCACATGCTTTACTTCGTTTATTATCCTCAAAGAAACCTTTTCAAGCACGTCGTAAGGTATTCTCGCCCAGTCGGCGGTCATGCCGTCCACGCTCGTTACAGCCCTGAGGGCTACGGTGTAATCGTACGTGCGCTCGTCCCCCATCACGCCCACGCTGCGCATGCCGGTAAGCACGGCAAAATACTGCCATATCTCCTCGTCGAGCTTTGCAAACGCTATCTCCTCGCGGAATATGTAGTCCGCGTGCTGGAGTATGCTTACCTTTTCCTTCGTTATATCGCCTATTATCCGTATAGCAAGGCCGGGGCCGGGGAAAGGCTGCCTCCATACTATATGGCGCGGCAGGCCAAGCGCTTCGCCTAATACCCTTACCTCGTCCTTGAAAAGCTCGCGCAGCGGCTCTATTATATCTTCAAAATCGACATGGTCGGGAAGCCCGCCCACGTTATGGTGGCTTTTTATAACTGCGGCGTGCCCTTTGCCCGACTCGATAACATCGGGGTATATAGTGCCCTGCGCAAGAAAATCCACTTTGCCCAGCTTTTTCGCCTCTTCTTCGAACACGCGTATAAACTCGGCCCCTATAATCTTGCGCTTCTTCTCGGGCTCGGTGACGCCTTTGAGCTTTTCAAGAAACCTTTCGGAAGCGTCGACGCTTATAAGATTGATATTATAAGTTCCCTCAAACACTTCCTTTACCTGCTTCGCTTCGTCCTTGCGCAGCAGGCCGTGATTCACAAATATGCATGTAAGGCGGTCCCCCACCGCTTTGTTTAGCAAAGCGGCGCACACCGAAGAATCCACTCCGCCTGAAAGCGCAAGCAGCACTCTGCCGCCGCCTATGCGCTTTTTAAGCTCGTTTACGGCTACTTCGGCGTAGTTCTTCATCGTCCACCCGCCCTTTGCGCCGCAGACGTTATAGAGGAAATTCGAGAGTATATTGTTGCCGAACTTTGTGTGCACTACCTCGGGGTGGAACTGCACGCCGTAAAGCTTCTTTTCCTCGCTGCAGTAAGCGGCGACTTCGCAGCTCTGCGTTGTCGCAACTACCCTGAATCCGGGAGGAGGATTGTCCACATAATACGTGTGGCTCATCCAGCATACGGAGCGTTTATCAAGCCCGTTAAACAACGGGCAGCTTGTGTCGTACTCTATATCCGTCTTGCCGTATTCGCGATTGTCGGCTCTTCTCACGCTGCCGCCAAGCATCTGGCTCATAAGCTGGCTGCCGTAGCAGATGCCGAGTATGGGTATGCCCAAGCCAAAAAGCCGCTCGTCGCAGCGCGGAGCGCCCTCGTCGGTGACGGTGTTAGGGCCTCCCGTTAATATTATGCCTATGGGCTCGTATGACTTGATGCGCTCTATCGGAGCGTCAAAAGGAAGTATCTCGGCGTATACTGAAAGATCCCTTACCCTTCTCGCTATAAGCTGGTTGTACTGTCCGCCGAAATCCAGAACTAATATTGTTTCTCTCACGTGATTTATGACCTTCCGGTGTAATTTGGAGCTTCTTTTGTGATATATATGTCATGCGGGTGGCTCTCCGTAAGCCCCGCATGCGTTATCCTTATAAACTGCGCTTCGTTCCTCAGCACTTCGAGCGTGGGCGCGCCGCAATATCCCATGCCGGATTTAAGCCCGCCGACGAGCTGGAACACTGTGTCGCTGAGCGGTCCTTTATACGGAACCCTTCCTTCCACGCCTTCAGGCACGAGCTTGTCGGAGCTCTCCTGAAAGTACCTGTCTTTGCTGCCCTTCTGCATCGCGTCCATTGAACCCATGCCGCGGTATACCTTGAAGCTCCTGCCCTGGTATATCTCCATCTCGCCCGGGCTTTCCTCGGTGCCCGCAAAAAGGCTGCCTATCATTACCGCCCACGCGCCAGCCGCTAAAGCCTTTGTTATATCGCCAGAATACTTTATTCCGCCATCCGCTATTACGCCTATGCCGTACTTTTCTGCCGCTTCGGCGCACTGCAGCACGGCCGTAAACTGCGGAACCCCTATGCCCGCGATAACGCGCGTAGTGCATATTGAGCCGGGGCCCATGCCCACCTTTACGCAATCGGCGCCCGCTTTAATGAGATCCACCGTGCCTTCCGGCGTGGCGACGTTGCCCGCGATAACCTGCAGGTCGGGATAAGTGCTTTTAAGCTTTTCTACGGCGTTAAGCACGTTTTTGGTGTGCCCGTGCGCCGAGTCGATGGTAACTATGTCGACTTTCGCCGCTATGAGCGCAGCCGCCCTTTCCATCATGTCCCCCGAAACGCCGAGAGCCGCTCCGGCAAGCAGCCTGCCGTTAGCGTCCTTCGCGGAATTGGGATATTGTATCGTCTTCTCTATATCCTTTATTGTTATAAGGCCTTTCAGCATGCCGTTTTCGTCTACGAGCGGCAGCTTTTCAATTTTGTGGCGGCCAAGTATCTCCTGAGCTTCGGCAAGAGTCGTACCTATAGGAGCCGTTACGAGGTTTTTTGAAGTCATTACTTCGCTTATCCTGCGCGAATAATCCGTTTCAAACCTGAGGTCGCGGTTGGTGAGTATGCCGACTAGCTTGCCGTTCTGCGTGATAGGCACGCCTGATATGCGGTATTTCGCCATCAGCTCGTTAGCGTCGGAAATGCGGTGCTCGGGAGAAAGATAAAACGGGTCGGTAATAACGCCATGCTCGCTTCTTTTTACCTTGTCAACGTTGGAGGCTTGTTCTTCGATAGACATGTTCTTATGTATTATACCTACTCCGCCTTCCCTGGCGAGAGCAATCGCGAGCCTCGATTCGGTAACGGTATCCATAGCCGCGCTAAGTATGGGTATGTTGAGGCTTACCGTTTTCGTCAGCCTGGTTTTTACAGACACCTCGGACGGCGTCACTGAGCTCTTTTTCGGCACAAGCAGTACGTCGTCGAACGTCAAACCCTCGCTTATCTCTTTTACCCGCATATCGAACCGCCTTTCAGAGATTTGAAATCTTGTTTTGTTAAATATTAAATGTATAATGCCCCGTTGTCAACTGCGCAGAAACCGATATAAAGCAAAGTCTCCTATTTGCGCGACAAACGTTCCTCTACCTGTTTTAAGCTCGGCATCGACGGTATGCCGCCCTTTCCTTCCACGCAAAGCGACGCCGCGGCGCACGCGAAATCCGCGTAATCGTGCATATCGCAAAGCGTCAATACGTCAAGCTTTTTGCCGTCCTTAATGAAGCGGTAAAGCACGCCTGCCGTAAAGCAGTCCCCCGCGCCCGTGGTGTCCACGACGTTTGCGCTGTAAGCGCTCACCGCCCCTGTGCCGGCAGCGCCGCCGTATACCGCGCCTTCGCCTCCCAGCGTGATAAACACGAGCTTTACGCCGCACCGCAAAAGCATGCGGGCCGCTTCGCTGTAATCCATGTCGCCGAACAGAAACGACACCTCCGAATCGGAGACCTTAAGTATATCCGCGTATTCCAGCCCGCGCAGCATATACTCCCTTGCCGTTTCTTCGCTCTTCCACAGCGGCGCACGATAATTCGGGTCGTACGAAACCACGACGCCGTTTTCTTTGGCTATCTTAAGCGCAGCAAACGTAGCGCTGCGGGCGGGCTCGTCGGTCAATGAAAGCGAGCCGAAATGAAACACTTTGGCTTGTTTTATTATTTCGGGCTTAAGGTATTTCTCCTCGTACATTATATCCGCTCCGGGCTTCCTGTAAAACGAAAAATCTCTGTCGCCGTTCTCAAAAAGATGCACGAACGCAAGCGTAGTGTTATAGTCGTCCGACATAACGAGGCCTGAAGTGTCTACCCCCTTATCCTCAAGCACCTGCTTTAGGTACCTGCCGAACACGTCGTTGCCCACCATGCCTATGTACGCGGCGCTCACACCGAAACCGGATATGGCCGCGGCGACGTTTGCTACGGCGCCTCCCGCGTTCTGCATGAACAGCTTTTGTCCGCCCGCTTCTCCCGACGGAGTAAAATCTATGAGCAGTTCTCCCAGCGTTAAAAAATCGTTCATTGTTTTGCTCCTCGCTTTATAATAAATAACGTAGGCGCAAGGCCCCCCGTCTCAAATACTTCCTCTTTCACTATGATAAATCCTCTTTTGGCTAATTCGCTGCGCAGCAGTTTTTTTTCCTGAGTGAATAAAAACGCATAGCCGTCCGGTTTAAGCAGTTTTAATAGCCTGTCCGCAAACCCCGAATAAAGCTTTATATTGGAATCATGACCCGAAACCCTTATGCCGAAAGGCATATTCGATATTATCTCGTCGTAAACGGCGCCGCCGAATCTTAGTATATCGCCCTTTAAAAGCGCAAATTCCAGGCCGCTCGCCTTCCTGTTTTCGCACGCGGCTTTTATCGCGGCAGCGGAGATATCGGCGCCCAATAGCGAGTTCGCCTTTTTGATATACCCCCGCTCTATAAGCATGGTAGCGCTGCCGCAGAAAGGGTCGAGAACATCGGCGTTGTCCTTCATGTAAGGGAGGCACAGCCGCATTATGCTTGCCGCCGCTACAGGGTTTATGCTTGCAGCTATCGACTTTTTTCTGTACCCGAAGCGCTTGTCCGGAAACACCGCGTACATTCTGCCGCTTATGCAGCGTATCTCGAAAGAATATGCCGACGGGTTGTCGTACCAGCCGAACTCCGCGAAGCCCTTTGATATATCGCTTATTATTTCCCTGCGCTTATCCTGGCTTAAATGCCCTGCCTCAACGCGGTAAGCAGCCCTTTTAAGCCCCATAGCGGCCAGCGCTTCGGCAGCCTGCCCGTAGGAACCCATGTCGCCTATATAATACAGCGCGTCGAGATAGCAGCGCAGCATGTCCGTATGCTTCGTCCGTACGTCATAAGCTCCGCTTACGTGCCTGCTCGGCGTAAAAGCGCAGTTGTTTGCGAGCAGCTCAGCGCGCAGCGCGTTCTCGTTTATACAGGTAAGCGTACATTCTTCCGGCAGTACGACGCTTTCCAGCTTCTGCGGCTCGATGCCCTTAGAAAGCGCTTTTTTGAGCGCTTCGGCTTCCTCCCTTACATGCTTGTCCTCTCCCGGCTCAATAACATAGCCTTTAAGATACTTCGCGGGTTCGGACGTGTTGCCGAGAGCAAGTATAATGGACGGGCGCACGAAGCGTATCTTCTCGGACTTAAGCGCGCACGCGAGTATCTCGGCGCATTCGTCGGGAGCGCATAAGCCTATAAGCGCAAAAGCAGTTTTTCTCGCTTTATCGTCGCTTATGGCTGCAAGCCTTTCAGCGTCGCGTATTACAAGAGGCCTTATCTGCTCGCGCGGGGCTTTACGTTTGCACGCGTCGGCTAGCGCACGCAGCGCCGCCCGCTGTTTTTCGCCGAACACGAGAGCGTATATGCCCTCTAAAGCCCCTTCCGTTTCGAGCATATGCTCGAAAAGCCGTTTCTTTTCCGCCGCCGCGGCAGTTATATATTTAGTTACGAGCTCTTCAATAGACTGGCTTTTGAGCATCGATTATCACCTTGACGACGTTATCGGCAGCGCTCGCGGCCTTGTTCGCCAACATCCTGCCGCGCAGCTTTTCCCTGTCGCGGTATAGATTGTGTATCCCCTCAAGCAGCGTTTGCTCCGTCATGCGCTCCTGTTCGAGCACGTGTGAAAAGCCTCTATCCGCAAAATACCCCGCGTTCTGCAGCTGGTCCCCCCTGCTCGACGCTTTAGGCAGCGGTATCAGCAGCGCGGGGATGGCAAGCGAGAGTATCTCGAACACGGCCGTCGCTCCTGCACGGGAAAGCATAACGTCGGCCGCGGCGTATACGTCCGCAAGTTGCTTGCCCACATATTCGAACTGCTTATATCCCACGGGCAGCATGTCGTAATTTAGGTTCTGCTTTCCTCTTATATGCGCCACGTCAAACGTTTTAACAAGCTCGGGAAGTACCGCGTCAAGAACGTCGTTTATCGCTTTGGCGCCGAGGCTTCCTCCCATAATAAACAGTACCGGCTTTTTGCCTGAAAACCCGCAGAACTCGAGGCCCTTTTGCCTGTCGCCATGCAGAAGCTCCTCTCTTATGGGCAGCCCCGTGTAGACGCCCTTTCCTTCGGGTATGTGTTTAAGAGTCGTCTCGAACGCTACGCAGACCTTTGAAGCCCTTGGTATGCATATCCTGTTGGCAAGCCCAGGCGTATAGTCCGATTCGTGCAGCACGACGGGTATGCCCAGCCTGTGTGCCGCCATTACAACGGGCACGCCCACATAGCCGCCTTTAGAGAAAACAACGGCGGGCTTTATTTTTTTCAATATCCTCTCGGCTTTTAAAAATCCCGCAAGTATCTTAAACGGGTCTGTAAAGTTTTTTAAACTGAAATAGCGCCTCAGTTTGCCAGCGCTGATTATATGATACGGTATGTCGGTGCCCGCAATTATCTCGCGTTCCATGCCTTCTTTTGTGCCTATGTATTCTATATCGAACCCCTTTTCTTTGAGCTTGGGGATAATCGCCAGATTCGGAGTAACATGGCCGGCCGTTCCCCCTCCGGTCAGCACGACAGTTTTTCTCATATTAAAACCCTCTCGATGTTATTTTTCAATTATATCATAAAAAATAAAACGCACTATCAAAATATTACCGCCGAGCCCCGAATCCCGATAAATGTAATGAGCATTTTAACGCCCCCTGCCGAGCAGCCTTAAGGGCAGGCTTAAAAAACAATGCAACAAGAAAATGGCGTAAGAATAAAGACGTATTTTGCTATGTATAGACGCGCTATTGCTTGCTCTTTATCATTTTTGCTATGCTGTCAAGCTTTTTGCGCTGTGACGAATTCATCATCGGCGCGACATTCTTAACCAATGCGTCCAGCATCTCGTTGGAAAAAGATCCGTCTTTGCGCCCGTTTTGTATCATGCGTTCAAGTTCGCCCATGAGCTCGTTTTCGCTCTTGTTCTCGTATTTCGATATTACCTGTTGCATGTTCTGTATGTCTTTGTTGTCGACCTTGTCGAGGTCCGGGCGCAAATTGGCTTTTTGGGCCATTTCGTAGATATCCTTCTTGCTTACAGGAGCTTTTCCGGATTTTTCATTTTTCATCTGCCTTAAATCTTTTTTTGCCATATGGGCTTTCCTCCTCGTTAGCTGCGCGAAATGTCAGTAATATGTATATTCTTTCAAGCCCCGCTTTGTGCACAGCGGCTTATTTGGCGGCATACAATAAAAGAGACTAAAATAAGGAGACAACGCCATGCTAAGATTCCCGTACAGCGGGCGGCCGGCGCCGCGGCGCAGCGACACTATGAGGCGTCCGCCTGTTCCGCAAAGCAAGATAAGCTACGAAGACCTTATGAGAAACGCATCGTTCTCGCCCGAACTGAGCTTCCTTCTGGCGATGGTGCTAAAGGACGGTATGAGGCAAGACAGGCTGCTCAGCATGCTGAAGGAGATTGAACCTTATGTCTCCGCGGGAGATAAAGCGGCGATACATAGCGTAATAGGCGCGATACAGATATCGGACGATTTCAGAAAGAGCGGCCCCGAAGAATGGCCTCCTCGCACCAATGCAGGCCTTGCCGATTACTCAAAATTTTCGCGGCAGTATTCGCTTCTTGAAATAATGCAGAAATACGCCGAACGTGATACGGGCAATATGATGCAAAGGCTTCAAAGGTCGGTTAAAATGCAGGAAAACTTTGAAAAGATGCTAAAGCGCATAGAAAAGCTGCGCAACATGAAAAACTCGTCGCCCGAAGATATGTTCGAGGCAATTTCGATGTTCATGCCTCCCGCGGAGCAGGCCAACATACGCAACATGCAGAACATGATACGTATGATGGCATCCATGAAAAACTTCCGCCCGGAAGACATGATGAAATTCATGGGCGGCATGAACGCGGGCGGCATGAACACCGGCAGCTAGCCTTTGGTTTTAGATTAAAGTATTTATATGCGGCGTATGAATGTTGTATAATGGCACATGACGAATTATGGAGGGTGCCGTTATATGACAAAGCTATCAAAAACCGCTTCTCTTATTGTTGTCGCCATCGTATATATAATTTCTTTTGCGGCGGGCGTTGTCGTCTTTAATTTGCTTTCGGGCGCTTGGGATACTCTGCTATCGTTTCTTGCCGCGGACGCCGTCGCCACAATAGTTGTATGGTTTGCCGGCGTTATATTCAATAACGCGAGCATGTACGACCCTTACTGGAGCGTAGCCCCAATAGTGCTTGTGATTGCGTTTATTATTCTTGCCCGAAACATAAGCGCCGTCTCGCTGTTATATCTGTTATTATTCCTGTTTTGGGGCGTAAGGCTTACGCTGAACTGGATTACCGGCTGGAGGGGCATGCGGCATCAGGACTGGCGTTATACGATGCTGCGCGACAGGAACCCTAAGCTGTGGTTTTTAACGAACTTTTTCGGCATAAACATGCTGCCTACTCTGTTCGTGTTCGCGGGGATGATACCCGCGTACTACGCCATAATGAATGCGTCGGGCATAAACGTTATAACGGTGCTGGGCGCCGCAGTATGCGCGGCCGCGGTAGTGCTAGAGATAGTATCCGACGCCCAGCTGAGAGCTTTTAAGCGCGCTGAGAAAAACAGCGGCCTGAATATGGATTCGGGGCTGTGGCGCTACTCGCGGCATCCAAATTACCTGGGGGAGGTTTCGTTCTGGTGGGGCGTGTTTATAATGCAGGTAAGCGTAATTCCGGGTATTGTTTGGACGGTATTCGCGCCTGTGGCAATAACGCTGCTTTTCGTGTTCATAAGCATACCGATGATGGAAAAGCGGCTGATAGAGACAAAGCAAGGCTACGCGGAATATAAAAAAGCAACATCAATGCTGATGCTGCTTCCCAAGAGGCGTTGAATATTCTATTTTTTTGACAGCACCTTTTTAAGATGCTCGCCCGTGGCGCTGCCGCTCGTGTTTGCTACTTCCTCGGGCGTGCCTTGGGCTATCACGAGGCCGCCGGCGTCGCCACCGTCGGGGCCTAAGTCTATGCAGTAGTCGGCGCACTTTATAACGTCGAGGTTGTGCTCAATAACTATCACGGTGTTGCCTTTGTCCGCGAGCCTTGATAGTATCGATATCAGCTTTTTAACGTCGTCGGTGTGCAGCCCCGTAGTAGGCTCGTCGAGTATGAAAAGCGTGTTGCCCGTCTGCTTCTTTGAAAGGTGAGTGGCGAGCTTTACGCGCTGCGCCTCTCCGCCCGAAAGCGTAGTAGACGGCTGCCCCAGCTTTATGTAACCAAGCCCCACGTCCTTTAATACAGCAAGTTTGTCGTATATGGCCGGAATGCCCGAGAAAAAGCTTTCTGCTTCCTCAACGGTCATGTCGAGAACTTCCTGTATGTTCTTGCCCTTATACTTTACCTCAAGAGTCTCGCGGTTGTACCTTGCGCCCTTGCAGACTTCGCAGGGCACGTAAACGTCAGGCAGGAAATGCATCTCTATCTTTATGATGCCGTCGCCGCTGCACGCTTCGCAGCGCCCGCCTTTTACGTTGAAAGAAAACCTTCCCTTGCCAAAGCCCCTTACCTTGGCGTCCTTTGTTGAAGCAAACAGGTCGCGTATGAACGTGAACACTCCGGTATACGTAGCGGGGTTGGAACGCGGCGTCCTTCCTATCGGGCTCTGGTCTATGTCGACGACTTTGTCTATAAGCTCAGCGCCCACTATTTTTTCGTGCCTGCCGGGCTTATCCTTGGCACGGTGTATTTTTTTCGCGAGCGCCTTGTAGAGTATCTCGCTGACCAACGTGGACTTGCCGCTGCCCGAAACTCCGGTAACGGCGGTTATCACGCCCAGCGGGAAAGTAACGTCAATGTTCTTTAAGTTGTTCTCGCTCGCACCTATTACCGTAAAGTATCCGCTGGGAGCCCTCCTCTTTGCCGGCACTTCTATCGTTTTTGCTCCCGAGAGATACTGCCCGGTTATCGAATTTTCGTCGGCAGCTATCTGTTCGGGAGTGCCCGCCGAAACAACCTGCCCGCCGTGTACGCCCGCGCCCGGGCCTATGTCTATCACATAGTCGGCGCTGCGAATGGTGTCTTCGTCGTGCTCCACGACGATAAGCGTGTTGCCCAGCGACTGCAGCATCCGCAGCGTGTCTAGCAGCTTTTCGTTGTCGCGCTGATGAAGGCCTATGCTCGGCTCGTCCAGTATGTAAAGCACGCCGGAAAGCCCCGAGCCTATCTGTGTGGCGAGCCGTATGCGCTGCGCCTCCCCGCCCGAAAGCGTGCCCGCGCTCCTTGAAAGCGTGAGGTAAGATAGCCCTACGTTTTTAAGGAAGTTCAAGCGCGCCCGCAGCTCTTTTAATATCCTGTCCGCTATTATGCGCTGCTTTTCGGTAAGCTCCAGGTTGTCGAAAAACTTTATTACTTCGTCTATCGGCATATCCGAAAGCTCGGCTATATTCTTGCCGCCCAGCTTTACCGCGAGCGGTTCGGGCTTTAATCTTGCACCGTTGCATACGGGACAAAGCAGCGTAGTCATATACTGCTCTATCTCGGCCTTCATCATATCGGAGTCGGTCTGCATATACCGGCGCTCAAGGTTGGGTATTATGCCCTCAAAGCGGTTTAAAAACGTTCCCTGCCCGTATTCCGAAGAATAGTCTATTTCGAAGCGCTCGTTCTGCGTGCCGTACAGTATCTTTTCCTGTATACTCCTGTCCAGTTCGCAAAAAGGCGTGTTCAGGTCGAAGCCGTAGTGCTTCGCCATGCCTTTAAAATACTGCGAGCCCCAGCTGTCCTTCGAGGCGCTGTTCCAGCCCGATACGCGCACCGCGCCTTCTGCGAGCGACTTTGTCTTGTCGGGCACAACGAGGTCTTCGTCCACCTTCATTATAGTTCCTAGGCCGTGGCAATGAGGGCAAGCTCCGTAAGGAGCGTTGAAAGAAAACATCCTAGGCGATATCTCTTCTATGCTTATGCCGCAGTCTATGCACGCGTAGTTCTGCGAATACCGCTTCTCGGTGTTGGTTGCCGTGTCGAGAACCTTAACGACTCCGTCGCTTAAAGAGAGCGCCGTCTCGATGGAGTCGTGCAGCCTTGTGTCCATGTTCTCCTTAAGCACGAGTCTGTCAACCACCACGTCAATAGTGTGCTTCTTGTTCTTGTCGAGAGGTATCTCTTCGTCGAGCATATACGTTATGCCGTCCACTATTGCGCGCGTATAGCCCGAGCGGCTCAAGTCCTCAAACACCTTGGTATACTGCCCTTTGCGGCCCGAAACCACGGGCGACATTATCATTATCTTTGAGCCTGGGGGCATCTTCTTTATCTCGTCAATTATCTGGTCCACGGTCTGCCGCTCTATCCTTTTGCCGCATTTTACGCAATGCGGTACGCCAGCCCTAGCGTACACCAGCCTTAAATAATCGTGTATCTCCGTGACCGTGCCGACGGTAGAGCGCGGGTTCCTGCTCGTAGTCTTCTGGTCAATCGAAATAGCGGGAGAAAGTCCGTCAATAGAATCGACGTCCGGCTTGTCCATCTGCCCCAAAAACAGGCGGGCGTAAGAGGACAGCGACTCCACGTAGCGCCTCTGCCCTTCCGCGTATATCGTATCGAACGCGAGCGACGATTTGCCGCTGCCCGAGAGACCCGTTATTACAACGAGCTTGTTCCTCGGTATCTTCACGTCTATGTTCTTTAAATTGTGTTCTCTTGCCCCTTTAACAGTTATGTAATTCATTTTGCGCCTTTTCTTATGTATTCTTTAAGCCTGAACAGTTCGTCGCGCAGCGCGGCCGCAGCCTCAAACTCAAGCTCCATTGCCGCCTGCCTCATCTGTTTTTCCACAATCGCCGCTTTCTTCATCGCTTCTTCTTTCGTAAGATGCTCGCTGTCGCGCACAGGCTTTGTTATCTCTATCATCTCATGCATTTCTTTTATTATCGTTTTCGGTACGATATTATGCGTTTTGTTATACGCCATCTGCATTTCGCGGCGGCGGTTCGTCTCGTCCATAGCCCGCCGCATAGAACCGGTTACGGTATCGGCGTAAAGCAGCACTCGTCCTTCGGCGTTCCTCGCGGCGCGCCCTATCGTCTGTATCAGCGAAGTTTCGTTCCTTAAGAACCCTTCCTTATCGGCGTCCAGTATTGCGACCAAAGCAACTTCGGGAAGGTCGAGCCCCTCGCGCAGCAGGTTTATGCCCACAAGCACGTCGAATTCGCCCATCCTCAGCTGACGGATTATCTCCATGCGCTCCAAAGTCTCAACGTCGGAATGCATGTATCTTACTTTGATACCCAGCTCCCTGTAGTAATCGGTAAGCCGCTCCGCCATCCTTTTCGTCATTGTAGTTGCGAGTACGCGGTACCCTTTCTTTACTGTGGCGCGTATCTCTCCCAGCAGATGCTCCACCTGCCCTTTCGCGGGCAGCACGGTCACTTCGGGGTCTATAAGCCCGGTTGGCCTGACTATCTGCTCCACCACGCTTCCTGCGAGCTTGCGTTCGTATTCGGCGGGCGTGGCGCTCACGTATACCGTCTGGCCCTGCCGCTCCCTGAACTCGTCGAACGTAAGCGGCCTGTTGTCGTAAGCGGACGGCAGGCGGAACCCGTATTTGACGAGCATGTCCTTGCGCGAAAAGTCGCCCTTGTGCATGGCTCTCAGTTGCGGCAGCATTACGTGCGACTCGTCTATGAACATCAGATAATCTTTGGGGAAATAGTCAAGCAGCGTAAACGGAGGCTCGCCCGGCTTGCGGCCGTCGAAATACCGCGAGTAGTTCTCTATGCCGCTGCAGTAGCCTAGCTCGCGCAGCATCTCTATATCGTACGTAGTGCGCTGCTTTAGCCGCTCCGCTTCCAAAAATTTGCCTTCGCTTTTGAACTTTTCCACCTGTATTGCAAGGTCCTCTTTTATTTCTTCGAGCTTTGAGAGCATCGCTTCGTGCTCTATCGCATAGTGCGTCGCCGGGAATATCGCGACATGTGAGCGCATTGCGAGCGCGCGGCCCGTTATTGCCTCTATCTCGAGTATGCGTTCTATTTCGTCGCCGAAGAACTCTATACGCAAAGCCTTGTCAAGAGTGCTTGCAGGGAAAACCTCCACCGTGTCTCCGCGCACCCTGAAATTGCCCCTGTTGAAATCGGTATCGCTCCTGTTGTAGTTGTTGTCGACAAGGCGAGCGAGCAGGTCTTCGCGCGATATGGCCATACCCGGGCGCAGCGATATGCTCATCTTTAAATACTCTTCCGGGTCGCCTATCGAATAAATGCAGGAAACGGACGCTACAACTATCACGTCCCGCCTCTCATGCAGCGCGGACGTAGCGCTGTGGCGCAGGCGGTCTATCTCGTCGTTTATGCTCGCGTCCTTCTCGATGTACAGATCCTGGCCCGGAACATACGCTTCGGGCTGATAATAGTCGTAGTAGCTTACGAAAAACTCCACGGCGTTTTCCGGAAAGTATTCGCGGAATTCTCCGCAAAGCTGCGCCGCGAGCGTTTTATTATGCGCGAGCACAAGCGTGGGACGGTTGAGCCGCTCAATAACGTTCGCCATTGTGAACGTCTTTCCGCTTCCCGTGACGCCGAGAAGCACCTGATCGCGCTTGCCTTCCAGTATGCCGCGCACAAGCGCGTCTATAGCCTCGGGCTGGCTTCCCGACGGCTTATATTTAGCGCATAGTTTAAAATCCATAACACACCTCGTTTTGCCACACAACAGTATACAATAACAAAACGGGTATGCCAATAGAAATTAGATAAAAAATCGAACATTTTTTCTATTTTTACATACGCCTTTTTTAATGTTGAAGAATGGAATAATATAGCATAATATGACGATTATGAATAATTCAAAAATAAAAATTTCATTTTTATATAAAAACCTATTTTCTTTTTGTTTTATTGTGCTATTATATTAAACTGTAACTGTAATTTTATATCCTAAGAATGTACTTTTTAGTGATAGTTTTTATTGGAGGTTTATCATGGCTTTGACTAATTCTTATCTGAAAGGTGTATTTGACGCTGTAAAAAGAAGAGACCCAGGTGAACCCGAGTTTCTCCAGGCGGTAAGCGAAGTGCTGGAATCCTGCCAGAAGGTCATTGAACACCATCCCGAGCTCGAAAAGGAAGGCATAATGGAGCGTATAGTCGAGCCTGAGCGCGTAATCACGTTCCGCGTTTCCTGGCTTGACGATAAAGGCAGGCTGCAGGTTAACAGAGGTTACCGCGTTCAGTTCAACTCTGCCATAGGCCCCTATAAAGGCGGACTGCGCTTTCATCCTTCGGTTACTCTTTCAGTCATCAAGTTTCTGGGGTTTGAGCAATGCTTTAAAAACGCGCTCACAGGCCTGCCCATGGGCGGCGGCAAGGGCGGAAGCGATTTTGACCCCAAGGGCAAGAGCGACCGCGAGATAATGCGTTTCTGCCAGAGCTTCATGACGGAACTCTACCGCCATATAGGGCAGTTTACCGACGTGCCCGCCGGCGATATAGGCGTGGGCGGAAGAGAGATAGGTTATCTTTACGGGCAGTACAAGCGCTTAAGGAACGAATTTACCGGCGTACTTACCGGCAAAGGGCTTTCTTACGGCGGGTCGCTCGCACGCACCGAAGCTACGGGCTACGGCCTTTGCTATCTCGTAGCGGAGATGCTTAAAGCGCGGGGCGAATCCATGAAGGGCAAGACGATAGCGGTATCGGGCAGCGGCAACGTCGCCATATATGCCGTCGAAAAAGCGCAGCAGATGGGCGGCAACGTCGTTACGCTTTCCGACTCCAACGGATATATATACGACCCCAACGGCATAAACCTGAAAATAGCCAAGGAAATAAAAGAAGTACGCCGCGGGCGCATAAGCGAATACGCAAAGCTCGTTCCCGGCTCTGTATACAAGGAAGGAAAAGGCGTATGGACGGTTAAGTGCGACATAGCTCTCCCCTGCGCCACACAGAACGAGCTTGACGAGAACGACGCCAAGACGCTTATAGCGAACGGCTGCCAGTATGTTGGCGAAGGCGCGAACATGCCCAGCACGCCTCAGGCCATTGCGCTGTTCAAGAAGAACAAGGTGTACTTCGCTCCCGGCAAGGCCGCAAACGCAGGCGGCGTCGCAACTTCGGGGCTCGAGATGAGCCAGAACTCCGAGAGGCGTTCGTGGACCTTCGAAGAAGTGGACGCGCAGCTGCAGAGAATAATGAAGGATATATTCGCAACCGCAACCGCTACGGCTAAGGAATACGGCGATCCGGAAGATTTGGAGCTCGGCGCAAACATCGCAGGACTCCTTAAGATAGCAAACGCCATGATAGCCCAGGGCGTCGCGTATTAAACAAAGCGCATTCTACAAAATCAATTATGCCGTTCGGACAAATTCCGGACGGCATGTTTTTGTGCGCGCGGCATGCGCGCGACCTTGACGGTGAAAGTCCGTTACGGGGGTTGATAGCACCAACCGTTAGCCAAAGGCAAGGGTGTCCATCGTGAGGTGGAATCTGAAGGAAGCCGGA
>JBLNCA010000003.1:0-26676 GCA_050260375.1 Burkholderiales bacterium | reverse complement strand
ATACCTCGTTCTTCAATGAGTTGCCTCATCAAGCTCTTTTCCCTTTTCGCCATTCAAATAAACCTCCGTTGTTGTTATTCTATCTGACAATGGAGGTTTACACAATTTTCTCGCCAGTCTCTAATACGATGGTCATAAGCTGACATTACTCGTCGTATTTTATTAGTAATACGATCTTCGTGCCATATATCGCCTAATTCTTCCAACAAGTAAAAACCGTTTTCAATAAATAAAATGAGCCAATTTATTATAATATCCTTATTTACCTTCGTATTATCTAGGTGTAATGTATCAATACTTTCTTTTATTTTTTTATAATGATAAAGTATATCAGCTTTACGATACTTACCAAAATGAATAAGTTCTTTGTCATAAAGTAGACTACGACTCTCAGTTTCCAGCATTAGTGCTAGTTCATTAGTGTTTTTTATTAAGTACGTCCTCTTTTCCATGTTATTATTAATCATTGAAGTCATATCAAGCCATATTTCTTTATCAGCCATTCTTGAAAAAAATCTTTTGTATATGCATTGAAATAGTTTTTTATTCTATCATATATGGAATAGAGTTCATTTAATCTCTTCTTTCTGTTCCGTTCTGTTTGAAAAGCAACAATTGTATATGATATTAGTACTGAGGTAATAATCGTATATCTCATGTCCCAAAACACATACCAATATGATGGATAAGAGTTTTCAATATGAATTAACCAAAGCAAAAACGCTAATAAGGGAATAAGCAAAATAATTGGAATTACAGATATAGTGTAAGTTAATAATCTTAAAAAAAGATTTAATACGCGTTTTGCTAATAACAAAAGCTTTAAGAACATTAAGAATATAGCAATATTAAAAGGTAAATCAGGCACATATCCATCGAATTCGAATTTCATTATTATTACCTCTATATATTTGCCCCTATTTATTCCTGTTGCTCCAGTACCTTATCAGCACCACGGCGGCGATTACTATTGCCGCGAACACGGCGAGGCGTATAACCACGCTGAGTACGAAGAACGCGACGGCTATCGCCGCTATCGCCAGCACGACAAGAACAAACAACCTTATAGCATTGTGTAACATATGTTTATCTCTCCGTTTCTTATCGGGCGGGCATGGAAACCCGCCCCTACATATGTGAGCCCGAAGGCAAGCGCGCTCAGTGAGCGATAAAGCCTTCCCCCTCGGGGGAAGGTGGCGCCAGGCGCCGGATGAGGGGAAAGCACAGGAACAATGCCTGCAAAAGCAATGAACGACCCCCTAGTTTTTCATACGGCGACAGCCCCCAGAAAGATTCTTCAGTCGCTGCGCTCCTTCTGAATGACAGAAGATACTTTAAAGAGCACACCCTTCAGTCACCTTCGGTGACAGCTCCCCTTTAAGGGGAGCCTAATTAAATGCTTCCCCTTATAAGGGAAGTGGCGCGAAGCGACGATATGGTCAGAGTTTCAAATACCCCCATATGTCATTCCGAACGTAAGTGAGGAATCTTAAAACAAACTCATTTGCAAAAGATTCTTCAGTCGCTGCGCTCCTTCTGAATGACAGAAGATACTTTGTTGACAACCTGGCTTCCCCTTCGGGGAGCCGAAGGCGAGCGCGCTCAGTGAGCGATAAAGCCTTCCCCCGAGGGGGAAGTGGCGCAAAGCGACGATAGGGTATAATTACCGCCATAAAAGTTATTTGTTTTCCCTGTAGTATTCCAGCGCCTTCATCGCGAAGCGGGCGGACGCCGTGGCGGGGCCGCCGCCCATCTCCATGCCCACCTCTATAGCCTCTATTACCTGCTCTTCGGTCGCTCCCGTGCGCAGCGCCTCGCTTATATGCCACTCCATGCACGGCTCGCAGTTGATTACTACGGATATGCCCACGGCTATCAGCTCTTTTCCCAGCTTCTTAATTGCACCTTCCGCGAACGTCACGTGCTCCATGCCGAGAAAAGCGTTGTACGTGTCGGAGCTTTCGGAGTAAAAGCGGTGCGCCTCCTTGCGGTCGCTTATTATCTTTTCTATCTTCTCCCTGTCCGCGTTGTCGAGCATTTTAAATACCTCCTTTAGGAACGATATATTCCAAACGGAACGGCATAAAGCCGCTTCATGCAAGGCACATAAAAAATGCTGTCTGCCGCGCAGCGCACGCTTACGGTTCCCGGAACTGGCTGTGGTAGAGCTTGGCGTACTCGCCGCCTTTAGAGAGTAGTTGCTCGTGCGTGCCGCGCTCTAATATGCCCTCCTCGCCAATGACTACTATTTCGTCCGCGTTGCGCACCGTAGAGAGGCGGTGCGCTATTACAAGCGTCGTGCGGCCTTTGGAGAGCTCGTCGAACGACGCCTGTATCTTTGTTTCCGTCACGCTGTCGAGAGAGGAAGTCGCCTCGTCGAGTATAAGCACAGGCGGGTTTTTAAGGAATATCCTCGCTATCGATATGCGCTGCTTCTGGCCGCCCGAGAGCCTCACTCCGCGCTCGCCCACCTCGGTATCGTAGCCCGCTTCCATCTCCATTATCATGTCGTGTATTTCGGCGCGCTTCGCCGCTTCTATTATCTCTTCGTCGGTGGCGTCAATGCGCCCGTAGCGTATGTTTTCCTTTATGGTGCCCGCGAACAGGAACACGTCCTGCGACACGATGCCTATCATGCGGCGCAGCGATGCGAGCTTGATATCGCGTATGTCGTGGCCGTCGAGAGTTATGCGCCCGCTGTCCGCTTCGTAAAAGCGCGGTATCAGGTGGCAAAGCGTCGTCTTGCCGCCGCCCGAGGGACCGACCAGCGCAAGCGTCCTGCCCGCCTCTATCCTGAGGTTCAAGTCTTTAAGCACGCTTGTCCTGTCGTTGTACGAAAAGCTCACGTTCTCAAACGCTATGTCTCCGCGCACATCGGTAAGCTCTATCGCGCCGGGAGAGTCGGTTATCTCCGGCTCTTCGTCCATGAGTTCGCAAAAGCGCCCGAAGCCTGCCGAGCCTATCGCGAACTGCTCGGAAAACGCAGCAAGCCGGCGTATAGGCTGCAGAAAAACGCTGACGTACAGCGTGAACGTTACAAGGCCTATGTAGTCGAAGTTCCCCTGCATTATCAGGTAGCCGCCCACCGCGATTACCGCGACGGAAAACAGGTTGGTAAAGAAGTCCATGCCGCTCACGAACACGGCCATTGCCGAATAGAACTCGCTCTTGGAGCGCTTGAACCGCTCGTTGCTTTCGGCGAACTTCGCTATCTCGTAATCCTCGTTGGTAAACGCTTTGGCGACGCGCGCGCCCGATATGCTCATCTCGAGTCCGGCGTTTATGCCCGCCGTGCGCTCCTTTACGCGGCGCGACGCGTTCATCATGCGCTTGCGCAGCAGCATAGTGAACATCACGCCCAGCGGCACGAGCACTATAAGCACTAGCGCAAGCGCCCAGTTGACGCCCAGCATTACGATGAACGAGCCTATTATCGTTACGAGCGATATGAACAGGTCCTCGGGGCCGTGGTGCGCGAGTTCCGTCACCTCAAACAGGTCGTTCGTGACGTGCGAAATAAGCTTGCCCGTGCGGTGCGTGTCGTAAAAGCGGAAAGAGAGCTTCTGCAGATGTGTGAAAAGATCGCGCCGCATGTCCGCTTCCATCCGTATGCCCAAAGAGTGGCCCCAGTACGTGACGATGTAATAAAATATGTTGCGCAGCACGTACGCGGCAACCAAAGCGCCCATGATGACGAAAAAGGCTTCATACGCTTTTTGGGGCAGAAGCTCCGTCATTGCGTAGCGCGATACGAGCGGAAACGATAAATCTATGGCCGCTATCATAAGCGCGCAGGACATGTCGAGCGCGAACAGCCCCAGATGCGGCTTGTAGTACGACATGAACCTGGCAAAGCCCCGTTTCCTTTTTTTCAATATATCCTCACCTTGCGACTAATTTCTAACAGCGCATATTATACACCAAAAAAGCGGGGGCGTATATAGAAAAGCGCCGTGCCAAACGGCTAGCCCCAAACCGGTTATTTTCCGGCAGGGATTGACAAATAATTCACAAAGTCGTATAATGCCAGTGAAATAATACAAAAAGGAGCACAAAATATGGGCAGCATATTGAACGCATCGGTGGAACTTATTGGCGATAAGATGAAATTCAAAGGCGTCGCGGGCGGCAACCCGGAGATAATAACGGATTACATACCGCCGTTCGGCGACGGGGAAGGCTACATGCCGCTCGAGCTGTTTTTGGTGAGCCTTTCAACATGCATCGGCGGCGCTATGGTCGTGCTGATACGCAAAACGCGCAAGAGCATCGAGTCGTTCTCGATAAGCGCCCAGGGCGTGCGGCGCGAGACGCATCCTACGTGCTTTGAGAAGATAACGCTTAATATACGCGTCAAGTCTCCCGACGCGACAAAGCAGGACATAGAAAAGGTTTTGCAGACGGCGGAGCCCATATGCCCCGTGCTCGCGATGATAAAGGGAAACGTTGAGGTAATAACGGAAGTTGAGGTAAGCGCATAGCGAATAGTTTACGGCATTAGATAACTGAACAGCTTAAAAGCACCTCCCGTCGTGGGAGGTGTTTTGCATAACGGGGTCCCCAGCAAGACGTGAGGCTTGATGGGGTGTTAGTAATTATAAGCTTAAGGTGAATAAGCCTACCGGATTTAATATGGCGCGGCAGCTGCTATTCGGGCTGCTTTGGCGCTTTGAACGTCTTTATTACCTTGCGTATCAGCAGAGTGCATAAACACACGCACGCGACGAGTATCGTCAAGGCGAGGGCATAAAAAATATCCTGGAGACAAATAGATCGAAGCTGAACATATCTGTGTATTCATCCAGTATAGAGCGTGCTATAATTTCACTTGCAAAGCTCATATTTAACTCCTTATACGTATCGTATGCAAACAGCATCAATGAAATTTTATATATAAGTTAATAAAAATGTCAATTAAAAAAGCAATATATTCATATTACATTTAGGCAAAAGATAGTATAAACAATATTACATAACGCCTGCCCGGGTATTCAGGGCGGCAATGCGCGGCGTATTTTGTATTCATGCGGAGGATAATAATGCGGAGCAAAAAAAGCGCTTACGAGACGCACATAGTTCCGATATGCACTAAAGGCGGGGAGCCTGTGCTTTCGCGCGCCGCGGCCAGCCCGCCGCAGAGGCGTTTATTCAGATATTCTGTGCGCGGCATCGAATTTGAACTGACGCCGGTCGGCGTAGAGGTAAAATATGGCATATATCATGTTAACAGCGAGCTTAAGCTTAAGGGCAAGCGTATCGAAAAGTACTTGATAATGCCTGCACACGTTCATATGATAGTAGCACTCGATATGGGCGCCGACAGGGATTTGTCGCTGAACAAAGCAGTACTGAGCCTAATAACATACACTAATAAACGCTATAACGAGATAAATCAAACGAGAAACGGAAAGCTGTGGCAGCGTTCTTTTTACGGGCTCGTTATAGACGGGCATAAGCGCCTCGAAACGCTTAAGTTATACAGGGTTTGGAGAGCAGGCGCCCGCTCCGGAGCATTAAGCTGATCTGCGTTTGCATGCCGCCTCACATTATAGGCGCTGCGTTCTTATACGTGCGGCCAAAAATAAGGGCGCTGCGTTATATGCTTCTTCCCATATCTTCGGCCTGCTTCAGCGCGTCCGTCTTCTGTATATCGCCTATGTCGTTAACGTCCGGCACTATAAGCATGCCCCTGTCCTGCCAGCCCAAATACCACAGCGTGTTTTTATACTGTTCGATAACACCGGAAAACACGCGCGTGTCGGTGTCTCCAGCGCAGACGAGCAAAGCTGTCTCGCGTATGGGCAGCTGACGGTCGTGATACGCATACATGCGGTCGATGGCGGCCTTTATCTGGGCGGTCATGCCGAACCAGTACACAGGCGTGCAAAACACCAGCACGTCCGCCTTTTCGAGCAGCGGCTCGAGTTCGGCGAATCCGTCGCGGAACGTGCAAGGCGTGCCTTCCGAAAAACATGTTTCGCAGGCTATGCAGCCCGCTATATCCTTGTCGGCGGTTCTGAATTTTGTCGCGGTGTGTCCCGCCGCAAGCGCTCCTTTTATAAAAGCGTCGACCATTGCTTCGCTGTTGCCATGTTCCCTCGGACTGCCCGTTAATACGAGTATATTCTTTGCCATTGCAACGCTCCTTAATTAAAATATAAATTCCAAAAAAGATTGTATCATAGTATCGGGGAAGAGCCAACTTGCAAATAAGCCATGATTTTCAACTTAAAAGCTTTTTCCGTAATATTCCTGAGTTTGTTGCAAAGGAGTAAACGTTTAGGTATTATATTTACGAAAACTATAGGGAGAACAAAAAGTACATGAAAAGAACCGTTTTTTTCAGGAATATAAAAGTATTGACCACTCTGCTCACGGCGGCGGTTTTATGCATACCAGGCTGTTCGGGCGGAGTTGCCGCCTTGGAGCCGGGTGAGTCGCATGCGCCTACACAAGAGCCCACGCCCGAGCCAAAGGGTGTGGAGGCTGTGTTCGGCAAAGAGATGACGATAACGCTGGTAAGCGGAGCATCAGGCGACGTAGAGCTGTTCGCCGAAGGCGCCAAGGCAGAAGCGGAAAGCATGGGCATAACGCTGAAAACTTCGGAAAGTGAAGTTCTTGGCGACGCTGTATCCGGCCCGGAATCGGACGGCATAATAGCTTATATGCCGCGGCAGGAAGATTACGCCGCTATAGAATCAGCGGCGGCGGATAAGCCTGCGGTTGTTTACGGCACAGAGAAGGCTGCGGTGGGCGAGAGCGTTTCGCAGGTGTACTATTTGCCGGGAAATGAAACGGACATGGCGATGGAGGCGGCGCTTACGTACCCGCCGCACGATACGCCCGTAAGGCTGATACTGATGTTTGAAAGCGCCGGTTCGGCAAGTTACGCGGCGTACCAAAAGCTGACGGACGAGGGCAAGATATTTCCCAAGGAAGTTTATATAGCCTCCGACGAAGGAGCGGCGCCGGACGGGTGGCTTACGGATAAGCTGCAGGGCTATGTGGAGGGCATGCTCGACGGCGTATACGCCGAAAACGCGAGGCTGGCGCTCGGGGCGCTCGACGCGCTCGAAGCCCTTGGCCGTACCGACATGGAGGTATTCTGCCCGGGCGTAACGCCGGAGGCAATAAAAAGAATGGCGAAGAACCCCGAAGTATTCGCGCAGGCCGTAGGAGCGAACGAATACCTAGCGGGCGCGCTATCAGTGCGCGCGGCGCTCAAAGCGATAAAAGGCGAGGGCGGCACGGTTACTGAGCTTTTGCCTTGCGTGATAAGCGCTTCCCGACTTGCGGACAACGCGGCGCTGATGGAAATGGGCGGCGAGCAGGCGTCGCTGTTAAACGAGCCGTGGATGGATACTCTGCGCAGCTACTACGAAACGATACCTAACTAAGAAACGATAAAGCCTTGAGGCTGTGCTTCAAGGCTTTTTAAGTTTTTATTGAGAGGTTATTGTTAATGGAAAACCGTCGGGAAATGCGGTTTAACCCGCCGGCGAAACAGGGGTGTGTCGATTATGGCTATTCCCTCGTTACGCCCCAGCCCTTTGTAAGTGCATTGGACTGTATATAACCCTCGTCGTTCCAGTACTTTACCTTTGTCCAGCCGCCTGAGTCCGGCTCGAGCACCTTTACCGACGAATATTTGGGTATCTTCACTATCCTGTATTCTGCGCCCTTATCGGGCTTTGATTGCATCCATACGGTCTTTTTGAGTATATCTGCCGTTTCGCTGGACTGCATCTTGCCGTTTTCAAAAGCGATATACGCGGTAAGTATATACCCTTCGCGGTTTTCATGCTTTATCTTGCTCCAAGGCTCGGCGCTTTGCAGCACTTCCACTTCCGTTCCGGCAGCGAGCCGCTTTATAACCCTGTCCTCGTTGCCGTTGCCGGTGCGCATATCGGCATTGTCCTTTACTACCCACGCTTTTTGGTTGGGCAGCTCGTCGTTGTCGTATATCCTCTTCTGCAGCGCGTTGTATTCGTCGAAAGAAAGCTTGGTTCTAAGCAGCTTCTTCGTCGCACTGTCCGAAGGCTCGGAGTTCGTTACCTTTATAGTCGTGCCGGGACAGGCGTAATAATAGAGCCATTTTGCGTCTTCCACATAAAGGCGTACGCAGCCGTGGGAGACCTTGCTGCCCAAAGCCCGGAACGCGCCGCGCTGCAAAGTGTTTACGTCGCGCTTGCTGTAAAGTATCGAGTGGAAATACACGCCGCCTACTATCTGCGTCCAGTAACGGGCATAAGTGCCCCCAAAAGCGAGGAACTTGCCGAAGCGTTCGCGCCCGCCTATCTTAAAAACGCCGGTGGGAGTGGGTGTACCTTCGTCCTCGGGGTCGTTGGGGTCGAGCTCCGTACGCCCCGTCGTGCACAAAAAACGCCGCACGACCTTCGTGTATTCGCCGTTATCGTCCTTCTCAAACACGGTAACTATCTGGTTTTTACAGTCGAGCAGTATATAGTATTTTTCAGGGTCGGTATTTTTAAGCTCGTCATATGCGTAAGCGGTGGCGGGGCTATACAGCGTAAAAGCCAACACCGCCGCGATAATAACAGCAACGAATTTTTTAAGCACAGTGCACCTCCGCCTGGCAGGTCTTAACATCAAAAGTATAAGTAACGGCAGGAGGCGTGTCAAGGCGCGGGAGCGAATTATAACCTTGTTTTTACGCGAACACAAAAAAGCCGGTCAAACGGCCGGCTTTTTGAAACATCGTCAGTCCAGCGCCACTATGTATGCCAAGTGCTTGTACGTCATCCTGTGATGGCGGCTAACCCAGGTTTCGGAAAAGCAAAGAAGCCTTCCTAATTTGCGGCCCGGGTCGCTGTAGTATATCGTGTCGCCTTCGTACCTGCTGGCGACTATGGCGTGCTGCTTGCTGCCCTTTGTGAAATAGCATATTACGCCCTCGGGGTTTCTGTCGATCGCCTCTTTAATCGCGGCAATGGCGTTGTTTCCGGGGTCGTTTACGAAGGTCTGGCCGCAGCTGAAACCGCGAAAATACGGGGACGATACGTCGAGCGCGCTCACCGGAGCCACACCGAAGTTTATCGCGAGGTTGTTAAAGTTCATTATCGTCCTGCCGCCGTTGGAGTCGAACACTGTCCGCGGCGTTGCGCCCTTGCCCATGTTGTTGATTACGACGGCATAGGCTGTCATAAGGCACGCCGTCTTTTTGACGCGGTAAGAAAAGCCCCACGCGCTGTCTCCCTGATAATACAGCGAATATATGCGCTCTCCCGGCATCGCCACAGTAACGGTGCTCTGAACGTCTGAGAACGGGCCGTACAGCTTTTTGGAGCCGCTCTTTATAAAGCTGCGCACTTTGAAATAGTAGGCGGTGTTAATTGCGAGCCCCGTGTCCGTATATCCGGTGACTTTCGACGAAGCGGTGTAAACCTTGGTGTATGCGCCGTCCGCCTGCGTCGAGTGGTACACTTCGTAGCCGAGTACGCCGGGCAATGCGCTCCACGAAAGCTGCACGCTTGTTGAATTGAGCAGCGACGCGCTCAATGCGGGCGCAGCCAGCGACGGAGCTACGGATATCACCTGCGAACAGGGCGAATAATCCGTTTTGCGCCCCTGCTTGCGCATAGACCTTATCTTGTAATAGTATGTGGTGTTTGTTTTAAGGCTATTGTTCGTATAATTAAGTATGCTGCCGGATTTGAACGTTTTTACAAGCTTGAAATTGCCGTTGGGTTTGGTAGCGCGGTATAATTGGTAGCCTGTCGCGCCGGGTACGGGCGTCCATGAGAGCGTGACGCTCTTGTAATTGTTCGAAAACGCAGAGATAACGGGCGCTACCACCGCGGTCGCCGCGCTCGCGGGCGCGGATTCCCCGCCGTATGTTACTGCTGTTTCGCCGGAGACGCACGCGCGCACCTTGTACCAGTACGTAGTCTTATAACCAAGCCCTGCGTCCACATAGCCGTTGCCTGCCGCGGAACCTATATAGCCGTATGCGCCGCCTGAGGAATCGGCGCGGTATACGTCGTAACTCGTTGCGCCGGGCACGGGAGTCCAGCTGAGCGCAACGCTGTCGCAGCCCGCCGCCGCAGCGCTCAGAGAAGGAGTGCCAATAGGCTCGAATACCGCCGTAAGCGTTGCGTTGGCAGTGACGCCGAACGTGTACACCGCGTTTGCAGCGCTGGTTTCCGCCCAGTTCACAAAACGGCAGCCCGCCGATGGGATTGCGGTAAGCGTTATCGCGGAGCCGGAGACGCAATCCGCGCCTCCCGATACCGTTCCCCATGCCGGGTTGGACGAGACGGCCGTTACGGTATATATGTCCAGCCATCCGGCGTATATTACCATATCGCCCATAACGGCGGCGCCGAAGTCGTAAGGCGCGGTGCAGCCGGGGTCGGAAAACCATCCGGTGAACTGCCGCCGCTCCATTACAGGGTCGGCCGGCCTCGCTACGGTCGCGCCTTCCGCGACGGACGCGGGCGCAGCAACCTCGGAGCCGTCAGGGTTTAAAAACCTCACCGTGTACAGGCCGCCGTCGGCAAGCGCCACGCCCGGAAGGAAAACCGATACGGCAATAATTACCGCCAATGTTAATAAAAAAGCTTTTTTGTATTCATTTTCCTATTCCTTAATGGAATCGTAATATTTGCGTCAACTTTACGTAATATAATACCCCAAGCAAGACAAAAAAGCAAGCATGATAGTAATTATTAGCAATGTTGATATAATATTGATATGCAGTATTTGCTTTTTGTGTTCTGCGGCAGGGAAAGACGGCATCGTCTTGCAGGGGACCATCTACGGGCGGGGATACCCTTTCAGGGCACACGGTGGAACCCCGCCCCTACGGACATAGAAGAAGCATCGCGGATAGTAGGGGCGGTCTTTGACCACCAGAATGAGGCGTATGAAGGTAAGCGTCCGAAGATATGGCAGGAAAGGTAAGCGAATGCGCAGGTATTGTCAAATATGCTCAATGCCGTTCTTGTAATCTGCGCAAAGATAGCCTAAAATGAGCATAACAGGCATAATCATCCGGTAATTGTAAACAGAGCCTTTATAAAGCTAAAGCTTTATGGGGTGTAAATAGCACGCGGCGCGTGCGGAAAGGATGCGTATGAAAAAGATATTGAAGCTGCTGATTTGCGTAGCGCTTCTGGCGGCGGCGTTTGCCGTGCCGGCGGACGCTTCGGCCGTGGGCGGGTTCGAGATAACGAGCTATGACGTAACCGCCGTAGTCTCGGAGAACAACGTGTACGACGTGACCGAGGTCATAAACGTGCGCTTCGACGCGCAGAGGCACGGCATATACCGCACTATACCCGTCAATACGGAGCTGACGCGCGAGACGGCGGACGGGACGCGCATAACTACGCGCGTGCCTTCGTCGGTATGGGACGTAAGCGTCGAAGGCTGGGACTACTCCGTTTCGGGCGGAGGCAGTCAAGTGACGATAAAGATAGGCAACGAGTATGAGTATGTAACAGGCGACCAGACGTACCGCATATCGTACAAGATAGGCTTCGGCGACGACGGGGCGGCAAGGTTCGACGAAGCGTATTTCAATATAATAGGCACCGACTGGGAAGCGCCGATAAAAAAGGCTTCGTTTTCGGTAACGCTGCCCAAGCCGTTTGACGAAAACAAGCTCGGGTTTTCCACAGGATATTACAGCAGCACGGGATACGACCCCGACGTGTTCAAATACGAGGTGAGCGGCAACACGATAACGGGAGAGGTGCTAAGAGAGCTTAACCCGTTCGAGGGCGTGACGATGCGCTTAGAGCTCCCTCAGGGGTATTTCAAGGTGCCCGACCCCCGCATACCCGACTGGATAGCGATGGGCGCGATGGCGCTTCTCGTGGCGTTATGCGTGATACTTTTATTAAAATACGGCAGGGACGACAAGCCTGTAGAAACGGTGGAGTTCTACGCGCCAAATGGCCTTAATTCCGCCGAGGTGGGGTACATAATAGACGGCGCGGTGGACAACAGGGACGTCGTTTCGCTGATAGTATACTGGGCGGACAAAGGGTACCTATCGATAAAAGAGCTTTCAAAGGGCGAGTTCGAGCTTACAAAGCTTAAAGACATGGGGCCGGAGGCTAAGGCTTTTGAGCGGCACATGTTTGACGGGCTGTTCAGCAACCGTACAAGCGTAAGCACGACGGAATTGAACAACAAGTTTTACAGGACTTTCGAGAGCACAAAGTCGATGATAAAGATGTCGTTCGCGACTCAGGAGCGCGAGGTGTTCACGAGAAAGTCTATGCGAGTGATGCCGTGGATAACGTTCCTGTCGTGGCTGCCGGTTATAACGGCGGTTGTACTTGCGTTTTCGCGCATGGGCAAAGAATTTATATTTGCACTGATGGCAGGCATTCCGCTGGGCTTTGTGCTGCTTATACCTCAATACATAATAATCAACCTTATGCGGGCGTGGCGCGGTGTGAGTAGAGCGGGTTTAAAGCTGTTTTTCGCGCTTATTTTCTGGGCATTGTGCGCTTTGTTGCTTGTCATAATAACGATTGACTATTCGTATGAGAAGGCGATGCCGTTTGCAGCGATAGCAGCTTCGGGAATAATGGGCCTTTGCGCGGTGTTCATAAGGAAGCGCACGCCGCAGGGCGTAGAGTGGGCCGGCAAGATATTAGGGCTTCGCAACTTCATAATAGCGGCGGAGAGCGAGAAGCTCAAAGCCCTCGTTAGCGAGAACCCGTCGTATTTCTACAACGTGCTGCCGTATGCGTATGTGCTCGGCATAACCGGCCTGTGGATAAAGAACTTCGAAGGCATAGCGCTGCAGCCCCCGCGGTGGTACTACGGGCACGGGCCGTTTTCGCCCGTGCTGTTTGCGGCGAGCTTCAGCAACGCAATGACGACGATGAGCTCCAGCATGACGTCGTCGCCTCGCTCGTCGGGCGGCGGCGGAAGCGGCTTCTCGGGCGGCGGCTTCTCGGGCGGCGGAGGCGGCGGAGGCGGCGGCGGCTCATGGTGAGCGCTTTGAACCGCCTGTAAACAAGAAAAATAACGGAGGGGCGGGCGCAAACCCGCCCGGATTATATCGAAGGATTAAATAAGGAGAAACGCATGGAAGGATTGAGCTTCGCGATAAACATGGAAGTGGAAGGAGAGGCCTACTACAGGCAGCAGGCGCAGAAGAACAGGGGAAACGCGCTGGAGCCGGTGTTTTCGGAACTGGCGGACGAGGAGATCAGGCACGCCGAGCTGCTGCGCTTAAGCGAGATGGAACAGCCGTTTGCGGGAGAAGACTTTTCGAGCAACGTGTTCGACGGGCTTTCGGAGCTTAAGGTAGACGTTAAGGCGCGACCGGAGCAGATAGACGCATACCGTATGGCGCTCGATATGGAGCAGAAGAGCATAGAGCTGTATGAGCGGCTGCTGCGCGAGTCGGGCGGGAAGTCCGAGCTTTACGAGTTCATCATCGGCCAGGAAAAGGAGCATTACCGCGTCTTAAACGAGATAATAAGGCTTTTGAGCCGCCCGGAAAACTGGGCGGAGTCGGCGGAGTTCGGTATAAGGGAAGAATATTAAGGCGGTTAAAGCAAGCGCGAAATTGCAAAGCGCCTTTGTTTGCCGCGTTTTTTTATCGCCCCGCAGTGTAAAAAAGCGGTTTTACGCCTTAATATTGATATAAACGGTCGTTTGTGGTAATATACAATAACAGAAATCAAATTGCTTTTGCTGGTTTTATTTTGTTTTTTCGGGAGTCAGGGGTATGAAGCGTTTTTTGGTTTTTGCTGTTATTTTGATTTTAATGCTGTGCGTTTGCGGATGCCGGAACCAGGCGGAGTTGATAACCGAGCCGCGTATACCCGCGGCGGGCTCTGCGCCTTCCGAGCCGGAAGAGTCGGCGGAGAACGGTCCGGTTACAGTGCGCGTAGAGTGCGAGGCAAACATCGGCGTAGGTAAAATGCTCTCGTGGATGTACGGCAAGAAGAATGAAGGCGTGGACATACAGTTTAAAACTGGCGATATAAGCAGCGCGATTGAAGCAGTAAGGGCGGGTGACGCCGAGGCCGCGCTTTTCGGGCTTAACCGGGACGAGCTTGCACAGTACGAAGACATGGATATCGATTTTCTGTTCTCGGACGGCATAGCGATAATCGTAAATCCGGACAACGGGGCGGAGGATATATCGCTTGAGCAGCTCGAAGGCATATTGACGGGCGAAATAACCGACTGGCAGCAAATCGGCGCCGCACCGGGCGCTATATCGGTGTACGCGGGCGCGTCGCCCTTTCTTCAGCGGCAGATAGAGCGCAAGTTCGGCATCGCGCTCGATGACAACGTTTCTGACGACTATACGTCATATAAAGGCGACTATGGCTGCGAGGCCGTAAAAAACGAAGCGGGAGGCATAAGCTTTACGTCGCTTGCTGCCGCAGTAGGCAGGGACGACGTTAAGGTGCTCTCAATCGGCGGCGTTGCGCCCGAAGGGGAGAACATCGCATCGGGCAGATATCCGCTGAAGAGGGATTATTATATATTGACGGCCAAAGAAGGGCAGGACGGGCAGGAAGAACAGCACGAACATGCGGTAAAGTTTGCGCAGTACTGCAAAAGCGACCCGGACGTAGCCGCTTACCTTTATGACAAGGGCTACATTAAGCCGTAATTCGGAACAAACAGTATAAATATTAAGAGGCGGAAAAAGCCTCTTTTGCTTTTCAAAGGACGCCCGAACGGAATAGCAGCGTCAGCGCGTGTAGGGGCGGTCTTTGACCGCCGATATACCCCATTATGTTACAATAAAACATATGATAGTAAAGCATATAATTCCGTTCAGCTGAAGGATGTACGTTACGTAATAGAAGCGCATTAATTGAGGAATATGCCCGCCGTAATTCTGGATATCATCGTGATTCTCGAACCGCCGCATCAGAACTGGGGGAAAGCGCCCACCAATGCTTTCTGTTAGCGCTTATAATGAGTGTTGCCTTGGAATTATTGGAACTGAATTCAAACCTGAGGCTAGGTATTGCGACTGGTTTGCTTGGCGCGTTTACGACGTTTTCAACTATCTGTAAAGAAGCCTCATCGCTGATATTTCAAGGGCTATATTTTCAAGCACCGCGGACGAAAGTGAGGAACAATAATGAGCCTGATTTTTGTTGGGGCTGGAGGCGTTTTCGGGAGTATCACGAGATACTATTTAGGAAAAGTCATTACTCAAAGATCAAAACACACATTGTTTCCTATAGGTACCTTTATCATTAATCTTTCTGGCGCGATGCTGTTAGGCCTTGTCGCCGGAATAGACGTAAGCAGGAACATTAACATGTTGATTGCAGATGGCTTTTTTGGGCGCTTATACGACATTTTCCACGTTTATGTATGAGGGATTCAATCTGTTTCAAGAAAACGAAAAGAAAAACGCGGTTGCCTATATTTTTGGTACGTTGAAATTTGTAATAATCGGGTATATGATAGGTTTTGGACTATGTAAAATTATGACCAAATAAAAAGGTGAAAACTATGGATATAAAGGGCGAGTGTAAAATACTGGTATAAGCGAAGATTCGATGTACAAAAAACATAATCTATACACGCTTTGATGATAAAATTCAAGGGGGGTAACAGTGACCAGGGGTATCGAGGGCTATGGCAAGGACAAGAGGCTGCAATCTGCTCATATTCTGGACCTAAGCGCGAACCTCCCGATCATTGTTGAAGCTATAGATAAACAAGAACGTATTGAAGCTGTCATCCCAGTGGTGCAGGAAATGGTTAACGAAGGGCTTGTTATGCTAACAGATGTTGACGTAATCAAATACGGCAAAGACTGATTTAGCCTGATTTCCGGTTCTGCATAATGAATGATACAAAATTGAAAAACGAGAGAGTAAAAAAAGCTTTAAAACCTGCCATGGCGTTCATATTTCTGATGGGTATCGTCAGCTTGTTTTCGGACATGACACATGAAGGCGCGAGAAGCATTCTGGGTTCCTATTTGAGTCTTGTGGGAGCATCTGCAGCCGCGATTGGTTTTGTTTCCGGGATTGGCGAATTTATTGGTTATTCTTTACGCCTCATCACCGGCGTCATTGCGGACAAAACAAAAAAGTATTGGCTAATGACGGTTATCGGCTATATCGTTGATGTTCTTGCTATTCCCGCATTGGCGCTTGTCCCCAAAAACGGATGGATGCTGGCGTGTGCCTTTATTATTATCGAGCGGGCCGGTAAAGCGATAAAAAAGCCCGCCAAAGACACGATTCTTTCGTTTGCCGCTTCACAGGCGGGGGCAGGCAAGAGCTTTGCCATACAGGAATTTTTGGATCAGATCGGCGCGTTTTTAGGGCCTGTTATTCTGTTTGTTGTTATGTTGATAAAAAAAGGAGGAGACCTTTTCTCGACATATGTACTTTGTTTTGCTGTACTGGGGATACCAGCCCTTGTGACAATTGCGTTACTACTTTATGCAAAGCACAAATTTCCGAACCCTGAGACATTTGAAGACGCGCCTGATACCGTGGGCAAATTCAAAATAAAGAAATCTTTTATTGTCTATATTATAGCCATAAGCTTTTTTGCATTGGGCTTTATTGATTTCCCGTTAATCACGATGCATATCTCCAAAGAAGGGCTCGTTGCCGAAGATATTCTTCCGTTGCTTTATGCCGGAGCGATGGTGGTTGATGCGTTTGCGGCGTTGATTTTCGGTTGGCTATATGACCGTGTCGGTATCAGAATCCTTATGCTATCGACGGCAATATCCGCTTTTTTTGCGGTGTTTATCTTCTACTTTCATTCTATATGGTTTGCCGCTGTTGGCATCATCATGTGGGGAGTTGGGATGGGCGCGCAGGAATCAATTTTAAAATCTGCAGTAAGCACCATTGTTCCGAAGCACAGCCGTTCTACGGGTTTCGGAATATTCGAAACATGTTTCGGGGCCTTCTGGTTTTTGGGTAGTTGGCTTATGGGAGCACTTTATGATTATTCACCTTTGTGGATGATCGTCTTCTCTGTGGCGGCACAGATAATCGCAATCCCGCTGTTTTCCCTTACCAATAGTTATAAGAAAATTGAGACTTAATAGCTATCCCTCCACATTCACCGCCACACCGGATTTGAATTCCACGGTGAATTTGTCCTCATAGACAGTGACTTTTTCAATCAGCCGCCGAACAAGCGGCTCGTCATACTCGGCAATAGCGGTGGGCTGTTCCCGCAGGAATGCGCTCATGTCAGCAATGCGTTTTCTCACTTCATACTGTCCGGCGCTTTCCAGCTGAAGCCTCTGCTTATCCTCGCGCGGGCGGTAAATCTCCTCGGCGACGTTATAGTCGGCTTGGAGCTGGCCAGCTTCAGAAGCTCTGCTTGCAGCTCCTCTAACCTTTTGTCGATATCGGTAAGGGTCTTGTCATTCCCGCAGTGGGTGACAATGTTTATTCTCTTTGAGAAACGGCTATATTGCCTTCCACGATCGCGGACGTTCCATTGATGGAACACGTAAAATCACAGCTTGCTTATAGCTTAACAAGGGTGTTGCGGCTGTTTTGTTTCTGATTTTCAGGGCGATTTAACTCAGAAGCCTAAAGCCATATCGCCTTAACGATTAAGAATACGATAAGAAGCCATATCAGGATTATTGGCAACGCGAAATACCATCTCTTTGGTTTTCCGTTTTTCCAAAGCTCTTCCGCTTCTGTTCTGCAAGCAGCAAAAACCTTTGGCGGTATTAATTTGATAGCAAGGGCAACCATGGATGGCAAAATAATTAAATCATCTAAATATCCGAGTATGGGGATGAAATCCGGAATAATGTCGATGGGCGATAAGGCATATGCGACAGTCAAGCCGGCAATTATCTTTGCTATAATGGGTGTTTCTTTCTTTTTCATCGCAATGAATACAGCCGGGATATCAGTCTTTAGCTTTTTAGCCTGTTCCTTTAGATTCACCCTTTAACCTCGAAATATCAGCATATACATGCCGCTCGTTCATTGCAGAGCTTTGATTATGGAAGCGGGATTATCGTCGCTCGCTAAAATTGACTTCATGGTTACTTGTAATACTAGTTTCAATATATTTGAGATCGTACTGATTGTAAAGATTTTTTTAGCTTCAGGCCGCCTTATTGGAGGCTTTAGCGCCTTCAAAATTTGAACATGCTCTTCAGGTAGTTCAGCATACCTTTAGGACTTTACATAAATTTGATTTTCACTTTATTTTTCTCAAATAATAATCATGTAAAGTTTTATCAGAAAAAGATGAAGGAGTATTTTGAATGAAAAAGTTTTCAGTAATATTATTAAGCGCAGTGATGACCATTGCGTTATTTGCAGGCTGCGGAAATACGGGCAGCACTTCGAACAGCGGCCACGAGATAACGGTCATATCGCGCGAAGACGGATCGGGCACAAGGGGAGCTTTCATAGAGCTGTTTGAAATCGAGGTTAAAGACGCCAATGGCGAAAAGGTCGACATGACCACCGAGGACGCGGAAATATCGAACAGCACATCGGTAGTTATGACTTCAGTCGCAGGCAACCCCTACGCAATAGGCTACATATCAATGGGCTCTATCAACGATACCGTCAAGGCGTTATCTATCGACGGAGCGGCGCCTACGGTGGAAAACGTCAATGCAGGCACATACAAAATCGTTCGCCCGTTCAATATCGCGACAACCGGAAATATAAGCGAAGCCGCGCAGGCGTTCATAGACTTCATACTGAGCGCCGAAGGACAGGCTGTCGTTGAGGAAAACGGCTATATCGCGTCGGTGCAGGACGCCGCTCCTTTTGCGGGCAGCTCGGTATCCGGCAAGGTAGTAGTCGCAGGTTCATCTTCGGTGACCCCTGTAATGGAAAAGCTCAAAGAAGCCTATGAAGCGGTCAATCCGAATGCCGAAATTGAGATGCAGCAGAGTGACTCGACAACGGGTATGAACTCCGCAATAGAGGGTATATGCGATATCGGCATGGCATCGCGCGAACTCAAAGACAGTGAAATCGAGGCGGGGCTTACTGCGACTGTGATAGCAAGAGACGGTATTGCCGTGATAGTGAACAAAGAAAATACGATAAGCGGGCTTACAAGCGAACAGGTTAAGAAGATATACACCGGAGACATCACCGACTGGAGCGGTATCATCGGCTGATATGGATTAGGCACGGGGCAACAATGTTGCCCCTGCAGCCATTTACGGAGCAGATATGAAAAAGTTTAAAGAGAATATCGCAAAACTAATATTCATAATCGCCGCTTGTGTATCTGTCATAGCGGTAGCGCTGATATGCGTTTTCCTGTTTGCAAACGGCATACCCGGCATGTCGAAAATAGGCATACTGAAATTTCTGACGGGTACGCAATGGAAGCCGAGCAGCGGTATCTACGGCATACTCCCGATGATACTCGGAAGCATCTATGTGACTGCCGGCGCGCTGGTAATTGGGGTGCCGGCGGGCATACTCACGGCAGTATACATGTCGCGATTCGCGTCCGTCAGAATTGTAAAGCTGTTAAAACCCGCTGTTTCGCTGCTTGCCGGCATACCTTCGGTAGTATACGGCTTTTTCGGTCTAATGGTAATCGTGCCGTTTATACGTGAAGTGCTGGGCGGGAGCGGCTCCAGCATGCTTGCGGCCAGTATAATATTAGGCGTTATGATATTGCCTACGATAATCGCGATCAGCGAGTCAGCTCTCAATGCAGTACCTGAAAGCTATTACGAAGGCGCGCTTGCTCTTGGCGCGACGCATGAACGCGCTGTGTTCAAAATAATACTTCCCGCAGCCAAATCCGGCATGACCGCAAGCGTGATCCTGGGAGTCGGCCGCGCTATAGGCGAAGCTATGGCTGTCATGATGGTAGCAGGCAATCAGGCGAGAATGCCGGAAGGTATACTTAAAGGCGTTCGCACGCTTACCAGCAACATCGTCATGGAGATGGGTTATGCGGCCGACCTGCACAGGGAAGCTCTGATAGCTACCGCTGTGGTTCTGTTTGTTTTCATACTGGCTATCAACCTTCTATTCTCGATATTGAAGAGGAGGGCAAAAGTATGATAGCACCCAAAAGGGGCGCGCTCTTTTCAAGGATTTTTGTTTATGCGGGAACGGTATTTACGATTGCAATATTGCTATTAATTATCGGGTACATACTTTTTAAGGGCGTACCAAACCTGTCGCTTGATCTGTTCGCATGGGAGTACAATTCTGAGAACGTATCGCTGATGCCTGCGCTGATAAATACGATATTGATGACCGTGCTGTCGCTCCTTATCGCAGCGCCTTTGGGCATATTTGCGGCGATCTATCTGTCAGAATACGCAAAGCGCGGGAATAGGCTTGTCGGAGTAGTTCGCATCACCGCAGAAACTCTGTCGGGTATACCGTCCATAATATACGGGCTTTTCGGACTGCTTTTCTTTGTCACTTCACTTGGCCTTGGAATGTCTCTTGTTTCCGGTGCGCTGACGGTAAGCATCATGATATTGCCTCTCATAATGCGGACAACGGAAGAATCTTTGATCGCGGTTCCAAATGAATACCGGGAAGGAAGCTTCGGGCTGGGCGCAAGCAAGCTGCGCACGGTGTTTAAAGTCGTAATACCTTCGGCAATACCCGGGATTCTGGCAGGTATAATCCTCGGCACAGGGAGAATCGTAGGCGAGACGGCTGCGCTAATTTATACGGCAGGTACCGTGGCGCAGGTACCGCAAAGTATTTTTGACTCAACAAGAACACTGTCGGTTCACATGTATGCGCTGGCAAGCGAGGGGCTATACACTAATCAGGCATACGCTACCGCTGCAGTATTGCTGGTAATGGTTGCCGGAATTAACGCTTTATCGGTATATTTGGCGAAAAGTATCGCAAGGAGACAGCATGGGAAAGTTTGATATAGAAAATCTGAATGTGTATTATAATACGCTGCATGCCATAAAGGATGTATCGCTTTCGATACCCGCAAACGAGATAACCGCCTTTATCGGGCCGTCCGGATGCGGAAAGAGCACCCTGCTAAAAACGCTTAACAGGATGAACGACCTTATACCCGGATGCAGTATAACAGGAAAAGTACTGCTGGACGGTCAGGACATATACGGCCCCATGGATACTACGCTTTTAAGAAAGCGCGTGGGAATGGTATTCCAAAAACCAAACCCCTTTCCGATGAGCGTATATGACAACGTAGCATTCGGCCCGCGTACTCACGGCGTCCGAAACAAAGCCAAGCTTGATGGCATCATTGAGCGCTCGATGCGCGCTGCGGCTATATGGGATGAGCTGAAGGACCGTTTAAAGAAGGACGCTTTGGGGTTATCGGGCGGGCAGCAGCAGAGGCTTTGTATTGCAAGGGCGCTGGCCGTTGAGCCGGAGGTGCTGCTTATGGACGAGCCTACGAGCGCGCTTGACCCTATCTCCACTTCCAAAATCGAAGAGCTTGCGGTTACGCTCAAAGAAAAATATACTATAGTCATAGTGACGCACAACATGCAGCAGGCTCTCAGAATATCGGATAAAACGGCTTTCTTCCTGCTTGGCGAAGTAATAGAATTCGGACACACTGAAAAGCTGTTTACAATACCAAAGGATAAGCGCACCGAGGACTATATAACAGGGAGGTTCGGATAATGAGAAAACAGTTCGACGAGCAGCTGGGCCTGCTGAACAAAGAATTATTGGAAATGGGCGCTCTGATTGAGCATGCTATTGAAAGTGCGTCGCAGGCGCTTATAGATCAGGATATCGAAGTAGCGAATAAGGCAATCGCTTTTGATAAGCAGGTGGACCAGAAGGAACGGGATATAGAAGCGCTGTGTTTAAGGCTTTTGCTGCATCAGCAGCCGGTGGCTTCCGACCTGCGCCAGATATCCGCCGCGCTGAAGATGATTACCGACATGGAAAGAATCGGCGACCAGGCGGCCGACATATCGGAAATCGTTATATACCTCGCGGGCACGCCCTATATAAAGAAACTCGAACACCTTCCGCAGATGGCGGAAACTGCTATCCGAATGGTAACCGGCAGTATTGACGCGTACATTAAGAAGGATCTTAATCTTGCAAAGCGGATAATCCAAATGGACGATATTATCGACGATCTTTTCATAGTGGTGAAAAACGAACTCATAGAGCGCTTACACCAGAATCCGGAAAACGGAGAGCAGGCTGTAGATTTATTGATGGTCGCAAAATACTTTGAGCGCATAGGAGACCATGCGGAGAACATTGCCGAGTGGGTCGAATATTCTATAACCGGCGAGCACAAAGGTGAATTATTATGATCTACTATGTTGAAGATGATACCAATATACGCGACCTTGTCGTTTATACGCTTAACCAGTCGGGCTTTAAGGCACAGGGCTTTGAAAATGCCGAAGAGTTTTATGCCGCATGTGAAAAACAGAGACCTGATATGGTGCTGCTTGATATAATGCTTCCCGGCGACGACGGGTTGTCGATTTTAAAGAGTCTCAAACAAGACAGGAAGACCGCAGGAACGCCTGTTATTATGATAACGGCAAAAAGCACCGAATACGATAAAGTTATAGGCCTTGATTCGGGCGCGGACGATTACATATCGAAGCCTTTTGGAATGATGGAGCTCGTTGCAAGGGTCAGAGCATTGCAGAGGCGCACAGCCGCAAACAATTCCCCAAATATTCTGACTTCCGGAGAACTGGCCATTGACAGGGCGAAGCATATCGTTACGGTCGCCGGCAAAAGAATAGAGCTAACGCTTAAGGAGTTTGAGCTTTTATATTTGCTGATGGAAAACAAGGGCAAAGCTTTTACGCGGGAACATCTGCTAGAGGTCATATGGGATTACAGCTATGACGGCGGTACAAGGACGGTGGATGTGCATATACAAACACTGCGGCAAAAACTCGGCAGATGCGGAGACATGATAGAGACGGTAAGGGGCGTTGGTTACCGGTTCGGAGGCTGATTATGAAGAAGCGCATTTTTTGGAGCATATTTTTAGCCTCATTTGCCGTGTTGGTGCTCGTTACGGTTCTTGTTGTATTTGCGTTATATAATACATATGAAACAAGCGCAAGAAACGATTTAAAGGCTGAAGCCAACTATATAAAGGGAGAGCTTTCAGCCGCTGAGGACGAGTTTTATATTAACGGCTTTTATTCAATAAATCGTATCACCATTATCGCTTCCGACGGAACGGTATTATATGACAACACCGTGGATGCAGCTACAATGGAGAATCACTCCGACCGTCCCGAAGTCGTCTCGGCGCTTGCAAATGGTACCGGGGAGAGTACGCGCTATTCAGACACCCTGCTTGCCAAAACACTCTATTATGCTGTTAAAACTCCAAAAGGAAATGTACTTCGCATTTCCAAAACGCAAAGCAGCGCCCTCGGGCTTTTATGGGACATTATACCGATAATCGTTATAATTGTTATTGCGGTTGCTTTGCTTTCCATTGTCATGTCGCGTTTGCTTACAAAACACATCATTGCTCCTATTAATTCTCTGAACCTTGATGCGCCTTATGAAAATGATACGTATGACGAGCTTGGCCCTTTATTATTACGCCTTGAGCGTCAGCATGAAGAACTGGAAAGCAAGATGCTTGAGATAACCAAGAAGCAACGTGAGTTTGAGGCTGTAACGGAAAGCATGAATGAAGGTTTGATACTGCTTTCCTTAAAAGGAAACATACTATCGATAAACAGAAGCGCTGTCAAGATATTTGGCGCTGAAAGCAGCGAGGGGAAGCATATACTGACTCTAAACCGTTCAGCCGCTCTTCACAAGGTAGTCGAGGGCGCTTTAAACGGAGCCAAATCGGAAGCTCAGCTAAAAATAAAAAACAAATTCTATCAGTTAATCGGCAGTCCTGTTGAATCGAAGGATGGGGCGCTTGGCGTGGTTATATTGATACTGGATATTACCGATAAGCAGGCAGCCGAGCGCAGCCGTAGAGAATTCACGGCAAACGTTTCGCACGAACTAAAAACGCCTCTCACTTCAATTTCCGGTTACGCGGAGATTATGAAAGATGGAACAGCTCGGCCGGAAGACATGCAGGGGTTTGCGGCGCGTATACATCAGGAAGCCAGCAGGCTCATTACACTGGTGGACGACATACTGCGCCTGTCACAGCTTGATGAGCAAGTGAGGTTTCCTGATAAAGAAGATGTCGACTTGTTTGCTCTGGCCGAGGAAGTAATCGGCCGGCTTCAGCCATTGGCTGAAAAAAGCGGCATATCCATGTCTTTAGAGGGTGAGCGCATTGTAATATCGGGATATAGAAAAATTCTTGAAGAGATGATATATAATCTCTGCGATAACGCGATAAAATACAACGTGCCAAATGGAAGCGTTAGCGTTAATATTCGATATTCGGATAAAAAACCCGTTGTTTCTGTAGAGGATACCGGTATTGGTATCCCGGGAGAACATCAGCCTCATGTCTTTGAGCGATTTTACCGCGTTGATAAAAGCCGCTCAAAAGCGACCGGCGGTACAGGCCTCGGGTTGTCAATTGTAAAGCACGGAGCAATTATTCACGACGCAGAGATCGCATTAAACAGCTCCGTCGGAACCGGGACAAAAATCGTGATTGTTTTCCCTAAGTGCATATGTTTGCATGGAGAAAAATGAATTATCAATAATCTGGTTTATAATTGATATATTTTGTAGATTTTGTTATAATAAAGTAACAAAATTGTTATATGTAAGGATTTATTCATATGAAAATCGGAAGAAATGATCTTTGCCCTTGCGGGAGTGGCAAGAAATATAAAAAATGTTGTTTAGGAAAAGAAAAACATGACATTATTAATATGCAATATTCTGCACCAGTAGAAGAGAGATTTCCTTTTTTGATTGAAAAGGTAGAGAATATTAGAAATATTATTGCTTCATATTATTTTGAGGATATAGTTAAAGCTGTATTTTGCATATGTGCTTGGCGAGATAATCGTTCCGCAACGGAATCTTGCTTAGCATTAAACCAAGCACTTACATTGCATGACATGTCTGGGATGGAAAGAATACAAAGTTATTCTGATTTTGAGACATTATATACAAAGCTAAAAGGTTTATTAGATATAAATACCTATGACGATATTACTCTCAACGATTTTGGTGAGGTAAAGATTAAGTATGATAATAATGTTTATTCCGTTATCTTGGGAACAGGTCATGAAAATGTTTTTTCTTTGCTCCAATTTGTATCGAATTTAGCAGAGATAACAGGTAAAGAAAGAGTATTTAAGAGCGTTCTTGGATACTCCTCTGATATGATCGAGTATCTAAAGAAATACAACGTATCAAAATATCCCGAGTATGATAAACACTTTGACATGCCTAGTGAGATATTTTTTAAAAAGGTTTGTGAATTCATTAATACATATCCAATACCAGAAAAAGAATCAGAAATTGTCAAGATATTAGGAGATGAAGAGAGGCCAATAGATATCAAGCATTTTATCTGCCGAGATAAAGTATATCCTCTATTTAATCCGTCGATTGTAGTAGATACCTATTGTACAATTCTTGAACACCTATCAAATGAACAGAATATAAATCATGTTAATACTGTAATACAAAATACTATTAGCCAAAATTATGATTTATTTAGATCAGAAACTAATATTAATGCGATTTATTCATGTGCTATTTGTAGTGATGAAATCAAATCATTATATCCTTATACTTTTGGGTTTCCTACAGATAGAGCATTCATTATTGCTCTTAATAGGGAAAAGTATAGCGATACGGAATTGGAGGAAGAAGTACAAAAGCTCCGCAAATTACATGTCTGTAACAAATTAACTATTGAAGAAGTTTCCAATTCGACGAGTAAAAATAAACGAATTATAACAAAAATACCGAATGAAAATAACTTAGAGATAATTGCTTATGATAGTTATACAAATACATCTAAGGTAAATCTCGTGCTTCTTGAAAAAGGTAGGGATTACCTTTATTTTTCAGCATTGGATTTAGTTTTTGTATTAAATTTTATTGAAGACTTAGACGAGTTTGGAGAATATATCGAATTTAAAAGAAAACAAAATTATTCAATTACGATTCAAGGAGGAGAATCAAATCTATTTCAATTATGGAAACAGCAGCAGAAGATGATTGCAAAGGGTGCCATTGAACCTAATTATTTAATGGTTGATTATGGAGGCTCTGATATATATGTTTATAATGAATATAATAATCTTCTTAATGAATATCCATTTTATTTGAACGATTACTTATTTAATTATCCCTTTAGTTGGGTTCTTCATGAGAAAGAGAACGGGTTTTTAGGATATTCATCAAAATCCAACAAAAGCGTTGTTGGTTTTGGAAGGAAATTTGGGGATAATGGATATCTATTTCTCTCCCATAATTTTAAACTCTATCAGCGGGATCAAATAGATCAACAAAATTATGAAATATTGGCTCTTATAAATGAGCTCAATGGAAGGCTGTTTAATCGTTATATTAAGTTGTTTGATGGAATCCAATCTTTAAACGGAAAATTAATTCAATATAATTATGTGCCGCAACAATATGCAAAACAGAATCTCTCATACATTTTTAATAACGCTAATACAAAATATGTATATACTGTGACCTGCCCCCTGTTTTCGCACATTCAGAATGTTAGGAATCACATGAAATCATCAGTGCATATTCATTGGGCGTCATATTATTCAATGACGTATGCGGTCTGATGTGGTTGTACTCCAAT
>JBLNCA010000002.1:0-30810 GCA_050260375.1 Burkholderiales bacterium | reverse complement strand
ACATGCGAACTCTTGCCATATCTCAATTATAGCTGGGTTGTGCGTAGATGGAAGATGTTTTCGTTTATTGTGGTGCGGGTAGTGCATGATGATTCAGAGGACCGAAGGGACGAAGAATCTTAGCCCAATGCGGTTGATAATATACCGTGAGGCTGTCCAGCAAGAGTCTCTTATAGGTTCAAGAAATATCACCCCTTGAAGGAATAGATGATTATTTATCGGGACCGTTGACAAACGCAAGAAAAGGATATATTATAATTATAAATCATAGTAATGTGATAGGAATTATAAAATTAACTAGTGGCATGTAAAAGAAGATATACCGATTATCCGGCAGCATAAATCCCCGTGGTATCGGAAGAAAGGAGCATAATATGTACAGCGAAAAAGTAATGGAGCATTTTGCGGCTCCGCATAACGTAGGGGAATTAAAAGACGCAAACGCGATAGGAGAAGTGGGCAACGCGAAGTGCGGCGACATAATGCGCATGTATCTTAAGATTGAGGATGATGTGATAAAGGACGCCTCCTTTAAAACGTTCGGATGCTGCGCCGCGATAGCGTCGAGCAGCGTCGCGACGGATATGATAAAGGGCAAGACCCTCGATGAGGCGCTGGCGCTTAAGAACTCCGACGTAGTCGAAGCGCTGGGAGGGCTGCCGCCCGTAAAGATACACTGCTCGGTGCTGGCGGAAGAAGCTATAAAAAGCGCGATAGAAGATTACAAAAAGCGCCTCAGCGCTTAAGAGGCAAATATATTTTACATATAAGGTGTTAAGCAGCGCATGTCGCGCCGGCGTTAAGAAAAAAATAAAACAAATTTATATCCGTTCAGCGCAATTGCAACATAAATATGGTAAAATTGTGTTGACCAGTATAGAAGAATACGGAGGGAATTATGTCTAAAGTCTACAAAAGCCTTGTTGAGCTTATAGGCGCAACGCCGCTGCTTGAGCTTGTAAACTACGAAAGAAAACTCGGACTTAGAGCTGCGATAATAGGGAAGCTTGAATACTTCAATCCGGCGGGAAGCGTGAAGGACAGGATAGCTAAATCCATGCTGGAAGACGCAGAGAGGCGGGGGCTTTTAAAGCCCGGCTCGGTGATAATAGAGCCGACGAGCGGCAATACCGGCATAGGGCTTGCGTCCGTAGCGGCGGCAAGGGGCTACCGAGTGATACTCACTATGCCCGAAACGATGAGCATTGAGCGCAGGAAGCTTTTGAAGGCTTACGGCGCCGAGCTTGTGCTTACCGAGGGGGCGAAGGGCATGAGGGGCGCTATAGAGAAAGCGGAGGATCTGGCACGTGAAATTCCGGGATCGTTTATCCCTGGACAGTTCTCCAACCCTGCCAATCCGCGCGTGCACCGCGAGACGACAGGGCCTGAGATATGGGAAGATACGGACGGCAATGTGGATATATTCGTCGCGGGCGTAGGAACGGGCGGAACGATAACAGGCGCGGGGGAGTTCCTCAAATCGAAGAATCCCCGCATCAGTATAGTCGCGGTAGAGCCGTATGATTCGCCGGTGCTGTCGGGAGGCAAACCGGGGCCGCATAAGCTTCAGGGCATAGGCGCGGGCTTTGTGCCCGACGTGCTTAATACGCTAGTTTACAACGAGATCATAAAAGTGAGCAGCGAGGACGCGTTTGAGGCAAGCAGGGATGTGGCGAAGACGGAAGGCCTGCTTGTGGGCATATCTTCGGGCGCGGCCGTCTGGGCGGCGACGGAGCTTGCAAGGCGGCCGGAGAATGAAGGGAAAACGATTGTAGCCATACTTCCCGACACGGGCGAACGGTATCTTTCCACGCCTATGTTTGAGTAAACTGTATTGATGGCTGCCTGCACCGCAAGGCTTGACGGGGCGGTTATAATAATATGACATAAGGGGGTATATGCAAATGAAAATATCCACTAGAGGGCGCTATGCATTAAGGCTGATGCTTGAGCTGGCGATGGCGCCCGAAGGCGAATATACAACGATAAAAAGCATTGCGGAAAGGCAGGAGATATCCGAAAAGTATCTCGAACAGATAATAACGTCGCTAAGCCGCGCAGGGTATGTAAAGAGCGCACGGGGCGCTCAAGGCGGCTATAAGCTTGCCAAACCCGCCGAGGAGTACACCGTGGGCATGATACTCAGGACTATCGAAGGAAACCTTGTCCCCGTAGCGTGCATGGAAGACGAACCCAACCAGTGCCCGCGCAGCACGCAATGCGTAACGCTTGATATATGGAAACAGATAAACGACGCGGTAAACAACGTAATAGATAACATAACGCTTGCGGACCTCGTGAAAAAGCAGCGGGATATGCAGGCGGAGTCGAATTAAATAATTTCAGTTCTTTAATAGCCTTATACCTTTTGAATATAAGACAGGCTTATATGTTTATAACGCACAGCGCGGCGGCTTTTGCATAGACAAAGGCCGTCTTTTTATGCCGAACTTGTAAAAAAATGTTGACAAAAAGCAAAAACAGCGATATATATTTTTTATAGAACGAGTACTCACTCTATGATAATCAGCATATAATATAACAGCAAGTTACTTCACTGCGTACTGCAGAGCCGACGCTCAAAAAAAGCACATCGATTCGTTTTAAGTTGGCGTAATCCACATAAGCATTAACAGAATAGTATCCGACTTTCAAGAGGAAAGAGGGGTAGTATGATTATTGGGGTTCCCAAAGAAATCAAAAACAACGAGAACAGGGTAGCCATAACCCCCGCAGGCGTCGACGAGCTTTGCCGCGCTGGCCATATTGTTGTCGTCGAAAAGGGCGCAGGAGTTGGGAGCGGAATAGAGGACGAAGAGTATGCGGCTTCGGGTGCGGAGATAGCGCCCGATGCAAAAGACGTGTACGCACGGGCGGACATGATAGTAAAAGTTAAAGAGCCTTTGGAAAGCGAATACGGGCTGCTTAAAGCTGGACAGGCGCTTTTTACGTATTTGCACCTGGCGCCAAACCCGAAGCTTACAAACGCGCTGCTAATGAGCAAGGTTACGGGCATAGCTTACGAGACGGTGCAGAGGGAGGATAAGTCGCTTCCGCTGCTTAGGCCTATGAGCGAGGTAGCGGGCAGGATGTCGGTACAGGTAGGGGCGGCTATGCTCCTTAAGCACAACAAAGGCGAAGGAATACTGCTGGGCGGAGTGCCGGGCGTGATGCCCGCCGAGGTGCTCATAATAGGCGGCGGCGTAGTGGGCACCAACGCGGCAAAGATAGCCTCGGGCATGGGCGCTAGCGTCACCGTGGCGGACATAGACCCGGCAAGGCTCGCGTATATAGACGATCTGTTCTCGGGAAGGGTAAAAACGCTGATATACAGCAGATACGGCATAGCGGAGCTCGTTGAGCGCACCGACCTGCTTATAGGCGCCGTGCTCGTAACGGGCGCGAAGGCTCCGAGGACGGTAACGGAAGACATGGTAAAGACGATGAAGAAGGGGTCGGTAATAGTGGACGTGGCGATAGACCAGGGCGGCACGATAGAGACTATAGACCGGGTAACGACCCACGACAATCCGTGTTACGAAAAATACGGCGTTATACATTATTCGGTGGCTAATATGCCGGGAGCCGCGCCGCGGACGTCCACGTATGCGCTTACCGGCGTGACGCTGCCGTATATTGCGAAAATAGCAAGCCTCGGTCCGGAAAAGGCAATGCTTTGCGACCAATCGCTATTTAAAGGGCTAAATACGTACAAAGGCTATATTACGCACCCCGCGCTTAAAGATATGGACGCTTCACGCTATATAGATGCCGAAAGGTGCCGCAAGCTGCTTGAGGCGGTTTAACAGCCCGAAAAGCTTAATAGCGCACTTAACAGCGCGGGCCGGTATCCTGCGAAGGGATAAGATTATCAATAAAAGGAGGGTAATATGGATCAGCTGGCGAAGGCGTATATAAACTTAAACGGCGTACTGCGCGCGATTACGTACCTGTGTGCGCTTGACCCCGTGGCTTCGGATATAATAAAAGACGCCGATATAACGGTACAGTTTCGCGTTAAAAACGGGCCGGCGGCGCGGCTTGCGTTCAAACGCGGAACGTGCGCGTTTCTGGATGGCAAGGGGAAGAACGACATTTCGCTTTATTTTTCTACTCCCGAAAAGTTCAACAACATGATGGAAGGCAAAGGCAACCCGTCGATACGCAAAGGGTTTACTAAACTTGGTTTTTTGCTTAAAGACTTTATGAAGCTGACCAAGCGTTTGGAATACTTTTTAAAGCCCGAGCCCGGTACTGTGCAGGATGAGAAGTTCAACGAGATAAACACGCTGCTTACGTTCTATACCGCTTTTAACGCCGTCGCCGAGATAGGCATGCACGACCCCGTGGGCAAAAAGGTAATCAGCCGCGCGGTGGGCGGCCAGCTTTGCGCGTCTATAGAAAACACGCCGCATATCGTGAGGGTGAAGGTAGACAAGGGGTATATGAAGCCGATAGACGCTTCGGACGGCTCGCCCGAGATGCATTTAACGTTCTCAAGCATTGCGAAAACTGGCGACATATTGAGCGGCAAAAGCGATTTTATTACCGGCATAGGCAACGGGGACGTAAAGATATCGGGGTACATACCGGTGATGATGTCGGTAGAGCACCTCGTACCGCGGCTCGCGTTGTATCTGAAATAACCGTTTGTGAGGTAATGTTATGGAAACTTTTAAATACACAAAAAGCCATGAGCTGTTCGGCCGCGCGGCGAAGGTAATACCCGGAGGCATATACGGGCACCAGGGCCCGGCGAACGGCTGCTTCATTCCCAACACCGCGTTCCCTTATTTCTCGGAACGCGCGAAGGGAGCGTATTTCTGGGATGTGGACGGCAACCGCTTCATAGACTACATGTGCGCATACGGCCCGAACCTGCTCGGATACTGCGACGACGACGTAGACAACGCGGCGATAGAGCAGGCAAGGATAAGCAACTGCGTAACGGCGCCCTCCGCAAAGCTGATAGAATTCGCAGAAACGCTCGTGGATACGGTGGATATGGCGGACTGGGCGTTTTTCATGAAGAACGGCGGCGACGCGACGACTTTCGCGATAATGATAGCCCGGGCGGCGACGAACCGCAAAAAGGTGATACTCGTGCGCGGCAACTACCACGGAGTGGCGCCGTGGGCGCAAGGCATAGGCTGCGGCGGCGTGATTGAGGAGGACGTTGCAAACGTGCTGTACGTGGACTGGAACGACGCGCAGCAGGTAGAAGACCTTATAAAGCGGTACCCGGGCGAGATAGCGTGCTTTATGTCCACGCCGTACTGGCACGGCAACTTTGCGGAAAACGCCCTGCCCGCCGAAGGTTACTGGCAGGCCGTGCGCAAGCTGTGCACGGACAACGGCATAGTGCTAGCAATCGACGACGTGCGCTGCGGCTTCCGCTTGGACATCGCGGGCTCGGACAAATACTTCGGCTTCAAGGCCGACCTTATGTGCTTCTGCAAGGCTATAGCCAACGGCTGGAACGTATCGGCGATATGCGGAGCCGATTCGCTGAAAAGCGCGGCTACCGAAGTGTTCTATACGGGCAGCTACTGGCTTTCGGCAGCGCCTTTTGCCGCTGGGCTTGCGTGCATAGAGAAGATGAAGAAGCTGGGCGGGCCGGGAGTGCTTCACGAATACGGAAAGAAGCTAACCGACGGCCTTGTGCGCGTCGCAAAGATGAACGGCTGCACGCTTATAGTCTCGGGCGCTCCTTCTATGTTCTATCTGCGGATAGCCGACGACCCCTCGCTCAGCCTCCATCAGAGATGGGTGGCCGAGTGCGTAAAGCGCGGGGTATATATTACAAACCACCACAACCATTTTATAAACTACGCGATGACGGACGAAGACATAAAGTATACGCTCGAAGTGGCGGACGAGGCGTTTCACGCGATAAGGGCAGGCAGATAACAGCGGTACCGCGACTCTGCGGCGGACCAAAGCAGTAAGGTTTTTGCAAGGATTTATAACGGGCCCCCTTTTTGGGGTGGTAAAGAACGGGGTCCCCCGAAAAGACGTGAGGCTTTTTGGGGTGGTAAAAAAAGGAGGTAAAATAAATGCCGCTAACCGACAATGAACTTCTCGAGCTTGAAAACAAAGCGTGCGAGCTGCGCTGCCTTTGCATTGACACCGTGGCCTGGGCGGGAAGCGGGCACATAGGCGGAGCGCTCAGCGCGATGGACATCTTTGTGCTGCTTTATTACAAGTACCTTAATATCGACCCGAAGCGCCCGGACTGGGAGGACAGGGACAGGTTTATACTGAGCAAGGGGCATTCGGGCGTGGGGCACGCGCCTGTGCTGGCAGACAGGGGATATTTCGACAAGGAGCTGTTAAAAACGTTCAACCACTCGGGCTCGGATTTCGGAATGCACTTGAATTCCGCCAAAGTGCCCGGAGTGGACGCGTCCACCGGCTCGCTGGGGCACGGGATATCGATAGCGGTGGGCATGGCGCTCGCGGCAAGGGCGCTCGGCAAGTCCTACAGGACGTACTGCCTGCTGGGCGACGGCGAATGCAACGAAGGCCAAGTGTGGGAAGCGGCGATGGCTGCGTCGCATTACAATACGACCAACCTTCTGGTATTCGTGGACAGGAACCACCTGATGATAGACGGGCCTACCGAGAGCGTGATGAAACTCGAACCGTTCGCGGATAAATGGAAGGCGTTCGGGTTTATCGTGAAGCAGGTAAACGGGCACAACCTAAAAGAGCTTTCCGCCGCGATAGACTACGCATTGCAGGAGAAAACGGCTCCCGTAGTAATAATAGCCGACACTGTAAAAGGCTGCGGCGTGGATTTCATAGAGAACAAGGCTGAATCGCACTATATGGGGTTCGACGACGAGAACATACGGCGCGCGAAGGAAAGCATCAGAAGATACCATGAAAACAGGTTGAAAGGAGCGTAGAGCCATGGGCGGAATGAATTACGACGTATACAGTCAGATAAAGCTTCAGACGGCCGAGATATACGGGAACACGCTTTGCGAGCTTGCGGCCGAGCATCCCGATATAGTCGGGCTTTCGGCTGACCTTGCCAAGTCCACGAAGATAGGGCTGATGCAGGAGAAGTTTCCCGACAGGTTCTTCAACGTGGGCATTGCGGAACAGAACATGTTCGGCATAGCCGCCGGCATGGCAAAGGCGGGGCTTACGCCGTATGTCTCTACGTTCGCCATATTCACTTCTATGCGCGGCCTTGACCAGGTGCATACCGATATCTGCTATCAGAACGCAAACGTTAAGATGATAGGCACGCACGCGGGGCTCTCGTTCGGCACGGCGGGATCGACGCACCACTGCACAGAGGATATATCGATAATGCGCACGATGGCGAACTGCAAGGTGATTGTGCCGGCCGACGGTTTTGAGGCGGCAAACGCCGTGAGAGCCGCCTACGATATACCGGGGCCGGTTTACATCCGCATAAACCGCGGTTTTGACAGGCAGGTATACGAAAATACCGACTACGGTTTTGAATTCGGCAAAGCGCACACTATGGTAGAGGGGACCGACCTTACGATAATCGCTTGCGGGTCGTGCGTGTACCAGGCGGTGGAAGCGGCGGCGGTGCTCAAAAACGACGGCATAAAGGCGCGCGTTGTCAACATGCACACGATAAAGCCTATAGATAAAGACGCGATACTCAAAGTGGTGGAGGAAACGCGGCGCATAGTGACGGTGGAAGACCACAACATAATAGGCGGACTCGGCAGCGCCGTGGCGGAGGTTGTTGCGGAATCGGGCAAGGCATGCGCGTTTACGCGGCTCGGCATACCCGACTGCTTCTCGATGATAGGGCTGCATGAGGACATAATGGCGTTTTACAAAATAGACACGAACGGCATCGTTGAGAACGTGCGCGCTCTGCTTAACAGGGAGATAGAGGAAGACGAAGACTGGACGGACGAGGTGTAGCGCTATGGCTAAACAGGACGATATTTATGCCAATAAAATATTGCTTAACGCGGTGCTTCCCGTAATAAAAGTCATCGTGGAGAGCAGGGAGAAGTTTTCCAGACCGTTCGCGGGCAAAAGCGGCGTCGTGCAGTTTTCCGCGCTGGATAATGGCGTAAAGACGGGCATGCACTTCGTAATAGAAAAAGGCGCGTTCACCGCAAAGCTGGAGACTGCGGAGAAGCCCGACCTTGAGTTTGAGTTTCCCAGCTTACCGCACTTTAACAGGTTCTTCACCGGCAAGACGAAGAAGCTGCCGAGGATTAGAGGATTAAGGCATTTTGGGCTGCTGCTCGCGGTGCTTAAAGTGCTGCTGTTTATGCCGGGGCTGCTGCTTACCGAAAAGCCGCATGAGAAGCAGGAGGACAAGGAGCTTTATGTAAAGCTGATGTTTTACATCGCCACGTCGGGCATAAGCCAGCTTAACCGTGCGGGGCACCCGGAAGTAGCCGCGTGGACGAAGTACAGCCCCGACCGTATAATACAGATGGAAGTTAAGGACAGGCCGGACTTGGCCGCGTACCTGCGCGTCAAATTAGGCAAAACTAAAGCAGCGCGCGGCAGGTACGAGAAGTCAAAGCCTTTCCTTACAATGCTGTTCGATTCGGTGGACAGCGCAATGCGGATAGTGATGGGCGTGGAGGACATGATATCCGCGACGGAAAAGGGGCACGTAGTGCTGCAAGGGCCGCCGGAGATAGGCGTGGAGGTAGGCGGGCTCATGTTCACGGTCGCAGCGTACACCAAATAAGCTCCACTTTGCTCTGGTGTAGACGAAGCGCGGGAAATATAATATAAGCAGCAAATGAAATCGGAGGCAGTCGCGTTGGCTGAAAAAGCGGTGAGAAAGAAACAGGATATTTTCCATAAAGATACGTTCGACAAGACGACGGCGGAGCGAAGGCAGCGCGTGATAGACGTGGCGGTGTCGGAGTTCGCCGCGCGCGGCTACAACGCCACGAACATAAACGATATAGCAAAAAAGGCGGGCATAAGCATAGGCGCTATGTACAGCTATTTCGCGTCCAAGGAAGATTTGTTCCTCGCGGTTGTAAACAGCGCCTATGCGCTGCTCGAGACGGTACTTAATGAAGAGCGGGCGAAGCACGCCGATATATTTTCGCTGCTCGAAGGCATGCTCGCAGCCTCGCGCGAATACGCGCTCCGCTACCCCGAACTCAACCAGATATACTTAGACCTTACCACGCAGGGGCTTTCGCAGATGGCGTCGAGGCTTTCCAACAAGCTTGAGTCGATAACCGTGCAGCTTTACAGGGACGCGCTGCGGCAGGCGAAGGAGCAGGGGCAGATAGACAAGGGTCTGGACGAGGAAGCGGCCGCGCTGTTTATAGACAACACTTTTGTTATGTACCAGTTCTCCTTCTCGGTGGATTACTACAAGGAAAGGATGAAGATATTTTTAGGCGGCAAACAGGGCGACATTGCCGGCGTAGAGAAGAGCATAATGTCTTTTATACGCAAAGCGCTGCAGCCTTGATGCGGCGAATAAACCCTGAAGCTTTTTTAATGAAAACAGCTCCTTACAACCCATCAGCAAGCGATATATTTATACTATAACAGAGAAAAAATATGGTATAATACTCTAAAGCAGTGCAAGGCATGGGTGGTGGATATAAGGAGTGTAACATGAAAAACGCGTGTTGTGTAATAAGTTTGTTGTCGGGCGCGCTGCTTTTAACCGTCTTAAGTTTTGCATGCGGCTGCAGCAGCAAAGAGTATATACCGGAAATTTCTGTTTCCATTGTAAGGGCTGCGCCGGCAACCCCGCAAGCGACCGTACAGATTTTCGGCGAAGTATCAAATAACGGCGATATAAAGATAAACAGAAGCGTGCTTGCGAAAATCAAAACAAAGACTTACGAGTTCTCAAAAGTCCCCACGATACTGATATATCATACCCACGCCACAGAGGCTTTTTTTCGGGATGAAAACTATACTTATGAAGAGTCTGCCGAGTGGCGCACGGAAGATAACGAAAAGAACATCGTCTTTTTGGGCAAAGTGCTTAAAACCCAGCTTGAAGGCCTGGGATTTAACGTTATACACGATACTACAAACGTGGAGCCTCCTGAGCTTAATAGCGCGTACAGCCGCTCGCTCGAAGTGATGAAGAAGTACGAGGACGTCGATATATACCTCGATTTACACAGAAACGCCGCAGACCCCGAAACAGTACAGAACAACGCAGTTATTATTGACGGCAAGAGCTGCGCAAAGCTGTTTTTCGTCGTAGGCACGGGCATAGGCACATACGAGGGCGAATATGACGTCGCGCCCGACTGGGAGGCGAACTATGCGTTTGCGCTGTCAGTGCATAAGAAAGTAGAACAAAACGCGCCGGGTATAATGAAGTCCATACGCACGAAGGTGGGAAGATACAACCAGCACATGGGCATGTGCCTGCTGGCCGAGGTGGGTAACAACGCCAACACTATGGAAGAAGCGCTCAACACGCTGCCTTATCTTGCAAAAGCTTTAAGCGAGGTAATAAAGTTTTAACGGCGCATGCAAAGCGTGCGGCTTAACAGGTAATTAATAACGGGGTCCCCAAAAAGCCGTGAGACTTTTTGGGGTGTAATCATATTATCTTTTTTATAGAGGGAGAAGTTATGGACAGCAAAAGGATACTTGTTGTTGGCAGCCTCAACATGGACATCGTTTTGAGCCTGCACCACATGCCGCAGCCCGGAGAAACAGTAATAGCGCAAGGCAAGAGTGAGCACCCGGGAGGCAAGGGGGCGAATCAGGCTTTCGCGGCGGCGAGGCTGGGCGGCAACATAGCAATGATAGGCAGAGTAGGTGCGGACAAGTACGGGGAAACGCTCGTATCGAATCTGAAAAATGCGGGCGCGGACACGAGCGGCATAATAATGCAGCCGGGTACCGATACCGGCCTTGCGTTCATATATGTCGATGAAAAGGGAGAGAACTCAATAGTCGTGGCGAGCGGGGCGAACGCTTTGCTTACTCCGAAGGATATACGCGATATGGAGCAGCTGCTTGATACGTGCGATATAGTGCTAGTTCAGCTCGAGATACCGTATGAAACGGTAGCTTATGTTATAGGCGAAGCCCGCCGCAAAGGCAAGACCGTAATGCTTAACCCCGCGCCGGTGATGAAAGGGCTTGACGATGTTATTGAAATGACAGACATACTGACGCCCAACGAAGGCGAACTTGAAGAGCTTTCGGGCGTAAAGGCCGACAGTATAGAGAATATAGAGAGCGGCGCGAAGGCGCTTATAGAGAAGGGCGCCGGCTCGGTAATAGTGACGCTGGGCGAAAAGGGCGCGCTGCTAGTCGACAGCGACAGAACGAAGCTGTTCTCCGCAAGGAAAGTAAAAGCTGTGGACACGACTGCAGCGGGCGACGCGTTTTCGGCGGCGGTATGCGTCGCTCTGGCGGAAGGCAGGAGCATGGACGACGCGATAGTGTTTGCCAACAAAGTGTCGGGCATAGTCGTCACGCGCATGGGCGCCCAGCCGTCCATTCCCAGCCGCAGCGAAGTGGACGCGATAAGCTGACATTAGTATCTTTTACGCATCGTTTAAGAAGTTAATCAATAAAAAGCATGAATAGCCGTAAGTTTATACGCAACGGATCATACGCTCCGGCTGAGCAAATATATATGAAATGGTACGATTGATTATATATGTTAAAGGAGAAAGCGAATGAAACTGAGCTATTGGAAAACCATACTTGTCGGCCTTGCGTTTATGACTATCTGCGCGTTTTGGCAGCTGTACGATTTTAAGATTCCGCTCATACTGAAAAACACGTTCGGCGTTGGGGATACGATTTCTGGGGTAATAATGGCGCTGGATAACGTAGTCGCCCTGTTTCTGCTTCCTGTTCTCGGAGCGGTTTCTGACAGAACGAGCACGAGGATAGGGCGCAGAAAGCCGTATATATTGCTGGGAACCGCAGCGTCGGTGGCTATTATGATGCTCATTCCTTATGCGACGCATACCCGGCAGCTCGCAGTATTTGTAGTCGCGCTGGGCTTTCTCCTCATCTCAATGGCTACGTACCGCTCTCCGGCAGTCGCGCTTATGCCCGACGTTACTCCCAAGCCGCTGCGCTCTAAAGGCAACGCCGTAATCAACCTGATGGGCGCTATAGGCGGGGCGCTGATACTGCTGCTCAACTCGTTCTTTGCGAAATATACCGAGGGCCCTGAACCTAACTACTGGCCGATATTCCTTGTTACTGCCGGTATAATGGTTGCCGGCACGCTGATACTGCATTTTACTATAAACGAGTCTAAGCTTGTAAAGAAAATGCGCGAGGACAGCGCCGCGATGGGCATAGACCCCGAAGAGGCCACGGAAGATATAAAGAAAGTGCAGGCAGTAAGCCAGCCGCTGCCCGCGGACAAGAGAAAAAGCATGCTGCTTATACTTGCCTCGATATTCTTATGGTTCATGGGCTACAACGCGGTCACCACCGCTTTTTCAAAGTACTCTGTAAATTACCTGCAAATTCCCGAAAGCACCGCTTCAATATTGAACATGATAGCCGTGGTATCGGCAACGCTATCGTTTATACCGGTGGGCATAATCTCCACAAGGATAGGCCGCAAGAAGAGCATTATGTTCGGCGTAACGCTGCTTGCGGTAGTATTCGGCACTGCGACGCTGTATACCGGATATTCTCCTCTGATGTATGTGACGCTGGCTCTGGCGGGCGTAGCGTGGGCTTCGATAAACGTAAACTCGCTGCCCATGGTGCTCGAGATGTCCAAGGGCGCCAACGTGGGCAAATACACCGGGTATTATTATTCCGCTTCGATGGCGGCGCAGGCTATAACGCCTTTCCTTTCGGGATTCTTGCTTGAGTTTGTCGATTACAAGACGCTGTTCCCGTACGGCGCAGTTTTCGTAGGGCTCGCGTTCTTCACGATGCTGGCGGTTAAACACGGCGATTCGAAGCCGGTAAAGCAGTCGAATCTCGAGGCGTTGGGCGCAGGAGATTAAACTTAAAGGAGCAATACGTTGATATTTATAGTCATAGGCTGCATAGCAGTAATCGCTGCCGCGATATACATATTCCTGCTCGCACCAGGGATACTGCCCGAAACAGACGGAATCTGGAAGGCAAGCTATGCGCACAGAGGCCTGCACAGCAAGGATAAAAGTGTGCCCGAAAACTCGCTTGCGGCTTTCTCGCTTGCCGCGGATAAAGGCTACGGCATTGAGCTCGATATACAGTTAACGGCGGACGAGCAGGTCGTAGTGTTCCATGACGACAATTTGAAGCGCGTATGCGGCGTGGATAAGGCGCTTTGCGACTGTACGTACGAAGAGCTGCGGCAGTTAAGGATGCATGATACTGACGAGCGCATACCGCTTTTCAGCGACGTGCTTTCGCTCGTGGGCGGCCGAGTGCCGCTTATAGTAGAGCTGAAAAATTCCAGGCGCAACGCGCTGCTGTGTGCCAAAAGCGCCGCGCTGCTGGATGAATATAAAGGCGCTTATATGATAGAGTCTTTTCACCCGGGCATAGTGCGCTGGTTCAAAAAACACAGGCCGTACGTAGTGCGAGGCCAGCTCGCTGCAGGCCGCAAAGATTACGCTTCACTGCCGTTTTACCAGGGAGCGATACTTACGCTGCTGCTCGCCAACTTTGCGGCGAGGCCGCATTTCGTGGCGTTTAAGCACGAGCATTCGCACCATAAGGCGCGTTTGAGCTTCTTTAAGGCGCTGGGCGGAAAGCTCGTGGCGTGGACGGTAAGGGACACGGACGATATATCTTACTGCCTGAAGCGCTTCGACGCGATAATATTCGAGTTCTTTGAGCCGAAAAGCATGTAATCATTACCGCTTAAAATGCATAAAAAACCGTTATGTATGCATAATTAACAGTTTGCCAGGGAGGGCATGCCGCGACTGAAAGCAAGCCTCATAACGGATATCGCGAAGTTCCCTTTCGAGCATGCCCGCTGAAGTTTGACGCCCCGCTAAAAACCGTAAGGTTTTCGGGGGAGGATATTGTAGGCGGGCACGGGGTTCCGCCGTTAAAAGGATAGGGCATGAAGTGCCTGAAATGAGTGCGCCTGCGCTATGAGCATAGGCGAAACAGGGTGGTAACGCGGAAGAGCTGTAAGCCTTTCGTCCCTTAGGGGATGAGGGCTTTTTTATTTGCAAAAAAAGTTCCGAAGGGGGACGGTAAAATTAATATTTCAGATATGCCGCGTAAAGTATCAGGCGGTAAAAGACGTAGAAAGGAAGTATGGTGACATGTTAGGATCTTCGTTCGTCGCGGGGGGCGTGGCTTGGGCGATTGCAGGGAACTAAAAGGCGGCGGAGCTGCAAGTTGTGCCCGTGCAGGAATAAGCCTTTAAACGAAGGAGGCCTTGCGATTACGAAGGCCTCTTTTTTTGAAGGAACGAGCCGAGGTTACAATAGTACACCTCATCCGTCGCTTTGCGCCACCTTCTCCTCAAGGAGAAGGCTTGTGTTCAGAAAAATGTATACTGCCATCAGGCGGGCGGGTCAACCCCATCCTCTGTTCGTATGGGTGTTAAACTTCGCTGTCGCTCGTTAAAATCGGGGTCCCCAAAAAGCCGTAAGACTTTTTGGGGTGGTAGCACCGCATACTCACAGAACCTTCAGTTCGCTTCATCTGCCACTGGCAGCGCTCACTTTCGGTTCCCTACGAAAAAAGAAACATTACGATGTGTAGGGGTGGTCTATGACCGTCGGAGTACTGTATAAAGCACTTTTGCTACTTCAGCAGGAATACTATCTTTGTCAGAAGCTCGCTTTCGGGCACTTCCAACGGAGAGTTGTAGTAAAACTCATACACGACGCCGGTGGGCTCGCAGCCCTTTTCCTTCATCCATGCGGTAATTGCTTCGTATACCGGGCCCATACCGGCGTACGGCCCTTTGTACATGCACGACGCCTGCCTGCCTGCGGGTATAACGCTCTGCCTGATGTCGCCTTTGCCGGCGGTGGGCTTTTCAACGGGGAAGCCCATCTCCACATCGAGGTCTTCCATGTCCATGTTGTAGTACGCGGCAAAAGCGGGGCCCGATATTTTCCCGCCGGTCTCTTTAACGTAGGCGATAATTGCGCTGTACGCCTTTCCAAGCTCATTTGGTAGGTTCGCCACCGCCGTCCTCGTGCGCACGGAGAGCACGGGCTGCTCGCTTTGTTCCGTAATTTCAAAGTTCATGTTCATATTATTACTCCTTTAATTTTTTGCCTGATTATAATAAAAGGAACATGACAACTATATGACATGTTCCTGAAAGCCTGATAAAAATTTATAGTCAAAGCTGCTTTATTGCGGCATATATCTTTCGTATAGCTCTTTCGCTATTCCCGCCAGCTTTGCGCGTATATGAGGTGGGCTTATAACCTCGACGCCCGTGCCGAAACTCAGAAGATAACCGTACAGCCAGTCGCTTTCGGGAAGAGTGCACCTTACGAGTAAGCTCTCGTCGTCAGCAGCCTGCACGTCGTCGCCGAACCATTCCGTGACGAGGCTCTCCAGTCCTTTTATAAACACAAGCTCGAGAGCGACGGGATTTCCCGCTTTGTACCATTCGCTGTCCTCCGGTACGCTTAAGGGCGGCGCTTCACGGTGCGTAAACGTCTCGCCGCATTCGGCAAGCTCCTTTATCCTCGAGACCTTGAAAAAGCGGAAGTCGTCCCGCAGACGGCACCACGCGCACAGGTACCAGTTCTGCGCCTTGAGCAAAAGCGAATGCGGTTCCACGGTGCGTTCCGTCTTTCTGCCTTCAAAATCGGTGTATGAGAATCTTATCACCCGCGCGTCTTTGATCGCCTTGCGTATAACGGCGAGCTTTTCTTTGACGCCGGCGGTCTCGTACCACGGAGAAAGGTCTATGACAAGCTGCTTAAGCTTTTTATCGAGCGCCTCAAGCTGCTGGGAAGGCAGCGTATTTTTCAGCTTTTCTATCAGTATGTCGTGGCTGCTTTTGACGGCGCCGTCTATGCCGCGCAGCGTCGATATTATGGCGGCCATGTCGTCGCCCGTAAGCACGCTTTTATCAAGCCGGTAGCCTTGCGCTATGCTGATGCCGCCGCCCGCGCCCTGGTATGTCACTATCGGTATGCCCGCAAGGTTAATTGCGTCCACGTCGCGCAGTATCGTGCGCACGGAAACGCCGAACCTTTCCGCAAGCTCCTTTGCCTGTACGCGGTCTTTCCTTAACAGCAGTACGAGAATGCCCACAAGCCTGTCTATCTTCATGCCGCCACCATAAACCCCTTCGGCTTTTATTGCGGTATCGTTGATACGTAATTATATCATGGCGGCGCTTAGCGCAAAAGCAAGGCTGGTAAAAACAGCTCGAATGGAAGGGAAGGTTAGCCCCTCGTATAAAAACAAGGAGCGCACTGGGTGTGCGCTCTGAAAAAGTAGGGAGAGAGGAAAATGCACTCTCTTTTATTTTACCCGGATTATAGGATTTCGGTCTATAGCATTTTTTATACGTATAATATATTTCGCCATTATACCTCAAAATCCCTGCTTACCAAAGAAAAGAAATTTAAGAAATATTATTACATGAATGGAAATAACAGCAATCATTCAAGCCGGGGCAGGCTGGCGCTGTGTCCCTCGAATGCCTCTATGAGGTTGTCGCACCACGCGTCAAACTCAGGATCCGCTTTCTGGTACTCCCTGTTGCCGTATACATAAGCGAGCGTCTGCCTTACGCCCTGGTCAAACCTCACGGTGGCGGCAAAACCGGGCACGGCGCGCTTTATCTTGGTGTTGTCAAACACGAGAGAGTGAGCCTTGTCGCCCAGCAGCCCGCCGTAATAAGGCGGATGCAGCGATGCAAGCACGTCGGACGGTATGTGCACTATACGGGGCTTAACGCCCAGCGCGCTTCCTATTATATCGTATATCTGGTTCCATGTGAGCAGCTCGTCGGACGTGATGTTGTACGCCTCGCCTATCGCGTGCGGGTTGTTCATTATGCCTACGAACGCTTTCGCAAAATCGGTGTTGTGCGTAAGCGTCCAAAGGGAAGTGCCGTCGCCGTGCACTATTACCTTTTTTCCCTTGCGTATGCGCTCAACCACCGAAAAGCTGCCGTTCCTGCCGTGTATGGCCACCGGAACGGACGTGTCGCCATACGTATGGCTCGGGCGGACTATTGTTACCGGAAAGCCCTCCCGGCGGTATTTTTCCATCAGCGCCTCTTCGCAGGCTATCTTGTTCCTTGAATAGTCCCAGAAAGGATTGGAGAGCGGCGTGCTCTCGGTGATTACCGGGGAAGAGAGCGGCTTTTGGTAAGCGGAAGCCGAGCTTATGAATATATACTGCTTTATGCTGCCGCCGAATATGCGCCAGTCGCGCAGTACGTGGGCGGGCTCAAACGCTATAAAGTCGGCTACGACGTCGAAATTAAGCCCCGATATCTGCCGCTTTACATTTTCCTCGTCGTTTATGTCCGCCGTAATAACCTTCGCTTTTTTAGGAACGAAACCTGGACGGTTGCCGCGGTTAAGCAGGTAAAGCTCAATTCCCTTTTCTATCGCCAGAGCGGATACGGCTGAACTTATAGTGCCGGTGCCTCCAATAAACAGTGCCCTCACAGCTTAGTCTCCCTTCAAGAATTTTGCTTCCTTAAGAGAAATGCCAGCGTCGCTTTAACCGATTATACAATAAAAAGCGGCAATAATAAAGCGACAACCGCTCAAGGGCGTTCGTACTGCCGCCTTGTGTCGAACAGCATTTATTAAGCAATTTGATAGAATTATATTGACATCATCGTATTTTGCCGATATAATATATCGTAAAATTACGATATAAAGGCGGCTTCTATGGATATTACAAAAATATGCGACGCGCTTGGAAATGAAACTCGCTTTCAGATCGTCAAAGCGATGAAAGACAGGACAATAGGCACTTGCTGCGATAAGATACAGTATTTCGAAAACGGCGTAAGCGTGGCTGACGTCGTTCATACTTCGGGACTCGCCCAGTCCACAGTGTCGCAGCATTTGGCGGTGCTGGAAAAGGCGGGCGTAATCATACGTGAAAAGCGCGGCCATTGGACGTGTTTCTTTTTGAACAAGGGCTTGCTTAAGGAGTTTTTAGGCGCTTTTAAAGAAGCGCTCATAGAATGATATTTTTTTAAATTGATACATCGTAAAAATACGATATTATATGAGTCCCCGGCATATCGCGAGGCTTGCCGGTGCGAAAGAAAGTGAGTTTATATGGATATTGTTTTGGAATACCTGAAGGATACCGTATTGTATGTGCTTGAAAGTCTTATTCACAACCTTCCCGCGCTTCTGCTGGGCATATTTATCGCGGCGGCAATGAAGGTTTATGTTGACGCCGTCAGGATGAGAAGCTGGCTGATGCGGCGCTCTTCCGTCTCTGTACCCGCGACGGTAGTGTTCGGTGCGTTTACGCCTTTTTGCGCCTGCGGTACGATGGCTGTGGTGCTGTCGATGCTGGCGACTGCTCTGCCCTGGGGTCCCGTAATGGCGTTTCTGACGTCTTCGCCGCTGATGAGCCCGGAAGGATTCGTTATGATCTCGGGAATAATCAGTCCGGTTTTCGCGATAGCGCTCGCGGCGGCTTCCGTTATAATAGGCCTTGGCTCGGGCTACGCTACGCACGTGATAGAAAAGAAGACGCGCTTTCTCGACAACCAGCTGCGCTTCGATTCGCGCAAGGCTGTTGCTACCGCCGGGGAATGCGCCTGCTCCGCGACGGGCGGCGCAATGCAACCCGGCAATACCGCCTGCTGCAATACAGCAAATAAGCAGTGCGGCTGCGGCTGCAACGCCGAAAGCCCGGAAGCTGCAGTCGTGAGCGGCTGCGGTGTTCCGCCCGAAGCAGCGCCAGCCGTTTACGGCTGCTGTGATGCACAGGTGCGGTTTCCTCAAAAGATACGCGGATTCTTAATAAGACGCAAAGTTGACATGCTGTTTAAAGCGGCGTTTGACGTCGGCATAAAAAGAATTCTTCCTTACTTTTCTCTGTTTGCGGGAATAGGCTATTTGATAAACCGCTTTATCCCATCCGAATGGATTGCGGCGCTATTCGGCAATCAGAGCATATTCGCCGTACCGCTTGCAGCTGCAGTGGGCTTGCCGCTCTATGTAAACGGCGATTCGGCGATACCGATGATAAGGTCGCTGATGCAAAGCGGCGTAGGCGCGGGCGCAATGCTTGCTTTTATGATCACAGGTCCCGGTACAAGCGCCGGCGTTATGGCGGGCATAGCCACGATAATGAAAAAAAGAGCCTTGGCGCTTTATATCGCATATCTTTTTGTCGGTGCAATAGTTCTCGGGTACGCTTACGAACTGGCGCTCGTTTTGTTCCGGCCGTAACCTTAACGCAAAACAGTTTTTCCGACACGCATGCCCGCGGGTTAATCGAAACTTGCGGGTATTTTATATTGATGAACGGAGCTATCATAAAACTGGTAAAAAACGCTTGACACGCCGTATATTACATTGTAATATTACATTGTAACGTTACAATGTAAAACAACTTATGGAGGGGCATATATGTCAGTACCGAAGATAGGCGAGAGCGAATGGTATGTAATGAAGGCGCTGTGGGAGCGTTCGCCTTTAAGCGGCAGCGAAATAATAAAGGCGGTTAGCGCCGAGACGGACTGGTCGCAGAGCACCATACTTACGATGGTGAGAAGGCTCGTCAAAAAGAAGGCCGTAGGCGTGAAGAGGGAGAGCGTGATGATGTATTACCCTCTCGTGGAGGAAAGCGAAGTTAAGCGCATAGAGACGGATATGTTCTTAAAGCGCGTATACGAAGGCTCGGTGGGCATGCTCGTAAAGGGATTCATTGAGAGCGGCAGCCTGTCCAAGAAGGAGCTTGACGAGCTTAAAAAACTGTTGGACGGCATGAAATAGGGGGCGGTTATGGAACAGCTTTTTAAAACGCTGGCGGACGTATCTATTTCGGCGAGCGCGCTGTGCGTACTCATACTGCTCGCGCGACTCGTGATAGGCAGAAGGCCGTCCGCGCTGCTGCCTCTGCTGGGCGCGCTGCTTATAGTGCGTCTTGCTGTTCCCGTTACGATACCTTCCAGCCTCAGTGTTCTCAATTTAATAGGCGGCGTGAATACGGGCGAGGTTTCCGCTGTAACTGGAGAACCGTCTCTGCCCGAAGCAAGCGGCGAGAATCACATTCCGAAGAAAATAGGCGACGCCGCTGAGTCAGGCGCGGCAGTGTCAGTCAGCGATAATGTAAGCTCCGGCGGGCAATATGAACCGCCCGCAGCACCGCTTTCCGCGACGGAAGCGGCAGCCAAAGTGTGGCTTGCGGGCGCTGCTGCGCTCGCGGCGTTTATAGCTTTTTGCAACATACGCTTCAGCCGCCTTATCAACAAGAACAGGCCGTATAGCGGCGCGGGCTTTGACGAGCTGTTTGAGGAGTGCAAAAGCGAGCTCGGCATAAAAAGCGCCGTGCGCGCCGTGCAATACAGCGGCATAAACACTGCGGCCGTGTACGGCGTATTAAGGCCGAAGCTGCTTATTTCGCCGTCGTTTGGGTGGCTCTCAAAGGAAGAAAAGCGGCACGTGCTATTGCATGAGCTTGCGCACATCAAGCGGCACGACACGCTGCTCTGCCTGCTTATAACCGCACTCAACATCGCGTACTGGTTCAACCCTCTCGTGTGTGCTGCGCTCAGGCTGCTGCGCGGCGATATGGAAGTTATGTGCGACATGTCCGTGCTGAAAAGGACGGGCGACAGCAGGGGGTACGCAGCGACGCTCTTACGGCTCGCACAGTCAGAAGAGCCGAAGCCTCGCATAGCAGGGGCGCTTTACATGCGCTGCGCACTCGGCCTTTTGATAAGCACGGCGATAAAAAGGAGAATTAAGATGATAGCACGGTATAAAAGGAGCTCGGCGCTGTTTACATGCCTCGCGCTGATGCTCGTAGCGGCGATAGCCATAGTGGGCTGCACTAGCCCCGCGGTGGAGACGGCGGCCCCTGTGGCAAAGCCTGCCGCAGCAAATTTTTCGGCGGCATATGACGAAACGGCGCCCGCGTCGCCTTCGGCTTCCGCCGGGCAGCAAACATCGCCCGAGGTTAGCGACCCCAACGACTGGCGCGCGAAATTTGCGGACAAGTTCACTGACGGCGCGGTCGAGCAGGATGAGAACTCGTACAGAAGCGCGAATATAAACGTATCGATAAACAGGGTGCAGGAGAACGAAATAACGTATTTCGTCGCGGACATATACGTGGCGGAGCTTAAATACTTTAAAACAGCGTTCCCGGGCAATTCCGAGAAGATGGGCGGGCGCGAGGCGACGGATAAGATAGCGAAGGACGTAAACGCGGTAATCGCGGTAAACGGCGACCACTGTGTGGACTGCCCCGGCCCGGTGGTGCGCAACGGAAACGCATACAGGCTTAATGAGAAGGCGCAGGACGCGCTCGTAATGAACTACGACGGCAGCATGCAGGCGTACGGCGCGAGCGAGCTTGACTTGGAAAAGATAAAAACCGAGGGCGCGTATCAGGTATGGACGTTCGGGCCGATGCTGCTGAAAGACGGCCAGCCGATGACTGAGTTCGACTCGCCGCAGAACATCAACGGCAAGAATCCGAGAACGGCAATCGGCTATTGCGAGCCGGGGCATTACTGCTTTGTCGTAGCGGACGGGCGGCAGCCTGGCTATTCGAAGGACATGGAAATGGCGGAGCTTTCGCAGCTAATGTACGACTTAGGATGCAAGGTTGCTTTTAACCTTGACGGCGGGCAGTCCTCCGAGATGGCGTTTATGGGCAATCTGGTCAACCAGCCTTACAACGGCGGGAGGAGTACGACGGATATAATCTACGTCGGAGAAGAGTAATCAGTACATTTCAATTTTGAACGCATTATGTAGTTCCCCTTTATTCAACCAAAGGCCCCGGCAGAGGAAGGTGGCGCGAAGCGCCGATAGAGTATGTTTCTGCCCGCATTGTGCGTCATTCTGGCGGTCAAAGACCGCCCCTACATGTCGAAATGTTTCTTTATTGCGTAGGGGCGTTCTTCGAACGCCTGTTTGAGTACCTCCTTCCGTCACTTCGTGCCACCTCCCTCATCTGAGAGAGGCATTTTTGACTGCCGACAGCTCGCAATAAATTATAAGCATATACTTTTTTGTTGTGATACATGTGTTTTTTTTACTACTTGCCACAAAATGTTGAATATGTATTATATCGCGTGATATGTTATAATATACGGAAAAGTACATGCCCCAGTTAAAGCACATATGGGGATTTAATTTCGTAATAAACCATACAAGGAGCAGCCAAAATGAAATATATAATGGGTGTAGACGTAGGCACGTCGGGTTTAAAATGCATACTGGTTGACGAGCGAGGAAAAGTTGTAACCTCCGTTACCGAGAGCTATCCGCTGTCCGTTCCGAAGCCGGGCTGGTCGGAGCAGGATCCCGCCCATTGGGGCGAAGCCGCGGGTAAGGCCATGCGCAAGGCGGCGGCGAGCGTTGACAAAAACGATATAGCGGGTCTCGGGTTTTCCGGGCAGATGCACGGGCTGGTGGCGCTGGGGCATGACGGCGAAGTGATACGCCCGGCGATACTCTGGAACGACCAGAGGACGCAGGCCGAGTGCGACGAGATAATAGCGGCGGCAGGGGGCCTTGACGGGCTGCTTTCATATACGAACAACACTATGCTTACCGGCTATACGGGCGGCAAGATACTGTGGCTCAAAAAGCACGAGCCGGAAAACTACGATAAAATGGCGTCGTTCATGATGCCCAAAGACTATATACGCTTTCTCGTCACGGGTGAGAAGGCGACGGACGTATCCGACGCTTCGGGCACGGGGCTTTTCGACGTCGGCAAACGCGCGTGGAGCGACGAGCTGATAAGCCTGCTGGGCTTCAGCAAGAGCATATTCCCCAAAGTGTACGAGTCGGACGAGGCGGCGGGATACGTAACAAAAGAGGGCGCGGAGTTCTCCGGCCTGAAGGAAGGCATGCCGGTGTACGCGGGCGGCGGCGACGCCGTAATACAGACGACGGGCATGGGCATAGTCAAGGAAGGCGTATTAGGGGTAACTATAGGCACGTCGGGAGTCGTCGCGGCGCCTCTTAACAGCTTCAGCGCCAACGCGGGCGGAGCGCTGCAGTTCTTCTGCAACAACGCCAAAGGCAAATGGCAGGCGTTCGGGTGCCAGTTAAGCTCGGGCGGCTCGACGGAGTGGCTAAAGGAAACGTTCTACGACGGCCCCGACCCGTTCGGGCGCATAAACGCGGACGTCGAGGCAAGCCCCGCGGGCGCGAACAACGTAATATTCCTGCCGTACCTTACCGGTGAGCGCTGCCCTTACGCCGACCCTTACGCAAGAGGTGTGTTCTTCGGGCTGTCGCGCTTGACGGACAGGCGCGACATAGCAAGAGCGGTGATGGAGGGCGTGACATTCGGGCTTCTAGATATGTTCGAGCTCGTGCGCACCGCGAACCCCGGCATCAAGCTGAAAGAGGTCATATCCTCGGGCGGCGGGAGCAAGAGCGCCGTATGGAGGCAGATACAGGCGGACATATTCGAACTGCCGGTAAAGACGCTCACTGGCGCTGCGGAAGGCGGAGCGTACGGCGCCGCGGTAGTGGCGGGCGTGGGCGCGGGCTTCTGGCGCAGCTTAGAGGAAGCGGCTAATAACCTCGAGGTAGAGACGGTGACCGAGCCCAAACCGGAAAACTTCGCGGTATATCGCAGGCTGCACGGCATATATAAAAAGCTGTACGCGGATTTAAAAGAAAGGTTTGTTGAGCTGGCGCAGGGCTGATTGAGGCTTAAAGACAACCGGGCAAGGGGGCAGCATGGAGCCGGAAAAGCTGGTTAAGCGGTTTGAAGAGATATACGGAGCGGGCGGAGCGCGCATATTCGTCGGTCCCGGACGCGTCAACCTTATCGGTGAGCACACCGACTACAACGGCGGCTACGTGCTGCCGTGCGCTCTTGATATGCGCTCGGCGTGCGCCGCGCGGTTAAGGGACGACGGCGTCATAAACCTTGCTTCCACGTCTTACCCCAAAACAGTGAGCGCAAGAATTGAAAATATAGAAGAGTATAAGAATCTCGAATGGGGCAGCTATCAGCTCGGCGTAGCCTGCATGATGATGCGGCAGGGGTATGAGGTGACCGGCTGCGACATGCTGTTCGACGAGACCGTGCCGCACGGCAGCGGGCTTTCGTCCTCGGCGGCAATAGAGATGGCTACCGCGCTGGCGCTGGCGACGTTCGACAGCGAGCGCACGGGCCGCGATATCGACATGGCGGGACTCGCGCTTATCGCACAGAAGGCGGAGAACGAATATGTGGGCATGAACTGCGGCATAATGGACCAGTTCGCGTCCGCAATGGGAAAGAAAGGCTATGCATTGCTGCTAAGGTGCAGCGACCTTGACTATTCTTACGCCCCTTTCGAGCCGGAGCGCTGCGGCTACAGCCTTGTTATTGCGAATACGGGCAAGCCGCGGGCGCTTATTGAGAGCAAGTACAATGAGCGCCGGGCGCAGTGCGAGAGCGCGCTTGCCGATCTAAAGCGCGCCGTTCCAAATATAACGTGCCTTGCCGACCTTTCGGTAAGGGCGTTTGAGAACCATAAGGACGCGATTAAGGACGAAACGCAGCGCATGCGCGCAAAGCACGTAGTGTACGAGAACGCGAGGACCAAACAGGCGGCAGAGCTGCTGAAAAACGGCATGTTCTTTGAGTTCGGCAGACTTATGTGCGCGTCGCACGATTCATTAAGAGACCTTTACGAGGTGACGGGCAAAGAGCTTGACGCTTTGTTCGACGCTGCGATGGAGCAGGAAGGCGTAATCGGCTCGCGGATGACGGGCGCGGGCTTCGGCGGCTGCACGGTGAGCCTTGTGGAAAGCTCCCGCACCGAAGAATTCATAGAGCGTGTGGGCGCAAAGTATACCCAAAAGACCGGCCTTACACCGGAGTTTTACATATCGTCCGCGGCGGACGGCGCGCGCGAGGAGAGATTATAAACAGAGAGAGCAAATTCTTGCAAGGCAGTATTAAGAGAACATTAATATTGCAACTTAAAGGAAGATAGTCTCGTCAATTATATTTAATCATTATTACTACTTCATTAATTTATAAGATTCAATAGCGGCATCACCGCCAGCGGCATAAACAGCGATACTATCATATCCGCTGTTTTTATTTTCTTAAGCTTGAGCATGTTTATTGCTATGCCTATGAGTATCGCGCCGCCTGCGGCGGAGACCTCGGTTATAACGGCGTTGTCTATGCCGCCCGCGAAAAGCGAAAACAGCAGCGTCAGCGCGCCCTCGTATATCAGCACCGGGAATGCTGAGAACAGCACGCCGAGTCCCATAGCGGACGCTAGGAACACGGATATTACGCCGTCCATTATCGACTTTGTGAGCAGTATGTCGGCCTTGCCGGAAAGCGCGCTCTCGAGGCTGCCCATTATTGCCATCGAGCCGACGCAGAAAAGTATAGACGCGCCCGCGAAGCCTTCCGAAAAAGTTTCATGTTTTCCCTTGAACCGGTTTTGCAGCGTTTCTCCTAGGCGCTCAAGCCTGTCGTCAATTTTAAGCAGCGTGCCTGCAAGCGTGCCTAAGATAAGGCTCAACATAAGCACGAGTATATTCTGTGTTTTTATGATATACATCGCGCCTATGCCTGCCGTGCCGAGCGCTATCGTGTCGGCCAAAGCGGTACGGTATTTTTCTTTCAGCTTGTTCCCCAATAAAAGCCCTATGGCGCTGCACGCTATCACGGCAGCGAAGTTTACTATAACGCCCGTGAACATTTAATACCCTTCCGTAAGTATAATTGGTATATATAGTAACGCGCACTAAAGTGTTATTCAAGACTTTATTTTCGGCGTTTTACAGGGAGCTGCCTTTGCCCATAATCACGGTATGTCTACAGGCAGAAAGCCGCCCTTCCTTTGCCGCACCTGTCCTGCGACAGCAGAAACGGACAGGTTTTTTATTTGCATATAATGTAAAATGAAAGAAGTTGATGGTGATAAGGAGGATGAATACTTTGTATTATGCCGAAGCAAAGTACCTGGAGCTTGAAGGAACAAGCTATGAAATAGGCCGGGTTATAGGAAGTATGATAGCGGGCGATAATAAGCTTAAGGCCGCAATGACGGCGGGAGCGGCGCTTGATGACAGCGACGCCGGGCTTGCGCGAAGCCTGTTTGAGCGCTGGTGTCCCGGGCTCATCGAAGAGATACAAGGAGCGGCGGACGCGCTCGGCGCAGACCCGAAGCGTATGGTGTTTTACGCTATGACGTACCTTAGGCCCGCGTGTTCCCAGATTGCTATACCTCCGGAAATGACGGCGGACGGCCATGTGCTGATGGCGCGAAGCTACGAATTTTCGCCCGAATATGAGGACTTCACGCTGGCAAAGACGAGCGTAACGGGTAAATATGCGCATCTTGGCAGCACTGTGATGACTTTTGGCAGGGAAGAGGGCATAAACGAACGCGGCCTTGGAGTGACGAAGCTCCTGCGGGTTCCCCGTCGGCATGCCAAAAAACATGCGCAGGCCGGCTCTTAGAGGGCTGCAGTTCTGGGCCGTGATACGGGCGCTTCTCGAAAATTGCGCGGACGTTGACGACGCGCTGCTGTTTTTAAGAGGCATGCCCATCGCGTATAACATAAACATGATTCTGGCAGACGAAAAAGGGCGTATAGCGCTTGTCGAAACGCTGGACGGAGACACCGAGGTAAAACTCGCAAATACCGAAGAACTAATTTATGCGGCTAATCACGCTCTTCTGCCCGGGCTTAAACGATATGAAAGCAAGGTGATGCAAAATTCCCTGCGACGCTGCGAAGCTATCCGGAAGCGTTTTGAGGGCGAAAAAGACATACGCGTAAATGATCTAAAAGAGCTGCTGCTTAAAACATATCCGGAAGGACTCTGCTGCCGCGATTACGCGGGATTTTTCGGTACTACGAAAAGCATGGTTATGGATATAAGCGTCGGCAGGCTGGACGTATGCTGGGGCGGTCTTGCGGAAAACGGATGGCAAAGCTGTTATATGCGCGGGCCGCTGCCCGCCGCGGCGCTGACAGAACCATAATGTAAGCGTTTTGCTTATATAGAATAACCTCCCGTCAATTTGCTTGGCAGGAGGTCGTATTTTTTATTTTGTTTTTTAAGGATTCACATCACAGAATCCCCAAAGAGGGGGCTTTAGGTCATTAGAATTTCCCTGAGCTTTCAGCGTACTGTATCATCTTCCTGACCATGTTGCCGCCGATCCTTCCGGCATCGCGGGCGGTAATGTCGCCATTGTAACCCTGTTTGAGCGTCACGCCGACCTCACCGGCTACTTCGTACTTCATGTTTTCGAGCATCTGTTTCGCATTGGGTACCAAAGTCTGATTGTTGTTTGTTGCCATAATGTTTTCACCTCCTTCTGCTTTTATTTTTCCCGCGGCGATGTTTAATACACATGCAAATAAAAGATATATAGTTAAAGTTAGTCTTGTAAAAACCTGAAAACGCGCATTGCTTCATATAGTTACGCTGCGCATCAATTTTAGATTTATACGGCGGAAAAACGAGATAAAATTTAATCGTATGCAGGTTTTAATATTTGTACTGCACTGATAAAAAAGATTTTGCCTGCTATTAATTTCGTATGCTTCTATATAATAATGCGTTTGGCAGGAATATTGTTTTTGAATTTAAGTGAATAATAACAATATAAAATATTGAAAGGGGATATTTTATGGACGAGAATCGCAACTGGAACAATGAAGATCAGAGAAACCGGAATAATCAAAACGACCAGAGAAACCGGAATCGCAACGATCAGAGAAACCGTAACCAGAACAATCGTCAGAACAGGCAGAACGAGAACGAACGCAACAGGTAAATTATAAACGTTCTTAAAAACTGCACAGCCCGCGAAGAAACCCGCAGGGCACCCCGCAACGAATAAGAAGCCTGTATTGGCTTCTTATTCACACCCCGCCAAACCTTACGGTTTGCCGGGGACCCCCAGTATTCAAATCGATGACAAACTTACGTTTGTCATCGAGTCTTGCCCATTCTACCACCCCAAAAAGAATATCTTTTTGGGGGCCCCGGATGTACCTCCGGTACGGGCGGCTGGGCGCTTCTGCGAGGATTTTATGAATTTACACTCACCCTTCACTGGCAGAGCCAGATGAAGGGTATGTTAATACGGGGTCCCCATAAAGCCAAAGTTTTATGGGGTGTTAATATTCGGGTTTTAGCTTTTATTTTTACTTATTTTTTAGATAGGAATTTGTCAGCAAGCTAAATAGGAAAACTAAAAAAGCTCTCATTCTTCCTTTTATAACTGCGCGAATGTATTATAATAAGATGATATCCATAAAGTAAAAATGTTATCACAGAATATATTAAGCGGCGTTAAACGCGCGGCGCTTTTTTGGGGCGGCGGTTGCGAATATAAATGATTAAAAGAAGCCGCGCGGTGGTATCTGTTAATTTGGGGAAGTATGTAGATGGAAGAAATACACTACAGACAGGAAAAAAAGAAATATAAGGACAAGTATTTAAAGTTCGCGGACGAAGGCAAAAGGTACAAGCCAAGGAAAAAGAAGTGGATTAAGCGCAGTTCGGTACTCGCTATTATAGCCGCGGCTGCGGCTGTGCTTGCCGTTATCACGATAATCGTGTCCCAGCCTGCGTACAGCGAGGTGCCGCCTGCCGAAACAAGCAAGGCGACGGCCAGCGCTGCGCCGAGCATTGCGGCTCAGACGCCAGAGCCGGAAGCTGTGAGCGCTTCGGAGCCGGCAGAGGACGCGACTGAGCCCGTGGTTCTCGAAGCACCCGCGAAAGCGCCGTTTGTGTACGAGAACGGCGGCCGGGTGTATCTCGCGCACGGAGAAAAAAGGGCGGAGCTGGGAGCACGCGACTCTCTTTACGGCAGCTACGGATATTTAAACGCTATGCCGTCCGGCGACAACCGCTGGCTGTATTATATATCCGTGCCGGACAGCGCGGCGGGAACGGGCACGCTCATGAAAGCTCCTGCGGACGCCTCGTCAGAGCCTGAGGCGGTTGCCGAAAAGGTATGCGCGGCTCGCGTTTCATACGACGGTAGCCGGGTGATGTACTTTAAAGAAGTGCGCAGCACTTCCGGGTCGCTTTATATACTGAGCGGCGGGGGCGAGGAGCTCGTGGCGGAAAACGCCGTACCCGACTTCTTTGAGTTTTCGCCGGCCGGGCGCTGCGTAAGCTATTTTACGGAGGAAGGCGGCGGAACGTTCGCGCTGTATGTGAAAAAGGCGGGCGCCGAGCCCGAATTCGTCGCATACGTCACTGCCGAAGCCACAATAAACGACGGGGTAAAGCTCTCGAGCGTGGGTGAAGTAAAGCCGCTCGACAACGGCGACGTACTCTACTCGGTGGAAGAAGAATACAACACTCCGCTGTACCTGTATTCGGGCGGCAGCGTCAAAACGATATGCGACAACGGTTTTATTGTGAAGGCTTTCGCATCGGGGGATTTCCTTTACGGCGAAAAGGGGCTCAAAACAAAGCCCCTGTGGTATAAGGCTCCGGGTGCGGAACCGGCGCTTATTTCCGAAAACTACGACTATACGGTATTTCCCGAACGGGCGATGGACAGCTCCGGCTTTTTGCTCGTCGAGCATATTGGCGACGGCGCGGACAACCCGGGCGTAATGATGTACGTGATATCCCAGGACAAGATAAAGTCGGTTATATCGCTTGCGGACAGCGCGGTGATGGAAATAAACAATAGCCTTGACTGCGTTACGTATATAAGGGACAAGGCGCTGTACGCTTCGCGCAAGACGGACAGCGGATGGAAGGAAACGTACCTTGCCAAAGCCTCGGCTCAAGAACTCAATGGTCCGGCGGAACCGGGCATGCACGTGCAGTTCGACGAATCGGGCGCCAACCTTTACTTTTCCGACGAGTTCGGCACAGGCCCGCTTTACCGGTTCTCTGTCAGCGACGGCAGTATAACCAAGCTTATAAGCAAGGTGGACTGGTTCCGCGTCGCGGGAGATACGCCTTTTGCGCATACTACGGACGACAGGCTTTACCGTTTTGCGGACGGCGCCAAGGTGATATGCAAAGGAGCGCGGGAGCTTATAGAGGCTGAGGGCGGAGCGTACGTGCTGACGGATACAAGCGTGCTGTTTATAGACGAGACAGGCCGCGCAAAGCAGCTTGGCGGTTTTACGGACGCCGTAGAGCTGCCGGGGGTTATCGGCTATACCCCCCCGCTCGGAGAAGATACGAGCAAAACGCTTGACGTGCTTGCGCGCGAGGCGGAATACTGCCTTTACAAGCTAGGCTTTTTCCGCGACGAATGCGAAGGCCCTATAAAAACGGGGGACGCGCTGCTACTTGCGCAAAAGCTGCTTGCAAAAGAGGACATAAGCAAGGACGTGCTTTCAATAGTCAACAAGATGCACGAAGGCTTTGAAGCGTACGAGCTGTGGGCAAACAGAAAAGGTGACCGCAAGAAAGCGGGGCGCGCGCTGGAAAAGGCGCTGGCGCTTTATGAAAATTACCTGGAATCCGGCGGCATGGGTGATTAACAAAGAGGGCTTTTACCGGCAGGCGGCTGAGAGATAAACTCGGCTTAAATGCCGGGGATGTATTTATAACTACCACAAGTTTAACCCTATCGGCGTTTCGCGCCACCTTCCCCCGAGGGGGAAGGCTTTTACATGTGCGCGCGGCATGCGCGCGACCTTGACGGTGAAAGTCCGTTACGGGGGTTGATAGCACCAACCGTTAGCCAAAGGCAAGGGTGTCCATCGTGAGGTGGAATCTGAAGGAAGCCGG
>JBLNCA010000001.1:0-5448 GCA_050260375.1 Burkholderiales bacterium | reverse complement strand
GCTAGGAATGTCGGTTCCCGTTTCTCTGACGACCTAGCGATCATACTACTTTACGGGTTGTGTTTACAACCTTCTTTTTTGTACACTTTTTTCTCCTCTGTTTTCATAGCAATGACAAAAGAGACTTAATCGGTAACTTAGCTTTTGCAATGCATAAGACTCAGAGTGTTAAACAACCCCCTCATATGTCATTCCGAACGTATGTGAGGAATCTTAAAATAAGCTTATTTCCATAAGGTTCTCGTCCACTGCGTAGTCAGTCGCTTCGCTCCTTTTGAATCATCGTGCGCTATACGCACTACAATAAACAAATACAATATAAATAGCCGGAACGACACCTCTTCGGAGTGCAGGCATACCTTTAAGGGGCACACGGCGGGGGTTGTTCTCAAAAAAGTATCGTTATTCATAGCAATGACAGCATATACTTTTTGCTCACGACAGGATTTCTTCCTGTAATTACAATCCGTTTACAAAATATTGAATATCTGTTTACGGAATATATGGTAAAATAATATATATGCGGAGGTGCTGTTATGGCAAGAAACAGGATACTCGTCGTTGAGGACGACGAGCCTATATCCAAGGTGATAAGGAAGAACCTTACGGCGGCGGGCTATGCGGTGGCAGCGTGCTACGACGGCGCGGAGGCGGCAAAGCTGCTCGCTTCGGATACGGACTTTGACCTCGCGCTGCTCGACGTGATGCTGCCGGGTATAGACGGCTTCGAGCTGATGACATATATGAAGCATTACGACATCCCCGTGATATACCTGACCGCCAAAGCCGACGTAAGCTCGAAGGTGCAAGGGCTCAAAGACGGGGCGGAGGATTATATCGTAAAGCCGTTTGAGGTATTGGAATTGCTCGTGCGGATAGAGAAGGTGCTCGAGCGCACGGGCAGGATGAAGCAGGTATTAAGCGCCGCGGACATAGAGATTAACCTATTAGAGCGCTCGGTGCGCAGGAACGGCGAGGAGATAAGCTTAAAGCCTATGGAATTCGACCTGCTGGTAATGCTGGCGAAGAATAAGAACATAGCGCTCTCGCGCGAGCGGCTGCTGAGCGGCGTGTGGGGCGTGGACTTTGCGGGCGAGACGCGCACTGTGGACGTGCATATTGGGCAATTAAGAAAGAAGCTGGGGCTTTGGGACAACATAAAGACGATCTCCAAGATGGGCTACCGTCTGGAGGACTGACATGAAGCTGTGGCTTAAAATCTCGCTTATTGCGATTATAATGGTGACGCTCGCTACCGGCATATGCAGCCTTATAATGCTGCTGCGCTCGGGGCAGACCAGCCTTGAATTGGCGGTAAGCAACGCGCTGGCTGACCAGCAAATGAGGGCGGCCTCGTGGAGCGAGTCTATGAACGGCAACATAGGCGGCGGGGGATACAGCGCGACGGCACAGCGCTCGCTTGCAAGATACTTAATAGGCAAATTCGCGGACGAGAACACAATACTCGTGTCGGGCGGCGATTTTATATACAACACCACGCGTATAGACCCCGCGGAATACCTGCCTGTGCAGGGGGAAAGCCAGCAGTACATAATAACGGACCTTGACGGCAGGACTTATATCATTGCCGGAAGCAACATCAATATCAACTATACGCCATACAAGCTATATACAATCAAGGATTTAAGCGCCGTTTACGCGGGAGTTGAAGCGCTCTCCTATCAGTTCGCGCTAATCAACTTCGCTGTTATCATTTGCGCCGGAGTAATAATAGTAGTTTCGGTGCGGCTCGTGCTGAGGCCTATAGCCGCGCTCAAGCGCAACGCCGGCCTGATAGCGGCGGGCATATACGACAAGCGCATAGAGATAGCGGAAAACGACGAGGTGGGCGAGCTGGCGGCGCACTTCAACAGCATGGCGGAGGCGGTGGAAAGCCGCGTAAACGAGCTAAAAAACGAGGCGGACAGGCGCGAGATGTTCATGTCGGCGCTTACGCACGAGCTTAAGACGCCTATGACGTCTATATCCGGCAACGCGCAGACGCTGCTGCGCACAAAGATGGACGACGACGAGCGCTCGGATGCGCTGATGCGGATAGACGCCGAGTGCCTGCGGGTCGAACGCCTGTCGCAGAAGCTTATGCAGCTTATTGTGCTGCACCAGAACGACAGCATACGGCTTGAGCCGGGCAGCGTAAGCGAACTGCTTAAAAGCGTGGAAGCGTCGTGCGCGGAACAGCTAAAGCAGCGGGGATTGAAGCTTAAAGTTACAAACAGCATGGATAAGCTCGTTATGGATAAAGACCTTCTATCGAGCCTGCTTTTAAACCTCATCGACAACGCTGGCAAGGCCTCCCGGTCGGGCGATACTATAGAGCTTTGCGTTAGGGGCGGAGAGATATGCGTAACGGACCATGGAAAGGGCATACCGCCGGACGAGATATCGAAGATAACGCAGCCGTTTTATATGGTGGATAAATCCCGCAGCCGCAAAGCGGGAGGCACGGGCCTTGGCCTTGCGATAGCGGACGAGATAGCTCGGCTGCACGGCGCGAGGCTCGAGTTTGAAAGCGAAATCGGCAGGGGAACCAAAGCAAAGGTGGTGTTTGAGCATTATGAAGATTAATAAATGGGCGCTGCTGTTTGTTGTGCTGGCTGTGCTGCTGCTCTTTTCGCTGTTCGCCGTGCCCAAAATAGCGATGGACGCAATGAACGAGACCAAAGGCAAAATAGTGACGGTTGCGGATGACGGTTGATAACCTCCATGGCGAGCCTGCGGGTAAAGGGAATCATACGGAACTAATTTAAGGAGTATCATATATGAAAGAGTTTATTATCTTCGATGTGATGGGCGTCATATTTACCGTGGGGGACGACACGAACGACCTGCTTGTACCGTACATACTCGAAATCAAACCGCAGGCGCAAAAGGATACGATAAAGCGGCTCTACCTCGAGGCGAGCCTTGGCAGAATATCCGCGGGCGAATTCTGGGCAGGGTGCGGCTTTTCCGCGGACGAAACGGAGGCCGTCGAAAAAACTTATCTCGACACGCGCCTTACGCTGGACCCGGGGTTTATAGTATGCGCAAAGGCTTTAAAGCAAAAATACAGGCTGGCGCTGCTTTCCAACGACGTCTCCGAATGGAGCCGGTATTTGCGCAAACGCCACCGTATAGACGACTATATAGACTATGCGTTCATAAGCGGCGACCTTGGTTTAAGAAAGCCTGACCCCAAGATATACGATTACGCGCTTCATGCTATGGGCGCAAAGCCCTCCGAATGTGTGTTCATAGACGATTCTCCCGAGCGCGTCGACGCTGCCGCCGAGCTCGGCATAGCTTCGATACTGTTCAACAGGGATAATGCTGCATACAAAGGGCTGCAGGTTAAGTCTTTTGAAGGGCTGCGCGCGCTGCTGTAATGATATTGCTTTATAAGCCGCATATGCAGGCATCATTTTACAATACGCTTACAGGCCGATGAATACTTGTTGCATTTTTGCGGTCTAGACTGGCAGCAGGGAAGGCGGTAACAGGCTATGAAAAAGTTCAGTTTATTTCTTATTGCTGCAATTGCCGCGCTGCTTGTTTCGGCCTGCCAGCCGACGCCGGAAAAAGCGGCGGTAGTGGGCAAGGACTTAGAGCAGATGATAAAGGCGGCGACGTCCGGACAGAACACGGCTGGAGACCTTAAAACGCGGCTCGGCGTGCCGGAGCGGTACGAATCGTATATAGAGGACGCGACCGGAAAGCTTAAGGTAACGGTAGACGCGGACATTGTTTTGCCGCAGGCGGACAGCATACCCGTCGTGTGCGTGGAGTCGCGGCCGTTCGACCAGCAGACGGTGGATAAGCTTATAGAGCTGCTGTTTGAGGACGGCAAGCTTTACGATCCATACCCGTTGTCAGAAATGACAAAGACGGAGATATCGGACATGCTTATGAAGCTCGCCGCGAGAAAGGTGGAGCTTGAGGGGCAGGGCTTAAAGCCGTCGCTTCCCGACGCCCGAGATCCGGAAGCCGCAATCGCGCCCGACGAGCCGCAGCAGTCGGCCGAGAACGTTTCAATGTCTGCCTCAGGCAACAGCCTGGATATGGTGAACGAAGCGATATATTCGCTAAAAGAGCTGGCGAAGACCGCGCCCGACGAGAAGAAGCTCGTGGAAGTATCGGGAAAGTTTGCCGCGCTCAACCCCGCCGAAGGCCTGACGGGCGACGAGCGCAAGCAATATGAGGGCAAGCTCATTGAGCACGCGCGAGCAGGGCAGCTTTGCCCGCAGGGCGGCATGCGTTCTATAGTAGCGGCAAACAATGAAGTTACCAATATATATACGATAGAATATATAAACCGCGGCGATTTCGACGCGGACTTCGGGTTGTATTTTTCCGAGCACGAATGGGAAGACATGCGGAACGAGTTTGCGAGCCCGGTAGAGCACGAAGAGCTGAAAAGGATGGACCTTAAAATAACACCCGAAGAAGCGCAGCAGACGGCGGAGCGGTTTTTGGCGCAGATGGGCATAGATTATCTAACATGCGAGTGCAACGAACCCGTAGTGGGCGGTTCATTTTCGTATTACGGAGACGAGGTGAGGACGGGCAACCTTTTGAAGGCGTACCGCCTGCAGTATGTGCGGCAGGTAAGCGGCGTTCCCGTTACATATACGAACATAGAGACTGCCGCGGCGAGCGAAGAAGGATTTATATGGAACTGGGCTTACGAAGCAATGACGCTGATAATTAACGACAGCGGCATTGTGGGTATGAAATGGGAAGCTCCGTACCGCCTTAAGGAAACCGTTACGGAAAGCGCGGCGATGCTGCCCTTTGACAACATAAAAAACGTGTTCGAGAAGATGATAATAGTCGGCAATTCATACTATAAGGAATACGACGGGGAAATCAACATAAATGAGGTAAGGCTGGGGCTTGCGCGCATAACCGCGCAGAACGATTTAAAGTCGGGATTGCTCATACCCGTGTGGGATTTCTTCGGCACTGTAACCACGCATTATCAGGAAGGCGGCCAAAGCAAGCAGCATACGGTAAGCGATACCGGGCTTAGCCTGCTTACCATCAACGCGATAGACGGCACCGTGATAGACAGGAGCCTTGGGTACTGACGTTTTTACAACATGATTACAAACTGTTGAATACTTGTTTATTGCCATTGGCTAGACTGGAAGCAGCAGTATGAGGAGGCGATTTCGTGAGAAAAGCGTGTTTATTATTGACGGGCGTCATTGCCATTGCCGCTATATTTATCGGGATGCAGGCGACGCCTGAAAAGGAAGTAGTAGCGCATAAGGACTTTTTCGGAAAGCTTGTATATCAAAAGAGGCTGTCCGGAAACGGACGGCCTCTTTTCATGTGCGCGCGGCATGCGCGCGACCTTGACGGTGAAAGTCCGTTACGGGGGTTGATAGCACCAACCGTTAGCCAAAGGCAAGGGTGTCCATCGTGAGGTGGAATCTGAAGGAAGCC